>NZ_CAKMMF010000027.1 GCF_927798095.1 Paenibacillus plantiphilus | reverse complement strand
ATTCGGGAACGACGAAAGTGACGTTAACGATCGGCAAGAAAGAATATGAAGTGAGCGACAAGAAATTAAATATGGACACGGTGGCGCTGTTAAAGGATGGCCGGACCTATGTCCCGGCAAGATATGTGGCGGAGGCCTTCGGCGCAGCGGTTAAGTGGGAGCAGGTCATTCGCACCGTCTATGTAACGACGCAAGGCAATACATCTACGCCAGTGAAACCAGAGGAGAAGGAAAAAGGAACAACCACCTATTTCGATGGGATTCCGTTTAATAATGTGAGGGACATCGATGAGTATGAACGGATGTCGGCCGATAAATCGGAAGAATTCGTACTGAAATTAGCCGATCAGCTAACCTTTGTGAAGGAGAACGGGAAGTATGTGATTAAGTGTACGTATCCTAAGATTCCGGAAGCTTATGAGTGGTCTTTAGGGGTTCGGGTGCATTTCAAAAAAGGTGGTTCCAACAGCTACAGTGCCGTCACTAATTTTAAGGAAAACCGCATTCCGATTGACGGCTCGTTTACAAAAGCCGTTCCGATAGCGAGTGCAAGTGAGGTGGAGTACTTCAATATTATTATGTCGGTTAGTCTAAAAAAGAGCTTAGGAGGTCTACTAGATAAAAATACAGGCGCATTCAATATTGTAGTAGAACCCGGCGTTTCAAAAAGTGCAATTTATATTCCTAAACCCTCCAGATACCCGCAAGTAGATTATAAAGACTTCGATTTCAACAAAATGTTTCAATGGTAAATCGACAGAAGATAGGTACGCTGCAGTCTGTGGTTGTAAACAATGAATGCCGCGCATAAGCTCGATCTCACGGCGCATACTCCAGCCGACCGAGAATCTTTTCTTGCGTGACAGAGGCGTAGAACTCATCCGTTGGCATGTCACGAGAGAACGGAGGGCTGTTCGCGCACAAAAATGGGAATCGGAAGTAATGCTTTTATTGAACCCATCCTATATAATGAGAATAATTATCACTTGCTTGGAGAGGACTGGGTTCAATGAAGAGCAGCAACAATATTTCTGATAAACTCGCTTCCTACTTATATAAATTGGAGCATGTTAAGCGCGTTAATTCGAATTCGGCTCCTGTTCAGCATGAGACGTCTTCCCATGGCCTCCTGTTATTGAAGGAGGCGAAGGGAGATATCGTTATCGACGGACGAAGCTATTCCTTGCAGCCGCATAAAGCTTTCATTCTGCCGCCCCATGCGGCTGTCAGGCTTCAGATTCATCAGGATGCTCAGGCCGATTATTATTACATACAGTTTCACGCGCTGGAGGCGGTGGAGCAAGGCTGTTATGCACCTGCAGCACTGAATTGTCCTGTGGAGCTATTCCTTACACATTCCCGATTTCTAATTGATCGGATTCATGAGATGGAGAGGAAGCTGCGCAGCGGGAATAGCTGGGATAGTATGAAGGCAAATATTATATTCCAGGAGCTGATAGCCGCACTTTTCCAGGATGCTATTCGCGAGCAGCAGCCGGATTTGAACCAGGCGATTAGTGTAACTATGGATTATATGGAGCAGAACTATCCATTGCATATTACCCGGATGCAGCTGTCCGAGATGGCGGGCATGAGCGCGGATTATTATTCGCGTGCATTCAAGAAAAAGAACGGGAAGAGCCCGATGGAATATTTGACCGATATTAGAATCAGCCAAGCCAAGCAATCGCTCCTGCTCTCAGGCGACTCCTTCCGTTCGATTGCCCAGAGCGTCGGCTTTAGCGATGAGTTTTATTTCAGCCGCAAATTCAAAGCGACAACAGGCCGCTCACCAACCGCCTATGTGAAAAAAATCAAATATTCGGACAAGATCGCTTCGCTCAAGCATTTTCTTACCGGTCATCTGATTGCGCTTGGCATTGAGCCTTATGCTGCCATAATCAATAACGCATATCCCGTGACGAGCCGGTTCCGCAACACGGTTGCTGTAGGCGGCTTTAATCCGGATCTGGAGAAGCTGGTGAGCGCCAAGCCGGATTTAATTATTACCAGTGGGCTCCACGATGATGAGAAATCGCATAAAGAAAAGATTTTCGATCAAATTGCTACGACTGTTACCCTTCCCTATGATCTGGATTGGCGCAATCAGTTCATAACAATTGCAAATATCGTAGGCAGGGAAAAGGAAGCAAGCGACTGGCTGGAGCGCTATGAGCATAAGGCGGAGAAGGTTCGCAAGCAATTGCAAGCCCATATCGGAGATGAAGCAATTCTTGTTGTCGGCATAGGCGAAGGCAGAATGTGCGTCTACGGACAGCGCAATATCGGGACGGTTCTCTACGGCGATCTTAAGCTGGGCGTTCCGAGCGGCGCAGCGGATATTGTCCATTATAAAGAGGTTACGCTTGAGGAGCTGTCAGCGTATGAAGGGGACCGCATACTGCTGACCAGCTTTCAGCATGACGGCACGGCTCACATGGATGGCGCAATCCGCAGAGAAGTGCAGGCGTTGTGGACGAACAAGCAATGGCTTGCGTTCAAGGCGGTCAGGAATGGGGCCGTCTACTCGATGTATGACAGTCAGCATCTCTATACATGTTATACCTCCTTGACGCATGATCTGTTTCTGGACAAAGCGCAGCAGCTGCTGATGTCGGATTCGTCCAAACGCCGGTCTTAAATGTCCATGTTCATTACGGATAACTTCCGTATAATTATCAATGAGAATCAATATCAATTACACGACTAGACAGGCACAGGGAGAGGGACAGAAATGTACAAATCACGTAAAGCTTTATCGGTATTGGCGGCAATTATATTCACAGTATTCGTTATCGCAGGCTGCGGAGCGAACAACAATACAGAACCGGCCGTGCAGGGGAATAAGCAGGAGGCCGGCAGCACGGGCGGCGACAACAGCGCTAACAGTGCGAATGCGGCTAACGAGGCTGATGCGGTCCGCGTCATTGAACATGCAATGGGAAAGACGGAAATTAAAGGAACACCGACAAGAATTGTAACGCTGTATCAGGGCGCGACTGATGTTGCAGTTGCTCTTGGCGTGAAGCCAGTAGGGGTTGTTGATTCCTGGGCCGAGCAGCCCATGTACAAATATTTGAGAGCGGAGCTGGAAGGCGTCCAGCATGTCGGTCTGGAGACGCAGCCGAATCTGGAGGAGATCGCCAAGCTGAAGCCGGATTTGATTATTGCTAGTAAATTGCGGCATGAGGAAGTTTATAAGCAGCTATCCGAGATCGCTCCTACCGTTACTCATGAAACCGTCTATAAATTCAAGGAAACGATGGATTTGATGGGGAAGGCGATGAATAAACAGGACGAGGTCGCCCAGCTTCTAGCAGATTGGGATCATCGGGTAGTTGATTTCAAAGCGAAGGTCAAGGAAAAGCTGGGAGATCAATGGCCGGTCGAGCAGGCTGTTCTGAACTTTAGAGCCGATCATTCCCGTGTTTATGTGACGGGTTATGCCGGCGATATTCTGGAAGAGCTTGGCTTCGTTCGTCCGGCTGCGCATCAGGCGGAAGTGGATAAAGGCACAGTCGTCCTCAAGCTGACGAGCAAAGAAAGCATTCCGAGCATGAATGCGAAGGTATTCTTTATTTTCAAATTTGATGCTGAAGAGGATGCGGCTGTCGAGAAAACCTTCACCGAATGGACGAGTCATCCGCTGTGGAAAGAGCTTGATGCGGTGAAGAACAACCAGGTGTATATGGTCAACGAGGTGACGTGGAATAATGCGGGAGGCATCCTTTCCGCCAATAATTTGCTGAATGAGGTCTATGAGCATTTCGGATTAGCGAAATAAGACTCCCTTTCAGAAAATAATAGAACGCAAAAATAGGATGGATGCGCAAGCCCTCCTATTTTTGTTTTTTCTCAAATACGATAAAGAAGAGGGAGAAAATGACCTATCTATTCCCCCGTGCATCCTTGAAAATATGGGGCTTGATTTTTGCTTCAAGCCTATTTGTCGCTGCATTTGTTTCCAGCATCGCGTTTGGTCAAATCCCGATCCCCTTTGGAACGACGATAGATGCATTTTTGAATTATGATCCGTCCTCAACAGAGCATATTGTCATTACGACAACGCGAATATCGCGGGCCGTCATTGCAACTGTTATCGGAGCCAGTCTTGCGATTGCAGGGGCATTCATGCAGGCATTGACTCGAAACCCGCTCGCTTCTCCAAGTATTTTCGGAATCAATGCGGGCGCGATTTTTTTTATCGTGTTTGCCGCTACCTTTTTATCCGTAACCTCATTAACTCACTATATGTGGATTGGCTTTATAGGAGCAGGGGTTGCGGCCGTATTCGTTTATTTGCTGGGGTCGCTCGGACGGGGTGGACTGACTCCGATCAAAATTGTGCTGGCAGGCGCTGCGATCTCAGCTTTATTCGTCTCCTTCACCCAAGGTCTGCTGGTCATTAGCGAGCAAAATTTGGAGGGAGTGCTGTTCTGGCTGGCGGGATCGGTTGCCGGAAGAGAGCTGGATATGCTGCTGCCGATATTGCCTTTCATGGCCGGGGCCGTCATTCTGGCGTTCCTGCTTGGCCGATCGGTCAATATATTGACATCGGGCGACGATATAGCCAAAGGACTGGGGCAGCGGACGATATTGGTGAAGCTGCTGATGGCGGCCGTCATCATCGTGCTTGCAGGCGGCTCAGTCGCGGTAGGCGGCTCCATCGGCTTCATCGGACTAATCGTTCCACATATCGTCCGGTCGCTTGTCGGCATCGATTATCGATGGATCATTCCTTATTGTGCGCTGATTGGCGCGAGCTTGCTGCTGGCGGCGGATGTGGTGGCGCGGTTTGTCATTATGCCGCAAGAGATGCCCATCGGCGTCATGACGGCGCTCATCGGAACACCGTTCTTCATTTATATTGCACGCAGGGGGTTTGCGCGGGAATGAGCAATCATACAACAGTGCGAGACCGAGGGGGCAGACTCTCCTTTTCAACAGGCCGGAGAACGGCTGTCGCCATCTCGATATTGTTTATTTTATCGCTGCTTCTGTTTATCGCGGGTCTGTCAATGGGAAGTACGATGATCTCTCCGATCGAAGTATTCAAACATTTGCTGGGCATGGGAACCGGTGAACACAGCTTTACCATTGACACGCTTAGACTGCCGCGCATGCTGCTTTCCTTGCTTGTAGGAGCAGCCCTTGGCATATCCGGTTTAATTCTGCAGGGGATCATCCGCAATCCGCTGGCTTCCCCTGATATTATCGGGGTTACGGGCGGCGCTTCAGTGGCGGCGGTTGTTTTTATCGTATATTTCTCAGGTGCGATCAGTATGAATTGGCTGCCGCTTGCGGCAATACTCGGGGCGGCCGTCATCTCCCTGCTAATTTATGCGCTGGCATGGAAAAGGGGCGTTACGCCCATTCGGCTGGTGCTTATCGGAATCGGGATAGCGGCAGCTACCGGAGCCAGTACAACAATGATGATCGTCCTCAGCTCGACGGCCTCCTTAAACAAAGCCTATATATGGATGACGGGAAGCGTCTACGGAGCTAATTGGGATGAAGTATACGCCATGCTGCCATGGCTTCTCGTATGTGTACCGCTCGCGCTGTTTTTCTCAAGAGCAGTCAACGTGCAGGAGCTCGGAGATCAGGTCGCGATCGGCCTGGGCGCGAGAGTACAGCTGCACCGATTCTGCCTGCTAATTATCAGTGTGGCATTAGCGGGCTCTGCCGTTGCATATGCTGGAGGAATCGGCTTCGTCGGCTTAATTGCACCCCATATTTCTCGGAAAATAGTAGGGCGCTCGTTCGCCAGACTGGTTCCTGTTTGTGCGATGATTGGCGGTTTGATCGTTTGTGCGGCGGATATTATAGCGAGAACCGCTTTTCTGCCGCTTGATGTTCCTGCGGGTGTTTTTACAGCGGGTATCGGCGCGCCTTTCTTTATTTATCTGCTGTTCAAGAATCGCAATAATTAACACTTCGTGTAGCTTAGGAAAGGGAGGAAGGAAAATGGGCGAAACATTATCGTCTCCGTCGCTGCTGAAGCCCGGGGAATGGGAATACTTAACGAGCGAAATGCGAATGACGGCAGCAGAATCTTCTGATCGCAAGCTTTCTATTTCATCCCGGGATTTGTTGAACAAGCAGCGGTGTGTCGAATATTTGGAGCAATTGGGAGTGATGTATGAATCCCCCTCTATCAGTGTCACGGCGTCCACATTCTCGAAGAGGTATGCATTCCTGATCGTTTCTCCCGCTCTGTACGCGATAACGATGTATAATAAAGGCTTCGATCTGTCTATCGATAATTGTAATGTCGAATCCGCTTATCGGAACGAGGATAGCTGGCAGCCCAAACTGCGTCTGGGCCATGTCGGGATAACGGAGCCAGACGGTGTGAGCCGGGATGAATGGCGTGAGGCGCAGCCTGACGGCGGGAATCGCGCTGAGTGGCGCGATGGCATGATTCGAAGCATATTCGCCGACCATCTGGCGGCTGTATGGCGGTCCATATCCAAGGCTGCCCGCATACCAATGTCTCTGTTGTGGGAGAACACAGCGATCTTCGTATATGTGTTGTATGAGAAGCGGATGGCTGAGGCAGCGAGTGCGGAGGAGAAATTGCGCAGGCAGGAGGATTTCGACTATTTAATTCATCATGCGCCTGCGTCCCTGTTCGGGGAAAAACAAAACCCGCTGGCTGCCTATTACAGCCCCAAATGCGAGGTTCCCGGCTCTGCCGAGCCGATACGCCTGCGGAAGACCTGCTGCCTGTATTACAAGCTCTCCGACGGGGGAGAGGACTACTGTCCAACCTGCCCGCTCGTGAAGAGGGGGCTGGCTTGTACACCTGCCCTCTAGGCAGGGGGAAATGGGAAATCACGTGCTGCAGCAAATCAGATGTGTAATAGGGGCTGTCCAGAAAGTCAGTGAAAACTGACTTCTGGTCCGCCCCTGTTTTCGTTGTATGTAAAAAAACACAAAAAAAATCGTCTTTTCTTGTAAAATGGAAGTTACCACACACCCATTTAGGAAAGGACGATTTTTTTGCGTAATCAAACGACTACTACAGCCAACCTTTTTATTTGGGGTCTTATTGGACAGCCCCTTTTGAATGTAAAAGAGGAATTTCATTGAGTAAGAGGAATTTATTGTATATGGTATAGAATGTAGGAATGAGATTGAAATAGAGACAGATGTTATGGAGGGGGAAGTATATTGAGAAGGTTGTTGTTTATTATTTTGGTTATGGTTGTTCTCGCAAGCAGCACAGGAGGAGCAGTGAGTGCAGGATCGGAATCTGTTCTTGCATCTAATAATTGGACTCGACAATCTCCTTACACAGCGATTACGAAACCGGAAATTAAGTGGAATATTGCTTTTAACGGCGCTGTAAGACAAATGGTAATTGATTCGAAAGGGACGATTTTTGCTCTTATTGATGAATACCCCTACTTCAAGTTAAAGGCAATCGATCCAAACGGAAAAATCAAATGGACGACAACACTTTCTATTAAAAGCAGTAATAGAGGGTTATATCTTTATGATGATAAATTTCTCATAGTCGCAGGAGAAGGTATAACGAATGATTCAAGCTTGGAATATATAGGGGTTCTATCTAAATATACAACCGAAGGGGAATTGGTATGGGAGAACAAATATGAGAATATGAGGCAGGGGTTATTTGACGAAGTGTCTCTAGATAGCGATGGTTTCATTACTTTTATAGTAAATTATTTTGCAGGTACTGATAAAAAGAATAATTCAAATACGTTTATTTATAAGCATAGATTGATTGGTGTTACATCCGATGGTGAAATGACAGTCAACAAGAATCTTACACTTCCCGATGGGAGTTTGCCAACACAAAATACATCTCCGGTATTTGTTAAGGGCAATATATATTTCAGTATATTCAAATTTAATAAAAAGAGCAGAAATATTGATGAAGGATACTTAATGAAATACACGAAGGATGGCAAGCAGCTGTTTAGCAAGCATTATAAAGGATATAATTTGGCTTCACCTGTCTATTATAATAATCTTCTCTATGTAATAGGAGGGGATAGTTTATATATGTATGATGTACATGGAGTACTCAAGAAGACGATTTTCGAAAAAAGGGGCAGCGTGAACAACTGGAAAGGTCCTTCTATTAGCGAGCAAGGATACATCTATTATGGTCAAAGGGTATATGATTCGAATGGGAAATTACTTTGGGGATTCAATCCTTTTGGAATTCCAGCAGAATCCAGCTACTTGGCAACAGACAATGCGGTAATAGACAAGAAACAGAATGTTATATTCCCGTATATGGAAGCTAAAGCTGGTTATAGCAGCAGTAGAAGCGGAGTGATATCTTTAAACATAAAAACCAAGAAAAAAAATTGGGTGCTGCCGCTTTACCACTCCCTGCATACTCCTGTTGCCATTGGTAAGGATGGTACATTATATGTGGCTGGAACAAAACTGTTTGCGATTGGTCAAAAAAGGGGTTGATCGGTGGCCAGCTTCAATACCAGAACCTACATGCTGCAAGGATGATGAGGGGGCGCTCGGATGATAACGAATAAGCAGAGACCGTGGCCTGCGCCGAGCAGCTCATGGATCATCAAACAAAGCTGGCGTGATCTATTGTTTTTGCATTATGCTGTAAAGCCGGAATTGCTTAGGCCGCATATTCCTGTGGGGCTGGAGCTCGATACTTATGAACAAGAGGCTTGGATCAGCATTGTGCCTTTCTGGATGAGCGGAATCCGCTTCAGGGGAACGCCGTCTGTGCCCTATCTATCGCAGTTTCCGGAACTGAATGTTAGAACGTATGTGAAGGTCGGCGATAAGTCTGGCGTCTATTTCTTCAGTCTGGATGCGAAGAGCGCGCTAGGTGTCTACTTCGGCAGAAGATTCTATCACTTGCCTTATTGCTACGCGAATATGAGCTTGGAGCGTCAGGCAGACGGGAAGATTGTCTATGATAGCTTCAGAAATGAGGGCAGCTTTATTTTCAAGGGGAGCTATCGACCAATATCTGAAGTGTATCGCGCAGAGGCAGGGACGTTGGATTATTGGCTGGTTGAAAGGTATTGTCTATATAGCGAGTCTCGCAACCGAATATGGATGTCGGAAATCAATCATGAGCCGTGGGAGCTGCAGGATGCTGCGTACGAGATCAGCGACAATACGATGCTTCAACTGTCCGGAATAGATATAGCAGCAGCGCCGCATTGCGCCCACTATTGCAGTAGGATAGATGTACATGTATGGCCATTGAAGCCGGTGCAAGCCTAGAGGCTGACGAATTGTATGCTTCACAGCATGATGCTGCTGCCTTCCTGCTTGATGTTCGTCCAAGCCAATGATAATAAACAGCATAGAGTATAGTACTCTTTAACGAAAGGCAGTGAGGAGGAACTATGGCTGTTATTAGAATCCATCTTGAAGCGGAGAGTGTAGTAAGCGGTACGATTACGATCACGACAGTAACCAATATAGTCCCGACGGTCAGGCGTTATACCGCAACGGTTGTGCTTGGCAATATTTTGGGAGGAACGACAACGATTCCGGCAACGAGCTTTACTGGCGACAATGGCGCAGCAATCCCGGCAGGCGGTCTGACGGTTCCGACGAGCAGCGGCTACTATAACGTATTTGTGAACGGTGCACTGCAGCGCAGCGGACTAACGACACTTTCTACGACGAGCCTGATTATTGGAACTGCCCTTCTTGTGGGAGCAAATATAGTTGTGGAGGTTGTGAACTTCACTTCATCCGCCACATCCACATCAACTAATGATATTGCCGTCACGACTACGATAACGGATTAGAAGGGTGAAGGCGATATTCATACAATGATTTGGGCGCTGAATTGAACCGTTTCAAGAATGATAGGCGTTCCCTGATAAATGATGTCGCCCTGCTCAAGAGAGAGGGTTAATGCGTTAGCGCTCACTGTGTACAGGCTGTCCTGCTGTAGAATTCCGTTAATATAGACATTCGCATAGCTGCTTGGTCCAATGCCGCTAAATACAATCGTCATTACTCCGTTATCATCAATAAATTGATTAGCCGGTATAACGATGGGAAGATCAATATTGGCAGCTGCGGAATAGAAATATCTTCGAGCAGCAGGCGTAATCACAACTCCCTGTATACTTGGCGGTCCTGTAGGACCCTGCTCGCCCTGCGGACCGACAGGTCCTTGCTCGCCTTGGATTCCTTGAGCGCCCTCGATTCCTTGAGCGCCTTGAATTCCCGCAGACCCGGGAGGTCCTTGCGGTCCAACGACACCTTGCGCTCCTTGCGGCCCCGGTACTCCTTGTACTCCTTGCGGTCCTTGTGCTCCTGCAGCATATGGCCCTTCATGTGATTCCAAATAGCCCTCGCTGTTCGGAGTGCCGTATGCGCCTGCGATTCCCTGAATCCCTTGCAGCCCCTGCGGTCCCATTGGACCTGCGGGCCCTTGCGGCCCTACACGTGCAGCAGTCTGATTTCTGCAGCGCGCTCCCCTGTATTTAGTCCGCTGCTTGCAGCAGCATTTCTTATGATGCCGATGCCTTCGAATTTTTTGCCTTCTTGCTTTTTTGCGGGCTGTGCGCTTGCTGCGTGCAGGACATTTCAATATTATCAGCCCCCTTATCAACTTTATTATTTTATGTTGTGGAACGATGCGACGGCATGGACAGACAACTATTCCATTATGCACACTATAGAATAAATATTAGGTTTATAGTAAATAAGCCGTTTCTATCTGCCATCTGCATTCATCTACTACTAAAGGTCCGAGTCATTTATTCGGATATTACAGCTTGTGGAGGAGGTGACAGCATGCCCGTAATTAAACCGGTCTATACGGCCGTATCTACAGCACCTGTAGCTACCGGTGGAGTGATTACAACCTCTGTCAATCCAGTCGTATCCCGCTACTTTGCCGCGATAACCGCTGGAATGATAGGTGCTACGGTTACGACGATTCCGGCAGCAAGCTTCGTTGACGACGCCGACGATCCAATAACCGTTCTGCCCGCTCTAACGGCGGACGATTACGCCAATGTATATATTAATGGTGTTTTGCAGCAGAGCGCGCTCTCCACATTGTCGACGACTGACTTGGTTCTGGCAGCAATCGATATATCGGTAGGCGTCCCTGTTTTATTAGAGATCGCAAGCTTCTCCAACACAACATCAGATTTGACGACTCCACCGACCATTTCTGCTCCGACCATCACGATTTTCACCTAATGACAGTTTTCTAACAGCGTAGTATGCACATCCATCATCGCATGGAGAAGAAGCTTGTGGTGCAGAGACAGAGCCATCTCCAAGGCTGCCCCTTATGGAACATCGATGAGTCGTCAATGCTCATCGGTGTTTTATTCCTGTACGGGCAACTTTGAAGGATTAGGAGAAGGCATTGCAAGACAATGGCGAACCAAGGCCGGATGTGCATTGATGGGGGTCTGGTGTCCTTATGGGCACTATCCCCTTTACTCAGATGGGGCGAGGGAGCAGCAAGCATATGATTGTTCGTCATACTGAGTCATGGGGATAGTGGGGAAAAGGAGCGGGAACCCCCGTATCACCTCATCAATATCCTTGCATGGCTGTTTTCCTGATAGTTTATAGTATAATATTGGAAATAGAGAAGGGTGAGGATACATATCGCGGGCAATATCATTATTTATAAAATGATCATATCCATACTAGTCGTTGTTGCTTTATCTGAGCTTTCAAAGAAGGTTAACCCTACATTAGGGGGCATACTGGCTGGGCTGCCGCTGGGAACAGGGTTATCCGTTTATTTTATTTCTTATGAGAAAGGCACGGCGTTTCTAATTAGCGGCATTCCTTGGGCAATAGCCAGCTTATCTGCCTCCATTATTTTTTGTTTCGTCTACCTGTCCGTCGCGAGGAAAATGAGTGCCGGACCTAAAGTGGTTGCAATGCTGGCGGCTAGTGCAGCGGGCTCGGTCATGTTTGTTGCTGTTGGATATATGCTTTACAATATGCCGCTTCATATCATTAGCGCCGTTATCGTTTTCATAGTCGTGTTTGTGGTCAATATCAAATTGATCCGCACATTAATGACAGAACCGGCAGTGAAAAGCGAGTCGAAGAATTCTCTGGCTAAGCTTCTAATCAGGGCGGTTTTTGCAGGAGCGATCATACTATTGATCACGGGCTTAGGCGTCATATTGGGAAGCAAATGGTCGGGAATTTTGAGCTCTTTTCCATCTACATTATTTCCTCTAATCGTCATTTTGCATGTTGAAGACGGGAATAAAGTATTCCCTTCTGTCATTCATGGATTCTCATACAGTGTAAGTACATTAGTTGTCTTTTACTTGGTGTTCATGATTCTGGCCCCGATCGCTGGATTGAACCTTGGATTTCTTGTTACCTATGCTGTATGCGGCGTGTATCTCGTATTATTTTTCAACTTCAAGAGCTTCATAAATCGATTCCGCAAATCAGGAGACCCTGCTTGGCAGGAGCGTTAAGAGCATGTTGTATTCATGATATTTCGCAATTAGAGTGCGAAGGATGTTTCTCTGTTGTTTTTTCTCACTTTAAATGTTTACATAGCATAAAGGAGGAGCTTGACATGTCGATGGAAAAAGGAACAAAGGAAAACCCTTGGGAATTAAAGACTCCGCCTCAGTCATCCGAATATGAAATGTATCGAGCTGAGAAGGATGGTAAGGATATTCTGGTCTGTACAGTAGGAAAAACCGTGCTGCATTATGACTATCGCTGTATAGCAGATTTGCATGCCATGCTTGTCCAGCATGGCGATTGGATGGAGCTGGGCAGCGCGGATGAGGGGAAGCCTGCGAAGGAAGGGACGGTTGAGGCTTGGGGACGTTCGTCTGAGAATCCGATTGGCGGATGGTATGGATTGAAGAAAGGATTCCGCGGACGGTTTGGCATGTACCTGCCCCCTTTGCTGGAAGAATTGGGACTGGCTGAAGTAGAGCATAATCCAAGGAACAACCGTATGAGGGTGCAGCTATAGCAAGGGATGTGCGTACGGAGTGAAGTACCGTAGCTCTGCTTGCTGCGATGGATGAATTGCTTGAAGTCGCCAAATCTATCCCCAATGAGTGAAACACCGCAACACCAGGGCCGTGATCCATTCACGTCCCTGGTCAATGACAAGAGGGGAGGTGCAACGATGGCAGCAGATACCGCCAGTAACTGTCCCATTTGCAATAACGATAACAGCTGCGGCAATATTGCGGGCAAAGCACACGGAGCATGCTGGTGCAGCCAAGCTTTTTTTCCTGAGGCCATATTCGCAAGAGTGCCTGAGAATCAACGGGGACAAGCGTGCATATGCCAGGGCTGTCTGGAGAAGTTTAAGAAAGACAATCACCCGTCTATTATTTAACCCACTTCTTCCCTACTTTTTTCTTAATAAATTTCACAGCCTCCTGTCCGCCCTGCTCATCATTTTTCTTGCCGGCAATGCCGCTGCGTCCATTTCCTATTAACTGTAAGATTGCCCTTTCTGCGCTTGAAATCTTTCATATTCGATGGGTCCTCCTCTTATTTGTTACCAGTAATATATGTATCTTTCTCCAACCTGACTATGTATTCGTACGCTAGCTATCGCCTTGGCTGATCATTGCCTAGCGTTCTTCGTTTCAGATGTTGACATTGAAAATGAGATTGTGTTAAATAAGAAGGAGGATTAGCACTCTTCTGGATTGAGTGCTAACGCGAGACAGATATAACAACTACGATCCTTGAAATGTATCTATCGTCCCATATTGAAAGGAGATTCATTCGTGGCCAAAAAACAGTTTAAAGCAGAATCGAAACGATTGCTGGATATGATGATCAATTCCATCTATACGCAGAAGGAAATCTTCCTGAGAGAGCTCGTGTCCAATGCGAGCGATGCAATTGACAAAATTTATTACAAAGCGTTAACTGACGATCAATTGGTATTCGACAAAGAGAATTACTACATCAAGCTCACTGTCGATAAGGCAAACCGAACGCTAGTCATCACCGATACAGGGATTGGCATGGCGAAGGAGGACCTTGAGAATAATCTCGGAGTCATAGCGAAGAGCGGTTCCCTGGCATTCAAGAAGGAGAATGAAATCAAGGATGGCCATAACATCATCGGCCAATTCGGGGTTGGCTTCTATTCCGCCTTTATGGTGGCGGACGTCGTTACTGTAACGAGCAGAGCGCTGGGCAGCGACGAGGCGTTCAAGTGGGAGTCCAAGGGCGCGGACGGATACACGATTCAGCCGTGTGAGAAGGCGACGGTAGGCACCGAGATAACGCTGAAGATCAAGGAGAGCACTGAAGACGATCAATACGACGAATATTTGGAAGAATACCGTCTCAAGGCGATCATCAAGAAATATTCGGATTTCATCCGTTACCCGATCAAGATGGATGTGAAGGGTCAGCGGCCCAAAGAGGGCAGCGAGGGCGAGCTTGAGGATTATGAAGAGGAACAAACGGTCAACAGCATGGTCCCGATCTGGCGCAAGAACAAGAATGAGCTTACACAAGAGGATTATGAGAACTTCTATTTCGAGAAGCGCTACGGCTTTGATAAGCCGATTAAGCATGTCCATATCAGCGCCGATGGTGCGGTCGTCTATAATGCGATTCTGTTTATTCCGGGGAATACGCCATTTGACTATTACACGAAGGAATATGAGAAGGGCTTGGAGCTCTATTCCAACGGTGTGCTGATTATGAATAAATGCGGCGACCTGCTGCCTGATTACTTCAGCTTTGTGAAGGGCATGGTGGATTCCGAGGACCTGTCGCTCAACATCTCCCGAGAGATGCTGCAGCATGACAGACAGCTCAAGCTCATCGCCAAGAACATTCAGAGCAAGATTAAAGGACAGCTGCAAAGCCTGTTGAAGGATGAGAGAGAGAAGTACGAGCAGTTCTACAATTCGTTCGGCAGACAGTTGAAATTCGGCGTCTACAACGACTACGGCATGCATAAGGATGTGCTGCAGGATTTGTTGATGTTCTACTCCTCCGCCGAGAAGAAGCTCGTCACGCTGGATGAATATGTATCGCGCATGCCGGAGGACCAGAAGTATATTTACTATGCAGCGGGTCAATCAATCGACAGAATCGAGAAGCTGCCGCAGACCGAGATGGTCTCTGACAAGGGCTATGAGATTCTGTACTTCACCGATGATATCGATGAGTTCGCAATCAAGATGATCACGAAGTACAAGGAGAAGGAATTCAGGTCGGTATCGAGCGGCGACCTGGGCATCGAGTCGGATGGCGACGACAATGCGGCAGATACAGAGGAGAGCGGCAACAAGGAGCTCTTCGAATATATGAATGGCATTCTGTCTGACAAAGTGAAGGGCGTCAAAGCGTCCAAGAGACTGAAATCTCATCCTGTCTGCCTGTCAACAGAGGGCGAAGTGACCATTGAGATGGAGAAAATATTGAAGGCTATGCCGAACGGTCAAGATGTCCAAGCCGACAAGGTGCTGGAGATCAACATCAATCATGAGGTGTTCCGATCCTTGAAGGACGCCTTCGACAACGACAAAGAGAAGCTTGCCCTGTACACGACGCTGCTGTACAATCAGGCGCTGCTTATTGAAGGCTTGCCGATTCAGGACCCGGTAGCATTCACGAATGATTTGTGTAAAATTATGGTGTAATAAACCGCTCATATGTAGAATACAAGCCCGCTGCTGATGAAAATCAGGGCGGGTTATTTTGTATGCAGGTAGGAATAAAGCCGTCAATAGATATATTTTTGTAGTTTTTCACAAATAATATTGAAATTTTCAACAAAAAAACCGATAATTAAAACAGCCATACATTCTTACATAATACTTACAACGTTATAGGGGATGAAAGACAGCTTTACCACACGCAAGCAAAACCACAATTCTGCTGAAAAAGCAGAGCCGCAAAGCTGCGGTACGAATGTTTCTGCCATGATCGCCGAGTTGCCACTCTTCCGATTGTTGTTGGAATCTGAAATTGGCAGCAGGGACTTTCTTTGGAAAGTCTTTTTTGTTACAGCTGGCAGCCATTCAACCGAAGCTGTGCGGACAAATTCAAGGAGGAGGCGGTGCTGGCTATTAACTGGCATTCGGACGCAGCAGGTCAGCGTGAGGCAGAGATACACTGTTGAACGGCTGATTATGACAATAACAGAGGAGAAACCGTTATGAATGTATTACGCATGAAGGACAGTGTAAGCGGGAAATTGACGCTGTCCATGGCTTTTCTTACTTTGGCAATCTCCATTGTGTTCAGTATCATCCTGTATGCCACGGTTTCTTCTGTCGTTACGTCTTACGTCCTTCCGGGCATAGACATAGACGCATCGGATTTTAACAGTCTCAAGAACAAGCTGGCTTGGGGGAGTCTGGGCATTTCCCTGCTGATTGTTCTGCTAGGGACGATCGGGGCGTTTGTTGCTGCCAGAGTAATCCTTAGACCGTTCCATCGGCTTGTAGAACATGCCAAAGCGGTGTCGGAGGGCAATCTGACCCTTATGGCTGAAGCAGAGCGCAAGGATGAAATTGGTGAATTGGCAGCATGTATTCAGAACGTGACGATCCAACTGCGGGAAGTTGTCGGCCACATAACAGAGCTGTCAGACAACGTGGTGAATACGTCACAGGATTTGTCTAGCAATACGGAATTTTGCACAGATATGGTAGTTGGCATTGCGGATTCCATCGGGCATATTTCCTCGGGGAATGAGACGATTGCCGAGAGTGCGCGAGGCAGCATGCTTATGCTGGAAGAGGTTAACAAGGGGATGGAGCATATAGCGGAATCCTCTATGACGCTAGCGAACGAGATGGCTGAAGCAGCCCACCAGGCCAGCGGAGGCACTCGATTGATTGACAAAGCTATTCTGCAAATGAAGACCATATTCAATACAACGGTTGCTTCCTCCGAGGTTGTAGCGCAAATGGACCGGAGTACGGAAGAGATCGACCGTGTGACAGAGATTATGACTAATATCGCATCCCAGATTAATCTATTATCGCTTAATGCAGCCATTGAAGCTGCGCGGGCCGGCGAGTACGGACGGGGCTTCGCTGTTGTCGCTGACGAGATCCGCAAGCTGGCGGACCAGTCCTCCTCTTTTGCCAAGGAGATTGCCGAGACGGTTGCGCATATTCGCTTCGGCTCCAGGGAGTCGAAGGAAGCGATGAATCAGGTCATGCTGGAGGTCGAATCCGGAACAGAGATCGTGACCGAGGCAGGGGTGTCGTTCCACCAAATTGTACAGCCGACCGAGCAGGTTTCCTATAAGGTGCAGGAAGTATCGGGCGTAACTCAGCAGGTGAGCGCAAGCACGGAGGAAATCCTTAACTCAGTAAGGGTGACCGTTTCAATCACAGAGGTTGCCCTCGCAGGAACGAAGGAAATTGAAGCCTGCTCACAGGAGCAGCTTACGGTAATGGAGGAATCCCAGCAATCAGCTCGCTTTTTGAAGGAGCAGGCGAAGCAGTTGAAGGGTAGAATTGATTCCTTTGCAGTATGAAGAATGAACGAAGCAGCAGCATTGGATGTCAGGGAGGAGGCTAGTGAAAAGCGAATATGGAACTTGAGAGATTGAATCTATTATTTGAGAGGCTGTCGAGCCTTACAGGAATCCGGGATATTGCCTACCATGAGATGAAATCCGGCCGCTTGAGTCCTGTGCTGAAGACGAACACGGATGTGCTTGGGGTTGAGAAGTGGAAGGGCGTTCATGCACAGAATCCCGTCTATATTGAGCATGATCAGCTGCTCACTGAGCTGGTGCGTCAGCCGCGGTCGCTTGCGGTGCAGGATGTGAAGAATGACCCTCGATCTGCGGAGGAATTTTTCCTGTTCGGAATTGACAGCATTCTGATTCTGCCAGTCATGAAGGGTACGAATGTGCAGGGTATCGTGGTTGCCGCATCGATTGGGGAGCTGCATGAATTTACAGAAGAAGAGATCAGGGAGGCGGAACGGCTGCTGGAGCAATATAACGATATTTTCTAAATAGAGCGGGGGCGGTGAATTCGTGCAATTGGCGGAAGCAATATTAAGGTATTTGAAGGTTAGCGATGTCCAGTACCTGTTCGGAATTCCGGCAGGCATCATCGGTCCGCTTTATGATTCATTGATAGACGTTGATATGACGCCCATTATTACGAAGAATGAAGCAGGCGCGGCTTATATGGCTGCTCGTTATGCAAGCACCTCAGGCAAGCTGGGCGTATGCGTTGGTGCGGGCGCTGTAGGCGTTAGCAATATGATGAACGGCATCGCCGATGCGATGCGGGCCAAAGCGCCGCTGCTCATTATTTCCGGTTATATTAATCGCTGGCAGATGGGCAAGGGGGCTATTCAGGAGCTGGACGGTCAAGACATGGTGCGATCAGTCACGAAATACAGCCATACTGTTATGGACGAAGCTGATGTGATGAGCGAGCTTGATAAAGCGGTTAGAATCGCCATGACTCCGCCGTGCGGCCCGGTATACCTGTCGATTCCGATTGATGTGCAGCGTCTTGAATTGCAGGGCTCCATCCCACCCCCGGCAAATCTGGCCGAGCTGCAGGAAGTGAAGCCGGATGTCGCTGAACTGGAGCGCGCGAGCGGGCTTATTAACAAGGCCGGGCAGGGCTTGATTATGGTTGGCCGCGGCGGGCGCGGCTTCTCGGCAGAGATTATGGCGCTCAGCGAGCGTCTGCAATGGCCCATCATTACGACTCCGGCAGGCAAAGGGATTGTGCCGACTGATTTCGCCTTGAATCTGGGCAACTACGGCTTCTCCAGTACGGATGCAGCGAGTCAATATGTCAATTCCGACAAGCCCTCCTGTGTGCTCATTCTGGGCACCAGCCTGGGGGAGGCGTCCACCTGCAACTTCAATGAAGTGCTGATTAGGGGACGCTCCGTTATTCACGTTGACCGCGATGCCAGAGAGCTGGGCAAAGTGTTCAAGACGGATGCAAGCATTTATGGCGACTTGAAGGCTGTCCTCCCCTATCTGCTGGAGCACAGTCAGCAATCCTCTGCTCGCTTTCAGAAGCCATCTCTGTTGAATGAGCCGTATGTGCAGAATCATACCGGCCTATCGCTGAGGTTGTTTCTGGAGAGGCTGAAATCGGTGATGCCCGCCAATACGCGTTATGTATGCGATATTGGGGAATTCACCAATTTTGTCTTGAAATATCTGGACATTCCGCAGGGTGGGGATTTCGAGATGAATCTGGATTATGGCGCGATGGGCTCCGCCGTGGCTGGCGGGACAGGCCTGCACGCAGCAGACCCGACCCGGGCTGTGGCAGTCATTGCCGGTGACGGCTGTTTCTTCATGAACGGCATGGAGATTCTGACAGCCAAGGAATACCGGATGCCGATTGTGTATTTCATCATCAACAACGCCATGCTCTCTTATGTGGAGCGGGGACAGCAATTCCTCTACAAACGCACCATTCCTGATTACAAGCAGGAGCGGATCTCTATTGCGGAGATGATGCGTGTTGCGGGTGTAAACGCGATGTCCATCGACCGCTTGGAGGATGTGGAATACATCCCGGCTTTCGTGAGGAAGCTGGAAGGACCTTGCATTATAGAGGTGAATACGGATGGCAGCGAGCCGGCGCCGATTCTTGACAGATTGAAGGCGCTGGTGAAGTAAATCATATAGATGCATTTGTATGCTTGGCTCAGTCATTGCCATCAAACTTACACAACAACAGGAGGAAATTAACGATGGGAAGCTTCAACATTCAATTGGATCAAGCAAGCAAAGTAATGAAGGTGCAGGTGGAAGGTACATTCTCGCCGGAGGAAGCACAGAGTTCAGTGGAAGCCTATCATAAATCGACGGCTGGAATTAACGTGCCCGATTATGAAATCGATATCGATGGCACGAAGCTGAATGTATCCGCTCCGGATACGATTCCGATGATGGAAGCTTGCTTCCGACTTTACAAGAATGACGGCTTCAAAAATATTACGCTGCGCATTTCCAAAAATCCGGTGCTCAAAATGCAGTTGAACCGGGTTGCACGCGGGGTACAGTTGGCGAACTATGAATTAATCGAAGAATAGAAGAAATCGCATAGTTGGGAGAGTTGGGAATATGGGGGCTGTACGTATTAGCGATATACAGGTATATCATCCCGCCAATGAAGTCGGCAACGAGTATTATATTGAGCATTTCGGCAAAAAAGGCATTGGCGTTACCAGTATGATGGCTTTAATGGGCAGAGAGAAACGTTATGTGATCGACAATGCTGAAGAAAACACGTTTACGATGGCGGTCGAAGCGTCCAATAGCGTGCTTCGCAGCTCCGGATTGTCGGGCAAGGACCTGGACCTCATTATATTCGTTTCGTCGACGCCGGAATATTTGGTTCCGGCAATTGCCCTGAAATTGCATAACGCATTGGGCGGAGATCTTCATACAATCTGCTTTGATCTCAACGCCAACTGCGTGGGCATGCTAATGGCGGTCGATCAAGCCAGCCGTTATATGATGTCGAATCCGCGCATCAAACGCGCATTGGTTGTAGGCTCCGAGCATCTTTCGGTGCATAGCCCGGACGTGCCGGTATTTGCGTGTAATTTCGCCGAGTCGGCGGTTGCCGTTATTCTGGATAAGGAAGGCGATTCGCGCGGATTTATTGATTCCGTCTATCAGACGGATACTTCCGTAATTAACAACTCCTTATTCCCGGCACATGGCCTGTCGAACCTATATCGAGAGGAATATACAGCCAAGGATGCACAAGTGCAGTTCATCCCGTTCGATGATTCGGTATGCGTGAATTCTGCGGTGGATTCCATTCAGACGCTGCTCGCAATGAACGAGATAGCCATTGACGATATTGGAGCCTTCCTGTTCTCCCAATTCTCCGTAGGCAATTTGAAGCAAGTATCCGAGCGGCTCGGAGTAGACGCCAATAAAGCCATCTACATCGGCGACCGTTACGGATACACCGCATCCAACAGCCCGCTTCTTGCGCTTTACGAAGCGTTGAAGCAGGGCAAGGTGGCGCGCGGCGACTACCTGGTCTTCTGGACCGTAGGCGCCGGTTGGCAGAATGCTGCCCTGCTCATGCAATATTAATCCGCCTGATTGCTAGGTGTGAATAGCCCTGTCGCCTCTATTGAGGCGGCAGGGCTTTCTTTATGTATGCCATATCCCATATCCCATATGCGCAATCGCGTGCGAATGGAAGGCGTGACTGCGGGCGCTGTAAGCGAGAGTGAGTCGCGTACGGAGGGGAGCGTTTGGCAAGGCGACGAATCTGGAGCAATAGCGCTGTTTTACCGTCTTACAGCGAGCGTGAGATTAGTTTGCCGAGCTGTAAGCGTGTTTTTTCGCTTTACAGCAGCGCTGGGGGCGTCTGACAAGGCGAATCTGGAGCAATAACGCTGTTTTACCGTCTTACAGCGAGCGTGGAATTAGTTTGCCCAGCTGTAAGCGTGTTTTTTCGCTTTACAGTCGCGTTGGGAACGTCTGGAAAGTGGATTTGAAGCCACCGATAGCTATTATTTATAGTGTACGGGTACATTCAGCAAAATATGCCCGTACAGCTCGCCTCCACAGATCGAATGCTGCCCCTGCTCGATGCTTCGCTATTCCAATTGCTGCTCGAAGAATTCACGCTCCTCAACAGGAATATCCGTTGTTACACATGAGGCCCTCCTTTCAATTATTAGCAGGATTATTAACATAGGTTAATGCTCGCGACAAGCTTGCCTTGTAAGATTGGATTATCACATTCGCAAGAAAATGAAGATGGAAGAAGAGAAAGCAATGAAGCTGGCGACCATCCGTCGAGTTTTTGTTTTGTTGCACAAATTCAACTATGATCGTGGGGGCTAGAAATGAAAAAAACATTATGGATGACCATGACGATTCTTGCCATTGCCGTAGCAGGTTACGGAATCGTTCAATATCTTGTCCTTGGCGCAGAATCAGCGGGCCTCGTTCAAGAAAAGCTGCAAAATATGACGTTGGACGATTTGTGGTATATGTTTATTGCGATCCATGTCTCCGGCAGTGTGCTGTCATTAATTATCGGACCATTCACACTGTCGGCGAAGTTTAGGGAGAAGCATCTGAAACGGCATCGTTTGCTGGGACGAATCTACTTGCTAGGTATATTGGTTGGAGGAGGCTCGGGCATTTACCTGGCTTTCTTCGCGACAGGGGGGATCGTATCGACAATCGGCTTCCTCTTCCTATCCATTCTGTGGCTGAACGCTGCCTATCAAGCATTGCGTAATATTATGAGCAAAAGGGTGGATGCGCACCAGAGATGGATGATCCGCAATTATGCGCTTACTTTGACGGCAGTAACATTGAGACTTTGGCTGCTTATATTTGTCCTTCTGTTCGGCGAGGAACGGTTTGAATGGAGTTACACCATTATTTCGTGGTTATCCTGGGTTCCTAATCTGTTGATTGCAGAGCTGCTCATTAAGAAACGATTGCTGCCTTCCGGCCCTGTGCGATCATCGCGGGGAACGTCTGCTGTTTAATACGTCGGCAAAACGATTGAAAGGAACAGACAGGTCGCTGCGCTGGGGAATGATCTTACGATCGCTGTTGTTCCCGGAATTCTAGAATTTAAGCGGACAGCAATATAAAAGAAACCACGACCTTTATTTATGGTAATATTTACTTATCAATCGGAATGACAGGGATAGCTGTCATGAAGTGGCTGTGTGATTGCAGACAGGATAATAAACAGGTTGGGAAGAGGAGCTGAACGACTTGCAAAAAATCACCCCGTTCTTGTGGTTCAATAACAATGCTGAAGAAGCAATGAATTTTTACATCTCCTTATTTAAAAATTCCAGGATTGCGAATGTAGTTCGCTGTGGCGACAACGGTCCCGGACCAAAGGATTCGGTAATGACCGCGACTTTCGAGCTTGATGGACAACGATTTATGGTTATTAATGGAGGCCCGCATTACACCTTCTCACCGGCAATATCGTTATTTGTAAATTGTGAGACGCAGCAGGAGGTAGACGAGCTGTGGGAGAAGCTGTCCGAAGGCGGAGAGGAGCAACGATGCGGCTGGCTGAAGGATAAGTACGGTATGTCTTGGCAGATCATCCCTGCTGCATTAGGCGAGCTGATGAATGACAAGGATGCCGAGAAGTCGCAAAGAGTCATGCAAGCGATGCTTCAAATGGACAAAATTGACATTGTAGCACTCAAGAAAGCATACGAAGGAAACTAGCTGAGGATCAAGTAAAATAAGGCGTGTATCTGTTTCAATGCTCGTTATGAGATATAGGGATGGAATATTGAACAAGAGGGAGCGTCAAATAAATAAAATAAAGAGCGAATGATACAGACGCATGTCTTATTGGTTCGCTCTTTTTTCTGTTATCACAATCCTTATCTCTTCCTTTACGGAATAAAAATTTTGGTATAAAATATAATTGCCTTAAAAGGTAATTTATAGGAATAGGTGGGAATTTATGAAAAGGCACATTGTTATTGTCGTAGTCTTGCTGCTAGTGATGACAGCTGTTCCGGGATTTGCATTGGGTCAAGAACAAGGGCAAGTGATGAAGAAAGAGATCAGTTTACTCACAGCAGAGAAAATTGCCAAAAAATTTTACAAGGAAACAGGCTTTGCTATCGGGAATGCAATTAGATACAGCAGTACTTTATATGATGTGGATGATTCTGTGCTTGGTTATTATTTTAATATATGGAACAATGAGAAGACAGCCGGTTATATTGTCGTCTCGGCGACCAAGGAGAGAAGTCCGATCTTGCAGTACGGGGACCAGGCTATGGGCTATGATTTCCAGGAGAAATCCGAAGCAGGCTTGAAGCCCTATTATTTGAACGCCCTCAACATCATACATGCTAAAGACACGCAGGATCTGCGCGACCAATTCCAGCAAATTAAAGCGAATAAACGAAAAGAAATATCCAAGCTTATGAATCGTTCAACAAATGAAGAGCAGAAAAAAATGCTGATAGAGGAGTATGAGGCTGTAAGCAAGCAGGAGCTAGTATCGTTGCCAAAGGGGGATTATCAAGACAAGTGGCAAGCAATTGAGAATAAAGGCGAGGTTTCCATTCTGTCTACACCTCAGAAGGTGCTGTCAGTTTCGCGCGTGTGGCAAAGAACGAGCGGCGTTACGTGGGAGGATTCGGCATGCGGTCCAACAACGGGTGTCATGATTGCCAACTATTTGAAATCAGCAGGCTACACGGTGAGAGGAAGCAGCTACTACGGCGGGAATTCGGATTTTATTAATCATTTATGGAGTGAAATGGCATGGTGGTGGGGCACATCGGCCATGTCATTCAGAGAAAACATGGAGCAGCATTTAAATTTGGATTATAGCAACCATAAGTTCGAAGCCTTCGGATGGGATGACCCGAGTTTTTCCAATATTCAAAGCTACCTTGACGATAATATTCCGTATGGCATCAAGTTTGAATCCAACTCCAACGATTCTGTCTATGCCAGCTACCATTGGGTTGCGGCAATTGGATACAAAGTAAGCTCTCTCGGTGATTTTGTTGCTATCAAAGACCCTGATGGCGGACAAAACAACACAGGGACACATTTTATATCCTATGATACCAATGAGCCGTACGCTTACCATGTGTTCATCTACCAATAAGCGATGAGAGTCATAATTGGCGGAGAAACCAACTAGCACGTCAGTGGAAACCAACTTGTGAAATGGAGGTGGCGACCTATAATTAGCAGAAAAATCATCCTCCTGACGCTTCTGATTGTGCTGCTTCTTGGACTTATCGAGCTAACCTCCATGAACACTCACTATGGGGGAGGGAACGGGAACCTGGCCCTTGTCTTTATTATTCCGCTCATTCCGCTGCTCGGCTGGTTCGCGGTAACGTTGTTTCGACTATCCGCCGCGCTGCATCTCGGAATGAAGGCAAAGGCCGGTCTGCTCATTTGCACCATCATAATAGCCACACTGGCGATCCTCTATCAGAACGGACGGTATGATCAAATCAGGGAGAATGTTAGGCTGGGCATGATCAAAAGGAATATTCCATTAGATGAGGCGCATATCGAATCCATAACGAGCGGATTAACCGCTTATACGAATACGCTGTATTTTGGCTACGTTAACTTTGTATTATTATTAGCGATCATCGTTACGGCTGGCGTATGGTTTTCTAAACGTGCTGATAGATAAGAACAGCTGAGCATATGAGAGAGGGAAGCGACAGGGCACTTGTCCTGCTGCTTCGCTCTTTCGCTATTTATTTCACCCGCGCAATTATGCGTGCGACCGAAGAGTCGGCTTTGACATGCAGCGGCAGTGCAATAATTTCAAACGATTCAACATTTCGCAGCTGCTCGACATTCGTTAAATTTTCTGCAATGAGAATGTTATGTTGGAACAGACGCTTATGCACGTCAAATGGATATTTATCCGGGGATGGTGTATCCAGGCCAATCATTTTCACTTGTTTTCTAATTAGTAAATCTGTGAATTCCGCCGTCAATACGGGATAATCCGTAAAATATCGCGGCTGTCCGTAGTACTGACTATGACCCGTATACAGAATAACAATTTGCCTTGGGGCGATTAGGTGCTCGTATTCTTCCTTGTAATGAATGACAGCTTCATTCGAAACATCGAGCAAGCAGCCATCGCCTATAAAAGTGTCCAGCGGAAATTCGCTCATGTACAAGCTGCTGCTGTCCACAAGATGCATGGGGCCGTCAATATGAGTGCCTGCATGCATATTAATCGTCATCAGATGATTGGTGTAGCCATCCGTATCAATAGAATTGGATTGCAGCAATACGGTTTCTTCATCCCCTGGATATACAGGCATTCCAGCGTGAATGATATGTGTCAGGTCAATCAGCATCTCTATCCATCCTTCCACAGTGATTTCATTGCTGGGGGACCGCTCTCTTATATGTTTTTGGAATAGATATAAAAGCCGCTTCTCTTCTCCCACCCGACGGCAGCCCAGAAGCCATTGCCAACGACATTATCTTCGATTACGAACAGGTGGCACTTATCGATGCCTTCATTCCTTAATTTCTCCAACCCTGTTTGCACCAGCATATTGCCGATTCTCTGATTTCTATAGTCTGGATGGACGGCCACATGATAAATGTAGCCTCTCCTCCCATCATGTCCGCACAGTATCGTCCCGACAATTCGATGATCCTGTTCGTATACATAACATAATCCTTTGTTTCTGTTTATGTACCTATCGATATTATCCCTCGAATCGGCATCACTCAACGCTAACCCCTCAATGCCCTTCCACAATTCAATCATTTGCTCGTAATCATTGATGCTCATCTCTCTAATTGCGCTCATATCTATCGCGGGCTCCATTCTATAAATTCAAGCCGATTTCCAAAAGGGTCGTTCAAATAGAACCGTTCTACACCTTCATCTGCCCGTACATCATCATCAATCACTGAAATATTGTTCAGGAGCAAATATTCACGCAGCTTATGAAGATGCTTCACATGAAATGCGGGATGGGCTTTAGTAGCCGGGACAAAATCCTTTTGTACTCCAATGTGTACTTGGTGAGCGCCGCATTGAAACCAAACACCGCCACGTTTCTTTAAAGCTTCAGGCTTAGCAATTTCCGCCCAGCCCAACAGGCCAGCAAAAAAACGTCGTGCCTCCTGTTCGCAACCTTCCGGAGCTGCCAATTGAACATGGTCAATACCATCAAATTGATAGGACATATAATTGCCCCCTTCCAAAGTTTCATACTGTGAAACAAAGTTTCGAAATATTATATTTCCATTTTATAGGGGCATTCATTGGAAGTCTAGTGTTTTCTTCACTAACCATAAGAGCGGGACGGAGGCATACTGCTGTTGCCTCTCGTCCCGCTCTTATTTGTCTTCAAAGCTGGTTTCCTGTATCTTCTGATATTCGATCTCTACCAGCATGAAGAAGTCAGAAGGTTTGATTTTCAATCCCTTGCATAAGTTGAATATCTTCGTGACGGAAGGTTCGTTGCGACCGACCTCAATCATCGATATATAGGAGCGATCGACGTTACATTCATGCGCTAAATCCTCCTGACTTAAGCCTTGCTTTAAACGTATAGCTTTCACGGTTTTGCCGATAATTTGTTTAATGATAATAGGCTGTTCGCTCAAGGGAAATGACTCCTTTTAAGACCATTATCAATCTGTTATAATAACCACGACAGATAAAGTATTCAACAAATAGAAATAAATTAGTAGTTTTTATTTACCAATAAAAGCATCTGATGGTGGTTACAAAGTGTTGAATATCAATGAGGACGTGCTGTATTTACAGACGGATGGTGGAGGAAGACTTCTTTTCCATACCTTTGACAAAGAATATAGGGCATTACAAGGGGTGGAGGATTGGGCAAATTATTTGCATCATAGGGGGTTCCATCGTATAGATCGAGGTACAATCGTTAATTTGCGTAAAATTGAAGTGTTCGATCAAGAGCTCAGGGTACTTATTCTGAATACATTTGATGGTGCTGTATCCCTTCCTATTGCGGAGTCGATGATCAAGGTGCTGCACGAAGAACTGCGAATTATGGGATGGAAGAGATGAGAGACTGTTTCTCTTTTGGACTAAATGTACAACTAGGCGAGCCTATTCAAGTGTTGTTACATTGCCGGAAACAAGGTTTATATATATAATTGGGTCTGGAAATAGTAGGAATGTTGGGAAGGGAAGGTAGAGTATACATGATGAACATTCAACAATCTTTTACGAAAGAGCATGTCGAGTACCCTAGCGCCAAGAAGCTGATCGGACTTGCTTTTGCCTCTATGGTATTTGTAGCCGTAGGAATTCTGTTAATCGTGGTCGGTCAATCGGAGGAGGAGACGCCGATTATTATGGTCATCATCGGATTCATTAGCGCAGGCTTCTTCGGTCTATGCCTTATCTACTGTTTGTATCGATTAATGAATAAGAAGGCTTCTATTATTATTAATGGGGATGGGATTTTGGATAATTCCTCTTACATAGGCGGCGGACTGCTCAAGTGGAGCGACATTCAGGATGTCGTCCTGTATGAGTTTATGGGTCAGAGATTCATTGGGTTGAAGCTGCATGACACAGAGAGATTTATGGCACAACAGAGCGGTATGAAAAAGGCGCTTATCCGCATGAACAAACGAATGATAAATATGCCTGTTAATATCCCTCAATCCGGCGTCAGGATGCCGCTTGATCAGCTGTATGTCCTTATTAGAGAGACATGGATGAATGCTGCTGTCAGAGGTTGAGGGCTGATATGTATGGGTCATGTTGCAATTCCAATACATTCCATGTTAGGATAAATCGATTATATTTCCATATGAATAGGGGATTGATAAATGCTGCATATCGGCGAGCTTGTACAAATGAATAGATACCCGATAAAATCCTTTGCAGGGGAGTCTTTGAAGCGTGTGGAGATCGCACATTACGGATTATATGGTGATCGATGCTATGCTTTTATAGATGAAACCAAGGAGGATTGGGATGCTTATATAACAGCCAGGCAAATTCCGCAAATGCTCGCTTACAAGGCGGAGTTGGCCGGTGAAGGATCTAACGATCGATTTCCTGATGTTATGGTTACGACACCAGAGGGTCATACGAGGGGATGGGATGAGGGACTTCTGAACGACATCCAAGCCTATTCGAGAATCAACCTGTCTATGACGCAATGCCAGCCGACAACAACAGAGCAATTGGCAGTTGATCTCGGAAGTATTCTCATTATTACCGATGCCTCGCTGAGAGAGCTGGAGAAGCTATGGGGCAAAAAGCTAGACCCGCGCAGATTCCGGGCTAATCTGATCATTGCGATACGAGAAGGAAGCGGCTGGAAGGAGAACGATCTTATCGGGAAGCAGCTGCAGATCGGCAATGTTATTCTCAATATCGACTCCAACTGCGAACGCTGCGCTATGATTACCATTGACCCAGATTCGTTGGATCGGGATGCTTCCCTTCTTAGAGTTGTCAACGAGAGGCTGGGTTTGAATTACGGTGTGTATGCATCGGTAGTCAAGACGGGGGAAATAAGCGTTGGTGAAAAAGTGTTTGTAGTAGTGTAATGAAGTCCCCAAATGGTGGGCATGATTCGTCATAGCCAATTCCAGAAGAGGCGCATGAGAAATCTCCCGAAACAAAGACAATGCCCTCTCGACTTCCTACAAAGGAAGCGAGAGGGCTGAAAGTATGCTTTCACGTTATTATTTCAGTTTGAAGTAAATGAAACGATCTTCATATTCTAGAGTAGAATCTTCCCGTTGAAGAATGAAATAATTCTCATCATTTTTGAATATTGGCAGTATGATTTTACCTGATACATTATAGGATTTGGATTCGCCAACTTTGAGTTTGGGATAATCAAGTTCTTCCATGATGTCTAAAGTGTTTCTTGATAAGGAACCATCAAATCCACCGGCTGTCCAGCCAATGATAGAATTGCCATCAGGGGTTTTCACTCCCCAAAATCCGGGACTCATGCTGACTAAGTGAGTATAGTCGTATTCAGTTCCTTTTTTCAGATAAGTAGCATTCTTTACTGCCAAATCTACAGTAAGCATCACATGCTCTGTTTGAGCATTTTTTTCTGGTTTTCTAAAGCCAAGCGCTTCAATTCCCTCCAAGGAAATTGGTTCTACCTTTTTAATCGTAAAGGTGTACTGCGCAGAACTGTTTCCAAGAGTGGGTTCACTATATGTATCTGTATACGTGAACGATGCGCCTAAGCCGATAGGATCATTCTTTGTTCCTTTATTATTGCTGCTTTGCGACGGCGTTGGTGCTGTCGGCGTCGGCTTGATTGGTGCTGGCGTTGTTGGTGCAGGCGTAGTCGGTGCAGGTGTCGCAGGTGTTGGCGTTGTAGAAGACCCGTTATCTGTAGGAAAACTGTTGTCCTGGCTAGCCGCGCCTGTTGTAATAATAACAGAACTGCTTGCTGGATCCCAAGTAACTGCGCCGCCCATAGCTTCCGCCACGGCTTTGGCAGGAACATAGCTGTTTCCATTATATACAATTGGATCTAATGAACCTGTGTGATTGGACAGATTCAGCGTATTTCCGTCTACCACCACTTTAATGCCCGGGTTTTGGTAGGCGCTGATTTTTTTTGCTACACCAGCAGCATACACACCGGTTGAAACGCCAACTGCAAGCAAAGCAATAACTGAAAAAACGACTAGCAATTTTTTTGACTTCATTTCATAAGCCTCCCTAAATAATGTTATTCTCTCTACAATGTAACACTAGCAATATCGTTAGAATTTTACTATACAATGTTCCATATTTCAACATTATTTAATAATTTTACGCAATCATGGATTGAGATTGGCTTCTGCTCACTCAAAAGGTAAGAATCCGAAAGCTTCGAGCACTTGGCATTCCAGAGTGGGCATGCTTTGTCATTTGTCATGGCCAATTCCAGACGAGACGCATGAGAAATATTCCTGAACAAATACAACGCCATCCGACTTCCTATTGGGAAGCAAGAGGGCTGAAAAGTATGCTTTCACGTTATTTCAGTTTGAAGTAAATGAAACGATCTTCATATTCTAGAGTAGAATCTTCCCGTTGAAGAATGAAATGATTCTCATCATTTTTGAATATTGGCAGTATGATTTTGCCTGATACATTATAGGATTTGGATTCGCAGGGGTTTTCACTCCCCAAAATCCGGGACTCATGCTGACTAAGTGAGTATAGTCGTATTCAGTTCCTTTTTTCAGAAAAGTGGCATTCTTTACTGCCAAATCTACAGTAAGCATCACATGTTCTGTTTGAGCATTTTTTTCTGGTTTTCTAAAGCCAAGCGCTTCAATACTCTCCAAGGAGTTGGTTCTACTTTTTTAATCGTAAAGGTGTACTGCGCAGATGTGATTAATTTTACGAAGATGCAATGAGGTTAGCATCGGTGAAAAGGTATTTGTAACAGGCGAATAAAAAAAGAGGTGACGATTCTTTCATTCGTCACCTTAAACATTTGAAATATTACTTCAGTTTAAAATAAATGAAGCTTTCATCATAATCTAGCGTGTCATCCTCTCTTTGCAGTACAAGCAAATTTTCTTCTCCTTTGACGATCGGAAGCAGGACTTTGCCTGTTACACTATAGGATTTCGAATCACCTATGTGTAATTTCGTAAAAGGATCATCAAGCACTTTATCTATATTGGAGTCTAATGAACCCTCGAATCCAAATTCTCTTCCGCCTACGATGTAATTGTCACTCGTAGTTTCTACACCCCAAATATATGGTGTAGATAAGGTTAAATATGGATAATCGCCGCCAGTGCCCTGCTTTAATAACGTAGCATTGTTAACCTTCAAATCTACTGTAAGCATCACAAATTCTCTTTTATCGTTTTTCTCTGGTTTTACAAAGCCAAGCGATTCTATTGCATCCAAGGAAATCGGCTCGACCTTTTTAATTGCGAAGGTGTATTGAATAGATACGTCCCCAAGTGAATCGTGTCGGCGTATATCTGTGTACGTGAACGAAGCGCCCAGGCCAATAGGATCTTTCATAGTCCCTTTATTGCTGCTGGGCTTCGATGGAGTAGAGGGCGTCGGTTTGGTTGGTGCTGGCGTTGTTGGTGCAGGTGTAGTCGGTGCTGGTGTAGTCGGTGCAGGTGTCGCAGGTGTTGGCGTTGTAGAAGACCCGTTATCTGTAGGGAAACTGTTGTCCTGACTAGCCGCTCCTGTTGTAATAATAACAGAACTGCTTGCTGGATCCCAAGTAACTGCGCCGCCCATAGCTTCCGCCACGGCTTTGGCAGGAACATAGCTGTTTCCATTATATACAATTGGATCTAATGAACCTGTGTGATTGGACAGATTCAGCGTATTTCCGTCTACCACCACTTTAATGCCCGGGTTTTGGTAGGCGCTGATTTTTTTTGCTACACCAGCAGCATACACGCCCGTTGAAACGCCAACTGCAAGCAAAGCAATTACTGAAAAAACGACTAGCAATTTTTTTGACTTCATTTCATAAGCCTCCCTAAAATAAATAATGAATGTCTCTCTCTATATTGCAATTATGGTAACAATGATTGATTTTACTTTATAATGTTCCAAAATTCAACAATATTAAACATTTTAATAAAATAGTAGGTCCGAACTTAAGGCTAAGTTTGGAAATTTCATTCAAGAAGAAAAATTGATTGAAATAAGACGCTTATTGTAAAATACTCCTTATTCATGGTAGAGTTTAGGGTAGTGAAATATGAGGAGGTGAAGGCAGGATGTTTAACAAGTTTGTGAGTGCGGTTGTTGTTCTCTATACGAAGATTATAGAATCGACCGCGATCGTATACGCTGCATTTGTTGACGGGAGAGGTCTGTCTATTGGTAGCCATACGAATTACAAATTTGCGAAACGACTCCTGCCTTGACTTTAGCGGATGGCAACATCTAAGGGCTGCGGGTATTTTCCGTGGCCCTTTTTCTCTGCGTATTGGTCTTCAGGCAGCTGTCGCAGGTCCCCGCGTGGGAGACGGTCTGGAGGATAACGAAATGATAATAAGCTGTCAGCATGTTAAAAAATATTATGGAGCCGCCTTGGTGCTATCGGATCTGACCTTTGAGCTTCGTGCAGGCCAGGTTGCAGGACTAATCGGTCACAACGGCGCGGGAAAATCGACCGTGCTGAAGCTTCTTGCCGGAGTGGAAAGCACCGATGGCGGCGTCATCGCTCTGCGCAAAGGAACGACTATCGGCTATTTGGCGCAGAACTCGTCAGACGATCCGAATCTGACTGTGCATGCGGTGCTCTCCGGTGCATTCCGTGAACTCCAATCGCTGCAGCTGCAAATGAGAGAATTAGAGCAGCGGATGGCTCAGGCGGATATGCTGGCCGATGAAGCGGCGATGGAGGCAGCGCTGCAGCAGTACGCCAGACTGCAGGAATCCTTCGAGCATGGGGGAGGCTATGAGATGGATATAAGAATCGATCGGGTTGCCGGGGGTATGGGCATCCCGGTATCGGAATATGAGAGGCCATTCCTTACATTGTCCGGCGGGGAGAGAACCAAAGTCAGTCTGGCGGCTTTGCTAATTGCAGAGCCTTCGCTTCTGCTGCTGGATGAGCCGACCAACCATCTGGATCTAAAGGCTGTCGAATGGCTGGAGGGTTATCTTAACGAATATGATGGTACTTGTGTTATCGTTTCGCATGATCGATATTTTCTGGATCGTGTTGTAACAGGGATTATTGAGATTGAGGACGGGGAAGCCTCATGGTACGCTATGAATTATACTGGCTATCAGAAACAGAAGCAGCAGGAGCTGCTGCAGCAATTCTCGGATTATAAGGAACAGCAGAAGCGGATCAAACAGATGAAGGAAGCTATGAAGCGGTATGTGGAATGGGGCAGCATCGGCGGGGATGAGCGATTCTTCCGCAAGGCTGCTTCGATTCAGAAAGCGTTGGATCGGATGGACAAAATCAAACGTCCACTGTTGGAGCGCAAGTCTGTCGAGTTCCAACTGGAACTGAAGGATCGTTCAGGCAACGATGTGCTTGTATTGGACAATGTCTCCAAATGCTACGGCAAGCGAGAGCTGTTTGTGAATGTATCCGGGAAGCTCTCTTACGGGGAGCGCGTCATTCTTATTGGCGCAAATGGTGCAGGGAAGAGTACTTTATTCAAGCTTGCGCTTGGTTATGAGAGCGCGGACTCTGGCCAGGTGAAGCTTGGAGCACGGGTGGACATTGGTTATTTGGCGCAGGATGAACCGCCGCAGCTCTCCGTTACAGTGCTGCAATACATTCGGCATGAAGCGGCTATCGAAGAAGGCGAAGCAAGGGGGCTGCTGGCCCGATATCTGTTCTATGGCGCTGCTGTATTCAAAGAGATTCGCAGCTTGTCTGGCGGGGAATGGACAAGGCTTCGACTACTGCTGATGATCCAGCGAAGGCCGAATTTCCTGCTGCTGGATGAGCCGACCAACCATCTGGATATTGCTTCGCGTGAAGCGCTGGAGGAGCTGCTGGAGGAATATGACGGAACCGTGCTTGCAATTTCGCATGATCGATATTTTATTAATCGGATCGCGCAGCGCGTATGGTCGTTGGAGGATAAGAGGCTGAACAGCTATTGGGGAAACTATGACGATTGCAAGGAGCTTTGGATCAGAGCGGAAGCGACTTCCGCACAGAGCGATACGCGAGACCACAGTCGATCAGCCCCTTCCGCCGAATCGAAGCGCAAGGAACGCAATATCGCAGAGGCAGCCCCTTCAAGCCTGGACCAGCGCAAGGCAGGTATAGAACGGGAAATATCCATTGCAGAGCAAGCGATTGCGGAATGCGATGTTGAGCTGGCTCAGATTCAGTTAAGTACGGATGCAGAGAGGCTCGTACAGATTTATGAGCGAAGAGAGCAATTGCAGGCTGCTTTGGATGAATCCTATAAGGAATGGTTAGCGCTTGATTGATAATCGAATGGATTGGAATGGCCCGGGTTCGAAAAAGTGAATCCGGGCTTAAACGTAAACGCCGCAGCAGCAAGAAAGGGTGATGATAGTGATCAGAGCTGTTTTATTTGATCTGGATTTAACACTGTTAAATAGAGATGCATCGATAGAGCAATTCGCCAAACGGCAGTATGAGCGTTTCTCCACCGGCACTTGCATGTCACACTTCTCCCAGGAACACTATGTTTCCCGGTTTATCGCGCTGGACAATCGGGGTTATGTGTGGAAAGACAAAGTATACCAACAATTAATCAATGAGCTGGGCATAGACGGCATAACATGGGAGGAGCTGCTGGATGATTATGTGGCAGAGTTTCACCATAGCTGCATGCCATACCCTAATCTGGTGGAGATGCTGGAGCAATTGAAGAATGAAGGGCTGCTGCTTGGTTTGATTACGAATGCGCATGGAGATTTCCAGTACCGCAACATTCAAGCGCTGGGAATCGAACCGTATTTTTCAGCTCTGCTCATCTCAGGCTGGGAGGGGATCAAGAAGCCAGACCCGGAAATTTTCCGAAGGGCATTGGATAAGCTGGGGGTGAAGGCGGAGGATAGTGTCTATATTGGCGACCATCCCGTTAATGATGTGCAGGCAGCGCGAAGTGCGGGAATGAAGGGCGTGTGGAAGAGATACCCTCATTGGGCTACCCCGACAGAGCATGATGGCATTATTGATGATTTATTGGAGGTTCCTGCATTCATCAAGAAGCTGGACGGGCGCTGATTTCAATCAGGGGCATAGCAGGGGCAGCAGGGGCATAGCCGCCCCTTACAGTATTCTGAGCAGACTGGTCGCGATGAGCAGGATGCCAGCTGTGAATGATATAACAGGAATGGCCTTTTTGTGAATCGTCCCCCACAAGGAGAAGTACGGCAGCAGCAAGCTGAGTGGGAACAAACAGGCCAGAAAGAAAACGAACCATAGTGAAAAGGGCAGCAGCATGAACAAGATTGCAACGAACGGTATGGAGACAAGCAGCCCAGGAATCGCGAATACGATTAGAATCGACTGCATGATAGATGGCCTGATGCTGTTGAGCCGGAATACGAGGGACAATCCCGCCAGCATGCCAATGGTCGACCATAGGAACATATACATTCCGCCTGGAAAAATGAAATACGAGATGATGACAAAGGTAAGCTGCAGAACCGCTACGCCAAAGTATAAATTGTATAGTGAGGTCCGTTTCTCGAAGGAAGGATACCTTCTGGCCAAGAGCGCAATTGCAAGAAGCAGCATTCCAGCACCAAGGTATATGCTGACGTCAGGATCGTTGAAGAGCTGCCGGTTATGGGCAAAAGCAAGCTGAAGCAGCCAGCCCAAAACAGCGATTGCGAGCATAATGATGAAGGAAATGAACAAGAAGGTGTAGCTCGCTTTAAGCGTTGCTGGCAGGGAGAGCTTTCCCTTCCTCAAGCCGGTATGCATAGTCCAATAGAACAAAATGAGCGTGACAATCATCAGATACAGGTTCCACTTTTGCGGATAGACAACCACGTTATGGCCTGCGAGATTGAAATAGGTTGCCTTCTCCTCGTCTGTCGCTTCATGCAGATTCTGATTGCCCATATATTGAACCATGGATGCTGCATGAGAGCCATGATGCTGAAGGCTTCCTTCATGGATGTTGTCGATATTGTCAGCTTCCGTATGATAGGCATCCAGCCCATAGGTGTATGCGAAATTCAACCCTTGAATGCCCATTTTCTTGAAAATGGTCATATCTGTACTGTTGGGCATATAGGTATACAGATTGAATACAAAGGAATAGGCGATTGGATACGGGGCTGCCTGGACGAAATCGCGCATCAAGCTGTAATTATGCGTCTGCCCTGTCTCGAACAAGACGGAGGGGCCGCCTTTGCCGCGGGCTTCGAAGTTGAGCACAATTCCGATATCGGACGGATTCGAATAGTGGCTTGCAAATGCTTTGGCCCCCAGCAGATCAAGCTCCTCGCCATCGGTGAACAGCAGGATGACATCATTCTTCAAGGCTGGTCCTGACGTTATAAGCCTCGCTGTTTCCAGTAAGGTAACTACACCTGAACCATCGTCGCTTGCGCCATTGCTTTCCGGCACGGAGTCATAATGAGCGCTGAGCATGACGGCTTTGGTGCTGTCCGTACCCTTAATAGTGGCGATCACATTGAAGACATCAACAGATTGTCCGTTGATGGGATACGTTGACTTCTGAATGCCGGGTTCAAGGCCAAGCTCCTCCAATTGGCTGAGTAAATAATTCCTTACTCGTTCGAGCTCGGCAGAGCCTGTTGGATGCGGCTTTTGCGCGATTTGCTCCAGATGCTTCATAGCCCGCTCGGATGAAAAGACATTGTGTGGAGCTGAACTGGGCACTGCTTTCGGCGGGAGAAAAGGAGTCAGGGACAGATACAGCGCGAGAGCAATGAGCAACGATTGGACAATGATGTGCATCATTCTCGTCCATATCGTGCCATTATTAGAAGCTGCTGAATCGTTCATGATTGGACTCGGACGCATAGGCAGGAACCTCTTTTCGCTTAGAAGAAATGGGTTGTTATGAGAGAGTTACACCACCGTATGCGGCGCTGAAACAGGAATTTATGGATAATAATACTATTTCCAATTAGAAGTATATGATTCGACAGATTTCGCTGTCAATCTTTTGCAACAAATAATTTTTAGGGTGTTATTGCGGATTCATCGTTTTTTGCGGCAGGAGATGCAGCGTGCTGGCTGTCATCTTCCACTGCGTGAACGTCTCGCCTGCACCTTCGGCATAAGCCTGGAACAGGTTGACACTGGAATCATAAACAACAATCTGCGCGCCTAGAGCTTCATTCACATTAGCGGCTTCGATGCGATCACCGGTCTGCTGATAGATTGTCGTGTCTGCGGCAGTGCCGACAGTCGAAATAATTTCAAGGCTGCCATCGTTATTGGCATCTGCCTCCAGTGTATGTCCGTCAATTCGGACAAGCAGGAAGGGGGCGGATTCGTCTAATCCGATGTAATAAGCAATTGGCGCATTCGCACCGATCGCACCGGTCACCTTCATATCATCCTCAGAGAATGCTGCTGTGTCAGAGGCTTCATACAAATCCACGGCAGATACAGCATTTCCAATTTCCCCGATTTCGTATACCTTGGAACCGATGTGAAGCGCAGCATAGACCTGCTCCTCATCGCTTGCTTTTCTAAATATTTCGATTTCCCCATTCTTGAGCTTCATCCTCATCATTGCCGTGTACCTGTCTGCCTTGCTGTCCCGCAAGGACAACGGCTTCCTTGGCGCCTCAATGTCCTTAAAGCTTAATGCGATTGATTGCTTATGATTATTCGTATCCGAATCGCTCGCATCATTCGTCATTTCCTGTTGGCTTGGGGACTCATTCTTCACGGGAGAATTGTCGGGCAAGGCGTGCTCCTTCGTATTGCCGTTGCAGCCTGCTAATATCGCCATAGCTCCACCAATTATAATCAGTCGAAACAGCTTCATCTCATCTTCAACTTCCTTTCCTCGTCAGTAGCTTGTACGAATAATAGACGTTGGTCAGCGTGTATTTGTTTGAGAAACGAGGAGCTATTTTCAATCTTTGATCATACAAAATAACCGCTTTCCTATTCGGTTTTTACAATGATACTTTTATCCTAAAAGAAGACTCGCAAACCGAAACTAATTGACTATTAAGTGGCATTAAATTACTTTTAAAAGTAGTATTATTTTACTATAATGACTTGAAGGTTAATAGGGTGCAGAAGTGCAACAGCTAACAGGGGGAATAGAAATGGCAACATGTCAAAGCTGTGGAGCAGCAATAGAAAGCGATTATCGATTTTGCAGAGGCTGTGGAGCTTCATTAGCACCAGCACCGCAAGGGCAATTGCCCCCAAACCCGCAAGGCATTCAATTGGACAAAAGCTCGCAAGCACCGCAGTCAGCGGAAAAAGCGCAGCCAGAAATATCGCAGCCAGAAATACCGCGGGACGCTGCTTCCCAGCACGCAGAGCCGCCAACGTCATCGCAGCCACCAAAAGTACAGGCGAATACGCCAGCGGCGTCGCAGCCTGCGACGGTACAGGCGAATGCGCCAGCGCAGCCTGCGACGATACAACCTGCTCCTCCTGCTAGTAACGGCAGGCCGCCTGCCGGGACTCGCGGAATATCCAGAAGAAATGTGCTGCTGCTTGCTGCAGTCGTGCTTCTGGCTGGAATCTTGTACGGCGCCTACGAGTTTGGAGCTTACTGGACGTCTAAGGAGCGGCTGATTGATAATTTTGAAACGGCGCTTCAAGATCAGGATGGCAAGGCTCTTGCGGGATTGCTGGCCTCTGATGATGAGAAGCTTGTCATTAATGAGGAAACGATTAGCGGTTATATGAAATTCATGAAGGAAAATTCAACATATGTGAATAAAACAATCCGGGCACTGACCAAGGAATCCTTCCTGCTGGAGGATGATTGGGCGGCTGAAGGGGATGAGAATGAAGTCATCCATCTGAGGAAGTCGGGCAAGTTCTTATTCTACGACCAGTATGAGCTGGTAGTTTCGCCTGTTTTTATAACAATTTCTACGAATTATAAGGATGCCGCATTAACGATTAACGGCAAGGAGGTAGCCAAGTCGGACAAACCGGATTACTCGCAGCGCTTCGGCCCGTATTTCCCGGGGATTTACAAGCTGGAGGCTAAGCTGAAGACGGATTTCGTCGCATTGGAGAAGCAAGAGGAGGCTATCGTCATGACTGCGGGGGAGGAGTTCTCCGCTTCGCTATATTTGGACGGACAAGAGGTTTCCTTCGATACGAATACGAATGGGGTTAGCGATCTGAAGGGAAAGCTACTCATTAATGGCAAGGATACCGGCATCAATCCGTTCGAGACTCAGACCTTCGGACCCGTTACGACCGATGGCGCTATGAAGCTGGCCATTGAAGCCGAATACCCGTGGGGCACGATGAAGACCGCTGAAATTCCGATCAATGGAAGCCATGTTGAAATCAATTTGGCCGAAAACAGCCCCATACAGGATGAAATTGTGGATGCTGTCGTGAAGTACAACAAGGAAGAGCTGGAGGCTTTCACCTCAGGCGAGGTCCAGAAGATTACACAAGGTACAGATAATATTAAGTCATCCCTCCAGGAAAGAATCGACTACGAGAAGCAGCAGCAGAGTTCCTATACCGGCAAATATACGGGAGCGAGCATCGATATGGAATCCTTTGCGCTTACTTATGATGAAGGGAAATGGAAGGTCAGCGTTCTCACCATTGCCAAGTATATGAGTGCGTATTATTACACTGCGGATGTAGTGCCGGACCTCGGCGAGGATGGGCAAGGGCGTTATTTTGTGCTGATATATGATGAGGCGAGCAAAAAATGGCAGGTTGATGTTATTCAAACCTTCTATGACGGTTATGACATGAGCGACAATATGAAGGAGATCGAGGAGAAGGACCCGGCATTGTTCACCTCTGCTTGGAAGCCAACTGTTAGCGCAGCCAGCTCTGAGATCAGTCAATTGACAATTGAGAATTTTATGGTTGACTATCTTTCAACCTCGGTGCGAGCTATCAATGAACGCAATTTTGATATTGTCGCTCCTTTAATGGACCCTGCTGGACCCGTCTACAACGAATCCTATGAATATATTAATTATTTGGAGACGAAGGGCATTACAGAGGAGCTTGTCCATGCTTCGGTTGATGATGTGCAGGCGATGGAGGACTCGCAGAGCTATAAAGTGACAACGAGCGAAACGTACAATATTTCCTACAGCGATGGCTCCGTCAAGACCAAAAGCTATAAGTCTGTGTTTCAATTAGTCGTCATCGATAGCGAATTGCGGACCTATAAGCTGATTAGCACCAAGGAGCAATAATCGAATGTACGCGTTCCTATTATGAAAGGCAGGGAATAGACATGTATTGCGGAAAATGTGGCAACAAACTAGAAGAGCATGTGGCATATTGCAGCAATTGCGGCTCAGCAGTTATTCAGCAATCAACACCAATGCAAGCTCCAGCCTCGATACCGAGTCCCGTATCAGCTCCCGTACCGGGTCCCATATCAGTTCCCGTACCGACTCCCGTACCGGGTCCCATATCAGCTCCCGTACCGACTCCCGTACCGGGTCCCGGTCCCGTTCCGATTCGAAGCGGTTCTGATAATAAGAAGCTTATCATTATTGCGGTTATAGCCATTGTTGTCATATTTGGCGCATACAAGCTGTTCAGCGGCGGCGGAAGCCAGTCGGATCCGGGCTCTGCTGTGGAAGGATTTATTGAAGCGGCAAATGATCAAGATATCGACGAGATGATGAAATATTTTCTGCCGAATCCCGATCTGACAGGAAGGGAGCTTCAGCGGGCGAAGATAGAGCTGGAGCGGAACGTTTACGATTTTGAAGCCAAGAAGTATAAGATTCTTCATGTAGAAGAGTACGGCAATCAAGCAGTGGTTGAGTATATGATCGGAATTGAACGAGATGGTGAGCTGGTCACAAGGGATGATGAATTTGAGCTTGTCAGAATAGATGGCAAATGGTACATCGATGGGGATATTTTTGACCTGTAATTGAATAACGGGCGCACCGCGCACAGCTTTAAGCTCGGTGTGGCGTTATATGACGGTGCTGGACTACATGGATGGATAGTATCTAGTAATAAAGTCTCATTCTGTGGAAATTGTATAAGCTGATTTATTTGTTTTAATATAGTTTAGAGCGAAAAATAAGTAAAATGATGTAGGAAAAAGGAATTTGATAGGGGCATGTTGAATACAACATTTGGATAAGTATGGATCATGCTTATACCAATAATGACACTCATCAAGAGTAGGAGGAATTTAAAGTGGAAGGCAACAAAATTGTACTGCCCTTGCTGGGAGCTCTAGTGGCATCAATAATCGGGGGAGCGATATGGGCGTTAATTGGAGTTTGGACTGAATCAGAGCTTGGTGTGATCGCTTGGGCAATCGGGGGATTGACAGGTTTTACGGTGGCATTGTTAGCTAACAAGCAGGTTGCTGTCGCGCATCAGGTTGTGGCAGTCATTGCCAGCCTGCTCGGTATCTTATTGGGCAAATATTTCATGTTCGGATACTTGCTTGGTGAGTTTGAAGGCATATTCAACAGTGAAATCTTCACCTTGTTCACCGAGAACATTCGAGAGTTTTTCCAAGGCATGGATATCCTGTTTATCGCTCTTGCAGTTATTACAGCTTGGCAATTGCCGAAACAACTATCCCGTAACAACGGGTAGTAATAGTAATATGGAGAATGCCCCGAACTCGGGGCATTCTTTTGTATACATTTGTTTTGCGAGCCTCGAAGTTCGAAGCGAAGTGAAGTCGTGAAAGTTGAAGTATTGAAATGAACGAGGGGCTGCTGCGCAGGGGAATATTTTTGCGACCGCTGACACCTACATAACTAGGAGGAGATGCCAATGAAATTCGCTGCTGTCGTTCTGGATTTGGATGGAACCTATTTGAATGCGAAGAAAGAAGTGACCCCGAGGAATCTGGCTGCTGTTCTGGAGTGCCATCGAAGAGGGATGAGAATCATTTTTGCAACAGCGCGTCCTCCGCGAGCGGTACAAGAGTTTCTGCCTGAGGAGCTTCTAGCGATGGGCAGCTTTGTTTACTACAATGGGGCTCAAGTCATTTGCAGGCAATCTCGAACGGAATACAATGAATCCATCCCGAGCTCATTGACAGCAGAGATTATAGCGTATTGTACAGGGCTTCATCCTGACAGTGAATTGACGATGGAGGTAAGGGATCAATGGTATAGTCTGAGGCCGCTTAATTATATGGACATGATGGCGACCAAGAGCAATCCAATTGTAAAGGCACTAGATGAATTGCAGCAGTATGATGCAACCAAGATATTGCTCACTAACTTCGAGCACGCGGAGCTTGTTATCCAAAGGTTCGGACAACGGGCCAACGTCCTGATCACAGATAACGGTACAGTTATGCAGATTATGCCCCTGGAAGCTTCCAAGGAAGGCGCTGTTAAGAGGCTGTGCATGGATTTTAATCTAGCATTGGATTCCGTTGTTGTGTTCGGCGATGACCATAACGATATCGGTTTGTTCAAGTCGTGCGGATACCCGGTTGCGATGGGGAATGCGATAAAAGAGTTAAAAGAACTGGCCCGCGAAACGACAGCCAGCAATGATGACGATGGTGTGGCGATAGTGTTAGAGAGGCTGGTTGGCGAAGGAAGCATTATGTTAGAATAAGCAAAGAATGATGGAAAACTTCCCCTTGAATCGGAAGTCTTCTAATTCGAATATCAAGACTGAGAACGGGGAAATAGATGAAGAATCTCCTCATTACCGGTTATCGGGCACATGAGCTGTCTATTTATGACGAGAAAAATAAGGGTATTCCGTACATTCGGAAGGCGATTTCCAACAAGCTGATTCCTTTAATAGAGGAAGGGCTGGAATGGGTCATAACACCTGGGCAATACGGTGTCGATCTGTGGGCCTGCGAAGTGGTTATTGCATTAAAGCGGGATTACCCTCGCTTGAAGCTGTCGATCCTTACGGCTTATTTGAATCCGGAGGAGCGATGGAAGGAAGAAAAGAAAACCTTTTACAAGGAAGTGCTGAAGGGCGTAGATTATTACGGAGCGGTCAGCAAGCAGCCATATATTGATGTGTGGCAGCTGCGCAACAGAGACGATTTGCTTTTTGCGAAGACAGACGGCATCTTGCTTGTGTATGACGAGGATGCCGGGGCAGGAAGCCCAAGGTTCTATAAAGAACGGGCGCTGAAAAAGCAGGATGAAGAAGGCTATCGTTACATTTGCATCGGCTCAGAGGAAATACAAAGCGTAGCAGACGAAGAGCGGATGAACAGTGTCGAAGAAGGAATTAGTGTAGATGAACGAATGGGTGCTGACGAAGAGGGAATGGGCAGTGAACCAGAATGGATGGACACTGACGTAGAGGGATTGTAGCGGTGAAGATGAACCATAACAGCAAAAGTCAGGTTGTACAGTATCAGCCCACTCAAACCTGCAAAAATACACTTCCTGGATCTAATATAGCTGCCCGCAGCCAAAGTAACTGCGAAAATACATCAACTATCACCGGAACCTAACGTATATCGCGTTTATCCGTTTTTTTGAAGTATTTATGCAGGTAAATCGATTGAAATGATCTTTTCTCGGCCGACTACCTGTATTTTTGCAGTAGCGAAAGTGCAAACAAGCAATGGCTATTCCAGTGTACTGAAGGAGAAGCACCGCACCAAGCTCCAAACGCCGTCCATTACTGGGGGCTTGCCATAGAGATTGGAGCAGACAGCCTCAACGAGTTGTCCGCTAAGGAAGAGAGGGTCTCGGCAAATGCCGAGACCCTCTCTTTCTCATGTGCTTTCTAAAATATTGATAAAACTAACGATATTAATCTTTTATTTTCCAGATGGATCGACTATAATAGCTTCTTAGACTTACAAATACATACAAATTAATAAGGGGAATTGAAGAAAATGATTAAATATGCAATCAAAACAATTGTTATGCTTGTGGTGTTGGCTTTATTCGTTCCTGCGTTCGTACCGGCAATTGCTGATGCGAAATCGGATACCAGTGTGTTCGTGAATGGCAAAAAAATTGTTTACTCTCAAGCGCCTATAACGGAAAACAATACAACGCTTGTGTCGGCGAGAGAGACGATGGAGGGCCTGGGTCTGAGCTTCAGCTGGGACAAGGCGAACAAGAGAGTGATTGGAACAAATGGCGAAATGACGCTGACGCTTACGCTGGGCAGTCCTGTCGGTACAGTTAATGGCGTATCCGTATTTCTAGGTTCCCCAGCAGTTGAACGAAACGGCCGGATCATGATTCCATTGCGATTCTTGCTGGACGGTCTGGGAGCAACGATGCAGAAGAAGGGAAGCCAGCTTAACATTGCGACTGCGCCAATAGAGAAAAGCAACCATTATACGGGGCTGCCATTGGAAATTACGAATACAGCAGTTAAAAATTTGAGCAATGAGTCCATCAGCGTAACCTATGCAACATTCATGTACTTGTATGAGGATAATACGATCTACAGAAAGGTATTCACAATGCAGCTGGCTCCAGGCCAGAAGAGCGCCTTCGAGCATGCTTCTGCCTCCATAAGTGATAGGCTGAATGTGGAAGGCAAGCGATATGAATTTTATGGAAGAGCAGTGCAGAGTATCACCATCGGCGAGGAAGAAATCCCGAGCTTGGGGTATGATTTTGCGAACCGGATGTACATGGGAAAAGAGTTCGACAAGAACCTGAGAACGCTGTACGAGAAGTTCAGCACGGATATGAAGAAGAAATTGAAGGAAGAGCTTAAGAAGAACAAAAATATCCCGTTAAAAATTGATAGCTCTGCTGTTGTAAAGAACGCATACAATTATTCGGATGCCGAAATCACAGTTACGAACCTGACGGAGAAGCGGATTGTTTCCTTCGAGCTGTCCTTCAGCTGTTATGATGCCTACAATGATCCGGTTAACCGCTCGTTCACGACGAGCAATCGTTTCTATGGAAAGGCCAACGATATTAGTGTCAAGATGGCTGAAACCTATACGTTCACATGGGATTTGTTCTCCTTCAGCGGTACAAGTAAAATCAGCAATGTTAAAATCGATAAAGTCGCTTTCTCTGACGGTACAGTCTGGAAAAGAAAGTAATACAACAACCTGCGCATAATAGCGCAGCATATACCACTTCATTAACAAACAGGTCCATTATGCGCAAAGACATAATGGACCTGTTTGTTTGCAGCTGGGCTGCTCACAGGAGGCGCTGCCTCTCCTCGTAATACTTATACCATGTTCACAATTTGCTCCTGCTGGTAATAATGAAACAATTAGAAACAACAAAGGCAGGAGGGAAGCGACATGACGGATTATTATAAGAAGATCATTGAAGGGCTGGCAGCCATTGAGCAGGAAGAGGGCGTGCGTATTCTGTATGCATGCGAATCAGGCAGCCGGGCATGGGGATTCCCATCCAAGGACAGCGATTATGATGTGAGATTCATCTATATTCGACCGGTGGAGTGGTACTTGTCGATCTTTGATCGAAGGGATGTTATCGAGCGTCCCATCAGCAATATGCTCGATATGAATGGATGGGACTTGAAGAAAACGCTTAATCTATTCAAAAAGTCGAACCCGACATTATTAGAATGGCTGCAGTCTCCCATCTCTTATATGGAGCCCTTCAGCACAGCCGGGAAAATTCGCGGTCTATGCGCTTTGACATTTTCGCCAAGGTCTTGCCTGTATCATTATCTTCATATGGCACGGGTCAATTACAGGGTGTATCTTCAAAGTGCGGAAGTCCGGATCAAGAAATATTTTTACGTTCTTAGGCCGATATTGGCATGCGACTGGATCGAGCGTTATCAATCGATGCCGCCTATCCAATTCGATCTCCTCGTAGAACGTCTAGTTCCGTCAGATAGCGAATTGAAGGCGGTAATTGAACAGCTGCTTGAGAGGAAGAAGGCTGGCGATGAGCTTGATTATGAGCCGAGAATTAATCCCATCAATGAATATTTGGAGCAGCGTATCGCTTACTTCGAGAATGCGACTTCTGCCGTACCGGCTTCACAGAGCTGGAGAGATGAAGAGCTAGACGAGCTGTTTCGGTCTGCTTTACAGGAAGTGTATCCGTAACAGCTGCTCCTGTTATCTGTTATACAAATCATTGCAAATACGGTTCAGCTCCTCATCGATGCTTAGGTCGGGGGAGCCGGTTGTCTGCCAATGCAGCAGTTGATTTCTTGTTAGTCCGTCAATCCGTTCAAGCATGGAATCAGGGGGAATAATGAAAGGAATCTTCTTAATATAGTTAGCTGAATTATTAGCGGTATGATTAATGGCATGAATGATCGTATTAACAATCGAAGAGTTGAGCATAGCCAGCAGCACGTACAGAAGTCCCTTTTCGCGAGGGAAGATGCCGACGATGGATTGGTCAAAAATTTGCTGCTGAATCAGGCTGGCGCTTACCTTGGAGGACTTCACCAATGGCAGGGCGATTCCCTCCTGAAAGTAGAACCTGGCGTTCTGGAATCGGGCCTTCGCATCTGTTCGATAATGGCGCACAGCTTCCTGACTCCAATTCAGGAACCAGTCATTGTCCCGCAGATAGCCTTTGGCATTGCCTTTCACAATCGGAATATAGCATCTGTCTCCGGCAAGTCCGTTCAGCAGATCGGGATGAGTCAAATAATCGATGCTGATCTCCTCTGGCTTGATCCCCTCACAGCGGCTTAAATTGCGTACAGAAGAGCTGGCGACTCTAAGAAAACGGCTGTTGTCGCCAGAATAGAATCCAGTGACACAATCCGAGATATCGCCTATTGTTGTGGCGGAATTGTTAATGAGCAGGCGGATACGTTGTCCAGATTGGAATAGAAATGCCCGCCCTACAGAATTGTATATTTCCTGCTGACTCATGGTCGCTACTTGCAGCGTATTCGCATGGCTTCCTCTAGTAACGGCTGCAATATCGGCTGGCTTCTTCAAGCCGTGAATAATTGTAACCATATTGCCAAGCGCTGCTTCTTGCTCGGCTCTCTCCACGGTGATGATAGCCAAATTGGAATATCCGAATTTAACGCCAGGGAAGAAGCTGGAGGGGATTAGCAGAATTTCCTTCATTATTGTTTGCTGGAGCAGATATTCTCTTAGTCCTTGGTGCATATGCAAATTGAGAAAAGTGTCCGGAATTATGAAGGTAAGCCGCCCACTCTTCTTGAGGAGCGAGACACATCGCTGCAGGAACAGGGAGTAGGTTTCTTTGACATAACTGCCGCTGTAACGGCTCTTCAGCTCGCCTCTCTTCTCATAGTTCTGCCAGGCGCCATAGGGTGGGTTGCCGATTATTCGGTCGTAATATCCATTCTCCGCTGCCTTGTGATCGAGGTCTGTATCCAGCAGCGTATCCGTGTGTACGATATTCACATTGCTGATGCAGTCGTACTTGCATTTTAATGCAGCGACTGCTTCCGGATTCAATTCGAGCGCCGTTATATCAAGGTTGGGATCGGTCTTAAGCAGTGCTTCGATAAATTCACCGTCACCCGCAGAGGGCTCAAGTATCTTATGACCGTAAGCGGGTTCAAGCCGATTAATCATATACTCTCTAATATATTCGGATTTCGTATAGTAAGAGCGATACAGATCTTCTGCCGGAATTAATGTTGTCATAGTGCCTCCTATGATGCTGGCGGATAAATGTGGGTTACAACTTATGATGATCATAAGGGAAAGTATAGCTGATAGCAATGAACAGAAGATTTTAGATCCCCGAAAATCGCAAATTATTATAACTTTTTCCATTTATAGATCGTCTCTATAGAGATTGGAAGAAAAGATAATTAGCAAAGGCGGGATTCGAAGCGGTGAATGTGAAGAAAAGAGGGGCGTCATTCCGCATAGGGATGGTCATTCTAATCATTGTTGTGCTTGCAGGCGGAGGCTGGTTGTTCCGGGGTGAGCTGAAACAGCTGCTGGGCAAGGAATCAAATTCCGATATACCGGCAGCTCTTGGGGATAGCCCCATTGGGGGCGAGGATATCGAACTGGTCGTTCATACATCAAACTACAGTAATTTTGAACATCAGCTGGAGAAGCCCTTTATTATTCGCCATCCATCGGTACGAATTCGTATGGCAACGGCATCTGACGGGCTGGAGAATGACCCGGAGAAATTTATGGAATGGATGGACAAGGAGAAGCCAGATGTGCTGCAGCTGCCATTTAAGCTGTATATGAGGCTTGCTATGGAAGGAAGGCTGAAGCCGCTGGAGCCTTATATGCAAGAGAGCGGATTCGATATGGAGGCGATTCATCCTCCAGTCGCTGAGCTGCTCCGCGAAGCAGGTGGTGGAGCGCTTTATGGCTTGACGCGCGGGTTCTCATCCGCTGCTCTCTATGTGAATGAGGAACTGTTTCAAGCGCATGGTATTCCGGTTCCGGAGGCAGGCATCAAGCTTGATGAGATACTGCAGCTCGCAGCGAGATTTAAAGGAACGGGTACATATGGCCTAGCCGCAGAATACAGCGATCCGTATTACCTCGTGAATTCGATTGGCGAGGCTTCAGGCTTGCGGGCTTTATCTGCGAGCGAGGGTCAATTAAAGGCAACAGTCCAGTCCTCGGCATGGGGAGGGATATGGCAGCAAGTAAGCGATGGTATTCGGGAGAAATGGATTGCAACGCCGAGGCCGCGTGGTGAAGGCAACATTATGATGAAGGACCTGGCGAAGCTTGACATCTTTGCACAGGGAGAGGCGGCTATGAAGATTGATTACAGCGGCTTTTATTATGGAAATTTGCTGTCGTTTGAGAAGGAAGCGAATATCAAGCTGAAGTGGTCTACGATCCCCTTCAACATCACTTCTGCAGTTAATCAGTGGAAGTATCTCACCACAGGTATGATCTATGCTATAAATGCTGATTCTCCGAATGGAATGGCAGCATGGGAGCTCATTCGGTTTGTGAATGGCGAGGAAATGGTGAAGGGCTCAGATGGGGGCCAGGAATGGGGCTCGTCCGTATTGGCGAGACGTTCAAGTATGGAATTACAGCAAGAGGAGAAATGGGGAGCATTCTATAAGATGACAATAGATGCTCCTAAGGCAATTGGGGACCTCAAGCGGAAGACCACGGAACAGGAAGCTGCGATAGAGCAACAATTGAATGAGCTTGCCAATGAAAGGATGAAATCTGTTATCGAAGGCGAGATCACGGTGGAGGAAGCACTGGCTGAGCTGCAGGAAGCTGTGCAGACTGCCATAGACGAAGCGAAGCTTAAGGAAAGAGGGGAGCAGCCTTGAAGCGATTCAGCTTGAAACCGATGTTCACTTTTCTATTAATGGGATTATGCATCATTATTGCAGGCGGCTGTTCTTCGGCTGTTGTAGAAAAGACCGAGCTTACAGGATCAATAAAGGTAGTTGTGGATTTTAAAGATGTCTATGATTACAATTATGGAAACTATTTGGAGGAAGCGTTTCCTGATCTGGAGATTGAAGTGATTGAGTTCGATCCGGAACGAAAAGGTATGTCGGACGAACAGCGGAGGGCATTCATAGAGAAAGAGCAGCCAGACTTGATTCTATCATGGAATTATTATGGTTATAAGTCGCTTGCGAGCAGCGGATTGCTGGAAGAGCTGTCCGTACGAATGTTGGATAGTGATATGAAGGAAGAGGAGTTTCATCCAGGGGTAATGGAGCTCCTCAAGATGACGAATGATGGACAGTTGTATGGAATGGCGCCGACTTTTACAACATCGGTTCTTTCTTACAATGCGGATCTGTTCGATAAATATACCATTGATCCGCCGCATGATGGCATGACACTGCCAGAGGTATTGGAATTGGCAAGCCGTTTCACGAAATCAGGCAGTCAAGGGGATGGCATTGTTGGATACCATCTGCCGTACAGCAGCAAGCCTTCAGACCATCTGAAGAGCTTGTCCGCCAGCGAAGGCATTCAGAGCTATAGTTTGGGGAGAGGGCAGGTTACCGTGAACACTCCGGCATGGAAACGAGTGTATGAAACAGTCGTCGAATTGTACGAGAACGGGACCTTTCTGCTGCAGGATGTGAAGGGGGAAGTGAGGGATGGAACGACATATTTCGGTCCCGAAGCCGCAGCTGAAGCGGATTTATTCAAGAAAGGAAAAGCTGCTATGACTTTATCCCAGTATGGTCAGTATGATGAGGCCGAATTTAAGACAGGAGCGGTAACTCCGCCAGTAAGTTCTGCAGACCGAAGCAAAACCAGTCATATGTATGTAACCAATTTGATGAGTATTAGAAAAGGCTCTTCGAATGCAGATACGGCTTGGGAGCTCATTAAATTCATGCACAGCGACTATATGTCGAAGGTCAAATCGAAACTTGGAGGCATCGGTTTCTCCAGCCGCCGAGGGGATAATCAAGATGATCTGGTTGCCAAGCTCTATGAGCTTCAACCTGTGGTGCTGCGGATCGAAGAATGGGGTGGGGGTTTTAACTATGGGAATGACAATGTATTTAAGGACCATTTCAAGGAGTTGGAAGATCGTGAGCTAATCGCGGTGCTGCAGAAGGAGAAATCGTTGGACGAAGCGATAGAAACCATACAGACTGAAGGCCAGGCATTAATGGATGCCGCACGAGCAGCTAAATAGGGAGCCTCCATTCAAGAAAGCTAGGTTGCCAGTGATGATTAGCAATATTAACTTTCGTTCAATTCATATAGACTATAAAAATAAGAGCAAATAGATCGCATCCGATTCCACGAATGCGGTCTGTTTGGCTGTGGTTCTACACTGGTGGTGGCAATAGCTTGTACAATTACGAGCGCGCTGCTGTTGGATAAATATGGATTTTGAGAAACCAACAGAATTTTGGACCCGAACATCACAAGTTATTGTAACTTTTTCCATATATAAATCGTCTTGATAGAGGTTGATAGAAAAAATAATTAGCAAGGGGCGGGATTCGAAGCTATGAATGTGAAGAAAAAAGGGGTGTCATTCCGCACAGGGATGGTCGTTCTAATCATTATAGTGCTTGCAGGCGGAGGCTGGTTGTTTCGGGGTGAGCTGAAGCAGCTGCTGGGTAAGGAACCCGATTCCGATATTCCGGCAGCTCTTAGGGATAATCCCATTGCGGGCGAGGATATCGAATTGGTCGTCCATGCATCATCATACAGTAATTTTGAATTGCAGTTGAAGAAGCCTTTTATTATCCGTCATCCATCGGTACGAATTCGTATGGCTAAGGAATCTGGCGGGCTGGAGAATGACCCTGAGAAATTCATGGAATGGATGGACAAGGAGAAGCCGGATGTGCTGCAGCTGCCCATTAAGCTGTATATGAAGCTTGCTTCGGAAGGAAGGCTGAAGCCGCTGGCGCCTTATATGCAAGGGAGCGAATTCGATGTGGAGGCGATTCATGCACCTCTTGTTCAGTTGCTTCGCGAAGCCGGAGGCGGAGAGCTCTATGGCTTGACGCCGGAGTTCAGATCCGCTGCTCTCTATGTGAATGAGGAACTGTTTCAAGAGCATGGCATTCCGGTTCCGGAGGCAGGCATCGAGCTGGATGAGGTGCTGCAGCTAGCGGCGAGATTCAAAGGAACGGGTGCATTTGGCCTTTTCGCAGATCACAGCAATCCGTATTCACTCGTGAAAACGATTGGTGAGGCTTCAGGTTTGCAGGCTTTATCTGCAAGCGAGGGTCAATTAAAGGCAACAGTCCAGTCCTCGGCATGGGAAGGGATATGGCAGCAAGTAAGCGATGGTTTTCGGGAGGAATGGATTGCAATGCCGAAGCCGCGTGGTGAAGGCAGCATTCTGATGAAGGATCTGGCGAAGTTTGACATCTTTGCACAGGGAGAAGCGGCCATGATGATTGACGATGACGGTTATTATTACAGCAATTTGCTGATCTTTGAGAAGGAAGCGAAGGTTAAGCTGAAGTGGTCTACGATCCCCTTCCACATTACTTCTGCAGCTAATCAGGGGAAGTATCTCACCACAGGCACGATCTATGCTATAAATGCTGCATCTTCGAATGGAAGGGCTGCTTGGGAGCTCATTCGGTTTGTGAATGGCGAGGAAATAGCAAAGCGGACAGATCTGGACCCTAATCGGGGCTTGTCCGTATTGGCGAGACGTTCAAATATGAAATCACAGCCCGAGGAGTATTGGAAGGCATTCTATGAGATGGCAATCGATGCTCCTCAGGCAATCGGAGACCTCAAGCGGAAGAGCATGGGACAGGAAGCTGCGATAGAGCAGCAATTGAGTGAGCTTGCCAGTGAAAGGTTGAAATCTGTCATCGAAGGCGCGATGTCTGTGGAGGAAGCGCTGGCTGAGCTGCAGGAAGCTGTCCAGACTGCCATAGACGAAGCGAAGCTTAAGGGAAGTGGGGAGCAGCCATGAAACAATTCAGCGCAAAACCGAAGTTCTCTTTTCTTATAATAGCGTTATTCATGATTATTGCAGGCGGCTGTTCTTCGGCTGGTGTGGATAAAACCGAGCTTACAGGATCGATAAAGGTAGCGGTTGTTTCTAAAGGGACCTTTGATTACCATTATGGTGACTATTTGGAGGCGGCTTACCCTGATTTGGAGATTGAAGTGATTGAGTTCGATCTGGAACGTAAGGGAATGTCGGTGGAGCAGTACATAGCAATCATAGAGAGAGAGCAGCCGGATTTGATTCTGACACCGACTTATTATCTATATAAGTCGCTTGCCAGCAGCGGATTGTTGGAAGAGCTGTCCGTACGAATGCTGGATAGCGATTTGAAGGAAGAGGAGTTTCATCCAGGAGTAATGGAGCTCCTGAAGAGGACAAATGATGGACAGCTGTACGGAATGGCGCCGATTTTTACAACATCGGTTCTTTCTTACAATGCGGATCTGTTCGAGAAATATGCCATTGATCCGCCGCATGATGGCATGACGCTGCCAGAGGTATTGGATTTGGCAAGCCGTTTCACGAAATCAGGCAGTCATGAGGATGGCATCGTTGGATACCATCAGCCGTTCAGCAGCAAGCCATCTGACCATCTGAACAGCTTGTCAGCCAGCGAAGGTATTCAGAGCTATCATTTAGGAAGAGGACAAGTTACCGTGAACACACCGGCATGGAAGCAGGTGTATCAAACCGTCGTCGATCTGTACGATAGCGGGACCTTTCTGCTGCAGGATGTGAAGGGAAAAGTGGTAGATGGTACGACATTTTTCGGTCCCGAAGCCGCCGCTGAAGCGGATTTGTTTAAGAAAGGAAAAGCTGCTATGACCGTATCCTCGTATGGTCAGTTTGATGAGGCCAAATTTAAGACAGGAGCGGTAACGCCGCCAGTAAGTTCTGCAGATCGAAGCAAAACCAGCCATATGTACATTAACAATTTAATGAGTATTAGAAAAGGTTCTCCGAATGCGGATACGGCTTGGGAGCTCATTGAATTCATGCACAGCGACTATATGTCGAAGGTCAGATCGAATCTTGGAGATGTCGGTTTCTCCAGCCGCCGGGGGGATAATCAAGATTCTCTGGTTGGCAAGCTCTATGAGCTTCATCCTGTGGTGCTGCAGATTGAACTATTGGATGAGTTCATTATGTCTGATAGGGCGGGTACATTTATGAATCAGTTCAAGGAGCTGGAAGATCGTGAATTGATTGCGGTACTGCAGAAGGAGAAATCGTTGGATGAAGCGATAGAGACCATTCAGACTGAAGGCCAGGCATTAATGGATGCCGCACGAGCAGCTAAATAGAAAGAACTATTTCAATCGACTTACCTGCAAAAGTAAATCAAAAAAGCAGAAGCTACCGAGACCGCATCCTATTCCAGGAATGCGGTCTATTTTTGACTGAGGTACTGTACTAGTGACAATAGCTTGGCGCAGAATTGCGAGCTATTCACCGTTCTTCATCTTGCCTAAGAAGCGGTTAATCGCATAATAGGCTGCTCCACGGACAGCGGACTGGTCGCTGAGCGCAGCAAACAGAATCTGCATGCCGTTAAAATGTTGGGAGAGCGTGCGGCGGGCGACTGTCTCTTGTATCGCTTCACTGATCCATGCTGCGGCCCGGCTCATACGGTTCCCGATGATGACGATCTCGGGGTTGAAAACATTAACGATGTTAGCGATTCCCACGCCCAGGCTTGCGCCGATTTGGCGAAATAATGCCAGCGCCTTTTCTTCACCTTCTGCTGCGCCTGCCAGCAGATACTCCAGATTGCTGTAACCTATTGCGGCGGCCTGTTCGAGCAGTGCGTTCTCAGAGGCGTACAGCTCCCAGCAGCCTTGGTTGCCGCAGCGGCAAGGCTTCCCGTTATAATCAATGGAGAGATGGCCGAGCTCGCCGGAGAATCCGGCGGCGCCTTTATACAGCTCCCGATTCAGAATAATTCCTGTCCCGATGCCTATGCCGACACTGACATAGATTTGATGGTTGTAAGGACGGCCTGCACCGTACTTCTGCTCGCCCTGTGCGCCCGCATTAGCCTCATTATCAATGGTGACAGGCACGCCGAAAGTGTCCTCAAGCATGCTCTGCAGTGGGACTCTCTTCCAACCCAGATTAGGCGCAAACAGGATTTCCCCCTGATCATCGTTAACAATTCCAGGCACGCCGATTCCAATGCCGACAAGGCCATAAGGGCTGTCCGGCATAGCTGCGATTAAGCTGTTTATGCATGCTGTCAGCTCTGGGAGCACATCTTGGAGCAATTGATTTGCAAGTGGTATTTCATATTCCTCAAGGACCTTCCCCTCCAGATCAGTGAGAACCCCGCGAATATAATTCACGCCCAAATCGACGCCGATGGCATATCCAGCGCTGCTATTGAACAGCAGCATAACAGGCTTGCGGCCGCCACTGGATTGGCCTGGCCCATTCTCTACAACCAGATGCCGGTCGATGAGATCCTGAACCAGGCTGGATACAGTCGCTTTATTCAAACCGGTATGCTCCGAGATTCGAGCTCGCGACAATGGAGCATACTCAATAATGGATTCAAGCACGATTGCTGTATTCATCATTTTGATCATGGCCAGATCGCCAGTAGTTTTGGATTTCATAAGGCTGCATGCTCCTTCTAGTCATGAATTAAATGGTTGAACAGCTGCAAGGCTGCACAGCTATATGGCTGCGCTCAAATGCCCATCCGAACACACACTTAATGCACAACGGATACTCCATAAAGTATATCATAAAACTTACTTTGTTTAATAGACAAACTAAGTTGATGTATGCTATGCTACGGACATGAACAGATAAGACAACGTTTACAAACTTCGGTTCCACCTTCAAACAACTAGAGGAGGCTGCTGTCAAATGAGCTATTTCCAATCAATCGGCAACATTCAATATGAAGGCAAAGGGTCAGACAATCCACTCGCATTCAAGCATTACAATCCATCAGAGATTATTATGGGCAAAACAATGGAGGAGCATATGCGCTTCGCTGTTGCCTATTGGCATACATTCACGGGTTCGGGATCTGACCCTTTCGGGGAAGGCACTTCATCCCGGACTTGGGATCATTCCGATGCTATGGATACGGCAAAGGCGCGGGTTGAAGCGAATTTCGAATTCCTCGACAAGCTCGGCCTGCCATACTACTGCTTTCATGATCGCGATATAGCTCCAGAAGGCGCTACATTGCAGGAAACAAACCGGAATCTTGATGTTATCGTTGAATTGTTGGAGCAGCATATGCGGACATCTGGCAAAAAACTGCTGTGGAATACGGCGAATATGTTTACGAACCCCAGATTCGTGCATGGCGCAGGCACGACCTGCAATGCGGATGTCTACGCGTATGCTGGCGCACAGCTGAAGAAAAGCTTGGAGATCGGCAAACGGCTCGGAGCCGAGAACTATGTATTCTGGGGCGGGCGCGAAGGCTATGAGACGCTGCTCAACACAGATATGGCTTTTGAATTGGACAATCTGGCCCGTCTGTTCCATATGGCAATTGCTTACTCCAAGGAAATCGGATTTGATGCCCAGTTCCTGATTGAGCCTAAGCCTAAGGAGCCATCGAAGCATCAATATGATTTTGACGCTGCAACAACGATAGCTTTCTTGCAGAAATACGGCTTGCATAATCACTTCAAGCTTAACCTTGAAGCGAATCATGCAACGCTGGCGGGCCATACGTTCGAGCATGAAATTCGTGTAGCTGCAATTAACGGCATGCTGGGCTCCCTGGATGCGAATCAGGGTGATCTGCTGCTCGGCTGGGATACGGACGAATTCCCGACAGACCTGTATGCAACTACGCTTACGATGTATGAGGTGCTCAAAGCTGGAGGACTGGGCAAGGGTGGTGTGAACTTTGATGCCAAAGTTCGCCGGGGCTCATTCGAAGATGAGGATCTGTTCCTCGCTCACATCGCGGGTATCGACAGCTATGCATGGGGCTTGAAGGCAGCAGCGAAGCTGATCGAGGATAGAGTGCTCGATGGAGTTGTGGAGCGCCGTTACCGCAGCTTCAATGAAGGTATTGGAGCTGATATCGCTGCTGGCAAAGCGACGCTGCATACGCTGGAGCAATATGCGCTGCAGAATCTTCCCATCAGGAATGAATCCGGGCGTCAAGAGCGCATCAAGCTCATCCTTAATGAAGTCATTTTCAGCGTGTAGAGGAGGGTCTGACTTGTCCTGCGTAATTGGAATTGACTTAGGCACGAGCGCGGTCAAGGCGCTGCTTGCTGACTGGAGCGGGGATGTATTAGCTGAAGTGTCGCGCAGCTATCCGATCTTTCACGAGCATTCCGGCTGGAGCGAGCAGCAGCCTGACGATTGGGTTGCAGGAACGCTTGAGGCGCTGCGCGAGCTTGTGGAGACAGCGAATATATCAGCTGATTCTATCGAAGGAATCAGCTTCTCCGGGCAGATGCATGGACTGGTGCTGCTGGATGAAGCAGGCAATCCGGTGCGGAACGCAATCTTGTGGAATGATACAAGGACGACAGCGGAATGCCGCGAGATAGAGCAGAGGCTTGGAGATAAGCTGCTGGCGATTACTCGGAATCCAGCTCTGGAGGGTTTCACCCTCCCTAAGCTTCTATGGGTGCGCAAGCATGAACCTTCCGTATTCGCGCAAGCATCGCTGTTCCTGCTGCCGAAGGATTATGTCCGCTACCGATTAACGGGAGCGCTGCATATGGATTTTTCAGATGCGGCAGGCACGCTGCTGCTTGACGTGGCGAGCAAGACTTGGAGCGCGGACATACTGGCTGCAATGGAGCTGTCTGCCGCTATTTGTCCGCCGCTTGTTGCTTCGCATGATTACGTCGGCACGCTGCTGCCTGAGCAGGCTGAACGTACGGGCTTGTCACCAGCAACAAGGGTGTTCGCGGGAGGCGCTGACAATGCTTGCGGCGCAATCGGCGCCGGCATTCTGCAAGAGGGACTTACGATGTGCAGCATTGGCACATCTGGCGTAATATTAACCTGCGAGCAGGACAGCGACAGCGACTATGCGGGCAAAGTGCATTTCTTCAACCACGGCAAGGAGGAAGCATATTATGCCATGGGCGTAACACTCGCCGCTGGCTACAGTCTTAGCTGGTTCAAGGAAACCTTCGCTAAGGAGGCATCTTTCCAGGAGTTGCTTGCCGGAGTTGAATCAGTTGCACCGGGCTCCAACGGCCTTCTCTTCACACCTTATCTGGTAGGTGAGCGGACACCGCATGCGGATGCTGTCATTCGTGGCAGCTTTGTCGGCATTGATGGATCGCATGAGCGGGTTCATTTTGCCAGAGCGGTTATGGAAGGCATCACCTTCTCATTGAATGAATCCCTGGATATTTTCCGCAGGTCCGGCAAGCGGATCGGCACGATTGTCTCTATTGGCGGTGGTGCGCAGAACCCGGTCTGGCTGCAAATGCAGGCCGATGTTTTCAATGCGGAAATCGTAGCGCTTGAGCATGAACAAGGACCTGGGCTTGGTGCGGCAATGCTTGCTGCGCTAGGCTGCGGCTGGTTCGAGAGCTTGGAGGATTGCGCCAATGCCTTCGTCAAACGCGCTTCACTTTACAAGCCTCAGCCAGAGGCGGTGGCTGCTTATGCTGGGCTGTTCCGCATTTACCAGCAGGTATATGAGCAGACCCGCGAGCTGAATGAATCGCTTCAAGCTTATAGAGGTTAAGCAAGAGGAAACACTGCATGACCAAGAAAAAACATCATCCAGGAAAAATGACCACGAGGCTGTCCCAGATAATGCAGTTTTATTATGCATTATCTAGGACAGCCTTGTATTTTGTACAGGATTCTAAGGCGCTTAGGCCATCTGTAAGCTTGGTTTTCCGTCTTACGGCGAAGATGAATCTAGTTTGAAGAGCTGTAAGGGGGTTTTTGCGCTTTAAAGCGGAGTTGAGTGGTTCTTGCCAGGCTAATCACGAGCTTTAACGAGGTAAATCCGTCTTACAGCGAAGATGAATTTAGTTGGAAGAGCTGTAAGCGGATTTTTCCGTTTTACAGCAGCAGCTGTGCGTATTTTTGAAGTTTCGCGCCGTTAATTGTGCAGGGGCAGAACTGATTTTTGAAGAAGCGCTTTCCGGAAGCAATGGAACTTTCAACCAATAAGAGTCGTATACATCGTAGACATCAGACAATATACAGTTCAATTGACGGGAGTTGTGCGATAACGATGAATGTGTTGACTGTTGATATAAAGAAGGCGGGATATGCGGAGCATAGCCCAGTTATCAGGGATGTTTCGTTCACCATTGGAGCCGGTGAGCTTGTCGGTTTGATCGGGCCCAATGGGGCAGGCAAAAGTACAACGGTTAAATCTGTTCTTGGCCTGCTCAAATATGTTGACGGCTCAATAACATTGGGCGGCGAGAATGGCAGGTATGCTTATGTGCCGGAGCAGCCGGTACTGTATGAATATTTGACATTGTGGGAGCATCTGCAGCTGGCGGCCGCTGCCTATGGTCTGGATGAGCGAACATTCGCGGAGCGGGCGGAGAAGCTGCTGTTGCAGTTCCGATTATCGGATGACAGGCATCGTCTACCGGCTGGCTTCTCCAAGGGCATGCAGCAGAAAATGATGCTCATTATCGGATTTATACTGCAGCCGGATATTTATGTTGTGGACGAGCCTTTTGTCGGACTTGATCCACGGGCAACACGCGATTTCCTTCAATTGCTGGAATTGGAGAGGGAGCGCGGGGCAGGTATCCTTATGTCTACTCATGTGCTGGATACTGCCGAACGCATCAGTAGCCGATTGATTCTCATTGATGCCGGATCCATTGTCGCGCAAGGAACGCTTGATGAGGTCAGAGGTCAGGCAGGCTGTGCTGCTGATGCGCCTTTATTCGATTGTTTCTATGCGTTGACATAAAGGGGGATGCGACGATGGCTGCGCGCAATTCAGAGGGAGTCGGAATGGAAGCGGCATGGACAGTGGAGAAGCTGTATCGCCGCCGGGTGTTGAGATATTGGAGAGAGCAATGGCGGGTATGGCGGGTGGCGCTCGACTGGACGGTATGGATCTATATCATTTTGCCGCCCTTGATTATTGGAGGCGGGTTGTATTTGGAGCTGTGGACAAAGCAGCCGGAGTGGCTGGTTAAGCTGCCTCAATGGATTTTCGAGCTGCTGCCATTCATTGCGGTTGTAGCTGGGCGGATGAGAACCTTCGTCGAAGAAGCGGATGTGCTCTTCCTGCAGCAGCAGCAATCGTGGAGCAGAAGGATCATCATTTACAGTGTGTTCTATACAGCAGGGGGGCTGGTTCCTCTATGTGCTGCTCTGTACGCGCTGGGCGCTCCATCATTAATAGGGATTCATGGTCTTGGCATCGGAGAAGCAAGCATACTTTGCTTATTCACAATCATATGGGCGCTGATCGGTGCAATATGGCGCAATCTCATTGATGGAAGATATCGTGGCTGGCGCAACGGGATGTGGAAGCTAGGCTCAACATTCGTGCTGGCTGTTACATACTTTAGTTCGACATATCTCATTGGAGAAAAATATGGCTGGCTACTGCTCCCGATCTGTCTGGGCACGGCTGCAGCAGTCGTTTTGACACGGATGAAGCTCCGCGTTAAGGGAGGATTTGAAGTCGATGTGCAGCAGGAGCATGCAGCAAGGCTTGCAGTTACTCAGTTCCTGCTCATGAATGTGATCGAACGCAAGCCCAGCATGAAATTGAATCGACCTATTGTACTGCGGGCCTCGAAGCGGCTGTTCAAACGATTCGATGGCGGGACGCTTCTTGCCGAGATGAGTTTGAAGGTAATGATGAGACGGCTGGGATTGCTGAGACTGTACCTCGGCTTTGCAGGGGTTTGCCTCATGAGTATCGTAATATCGCCAGCAATATTGAAGCTTATTCTGCTGTGCCTGCTCCCTATTCCATTGTTCGTTTGGGTGCAAATGCATTGGCGCAGTGTTGTTGAGGAGGATTTCGTATCCCAATTTCAGTGGAAGGATTCAGAGCTGCCTCGCTCAGCAGAAATAACTCGTTTATGGCTCGTTGCGCCGATTGTCTGCTTGTTGGGACTAACAGCAGGCTTTCAGCTATGGGGTGCGCCAGGCTTGCTGCTCGCACTGCCTGCGGCTGTTGCCTGGTGGGGGCTTAACAGATTGTTGTATCCCATCATTCTGTTCAACAAGAAGAAGAGCCAATAGTGCATGTGTTTGATTCTGGAAGGGCAATCTATCTGTAATACTCGGTGGAAAATGAAAAACCGAAAGGATGGTCCTCTCCCATGTCAAAGGATACTGCGCTGCTCTTTCAATTTGCCGATACCGCTTCCGCTTCGAGCGCAGCGGAAACGCTGCAAGAACTAGGCTATGAGGCGATAAACAATGAAGTCCAGAAGGTGCATGTGCATCTGCAGAACGGCGATCTGACCTCTGCTCTCGAAATTGTGCAGGCATATGGCGGCTCGCTTATCGGTCAATCCGCAATTCACGAGGCGGGTGATGCTATGATGGTGGATGAAGCCTATGGTTTGGATGCCATTCCAATTCCGGCCCATATTGTGAACGAGGACTGGATTGCGCAGGAAGAGAACACTCTGCACAACCATAATGACGATGCTCCGGGGCAGGAGGATTTCTTGCCGGATAATGGAACGTATAGTTACTTCTCCGGCGATGTACATACTTGAGTAGAACGTGGCAATCTGGCAGTCAGGGACGGATATTGCAACCCTGTTCAAAGGCGATTCCCTTAGCACCAAATTAAGGGAATCGCCTTTGAATCGTCTGCGCCGCGCCGCTCCCAGCGCGCGATGGGGCGATGCGTGTCGGCTGTCAACCACACTCGTATCAGGCCATGCGAGGCAGTGCCATCAAGTGCCATCATTCCTCTCTTCGTTCAATAATGATATAATAAGTATTCCTTAAAATGGTTTATATTTACACTGTATTGTGATAATATTTATCCTATTACACAATGGGAGTAGGGGATGCGGTTTGAGAAAAGTTTATTTGGGTATGTTTCTTTTTCTATCCATGCAATTATTAATAGCATGTAGTGGTGTAGATGAGTCGGGATTGGATAACTACTCAAAAGCCCTTAAAGGCTCTAAGGTGGCACGTTACTTCGAGGATGGGGTGAAATTTGAACAGATTAAAATTAAAACGACACCTACTGGCTATAAGTTCTATAAATATGAAATTCAAGCGAATGTCAAGGAGTCGTATGAAGAACTTATCGATGAGAAAAAGTATGATACGTTGATCAGTGCATTCAGAACCGTTTTGGAGGTTGGCAGACAATTTGATTGTGGTAAGGAAGACATATGTACGATTGATAGAATAAGCTTTATTAGGAATGAGAACTCCTATGTACTTTCTGGAGAAGAGACGTTTTTCCTAGAGCATATGAAGATGACGATAAACGGTAGGCCGTATGAAGTCCCAAACATGGTGGGAATGACTGAAAGTGAGGTTCGGACAGCACTTGGCGAACCAGATGCTATTTTGGAAACGGAATCGGATATCGAAGGCGACAAGCGGTATAGATGGTGGTATAAGAATAAGGGCTATTTGTATTTTGCCTATGACGAGGTGCAGCGAGTAGCATTCAAGGATTAAGTGAGTAATCGAATACACATTCATATGCCCGCTTGCAGGCTGGATGCAGGAAAGCTAAACGATGACCCCAAGCTTGTTAGCCTGGGGTCATCGTTTGTTCTGCGGCGCTTCTACCCGCAGAGTACCCTGTTGTAAAAGCAGCAGTAATGTTGTACCCGCCCGTATATCCATGAATATCAAGGATTTCTCCACAAAAGTACAATCCGTTCATGAGCTTTGACTGCATTGTTTTTGGGTCGATTTCTTTAAGATTCACGCCGCCGCCAGTAACGAACGCTTCTTCAATGGAGAGAGTCCCATTCACTTCAATCGGGAATGCTTTTACAGTCTTTGCCATCTCCATCCACGCTTGTCTCGGAATGTTGTCAAAAGTAGTTTCTTCTTTTAACTCTGCGATCTTGAAAATTAGAGGGAGCATTCGCTCAGGCAAGTAGCCCTTCAGGACATTTTTTATTGCCTTCTTGGATTCGTTATTTGCTAGTTGATACGTTTCGTTGAAAACGTCATCTACGCTTTTCTTCGGAAGCAAGTCCACCGTAACCATCACGGATTCAACTTGGTTTTGCTTAATGATCTTCACTACGAACTGACTGCAACGGAGAGCAATCGGACCGGAAATGCCAAAGTGAGTGAAGATCATATCACCTTCATGTTCGACTACCCGCTTCCCTTTAGCATTCCAGACAGAGAGAGTTACACCCCGAAGGGATAGCCCTTGCAGCTCCTTACTTCGAATAAAAGATTGTTGCGATGTAAGCGGTACTTCAGTTGGGAAGAGATCAACAATTGAATGCCCTGCTCTCTCAGCCCAAGCATATCCATCACCAGTTGAGCCAGTGTGAGGGACAGACTTTCCGCCAACGGCGACAATGACAGTGCTGCTCTTAATGACTTCACCGGTTTTAAGTTTTACGCCTACAGTTTGACTATTGTCGTAAAGCACTTCTTTCACGGGGCAGTTAACTCGAATTTGGACGCCTTGGGAACGAACTTTGTTGATAAGTACATCTACCACAGTTTTAGCTTTATCGGAGACAGGGAACATGCGTCCGTTGTCTTCTTCTTTTAGCCGAATTCCCATACTTTCGAAGAATTGTACAATGTCATTGTTGCTAAAAGCAGCCAGGGCGCTGTACAGGAAACGCCCGTTACCAGGAATGAACTTTATCAGCTCATCAAGCTCCTTGGCATTGGTTACATTACAACGTCCACCACCAGAGATGCCAAGTTTACGCCCTAGCTTATCACCTTTGTCCAAAAGAAGCACTCTAGCTCCTTGCTCACTTGCCGAAATGCTCGCCATCAAGCCTGATGAGCCAGCGCCTATTACAATAACATCATACTGCAACTTTCATCTTCCTTTACCTTAAGGTTATACAAATCATAGCATTCTGTTCAGCAAAATAACATCACGCTCATGCCAACGCGGCAATAATGCAATGAATTCCCATTTGCAAGCGGACGGTTCATGATTAGAATGCAGTGAGCACGGGGGATATGAGGAAGAGGCTTATCCGGTTGAGATTCTTTTATTGTAAAATTTTTACGGCTATGTTTTAATCGGATTAATAATAGGAAATCACCTTTACGAATGGGGGGAGATGAAATCTTAGCGTGGAAGCAAGCGTTATTGCAATTTTTAATCACTTTATTGCCGGTATTCACCTTCCAAATATGGTTTGAACGAAGCACTGGAAGGCATCGCAACATCCCGTTCATGCTTTCAGTAACAGCATGCATCACATTGCTAATCAGCATCTGGACAGCTATGGACATCGATGGAATTCGTCTTGATTATCAACTGGCCATTGTGATTGTGGGTTCGTTGTATGGCGGAACCATGGTCATGGGCTCGTTAGCGAGCATTTATTTACTGTTCCGGCTTATCGGCGTAGACGGGTGGTGGGACTGGCTGGAGCTTATCAGCTTCGCGGCCATCTTCCTTCCATTGTTGTATTTGTCTCTCCTCCCCTTTTTTCTTGGGAGCAGGAAACGCAAGCAGCAAATCGCCTTCTTATTAATGACAGTCGCCAATTTGATTACGATGGGTTCATATGTCAGTCACAGCTGGTATGCATGGGAGTCGGCTTCGACACCCCAATCAAACTTCTGGTTGCTGCTGCAGGGCATCAGTTATTATGCAGTGGTCTGGCTTCTCGTTTTCCTAACCGAGAATTATATCGAGAGGCAGACATTGGGACATGAGCTTAAGGTAGTTTCAGCCAACTATCGCAATGAAGTGCAGAAGCTGCAACAATTTATTGAAGAAACGCCGCTAAGCGTCATTATCGTCGATCATCATGGCGACATTACTCATATTAATGAAATGGCGATTCACAGCCTGGCGCCAAGCCTGTCTTCAAAGGATAGAGCGGGGCTGCTCGGTCAATCGTATACGGTTCTATGCGAGGGAAGTGTACAGGATGCTCAGAGCAAATTGTTGTCTCAAGCGCTGAGAGGACACCCAACCTCCACGGAATTTGTGCAGGATAGAGAAAAGATGTACTTGAAGACAGGGATAAGCCTTCGTGATGAGCAGAGTGATACGGTGATCGGAGCTGCTATTATTTGTCATGACATCACAGAGCTAAATCGATTGCGAGACGAGATTGGCCGAATGGAGCGTCTTAGTCTCGTCGGTCAAATGGCAGCGAGCATTACGCACGAAATTCGTAATCCGATGGCTGTTATTAGAGGTTTCGTCCAACTGATGAAGGAGAGAAGTCCTGATCATCAACAGGAATATTTCCGAATTGTTATGGATGAGCTTGATCGTGCGAACGCTATTATTAATGACTTTCTGTCGTTGGCACAGAATCGGGTTATTGATAAGCACAGCGGCTCCCTGCACGATATTGTCAATGAGATGCTGCCGCTGCTATGGGCCGATGCGAATATGCGCGGACAGTCCATCGAGCTGGAGCTGGCTCCTGAGATCAAGTCCTTTATGATGAACGGCAAAGAAATGAAGCAGCTCATATTAAATTTGGCTCGCAACGGCATGGAGGCAATGGATGGGACAGGCGTGCTGCGCCTATGTACGTTCGACTATGAGGATCGTATAGAGCTGCATGTTATGGATAATGGATGCGGCATACCAAAGGAGAAGCAGGAGAGGCTGTTCGAGCCTTTCTATACGACGAAGACGCGGGGGACCGGCCTGGGGCTGCCGCTCTGTCTCAGCATTGTAGAGAGACATGGCGGCGAGATTCATGTAGAATCAACTGAAGGAGTAGGTACAAACTTTATCGTATCGTTCCAATACAAGACAGAGAATTAGAGACGAGGGGGTATTGGGATGCCCGAACTTATTTCCGTTGGTTCCTTGCGATTGGATGGCGGGTTGCTCGCTGCTTTTTTATCCGTTTTTGCCGGTTTGACAGCGCTTGGCATATGGATAAAGAGTTCCAAGAGCACACGCGGAGGACCGTGGCTTGATCTCATGATCAACGCTTCGGTTATAACCGTTGTCGGCTGGAAGCTGGCATTTCTGCTGCATGATCCGACTATGCTGTGGGAGCGGCCCAGTTCAATACTCATTGTGCGTGGAAGCTTCTCGGATTTGCTGATAGGGATTATCGCTGCTTCGCTCTATCTGGTCTGGGCGCTGAGAAGAAAGCGGCTTTCGTGGCTGAAATTTTTTGATGCACTGCCATTCGCAATACTTCCTGGTTTTATAGTATGGAATGCGATTACGGCTTTTCCATATCGGATGGTGTACATGGTCTTATTCGTTGTGCTGTATATTGTGCTTCTGAGGTCTCAGGAAGCTGGCGCTCCTGGAACTGGAGATGCGATGCGCATGTTTCTGATTGGCATCGGATTCGGAGGACTTACAGTCAGCTTGTTTGCCGTATACCCTCAAGGAACATGGCCAGAGCTTATACTGGGACTGACGATGCTGCAATGGTGTCTCATCGGATTAGCCGTTCTCGGCGCATTATGGCGCAAGCAGGGCGGATAGCGAGATGAGCTGCGGTGCAATAGGAGTGGAAGCAGGGCGGATAGCGAGATAAGCTGCGGTGCAATAGGAGTGAAAGCAGAGCGGATAGCGAGTCTAGCCTCGGCGCATACTAGCATTGGAAGGAGGTGCTAGTTGTGGGCGTGAATCTGACGAAGCAAGCTATCGGCTCCCCTTCGGCTTCGAATCCGGAGGCGGCGCGAAGCAATAAGGATCGAGACGGCAAGGCGCCGGAATCGGCAGGGTTTGACAAGAAGCTGGACGGTCCGAACCGACCTTCGATATAAGGGGCGAATGCTTATATGGACGAACAATGGCAGCATTCATCGGACAACGAACAATCGCTCCGCTCCCATCATCGAGGCCCCAGAATCGGTGGGGATGATCCGGAGCTGGACCCCTATGAGATTCAATTTCTTCCGAACTTCCGCTCCGGGCGCGGTCCTAGAGGGCCTTTCATCAACAGCAGCGGTGTTGTGATCGGCGACCATATGTATGAATCGCCTCAATCACCGCTCAGCCGCTGGAGTGAAGAGACTGATCCGGCTGTCATGTCCGGCGACCAATGGGTGCACCCGTTCAAGGATATCGGATTCTTGAGCAGCGAGAATCGGGATTATTTCGAGAAGGGCATTCCGCCTCAAGGGGGAGTGTTCATGCATCCTGATAAGGATGTTTCCTATGGAGCAGGAGATGATTTGTCCGAAGGGAAGCAACAATGAGAGCAGCTGATGCGTATCGTGTCGGCTGCTTTTTCTTTTGCTTTCATTTTACGCGAGGGGTATAATGGGGTTAAAATATAGCCAATTGGAGTGATTATACATGTCAATGTCATTTGAACGATATATGCTGGATATGGTACAGCCGATGCGCGATGATCTGACCCGTCTCGGTATTCAAGAATTGCGCACGCCGGAAGAAGTCGAGGCCAAGCTGCCGGGAGCGAAGGGAACTGCGCTTGTCGTTGTCAACTCCGTCTGCGGCTGTGCTGCTGGACAATGCCGGCCTGGTGTTGCTCAAGCGCTGCAGCATGATCTGACGCCAGACCATCTGTACACCGTATTCGCTGGTCAGGATAAAGAAGCTACCGCGAAGGCGCGTGAATATTTTGCGCCGTACCCGCCTTCCTCCCCTTCCATTGCTGTTATGAAGGATGGCGAGCTGGTTCATTTCATCGAGCGCCATCAAATTGAGAACCGTTCGGCTGCTGATATTGCTGCTGACTTGACAGCTGCATTCGATCGCTTCTGCCGCTAAGAGGTGATGATATGAGCTTGCAGAATGAAATTATTGCACGTCTTGGCGTTAAGCCGGAGATTGAACCGGAAGCGGAGATACGCAGGCGTGTCGATTTTCTTAAAGACTATGTGCGCAAATCCGGTACGACAGGCTTGCTGATCGCGATTAGCGGCGGCATCGACAGCGCTGTGGCTGCTGGACTTTGCAAGACAGCTACGGATGAGCTGTCTGCTGAAACCGGTCAAGAGTATATAACATTGGGTGTGTTCCAGCCTTATGAGGAGCAAGCGGACATCTCGGACAGCTATGCGGTTGCGGAGGCTTTCAAGCTTCAATATCGCGTCGAGACCAATATTGGCGAAGCCGTGAATGAGATCGCGCTTGAGGTCGAGCATGGGTTCAAAGCAATCGGCAAATCCCGCCATCTGAGTCGTGGCGGCAAAGGCAATGTGAAGGCGCGCACTCGTATGGTGATGCAGTATGCCTTGGCGTTTGACCTGAATTTGCTTGTTGTCGGAACAGATCACGCATCTGAGGCGATTACCGGCTTTTATACCAAATGGGGCGATGGCGCAGTTGATGTTACGCCGCTCAGCTCTCTGAACAAGCGGCAGGTTCGTCAGCTGGCTTACGCTCTTGGCGTACCGCAGACAGTTCTGGATAAAGCGCCGTCTGCCGGGCTATGGGAAGGCCAAACCGACGAGAACGAGCTTGGCATCAAGTATGACGATAATAGCGCTTATTTGGAAGGCAAAGAGATTAATGCTGAAGTCCGGGAGAAGCTGGAGAAGCAATATCTCAAAACAGCTCATAAACGCGATCCCATTCCTGGGATTTAGCCACCTGAAGTCGCCCTTCACCTCATGCAAGGTGAGGGGCGATTTTGCATGAATACGAATAAAATTAAGAAGGCGGGTTGGAGATTGGATCTTCGAATAGCTCGAATACCCCAAGAAGACAAAGAAACTCTTCATCATTTAATGCAATTTTATATGTATGATTTCTCCGAATTCATGGATGCCCACGTTGAAGATGACGGATTGTACAGGAAGTATCCTAATCTGGACGATTACTGGGTCGAAGTGAACAATCGATTTCCTTATATGATCAAGCTGGAGGGCAAGTTAGCGGGGTTTGTGCTGGTCAGGTACATAGAATCAGAGGATAGAGCGGCTTATTTCTCGATTGCGGAGTTTTTCGTTATGAAGAAATATCGACGATTAGGGCTAGGCAAAGCCGCAGCCATTCAAGTATTCGAGGCACATAGAGGAAAGTGGGAAGTTTTTCAACTGGAGAGCAATGTTCCCGCACAGTTGTTTTGGACGGATGTGATTAAACAATATACGTCGGGGAGCTTCACAGATCGAATGGAGCAAGCTAAGCGGATTCAGGAGTTCATCAGCTAACAGACGGGGGAAGGGACTGATTAACGATAGACTGGCAAGCATTCCTATCACCTATTGTATTATCGCTCCAAATAGCGCTTGCAGCCAGTGTTATTGTCTTCCTGCTCTCCGTGGCTGCTGCGAGATGGATGGCGAGTGTGCGCTATCCTGGAAAAAGCGTCGTTGAGACGCTGCTGCTGCTCCCGCTCGTTCTGCCGCCCACAGTGGTCGGATTTCTACTGCTGGTGCTGTTAGGTCGTCGAAGCTGGATTGGACAAGCCTACGAATGGTTGTTTAATGCTCCAATTGTTTTCACATGGGGGGCGGGAGTTGTGGCTGCGGTCGTGGTCTCTTTTCCGCTTGCATACAGGACAATGCGACTTGGCTTCGAATCGGTCGATAAGGAGCTGCAGGACTCTGCCCGTTCCATAGGCGCTTCGGAATGGCAGGTGTTTCGATTCGTAACGATGCCGCTTGCCTCACGCTCGCTTATAGCAGGCTATATTCTCGGATTCGCCAGGGCGCTTGGTGAATTCGGCGCAACATTGATGATAGCGGGCAATATTCCTGGTCAGACACAGACGATGCCGACAGCCATTTATATTGCTGTTGAATCAGGAAACAGGATGCTTGCCTGGTACTGGGCAGCGGCCATGATTGCTATCTCATTCCTGATGCTCATGCTTGCCAACCGCTATTCCAAACCATAGAAGTACATAAATGAGAGGGGGGAGAAGCATGATTATCGGCATAGGCCATGATATAACATCGCTCCCCAGGATGGAGAAGCTGCTGGAAAGCAGTATTAGCGAGCGTTTCATGGAGCGCATACTTACGGATGGTGAGCTATTGCTCGCAAGAGGGGCGATGGGAAAGCGGCTTATTGAATTTACAGCCGGGAGGTTTGCGGCTAAGGAAGCGGTGTCCAAAGCTTTTGGCTGTGGGATCGGACGGATCCTTTCATTTCGAGATATTGAGGTAGGAAGGAATGAGCAAGGGAAACCGATCTGCCAGCTGTCGGACGGGGCGTGGGAGAGGCTCGGCTTGAAGGCGGGAGCAGCCGTTATCCACGTTACGATTACACATGACGAATCCATTGCTTCGGCATTTGTCGTTGTCGAACAGACATTGCTATAATCCCATCACCATTTGACCATACTCAGAATAGAACAATAGGTGATACTGAGGATGGGGTGATGTTCTTGAGAAGGATGACAGCGGGCGGAGCGGTGAGAAGGCAGTATCCGAGCGGTCAAAGCGTGCCATTCGACGGGATGTATGTAGATTCATGGGGCGTCCGACTGCCGCTGCTGCAAGGCGAGCGGCTTCCGTCGCACCGGATAATGGGCGCATCCAAATGGCTGTATGATGGACATTTGTCCTCGGGATTGCCGGCAGCAAGAGTTAATCGGCCGCCATCGCCAGGCAGACACCAACAAGCGCGCCGTGTTCTGCATGACGGCGGTCGGTCGACATAGGCAAGGGCTGGATTCAGGGTTCATTGCCACTGAATTCAGCCCTCTTGTTATTTTTTATCAGCGAGCCAGGTTGCGAGCCCCTTGACTTCCTCTTCCGTCAATCTGGAATGGTAGCTCGGCATGCCGCCTCCGCCTTCATTGATCTGTTCTGTGATCTGATCGACAGTCCGGCGCGCTCCAACCTTCGTCAAGTCGGTAGTGGGTCCCATTTTGCCTTGAAGATCAGTGCCGTGGCAGGATAAACAGTTGGATTTGTACACTTCCATAACCGCTTCGGGTCCATCCAGCTCCGGGGATGAAACAGAATTCGGCGACTCGCCGCAGCCTGCCAGCAGAAGAACACCGGCCAATGCCGCCATTGCAAACAGATACAGATGAGGCTGCCTTCGCTTACGACGCTGAGCTGTTGAAATTAGTTGGTTCATCGAATGACCTTCTCTCTTCATGGTTATTGTCGCACCGCATCAGACCAAAGCTTTTTGTTTATAGCTATATTATAAAATGTTCCAATTCGACATTGCAACCGAACTTAACTCCCATATCCTTTTTGCAGGAATGTCCGTATAATAGAAAACAGGTATATCAATTGGCAAGATACATACTACGATGATTGGGAGCTGCAATGAAACCTACATACAAGACGATCATCCAAAATTACTTTCACCGATTTCAAGCAGAGGTTTCGATGGCGGCTTTCTCAGCTAAAAAACCTGGATTTATAGAGGAAGAGTCTCCGGATTATTACCGGCTGTGGTTTATACGAGAAGGTGAAGGCTGGCTGGAATACAATGGCCGGCGATACGTGGGCAAGCCAGGGCATCTATTTCTGCTGCCTCCAGGAGCGAAACAAATTTATGGCAGCGAGGAAGGCAAGAGCGTAAGTTTATACTGGTGCCATTTTCGCTCCTCTATCGGAGATAACCAGATGTTTGAGCTGCTGCAGCTGCCTGTTCTGGTTGAACCACAGGAGAGCGAGTACTTAGAATCCATGTTTCTCAAAATGATTGAGGCCTTCCGTTCCACTGCGTTCACCCGCAAATTAAGAATAAGGGCTGCTCTGCTGGACATTATGGCTAGTTATTTGGAGCTGTGCGATCTTAGCGATCAGGTGTTTCAAGGCATTGAATCATTGGATAAGATTGACCGCGTGCTGGAATACATCGAACTTCATCTATCCGAGAACATTGGGGTGAATGAGCTCGCGAGGCTGGCTTATTTGCATCCGAACTATTTTATTAGCGTGTTCAAAAATGTTGTCGGCAGCGCGCCGATCCAGTACGTCAATTTGCGGCGTCTGGAAATGGCCAAACAAATGCTGGAAGGGACCGATGACAGCGTCTCAACCGTTGCCAAAAGTGTGGGGTTGCAGAACCATTATCTGTCGCGGCTGTTTAAGCAGCATATGGGGCTGTCGCCGAGCCGATATCGTCAAATTTACCGTGCTGCCCCAATAAAGGCACAGCCAGCAATCAAAGGAAGTGAAGTGCAGCCATGACAACGGAAGCTGCCAGCTATTTCAGCAGCGAGCTGCTCGGCTGGTATAGAGGCAACAAGAGGGATTTGCCGTGGCGATTGAATCGCGATCCTTACCGGATATGGGTGTCTGAGGTCATGCTGCAGCAGACGAGGGTGGATACGGTCATTCCTTATTATGAACGGTTCATGGAGAAATTTCCGACTGCTGCTGCGCTTGCGGCTGCGCCGGAGCCAGAGGTGCTCAAATGCTGGGAGGGACTCGGCTATTACTCCAGAGCACGCAATTTGCAGACCGGAGCGCGCGAGGTGGTTGAGCGGCATGGCGGCGCCGTGCCTGATGACAAGGAAGCCGTTTCTTCGCTAAGAGGTGTAGGGCCTTATACGGCAGGAGCGATTATGAGCATAGCCTTCAACAAGCCGGAGCCTGCGGTGGACGGCAATGTGATGCGTGTTCTGTCACGGTTCTTCTGCCTGGAGGATGATATAGCGAAGCCTGCGACAAGGGTGAAGATAGAAAAGCTTGCAGCAGCGCTCATTCCTGAGGGCGCAGCCGGAGATTTCAACCAGGCATTAATGGAGCTGGGCGCCTTGGTATGCACACCCAAATCGCCCGGCTGCCTGACTTGTCCGGTCATGCTGCACTGCGAAGGCCGCATGGCTGGCAAGGAGCATGTGCTGCCGATCAAGACGAAGGCCAAGCCGCCTCGTCCGGAGACGCGCCTTGCTGCACTTGTCGTCGGCAGCGGCGAGCATGCCGGCAAGGTGCTCGTGCGGCAGCGGCCAGCAAGCGGCCTGCTTGCGCAAATGTGGGAGCTGCCGCATGTTCTTGCGCCGCAGGCTGGCGAGGCTGCCGCGCAGAAGGCGGCTGCTGGCTGCGGCCGCAAGCGGGCCCGGGGAGCGCAGCTATCGGTGAGCGGCAGCCAGCGGTCTGGCGGCGATCCGGCGCAGATGGACCAGTTGTGCCGATTGTTGGCACAAGAGGAAGGGTTGCTGATACGCCCAGTGAGCTGGTGGGGCGAGACGGAGCATATTTTTAGTCATATTATATGGGATGTACAAGTGTATCAGGCGGAATTCGGTTTTAGACTGAAGGATGGGGAGCCGCAGACGGCTTTGGATCAGACTCAGGCTGCGGAATCGCTTGTTCCTTATGAGATCGATACAGGAAGCAGTGAGCTTCCAACCAATTACAGATACATCGGCGTGGAGGAAATGAGCGAGCTTGCGTTTCCAAATGTTTTCTTGCGCATATTAAGAGATTATTGGGAACTGACAGAATAGAATGATAGAGGTGGAGACTGTATCATGAGCGTTATGCTGGATCGATTGCTGAAGGAAAAAATTGTAGCGATATTCCGTGGTATTGAGGATAAGGATGCGGACCAGGCAGCAAAAGCGCTTATAGACGGCGGCATTGCGATGATGGAGATCACGTTGAATACGGAAGGCGCAACGGTTATGATCAACCGCTGGCGCGAGAAGTTCGGCGAGCAGGCAGCAATCGGGGCAGGAACCGTACTTGATCTCGATATGGCGAAGGAAGCAGCAGCTGCCGGCGCCCAGTTTATAATCTCTCCTAATCTCGACGAAGCGGTTGTGGCCTATGGCAGAGAGCGAGGAATTTCGGTGTGGCCGGGCGTCACGACACCTACAGAGATTGTTCGTGCATGGAAGGCTGGTGCAGATGCAGTTAAGCTGTTTCCGCTCGGAACGTTGGGGTGGAAGTATTTGGCGGAGATCCGTGCGCCGCTGAATCATATTCCTATGATAGCTACTGGTGGCGTGAATATCGATAATATTGCTGATTATTTTCGTGCTGGAGCAAGTGCGGTCGGAATGGGAGGCAAGCTTGTGAATCTGGACTGGGTGCGCAGCGGACAATTCAACCTGCTTACGGAGCAGGCGCGCAAGTTCACTGAAGCGGTCAAATTGCTATAGAACAGGGAGTGGTTCCTATGTTTATAGGCGTCATAGCTGGCGCGACGGCAGTCGCGCTGCCAGCCTGGCTGGTTTGGAGCATTGGCGTGCGCAGTCAGAGACCTAAGAAACGGCCCAATACGATTTTGCCAACGGTACCTTACAATGAAATAACGTTTCAGAGCTGCGGCTCGACAATGAAAGGGTGGCTCCTGCGACCGACGAATGCAAATGCTGACGTGGATGGAAATCCGGATGCGCATGTGAAAGTGAACGTGGGTGGAAAAGCGGATACGAATGTGAAAGCAATCGCGGATGCAAATACGGATATGAATGTGACAACGAAAGCGGGTGCTGATGGTCGGCTGCCGCTTATTATTGTTGCGCATGGCTGGAGCTCCAATCGTTCGCGCGTGCTGCGATATGTAGAGCCGCTGCTGAACGAGGGGTATGCTGTCTTCATGTTTGATGCGCGCAGTCATGGTGACAGTGATTCCATCAAGGCAGCATCTGCGCTGATTTTCCGCGAGGATATTGAAGCAGCCGTTGCAGCGATTGCAGCTGAGCCATGTATTGACTCGGATAGAATTGCTGTTCTGGGGCATTCGTTGGGCGGATTCGGTGCATTACTGGCGCTGCCGCGCGGATTGCCGGTCAAGGCCGTCATTACTGATTCCACCCCGAGTCAGTTCATCACCATGCTAAAGGCGGAGTTCAAACGGCGCAAGCTGCCCTATTTCCCATTGGCCCTGCTAATCCCTCCGATCTGGTTATGGCGGGCGGGGATTACATGGAGCGAATATAAGGCTGCGCGTATGTCGATTGCATTGGAAGCGAATGAAGCGGGCAGAAGAGTGCCTGTTCTGATGATTCATTGCAATGGCGATGATTTTATTCCGGCAGATGATCTGCGAGAGCTGACGCGAAGCTGTAAGGTCGATACTCTTTTTGTGGAGGGGAATGGTCATAGCGAGTCGGAGCAGGACCCGGAATTTTGGCGAAGGGTCATTCCTTTTTTTAGAGAGGCGCTTCAGTAAGCATACTGGAGGCCACTTCATTGCGGCTGGTAGCGATTATTAGCCGCTTCAATGCCTCTTTACGCAGATAGCAAAGCCGAATTTTATAATTCGGTTTTTTTGGCGTGCCAAAAAATTCGCAGAATTGCTGTAGATCAGCATAGCTCAGGCGAAGGCGCGGGAGCGTTCTTTTTATTAAACTAATTGGCAGAATTGCGAAATAAATTTACACATGGATATGGTAATATTAGTCTATCCATTATGGAGAGGAGTTTCTGAAATGACAGAAAGAACAAGAGTTTTTACTGGTTCGCCTTGGGAGCCGGTTGTTGGCTATTGTAGAGCTATTCGTGTAGGGAATCGTGTTGAAGTAGCAGGCACAACTGCAATGAAAGATGGTGAAGTTGTTGGAGTAGGGAGTGCCTACGAACAAACGAAAAGCATTATAAAAACCATAGAAGAAGCACTTCATAAAGTTGGAGCGAATTTAACAGATGTTGTTAGAACAAGAATGTTTGTAACTGATATATCAAAGTGGGAAGAGATCGGGAAAGCCCATGGAGAGTTTTTCAAAGATATTCAACCTGTTGCCACAATGGTTGAAGTTAAAGCACTTATTGACTCAAGACTTTTAGTGGAGATAGAAGCAGAAGCTATTGTAAGCGGTGAATAACTATGTGAGTTTTTTATTGTCTAGCTGGAAACTGATAATTGGAGGGTGTTATTGAAATGGCTAAACTGATCTACGCTGCTAACATATCTTTGGACGGGTACATTGAGGACGAGCGTGGAAATATCGAGTGGACGATCTCCGATGACGAGACGTATGCGTTCTGGACTGACTTCCAGCGGTCGATTGGGACCTACCTCTACGGGCGTCGAATGTACGAGTCGATGGTGTACTGGGAGACGGTTAGCACTACTTGGGTGGAGGCAAGCGAGCATTGCCGGACAACCTCTGCATGCGGCTCGAACTGCTCGGTGAGCGCCGCTTCCGAAGCGGCGTTGTTCATCTTCACTACCGCGTGATCGTCTGACCACGACGCAAGAGTGAAACTTTGAACTATAAAAAAAAGGGGCCTGCGGCATCATTCCGCAGGCCAAGAGAGAATATATTTATAAAGGGGGGTCATGTGTTTATTATATAAGTGTAATCTGAAAGGAACATGAAGGAAACATTACAGTTTCATTACAAAAATGACGAAATCGGTCGTATAGGATCCATTTAATGGTAATAAGAGGCGAGATCCTTTCATTTAATATACGTTGTTCATTGAAAAATAGACTGTTTTGCTGGGGACATCGGAAGACACTAGTGATATAAAGAAGATGACCCTTGATGAATGATTCAAGGGTCATCTTCTTTCAGCTTCATTCCACGGCGGGTAGTTGAAGCTATCCACAATCCGAGTCAGTGTTCAGCTCTGCCAGAGGGCGGAAAAAAATAAATTGAACGCAAAATAACACTATGATATAATCGATAGCGTTATTGACAAATTAGAGTGAATATGTATTCATTTTTATTCCCACTCTAATTGTACATCTGGAGCTTTAATTTGTCAATGCTCTTTTTTTATTCCAAAAAGATGGAAAAAGGAGTGTGTTCAGGAGATGGAAGCGAGGGATTGGCGACAGGAACAGGAGCGGCTGGAACGGGTCAGGAACGAGCTGCATGCGAGAATCGCCGAGCTGGAGCCGGAGGTTGCCGGGCTGCACGATCAGGCTTCTGAAATCCGCAAGCGGTTTTGGGAGGATTTATCGATCAACACGAGCACGACCGAGGATTTCGAAGATACCTTTTACTCGGTTCAGCAGCAATCCATGATGTTGGCCGAACGAGAGCGCGGCCACAGACGGCTGGTGCAGCAATGGAACGGCATGAAACGGCTGCTCCCGTCTCCTTATTTTGCGCGCGTTGACTTTCAGGAGGACGGCTTGAACGAAAGCGAGCAGGTTTATATCGGGGTATCCTCCTTCGTCGACAATGAAGGACTGAATTTTCTGATCTATGACTGGCGTTCCCCCATCGCGAGCCTGTATTACGACTTTCCTCCGGGTAGAGCCTCTTATGTCACGCCTGCAGGTCGGATCGATGGGAAGATGATGCTTAAACGGCAGTTTCAGATTCAGAACGGACACATCCGCACCATGTTCGACGCGAGCGAAACGATTGGAGACGAATTGCTGCAGCAAGTGCTGAGCAAGGACGCGGACTCGCAAATGAAAAGTATTGTGGCAACCATCCAGAAGGAGCAGAACGCGATCATCCGAAACGACAAAAGCCGGATGCTTATTGTTCAGGGAGCGGCTGGCAGCGGGAAAACTTCAGCAGCCTTGCAGCGTGTGGCGTACTTGCTTTACAGGCATCGCCAGACGATCAGAGCTGATCAGATCGTGCTTTTCTCGCCCAATCCGATGTTTGGCAGTTATATTTCCACGGTCCTTCCTGAGCTCGGTGAAGAGAATATGCAGCAGACGACGTTTCAGGAATATGTTGAGAATGGGCTCGGCTCCTCATTGCGGTCGGAAGACCCCTTCGATCAGATTGAATACACACTGACAGCACAGGGGGAGCCGGGATATGAGGCTCGTCTTCAGGGGATTGCGTACAAAACGTCCGAAGCTTTTCTGAAGGCTCTGCAGAACTACGGGAGGTGGCTGGGGCGGGAAGGGATGCGGTTCATAGACATATGGTTCCGCAATCGCGTTTTGATTACTGCGGAGCGTATGAGCGCGAAGCTGTACGGTTTCGACAGCTCCCTGCCGTTGTACAGCCGTGTCGTTCTTTTGCAGGAATGGCTGCTGGATGAGCTTGCTTCGCTCGAACGCAAGGAACGGGGAGCGTTCTGGGTGCAGGAGGAGTTAAATTATCTCGATAATGAACAGTACGCTGAAGTTTTCGACATGCTGCACAAAGAGAGGGAGCTGTTCGACCTTTCGGAGCAATACACTGTGGTTCGCGAGCTCATGAACAACAAGCGGCGGGGAGATGAAGGAGACGTTGACTTCGCCCAGCAGGAGGAGGAGCTGATCCTTCGATCAATTGTGAAAAGGAGCTTTAAGCCGCTAAGGAAAAGCGTGAGGACATTTTCTTTTGTCGATATCAAAGGTATATATGGCCAATTATTCGGCGATGAAACCACGTATCGGGAGAAAACAAATGAGAGCATCATTCCCGCACAATGGTCTGAAATTTGCAGACAAACGAAGGATATGCTAAGCCGGAATGAATTGCTCCACGAGGATGCGACTCCTTATTTGTTTGTCAAAGAGCTCGTTGAAGGCGTTCGGACGAACACGGAGATCCGGCATGTCTTCATCGACGAAGGCCAGGATTATTCGGCGTTTCAATATGAATATTTTAAAAAGCTGTTTCCTCGTGCCCGGATGACGGTGCTCGGCGATTTTGGGCAAGCGATCTTCATGCAGTCCACAAATCTGGAAGCATCCGATTCACCGCTGATCCGGCTTTTTGGCGAAGCCGATACAAGCCTCGTCCGCCTTGTGCGCAGCTATCGTTCGACCAGAGAGATTGTGGAATTTACGAAATCGCTGCTCCCCGGCGGGGACGAGATTGTACCGTTTGAAAGAAGAGGCCCCAAGCCCCTTCTGATCAGGTTGAACGGCGTGCAGAAGCGCGATGCGCAAATTCTGGAAGACATCGCCTTGCTCAATGCCCAGGGCTTCGCATCCATCGCTGTCATCACTAAGACTGCAGCCGAAAGTCGGGAGGCCTATGAATCGTTGCGCATTCAAGGAGGCGAAGGGCTGCAGCATATTACGAGGGAGACGCTCGCTTTTGAAAAGGGAGTGATGGTCATTCCCGTGTATCTCGCCAAAGGCATTGAGTTTGATGCGGTCCTCATCTATAACGCTTCGCCCGAAGCTTACGGTTGGGACCACGAACGCAAGCTTCTGTATACGGCGTGTACCCGGGCTATGCACCGGCTTCAGCTGTATACGACTGGCGATTGGTCGCCGTTCGTGCAGGCATTGCCTGCGAATTTGTACGAGAAAGAGCCATGTTGACGGCTCGGGAGTGACGGCGGTGCGATAAGCTGCGCCAATGCTGCAGCCCGTCATACGATTATTTTCAACCATATACAGCTCTATGAGCAGAAAGCAGGGACCTATGTCAGCTCCTACGCAAACAAAACCGATTACAGCCGGCGGGGACGACTTCTCGCTGAAAGCCATTCTGCCGCCGCTTTTGGCGATTATTGTCGGCATGATCATGGTTATTTTGGACAGTACTGTTGTCAATAATGCCATTCCGCATCTCGTCGAATACTTCGACACCGATCTGAAGACGATTCAATGGACAGTCACCGGCTACACGCTTGCCTTATCCGCCGTTATCCCGCTTGCTGGCTGGATGACCGATAGATTCGGCTCCAAGCGAATTTTCATGATTACGATCGCTCTGTTCACTTTCGGCTCGGTTCTGTGCGGTATCGCGCAAACACCGGAACAGCTCATCATTTATCGCATCATTCAAGGCTTGGGCGGCGGCATGGTGGCCCCGATCGGAATGGCCATGGTGTTCAAGCTCGCGCCTCCAGAGCGCCGTGGCTCTATCATGGGCTTACTCGGCATCCCCATGCTGATGGCGCCGGCGTTCGGTCCGGTACTATCCGGCTGGCTGGTCGAATCTGTTAGCTGGCACTGGATTTTCATTATCAATCTGCCAATCGGCATTATCGCCTTCATTCTCGGGTATAAATATTTGCCGAAATCGGGCGGCACTAAGGCGCCGCATCTGGACGTCATCGGCATGTGCCTCGCGCCAATCGCTTTCTCCATGCTGGCGTTCGGCGTAAGCGAAGGCGGTACCAGTTGGTCCTCGGCTTCGGCAATCACGGGCTTGACTGTCGGCGGCATTGCGCTCATTCTCTTCATCTTCGTGGAACTGGGGCAGAAGCAACCGCTGCTGGAGCTGAAAGTGTTCAAGTCGTCCGACTTTACACGCAGCATTATCTTGACGTGGATTGTACAGCTCGCGCTGTTTGGCGCAATGCTGATCGTGCCGCTGTACCTGCAAGGTGTCATGAACTACACCGCGCTTGAAACGGGCTGGATCCTGATGCCGCAGGCGCTATGCGCGGGAATCGCGATGCCGATCAGCGGCCGGCTGTTCGACAAGATCGGCGCGCGTCCGCTCGCCTTTGCCGGTCTTTCCATCATATCCGTCTCCCTGTTCATCTTGTCCGGCATATCGGTGGATACTTCGCTGTGGGTGATCATTCTGTGCATCTGTACCATTGGTCTGGGCATGGGCTTCTCCATGATGCCGCTCAACACGCATGTGCTGAACGCTGCACCTCGTCAACTGGTGAGCCGCGTCACACCGCTGACAACAGCTGCTCAGCAAGTCGTCGTCTCGTTTGCGGTCGCGGGTCTGACGGGTTATCTGACATCGCAAATCACTTCTCACGCCACGAGCGGAGGAGCGAATGCGAATCCGCTGAGCGCCGTCGTCGCGGGATACGGCGACACGTTCTTCCTGTCCGCGTGCATCGTGACCGCAGGTGTCGCACTGTCGCTCATTCTGCGTAAACCGAAGCAGCAAGAAGAAGACGGAACAGCCGGCGGGGACATCCCGGATCCGGCGATGATGGCGGGTCACTAATCGTGAATGGGCTCTGATTCGCTCGTATGGGGCTGTCCCAATAGGGTATGCCCGAGTGGGTGGATACCATAAAAATGTAAAACATGGGGTTGTCCGAAAAGCCCGCCCAATATCCAATGAGTCAGTCCAAATGATGTGAAAAGATGCCTTCAAAACCACTGGAAAGAAAGTGGGGCTGGAGGCATCTTTTTTATCCTATATGGGGGCTTAGATTATTTGTCCCCATCAGCGGATCGAATCGACAGCGTAATCGTGAAGGTTGCTCCCTCGCCCTCCCGACTCGCCACTTTGATCGTCCCGCCATGAGCCTCAACGATAGACTTCGTAATCGAGAGCCCGAGGCCGGCTCCGCCGTATTTGCGGGTTCGCGACGCATCTCCGCGATAGAATCGCTCGAATACATGAGGAAGCTGCTCCTCGCTTATTCCAGAACCATTATCTCGGATAGACAGCTCGGTTCCCGTGTCAGTGCTGCGTAACGAGAGCGCAATGCTTCCTGTTGCCCCATCGGTATGCTGAACAGCATTATGGAACAGGTTCAGAATTGCTTGCCTGATTTTGTCCGCGTCATATTCTCCTTCTCTGTTCTCTCCAATTTGCAGCTGCAAACTTCTTTCTCCCGCCATCATTTGCAGCTGATGCTCCATATCGTAAATTAAAGCGTCCAGTTTTATGGCAGTCACTTGCAGCTGTGGAGAACGGTCGAATTTCGCCAGCAGGAGCAAATCCTCCACAAGCTTGTTAATACGTCTGGATTCGCCATGCATGCTGTTCAGCGCGTTGTATAGCTGCTCAGGATTGGAGGCTGCCCCGCGCAGAAGCACTTCTAGAAACCCGTGGATAGATGTCAGCGGCGTTCGCAGCTCGTGAGAGGCATCGGCAATAAATTGCCTCATCCTCTCTTTAGCCTCTCTCTCGGTGTGGAAAGATATTTCAAACCGCTCCAGCATGCCGTTAAAGGATGCTGAGAGCCGATCAATTTCCTCCTGGCCCTGATTCTCCGGCATCCGCTCACCCAGATTGCCTGCATCTGTTTGTTTGACGATATGAACGATGCGCGATAGCGGAATGAGCGTCCGGCGCAGCGCTGGCAGATAGAGCCCTAACCCGCCTGTGAGCGCAAGCGCGGACAGGGAGGCGAATATGATGAGCTGCTGCATGATGACATCCTGCAGAGGAGCTGTAGCCGTGCCCATCTGAAGGAGTGCTGGTCCTCCGCTGCGGCTGCGAGGTCCAATGGTGTGGAATACGACCAGTTGCTCCTCTCCGGCGGCATTGCTGAGGATCTCATATTCGGTGTTCTTGGCTCTGGGTCCTGTTGCAAAATCTTTGGCTGCAAGCCGCTCATATTCCGCTGCTGTCAGCTGCGGTGAAGGCGATGGTGAAGGATTGCCGCTGTTCTCCGCTCCCGATATATCTGTGAATACGCCGTCTGCCGATATATAGGCAAGCGACATATCAGGCAAGAACAGGAAGGGGCGATCAGGTCGAACCGCACCGTTGCCGGCTCCGCTTCCAGCAGCCGGTCCATTCTTGGGACGCTCCCATTCCTTCTGGTCTGTGCTTGATTGCACAAGCAAGTCTCGCGGAAGGGACATCAGCTGTGTTTGCATAGCGTCTGCTTTGCTTTGGTAGAGGAAGCTTTTCATAAGCCAGTATTGCGACATTCCGATAAGCAGCAAGAGGGCAGCAAGTATGAATAGCGATCTTGCAAGAAGCTGGTAGCGCAAGGAACGGGGGACAACAATTGTGCGCAGCGCATGCATCATTCGCTGTTTCAGCATGGAAGATCCACCCGGTAGCCAGCACCGCGCAAGGTGCGAATAAGCCGATGCTCCTTATCCCCGAGCTTGTCCCGCAAGGAACGAATGTACACCTCGACAATGTTCTCCTCGCCGCCGAAATCGTACCCCCATACCCGGTCGAGAATAACCGCCTTGCTAAGCACGATGCCATTGTTGATGATCAGAAATTTGAGCAGCTCGTATTCTGTTGGAGAGAGGGTCATTACCGTTTGCTGGTAAAGAATTTCCTTGCGGCGGTCATCGATGACGAAGGGGCCATGAACGACTTCCCCAAGCAAATCCGGGAATTGGTTGCGCAGGCGCGCGCCAATGCGGGCCAGCAGTTCTTCGAAGCTGAATGGCTTCACCACATAATCGTCTGCGCCGAGTGTCAGGCCCTTCACTCTGTCTGTTACCTCATCCTTGGCTGTCAGCATGATGACGGCAATATTGTCACCCTGATCCTTCAGCAATCGGCATACCTCGAAGCCGTTTGCTCCTGGCATCATCACATCGAGAATGACGACATGCGGGCGGAATGAGCCCGCCAGATGAACGGCATCTATGCCATTCTCTACGCATTTCACTTCGAAGCCTTCATTCGTCAGGCCCATCTCCAGAAACTGTATGATATGAGGCTCATCGTCAGCAAGCAAAACTCGAATTCCTTTATTAGGTTTCATCATGTTCACCTTCCAGGCAGATAAGTACATCTATTATCTACTATAAAGCTGAATGTAGACTGAATGCAGCACGATTTTATGCAATAGGGGTTCTTATTTCCTAATTGTGGTTACAATATGAAAGAAACTTTATAACAAAGGAAACATTAGGTATAATGAAGATATCATTGTGGACAGGAGACGGACTATGAGCAGACTATTGGCTAGAGTGGGACTGATACTTGCAATACTGGTCAGTGGATTAGGCGCAGACTTCCGTTATTCACCTGCAAAGCCGAATGCGCATGCAACTTTGGAAGCGCTTAAATTAGATCTGATTGAACAGCTTCTTGCCCAAAAGCCCGTCATACAAGCCGTTTACACGGGGGGTGATGATGAGCTGAAGAGCAGCCTTGACGACCTGCTGCGCGATGTTCTCGCAGCGGATGATTATATGGCGTACATCGTGGATTCTTATCTCTATACGATCCGAACGTGGGGTCCGAACGCGAGAATCAAGCTGTCTGTCCGCTATCGGGAATCCTTGCAGCAAACGAAGCAAGTGGATGCCCGGATCATCGAGACGCTTCGAACCATTATTAAACCAACGATGTCAGAGCGGAGCAAGGTGAAAGCAATTCATGACTGGATCGTTGGCAATGTCGCCTATGACAGCAGTCTGCAGCGATACACGGCTTATGAGGCTCTGACGACCGGACTGGCGGTTTGTCAAGGCTACTCGCTGCTTGCTCACCGCATGCTTAAAGCTGCAGGCATCAACACGCTTATTATTGAGGGCAAAGTAGATACAGGCAATCATGTATGGAACATGGTGAAGCTCGGTTCCAAGTGGAAGCACCTGGATATAACATGGGACGATCCGCTGCCGGATCGCCCTGGTACTGTGAGCTATGATTACTTTCTGAAGTCAGATAAAGAAATGAAGGAGGATCACGCTTGGGTCAAGCCTTATCCAGTCGCAGACTAGAGAAGGCTGAACCGCAACCGCTTATTCCTCCTTGCGTCTGAGAGCGGTCATCTGCTGCCATACGGAGCCGGCCGCTTCTTCGCCGCGCTGTATTCGCTCCAGCGCCATTCTCGCCTGCAGGCTGACTTCGAATTCGGAATCGTCAGCCGCAGTCTGCAGTGCCTCGACCGCGGTCTCATCGCCGGCCTCGTAGAGAAAGCGGGCGGCGCGCCAGCGAACGAGCTTGTTGCGGTCGCTTAGCGCTTCTATCATCGGTCCGACTGCGGCGGGGTCGCCAAGGTCGGACAAGGTGTCGCCTGCAGTGCGGCGGACCGACGCGGAGGCGTCACGCAGAGCTGTGAACAGATGCGGCAGCGCTTCGGGTATGCGAAGCTCGCCAAGGTAGACGACGGCTAGTCTCCGGATGGAGACGTTGTCGTCGGCCAGCGCGCCGGCGAGCAGCGGAAGCATGTCCGGCTGCGGCTGCGTGCGCGACAGGGCCTCGTAGCGTACGCTCCAGTCCGGCGAGCTCAAGCGCTGTGCGAGCTCGCCAGCCGTTAGCGGCGCAGGGCGAATGGCAAGGGCAGCTGCGCCATTCTCGCCGGTGGCGCTGCCTTGCGCGAGCGACGCGGCGACCAGCTCTTGAAGCCGCATCGCTGGATAAGCGGCTTCAAGCTCCTTCACTAGCTCGGCGGCGATCTCATCCGGATCACCGTAGCGGACGCCGAGCTCCTCCAGCTTGCGCTCGCGGATCATAGAAGCGGCTGCTGCTGCTGTTACCGCATCTGCGAAGGCCGCAGGCATGGCTGCGCGAACTTCGCGGTCAGACGTGCGAACCCGTACTTGCATGGGAATGCCTCGATACAGCTGTACGAAAGCATGTGCTTCCCCGAAGCTTTCGTGCGAAGCGTTAACGGAGCCTCCGTCTTCTTGCTTCTCCCCGCTTTGCAGCAAGCCTCTCGCTTCCGCCAATATGGTTTCCCAGTCTGCGCCCGGCTTTCGATCCAGCGCAATGAAATCCGCAGTGCGGAATAGTCCGCGCACCCCTTTAATAGCAAGCAAGCTCCGCAGCGGCTCCGGCGCATTTTCCGCCGTATCAGGTGTATAGCTCACACGCTGTCCGTGAGGAAGCTTGTCATCCACATTCAATTTCATCGTGTTAGGGCTTGGTGTCGGTTCTATAAGCAATAAACGCATCTTAATCCCACCTCACTTCTTCCTTCATTCCTACATTTACTACTAGTGTACAAAAAAGTTGCCGCTGATGCGAATTATGTCGCAATAAATGCTTCCTGTGCTGACTGCTCCACTGTCATTAGACTGGTGAAATGGCAATAGCTGACGAATACAAGCGTTAGACTAAGAACGTATTGCGATGTCCGCTGGATTTTCGCTCTATGGCTGCTGAAATTCGCCCCCATGGCGTTTGCTAATTGCCAGCGTATTTTGTATCGTAAAGATAAAGATGACATAGACAAAGAATGTCGTCAGGAGTTAAGAGGAGGACGATTTGCTGCTATGCGATATGAAAATTTGAATACGGCCGCTAAAGTGAGCTCATTCAAGGATTTGAGAAAATGGCGCCAGGAGCGCTCCCGCAAGATGAAAACGAAGGATTTCTCTTATTCTGTGCCCAATTCAACACCGGATATTTCTTACCTGCACCAAAACGCGAGCCAGCCATCGTTGACCTGGATCGGGCATTCGACATTTCTTATCCAGCTCGCAGGTCTGAACATTGTCACTGATCCGGTCTGGACCAACCAGCTTGCGATGCAGAAGCGGTTAACTCCTCCGGGCATTCCGATCGCGGATATGCCTCCTACTGATATTGTGCTGATCTCGCATTCGCATTATGATCATTTGCATATCGGTTCATTAAAGCAATTGACAAGCAGCAAGACATTGATCGTTCCAGTCGGGCTGGCCTCCAAAATGCAGCGCAAAGGCTTCTCCTCCGTCATTGAACTGAACTGGTGGGAGTCTGCGACAATCGGTGGGGTCAAGTTTACCTTTGTTCCATCACAGCACTGGACTAGAAGGACACTGACAGATACGAACTCCTCGCACTGGGGAGGATATATAATCGAGCGTGTAGACGAGAAGAAAGGCCAATCGGATGCTGGAGGGCAAGCGATGGAGGGTCAGCTGCATGCGAATGAAAGCTTTCATTCGCGTCCGGTTGTTCACGCTTCGCCTACGATTTATTTTGCCGGGGACAGCGGTTATTTCGACGGGTTCAAAACGATTGGCGAACGCTTTGATATTGATGTCGCCCTGATGCCTATCGGCGCGTATGAGCCGGAATGGTTCATGGGCACACAGCATGTGACCCCGGAGGAGGCGCTTCAAGCCTACATGGATATAGGCGCACAATGGTTCGTGCCGATGCACTATGGCTCATTCCGGCTTGCAGATGACACGCCGCGCGAGGCGCTTGACCGTCTGTATGCGCAGCAGAAGAAGCTTGGCCTGGGTGAGTCGCAGCTCGTTGTGCTGCCGCATGGCGAGACATGGCGTTTGAATGGCGATCCGCGCTGAGGCGCTGAAGTTGTCTAATCTATATAGAAGCCAAAATCGGAATGATAATGAACTATTATCCCCCTGTTTTGGCCGATTCAATTTGTATATACTGCACAATGACAGAGAAATTCATTCGTGATCTTGAATGGAATGAAAGGATTTTATACAGGGAGGACTTTAATTCAACATGAGTAGTCCAATTAGACTTGGCATTATAGGCGCCGGAGCTATCGGCAATTTGCATCTGGAAGTATTCAAGGCCATTGAGGGCGTTAATGTGGCCGCAATAACCGACTCGTTCCTTCCGCTTGCGGAGCAGCGGGCAGGGGAGCATGGCATAGCGCTTGTACATCCGAATCCAGAGACATTGCTGGCGGATGAATCAATCGATGCGGTCGTTATTGCCGTACCGAATAAATTTCATGCTTCGCTGGCGATCGAAGCGCTTCGTTCCGGCAAGCATGTGCTGCTGGAGAAGCCAATGTCAATCGATTCCGCATCAGCGCGCGAAATTGTGGCAGCCAAGGAGCAGTCAGGCAAAATTCTAATGATGGCGCATCAGATGCGCTGGACAGGACTGGCTCGCGCGCTTAAGCAGGAGATTGACAGCGGCAAGCTGGGACGCATTTATAACGCCAAGACCGGATGGATGCGCCGCAAGGGCATTCCTGGGTGGGGCTCATGGTTTACCCGAATGGATGAGTCCGGGGGCGGGCCGCTAATCGATATCGGTGTTCATATGCTGGATTTGACCCTCTATATGATGGGCAATCCGAAGCCGATCTCCGTCTATGGCTCCACCTATGCGGAATTCGGACCGAATCGTCAAGGCATTGGCGATTGGGGGACGCCAAACTGGGATGGCTACTACGACGTTGAGGATCTGGCAACAGCGCTCATTAAATTCGATAACGGCGCGACGCTGTCACTGGATGTCAGCTGGGCTGCGCATACGGCAGCGATCAGTGAAGAGCCGTTCCTCCACCTGATGGGAACAGAGGCGGGAGCATCGCTGATCGGCAGCAGCGGCAGGATGGTCAGCCATGCGAATAACATCATCGTCGAATCGTCAATTACACCGCTGGACGGCGAGGATTCGCGCTTATTGCTGAACAAACATTTCATCAATTGCATACAGGAAGGCCTGGAACCCATTACGACAGCAATGTCAGGTTATACGAACAATCGGATTCTTGATGCGATCTATGAATCATCCCGAACAGGCAGTGAAGTGAAGCTTGTGTGGGAATAATCCGCTCTTCTGTGCTATAATGGTGTGATGAACAAGATTTCTGAGTGAAGGACGGGATCACGCACAATGATTAGTACAAGCGGCATTACGCTCCGTTACGGGAAGCGAGCGCTTTTTGAAGATGTGAATATTAAGTTTACCCCGGGCAACTGTTACGGTCTGATAGGCGCGAACGGAGCGGGTAAATCGACGTTTCTGAAGATTCTTTCGGGTGAAGTAGAGCAATCGCAAGGAGAAGTGCATATTACACCAGGCGAACGGCTTGCCGTTCTCAAACAGAACCATTATGAGTACGATGAGTTCAAGGTGCTCGAAACGGTTATCATGGGCCATAAGAAGCTTTATGATGTCATGAGAGAGAAGGATGCGATCTACGCGAAGGCGGAGTTTACCGATGAAGACGGTATGCGCGCCGGCGAGCTGGAAGCAGAATTCGCGGATATGAACGGCTGGGAAGCGGAGTCTGAAGCGGCAGGCATGCTGAACGGTCTTGGCATCTTGCCAGACCTGCATGACAAGCTGATGTCAGAGCTGAGCGGCAACGAGAAGGTGCGCGTCCTGCTTGCGCAAGCCTTGTTCGGCGAGCCGAACATTCTGCTGCTCGATGAGCCTACCAACCATCTGGACATGGAATCCATTCATTGGCTGGAGAACTTCCTTGGCAACTATGAGGGCACTGTTATCGTCGTATCCCATGACCGGCATTTCTTGAACCAGGTGTGTACGCATATTGCGGACATTGATTTCGGCAAGATCCAGATGTATGTGGGCAACTACGATTTCTGGTACGAGTCGAGCCAGCTAGCATTAACGCTAATGCGTGACGCGAACAAGAAGAAGGAAGATAAGGTTAAGGAGCTGCAAGCGTTCATTCAACGCTTCAGCGCGAACAAATCGAAGTCCAAGCAAGCGACTTCCCGTAAGAAGCTGCTTGATAAAATTTCACTCGACGACATTCGTCCGTCGAACCGTAAATATCCGTTCATCAACTTCAAGCCAGAGCGTGAAGCAGGCAAGCAGCTGCTGCTTGTTGACGGCTTAACCAAATCGGTGGACGGCGTGAAGCAGATTGACAACATGACGCTCGCGATCAATAAAGGCGATAAGATCGCATTGGTGGGACCGAATACGCTGCCTAAGACAGTGCTGTTCCAGCTGCTTATGGGCGAGCTCGAAGCAGATGCAGGCACTTTCCAGTGGGGGATTACGACGACACAAGCTTATTTCCCCAAAGACAATGCGGCATATTTCGACGGCATCGATATGAATCTGGTTGACTGGCTTCGTCAATATTCCAAGGATCAGGATGAGAGCTTTATCCGTGGCTTCCTGGGACGTATGCTGTTCTCCGGCGATGAGGCGCTCAAGAAAGCGAGCGTTCTGTCCGGGGGAGAGAAGGTGCGCTGCATGTTGTCCAAGATGATGCTCGCCAGCGCTAACGTTCTGCTGATGGACGAACCGACGAACCACTTGGATCTCGAATCGATCACTGCGCTCAACAATGGACTTATCGATTTCGACGGCACGTTGATCTTCACCTCGCATGACCATCAGTTCGTGCAAACAATCGCAAACCGGATCATCGAGATTACGCCAAACGGCATTATCGACCGCATCATGACCTATGATGAGTATCTGGAGAGCGATGAGGTCAAAGCGCTCCGCGAGAAGATGTATCCGGCTGAGTAAGTTAGATCTGGACTGCTCCATGAATGGGAATGTCTGACGGAATAATCAACGATTGAATCGTATCAGGAGGCTGTCCATCAAGTAGTTTATAACTACTGAGGGACAGCCTCCTGCAATGTTCGGAATGTTTTGGAAGTACAAGGGACGTCCCCCCAGAAGGAGAATGGGAGTGGAGAGTTGATTTCTCCCCTCACGTTACTATTCCTATTCCGCACAGTTATACTAAATTTCCGACTTAGGGCAATGGTAACCTCTGCGCCCTGTCATCCGTAAGACGGCTTTTCAGGCTTACAGCGCGCCTCGCTCCACTTTTCCGTGCTGTAACACTGTTTTTCAAGCTTACAGCGACGGATGAAGGTAATTCTACTATGCCTCGTCATCTGTAAGCCGGTTTTTCAAGCTTACAGCGCGCCTCGCTCCACTTTTTTGTGCTGTAACATTGTTTTTCAAGCTTACAGCGACAGATGAAGGGGATCCCACTACGCTCTGTCATCTGTAAGAGATTTTTTTCAAGTGAACAAGCACCACCTTAAAAGCAATCATGGATTTTCGCTGCTGCAACTCTGGCATGAAAGTGAGGTTTAGCGCGGCGCTTTCACTTCCATACTGAGTGATGCTGCGATTGGACAGAAATAATGCAACCCCATGCTGACTTCGACACCATTTGCCGAGCCGAATGTCCGTGGATAGAAAAATGGAGACTTCAAACGAATGCGCCAATCATCAGTATCATTCGATGGGAGGAGGTTTCAAAGCCGCATTGTGGGAAACTTTCTCGCATGCCGGAAATACCGTGGAATATTCTAACATCCAAGAAGAAAACAGAGGCTGCTCCACAAGTAGATTTCTACTAATGGAGCAGCCTCAATTCATAGTTTGAGCCTTATAATAGTTTGTTAATCTTGCATGCTTATATCAAGCTTGTATCCAACTCCAGACAGCCGAATTTCTAATCAGTCGAAGTCATATATTGAATCCAGTATCTGAACGCTACCTTTGTTTGTGTCGTATCGAGTGTAACCGTAATTTTCCCTGCAGCATCTGGTTTGGATATGACAAGATTCGAATTTCCCGAAGCCGTTTCAGCATTTCCAAGGTAGGTTGGGCCGCCGATTGGCGAAGAGACACCAAAAGCACCTTTATACATCGCTACGAACACCTGATTGATAAGGTTAATATCCGTTTTATCGGAGGAAGCGTGAAGGATACACATGTATACGCCGCTCTCAGGCAGAGAGAATTGGTATTCAACCTTACCATTTGCTGCAATCTTATCTACATATGGAGCGGATATTCCCAGATCGATTTTATTTGGAAGCAGTTTCTTATTGATCGTACCTTGGGTCGTGCTTATGTCCAGACCTATTCTTTGCGGTGGAGAACCGACAGCGCTCTCGCAGTAAGCTTGCTGGAATTGGATCTGGCTAAGCGAGCAGGAATCATCCGCTCCGAAGATAAAGGCGGGTATTCTAGCATCCACGGCCAAGTAAGGATCTTTATTTGTCGGGGATGAGCCAATTCCGGTGGTCATAGAATTATCTTTGGGCTTGCAAAATCCGACTCTCTCGAAATTGATAGCGTGAAAACGACTAGACTTGAGATGTTTTCCGTAAAAACCGTATCTTGGCGTATATCCTATGAACATATCCTCAAAGGTATTGGAGTTGCTTGGTCTTCCATGTCTAGGCAATATGACGATGCAGCTCCCTGTAATTCCTCTGTAATCCAAGCCGACGTTAGGGGCGACATTCCATCTTTGAAAAAAATAAGTGTCAAAAAACTCGTCGATAGGTGCTCCATTAGAAAGCTCCCAGTAATAAGTAAACGAGATTTTTCTGAAAACCGATTTATCGGCATATCCGCCATCTTCATCAATTCCAGCGGATGAGGTTCTCCATTGACCGCCAACTAGAACCCCAACTCCAGTACCTTTGAAATTGATCTCTTCAAAGTGGGATCTCTCCAGAACTTTGGAATATATAGCTATTGCACAGCCGTCAAACACTAAGTTATTGAACCGACAGAGCGCTAAAGTTTGGTCGAGGGCAGCATATGCCATAAAAGCATTTTTTATTTCCATATTTTCGAGTCCGTTGTTAAACGCTGTCTCTTTGTCAGTAGGGTCCTTCCGATATCCTTTTACCTTAAACATAATCTTTTTGGTCAAGTCTGCTGGACCATAGGTATAGTCGCCAAGCAATGTTACAGCAGATTCGGATTCCCCACGCAGAATGACATAAGCTTTCATCTCAATACAGTACGGCAAGCTGCTCGTTCCGCCCAATACAGGTATAGGCACATATCCTGTAGTTTGGGCAATCTTGTAAGTGCCTGGAGGGAAGTAGACGATTCCTCCGCCTCTGGTGCTTACGAAATTGATCGCTTGTTGGATAGCGAGGGTATCGTCAGTTATGCCGTCTCCGACTGCTCCATAATCCTTTACGGTTACGACAGTGCTGTAGTTTACTGGAATCTGCGGATCTTCGCCATCGCCATAGACAGCTTCGGTTACTGTATTGCCTTGTCCAGATGCCAGTGTCGGTCCAAGCAGCGATGATCCTGCTGCGAGGCCAACACCTACTGCACCCATTAACCCCAATAATTCCCTGCGGTTCATCGTTTTTTTGTGCTGCTCCTTGACCTGATCCTCTTCCATGTTCATGCCTCCTAATTAAGCAATGTGTATCTTTAAAATTGGATGTTCACGTAATAACTTCTACAAAAGACATTAATTCCCTTTATCTACAAAAAAACATGACTTATGCAGTTCATGAGATTAATCGGTAATGATGAGAATCTATGCTTGAATAAACCGGCCACCAGGTCATTCCGAGATTCCTTGGCCAGTAGGCTGAAATAAGACTTGAAAAGCGA
>NZ_CAKMMF010000026.1 GCF_927798095.1 Paenibacillus plantiphilus | reverse complement strand
GGCAATGTGACGACCGTTAGCTTCACGATCGATAAGACAGCACCTGTAGTGGCAGGAGTAACGAACGGCGAGAGTTATAAAGATCCAGTGACCGTTAGTTTTGATGAAGGAACGGCGACCTTGAACGGGGCTGCTTTTGTCAGTGGTACGGAGATTGAAGAAGCTGGTGTGTACACGCTGGTTGTAACGGATGCGGCAGGCAATGTGGCGACCGTTAGCTTCACGATCGACAATGTGGCGCCTGCTGTTACGGGAGTAGTGGAGGGCGGGTTTTATAAGTCGGTAACTCCCGATTTTAATGAAGGAACAGCAAGCTTAAATGGTAATGCTTATCTTCATGGAACTACTATTGATGGGGATGGTGCGTATACGCTTGTTGTAACGGATGCAGCAGGCAATGCAACGACCGTTCAATTCCAAATCGATGCAACCGCGCCAACGGGTACGGTAATCATTCAAGCGGGTGCAGAATGGACGAATGTGACGGACGTTGCACTCTCTCTGACTAGCAACGACGGAAATAATGGCAGCGGTATAGTGGAGATGCGCTTTTCTAACAACGGAAGTGACTGGGAAAGCTGGGAGCCATCAGCAATAACAAAGGCTTGGAGTCTTGTAACGGGTGACGGCGAGAAGACGGTATATGTACAGTTTAAAGACAAGGCTGGCAATGTGAGTGGAACAATCAATGACGTTATTAAGCTAGATCAGACGATTCCTACAGGAACAATCGCCATAAACAGTGGTGCAACCACGACAAGCGCCAAGTTAGTGACATTAGCTTTGACCTCTTCAGATGGCGCAGGCAGCGGCGTTACAGAAATGCGTTTTTCTGAAGATAATGTAACATGGTTGAATTGGGAGAATGTATTGTCTACGAAAAATTGGAGCTTTACGGGGGGCTCGGGATTAAAGAATCTTTATGTCCAATTCCGCGATGCTGCGGGTAATGTTAGTGTGGCAAACACAGCTTCAATTACCTACCAAGAAAGCTCTAGTTCAAACGGCGGCGCTTCTGGAAGTACGGGGAGCACTGAGGTCGCGTCCAATCTTGATGTTGTCATTAGTATGGGCAGTAAGTCAGAGAATGCAGCTAAAGTTGATATTACAATGGCAGAAGGAAAAAAGGTATCGACGGTCTTCTTGGAAGAAGCTCAGCTTAAAGGGATGCTGAATGAATCGAGTGACAGACCGGTTATTACCATTACGGTTCGCAACAATTCTGATACAGTCAATGTGGAGATGAATGCTGCTCTTCTGCAAAGCTTAGAGAACAACAATGCAATCATTCAAGTGCATACAGAAAACGTTGTCTATACGCTTCCTTTAGACCAAGTTAGCGTTAATAAATGGCGCAATCAATTAGGAGCCGATACCCCTCTGGAGGATATGAAGATACAGGTGCAAATGATTCATCTTCCTAATTCGGCATTTGCATTCAACAATTCGGGTGATGGACAGGTGTCACTTGTTGCCCCGCCAGTAAGCTTTTTTATTAAAGGGTTGCATGGAAACAAGGAAATAGAATTAAATCACTTCGATACTTTCGTAGAAAGGCGCATTGCAATACCGGCAGGGATGGATCCTACACGTATTACGACGGGAGTAAAGCTGATGTCGGATGGTACGATTATTCATATCCCGACGAAGGTAGTACGTGAAGGAGAGCGCGATTACGCTATCCTTAATAGTATGACGAATAGCATTTATGGACTTATTTATAATGAAAAAACCTTTACGGATGTATCCACACATTGGGCTCAGAAAAGTATCAATGACTTAGCATCAAGACTCGTCATTAATGGAGCGGACAAGCAGCGGTTTTTACCGAATAGCGAAATTACGCGCGCAGAGTTTATGGCTATTATTATCAGAGCATTAGGCTTAAGCTCAGCTGACAAGACGTTTCATTTCAAGGATCTAGCGGAGAAGGCGTGGTATCATCAAGCCGTTCAAATCGGATATTCTTATGGACTGGTCGATGGACATAGCGATGGTTCCTTCAAACCTAATGAGAAGATTACTAGACAGGAAGCGATGGTTATTCTGTCCAGGGCAATGAAGCTTGTGGGGCTGAATAAGGAGATAGACAATACGAAGCAGCAAGAACTAGTCAACAATTTCGCAGATAGCGAACAATTGTCCTCTTGGGCTCGTCAAGCAGCGGCATTAACCATTGAAAGCGACGTTATTGGCGGTTACAATGGCGAACTGCGTCCTCTGCAAAATATTACGAGAGCAGAAACCGCAGCAATCATTCAGCGATTTCTTCAAAAAGCGGAGCTCATTTAGTAAATAGGTATGAAAGGTGACTATCACTATATATGTTGATTTTAGTGTGTGGAGACTGTTTAAAGGATAGATTTTTTAAAAAATATGTATCAACACATTCAATAGAAGGGCAGTGTATCATTTGCCGAAATACTACAAAAAGTGTTGTTAATGTAGAGGAAAGGTCATTTCAAGCTTTATTTAAGGCAGTTATTAGGTATCATTACGAAGAGTATCACTACAATCCTCATTTCGGTGGTTATTTTCATTTAAGGAATCTTTTGATTAATAAAAACCCAATTATTGAACATCAATTCAGTAATCAAGAAGACGCCAATTTGCTGTATGATGAACTACCTAAAAAAGGGTACGCAATTGACAAATACGACGTTTCGATATATTACGGATTTGATGATAATATAAGGGGCTTATTTTCGAGCAACCTTCAGGATGAAGAGTCACAAATGATTAATGATCTTGAACAGAGAATCAAGAACGAGAATTATTTTATTATAGAAAAAGATTTAGCAACTATGCTTGAACCAATTACAAAGCTAATTCAAAGAAAGGTGCATAAGGGCAGGTCCTTTTATAGAGCTCGAATAGGTTGCGAAAAACAATATTTTGATCATCGAGGTTTTAATGACATTACGTATTTTCATGAGCCATATAAAGATAGTAAAATCGGTGCTCCACCTCCTCCGATAGCAGTTGCAGGACGTCTGAACCGTACAGGAGTTTCTTATCTTTATTTATCCTCTGAAATGAAAACGGCTGTAAGTGAAGTCAGGCCCCATCCAGGACACTTAATATCGGTCGGACAGTTTACTTTAAAACGGGATATAATAATTGCTGACTTACTAAAGCTAGACCTATGCGATTTTTGCACGGATGAATTGCTTGATTGGTTCGTATTGTTAAATAGTATTGGAAAGAAATTTTCGATTCCAATCATTCCTGAGGAAAGAGACAAGTACCTAATAACTCAATTATTTGCAGAGGTATTCCGATTGTTGGGTTTTGATGGTGTTGTGTTTCAAAGCTCAGTAGCAGACGGATATAATCTTGTATTGTTCGATTCAACCCTTTGCGAGTATTCCGAGGATAAAGCCAGTGTTTTTCGATGTGAAAATGTTGAGTATAGCGTTCGGGATACGAATGAGGGTGTGGTATTTGATAAAGATAAGTTTGATTCTTGGGATTAAATTTGACACGACGCTCGGGTGACATCAATACTTTGACTACACCCATAGAAGCCTGTGTAGCGTTATCTACGGACAGGGGTTCGAATCCGCTCAGTTTTTCGAACCCTTGTCCGTATAAAACTACAAACATAAGATGATCTAATGAGCCCATGTCCATACTTTTGGATATGGGTTTATTGTTGTAAGAGGTAAAGCAATACTTCATGTTGAACATAGTAAATGTGAATGTTGAGTGTATGAAGAGCGTTACTACATGCTGGAGGTAACTTATATGAATATCGAGCAGATTCAACAAAGGCTAGTGAAATTTCGTTCCTTAGAATTACGTTTAGAGCTTCACTCTAATTTTTCTGCTATGGAACTGATGCGTATTGTAGTTAGAAATACAGACTCGCTAAAAGAAACAGAAGTGTACAACTACGGTCAAGTGATTTTCATACAGCATCATGTAAGTGGAGAGCATCTTTCGCAGATAATAGAACAAATGAAAAAGCAGGGGAGGTTTTCTTTCGAGACACCCGATTTTTGCGAAATTATTGAGTGTAAGCATGATCTGTCCAAAATTAGTTTTGATGAAAGGAAACTCTCATCAGGTCAGTGGAATGGTATTCAGAGTAACAAGTTGCCATGCCAAATTATTCAGAGTAGCCAGGAAATAGACCATAAATTTAATCAATTGACGGATCGATCAATTAATAAAAGCGGGTTGTTGTATTTTCCAACTCTAAGAGATGCCGAATTTTATTACCTTTACGATACCTTTGCAGAGAATAACAATACCTTACGTTCGTTTTTTCAACTAATTATTTTTGATGAAAGAGCCTGGTTTGAGCGAATTTTAGTTAATAAATACGGATTGCAAGTTTCAGTAGCCGGAGAAGAAGCGGGTGTCTGCGAACTCAAGTTATTTGGAAAACGCCCGGGAATAGCCCGCGTAGTTGCATTGTCTAAGAATACTATGATAGATATCCCTTTAGATGCACTTTCTGCTGAACTTTATGTCTACTTGTCTTTGAATAACGAGGTGCTTGACACACGTTACATCGCCGAAGGTGTATTTGCATTTGCACCAACAGCAGATGTTGTTTTTGAGCAAGATGAACAATTCAATATTGAAGGAGTAATAATGCTTAGAGGTGAAGGTATTCATCATGATTATAAACAGGCGTATACAGATAAGATCCCCATTACGATGTGTGCTTTTGCAAATGCAGAGGGCGGCTCGGTATTTGTAGGAATTGACGATGATGGGAAAGTCGTAGGTGTTGTGAACGGAGACGATTTACGCTTAAAAGTCGAGAACTGGTGGGAGGACAATGCGATTGGAAAGGTAGACCGCAGGTACGTTTTTCATCCTTTGTTTGACGAAAAAGGAATTGAACGGACCGTTGTGGAAATACGTGTTGAAGAAGCGAAAACTAAACCGATAGCTATACGAAAGAATAACGGACAAGAAACATATTATATGCGCCGCGATGGAAGTAATCGACCAATGAGAAGGGATGATTTTGTTCATCTAATACAGTTGTCCTCTAGAAATTCAGACTCCACAAGCTTAATAATTCGAAAATAAGAAATCCAATTCTTCCAATGCCCCTTTCAGTTTATCGAGTAGAGTGATAAGCCATTGGGGTGCTGTTGTTAAAGCTCTGGATTAAGGCGTTATGTCACATTATTAATGAGCAGGTGAGAGAATGTTTGGGACTGTAATAAGAGATTGTTATAGTAAAGATGAAGTGGCATTGATTGTGAAATATCTTGATGATTTATGTAATCCTAATGATAGTATTGGATGGTCGTCATCGGGGATATATTGTTTCTGGGATTACTATACAGGAGAAGTTTTATACATTGGTTTAGCCATCGATCTTACGATTCGGTTTATGCAACATAACGGATTAACTGCTTTAGATAATAATTCATGCAAGAAACAGCAGATTGAAGAGTATTTTCAAAACAATGAAAAGATAGGATTCTCAATATTCGTTCAATCTGCTCTTGAACAGCCTAAACTATTTCAAAGCAGAGAGCGGATAAAGGATTTTCCATTAAGTTATCAAGAATCATTCAGCTTAATAGGTAAAAAATCATATGATAATTTAAAAAAGATAGAGGGGATTTTGATCCAAAGTTTTCGCATGAAACATAATCGTCTACCAAAGTGGAACAAGATTGGAGGTTCTGTTTCGGGACAGAAGGCCGCTTTAGTGGGGAACTATGAAATAGTTGACCTGTTTAGCAATGGGAACCCATCTTTACTTGCTTCTAAATATACTTTAAGAGAATTATCTGAAAATGATACTGCTCTTTATTTCGAAGAAAATATGCATGCAATGAGAATGAAAATGCTTTTAACTGGTATTCCCTTTAAAGTCGCTAAGAAAATATATTGTATGACTCACAAAGATGTTTATAGCAGAATGAAAAATGAAGGTTATTTTTCCCATTTAGTTTAAGTCAGCTCACAGAAGATCAATTCTTTAGTGATACTGTGCTACATTCTATTGTGCTCGGAGGATAATGTTTAGTAGATTGTAGTTTATCTAAGTAACATGCTACGGCGAATTGTGGTTTTGTACAGCCACGGATCGCCTCCACCATGAAAATCCACAACCGAATTTGAGGTTGTGGATTTTGCTTTATCTAACTTGTAATTCCAAATCTATAAGGAGTGGATCTGCGCCATAAATCAAATCCTCTTCTTTTTTGCCGACCTATTGGTTTACAATGTTCTGTTTTCTTAAAAAACTTGACTCTCACGTATACTGGAGACTATATACTTGTTGTTGAGAGGCGAGGCCATTATGTAGAGCATTGGACAGTTATCCAAGAATTATACCAATATATCCATAAGGACGCTGAGATACTACGACGAGATCGGTTTATCGGTTTATTGAAGCCTGCAAAGGTAGCTGATTCGGGCTATCGTTACTATTCTAATGAAGAGATTAGAGTGCTCCAGCATATAGCTGCATTGAAGGAGCTAGGCTTTACGCTGGCGTCCATCAAAGAAATGTCGTCTACAGGGAAGGATGCACAAGAACAACGTTGGAGAGATTATCTGGATTTTGAGCTGGCAGCGGTTGTGGAAGAAAGGAAACGTCTGGATGGCGGTGCTGTCAGTATGTTGCGGATTGTTTTTGTCTTATTGCTGTTGGCATATATTATAGGTTTTGAAATTGTCTGGCAATGGAAGTGAAGCCTGATGGAGTAATCGGAATTAAACGCGTAGCCAAAAATAACAACTGGACCAACAACATCATTCTCATAGGCGGATTTATTATTAGCTTCCAACTGCTTGTCAGTGCAATGGAAACAATTACGCTGGCGACTGCTTATGCAGTATGGACAGGAATTGGAACGGTGGGAGCTGCTATTGTCGGAATGATGTTTTTTAAGGAGTCGACAAGCTGTATTCGTATCAGCTGCATCTTAGGAATTATTTTTGCTGTTGTTGGCTTAAAGCTAGTTAGCTAAAATGGGATTCCCCAGTGGTTTTGCGCAAAACCACTGAAATGTTTAATATACGGTTTCGCGAAAATGGGGAATGACTTCATTTAGTAAAGCGGTAGCTTCTAGAAGCACTTCGACGCCTGCACCGTCATTGTATCGCGCAATCAGTTCGGCAATATATTGTAATTCATTCGACGTACCTTGGTCCGGCGCATAAGTCGCGGCATCTATGAAGGTCTGCGGGTCAAGGTCGGCGGTCATAAGCTCTAAAGGTGTCAACGAATCGTAATTTCTCACAAAGGAGTTAAGTTGTATGCTTGCGTCTGTAAATCGTGTGATATCTGCAGAATCATTATTCGTTTTATTAATCCACGTAACAAGGAACACCACACAAATAACGAAGGCCAATAATACAACGGCGATAATATCGCGCTTCGCTTCTTTACGCATGTATTATACCTCCTAACGAATTCTCAAGTACCATCATACTAATCTGCAGCATCTGCCTTATTGGGTCGAATCATTTTTACGCTTTGAGTGGTTAATTCTTTTTCTCTTTATGTTAAATAAGAAAACAAAAAGAGTAAACCACAATAAAAATGACACAATACTAACCATATCAGTAAGGCCGTTTTTTATTAAAGACCAGCTTCCAAATCCTAGTCCGCACAGACTGAGAAATAAACTTAACCATAATTCTTTCTCAGTCAACTTTTTGCTGCCCATTTGTATCACCTCCCGAGATATGAACAATGAACCCTTTTTCATCAATAATAGTTTGAATATGAAATAGATCAGTTATCATTTCCTTGGGCACAACAATTTTACCTTTTACAATAATTGCTGAATTGTATTCATTATCTTTGTTTTTCACATTAATCACAACAGCTTTTGACTGGTTCCCGACTATATGACGCTTACCTTTTATAAAAATTTGAGCGTGTTTTTTTTGATGATCCCATGTGACTTTTCCGCCTATACTTTCAATAATAGTTCTTAAAGGTAAATAAACTTGTTCATTACTGTTGAAATGTAGCATGTCTATTCGTACAAATTTTAATGGATTGAAAAAAGCATATTGACCTGGCTCCAATACTCTTGTATGTAGAGTATAACTTCCTGTATTCCCTAATTTGTTTTTAATTTTTATTATAATGTCATGCTTAAATGATGTAACAGCAACTTCATTCCCCTCAAATTTTTTTGGATCAATTATATGGGGCTCGAAAATGATGTCAGTTTCAGTATGAATTTTATTAGATTTTGAATAAACGATGGATAACAATTTACTAAAAGGGGGAATGTTATTATTCCACTTGATTTTGTAATAATCAACATCGTTTGAGTCACTAAATGTACCTATAAAATCATCTGATGGACTTAGCTCATAGGCTGATTCAACATTGTTATTTTCCTCGGCGATATCAATATTTTCTTTTAAGGTAATAGAAAAGCTATATTGAATGTTTTTTTCTTCTATAGACTTGAAATTAACGAAATTTAATCCTTTGTTTAGATTGCACGCGATACGCTGAAGCTGGGACCCGTTTAAAGGGACACTAATTTGATCATTAATAGTCATTGATATATTATCATCATTATTAGGAGGAACAATAACATCGATGTATGCTTGGCTATTTTCCTCTACGAATATCTTGTACCAATCGTTAGTATCATCCTTTCCTAACTCTGATGTGATACGTTTTTCAAACGATAGTGATTTCGCATCTATTATACTGTTATTAGGCTCAAAACTCGATTTTATATAGTCTTCTGAACTATCGAGTGCCCTTTCAAAATCAATGATTCCAAATCCCATTGAGCTGCTATATTCATTTTGATTATAACGTGAGGAGTACCTAACTTGACTTCTAATAATATCAGGTTCTGTATAGCCGAATTTTAAAATGATAGCAGCAACGAGTGCTCCCACCTGTGCAGCCGCCATCGATGTTCCATAACTTGTATAGTTTACATCCTGATTTTGAATGGCTGTCGTAACTTCCCACATTCCTACAACATCTAGAGAGGATCCACTATTTGCTGATTTATTAATTGAGAAATCATTGTTGACAGCTCCAACAGACAGCACAGTTGCATAAGATGCAGGATAATGAATTTCACCACCATTATTTCCTGCTGCAGCTACAATTACAACTTGATTTTTTTCAGCATATGCTACAGCTTCTTCCAATAGCTTATTACTATTATATGTCCCCAGAGCCATAATAATAACATTAGCCTTTTCATCTACAGCTTTTAAGATTCCGTTAGCTAAATCATTCTCGCTGCCAACAGAATTTTGGTTTAATACAACTATGGGTAGTATCTCCAATTTTCCGGTTAATGATTTGCCATAAAGAGTATCCAGTATGTTAGCTAGTATGAGCGCGACTCTAGTACCATGACTATTAGATACTAAGGGTGACGATGAAGGTGGAATGATATGCTCACTAGCAAGTAAAAATTCATTCAGACTAGTATTATCTGTATCGATTTGCGTGTCTAATATTGCTACTTTTACCTTTCCTGTAGTCAATTGTGTTTCTTGTTTAGCGATATTTAATTTATTTGATAATTCTTCATCTTTCGCAACTGATATAGCGCTGGTTGAATGAATAAGCAATGAGGCTGATAAAAGAAATATAGAAATGTTTTTAATTAAACTTTTGATAGGATTTCCCTCCATGAAGGAAAAACAAAGCCTTATCGTGTTTCAGATAAGGCTTTGTCTTCTTTAAATTAAAGAATAAGCACTGCTCATAGCAGAATCAAGGTTACTATGGGCTTGGTATACTTGATAGGCTGCAATTGCAGCAGATCCACCTGCTAGAATAGCTCCTATGATACTTGCAAAAGTTATTATTGTGACGCCGACAGCGAGTGCATAAGCAGCTCCAGCATTGTGATAATCTTGAACATAGCCCGCAGCTGAATTAGCATACATTTTGAAGGATGTTATTGTGTAGTTATTTGTGCTGTTTATTGTTTTATAGACTGCTTTATAAGCGTCATCAACATCATTTAAATTAAAAGAAACCCCGGAGCCAGTGTACATATAGCATTGTGTAGTGCTGCAATTAAAATAAGTATACTTCCAATGCCCCCCAGTATCAGATGCCGTAACTTGATCAAGTTTAGGAGACAACTTCTCATTAACATTTACTTGTTCACCATTAATATAATAGTTTCCATTTTTATCTTTAGAAAACACAGTCTTTTTAACCTCGTTTTTTAAAATTGCCCTGTAGCTTTCATCATAAAAATCATAGCTTATTTTTTCTGTGACGGTTACAGATTCATTGCCTTGCACTTTTGCATCTTTGTTACTAGGATCAATTACTCCTTTACTAATTGTAATTTCTGAATTTCTTTTAGCATACTTAATTCCGTTGGTAGGATCGGTGAGTATCTTGGAGCTTTTCTGAACTTGAGATTCCAAGTTGCTGTTTTTTGCATAAACAGGTGTCACAGCCATTAATATTGCCATTACGATCAACAAAGATAAGCATTTCATTTTTTTTGACATTGTAAACCTCCAGTTATGTTTTAAAGGCGCCTCATGGAAATTTTACAATTAAATTACAAATTTGGGTAGGGTGTGAAGTCCCGTTTTCGGAAAATTATATCCCGTATTTTGTCGAAAAAACAAAGTTTTTGTTGAATTAGACGACTATTTCGCTGTGCAGCATAATCAGAAGGATGAAATTGATTTGTCTCGAAATCTTCTTACAGTTGGAGAGGGAGGGTGCGTCTCTACAGACAGCGACTAGTACATCACAGATCGTTGCTCCGCTTCGGAAGCAGGGATGATAGATTCGGTTACTCAGTCCCAAATGATGTGAAAAGATGCCTCCAAAACCACTATAAAAGTAAAAGTGGGGCTGGAAGCATCAAAATTATGAGTTCTTCTATTTAATTGCCCGAAGCGGTTACCTTTGTAATGGTTTTATCCTTGAGCGTGATGGTGAACGCTGCCGATTCGCCTTTTGATACGAATTTGCTGGCGCTTTTGGTTTCCACAGCTTTTCCTTTCGCGTTGTGTCCGCTGGCCTTGAATACAACTGATTTTGCTTCATTGGTTCCATTGAAGATGACGCCCGTTACGACCGTTTCTCCGGCTCCATTCGTATAACTGCCATGCTTGAGCAGCTGAACACCTGTGAGACTGCTGCCATCCATTACAATGGCTTCGATCTTCTTGTTGGTTATACCCTTCAGAATGACAGTGAATGTTCTGGATTCACCCTTGGATACAAATCGATCGGCACTGGACGCTTCAACGACTTTTCCTTTGGTATCCTTTCCGTATGCTGCAAATCCCACGCGAGTGGCCTCATTCGTTCCGTTAAGCACGACACCTGTTACGACCGTTTCTCCTGCCGCGTTAACGTAACTTCCATATTTGATAAGCTGGACGCCATCCCGGCTGCCGCCGTCGATAGCTAATCCTGCGATTTTCTTGCTCAGCTTGCTCTTCAGGATCACGGTGAAGGTCTGGGACTCACCCTTGGATACAAACCGATCTGCACTATTTGCTTCAATAAGCTTTCCTTGACCATCCTGCCCGTAAGCCGCAAAGCCGATGCGTATCGCCTCATCAGTTCCATTCAAGACAACACCTGTTACGATCGTCTCGCCTGTGCCCGTCTGATAGCTTCCGTATTTCAATAGCTGGACGCCGTCTTGACTGCCGCCGTCGATCGCGAGACCTTCAACTTTCTTGTTGGCTTTACTTTTAAGCGTGACGGTAAATGTGGCAGATTCACCTTTTGACACAAATTTGTCAGCACTCAGTGTCTCCACGACCTGCCCCTTGTCATCCAATCCATATGCTGCGAATCCGATGCGCTTAGCTTCGTTCGTTCCGTTCAAGACGACACCTGTTACGATTGTACTCCCAGCTCCTGTTGTATAACTGCCGTGCTTTAGCAGTTCGACACCATTGAGGCTGATGCCGTCGATCGCCAAGCCTTCGACCCGCTTGGTCGCCTTGCTTTTGAGCGAGAGGGTGAATGTTCTGGATTCACCTTTCGAAACGAATTTATCCTGACTATTGACCTCTACGATATTTCCCTTGTCATCGAGTCCGTAAGCCGCAAAACCGATCCGCCCTGCATCATGTGTCCCATTCAAGACGACGCCCGTAACAATCGTATCCCCGGCTCCCGTCACATAGCTTCCGTAGTTCAGCAGCTGAACGCCGTTTCGACTGCTTCCGTCAATGGCAAGTCCATCTACGGATTTGATTGCTTTATTTTTGAGAATGATGGTGAATGTTTCTGATGCTCCTTTGGACATAAATTTATCATTGCTGTTAATCTCCAATATCTTCCCGCTCTCGTCCATTCCATAAGCCGCAAATCCAGCGCGAGTTGATTCACCGGTACCGTTGTAAATCTTGGCGGTTACGATGTGCTGCCCGCTCTTATCAGTTTTGCTCGTCATCTCCGATACGGTAACTAATCCGCTGCCTGCTGTCTCTGCTGCGAATGCAGGGGTTACTAATAAGATGGTTGCTAATAAAAAAATAAACAATTTTTTCAACTGTTGTTCCACTCCCATTGATAGATTTTGTCTGTATAATTTTAACTCTAAATGATAGATCACTCAACTATATTTAGGGAATAAATACACCCTAATTACATGTATTAATTCATATATAGAGTAATTAATTGTTTTTTTGCAAATGCTTTTTGCAAAATAAAGTTGGTGCTATGCAACGGTTGCAGAGTCTACAACCTGCTGCTGCATGCGCATAGGCTGATCCACCGACTACAAATTTACCGGTTTAATATAGGTCTGCAAAATATATGATATAATTCCTTTCAACGAGATACGGGGAGGAAATCATGCCTTTTCTAATAGAAGAAAAATTTGTAGTTGCCGTTGCTTCAAGTGCTCTATTTAACCTTGAGGAGTCGGATCGGGTGTTTCAGGAAAAGGGCGAAGAGGAATATCGAAAGTATCAGTTTGCGAATGAGCAGGCTGTATTGGAACCTGGGGTAGCTTTTCCATTGATTAAACGGTTGCTTATGCTTAATAGTCATGATCCAAGTGATCAACCGGTTGAGGTCGTTCTTTTGTCTAGAAATGACCCGGAGACAGGGCTTCGTGTTTTTAAGTCCATTGAACACTATGGGCTTTCAATAACACGGGCCGCATTCGTTGCTGGCTCCAACCCGTTTAATTATATGGAAGCATTCAACGCATCGCTATTTCTTTCTGCGAATCTGGACGATGTTCGAGCTGCCGTAAGCAAAGGACTGCCAGCAGCCCGAGTGTTCCCTACTGAATTTGTGGATAATGAAGAAGAGCTTGAACTTCGAATTGCATTTGATTTTGATGGAATTATCGCTGACGACTCATCGGAAGGCATATATCAAGAGCTAGGCATGCAGCGATTCCATGAGAATGAGAGGCAAAAGGCGAGTGAGGTTCTGCCGCCAGGCCCCCTCATCAAATTTTTTCAGGAGGTGGCTCGTCTGCAACGGCGCGAATGGGAGAAGAAGCAACAGGATACTAGCTATACGCCGCGTGTTCGAATAGCAATTGCAACAGCTAGAAACGCACCTGCTCATGAACGAGTTGTAACAACTTTAAGAAGCTACGGCATACGAGTTGACGAAGCATTTTTCTTAGGGGGAATAGATAAAGGCAGGGTACTGAAGGTATTTCGGCCACATATCTTCTTCGATGATCAAGTAGGTCACATTGAGGGCGTATCAAGTATTTCTCCATCCGCACATGTCCCTTTTGGGGTTACAAATTTGGAATAGGCTAGAGGGTGTTTTATCAATAGCTAGCTGCCTACGCAAGCCGCTTCCCAGACCTTCTTCTCCACCAGCGATATGCAGCCAGCGAGATGGCAAGAAATACACTGTATATGAGCACGGTTGTAAGGATGCTCTTGGGGTCGGTGACTGCGTTGCTCCCGACAACGACGAACAGCAGCATCGAAGGTATTTTGCCCAAGGATGAGGCGACCGAGTAGGATAGGAAAGACATCCGGCTAAGAGCCGCATAGACATTCACTGCAAAGGATGGAATGAACGGAATTAGTCTAGCAAATAATACGGCCAAGAACGCATTGCGCTCGAATAGTGAATTCAGCTTGTCTATTTTTTGATAGCGATGCAGAATGCGGTTACCCCAGTCTTGATATCCATATCTCACGAATGCAAACATTAGAATAGAAGCGACCGTTGAACCGATCCAGGTCACTAGTGCTCCAAGCAGCGGCCCTAACGCCGCACCAATAACGCCGCCGACAATTGGATAAGGGATGATCGGGAACAAGGCCATCAGAATAGCAACGAGAATAATGGCCGGTACATTGGTGGAGTGCTGAAGCCAGTTCATGATAGTGTCGCCGAATAGATAGATCGCGATAGCAGCTGCTGTATATAGAAGGGTTAAACTAATCTTTTTCAACATAGATAATCTCCTGGGGTGTAGTTGCCTCTAATGATAACATAGTTGATGCCAGAGGGGCGGTTGGGATTTGAGGAGCGGCCAGAATCCGCGAAGTGCCTTCAGTTGGAGAGGCTGGAGATCTTGCATTTATCGAGATGAAGACAGCGGATCGCTGCCGCCTCCTGCATTGCCCATATTCATGGTAATATACGATGTAAGCTTAATTTGTACAAAAAAGGATGGATGGCGATGGGGGAAGATTCGAAGTATCAGAAGCATTTTTCAGAGGACGGATTCTGGACCAAGCTTCGGAAGCATGCAGTCCATGCAGGGATAAAAGTCGTATACAGCGGTCTTGTACTGTATTATGCCTTGCAAAGCCCGAATACAAGTACGAGGGATAAGGCGATTATTTATGGGGCTCTTGGTTATCTGATTCTTCCCATCGATATCATTCCGGATATTATCCCTGGAGGCTTTGCGGATGATTTGGGCGTGCTGCTATTCGCTGCGGCACGAGTTGGAATGAGCATTGACGGTGAAGTCAAGCGGAGAGCGAAGGACAAGCTGGTTGATTTCTTCGGTGAAGACGCTGTGAACAATAAGGAGATCATTGAAGTAGATAAGCAGATTGAGCCTGAAGACGATTCGGATGCCAACGCTCCACGATAATAGCAGTATAGGTTGTGGTGACCGCTGTCTCAATATTGCTTATCTATGAAAACATTGTTATGTTATTTCAGTAAATGGACACAGACAGCGAATTGGGGGAACTGCTGCATGGGCAGCTTCATAGCGGGTATAGCATCTCGGAATATTGGGAACAAGCTTTCAGCGGATCGGGAAGAATATCGGAAGGTATTCATCCTGTTCGGCTATTTATTTTGCGTTGCGGCGGCTTCTACCATTGGAAGAACGACTGCGGATACGCTTTTTCTAAGTCGGTTTGATAATTCGTCCCTGTCTTATATGTACTTGCCGCTGGCGGCTGCGATGATTGTTGCAAGCCTCGTATATCAACGCTTCTCCCATCGAATACGAATGGACCGCTTGATCATCGGTTTAATTCCGCTCACAGCGGCGCTGGTTCTTGTCTCAAGAGTTGGCGTCGGGTTGGAGCTGCGCTGGGTGTTTCCCGTTATTTATGTCGGTTATGATGTCATCAACTTTCTGATGATCGTTTGTTTTTGGCAGTTCGCCACATCCGTTATGGACCAGCGAAAAGCGAAGCGAATGATCGGAATCGTAGGAAGCGGCGGAATAACAGGCGGAATCTTGAGCGGCTTCGGGCTGAAGGCGCTGGCTCCGAGCATCGGGACGGCGAATCTGATCTATGTCTACGCGGGGCTTCATTTGCTATGTCTCCTTGCAGTTCTGATCTTGAAGGATAGCGCATCCTCGTCTTCTCAAGAGGCCAGACCTGTACAGCGCAGGTCGAATTCCTCCAAGAGGGCAGCGCAATCCAATTCAGGGCTTTTTGCCAATGTTCCCTATTTGAAATATATCGCTATTCTATCTGTCGCAATTGTAATGTCGCTAACCTTGATAGATTACCAGTTCAAAGTCATATTAAGGACTTCCTTGCAAAATGATGAGTTGGCGGGATTCATGGGCAGCTTCTACGGCTACTCGGGACTTATTGCTCTATTCGTACAGCTGTTTATTGCCGGCCGCGTGTTAACGCGGTTCGGTGTTATGACTTCGCTGCTCATCTTCCCGGTCGTGCTGGCAGCAGGCAGCTTCGGAATCATGCTTCTGCCTATTCTGGTCATGGCAGTTATCGTTAAGGGCAGTGACAAGGCTGTCGGGGATACGATTTATTCTTCCGTGAATCAGCTCGTGATGTTCCCAATTCCCCCGGAATGGCGCGGAAAGGCCAAGAGCTTCCTGGACGGCATCGTGCGGAATGGGGCAAAAGGACTTGCGGCCATCTGCTTGCTCGTTGTTACACAGCTGGTTGCACCGCAACAGCTGAGCTATATCGTAATTGTCCTGCTTGTTGTGGGAATTGTTTACGGCGTCAAGGTGAAGAAAGCGTATTTGCATGCGCTTATGACCAGCCTGCAAACGGGGAAGGGCGAGCTTCAACGGATGGAGCTCGATTTCGTGGACCCCTCCAGCATGCAGCTATTGCTTGCTGCATTATCCAGTCCTGACAAGCAGCAAACCTTGTATGCTATTCGTATATTGCGTGGGCTGGAGACGTTTGATTTGACCCCTCATATAAGGGCGCTGCTTCAACATCCTGCGTCTGAGGTTCGCATCGAGGCGTTGCAGGTTGTGGAAGAAACGCTGCCAGCAGGCTTCGAGCCCCTCCTGCAATCCTATGCAAGCTCGGCGGCGGTCGTCGAAGTTAAGGCCGGGGCCATTCTTGCGCTCGCTGCTTATGCGGAAGAAGCGTATTTGGATGAGATTGCAAGCTGTCTGGAGGCGGAATCCATACAGATCCAAGCGGCTGCTATCGCTGGTTTGATCAAATATTATGGCATTGAGGGCATGTTCAGAGCGGTTGGCCAGCTTAAGCTTCTGATTGAGAGCGGCCGAGAGGAAGAACGAACTGCTATGGCAGCGCTGTTCGGACAGATTGGTGTTGCAAGCTTCTATAAGCCGCTTCTCCCATTGCTGGATGATCGCAGCACGAAGGTGAAGAAACGAGCGTTGGAATCGGCGGCTATGCTGCGCGTTCCTGCTTTGATTCCGTCAATAATAGGAAGCCTGAAGAACAGCCGGACGAGACGATATGCAATTGATGCGCTGGCTGGCTATGATGAGCAGGAGATGCTCTCGCAGCTGCAGCCCTATATGGACAATGAAGAGGTTAGCTTGCATTTGCCGGCTATCTTTGAACGAATGGGCACGCAGAGGGCATTCGAGAGTCTGTTTGCATGTTACGAGGCTGCTAATCAGGAGCTGCGGGACCGCATCCTGCAATCCTTGCTTCGGATGGATACAGGATTGCTGCAAGGTGACAGCCAGGAGCTGGAACGCCTTATTTCGCAAGAGCTGCAATTGTACTGGCAGTATGGCGAGCATGGAACGGCCGTCAGCGGAGATGCGCGCTATGCCGAACTAGAAGGCATGATTGGTGAAATTCGAAGTGGAATCTCCCGCCGTATCTTCCAGCTGCTGTCCTTGCTTTATGATGCGCCTACGATACAGGCCGTATATATAAACTGGTCGGAAGGGGATGCGAGGCGGCAGGCTAACGCTGAAGAAGTGATCGACCAAACGCTGCGCGGGAAGCTTCGGCTCCAGATGGCGAAATTAATGTCCGCTCCAAGAGCCATTGCGCCAGCTCCTCATAGCGAAGTCCAGAGAGAAGAGAAACTGAGCTGGCTCGCTTCTCAGGGAGACGAGTGGTTTCGTGAGACGGTTACCTTCTTTATGCTCCAGGAGAAGGGACAGGAAACGGCTGGACAGTCAGAGGAACAGGATACAGCGGAACTATTCAACCGGCTGTCTGATCGGCTGGAACGCGTGCGGCTATTGCGAAAGGTATCGTTGTTTCAAGGCTTGACGAGTAGACATCTATTTGTCATTGCACAGCGATTGCAGAAGGTCAGCATGGATAAGGGCAGCATCATTATTCATGAAGGGGAGCCAGGCGACTCGCTTATGATTGTGGATAAAGGGCGAGCAGGCGTCTATCGGAATGGCGAACCGATCAGCGAGCTGAGCAGGGGCGATTGCTTCGGTGAGCTGGCTGTTCTGACTCAGGGGCCCCGAACGGCTACGATCCGCGCGGAAGAGAGTATTGGAATATGGAAGCTTCATGCTTCCGACTTCTATGATATGATGTTCGATCAGTCGAGCATCGTGCTGGAGATGATGAAGCTGTTATCTCGCAGGCTCAGAGCTGTACTAGAGCTCGCAGACGGTCGAAACGGGAAGGCGGTTGAAGTTCAACCCAGTGCCGCCCATTCGGAGGCCGCTCCTTCCTTAGAGCTGGATGATACGGTGAGGCAATTGACGGATGCCGCTATTCTCCGGCGAGTATTGGTCCTGCAAAAGATGGATCTGTTCGCTCATTTAGCGCCAGCGGACTTCATATGGCTGGCCCAGCATGTGGAGGAGGTCAGCTACGAGCAGGGCGAGGTTATATGCAGGACAGGCGAATTCGGAGATACGATGTACGGGATTATTGAAGGAGTCGTTCGTGTGCATCGTGGAAGCGATGAACTGGCAGTGCTTGGGGAAGGCGACTTTTTCGGGGAAATGTCCATCATTGACAGCGGCCCGCGTTCAGCGGATTGTACCGTGGTAAGCGCAGCTGTGCTGCTGAGGCTGCACAAAGAGCAGGTATTGACATTCTGCTTCCAAAATATTGAGGTCCTAAGAAGCATGATGCGTGTTCTCGCCGATCGGCTTAAGGGCGTGGCATAAGATGTGCAGCGCGAGTTGGGGAACCAATGTGAGCGTATAACCGTGCTGCTCTGCAAACAAAGAGCGGCTTTGGCTGCCAGAATCACACCGCGCGCAGCTCCCAGCGCGGTGTGATTGTGCATGACGGCGGTCGTTCGACCATACAAACAACAAGCAACACAGAAGGCTGTCCCTTAGGAGCTATTAGCTCTTATGAACTGCACCCCGTCAAGTAGACAGAACAATAAATAAAAATCAGTTAGGCGGCCTTTGTCCTGAATTCCATAGGACTGAGGCCGTTTAATTTTGCCTGCAATCGTTCGTAATTGTAAAAGTGAATGTAGTCATCAATGTCACTTTTCAGTTGTTCAAAGGTCTGGTAGGTATGCAAATAATATTTCTCGCATTTCAAAGTTCCCCAGAAGGATTCCATGGGACCGTTATCAATGCAACAGCCAACGCGAGACATGCTCTGCTTGAGCTCAGCCTTATCGAGCATTTCCTTAAACCGTAAAGAAGTATACTGAAAGCCACGGTCGCTATGAAGCAATGGCTTGCTCTCGGATACGGATATTAAGGCCAATTTTAACGTCTCAAATACAAGCGGATTATTATTGGAATGTCCGAATACATAAGAGACGATCGATTTATCATGAAGATCGAGTATCGCGCTTAAATACGCTTTCTGACTATTGCCGTACTTGAATTCCGTTACGTCCGTTAGCCACTTCTCGTTCGGTGCCTCCGCTTGAAACTCGCGGTTCAATACATTCTCGGCCACCTGCTGCGGCGTAGAACGCTCATACTTCTTTTTCTTTCTGCGGATCACCGACTGGATTCCCTTTATCTTCATCAAGCGTTGCACGCGTTTGTGGTTCATTGATTTCTGGGTTTGGCGTCGCATATGGAGTGGTAATTGGCGATAGCCGAATATGCCTTCGACTTTCTCGTACAAGGCCATCATGACCTCCGTTAGCGCTTTGTTCTCCGTTTCTCTAGTGCTGGGAATACGATTCAGCCACTTGTAATAGCTCGATCGTGGGATCTCCGCAACCTCACACAGAACCTGTATGCTAAGCGACTCCGCTTGCTGTACGGCTTGGATAGCAAGGTAGACGTTCTCTTGTCGTTGCTCGCTTAGAGTCGCCTCCTTTCTAATTCCTGCAACTTTTTTAAGAATGCATTCTCCGCCCGGAGCCGTTCGTTCTCGTACTCCATCTTCTTCAGGGCAAGTTTATGCTGATCCGACTCCGTCAGCTCCTCTGGCGCTTTTGTGCGTCCTCTTCCGTCTCGCAGAGCCTCTTGGCCGCCTGCTTTATGTTTCCTTACCCATCCGTACACTTGCTGGTAGGAGACTTGGAATTGGTCCGCTGTCTTCCTGTAGTCTTGTCCATTTGCCAGGCAATAAAGGACAATGTCGATCCTCTCCTGCCATGTTGTTGTGCGTCCTTTGGTCATAGCTGTTATTCCCCCTGTATAAGCTCGAAGGCTGATATGACCATTATACTTCTTAATCCAGTTCGCGAGTTGTGTTCTGCTTGCAATCCTGTACTTGTCGATAACTTGGTATTGAGACAAGCCCCCTTCAAGATGGTCTTTTACAGCTTGAATCTTAAGCTCGGTGGAATAGCTTCGGTTATGGGTTTGAGCCTCTAGTCCTTCATAGCCAAACAGCCGATACGTTCGTCGCCATTTCGCTAAGGATGTTTTGGAAACAGCAAATGTTTTAACAGCAGCTTTAACGCCAATACGACCACTCTCAATTTCCTGAATGATTGCTAATTTCTCTGAAGCTGTATGCTTCTTTTTATGCATAAAAAAACTCCCCTTACAGTATCAGGTTTTATTATTTCACCTGTCTACTGTATGGGGAGCATATCACTTAAAGGGACAGCCTTCTGTTCGTAATATGAAACGGATTATTTTGCAGCAGATACGCGAAGCTGCTCATTAAGCTTAAGCAAATCAGCGAATGAAAGAGGGGTTTTCTTACCCTTGTTATTGAATCCAGCTTTTGGTGGAAACATTGTGCCACCTCCTTAATATAGATTGTAAGATGTAGATTTCTTTTAGAATATCATGTGGAATAATATGGGGTCAACTTAAATTGTCAGATATATCAAAGTATTTTAAAACATTATAGAAATTATTGGAAAATATGTTTTCTGTTCCGTGATAGCCGTCTCTCTGCCCCGTAATTGTGGCGAATTTGGAATACAGCCGGGTCAAATAGCGGTCATTCTGGAGGGCGAAGAATTGAAAGGTGCGCACATGACGGTTCTCTGCTGCAATATGTCGGAGCAACTGGCGCAGGCCGGTAACGAACAAGCGGCTGCTGCGATACTCCCTAGCAATAATCACTGAATCTATAAAGACGATTTCACCCTGGGGATGTGGCTCGTAGTCCGCTGTAACATAGCGGTAGATCACCCAGCCAATTGTTCGATCGCTCTCGTCCAAGATGAGTTGAATATTTGAGGTCTGAATCGTTTCCAGCGTGTGTATCAACGTGTCGGACAGACTGAAATTACTGCTGAAATCCTTACGGTGCCGGATGAAAAAGAGCGTGAATTGGACGAAATCCTCGTCCGTTCGGCAGATTCGGAGATGATGTGCAGTCATAATAGGGAAGCCTCCTAGTTGTAGCGTTCCTTTAACTTCTCTCGGACGCGGGCATCAAGCTCGGGATATTGAGACAGGACATAATGAAGCACTTTGCGCTGCAGGGTAAGAAAGGTGCATTCCGTCAATGCCGATACATCCGCAGTTCGCGGGACATTTTCCAGCAGCGCAATTTCCCCGAAGTGATCCCCGTCCGCGAGTATGGCTAACCGGATGCGCTCTGCATCTCCAACGGGACGTTTTGAAATTTCTACTTTGCCGCGGGCGATGATATAGAACTTGTTGCCTGCTTCCCCCTCATGAATGACCGCTTGTCCGGCGCTGAATGTTTCTGTGTTGAATAAATCTTTGATTTCGCGAAGCACGTCAATGTTCATATCTCGGAAAAAAGGCAGTCTCGCAAGCCGGTTCTCATCAATCTCCGCCTCTTCGCCGCTTGGCGATACAGACAGTCCGTTCTGCTTATCCCACAGCTCTTTATAGTACCCTTCTGCAGCGAGCATCTCTCTATGAGTGCCGCTTTCGATCAGCTTTCCTTGATCAAATACAAAAATTTGGTCCGCATCCGTTATTGCAGACAGCCGATGAGTGACGGTGACCACCGTGCGATTATGCGCTAAGCGGCGGAACGTTTCGTTAATGGAGGCTTCCGAGATCGGGTCCAGAGCGGAGGTTGCCTCGTCGAGCAGCAGAATCTGCGGATCTCTAAGGATAGCGCGGGCGATAGCTATTCGCTGGCGCTGACCGCCGGAGAAATTGCCTCCCTCATCCAGTACCTCGGTCTCATAACCATCCGGCAGGCTTTGAATGAAGCCGTCAATCTCGGCTTTTGCAGCCGCTTGAATCACTTCTTCCCTGGTGGCATGGGGCTTGCTCAAACGTAAATTGTCCATAATCGTGCCCCGAAAAAGGAAGTTATCCTGAAACACAATGCCGATCTGCTCACGCAAGGAGCCCTTGTCCATTTCCTGCAGGCTGATGCCGTTTATTCGAATATGCCCCTCGTTGGGGGCGTAGAAGCCGAGAATAAGCTGCACCATCGTGCTTTTCCCGGAGCCGCTGGAGCCTACGAATGCTGCCGTCGTTCCTGGCGGGATATGCAGGTTAATGTCCTTCAATACATCCTGCTTTTCCGCATATCGGAAAGTCAGCTCGCGGGCTTCAATGTCAAGCTGTTGATTCGGCAGCGGCTGGAGCTGCACTGTCCCATTGGCTTCGGGCAGCTCTACAAGAAGCTGTTGAATGCGATCCATGCTCACCTTCGCATCTGTGAAAGCCGGAATAGCGAAGGTCAGGTTGAATACCGAGTTGCCCATCGAGGTATACATCGTGAAGAACGCGACAAGCGCGCCTACCGTAATTTGGCCTTGCAGCGCAAGGTAGGAGCCGAACCCGATAATGGTGAAGTTGATCAGCAGCAGACTAATCATCGGGATGCGCTCCAGACTGGAGTTGATCACATTCTTCTTATAATCGATGACGAATAAGGATTGCAGTCTTGTATGGAACTTGTCGATCATGAGCTGCTGCAGATGGAAGCCTTTAATGACCCGCTGTGCTTTAATGTTCTCTTGGACATCGCCAGTCATAAGCGACATCTGATCCTTGTACTGGGCATTGATGGCTTGAGCACGTCCGCCGAGCAGGTAAGGTCCGGTGAATATAAGAACGGCGCCGATCAGTACGAGTACGGCCATGCTCCATTCTAATGTGAAGAGCACGCCCGCGCTAATGATTACAACGGACACAGATTGAATGCCTGTCGTCAGAATGACCGTCATTGCCCGGTCGATTGCGGATAAGTCGCCAGAGAGATAGGAGAGCAGGTCGCTGGCGCGAGTGCGCTGGAAGAAGGCGATATTCACATGTTGAAGGTGAGCGAATAAGCCGCTGCGCAGGTCTCTTTGTACGCGGGCGCTCAATTTGGATAATATGTAGTCGCTTATAATGCCTGAGCTGAAGCCAATTAAGCCTGCGATTCCAAGGATGGAGAGGATCAGGTAGAATTGTCCGAAATCATGGGGGATGATCGCGTTGTCCACCATGAACTTGAAGCTCAAGGGAGCAAGAGAAACGAAAGCGAGATCCAGGAACAGTCCGGCAAAAAAGAGGAAGGACAGCAGCTTGTACGGGCGAAGATAGCTTGCCAGATTTCGAAGGACCATGATCATACTGTATGCCCTCGATAGGTTTCAAAGTAGGATTCATGACGGAAGCGGGCGACATATTGCTGCAGCTGTGGCAGTGGCAACCTGTATTCGTCTATCATTCCGAAGGCGGTCTCGCCGGAGACGGTTCGCTGAGCCAGCTTGCCGCACAATCGGCGAAGCTGCGGATTATTTGCTGGGACCCAGAATCGAAGCTCTGTGATCCCCCTGTCGAGCTGCGCCAAATATTGTGTGAGGTATTGCAGGCCTTCCAGGAAAAGACGGGTTCCGCGGTACTTATCCAATAGAAATATAGTTTGGAGCTGAACGATGCCCGTATCCTGATAGTGCTGCTCGCCAGTTCCGTATATGTATCCGAGTGCGCCTGCTATTTCATCATTATGGTCAAAGTATAGAATAGCTTCTTCAGTCATAAGAACGGGACTAGCAATATAGCTCAGCGCCACTGGGAATGAATAGGGCAGGTTGAGTGCTGAATAATGCTCAAGTAAGAAGCTGATGTACTTTTCTTGATAGCGCTCGGTTGCGCAGATTTGAAAGTAATAGCTCATGCTAGAAATCTCCCCTTTGCTGTTGGGCCCATTATAACATGGAATTGCAGGGTCGCCATACTTTCGCCATGTTCGTCCAGCTTGAAATAAGTGATGATAGGGGAGTGAAGCCGACATTGCAAGCTGGAGAGTTTAGCAAGTCTAGCAAGCTGGATGCTTCGCGAAGATCATTGAGGCGCATGGAAGGGTTACTTCGACTTCCAATCGGCATGTCGTTGGTTCGAGTCCAACTCCCGCCGCAAGGCGGGATAGCTCAGATGGTAGAGCGGCACCTTTCCGTCCTTTTCCTCAATCGATCTGCAATCGCTTCATCAGGAGCGAGGCGCCAAAGAGGGCTACTTCGTCCAAGTATAAGAGCGGTAGTCATCGGCTGTTCGGCCGGTATGCCGCATGCCTTCTTAACGACCTTCCTCGCTCCAAATTAATAATCATCACTAATCGGCTTATGTATGGGGTATTGCTCCTCTTCCCGCCGATCTATCAAGGAGGCGCTCTTCATGAGCTTTGCAAAAAAATTATTCTCGGTGATCAGACCGACTGCTAGGAATAAAGACGGTTATCCCGCCTACATCCGTTCTGCCGAAGAGCAGTATGTGCAGACGCTGATGACCAATACATTGGGCAATACGTTCTATGCGGACGGGCAGGAGCTTCTATCAGAATCCGTTGAGCTGCACCATGAGATGGCGAGAAGCAATCCGCAGTTCATGGCACAGGCTGTCGTCTTTGCGCGCAATGAAGGCTATATGCGGCTGCAGCCGATATTCGGGCTGGCCATTCTATCCCTCTATCGCCCGGACCTGTTCGCGCCTATATTCCTGCAAGTGATTCGAATCCCTTCGGACTTGTCCGATTTTCTAATGATTATGCGTGGATTGGGGCGTGGAGAGGGTGGCCGCGCGGTCAAAAGACAGGTGAACCGTTTTCTATCCGGCATCTCGGAATATTGGGCGCTGAAGTACAATGGACGGGGACGCGGCTACAGCTTGGGCGACGCAATTGCGACCGCGCACCCGAAGCCGGCTGACTTGAAGCAGCAGGCATTGTACCGCTATTTGCGCGGCAAGGAAGCGAACCTGCTCCTTGTTCCGCAAGTGGAGGCGTTCGAGCGGTTGAAGCAGGCGGCGACGGAAGCGGAGCAGCTGCATTGGATCAATAAGGGCAGGCTGCCCTACGAGATCGTCACCGGCGCCATCAAGCCTTCCCGGGCAGTATGGGAAGCGCTGTTTCATCAGATGCCGACCTTCGCGCTGCTGCGTCATTTGAACACGCTGCAGCGTGAAGGCGTGATGGATGACCCGGCTAATGTGGCGGCAGCGGTTCGCCGCTTGACCGATCAGCGGGCATTGGAGAAGGCGAAGATTCTCCCGTTCCGATTCGCGAAAGCGTTCGGGCAGGTGGATCACCCGGTGCTGCGGGACGCGCTTCGGGATGCAGTGGAATTGACGTTCGTGAATCTGCCGGACTTGGCGGACAGGACAGCGATTTTCCTCGATATTTCCGGCTCCATGAGCGGTGATTATTTGCAGATTGGCTCTGTATTTGCGCTGGCTCTGTACAAGAAGACGAATGGTAGCTCCCTGTTCTGGCTGTTCAATACCGAGGTGGAGGATGCCAGACCATCGCGGCGCGACAGCATTCTAACGCAGGCCGAGCGTATTCGGGCACGCGGAGGAACAGATACAGGCGCTCCGATTCGCAAGCTGCTCCACGAGCGCCGCAAGGTCGATCAGATCATCATTATTACAGACGAGCAGCAGAACAGCGGCAGCCCGTTCTATGTCGCCTTGCAGCAATATAGAGCGTCCGTCAATCGGGACGTAAAGGCATTTATTATCGACATTGCGCCTTATCGGCATGCAATGACGCCGCAGCAGGATCAGAATACCTTCTATATCTATGGCTGGAGCGACACCGTTCTTAACTATATCGCACAGACGGCGAACGGGTATGGCGCGATGCACCGGCATATTGAGACGATTAAGCTGGATACGGCGGATTAACGGGGCCGGACGGATCGGCAATCAGGCGGAAATAAGCTCGTGCTCTGTTTCAAGAGGGAGTCTGATGGTGAAAGTAGAGCCTTTATCGATTATGCTTTGTACAGTGATCTCGCCGCTATAGGATTCGGCGAGACGCTTGGTTATTGCCAATCCAAGACCCGTTCCGCCGTACTCTCGGCTTCGGGATTTGTCCACACGATAGAATCTGTCGAAGATATAAGGCAGCTCTTCGGCAGGAATCCCTATGCCTGCATCTGTCACATGAATATATACATCCTGACTGGTCTGGTCTACCGCGATATGGATACATTCGCCGCTCGGAGAATATTTGATTGCGTTGCCTACTACATTGAGCAGAATCTGCTGAAGAATATCGGCCGGTATGCCGGCAAGTATCGCATGTGAATACGTGTCCGATGTCAGCTCTATTCGGTCATGCAGGGGACTTAGCTGATGCTGTATATCATGAATGACGCTGATCACCTCTGATGGCTCGAAGCTGTGCAAGGGCTGATTCTGTTCGAGATAAGCCAATTGGAGCAGTTGGTTCGTCAAATGAGTCATCCGCTGCGCTTCGCTCGTAATATAGTCGATGGACTCATTCAATACTTCCTTGGAATCCTTGCCCCAGCGCTTGATCAGGTTGGCATGGCCCTCAATGGTTGCGACAGGCGTGCGGAGCTCATGGGAGGCGTCGGAAACGAACTGCTTCAGTTGATCGACACCGCCCTGCAGCCGCTGAATGAGGCGGTTGAAGGATTGTGTCAGCTGGTGAAGCTCATCCTTGCTACGGGGCTCTGTCAGCCGCTGATTCAGCTCGTTAATGCCGATCCCCTGCATTTGCTGGATGATTCTTCGCAGTGGGGAGATAGCAAGTCCGGCAATGACATAAGAGACGATAGCTGCCAGACCGATGCCGATGAGACTTCCGATAATAAGGACCCACTGTAAATTGCTGAGGAAAATTTCTTCCTTCTCCGCGCGGTCGTAGATCCTGATCGTTATATTTTCTAATAGAGGGACGCCTGTCTCGGCGCATACGCCCGCATTGGTTTCGCCAATCAGCCGGCTATCCGGTGTCGTTTGGGACTCGAACAGAATCGATCCATCCTGCTGCACGACTTGAATGCCCTGGGTAACCTCGAACTCCTGTATCCAGCTTGCAATCTGCTTATCGATATTGGGCAGCGTGGAGGGCTGAATCCGTTCAGCCAATCGTTTGCCCTTTTCCAATAAATATGCCATTACACGATCCTCAGTCACTTGTTTGACCTGGTAGTAGACGAATGTATTAATAATAAGCAGGATGGCTGCTGTTGTAACAGTAATAAGTACGCTTACCTTCCACTTCATGGACATGTGGCTTCCCCCTCAATTACGGATGTCTTAGCGCATAGCCGAATCCTCGGATAGTATGGATAAGCTTGACGGGATGAGCATCATCGAGCTTGGCCCGCAAATATCGGATGTACACGTCCACAACGTTCGTTCCACCGTCGAACTCATAGCCCCATACCTCGTTCAACAGCTGATTGCGTGGAATGGCTGAGTCTTGATGCTCCATCATATATTTGAGCAGCTCGTATTCTCTTAACGATAGCGCGATGGGCAGATTGGCCCGATGAACGCGGTGGGTATCAGGATTCAGCGTCAGATCTCCGATTACGTAATTTACTGCCGCTGGCTGCATAAGCGGGACCATTCTTCTCTCCAGCGAACGTATGCGGGCCAGCAATTCTTCAATGGCGAATGGTTTGGTCAAGTAATCATCGGCTCCGAGATCCAGTCCAACTACCCGATCCATAACAGCGTCTCTTGCAGTGATCATGATGATGGGGGTTGTTTTGGCTGCGCGAATCTTCCGGCAAACCTCCAGACCGCTTAATTGCGGCAGCAGGAGGTCCAGAAGGATGAAATCGAAGTGAGCCTGCAGAGCTTTATGCAGACCGTCCAGACCATTATGACAGGTTTCTACCAAATACCCCTCGTGGGTCAATTCCAGCTCAAGGAATCTTGCCAGCGGTTTTTCGTCTTCTATAATTAAGATATTTTTCACAGTATCTCCCCCTTCAACCATCATATAACAATATATTGGGGGATTGAAGAAGGGTCTTCCGTTCTAATCAAATTCTAATTTTACTTTAATGCTGCTGTAATGCTGGCTTGCGCGACAGTCCGTACAATTGGGAGGAGAGGACAGCTTCAGGCTGGTGAGGCAAATGAAATGCGAAGGGGAGGATGAGGTTGAAAAAGTGGGTTGTATTGTCCGTGCTGTTGGCAATGCTGTTGGCAGGTGGATATCTACTAATTGCTTACTATAGCGGCAACCAGATTGACATTAAGGATGTATTCGACAATGAAAAGCTTCAGGCTGGCGATCAAATTCCGAATGAGCTGTTGAATAAAAGCTGGGACATCGCCGGTGAATCCAAAGTATACCTAAGCGTCACCACGTCCAATGAACAGGTTAACATGGCTTTCCAGCGGGTAAGTGGAAGCTGGCTGATCCATACAGAGGATCCCGGGCAGATGGCGGCAACGGCAGTTGTTGATATCAAAGGTCTGGATTCAGGGATTGCGGAGCGGGACAAGCATGTCGAGGGTTCGCTGCTGGACTCCGCCAAGTATCCTACAGCGGAATTTAAATTGAGCGAGATCAAGCAGTGGCCCAAGGAAGTGATAGAGGGCAAGCCTGTGAATATCCAGATGGCCGGTACGCTGAAAGTGAAAGGTATTGACAAGGAAGTTGTGTTTGATTGTGAAGCGCTGTTCGAGAGCAATCAGTGGAAGCTGAAAGGCAAGACTGCCGTGACATTCGCGGATTTCGGCATCGAGAATCCGAGCTCGGCTGTAGCGACTATTGAAGACGAAATCATCGTCAACTTGCAATTGATTCTGGGAAGTTAAGTTGTGACGGGGACGGGGATATGATCCGCCGATAGCAAGTTCTGCTGTATTTCTGCAGCTGTGAAGAGTCTGTTCCATGAGTGGCAATCCTGCTTATGAGACGGACTCTTTGCTGTGTACATGCGAATACATGCTCGATTGCTGCTGCAGACGAGCTGCCAACGCAGCCTCTTCGCACCGTGCGCAGCTCCCAGCGCGGTGTTTCGCTGCATGACGGCGGTCGGTCCACCAGACTCAGGCCAGCCCTCAGATCCTCTCCCACTGGCTCAGGGGAGGGATAGGCCAGGCCGGTGCGGTATTGGCTCTTGTAAGGGGTTGCAAGTTATGCTATATTATTCGCGTAAACGTTTACGTAATCGTTTAACTCATTCAAATGGTGACGCCGATGGATAGAAGACCGATGGATAGAAGTATGAAAGAAGTGGCTAGGAGAGCGGGCGTCTCTATAGCGACGGTATCGCATGTCATTAACGGTACACGGTATGTCAGCCCGGAGACGAAAGAGAAGGTGCTGAAGACGATTGAGGGCCTTAACTATGTCCCCAATTCTGCAGCACAGAATCTGAGGAACAAGAAGTCCAGAATGATCCGTATTATTACGCCTGTGATAGGGGAAGGTACGTCCAAGCGCTTGCACATGGGAATGATTAACGCGATTTCTCATGCAATGGGTGAGAAGGGCTACGGCATTTTGTTCTCCAGCTTGGACTATGAAGATGGGGATCAAATAGGGAGCATGCTGACGCATGCAGTAGATGGCCTTATTATTGTCTCGCCTACCACTCGGCTATGCCGATTCATTGCTAATAGCGATCCGGCCTATCCGGTTCTGTTTCTCGACTATAGACCGATGGAGGATGAGCAGGGCTGCTTTATCTACATCAATCATTTCTCGATGCTGTACGAGGCCGTTTCTGATTTGCTGGTGAAGGGCGGACGCCAGGCGATCGCCTTCCTTGAGAATGATGAACCTTGTGTCAAGAACATCGAATGCAATCAAGCCTATAAGAAAGCCATTAGAGACAGCAGCAGGGGGCTGGATGATTCGCTTGTTGCTGCTGCGGCCGCAGCAGTCGGCAATGGATACGCGATGGCAGAGCGCCTGATCGAGCAGTGCCATGCGGACGCCGTTGTTTGCACCGATGAGACGCTGAGCATTGGAGTTGCCCGATACTTCATCGAGAAGAAGCCTGATATTCCATGCATCATTTATAACCAAAGCGGCTGGGATGAGGCGTTGAAGCCGATTCGGAGCATCAAGGTTTCTGATGACGAGCTGGGCAGGAGAGCGGCCGAGATCATGCTTGAATTGATGGCCGATCCAGAGAAGAAGGACCGGCTCTATCCGTTTAGAACCGAACTGACACCATAGATTTTGTGCAAGGATAATCAATACAATTCGGATGGATAAAGGTGAAGAAACGATGACTAAAGTTGTTAGCATTGGGGAAGTTTTAATTGATTTTGTCGCTGTAGAGGCGGGCAAGGCATTGTCGGAGGTTGGGGAATTCAAGCGGGCTGCCGGCGGCGCCCCGGCGAATGTAGCTTGCGGTATTGCTAAGCTAGGCGGGCAAGCCTATATGATCAGCAAGCTGGGGGAGGATTCCTTTGGCGAGTACTTGCTGAAGACGCTTCGGGATGTTGGCGTTCATACGGAATATATAGGGACGACGAGTGAGGCGAAGACTGCGCTGGCCTTTGTTTCCTTAACGGCGGACGGGGATCGCGACTTTGAGTTCTACGGCAATCCGTCTGCGGATCAGCTGCTGTCAGCGGAGGACATACAGGAGAATTGGTTCCATGAAGGCGATCTTATGAGCTATGGCTCGATCTCTCTCATTAGCGACTCCGCCAGAGCGGCAACGAAAAAGACCATTGAGCTCGTACGGAAGAAGGAGGGGCTGTGCTGCTTTGATCCCAACATCCGTCTCAGCCTGTGGCCGCAGGAGCAGCTTGCCAGAGAGCGGGTGCTGGAGTTTCTGCCTTTTGCCGATGTAGTGAAGATCAGTGAGGAAGAGGTTGTGTTTCTAACTGGACTGACGGATGAAGCTGAGGCAGTGAGGAAGCTGATGCAGGGCAATGTACAGCTTGTTCTGGTGACCAAGGGCGACAAGGGCTGCACCGCCTATACCCATCGCCATCAGGTGAATCATCCCGGCTATGTTTCGCTGGTTGTGGATACGACGGGAGCTGGCGATGCCTTCTTCGCGGGCGTGCTCTACCAGCTCTGGAAGACAGGTGTGAAAGCATTCCCGCAGGTGCTTGTCGATCAGGTCAAGCTGCTGCATATGATCAGTCTGGCCAATGCCTGCGGCTCCGTTGCCGTATCCCGCAAAGGTGCGATCAATGCGCTGCCGACGCTCGCTCAGGTGGAAGAGATTCTGCAAGTGGAAATCGAACAGAATGAGAAAATAAGCAATCAGTACACGCTTGAAAAGGCGAATGCCTATATAAGCGGCCATCCGATTGATCCCGATATCAGATGGAGGCTCAATTATCATATCATGGCTCCCGTGGGCTGGATTAATGATCCCAACGGTCTTATTCATTATAAGGACGACTATCATGTCTTCTATCAATACTACCCGTATGGCGCAGAATGGGGGCCGATGCACTGGGGTCATGCGAAGAGCAGCAACCTGGTGAATTGGGAGCATATGCCCGTCGCGCTAAGTCCGGATCAGAGCTATGAGAAGGGATGCTTCTCAGGCAGTGCTGTCGAGCATGACGGCAAGCTGCTGCTGTATTATACCTCTCATGATCATGGAAGGAACCCGAAGGAAGTTCAAAGCATGGCAGTCAGCGAGGACGGCATTCATTTCGTCAAGCCGAAGAGCAACCCTGTCGTCAAGAATGATAGAAAGCAATCCTCCGAGGATTTCCGAGATCCGAAGGTATGGAAGCATGAGGGCCTGTTCTATATGGCGATCGGCACTTCCAAGAATAATGCGGGAAGAGTTGTGCTGTACAAATCGCATGATGGAGAGGATTGGGAGTTCTTCAGCGTTGCGGCGGAAAGCGCGAACGGAATGGGCGATATGTGGGAGTGCCCGGACCTTTTCCCATTAGGCGACAAATATGTCCTTATGATCTCGCCGATGAATATGAAGAATGGCAAAAATATATTTATGGTCGGTGATTTCGATTACGGGACAGGCCGCTTCACAATGGATCACTATGCAGAGGCCGATTACGGACGGGATTTCTATGCCGGGCAAACCTTCCTCGATAAAGAGGGACGCCGAATTGTGGTCGGCTGGATGGATATGTGGGGAGCGGAAATGCCGACGCAGAAGGACGGCTGGGCAGGAGCGATGACGATCCCAAGGGAGCTGACACTATCTGCTTCGGGCAATGTGCTTGTCAATCCGGTTCAGGAACTGGAGCTTCTGCGCGGAGAGCAGTCCATGTATAGCGATCTGACGGTATCAGGGAATAGTGTGATGGATCTTCCCGATCTAAACGGAGATGCGCTTGAAATCATCTGCGAGTTTGACACAAAGGCGATGAACGGAGGCAGCTTTGGCTTCTACTTGAGAAAATCCGCCAATGGCTCCGAATATTCCAGCATTTATTACAGCTTCACGGAACAGATGCTCATTGCGGATTTGGAGAAGGCTGGCAAGGGCGACAAGATCATCAGCAAAGCGCCTTTGCCGCTTGCAGCAGGAGGAACGCTGAAGCTGCATATTTTCATCGATAAGAGCTCGATCGAAGTGTTCGCGAATGACGGTGAAGTTGCTTTGTCCAGCCGGGTGTATCCCCATGCTCAAAGCAATGGCGTGCAGCTGTTCAGCGAGCAGGGCGAGATAAGGGTGACGAAGCTGCAGGCATGGAAGCTGGGCAGCATTTGGTAAGGAAAACAAGCCATACAGAGACGGCTTCATCTGCAGCTAGAACCAGCATGCGGTGTTGCGCTGCATGACGGCGGTCGGTCGACCGCAGGCAGCTTGAGCGGAAGGCCCCTTCGCGATTCGCGATAGGGTCTTCTTTGTGTTATGGGGTGCCATGCGCTTGATGACAATAATGTCACATTCGGTATAGGAAATGTAACCTGCAGCGATAGATGGGCATTGGGATAACCATCTATAATGGAGACACGAAGCAATTCAAATTCATATATCGGGGATGTTGCGATGAGGAAGATCATTGAAGTTTCCAATGTTAGCAAGGAATATGGCGGCACAGGCGCATTCAGAGCGTTGAAGGATGTGAGCCTGGATATTATGGAGGGCGAGTTCGTTGGTATTATGGGTCCCTCTGGTTCCGGCAAGACAACCTTGCTGCACATGATGTCCACAATTGATGCGGCTACGTCAGGAAAGCTGCTTGTGGATGGCCATGATATTGCGCGGATTAAGGAAAAGGAGGCTGCCAGATTTCGGCGTGATACGATCGGGTTCGTCTTCCAGGCCTTTAATCTGCTGGACAATATGACCGTGAGGGACAATATAGCCTTGCCGTTGTCTCTGAATAATGTGAAGGCGGCGGTTATTCTGAGCAAGATAGAGGAGCTTGCGGGAATATTGGGGATTATAGAGCAGCTGGATAAATATCCGTATGAATTATCTGGCGGACAGAAGCAGAGGGCGGCGATCTGTAGAGCGCTTATTGCATCACCCAAAGTGATTTTTGCCGACGAGCCGACAGGTGCGCTGGACTCCAAGTCATCCTCTGAGGTGCTGGAGTGTTTGAAGAGCATCAACCATAAGCTGGGAACGACCATTATTATGGTAACTCACGATGCTACGGCAGCAAGCTATTGTGATCGTATCCTGTTCTTGAAGGACGGCAGCATTCATGGGAGATTGGATAGCGACGGCAACAAGATGGAGCTGTTCAAGAGGATTCTGAATATGCTCGCTGTAATGGGAGGGTCGAATTATGAACGCCTATAGGCTGGCCTATAAGCTGCTGAAGAATAATCTGAACATCTACGGCTTCTATCTCATCGTGCTTGTCGTGGTGGTTGCCACCTACTATAACTTTGTCGCTATCCAGTACAATGAGGCTTTCGTGGAGCTGACGGAGCAGCTGCAATCTGCTGTAGTTGCCAGCATGACATGCGGCTTCGTCTTGCTCTGCACAGTCGTATTCTTCATGTGGCATGCCAATGGCTTCTTTTTCAAGCAGAGACAGAAGGAAACGGGACTGTACATGTTGATGGGAATCAGCTCTTCGCGGATCGGAAGGGTCATGGCGATTGAAAGCATTCTGCTGGGCGGACTATCCTTATTAATCGGTTTGCCTGTAGGCTTGTTGTTCTCCAAGTTGTTCTTTATGCTTCTGGGCAAGGCGATGTTCCTCGATGCAGAGCTGCCGTTTACGGTGTCTTCAGAGGCTGTTCTGCAGCTTGTGATTGTCTTCGTTGTATTGTTTGTCGTGCTGGGCTTGAGAAATTACAGGATCGTGAAGCGAAGCCGGTTATTGGATATGCTTCATGCGGCTGTAGAGAAGCAGCCGGTTCCCAAATTGGATGTGAAACGGGGTTTCCTCGGCGTCCTTCTCATTACAGCGGGGTACATGCTTGCGATTAACTTTAAACGGTGGGAATTGGATCTGCTGATCGCCTCTATGGCGATTCTCATACTGGTGTGCTTGGGCACTTACTTGTTCTTCGGGAGTTTTCTAGCGATTATATTAAGCAGATTAATGGCATCCAAAGGGTTTGTCTACAGAGATGTGCGGCTTGTCAGTCTGAGCAACGTCTTCTTCCGTCTGAAGTTGAATTACAGAAGCTTGGCGATGACGGCGATACTTGCAGCAGCGACAGTGACAGCCTTCAGCGTCAGCTTGTCCTTCAGGCAGTTTGCAGAGGAGCATGCCAGAATAGAAGCGCCCTATAGTCTTGGTTATGAAAGCAATGATGAGCGAACCAGGGACATGGCGGCAGAAGCGCTCAGAGGATGGGATGGTTCGCGAGTTGGTGTGAATGAAATTCGGTTTGTTCTCGCTCACGCTGAATATCCAGGGGGCAATAAAAGAGTTGACCACAATAATAAAGCGATCCTAGCGAGTTATTCTGAGGTTAAGAGGACGTTGGCATTTTTGAACGATGAGACTCACGAGCGCTTGTTGGAGGAGCTGCAGCCCGGGGAGGGGGAGTCTATCTTTATTCTGAATGCCAATACGATGGCTTCACCGATCCAGGTGGAAGGGCAAGCGGTCAGACTGAATGGGCAGAAGTATGAGGTTAAGGAGAGCTTGCAGTTTCCTTTTATAGGGAACACCGCTTCGTATGGTAAAATGAATCTATATGTCGTGCAGGATCGTGAATATGAGCGGCTGAAGGGGAATGGTTCAGAAATCATCTGGAGTGGCATTCAGCTTGCAGAGACAGAACAAGCTGGGGAACTGGTGAAGCATCTTGCTGGGACTGTATCAGGGGGAGCAGACAACGTGCATCTCTATGGCGAGCCGTATATTTGGGACTACTATGCGCTGGGGATATTTTTCTTCCTTGGATTGATCATGTTTCTCGTTTTTGTACTCGCTACGTTCAGTACCATTTACTTCAAGCTTCTTGGCGATGCGTTCATGGACAGAGAGCAATATGCGATTCTGAAGAAGATTGGCATGAGCAAGAGCGAGATTCAGAAATCCGTTTATTTGCAAGTAGGCATCGCTTTTCTGCTGCCTGTTGTCGTGGGAATCATACATAGCATTGTCGCGATGAATATGCTGGAGGAGATTATGAACGTAAGGTTCGCCTTGCAAATGGTTTACGGAACAGGGCTGTTTGGAATGATTATGCTTGGCTTCTATATCGGAATAAGCAGAAATTATACAAGAATGGTCTATGGAAAATAAGGCGGTGGAGTTGGTGGCGAATACAGGGATTGCCAGATACAAGCTGTTGCTTATAGAGGATGACAGGCCAATGGCGGAAGCGATGAAGGGCCTGCTCCTTCAATGGGGCTTCCAAGTGGTGATCTGCGAAAACTTCGACCATATTATGGAGCAGTATGGGGCAGCAGAACCGCATATTGTTCTCATGGATATTAATATTCCAGCCTATGACGGATTCTATTGGTGCAAGAAGATAAGAGAAGTGTCCAGTGTGCCCATTGTTTTCGTCTCTTCAAGAGAAAGCAGCATGGATATTGTGATGGCGATTAATAACGGCGGGGATGATTACATCCAGAAGCCCTTTGATCCGCATGTGCTTGTTGCCAAGCTGCAGGCCATCATTAGGCGCACATATGAGTATAGAACGACAGACCAGCATGTGCTCGCTTGTGGAGATATTCTGCTTAATTTGAATGATGCTGCAATTCATTGTGGAAATGAGAGTATTGAGCTTACCAGAAATGAATTCAAAATTATGCGTATACTGATGGAGAGAAAGGGCAGGGTCGTTTCCAGAGAGCAACTGATGAAGCAGCTGTGGGACGATGATTGCTATGTCAATGAAAACACGCTTACGGTGAATTTGAATCGATTGCGGAAGCGGTTGGAGGATATAGGTGCGCCTGATTATATTCGTACGAAAAAAGGGATGGGGTATATCATTCCATGAGGCTAATCGATTATATTCGAGTCCATAAGCTTTGGATTCTCAGTCATGTTATGATCCTGATCATTATCAACAGCGTTCTGTACAGCAGCTTTGCTATTAGCCGGAGCGCTGCAGATATGATCTATATGAATCTGCTCGTCATAATCGTACAGCTTGCCATGATGACGGCCGGATTGTTCAGCGCCAAGAAGAAATACGGGCGTATTCTCCAGGATCCCGGGGGAAATATCGAACAGATCGTGTCCTCCTATAAGGGGGATTTTTATATGGATATGCTTGCTGGAGCTTTAGCGGATCAGCGTCGTCTGCATCGCGAGAGAGAAGAGAATTATAAACGGGGCATGAATGAATTTCAGGAGTACATCACGCAGTGGGTGCATGATATGAAGGTGAATCTCGCAGTATGCGAGCTGCTGCTTGAGGATATGGGGAGTGAAGCTGCTTACCCGTTCCGAGGCCAGACTGAGCAAATGAAGTTCAGGGTCAATCAAATTCTTCATGTTGCAAGAGCGAATCATTATGATGAGGATATCGCAGCCGAGGAAGTCGATGTATGTCTAGTGCTAAGAGCCGCACTCAAGGAGAATGCGTTATTCTTTATTCATAAAAACATAGAAATCCATACAGAGCTGCAATCGTTCCATGTCATAAGCGATCGAAAGTGGATTCATTACATAGTGGGTCAAATTCTTAATAATAGCAGCAAATATATGCCTAACAATGGGCGATTGGACATATGGACAAGGGAAGAGGAGCGAGCTTGCCATATCCATATTAAGGATAGCGGCATTGGTATTCCAAGAGAGGATATCGCGAGAATTTTTGACAAAGGCTTCACAGGTAGAAATGGCCGGACGGGAACGAAGTCAACAGGAATGGGGCTCTATTATGCCAAGCAAATCGCGGAGACATTACGGATCGGAATCGAGGTTGCTAGTAGGGAGGGGGAATATACGGAGTTCATTATCAGCTTCTACAAGCTCTCTGATTACTATGGAATATCCTCGGTATCCGGGCATTGAACCAAGAGGGTTTATAGTAATCGCGCTATACTAATAATCCAGTTTGACCATCATGACCATCATGACCATCATGACCATCATGACCATTCCAATGCCTTCCGTATCCACTATAGGGACTTGTTCGTTTACAATAGGGGCAGCAGTATTTGGATACGGATACGGATACGAGTATGGATATGGATATGGATACGGATATGGGGATGATGGTTCATGCGAATATTAATTATTGGGGGAACATCTTTTATAGGTCCGCATGTCGTGAAGCTGCTCGTTGAGAGGGGGCATCAAGTGACGGTTTTTCATCGAGGCGGGCAGGAGGCAGTGGAGCTTCCGTCAGCGGTTGCCCATCTCTATGGCGACAGAACTCGCATGCTGGAGAGGCGGGAAGAATTCAGAAGGCTCGCTCCTGAGGTTGTTCTTGATATGATTCCGTCCACACAAGAGGATGCGGACATGCTGGTGAGAACGTTCGCGGGGATCGCGCAGCGAATTGTGGCGGTCAGCAGTCAGGATGTCTATCGCGCCTATGGACTGGTCAGGGGCAGCGAGACAGGAGATCTGGAGCTGGAAGCAACTCCGATTACGGAGAGCTCCAGATTGCGAGAGACATTCTATCCATATGGGGACAGCTCCAAGGCAGCGGACGATTGGTGCAATCGATATGAAAAAATACTGGTGGAGCAAGCCGTTATGGATTGTGATTCTTCAGCGGGTACGATAGTAAGACTTCCAGCCATCTATGGACCGAAGGACAGTCAGCATCGTTTATTCTCTTACTTGAATTTGCAGCGGATCGTTGATCGGCGCCCCTATATTGTGCTGGATGAGGCATTCGCACAGTGGCGCTGGACGCATGCTTATGTTGAGAATGCTGCTCTGGCTATCGTATTGGCGGTTGTAGACAGCCGTTCCGCCGGACGTATATACAATGTGGGGGAGCCGGAAGCTCCGCTGATGATTGATTTTGTGCAAAAGATTGGTGAACAGCTAGGGTGGCAAGGCGATATTGTTAGGGTCCCGAAGAGCGATCTGCCAGAGCAGCTTCAATTCCCTCTCAACACTTCGCAGCAGCTCATAGTAGATTCCAGCCGCATACGGGAAGAGCTTGGCTATAAGGAAAGCGTTTCTTGGGAAGAAGGGCTGAGCAAGACGATCCAGTGGGAGGTCGAGCATCTCCCAGCTGCAATCGATCGCAAATATCGAATGAAGCTCGATTATGAGAAGGAAGACGAATTTCTTCAGTCAATTGGAATAAAATTATAAACGGTAGAGCGTTCTAAATAAGCGAGCTTCAGCCATTAGCCGATTTCAGGTTAATGGCTTATTTGTGTTACATAACTTATCATTAGCAGTCAACTCATTTGACACTCTTATATCGGGGTGAAAATTGAATGCGCTGCCATCAGGAAAAGCGAACAAAACGATAAGAAAAACTTAATATTGTTCGTTAAAATCGATAGGTTTTGTTGAAATGGACAAAATTACTGCAATTTCTTGTTGAACTTAATGGATAATTCGGTTACATTAGAAACAAGAGTTTATGTCATGTTTGTTAACATTAATTTATAGGAACAAGAGTCATTTCGTCTTTACATTACATTCTATGTTAGTTTAGATCTGCTACAGGAGAGTGAACGCAATGAAGAAAAAAGTGGTTTTGATCGGGAATGGAATGGCTGGAGTTAGCTGCATCGAGCAATTATTGAAGCTTTCACCGAACCTTTATGACATTACAATTTTCGGGAGCGAGCCGCATCCCAACTATAATCGAATTCTGCTCTCCTCTGTTCTGGCAGGGGATGCGGACATGAAGGATATTGTGATCAATGACTGGTCCTGGTATGAGGAGAACCATATTACGCTTCACACGGGGCATACTGTTAGCAAAATTGACACTGCCCGCAAGCTTGTCAGCACGGATGGGGGCATAAGCGTACCGTACGATGAGCTGATCGTCGCGACAGGCTCGCTGCCGTTCATGCTTCCTCTGCCGGGAGCGGATAAGGAGGGCGTTATCGCCTTCCGTGATATTAAAGACTGCGAGACGATGATCGAGACGGCTAAGAAGCACAAGAAAGCTGTCGTCATCGGCGGCGGATTGCTCGGCCTGGAGGCGGCGCGCGGATTGCTCAATCTGAATATGGAAGTATCGGTCGTCCATATTCACGAGTATGTGATGGAAAGGCAGCTGGACCAGACGGCTTCCATCATGCTGAGAGCTGAGCTTGAGCGTCAAGGGATGAAGTTCCTTTTGAAGAAGAACACCGATTCCATTCTGGGCAAGAAGAGAGTGACCGGCGTCCGCTTCACGGATGGCATGGAGGTCGATGCTGATCTCGTTGTTATGGCGGTAGGTATTCGTCCGAACATCGCGCTTGCCAAGAGCAGCGGCATTGAGATTAACCGCGGAATCGTGGTCAATGACTTCCTTGAGACGAGTGTGCCCAACATCTACGCTGTCGGCGAATGTGTCGAGCATCGCGGTGTTGCTTACGGCTTGGTTGCTCCGCTTTATGAGCAGGGTGCAGTGCTGGCGAAGCGGCTTGCCGGTATCGAGACGGGCGGCTATCAGGGCTCTGTCGTATCCACGAAGCTGAAGGTGTCGGGCGTGGACGTATTCTCCGCAGGCGCTTATGCAGACGGACCGGATACGCGTGCTGTTCGTGTTCAGGATGATTTTGAAGGCATTTATAAGAAGGCTGTCATTAAGGACGGCAAAGTAATCGGCGCTGTATTATTCGGAGATATAAGCGACGGCTCCCGCCTGTTCGCTATGATTCGCAACGGCGAGGACGTGACCGGCAAGGAGAAGGAAGTGCTTCTCGGCGAAGGCGGAGGCAAGACCAAATCCGGTGTAGACCTTGTTGCCGCTATGAGCGATGACGAGATTGTGTGCGGCTGCAATGGCGTATCCAAGGGTGCGATCGTGCAGGCGATTCAGGAGAAGGGCTGCTCCAGCATCAATGATATCAAGGCTTGCACCAAGGCATCCGGCTCCTGCGGTGGTTGTAAACCGCTTGTTGGAGATGTGCTCACCTATGTGCTTGGAGCCGACGGCGTGAAGAGTGTCAAGGAAGGGATTTGCGGCTGTACAACGCTTGGACGCGATGAAGTGGTCGAAGCGATTCGCAGTATGCGCCTGACGACCTCGAAGGAAGTTATGAACGTGCTGGAATGGTCGAACACGGAGGGCTGCTCCAAGTGCCGCCCGGCGCTCAACTACTATCTCGGCATGGTATGGCCGGAAGAGCATGAGGACGAGAGAGAGTCCCGCTTCGTGAACGAGCGCAACCATGCGAACATTCAGAAGGATGGCACGTACTCTGTTGTACCAAGAATGTATGGTGGTGTAACGACACCGAAGGACTTGAAGAAAATCGCGGAAATCGCGGAGAAATATGAAGTGCCTCTCGTTAAAGTGACGGGCGGTCAGCGCATCGACTTGCTCGGTGTGAAGAAGGAGGACCTGCCGGGCATGTGGGCGGATCTTGATATGCCGTCCGGTTATGCCTACGGCAAGACGCTGCGTACCGTTAAAACCTGCGTCGGCTCCACCTTCTGCCGGTTCGGCACACAGGATTCCATCGGGATGGGCATTCAGCTTGAGAAGCGGTTCGAGCGTTTGAGCACGCCTGCGAAGGTGAAGATGGCTGTGTCGGGCTGTCCGCGCAACTGTGCGGAGGCGACGATTAAGGACTTCGGCGTTGTCGCCATCGATGGCGGCTGGGAGCTGCATGTCGGCGGCAACGGAGGAACGAAGCTTCGCGGTACGGATCTTCTGTGCAAAGTGAAGACGGAGGAGGAAGTGCTGGAGTGGTCAGGCGCGTACCTGCAGTATTATCGCGAGACAGGCAAGTACAATGAGCGGACGGCTGAATGGCTGGAGCGCGTAGGACTGGATACCGTCAAAGCTGCGCTTGAGAGCAGGGAAGATCGGCTCGCGCTGGTGGGACGCATTGAGAAAGCATTGGATTTGATGAAGGAGCCTTGGAGAGAGATTATTGAGAAGCCGGAGCTTCGCCGGACGTTTGAGCCCATGGATACACAAGCTGCACCATCCATTCTGTAAGCGAGAGGATGACAACATATATGAAACGGATACTTGTAGGGAATATTGCGGAAATTGCGGAGAAGAGATCACGGGTTGTTCGGATCGGATCGTTAGAGATAGCGATGTTCAAGCTGTCGGGAGGTGCGATCAAGGCGATTGAGAACCGTTGTCCGCATAAGGCGGGCAAGCTTTCGGAAGGAATCGTCTGCGACCACCACGTATACTGTCCGCTGCATGATTGGAAGATTGATCTGCATGATGGTCAGGTCCAAGCCCCGGATGACGGCTGCGTAGCCTCCTTTGAGGTTGAAGTAGATGAGCAAAGCGGCGACATGTGGCTGCATATTACAGATGAGAGCATTCTGGCCTCTTAGATTAAATTTGTGGGTGTGTGTGAAACATACCGGCATTGAGAATGGAAATATAGGAGATATTACGATGCGACACAATGGATCTGCGAGGGCGCTTGGGTTATCTACATTGGCTATGACGGCCTCATTCGTTATTTGGAGTGTATTCTCCCCCATCGCGGGGCAAATACAAGAGATTTTCCAGTTAAGCACTCTTCAGAAAAGTGTGCTGATCGCAACGCCTATTCTGCTAGGCTCAATTCTGCGGATTCCGATGGGCATCTATACAGACCGATATGGCGGGAAAAAGGTGTTCACCGCAACGATGCTGTTCCTTACACTTCCGCTGCTGCTGGCAGGATGGGCGCAATCCTATTGGATGCTCCTGCTGTGTGCGCTGTTCATCGGCATGGCCGGTACGACATTCGCGGTCTCGCTGACCTATGTATCGAGATGGTTTACGCCGGAACGACAAGGGCTCATACTTGGATTAGCAGGGTTAGGCAACTTGGGTGGAGCGGTGGCGAACTTCTCCATCCCGATTATTTTCAGCCGTTATGGCCTGTCTTGGGTATTCTGGAGTCTTGCCATTATGATCGTGGTTGTAACTTTGATCTTCTGGCTCGGAACCAAGGAGCTGCCTAAACCTGCACAGACGAAGACATTCAAACAATCCATGGAGGTTCTGAAGCAAGAGCCGACGTGGTTTCTATCGATATTCTACTTCCTGACGTTTGGCGGGTTTGTTGCTTTCAGCGTATATTTGCCGACATTCCTGAAGGAATTGTTCCAGCTGTCAGTGACAGATGCGGGCTTGAAGACGGCAGGCTTTGTCGTCGTGGCGACACTCATTCGTCCGCTAGGCGGCTACTTGGCTGACCGGCTCGGCTCGCGCAAAGTGCTTGCGGTTGTGTTCGCCGGCATCGCGGTATGCGCGCTTGTGATGGCGCTGTCGCTGCAGCATTTTGTAGCTTTCAGCGTGGGCTGCTTGATGGCGTCGGTGCTGCTTGGACTTGGCAATGGAGCCGTATTCAAGATGGTCCCTGAGGTGTCGACAGGCAATACGGGCGCTGTAACGGGTATTGTGGGCGCGGCTGGCGGCATAGGAGGCTTCTTCCCGCCGATTGTGCTTGGTATTATTAACGATTTGTCAGGCGCCTATACATTGGGCTTCGTGCTGCTAATGATAACTGCCTGTGCTTGTTTGTGGATGAACCTTGCAACCAAGCGGCTGAAGGCTGCGAAAAAAGTCGCGATGGCTTGATCGATTGGGTGGATAAGGAAGAACTTCAGCATCGGAATGTGAGGTTGTGCAATATGGGGAAACAAAAACTTGTTGTCGTAGGGAACGGGATGGCGGGTGTGCGGTGTGTCGAAGAGATTCTGAAGCTGGCGCCTGACCGATTCGAGATTACGATCTTCGGCAGTGAGCCGCATCCGAACTATAACCGCATCATGCTCTCTAAAGTGCTTCAAGGCGATACCAAGGTAGATGATATTACGATCAATGATTGGCAGTGGTACAAGGATAATGATATTGCGCTGTACACGGGTGAAACGGTTGAGCGCATCGATACGAAGTCACGGCTGGTAGTCAGCGACAGCGGACGCAGTCTAAGCTACGATCATCTCATTATTGCAACTGGCTCGCTGCCGTTTATGCTTCCGCTGCCGGGGGCCGACAAGCCGGGGGTAACGGCTTTTCGGGATATTAAAGATTGCCAGACGATGCTCGAAGCTTCGAAAAGCTACAAGAAAGCCGTCGTGATCGGCGGCGGTCTGCTTGGTTTGGAGGCTGCGAGGGGCTTGCTCAATCTGGGCATGGAGGTTCACGTTGTTCATATTTTTGACCATCTGATGGAGCGGCAGTTGACGCCTACGGCGGCGGGGATGCTGCGCCAGGAACTGGAGAAGCAGGGAATGCGCTTCCTGCTCAAGAAGCAGACGGAGAAGATTCTCGGCAAGAAGCGGGTTGAAGGTCTGCTGTTCAAGGACGGGAGCAAGGTGGAGGCGGATCTGGTCGTCATCGCGGTCGGCGTTCGTCCGAACATCAAGCTGGCGGCAGACAGCGGCATTGAGACGAATCGGGCCATCGTCGTCAATGATTATATGGAGACCGATGTGCCGGATGTGTACGCGGTTGGCGAATGCGCAGAGCATCGCGGCATGGTATACGGACTTGTTGCGCCGCTTTATGAGCAGGGCAAGGTGCTGGCCAAGAAGATTTGCGGCGTTGAGGCTGAGGCTTACGAGGGCTCCATTCTCTATTCGCAGCTGAAGGTTTCCGGTGTTGAAGTGTTCTCAGCCGGGGAAATTCGCGATGCGGAGATTACGACCTCTGTCAAGGCATTCGATGGAATCCGCAATACGTATAAGAAAATTTCTGTACGCGATAACAAAATCGTCGGAGCTGTCTTGTTCGGTGACAGCAGCGAAGGAAATAAGCTGCTCGGCTACATTAAGCAGCAGGCGGATATATCGGTGCTGGATACCGCAGCTGCCGCAGGTGCTGGCGGTGGTTTTGATGAAGCTTATGTCTGCTCGCTGTCGGATAAGGAGACGGTATGCTCTTGTAATGGAGTAACTAAGGGAACCATAATGGATGCCGTTCGCGAGAACGGCTTGGAGACCGTCGATGAGGTTCGCGCATGTACGAGAGCCTCCAGTACATGCGGCGGCTGCAAGCCGCTCGTATCTGCGATTCTGGAGCTTGCGCTGCAGAGCAAGGATGCGCCAGAACCGGAGAAGGAGAAGGTGTGCGCGTGCACAACGTTGGACCATGAAGAGCTGCGGACAGCGCTGGGCAGCGGCGGCTACACATCAGCAGATCAAGCGATGAATGGGCTGGGCTGGCTGCAGGCAGGCGGCTGCAGCGTATGCCGACCTGCACTGCAGTATTATGTTGGTGCGGTGCAAAGCGAAGTCATTGCGAGCGGGGAGGCGGAGCAATTCGCCACGATTGGGAAGGCTCCGATCTCGTCGCCGCAGGCATCGTCTGCGAGCATGCTTGCAGACGGCACGTATGCGCTTGTTCCTCGCATGTATGGCGGCGTCACAAGCGCTGAGCAGCTGAGGAAAATTGCGGATGTCATTGAGAAGTACAATATTCCGCTTGCCAAGCTGGCTGGCGGGGCTCATCTGGATTTGCTCGGCATCGAATCGCAGCATGTCGATTCGATAGGAGAGGAGTTGGGTCTTGCTGAAGGCGGCAGTAGTGCCAATGGCAATCGTGGCATAAGCGGTGGCAGCCGTAGTGGCAGTGGTCAGGTGTATGGCAGACGGATTGCTTCTGTTGCGACCTGCCACGGTATCCGTTATGATGGCAGTGCCATAAAGGATTCTGTCGGGATGGGCGCCGCTCTTGAACGGAAGCTTGAGCATCTGCAAATGCCCGCACCCGTATTCGTGGCAGTGTCCAGCAGTCCGCTCCATCGTGCAGGAACGCTGATGAAGGATCTGGGGATCGTCGGTGTGCCGGGAGGCTGGGAAATCTATGTTGGCGGCAGCGGGAACGCCCAGCTTCGACAGGGACAGCTGCTGTGCATGGAGCCTGCAGAGGCTGGGGCACTGGAGATGTCAGCATCCTTCCTGCAATGGTATCGGGAGGATGCGTATTTCGGGGAGACAACAGGGCAGTGGGTTGAACGTGTGGGGCTGCTGCAGCTTCGCGAAGCTTTATTCGACTTGTTGTTCCGCGCGGATCTGATGGCAAGGCTGAATGAAGTGAATCGGCATTCGGAACACAATCAAGTAAATCCGCAGCTGACGGCTGCTCTGATAAAGTGAGCTGAGCGATATGAATCAAGTGATAGAGCAACAGGACGGCTTGTCGAAGCTGGTCATGGATACGCAATGTCCGTTCTGCAGCGTACAGTGCAAAATGCAGATTATTGAAGAGAGGGAGACTGGCAAGCGCCCTGTCTATACGGTTAATCCGACACCGAATGCGGCATCCGAGGGGCGTCTCTGCATTAAGGGGATGAATGCCTACCAGCATGCGCTGACTGGAGAGCGTCTTCTTCATCCGATGATGAAGAAGGACGGTCAATTCATACGCATCTCCTGGGAGGAAGCTTACAGCCTTATTGAGCGGAAATTCACCGCATTGCAGGGTCAATATGGGAAGGATTCCGTCGGTGTATACGGCGGTGGCTCGTTGACCAATGAATCGGCATATTTGCTCGGCAAATTCACCCGAATTGCTCTTCGCAGCAAGTACATTGATTACAATGGACGGTTCTGTATGTCTGCAGCAGCTTCCGCAGGCAATAAGGCATTTGGCATGGATCGAGGTCTGACGAATCAACTGGCGGATATTGAGCTCGCGAAATGCATCGTGCTTGCGGGCACGAATATTGCAGAGTGCCAGCCGACCTTGATGCCTTACTTCACAAGGGCTAAGGAGAAGGGCGCTTATATCATTGCGATAGATCCACGGGAAACAGGTACAACTCGCATGGCTGATCTGCACCTGTGTGTGAAGCCCGGCATGGATGCATCGCTGGCGAACGGCATGCTGAAGGTTCTGCTGGACGAGGGGTTGATCGATGAGGGCTTTGTGCAGCAGCGGACGAAAGGATTTGCTGAGCTCAAGGCCCACTTGGAGGAGCTGGATTTGGACGCAATCGCCGAGCTTACCGGTGTTCCGGTGAAGCTGATCCGTCAGGCGGCGCTTGCTTACGGCAAGGCATCGACGGGCATGGTCTTCACCGCTCGCGGTGTCGAGCAGCAGACAGATGGTTACATGGCTGTGCGGAACTTCCTGAACCTTGTGCTGTTAACCGGCAAGATCGGCAAGCCAGGCAGCGGCTATGGCGCGGTAACGGGCCAAGGGAACGGACAGGGTGGCCGGGAGCATGGGCAGAAGGCCGACCAGCTTCCGGGCTATCGCTTGATAGAAAATGCTGAAGACCGCGCATATGTGGCGAATGTATGGGGAATTGATCCGAGCGAGCTTCCGGAGAAAGGTGTATCTGCTTACGAGATGATGGAGAAAGTGCATGAGCAGGAGATTCGTGGCTTGTTCGTTATGGGCTCCAATCCGATCGTATCGAATCCCAATGCCAATTTCGTGGAGGAAGGGCTTCGCAAGCTGGACTTCCTCGTTGTCGCTGATATGCTTATGTCAGAAACGGCTCAGTTGGCGGACCTGATATTGCCGGCAACTGCTTACCTGGAGAATGAAGGAACGCTGACGAACCTCGAAGGCCGTGTATTGCTGAGACAATCGAGCCGACCTGCACCGGGCGAAGCGAAGCATGACTGGGAGATTCTATGTGAGATTGCGGAGAAGCTCGGCAAAGGGAAATATTTCGGCTTCTCATCAGCCGAGAGCATATTCGAGGAACTCCGTCTTGCGAGCCGGGGCGGGATTGCCGATTACTATGGCATCACCTATGATCGGCTGCGCAAGGAGGAAGGTGTTTACTGGCCTTGCCCTGCACCAGACCATCCCGGTGCAAAGCGGCTGTTCGAGTCAACGTTCGCGCATGAGGACGGCAAAGCGGAGATGATCCCCGTGCAGAATCATCTGCCGAAGGAACAGGTCAGTGCTGATTATCCGCTGTACCTGACAACAGGCCGCGTGCTCACGCAATATTTGACAGGCGTGCAGACGCGGAGGAGTCATTCCTTGGCTGCGCGTGATGTAGAATCGTTCATGGAGATTCATCCGCGCACGGCTAAAAAGTACCGTGTTGAAGATGCAGCGCTCGTGAAGCTGGAGTCCGTTCGCGGGACGATATTCGTCCGCTGTCGATACAGCAGCGACATCCGTGAGGATACGGTATTCGTTCCGATGCATTGGGGCGATACGCAGAACGTGAACAAGATTACGAATCAGGCGCTGGACCCAACATGCAGAATGCCGGGCTTTAAGGTTTGCGCGGTGAAGGTGAGCCCATTCGCGATTGAGGCTGCAGTCGGATACCTGGCGAAATAAATACGGACTTACAGACGGCAAATTTCCGTCTGTAAGCTCCGCTTTAAGAAGCTCTTCGTGACCACAAATTATGTGGTAACGGAAGCTTTTTTTTCATTTCCCGACACTCCAGAAACACCGTCTGTTAACTCCCAATCATCCTCAAATCCCATTGTGCCACTGTTTTTAAGCAGCAAATGCCGAACAAGAAACCGATAATAAACCTAAAACAATCGCAGCATGCCAAGTGAATCATCCTTCGGAAAAATGGAGGCTGCTTGCCAAACCCTTTCCAACAACCGCAATATGTTGTTAATAGAAATTCATCTCGTACAAATGACTATCAACGAGAATAATAGTAGATTTAATCCCTTTTATTTACAGTTCCTATTTTTAGGGAGAAGATGCATGCTTGTGGCAGAAAAATGTCGATTGACGTCGACTTCACAGATGCTTTTTGAGTAGAGTCCTCAACTATTTCCCTGTAGCTTATGTACTATAAATGATGTTACACAACTATAGTGAAGTGTAACTGGACTGTTTTTGTATATAATAATAGATAGAAATGGTGGGATGGCGCTGTATATACTATGGCTGAGGGGGTGGAGCGAATGGGCAATGAAGCATTCAGCACGGAGGAAAGCATACTTCGGCTCTTCGAGGAAGTCGATAAGGCTCTTCATGGAAAACCATTAATAGAAGTATTTGTTGTTGGATATTCCGCGATTGTGTTGGCCAGAGCAAATAATCGGGGGTCCAATGATGTAGTTATCATCCCGTCGAGATTCTCCAGAGTTTTCTCGGAGCATGGTCTTGAGGTGTTCGATGAACATTATTTCTACCTGCCGGCCGATTATAAATCGAGATTAAAGCCGGTAAGCAGGAAGTATGACAACCTTAACGTTATGTATGTGGATGCACATGATATCTGGTTTACTAAACTGGGAGCCTTCCGCAATAAGGATAAGGTTGACATGATCCAAATGATCAAAGAAGGCGTAGTGGACGTTCATCTGCTGGATATATTGTTCAAACAGTGGAATGCCTATTGGTTTAAAAACAACCCCGAGCTGGAGGAAAACTACAACGAGGTGAGGTATTATGATACCCGAAACTGTAGTACCTAAGGATGTGTACAGGGATGCTTTCAAACAATATGTATTTGATTTAGCAATGAAATGGCTGGGGCTTCGCGCGGAATTATCTTTGCCTTCTCTGGTTCTCGATAAGATTGAGGCCGTCTCCGGAGAAAATCATCGGGCAGTATATTTGAAATATCTTTTGCCCTTGGCGGAGCCTGATTATATCGGGCTTGTCCCAACCGATATAATCGTTCAGATGCACAAAGTGCTGCATAGTCTGCGAATGAATGATCTTGCCTACAATGATTTCATGGTAAACCGGTTCTGCGATATTTTCCTTGAGTCTGTTGACTGTAAGGGACTACTGTACACGCCGCTGCCGGAGGGGTACAAAGATTTGCAGAAGCTGGTATGGATGTTCGTGCAAGCTTTCAGGAAGAATGTCGCGCCGCAGTATTCACAGGGGCATGAGGTTATTTAGCGGGCGGAAGAGAAACTCAATATGGCACAGGAAGGAATAGGCGAAGTGACTCCAAACCAAGTCGAACAATTCAAAAATATGAAGAGAGAAATTACCAGATTCCTGATGATGTATAAATTTGCGCTGCAGGAATTAGAGACCAAGGTCGAAATCCTGAATGAGGAATTCCATTTATTGCATGATTATAATCCGATTGAGCATACCAAGTCACGGTTGAAATCCCCGGAAAGCATCATGAAGAAGCTGCATCGGAAAGGGTACGAGCTTTCTTTTGACGGCATAAAAGACAATATTAAAGATATCGCTGGATTTCGAATTACTTGCTCCTTCTTATCCGATATTTATCTCATTAGCGATATGCTGAGCAAACAAAGCGATCTGACAGTATTAGAGGTCAAGGATTATATTAAGAATCCCAAACCAAATGGCTACCAAAGCCTTCATCTTCTGCTTGAGGTTCCCGTGTTTATGTCGGATCGGCAGGAGCAGATATGTGTAGAGGTGCAGATTCGTACGATAGCAATGGATTTCTGGGCGAGTCTGGAGCATAAAATCTATTATAAATACAATCAGGCAGTTCCTCCGCAGCTTCTTCAAGAGCTGAAAGAAGCGTCGGATTCCGCCGCCGCGCTCGATAAACAGATGGAGCGTCTTCATAATCAGGTGGAGGCGATCAAGGAATCTCAGGTTACTACAAATGTTGGGGATGAGATTACAGAACTCATCGTTAAGGATCAGCATTTTACCATCCCTAAATTGTTCTATGAGCTGTTGGAGAACCCGAATGTTCTTACCAGGCACAGGGAGTAGCAGGCAGCAGCGAAGGCAACAAGATCATGAGATATTCTTAACTTCTTAACTGTCAGCTGAATTCCATGTTATAATAAAGGTAATTAGTTGGTGAAACGAAGCTTTATGACATGGAATTAGAGAGGTTGAGAGAATGTGCAGGAGTTCGAAGACTGGAATCAAAAGGTTAAGAAAACGTTCAATGCAACAAGCAATGAGAAGGTATTAACGGTTACGGAATCAGGGAAGCTGCTCGGTCTGACTAAAGACCAGATGAAGGTGTTTGTGGAGAAGAACAAGCTGACTAAGGTTTCCATAATGAGAAGTGTCCATAGATACTTATTGCTGAAGACAGAGATAGATGAGATATTGAAAAAAGCATAGCTTCCCATAAAGCAGCTCAAGTGCTTGCCAAGGCAAGATTAATTATCCCCCTCGGGGCAGACAGTGAAGGACGCGTTCATGATAGGATGAACCCGACACTGTTTGCCGCCGGAGGGGTTTTTTATTTGGTTATGCCTGCTTGTCCTCAGGGCAGCAAGCCGGCATGCTGCAGACCTTGCACGACGCCGCCCTCATCGACATGGGCTGTTACGAAGTCGGCGAACGGCAGCAGCTCAGGGTGTGAGTTGCCCATCGCAATGCCGAGGCCAACATGCTTCAGCATTTCTTTGTCGTTAAGACCGTCCCCGAAAGCGACCGCTTGTTCCGGTTGAAGCTTCAAATGACGAAGCAGCATATCGATTCCGAGCGCCTTGGAGCCATCGGAAGGTAGCACGTCGAGCGCCTTTGTATGCCAACGGACCATTTTTAACTCTGTCAGCAGCTGCTCGTACAAATGCTCCTCGTGGGACTCGCAGTGCAGGAAGACCTGATAAATATCTTCGTTGCGCCAGTAGCCCGGGTCGAAGCCCGGCATAGCGACACGCAGCGAAGCGATGGCTTCTTCCACGAAAGGATGCGCTTCGCTATCGGTGAAATAAGCTTCCCCGCCTTCAAACACCAGTGAATGCCGATGGCTGCCAGCCAGAGCTACCAGCTTTTCCAAATCTGCTCTGGGGATCGGGCGCTTGAGTAGCGGCTTGCCCTGATACACGACATAGGCCCCGTTCAGGCTGATATAGGAATCGATACCAAGCGACTCTAGAATTGGGAGGAAGAAGTAAGGGGCCCTTCCCGTAGCGATAACGGGCTCCACACCGCGTTTCTTCAGCTCGCGAACGGCATCCGCCGCATCGGCGGGGAGCTGCTTCTCCTCGTTTAATAGAGTGCCATCCAGATCGAAAAATACAATTTTATAGCTCATATCTATCATGCTCCTTCTAGGTTAGTATTGAGCAATAGCCCAAGCCAATAAGCCCAGCCTTTTAATAGTTCATTCTTCTATAATATCGCCTTGTCGTCAATAGGCGGATGCAGTCGGTTTTTTGCGCTATGCGTTCATTAATGAACCGTAAAGCTTGATGGATTGTCTATATAGTGGAGGTGAGGATAAATTGAGCGAGGATTCTTTGAAATATCTAGCCGAAATGGACCCCTTCACGCTGGATGAGCTTATGACGCAGCACGGACAAGAGGTGTGGAATTTTGCATACTTCCTAACGAAGAACCGCAGCATGGCTGACGACATCACGCAGGATGTATTTTTGCAAGTATACCGTCATGTAACTTCCTTTAGGGGCGAGGCATCTATTAAAACCTGGCTGCTTAAAATCACTCGAAACATTAGCCATAATTATCGCAATACGGCTTTTATTCGCAAGGTGCTGCTAGTGGATGTTGCCGTCTCCAAGGAATACAGCCGTTCAGCCGAACAAGCCTTTCTGGAGAAAGAGACGGCGAATCATGTGTGGAGACAAGTGTTCAATTTGCCGGTGAAATTTCGGGAGGTGCTTGTGCTTCATGCCAAATACGAGCTATCCATGAGCGACATTGCCCACATATTGAAAATTCCCGAGGGGACAGTCAAATCCAGACTGTTCGGAGCACGTAAGAAAATGTCAGCCTTATTAAAGGAGGAGCGTATAATCAATGAGCCCATCTAACCCTTACTGGTACGAGGAACTGAAGGACAATCCCTTGAGCCGCAAAACCTTCACCGATCAATTGGCCGTACGGATCAAAGACAACGCATTCGCATCGACTGCTGCTCAGAACCAATCAAGAACCGTGCTGCGCCCGGTAGTTATAGCCGGTGTAGGTCTCCTGTGTTTAATGGGGCTTATCCTATTTTTGAGTGACAGGGAATGGAGCAGCAAGGGAGGAAACAGTGAAAGCTATATGGCCGGTATACCTGAGCCGCCTGCTGGATTGCCTGAAACGCCTATTCAAGCCGCCCCTGTGTTATCAGATGAGGAAATGTACCAGATTTTATCTAAGAAGTCTCCTACAGATAGTGAGTGGGAGCAATTAATTAATAATGTCCTCCCTCATGAAGATGAAGAGGTGATGGATAACAGCAAGGAGATGCTGTATAAGGAGAGCGTCGGCAATGATATTATGTTGATCTTCTCGAAGACGCGAAATCAGTCTCAACAGGCGGCTGTAGCAGTGGATTATTACGAGCGGGTCTCACAGAAATGGGAAAGGCAGACGCGTGCTGCGTATACGTTGCCGGAGAATTCGAATGACGCCGACGCCAACAGCTTTGCTACTGGATCGTTCAAGCTGGATGAAATTCCACTCCTTTGCGGTGCTATTATAGACCCGCAGATTTCTCAAATCCGCATAACGAATAAGGAAGGGGACATTCAGAAAATGGCTGAAATTATTCCTGCTGATGACGGGCACTCCTACTGGTTTACAACATTGCCCCAACAGAAGGATACTTATCATGTGGAAGCTTTGGATGCAGATGGTGAGATAATCGCAACGGGTACTTCTTATGTTTTTTAAAAGACTAGGAGAAAAGGGCGCCATGAGGGCGCTCTTTTCTCTGCTTTCACCCAAGAACAAGCGATCCAAACCAATTTATGCGTGAAACGATATTGATAATAAGTTTAACGAAATTGTCCTGCGGTAATGGGAGATTTATTTCGAAAGTCGAAAGTTAATTATTTTATTGTTCTCAGAAATATAAATGCATTTATGTTCATCAATTGATAGTATTTACCATACTATGTATACTGTTAGTAGGTATACCAGCTAGCTGCACTGCAAAAGTATGATCACAAAATGAATCAGAGGAGGACAACCATACATTTATTGTGCACGGAGCTTGTAATCAACCTGAGATAAGGAGTGTCGAGCAAATCTCGTAGAGTAATGTATGGCGTCATAGCACAACACAACTTTATTCCAATCATATTTTACAAACTGGGGGAGTATCGCCTTTGAAAAAGTCAAAACAACGCATCATTTCATTCGGGATTGCAATGCTATTAATGTTAACGACAGTGGTTGCGCCAGTATCGGGAGCAGCTTGGAAGGATGCGCAAGGCCATTGGGCGCAAGAATCGATCGATAGATGGAATGGATACGGTGTTGTAAATGGATATGAAGGTTCATTCCGACCGAACGATGATGTGACAAGAGCCGAATTTGCAACAATGATAAATAATATTATGAAATATATAGATAAGGGAGATAATCCATTCTCCGATCTGCAGCCTGACAAATGGTATTTCGAATCGTTAATCAAATTAAATACTGCTGGTGTTTTGAATGGGGTAAGCGGAAAAGCGCAGCCTAATCATAAAATTACTCGCCAAGAAGCGGCAGTAATGATCTCCAAAGCTTTTCATATTAAGAACGACTTGAATGATGTTTCTTTCAAAGACAAAGCCGATATAGCGGATTGGGCGAAAGAAGCAGTAGCCGCACTCGTATCCAAAAAAGTAGTCAATGGCTTGCCTAATGGAAGCTTTAAACCTCTTAGTCATCTGACAAGAGCGGAAGCGGTAACTATTTTCAATAATCTGGTTCAAGACCTTATCTCCAAGCCAGGTGAATATTCGAAAGATGTTAAAGGCAATGTTATTGTAAATTCCAAGGATGTTGTTCTAAAGGATATGAAGATTTCGGGTGATCTCTACATTGCGCAGGGAGTAGGAGACGGCGATGTTACACTCAATAATGTAGAAATTGCAGGCTCTGTATTCGTGCACGGAGGCGGCGAGCATTCGATTATTTTCAACAGTGTCAATGTAGGCGGATCTCTCGTTGTGAACAAATATGATGGGAGAGTTCGTATTCTGGCAACCGGCAACACTTCGGTTTCTGTAACGAGATTGGAGAGCGGAGCTTTGCTGGTGACTAAGGAGCTTACCGGTGGAGGGTTTGAAACGGTTGAGATTCCTGCAGACATAATGGCAGGTCAAGCGGTTGTTCTTGACGGAAATTTCAACAAGGTCATTAATCATTCTGCTGCTGCACCAATCACGGCAAACGGCAAAATTAATGAGTTGATTGCAAAAGTAGACACGAACATCAACGGGAAAGTGACGATTAATAAAGTAACAAGCGATACAGGGGTAAACGCAACGGTTAACAATAACACTGTGGAGACTACTAACGGTGGAAGCAGCAGTGGAGGCGGAGGAAGCAATGCTGGGGGCGGCTCTAGTGGAGGTTCTTCAGGCGGTTCGTCTGGCAGCGGCAATAATACGGTTTCCGTTACTGGCGTTTCTATTAATGAGAAGAATGCGGCTTTACTAGTTGGTAAGACGAAACAGCTTACCGCGACAATATTGCCAAGCAATGCGACGAATAAGAAATTAACCTGGTCTGTAGCAAACAACAGTACAGCTGTTGTGACCATTGACCAGAACGGCCTGGTTACAGCTGTTGGGGAAGGAACGGCAACGATTAAGGTGGTAACGGAAGACGGAGGCAAATCGAGTGAAGTTGACGTCAACGTCAGCAAAGCTGCTTTTGCCGTATCGCTTTCGAAGTTTGAAGGGGCTGCTATTGATCCTCTCTCTCCAGTTGATGCTGCGATTATCGCCAACAGCAGTCAACTGTCTATTCAGAATATGAACAAATCTCTCTACCAAGAGAATCACTACGACTCTGCTATTGTTGCTAAGCAAGCAATGTCAGAATCGGCGGCGCCAGCAGGGAATTATGTCAATGTCATTGTTACTCTAAAGGATGCGGGCGGCAATCCGATTGCAGACACGTCGGGTATTACTGCAACTGTAACGAATGCGACCTATTCTTATGAGCCGGTCTTTGCCGATCATATTGCGGAAGGCTATAGGGCTGGAAGCTTTGTCTTGCAGATGGATGCAGGCAATCCTGAAGCGATCCAACGGAATACTTTGACCTTCGCGCATAGCCAATATGCCAGTACGGCGCTTTCTATTGTCTATATTCCAGACGGAACGGCGTACATTACGGGTATCGAAGCTGTCACAGGAGAGAACACGATAGGGTCGCAGTTAACGGCGGGAACTGTGCAATATGAAGGGACTCCTGCTAACAACAATGTAACTTACAAATGGTTGCGATCAAATGATGAAGCGGGTCCTTACAAGGTTATTGAGGGGGCCTCGGATGTTTCCTATGTGCTGACGAAGGAAGACAGCGGGCAATATATCCGCGTAGAAGTATCAGCAGACGGAACGCATGTGGGTGGGACGGCTTTAAGCGCTGCTTTCGGACCGATCCAGAAGTTGGTGGATGAAAACGAAGTATTCGCGGCCATCGAAGCAGCGTATTTATCGGCCAATGCGGATCAGAATAACATCACCTCTAATTTGAATCTCATCACATCACTGCCTCAGTTTCCTGGCGTAACAATCTCCTGGGAATCAGATAATGAGGCATCAGTTGCCAATAACGGGACTGTAACAAGAGGAGAACAAGATGATCAGTTGGTCAGTGTGACTGTTAAGCTCTCTGGAAGTGTGACTGCCACGAAAACGTATGAGCTGATAGTTAGGGCAAAAGGCATGGATCATGTAGATATTGTGGACTTTATCGATCCTTATTTTGCCGATGGATATCCGCAGGCTTATGTGAAGGATGGCAAGATCTCGGTTCGCTATAAGCTGAAGGCTTCAGCGGAATTGTACATGGTTGTGAACGGGGGGAATGGCCGGTGGGAATCCAGTGTGAAGTCGGTGCTACAAGGACATGCGGGAAAAGATAATGAAGTTATCCCTGTAGAAAGTTGGCCATACTTCAAGGTAGAGGGCGCGGATGTCAATACATTGCAAGAGTTTGATACCGGTGTTTTCCCAAGAGAACAGGCTCGTGTGGAGTTTGTTATTCGGGACGCAAGCAATAACTATACTTCCAGTGCGGTAACGACAATCTTGTTTGATCAAGAAACGATGGCTGCATTGGACACATATCCTCCTACTGCAAGTATTTTCAGCATGAATGATGAACGCAGCGCCATCTATATTCACTATTATGACTTTATCGATCCACTAAGTGTGCCGGCAACCGCCGATTACCAGTTGAATTATGGTACGGTTGATAGTGTCAGTCTATACAATTACCCCACGCCGGGGGGCATGGCTGCCTCCTATGTGAAGCTTCATGTAAGCGGAATAACGGAGGAGCAGAGTAACCAGGTTCAAGTTTCCTACACCGGAGATGCGATTCGCGACACAAGCGATGCTAAGAACAAAGCAGTTGCCTTTACCAATCATCCAGTCGCATTGAGCGATGAGAAGATCGATTACGTCAAGATTAGTTCAGATAGAAAATCGATTGTTATGGAAATAAATTCGGGCTGGAATCCAAAAGAGAACAACCTGAATTTAGTGAATGGTAATAGATTTACTGCTGCTGTTGCAGGTGAAGGCAGCTTCACACCCATTTCAGCGAATTATAGTTACGGTATAGATAAGCTTAGGTATACCCTTAAGTTTGATTCTCCTCTCCCTGCAGGGGCTGTAACGGTCACTATGAACACTTCAGACGTCATTAACTGGGCCAAAAATAATTATCCATCTGAGCTTGTATCGCAGCCTGCGTTAGAAATCCCAGTACCGGGCATCCCGACGGCTGTCTATCAGAATGGAAGTCTGAAAGTCACTTTTGCTGCTGGTTTTGAATTGTCCAATTATTCCGCTCCTGCGGCGGGTTTTGTATTAATGGTAGACAATGTGGAATATTCACTCAGAGGTTATATAGCTTATCCTTGGGTGGATCATAATGTCCTAAATATTAATTTGAACGACCTGTATTCTGCTCGCTTCAAACAGGCGATTGATGCCGGATCAGTCGTTCAAATTAAGTATGCCAAGGTAAATGGCAATAATGGGAGTCAGCAGTCAGACGCTGGAGGAGCCTTGCTCCCTGATTTCGATTTTGTGACAGTTACAAAGCAATAATTGCTATTCATGTATAGTGGCTGCCCTGAAGGTTCGACCTTCGGGGCAGCCACTATCTTTTCGTTGCTGCTTCTCGATAGCGGGGTACAATGTGTTGCTGGAATGATCGAAAAACCCGCAACTGATACGACATTTTATGTCGTATCAGTTGTTTTATAATAGGGGTGCAATAGGAGGCGGGCATGGTGCTTATCATCTATGGGTGTTTGCAGTTCGCAATCCTTTGCAGGGCCGGACATGAATGGCCATAAGAGATGTTTGGAAATGGGGTTAAGAATGAATGGCAAAAACAAAAAGAGGACGCGTATTGTGGAGCCTTCCTTCACGAGGTCGCGGAACCTGTCCGATTTGCAGTGCTACGAGAATCAAATTGCTCTACCCCCGCACGAAGTCTGATGGGACAGCGATCAAGGTATGCAAAAGATGCTATAAAGCGCCGCAATTGAAGGTAGATGCGATCACCGGATAATGGTGAGGCAATTACAAGCCTCCGTCCTTGTTACACAGGGATGGGGGCTTGTAATACTTAATATACTTTCCAGTTAAGCGGATAAATCATGTAGTATATGGTTAACGGCATTGCGTATTCTGTGGAGGGGGAGCTTGCTGAATGAGCAATATGCATCGGATTCAATGGTTTGACCAGCAAATTAGAGAGGGCAAATATCCGAACAGCAATCATCTTGCACAGCAGTTCGAAATTTCCAGACGGCAGGCGCAGCGTGATATTGAGTATCTTGGTATTTCTTTGCGTGCCCCCCTGCTGTATATGTCCAAAAACCGTGGCTACTGCTACGAGCATCCAACCTATGTGCTTCCACTCTTATATATGACTGAAGAAGAGAAACAGGTGCTCAAATTTCTCGCTTTCCGTTACCGTCATTACAGTTACGATAATGCGTCCGCTGTCAATCGCGTGGGACATCTGCTTAGCCGGTTTACCGATGAGCAGCATGCCGGGACTGTCACAGATAGGCTTCCTGTCTTTGATGCGCATCCTCGGCTTATGCAGAACATCGAATTGCTGTCTCATGCGATACAGGATTGTCTAATTGTCCAAATTGTATATAAGCATCCAGAGGAAGAGGCGACGCGACTTGGCATCTGCCCGTTCAGACTAATGAATCATTATAATGGCGACTATGTGATCGCCTTCTGTGAACAGCAGCATAAACAGCGAATCTTCCGCCTTGACAGCATTGAACATGTGACCGTCACCGATGTTAGATTCGAGCGGACAATTGAACCTGTCGGATGGGAAGCCGGAGGCTCGCCTGTACGTAAGCCATTCATTGCTGCGGTGCGTTTATCGAGCCCCCTTATCGGAGAGACATGGAAGGGCTACCCTGCTCAGTCCATGGGGGAGCTTCTTTACAACATTGAATTTTATGATATCGATTCCTTCCTGCAGCATTTGCTCAGCTCTGAGTGGCAGCAGGTAGTAGCTCCGAAATGGCTGCGAACGAAATTGCAGGGCAGATGTCTGAAACTGCTTGCTCAATTAAATGGAGAGGATGAATCATGAGCAGGGAAACGGGTGCGAAGGGCTAGAGATAGAGATCGAGGGGGAAAATGATGTCCAGCGCATGTTTGGAGCACATTCGGCTGATACGAGAATCGAAGTCGTATACCGATAGTTTATATGCTGTATTAACAGCGGCCCATATATTCAACGGCCCTAAATATATGCTCTCAGGGCTCAGCGGCATGGCGTTCAAATTTACCGTACATGAGAAGCTTCTCCCGATGTCTGTCACGGCATATGGCCAGTGGGGAGATGAGCATTGGCAAGCAGTCAACAATCTGGGTGTATATACGGAATGGGATGGAGGACGTACGAGGCATCCTACGTTTCGCTACTACCAACAGGATGCGGTGCAGGCGGTGAAGGACAGTCTGGATCGCGGGATCGGCGTGATCTACTGGCTTCCGGAATTTGGCGTCATCTATGGCTATGATGATGAGGATGAGGTCTTTTACGTGCAGGATGGTTCTTCCAGGGAGGGCCAGATTGTACTGTATCATAACTTTGGCTTGAACTCTACGCCCTTCTGGTATTGTCAGGTGTTTGGCGAGCATGTGCATGTTGCGAGGGAAACGATGATCCTCGAATCGCTCCGGCTAGCTATATTGGACTGGGAGACACCATACAAAACATTGCCGCACACGGATATTGCTTCAGGAAGAATGGCGTATGCCTTTTTAAGGCAGGGGTTGGAGAAGGGGGGCTTCGATGAAGACGGAGCCGTGTATATTCTGGATAATTACTTATGTGCGAGAACAGAAATCAGGGACTATTTGCAAGCGGTTAGCGGAACTTGGCCGGAGTTAGGGCAGGCATTCAATCTCTATGACCATCTTGTATGTACGGTTTCGGGCATTAAGGGCTGCATAAAGGAGACAGCCGGACTAAGGAGAGTGGATCGGAGACAAGTTCATGAATTAATTGCCATGCTGACAGCGGCAGAGTCATTGGAGGAACAGGCCATAAGTCTTTTTCGTGCGATTGCTGGCAAATATCCTGATCTGAAGCGATCTACTGTTCCCAGATGGGGCACGCACTCGCCGAGATGAACAAAGGAGTGAAGACATGGGCGCGGTCTTATTGTCTGAATTGCAAATGAAGGCTGAATCCAGGTCCTACGTGGATGCTATGCATGGCATTCTGGCGCATGGGGGATGGACAACGTTGGCTAAGCCTATGCTCTCCGGCATGTCAGTGACGGGGTTCCGCTTTACCGTTAACCGGAAATTAGCTGCGGATTCATCCACCGTCTACAATTGGATGGCCGAAAATTTTTTGGCTGCCGACTTTCTGGGGATAACATCGTCGCAGCAGGCGGGCTATAGTTTCGACGTAACCTTTCCGTTATATCAGAAGCGTGCAGTTTCCGTTATTAAGCGATCGATAGATCACGGGATGGGCGCCGTATTTTGGAAGGACGGATTTGTTATAGCAGCTGGGTATGATGATGAGAGGAGCGAGCTCTACTACTTGGATGGTTCGAACGATGAACATCAAATCGTGCCTTACGCCGATTTTGGAATTAACCGGTCTCCTTATTGGTATTATCAGGTTTTTGATTCGCGGATAGAGTTGGATGAGTTGGCGGTATATAAGGAATCCTGTATACAGGCGATTTATAAATGGGAGACGCATGATCCGATGCTGCCTGAATCGCATTATGCCTGTGGAAGGAGTGCCTATGATGCAATTATTCATGCACTTCGAACGGGCGACTACGATAGGGCTGGCGCGCGGCAAGTATTCAATGACTATGCGGCATCCAAAAGAGATGTTCAGCTGTATGTCGATACGCTGCAAGGGATCTGGCCGCAGTTGAGCGCTGCTGCAGCTTGCTACACCAGATTGTCTCAACTATTTGCAGAGATTGTTGGAATAACAGACAGTGCAGAGGAGACAGCAAGCGAAGCAGAATGGATACGGCTTGTTATGGATGCCAGGCAGACAGAAGAGCAAGCGATACAAAGCATGGAATCGTTCATGCGTGAAACGATTGATAATCGATATAATGATATAGCTCTGCGATAAGGGTCGGAGCCTCGTCCTGCACATTCTCATGCCCATGCCAGAAAGCAGTTATTTGGAGCAGCAGTAGAAGGCGGACGCTCTTTATCCGAATACGGCGCTGATCAACGAGTGGTCTTTGTTTACTTTTAGGCATAACTGCAAAAGTACAGTTCCTGCATCGAAAAAAGTCTCATTCCACTAAAGTTGCTGTAAAAATACATCAAATATCGCCACTAGTCAGAGTAATCAGTGTTATTCGGGTTTCATTAGGTGCATTTTTGCAGCAAGTAGCCTTGCAAATGGTCATTTTGATCTTTTTTACTGTATTTATGCAGCAATGGAACCCCGAGCACTCCGGCGGTGGTTGAAGCTAATGCCTTGCTGGCGATTGTGACCGCTCCAACAAAACGAATCCGGAAGCTCCCCGGATCCGCACCGCTCGCGCCTCCCAGCGCGCGGTGCCATCGCGGCACACGGTGCTCGGTCACACTTCGGCGGTCAAACGGCTCCCATTTTCACTCTGGGGGTGACGTCATAAGACGTTAGTCAGCTCTACAGCGTAGGGTCCTTCTTGATAAAGGTTTTGTTCAGATTGTCGGAGTAGAGATCCCGATGATTCTTCTCATAATCCTCGATAACATCAATGGTGTATTCCTCGCCGTCCCTGTAAGCTGTAAATATAAACTGCTCCTGATCGATGACGGCGCGGACATCATGCCCGCAAGCCCGCAGACACTGCTCGAAATCTTGAATGGCAGGCTCCTGGCCTTCCTCCAGATAGAGAAGTCCCCGCAGCAAGCTTGCCTGCCCTTTATGGAACACTTTAAAATAAACGATATGTTCTTTTCTCATCAGTGTGCACCTCGTTATCATTTTATTCGCGTACAGCTGGAATTATAGTAGGGTATGGTTACAATTGTAACAGAACGACTATTGTTATGCAGTGACAAAATGCATAGAGACGCGCAATTACAGCATGCATGAAGAGGGGGCGGGACCGATGGAGGCGATTACTCGAACAACGGTTATGGAGCTGGTGCGGAATCAGCAGCAATATGTGCAGTCCGGCGCAACGCAATCCGTGGATTATCGGCTTAAGCAGCTCCAGCTGTTGAAGACTGCTATCAAGTGCAATGAATCCCTGATAATTGAGGCGATGCGCAAGGATCTCCGCAAATCGGAGTTTGAAGCTTACACGACAGAGATCGGGTTCGTGTACGATAGTATCCGTTATATAAGCAGGCATCTCAGAAAATGGGCGAAGGTCAAACGGGTGCGAACACCGCTCGTCCATTGGGGCTCGAAGAGCTATATTTACCCGGAGCCGTATGGCTCGGTACTGGTCATCGGACCTTTCAACTATCCGTTCATGCTGGCCATTGAGCCGCTGATCGGAGCGATTGCCGCCGGCAATTGCGCCGTTGTGAAGCCATCGGAGTATACACCGCATGTGTCGGCAGTTATCGCAGCCATCATTCGGGCGAATTTTGAAGAGCGGTATATTAGTGTTGCAGAAGGGGGCAAAGAGGTTGTCTCCGCGCTTATTCATACTCCCTTTGACTATATATTCTTTACCGGCAGCACTGAAATTGGCCGCATTGTAATGGAGGCGGCGGCGAAGAATCTAGTGCCTGTGACGCTCGAATTGGGCGGGAAGAGTCCCTGCATTGTGGAGCGGGACGCCGATCTTGATACGGCCGCGCATCGAATCGTATGGGGCAAGTTTCTCAACGCCGGGCAAACCTGTGTTGCCCCGGACTATCTTCTGGTCCATCAGGATATTAAAGAGGCGCTTATCGTCAAGCTGAAGGAGAAGATAGCAGCCTTCTACGGCGATGATCCGCATAAGAGCGCCGATCTCGGCAGAATTGTGAACGAGCGGCATTGGGAACGACTGACGGGATTGCTGGATGCGGGCAAAATTGCGGCAGGCGGCGATTCAAGGCGGGATGACCTGTATGTGGGTCCTACGATTATAGACCATGTAATGTGGGAAGATAAAATAATGGAGGAAGAGATATTCGGACCTATCCTTCCTGTGCTGGCTTACGATAATCTCGATGCGGCCATTAAGCGCATTAATGGAAGATCCAAGCCGCTAGCGCTGTACCTGTTCACAAGCGATAAGAAGACGGAGGAGAAGGTGCTGGAGAGGGTCTCGTTCGGCGGCGGCTGCGTGAATGATACGATACTCCATTTGGCCAGCCCCCATCTGCCGTTCGGCGGGGTAGGAGCATCCGGCACAGGGGCTTATCACGGGCGCAAGAGCTTTGAGACATTCTCTCATATGAAAAGCGTGCTTAAGAAGAGGGCGAAGTTCAATTGGAGCTTCCTTCACCCGCCCTATTCCGTGAAGAAGCTCAACCTGATCCGCAAGTTTATGAAGTAGCGGCTAAGGGCGACTCCCGTTAAGTTATAAGAACCAGACGATAAGAGGAGCGAGCAAGGAGCCCACCAATGCGCAAATTGTCATGGCGACAGAGCTCATGGATACAGCCTGCTCGCCATATTCGATCGCCTTCACCGTGCCGATGGCGTGAGAGGCGCTCCCCAGCCCGATTCCCCGGCCGATCATGCTGTCGATTCTGCATAATTTGAACGTGAGCGGCCCCAATATAAGACCCGTGAATCCGGCTATCATGACGAAGGATGCCGCGAGTGAAGAGATGCCGCCAAGCTCGTCGGCGATCTGAATCGCCACAGGCGTCGTAATCGATTTGGGCAGGAGCGTATAAAGAATCTGCTTCGTCACGCCGAGCAACTCGGCGAACGCCAAGCCGGTAACCATGCCCACAACGGAGCCGACGATCACTCCACTCAGAATCGGGACGGCATTCTGCATCAGCTGCGTCCGCTGCTTGTAAAGCGGGTAGGCAAGCGAGACTACGGCAGGACCCAGCAGCAGATTGATCCACTGTCCGCCGATCATGAATGTATCGTAAGGGATATGGAGGCCGGTCAGGATCAATATGATGATGAAGGATGTCGTAATGACCGGTACTAGAAACGGCAGCTTGAATTTCTTATAGATACGGCTCATCAGAAGATACAGCGCGATTGTCAGAACGATGATGATAATTGCTGTAAGTGGCATCGTTAACGTTCCTTTCCTGCCCTTTGCCGGACCGTCGGGTAATGAATTGACTCGTATAGCCTGCTGCGATCATCGTAATAAGCGTGCTGGCAATCACGACGAGAATGAGCAGCATCCCCTTGCCCGCGAAAATATTAAAATAATTCATAATGCCGATTGTAGCCGGGATGAAGATGAGCGGCAAATAGTTTTGGATGAAATTCGCCCCGGAATCAATCCATTTGGCCGGCAGCAGCTTGCACAGCAGAGCCGCCCATAATAGAAGCAGACCAAGGATGCTTCCCGGCAGCGACAGGTTCAGCAGCTCTTGAATGCCGTCTCCCGCCAGGTAGAACAGATAGAGAATTCCGATTTGGACAATGATCGTTATAATTTTCATAGCGTTGACTGCGTCCCCCTTACATGGGCACTCCAATAGGGCAATTCATTGACCTAACAATTATATAGGTGTGTCTGGGAATACGTCAATATGATTGACCTATTCCTTTATTTTGATATACTGAAAACAAAAAGGGGATATGGAAGGGGTGCTTAACAGAGTGACGGCATCGGATCATGAGCATGCGCTTTATAAGAAGATTGCTTTATTCTTTTTTGCATACCGCAGTTTTAATGAAAAGCCGGATATGATAGCGGAGAAATACGACATTCAGCGCGTTCATCACCGGATTCTCTTTTTTGTCGGGCATTTTCCCGGACTTAGCGTCAACGAGCTACTTGCCATTCTCGAAGTAACCAAGCAGGCGTTGAACGCGCCGCTCAGACAGTTGAAGGAGAAGGGCTGCATCATGACGGATGCAGATCCGCGCGATAAGCGGGTGAAACGGCTGTTCCTGACGGATAGCGGCTCACAGCTGCTGCAGAAGCTGACCAAGGTGCAGATGGAACAGCTGCAAGCCATAATAGATAAAGTCGGAGATGCCCATATCGATGCCTGGACGAAGGTAATGGAGGAGTTCGCAATAGAGAGGCCGGGCAGCAAATATTTGGACTCCCTGTAGTATATGATGCGCAGCCTCGTCCTAAACAGGGAAAGCGGCTGCGCGGCGCGGCTGGAACGTATGTAAAGCTCCTTCATAAACTTCGTAATGGCGCTTGCCATCGGATCAGTAGATTCAACGGTTGCTGGAGTACCGTTGCTGCGAAAATACAGCAAAAAGTTGCAGAATGACCAGTTGAAAGGCTCCTTACTGCAAAAGTGCAGTAAGGAACTCCGAAAAACGCTGTTTACTGGGCTGGTGGCGATATTTGATGTAGTATTGCAGCAATTTTTGCGAAATGGGTCTTTTTTCGATGTAAGAACAGCATTTTTGCAGTAATGTACAGATTGCTGCCGCAGCGCAGCTGCTGCGCAACAATAACGGGACGTATGGGCAGGGTGGAACGTCGTGTGCAGAATAAATTGGCAGGCTAGGGATGCTCGTAGGGGAGAATTTTTTTAAAACGGGTGCTTTACAAACCATCAAAGCGGGTGTATATTAATTTCAGTGAAACGATTAACTATACAAACGAGTCAAACGTGAGCAGCCGGCTATGATTATGGCTTAACGAAAGGGACAGACGATGGTCACTATTAAAGATATTGCGAAAGTAGCTAATGTTTCGACCGCTACGGTCTCCTATGTGCTGAACGGCAGGGGCAATATCAGCGAAGAAACGAAGAAAAAGGTTATGGACATTGTTCGGGAGCTGAATTACAAGCCCAATAGTATCGCCAAGAGTCTGAAGATCAACAAGACAAGCACCATTGGCGTTATCGTCGAGGATATTACGGTATTCAACTCGCCGGAAATTATCGACGGCATTAATGAAAGCGCTGAACAAAACGGCTTCGGCATTATTTTGTCCAACTTGCGGATTAATAAGCGGATCGGCAATGACTTCGAGAACTTTGACAAGTGCAGGGGCGCGATTGAAGATGCGGTTAACGATCTGCTAAGCAAGCAGGTGGACGGTATTCTGTATCTGGGCGTGCATCCCCGCGATGTGAAAGGGCTTATCGACACTAAGAAACCGATTGTTTATATATACTGCTATTCGACGGATGACGCCGATTACTCCGTTAATTACGACGATGAGCAGGCGGCTTATGAAGCGGCTTCCTATCTGATCGGGCAGGGGCATGAGCGGATTGCCACCATTAGCGGTCTGATCGGCTCGGCGCCCGCGCTTGCCCGGTTCAATGGCTACTACAAGGCGGTTATGGAGAATCACTTGACCTTCGAGCCCTCTTACATCAAGACAGGCAACTGGCAGTATGATTCGGGCTATGAGCTGGCCAAGGAGCTGCTCTCGCTGGAGTCCAGGCCGACCGCAATTATGGCGATGAATGATCTGATGGCCGGCGGCGTGCTGGATGCGTGCAGAGATATGGGAATTAAAGTGCCGGAAGAAGTATCGGTTATCGGCTTCGACAACCGCGAATTCAGCTTCTACTATACGCCTAAGCTTACGACGGTCGATTTGCCGCTGCGGCAGATGGGGAAGAAATCGATTGATGTCATCGTTGATTTGATTCACGGTAATTCAGTTGAGGAGCGCAAATACAAGCTGGACTGTCAGTTGATTGTCAGAAACACAGTTGCGAGGCTTCAATGAAGCCCTTTTTATTGCCCAATAAGTTAATCGATTAATTAGATTTATCACTTTTAGAATGATTTGTAAGCGCGTACATTGGTTAAGCGTTTATCTAATGAAATCTATTTAAGGTGGTGATGCAGCTAGGGATCAGGAATAAATGGCTGGCATTAAGAGAAAGTAAACCTAAGGGAGGTTGCATTCACAATGAAAAAATGGTCTATGCTACTGAGTGCAGTTATGGTCTTTATGTTAATCGTTGCAGGCTGTGGAAACAACAATAATGCCGGCGGCAATTCAGGTTCCGGCTCGTCCGGCGATAAAGTTGAACTGTCCTTCTCTATCTGGGGAGACAAGGAATTTTGGGAGGAATCACTGAAAACCTTCGAGTCGAATCACCCGAATATTAAAGTGAAGCTGAACTTCATGGCTGATTCCTATGAGGACAAGCTGTTTACGATGATCTCGGGCGGCAACGCGCCTGACGTTATGACGATGTATGAGACAACTACGCCGGATGTAGCGAAAAAAGGCGTCGTCGAGGATTTGACCCCCTATATCGAGAAGGACAACTCGTTCGATATTAGCGACTTCTACGATGTGTCTCTTGAGCTGAGCAAGATTGACAATAAAATATACGGCTTGGGTTATGCTCTCGCTCCGCAAATGCTGTTCTACAATAAAACGATGTTCGACAAAGCCAATGTAGCGTACCCGACAGGAGATTGGACATGGGATGACTATTTGGAGGCCGCGAAGAAGCTGACGGTCAAGGAAGGCGACAAAATTGTGCAATACGGCTCCGACTCCAACACGAACTGGTGGATTCCGGCTGAGATTGCGGTGCGTCAGAATGGCGGCGATTTCTTCAAGGATGAGAAGGCGAATTTTGACTCGCCGGAAGTTATCGAAGCATTGCAATTCTGGGCGGACATTACGAACAAGCATAAAGTAGCACCTACACTTGCAGAGATGTCTGGTCAAGGCGATCTGTTCCCGAGCGGACTTGTGGCAATGACTCGCAACGGCGTGTGGCTGAAGGATACGTACAAGGATATTAAGGATTTCGAGTGGGATATCGCCCCGCTGCCGAAGCAGAAGCAAGCAAGCACAGTGCTGCACACGTCCTACTTCACGATGTCATCCAAATCCAAGCATAAAGAAGAGGCTTGGGAGCTGATTAAATGGCTGAGCGGACCTGAAGTGCAGGAAGGCATAGACAGTAAGGCAGGCTTCCTGCCGACGCGCAAATCGGTGAGCGACAAGGAAGTATACGATACCAAAATGCCTGCAAGCACGCACTTGATTGGCGATACCGCCGACTATGGCCGACTGCTTCCTTATGCGCCGGGCGTCAAGCAAGCAACGGATGAGCTGCAGAAAGAGCTGGAGCAAATTTTCACGGGCAAAGTAACCGCAGAGCAAGCGATGAAAGCTTTTCAGGCTAAAGCGCAGTCGGTTATCGAAAAGAATAAATAATGATGTTGATCGAAGGGGGAGACTTTGCGCTCCTCCTCACGGTCAAATGACAAGAAGGAAGGACTAATGGCGCATGAAACAAAATAATCTTGCGGGTTATTTATTCATCTCTCCATGGATCATAGGTTTTTTGTTTTTTACCGGGGCGCCAGTGCTGTACACGTTTGCAATAAGCGGCTTTCAATGGGACCTCATGTCCACGCCCACATTCATTGGACTGGACAACTACGTGAAGATGTTTAAAGACCCGCTCTTCTATCAGTCGGTTAAAGTAACGCTAATCTATACCTTAACGAGTGTCCCGCTTCAAGTTATTGTGGCTATGCTGGCCGCAATGCTGCTTAATAAAGAGCTGAAAGCGATGAAATTGTTCCGGACACTGATCTATTTGCCGTCCATTATGTCGGGTGTAGCGGTAGCGATGATCTGGAGCTGGATGTATAATCCCAAATTCGGACTTGTAAATGATGTGCTGGGCTGGTTCGGCATTGCCGGTCCCGAGTGGCTGTTCGATGAGAAGTTCTCCTTAGCGGCATTGGTGCTGATGAGTCTGTGGAGCATCGGCGGGCCAATGGTTATTTTCCTCGCAGGTCTGCAGGATATACCGGATTACATGTATGAGGCCGCCCATCTGGATGGCGCATCGAAATTTCGGCTGTTCTGGCATGTGACACTGCCTATGCTATCGCCAACCGTTCTGTTCAACTCGGTAATGGGACTCATTCTAAGCTTCCAGGTGTTTACGCAGGCTTATGTGATGACGGGCGGAGGCCCGAGCGACAGCACGTTATTCCTCGTCCTTTATATCTTCTTGAATGGATTCAAATATTTCGATATGGGCTATGCTTCAACGCTGTCTGTCGTTCTTTTCCTGATGGTGTTTGTGTTGACGGTTCTGCAGTTCAAGCTGTCCAAACGGTTTGTGCATTACGACAGATAAAGGGGGATGAGTGCAATGTCCGCGAATGCGACCAACATGTCTTCAGTCGGCTCATCCTCTCGTAAGGGACGAACCGGCGTGAAGCGCGACGCAAGCAAGCTCATATGGTACGCTCTGCTAATTTTTTTCTCGCTTGTAGCAATCGTGCCGATTCTATGGATGGTCTCATCCAGTCTTAAGACGAATCTCGGCGTATTCATGGTACCGGCCAAATGGATTCCGGAAGACCCTCAATGGTCGAACTACCTGCATGTATTTACAGATATACCGTTCTTCACCTACTTCAAAAATACTGCAATCATTACGGTTCTCGGCATAGTAGGCACGGTCATATCAAGCTCGCTCGTAGCTTACGGATTGTCGAGAATTAAATTCAAGGGAAGCAATATCATCTTCTATTTGATTATCGCTACGATGATGATTCCGCCGCAGGTGACCATTGTCCCCCAATTCTTGATCTTCAAGCAATTGGGATGGATCGACAGTCTGAAGCCGCTTATTGTGCCGGAATGGTTCGGCTCGCCGTACAATATTTTCTTGCTGCGGCAGTTCTTTATCGGCATTCCGAAGAGTCTGGATGAAGCGGCGATGATCGATGGCGCAGGCCTGTTCCGCATCTACTGGAGAATTATTCTCCCGCTGTCGAAGCCGGTACTTGCGGCGATCTCGATCTTCGCATTCATGTTCTTCTGGAATGATTTCTTCAAGCCGCTCATCTTCATCAACGATGACAGCCTGAAAACATTGACGCTTGGCATTATGGATTTCAAAAGCTCCTTCAACATCATCCAATGGAACTACCTGATGGCGGCTTCCGCGTTAATTCTGCTGCCGTGCGTGCTGCTGTTCTTCTTCGCGCAGCGCTACTTTATTAAAGGAATCTCGGTTTCAGGTCTCAAATAAAGCATTCAAGATGGAGTTGATATGAGGTGGCATCTGAACATAAAGCAAGAGTGGCATCGGGACATAAGGCGAGCATGGTGCTGGACCGGGCTTATGTACTATCTGAGATTGACAGTCGGATTTACGGCTCCTTCATTGAGCATATGGGTCGTGCCGTATACGGCGGAATCTATGAGCCTGGCCACGCTTCGGCGGATGCCGACGGCTTTCGCGGCGACGTTGCGGATATGGTCCGGGAGCTGCGGGTGCCATTGGTTCGATACCCTGGCGGCAACTTCGTCTCCGGGTACAACTGGGAAGACGGCATAGGACCCAAGGACAGCAGGCCTCGCAGGCTGGATCTTGCTTGGCGGGCGCTTGAGACGAATCAGGTTGGCACGAATGAATTTATGCAATGGGCGAAGAACGTCAATGCGGAAGTGATGATGGCAGTCAATCTCGGCACACGCGATCTGGATGCGGCGAGAAACATCATCGAATATTGCAATCATCCGGGCGGCACTTATTGGAGTGACCTGCGGAAGGCGCATGGCTACAGCGATCCGCACAATATTAAGCTGTGGTGTCTGGGCAATGAAATGGACGGTCCGTGGCAGATTGGACAGAAGACTGCTGATGAATATGGACGCACAGCCAGCGAAGCGGCCAAAGCGATGAAATGGGTGGACCCGTCCATCGAGCTGGTTGCCTGCGGCAGCTCGTTCAGAGCGATGCCGACCTTCCCGCAATGGGAGGCGACAGTGCTTGACCATACGTATGAGCATGTCGATTATATCTCGCTTCATACGTATTACGGCAACCCGGACAACGATATTGCCAACTATTTGGGCCGGACGCTTGATATGGATGAATTTATTCGTACGGTCATCTCCACCTGCGATTACATCAAGGCGAAGAAGCGCAGCAAGAAAACGATCAATCTCTCCTTCGATGAATGGAATATTTGGTTCCATACGCTGGAGTCAGATAAGGTGATTGAGCCTTGGCAAATTGCGCCTCCGCAACTGGAGGATGTGTATACGTTCGAGGATGCTGTTGTAGTCGGCCTTATGCTGATTACACTGCTGAAACATGCGGATCGCGTTAAAATTGCCTGTCTGGCGCAGCTCGTCAATGTTATTGCGCCGATTATGACAGAGAATGGCGGCCCGGCATGGCGGCAGACGATCTTCTATCCATTCCTTCATGCTTCGCTGTATGGCAGAGGCATGGCGCTAAGAACCGTTGTGAGCTCTCCGGTCTATGACAGCAAGGATTTTACCGATGTTCCTTATCTGGAATCCACCGCTGTGTGGAATGAGGAGAACGGGGAGCTGACGATCTTTGCCGTTAACCGGGATACCGTAAATCCGCTGCAACTGGACTGCGATTTGCGCAGCTTCGAGGATTACAGCTTGGCGGAGCATCTCGTATTGGAAAGCGATGATCTCAAAGCGTGCAATACAGCAGCGAATCCTTATCGCGTAGTGCCCCACAACAGGGGCGAGGCCGAGATGAGCGGTGGAAGACTGACCGTTGCGCTGCCGAAGGTATCGTGGAACGTTATTCGATTCAAGAAAGCAGCGAAGCAATAGCTGTGCAGAACGTGCAAATTTTGATAGAGATAAAGGAGGATGTCAGATGTTAGACATACAAACGAAGCTTAACCCCGTCCCGTTTACACGGGTGCGCATCGACGATCCTTTTTGGATGGAGCGGAGCAGAACGAACCGTGAGCATACGATTCCGGCAATCTATGATCAATGCGAGCGGAGCGGACGTCTCGAAGCATTGAAGCTGCAGTGGAGGGAAGGCGAGCCGAAGCCGCATGTATTCTGGGATTCGGATGTCACCAAGTGGATTGAGGCGGCCAGCTATAGCCTGGCTCTGCATCCTGATGCGGAGCTTGAGAAGCGGGTTGACGAGACGATAGATTTGCTAGCGTCCGGGCAGCAGCCTGACGGATACTTGAACATTTATTTCACCGCTGTTGAACCGGGCAAGCGATGGATGGATTTGAAGGATGCGCATGAGCTGTACTGTGCGGGGCATCTGTTCGAAGCGGGCGTTGCCCACTTCGAAGCAACGGGAAGCAGGAAGCTGTTGGATGTCGTCTGCAAATATGCCGATTATATCGCACAGGTATTCGGAAGTGCCGAGGGCCAGATTCAAGGCTATTGCGGTCATCCGGAGATTGAATTGGCGCTTGTCCGTTTATATCGCTGCACGAACAATAGGTCCTACCTCGATTTGAGCAAATATTTCGTTGACGAGCGCGGTCGGCAGCCGAATTATTTCGATTCAGAGAAAGAAGCGCGCGGCGGAACGCCGGCTTACTTCGAGCATTATTTTAGCGCGCCGGGCAGACAGACGACGCATGATTACAGCCAGTCGCATAAGCCGGTTCGCGAGCAGGAGCAGGTGGTCGGCCATTCCGTCAGGGCGATGTATCTGTACAGTGCAATGGCGGATTTGGCGGAGGAATACAACGATCCAACGCTGATGGACGCCTGCAAAAACCTGTGGAATCATCTGACAGAGACGCAGATGTATATTACGGGCGGAATCGGCTCATCCGAAGGAAATGAAGGCTTCACGGACGAATACGATCTGCCGAACGACACGGCATACTGTGAAACCTGCGCTTCGATCGGCCTCGTGTTCTGGAATCATCGGATGCTGCATGCAACGGGAGAAGCCAAGTATGCGGACGTTCTGGAGCGGGCTCTCTATAATGGCGCCATTTCGGGTGTGTCGCTTAGCGGAAAATCATTTTTCTATGTCAATCCGTTGGAGAGTCATGGGCAGCATCATCGTCAGGAATGGTTCGAGGTATCCTGCTGTCCGGCTAACCTTAGCCGTTTGTTGACAACGTTGGGGCAGTACATCTACTCCGAAGGCGAGCGCGAAGCGGCTGTAAATCTGTATGTCCAAAGCACAGGTGAGCTTGCCGTTAACGGAGAGCAAGTGAAGCTGCGCCAGCAGACGAACTATCCGTGGGAAGGTCATGTTGCCGTTACGCTGGAACTGGGGAAATCATCCGAGTTCGCTCTTAAGCTGCGTCGGCCGGGATGGTGCAGCCGGGTGGAAGTGTCTGTGAACGGTGAGAAGCAACCGGCTTCGGTTGAAAAAGGCTACATCGTGCTGGATCGCGTATGGAATAACGGCGATCGTGTCGAGCTTGAGATGGAGATGGTCGCGGAGCGTATCTACGTGAATCCTGCCGTTGCGGCAGACCGCGGCCGTGTGGCGATCCAGCGCGGGCCGGTAGTTTATTGTCTGGAAGAGGCGGACAATGGTCCCGGTCTGGACAAGCTGAGCTTGTCGCCGGAAGCGCCGCTGAACGTGAAATTCGACGCCAGCCTTCTGGAAGGCGTCGCCGTAATTCGGACGATGGCTCAGCGTCCGATAGAGCAGGATTGGGCAGGGAAGCTGTACGCGAATAAGCGCGGCCGCTCCGAGAATATAGAGGTAAGCGCGATACCTTATTACGCATGGGACAACCGCCAACCCGGCGCCATGCTCGTCTGGATTCGCGAATCCAGCTGAATCTAGCGAAGGGGCTGTCACAAAGGGCATTTTTGGCAGGATCAGTCCCGCTATGCAAGTGATATTGGATCAAATAGGAACCTTCAGCTCCACTTACATAGTGGTTTTGAAGGTTCTTTTGCATCTTTTATGGGATTGACTCACCTGGTCTTGCCCTTTTGGGACAGTCCCCGCCGCGCTGCATCTGATGCGAACCAAGCAAAGTGCCTCCGCTTTAACAATTGCAGTGTTTTTTCACAAAGTTACATATTTCGACATCGTTTAGACACAATCGGACATTACTATGAGTTGGATAAACGTGTTCTGCGAGATTAAATTATTGCGCAGTTGTCGGGAAGGGTGTTGGGTGTCGGTTATGAATGATCCTGCAGAAATCAGACCGATCTGCAAGGCAGATATTCCAAGTGTAATAGAATTGCTGCATTCTGAAGGGATGAATTATGGCTCGGTTGAGCTTCATCAAAGCTTCTTCCATAAAGTGCTGATCGGCGGCGAAATTGCAGGCTGTGTTGCAGTTATCCCTAGAAGAGGTTTCTCTGAAATCAAGTCGCTCGTTGTCCTGAAAAAATATCGCTCATTCAGCATATTTTCTAAAATTAGCGACTTTGTAACGTATAAATCACTGCAGCAGAACAATCCTTGTGTCGTTGTGAAGGTCAATAAGTATAATTCCGCTACCCTTTTATATCGCCGCAGACGGTTTGTTCCTTTAACGAAAGAAAGATATGAGGATATTTACAACCAGTTGAGAGCGGATTGCATTGCATGCCACATCATCGTGCAGTCCATCTGTCATCCTGTCTATATGGTTATCGATACGCGGATTACGCCTTACGATATTAAAGAATGGCAAGCCAAGGTCGGGGAGGTATAGCTATGGATCCATTAGCGGAATGCCAGCATATCGAAAGCTTGATTGGTCAAAGCGCAATCGTTCAATTCTGTATCGTTGTTGGCTGCGATCAGCCCTATTTGTCAGCGCTCATCACACCGGACAAAGCCGCTCTGGCAGCAGTGCTGCGCGATAATGATCCGCTCACCGCGTATAATCTGGACACGCACAAGGGCTTGAACCATATTGAAGTGAGAAGCTATTACTGCGATTTGCTGGAACAAGTCAATAAACAGTGCAAGGGCAAAATGATTGTGCGATTTTCCTTGATCGAGCTGAGTGCTGCCAAGAGCCGGGACGCATTGTGTGAGGAGAATAAAGTCGTTATCGAATCGTTTTATCAGGAATATGTACCGGGAATCGGATAATCGCTCACAAGGAGTCCAGATAATGAATCAGGAAACGATTACGGAAGATCTCATCAATCTTTTTACATATGAAGCTGCGCTCGCCCCATCGCCTCATAATGCCCAAGGATGGAAATTTCGCTTTGATGGTCAGAGGCTTGACGTTATGTATAATGCGCAATACAGAATATTGCACGAGCTGGACCCGGATGAAAAGGAAGGGTCGATTGCTTTGGGCGCTGCGATTGAAAATATTTCTTTGGCCGCCCTCCACAGAGGCTTCCTGGCGCAAATAGTATGGTTTCCCAAAGAGCGAACCCCCAAAGAGAGAACCGATGACGATCCAGTGGTTGCTTCCATCACATTCGTACCCGCAGCGGGGCGCTCATTATCCGGTTTGCAGCAGCAGCAGGATCTCTATCGCTATATAGAGCAGCGCTCCATGAACCGTTCGAAGTATAAACGGACATCCGTACCGCATGAACAGATCGAGGCTTTGCAAAAGATTGCCGCAGAGGAAGGGCTGGAGCTGTGCGTCATTACAGACAGAACACAAATTAAGCGCTTGGCTGTCATGGCTGGCGAAGCCGGCCGGTTCAAATTTTCGCATGAGCCGACCCATCGGGAGTTGTTTTCTTTTTTGCGTTATACGGCTAAGGAGGCAGCTCATCACAGGGATGGTTTGCCGCTGGAGCATTTTAACATCCCTGCATGGATCGCGCGGTTCGGGAGGATCGGCATGGATTGGCGGGCTGTTCGTATATTGAACAGGCTGGGATACCATCGCGTACTTGCCTTCATGCAAGAAACGAATTTGGTGAACAGCGCTCCTGCGGTATGTCTGTTGCGAACGAAAGACGGTGATCGGCTCAGCTATTTGCAAGGAGGCCGGGTGCTGCAAAGAATTTTGCTTGCTGCTGAAAAGTATCAGTTAGCGGTGCAGCCCCATAGCGCGATTGCGGATCTTGGCTACGCCAGACTAGCCGGATATCATGAGTCCGTATCCGCACAATGGAGACAAAAAATCGATGAATTTCCAGCAAGGTTAAGAGCTATTTTTTCAGTGGAAGACGATCTGCATGTCATTAATGTATTTCGTATAGGTTATCCGACCCAATCGCTGGAAAAAAGGAGTTTGCGAAGAAATAGGGGCGATATGATGGAGGAAGCTGTTGAGCTTGATGACAACGGCATGCGCGCAGAAACTTATTATCAAGAGCTGACCAAGCGGAATTACCCCTTTATAAGCAGCGGGGATCAACAACGGCTGAGAAAAAGCCGAATCGGAATAGCGGGTTGTGGCAGTATCGGCGGCGCGGCGATCGAGGTGCTGGTACGTATGGGCGCGGAACGTTTGCTGCTGGCAGAGCCGGATGTCTTCGAATTGAGCAATCTGAACCGGCAGAATGCCACAGGGCCAGATATCGGGAAGCACAAAGCGCAATCGATTCTGGAGCGCATGCAGCAGATTAATCCTTATATCAAGGGTGAAGTGCTGGGCGATGGTGTGACACAACAAAACCTTCACTATTTTGTAGGTTCGTCTGAAGTCATTATTGATGGGATGGACGTTACAGAGAAAAGTGTAATCCAATTAAAGGTCATGCTGCATGAAGAAGCCTGGAGGCAGCAAAAAACCGTCATATCTGGCTACGACATTGCCGGGACGCAATTGCTCAGAGTCTATGATTATCGGTCTGGCAAAATTCGTCCGCTGGGCGGACGGTTCAAGCAAATCGACCTGGAGCAGCTATCGTCGCTGGCTTTTCTTTCAAGGGTCATTTCGCCCCTGGACTTGCCGATCGAAATGCTGCCGGTGACCCAATCGATGATTGAAGGATCGCAAGAGAGCATTCCCCAGCTCGGACCGACTGCAAGCCTGTTCGGTGTGCTGAGTGCTTGGGCTGTTCTGGATTTATTGTCGGGCCGCCCTGTCCGTCATAAAATATCGATTGACATCCCCGGAGCCCTCCGGCCGAAAGGCAAGTCATTGATTCTGGGCTATAAACGCATCGTTGGCATTGTGAAGCTGAAGCTGCTGCTGAACAAAGTGACGAAAGCGCAGAAACGATCCCGCCCGCAAACATCCGAAGAGAGAGTGTAGCGCTATGAATGCATCGTATCAAGTGGTCATCATAGGAGCGAGTCAGGCCGGTCTTGTTATGGGTTATTATTTGAACCGCTGCGGTGTTTCGTATGTGATTGTGGGAAAAGAGGAACGTATTGGCGATGTGTGGCGAAACAGATACGATTCCCTTGTGCTGTTTACACCGCGCTGGATCAATCGTTTGCCCGGAAGAAACCATCTCGATAATCTGGACCCGGGCGGGTATGCCGATAAAGATGAAATCGCCGATGAGCTGGAGCGTTACGCGTCGGAGCATCTATTGAACGTTCGAATGAACACATTAGTTACCAAATTAACTAGAGAAACCGGCGGATTTGTAGTTGAGACGAACAAAGGAAACCTCACGGCATCCCATGTTGTCATTGCGACCGGTCCCTTCCAGCAGCCGAGCATTCCGGATTTCGCCAGTCAACTGTCTGCGGAGGATGTGTTTCAGGTACATACAGCCCATTACAGGAATGCGGATCAACTGCAGGATGGCGATGTATTGATTGTCGGTTGCGGCAATTCAGGCGCACAAATCGCGATGGAATTGTCCAGGCAGGGGCGGGCGGTGTTTATATCTGGAAGCGGGGCGATGAAGTGCGTCCCTCGGGAAATAGGGGGGGAAAGCATTTTCTGGTGGTTTGAAAAACTGGGCTTATACAAAGCGCATATTGCTACCAGAATCGGAAAAAAACTTAGCAAGCGCGGAGATCCAATCATCGGAACAGAGTTGAAATCATTCATAAAGCGTAAAACGATTACCGTTTATCCGCGAGCTGCTCAGGCGAGTCACGATACAATCATTTTTAATGATGGAACGCATCACAAAGCTCGCAATGTGATCTGGGCCACCGGATATAAGTCGGATTACAGCTGGATTGACATACCTGATGCCATCAACGAGCATGAAAAACCAAACCATATCAGGGGTGTCAGCCAGGTGAACGGCTTGTTTTTTCTTGGTTTGCCATGGCAGCATAACAGAGGGTCCGCATTAATTGGCGGTGTAGCTGCAGATGCCGAATATATTATGAACCGCATTCTGAAAAGTATAGAGTGATTTTCCCACCTTCATGTCGGTGCGAAAGTAACGAGCAGGAGGTAAGGTCGATTTTGTCGAATAATGGAAGGGAAATCGATGAATTCTCATTCTTTCTATGACTTCATTTAAATGTGCGGAGGTGCAACATGCACAAGATTCTAATTATCGAGGATGAGGCAAACATATCCATGGTGTTAAAGGTCTATCTGGAAAAGCAAGGCTATGTGGTCGAACAAGCCTATGACGGGGACCAGGCGCTGGACATGTTCGCCAAGGGAAAGCCGTCGCTGGTGCTGCTGGATGTGATGCTTCCTGGCATTGACGGCTGGTCGATCCTGAAGCATATTCGGGAACGGAGCGCATGTCCTGTCATGATGCTGACCGCGCTGGGGGATATTCAGTACAGGCTGGAGGGTCTGACCGGCGGAGCGGATGACTATCTGGTCAAGCCCTTCATCGGGGCCGAGGTGGTGGCCAGAGTGCAAGCGGTATTAAGGCGAATACCGCAAGTATGGAGCGAGGAGGTCGTTATATTCGGCAACCTGCGAATCGATTACACGGCTCGCGAAGTATTGCTGAGCGGTCAGCGTGTACACTTGACGCCGCGGGATTTGGCTTTGCTGCTATTCCTCGCGAGCCATCCGAACCAATTGTTCGACAGGGAGCATCTTATCCAGTGCGTATGGGGCATCGAATATGAAGGCAGCGATCGCGCGGTGGATCTGGCAGTGAAACGAATTCGCAAATCGCTTGCGGCATGGTCCAGCGAGGAAGGCGAGCTTGAGACATTGCGGGGCATGGGATATAAATTCCGTGCTAAAGCCTGCTCCTCATAGGTATAAGATATCGTTCGAAATGATGCCCGCCGCAGCATGCGGGGCGCGACATCAGCACGGAGGCGGCCAAGCAAGAAGCGGCCGCCTTGCGCACGAATTCACCTGCTGGCGTCTGTGCAGAAGCGAACCGCTTCCTGACAGCCCGGCACTGCCGCTGTGGCGGCCCCCGCACGAGGCTGTTAAACTACTCCAGGGTTAATCTGCAATCAATCACCCTCCCATTTCAAATGCCCAATTCGACTTATGACTGACACAATTCGATGTTATCGTTAGTGGGATTCATCATACCAAATCCTACAACCTGAATGAGGGATATATTACGTATGAAACGTAGACTGATCATCATTGTTTTGATTATTGCACTATTGGCGGCGGGCTGCTCGCAATCCGACAATATTGCCGGTCAGAGGGAGAAGCTGTTGAGCGACAATACAGCGGACATCGTGGTCGGAGTTGCATGGCCCTTCGAAGCTAAAAATGACGGGTTCAGAGAGGGACTACAATTAGCGCTGGAAGAAATCAATCAGAACGGGGCTGCAGGACATCAGATCAAGCTGGTGCAGGAGGATGACCAATCCTCGGTTACGGCGGGGTTGTCGGTTGCCCAGTCCTTTGCCAACAATTTAGAGATGTCGGCGGTGATCGGCCATCGCAGCTCCGCAGTAGCAGTTCCGGCTTCCAAAGTATATGAGAACGCCGGACTGCTGCTGCTCGCACCCTCCGCCACTTCTCCAAGCTTGACGGAAGGAGGAGTCAAGCATGTGTTCCGTCTCATACCCAATGATAGTCAACTTGGGGATAAGATGGCGGACTATGCCAAATCCAAGGACTACAAAAATATCGTTGTATTCTATGCAAATGATGAGTATGGAAGAGGTTTGGCCAATTCCTTTGAAGACAGCGCCAAAGCAAACGGCTTGCAAATTATAGATCGCATTTCTGATTATAAGGACAGCGATGATCTGAAGAGACTAGTGAAGAAGTGGAGGCTGCTGGGCTGTGATGCTGTTTTTATTGCCGAGACGATGCCGGACGGCGCCGACTTTATCGTACAGCTCCAAGCTGCGGGATTGAATGTCCCGTTGATGGGAGGCGATGGTCTGGATTCGCAGGATCTACTGGCAATAGCGGGGAAAGAGGCGGAGGGTGTCGTTGTTGCTTCGATTTTCAATCCGCAGGCAGCAGACGAGAACGTCCAATTATTTGTGAAGAAATATAGGGATAAGTATGGCGAAGAACCTCGTAAATACGCGGCTCAAGCTTATGATGCGCTGCATTTGCTGGCCAAGGCGATAGAGAAGGCGAATTCGCGCAGCCCCGCTGATATTGCCAGAGCGCTGCGGGAACAGAAATCGTGGCAAGGGGTATCCGGCGCCAGAGCGTTTGATGCGAACGGTGAAGTACACCATATGGCGAGCGTGTTGAAGCGGGTCGTCAATGGAAGGCTTGAGCAAATGAACTAAAGGGAGTATCCCAAGATGAACAATAACATTTACCGCAAGGTTTCAATAGAACGCTTATCTTCGCCAGAGCAGCTGGACATCTTGATGAAAGTGACTTCCCCAAAAGGCTGGCTCGCCTTGCTTGCTGTCGGCTTGCTGTTGATTTCCGCGATTTCATGGGGCTTTTTCGGCACGATGAGCACGAAGATAGAAACAGAGGGCGTACTGATTCGGCCTGGAGGGTTGCAGACGATTTACGCTTCAACGAGCGGACTGATTACCGACCTTCGCGTTGTTGAGAATGAATATGTGAAGAAAGGAAACGTCATCGCGAGAGTTGAACAGCCGCAGCTTCTGCAGCAGCTAGAACAGTTAGCCGAGCATTTGGCGACGGCAGAGGCAGCCTATATAAACGGACCAACCGCACAATTAAACGAGCAAGTTGCCAGCTACAAGCAAGCCATTGCTGATCTGAAGGCGGAATACATCAACCAATCCAATATTGTCAGCGCTCATACCGGGCGAGTATTGGAGGTAAATGTGAAGAGCGGCTCAACGGTTGATGCCGGTTCGCCAATGATTCTAATTGAATCAGGCGAATCGCAGACGAAAGATTTGAAGATCGTCATATACGTACCTGTGCAAACCGGGAAGAAGATTCTCCCCGGCATGAACGTCGATGTTACTCCAAGTACGGTCAACAAGGAAGAGTTCGGATTTATGATCGGACGCGTTACTTCAGTTTCCGAATATCCCTTGACCACGCAATCGATGTTTCTCACCTTGGGGAACGAGGCGCTGGTGCAGGAGCTGGCCAAAGGAGATATGGCGATGCTTGAGGTCAAGGTTGATCTTATTCCCGATTCCTCTACCATCAGCGGCTACAAGTGGTCTACACCTGATGGACCGCCGCAGCAAATAGATAGCGGGACATTAGTATCTGCTTCGATCACCGTGAAGCAGCAGAAGCCGATTACTTCAATCATTCCGCAGATCTAATGACAAGGGAGTTGAACGGGTGATGAAACCGCCGAAGAGGGCAAAAACACCAACCGTGCTGCAGATGGAAGCTGTAGAATGCGGCGCGGCGTCATTAGCGATCGTGCTCGGTTATTATGGGAGCTTTATCCCGCTGGAAGAACTACGCGTCGAATGCGGTGTGTCCAGAGACGGCAGCAAGGCCGTCAACATTCTCAAGGCCGCAAGAAAATTTGGTCTGATCGCCGATGGCTACAAGAAAGAGCCTGAAGAATTGCGAGAGATGCAGGGACCGATGATCATTCACTGGAACTTCAATCATTTTGTCGTCCTGGAGGGATTCGCAGGAGATAAGGTGTACTTGAATGATCCGGGCACGGGCCCGCGAGTGGTCACCTATGAGGAGTTCGATAATTCGTTTACGGGCATTGCTCTTGTCTTCGAGCCTTCGCCGGAATACATCATACAAGGATATAGGCCTGGTATGGCAAGCTCGCTGAAGGAGCGGTTAAAGGGCTCGAAGCTGGCTTTATTCTATGTGGTTTTAGCCGGATTATTTCTGGTAATCCCCGGACTAGCCATTCCAGCCATCACGAAAGTGTTTATCGATCATGTTCTGCTGGGACAAAACAGCAGCTGGCTGATTCCCATATTGTTCGGCTTGCTGATGACTGCTTTCATGCGGGCAATATTAACCTGGCTGCAGCGATATTATCTTTTGCAGCTGGAGATGAAGCTGTCGCTCAGTATGTCCAGCCGTTTCTTCTGGCATGTGCTGCGACTCCCGGTCCAATTTTTCTCCCAGCGGTTTAGCGGGGAAATCGGCAGCAGAGTGATGATTAACGATTCGGTGGCGCAATTGTTGTCGGGTGAACTGGCGGTTGCCGTTCTGAGCTCCATCATGATCGTATTTTATTTAGTGCTGATGTTTCAATATAGTATCCTGCTTACGTTCATAGCTATTGCGGCCGCATTGCTCAATGTCGCTTTTTTGCGCTACATCTCAAGAAAACGGGTCGATCAAGGGATGAGGCTGCTGCAAGACGAGGGCAAGATGGAGGGTGTCTCGATGAATGGCTTGCAAATCATTGAAACACTTAAATCCAGTGGCTCCGAATCCGATTTTTTCGCCAAGTGGTCCGGTTATCAGAGCAAATTAATGAATTCAGAGCAGCAGCTTGGAGTCTCTTCAAGTGTACTAGGCGCTGTTCCTACCTTATTGACGGGGGTTAGCTCGGCTGTGATTCTTGCAGTTGGCGGCTTTCAGGTGATGGAGGGAATGATGACGATCGGTATGCTCGTTGCCTTTCAGAGTCTGACAGTCAGCTTTATCGGGCCAGTCAACCAAATGGTTGAGCTAGGCGCATCCCTGCAAGAAGCCGATAGCGGCTTGAAGCGGTTGGACGATGTGCTGAATCATGATTTGGATAGTCACATCTCTCCATTATCCGAGCCAGCTCTTGCAAGCAATGACAAGACACGCTCTGCGAATACCAAGCTGGCGGGATTCGTTGAATTGAGGGATGTCACTTTCGGCTATAACAAATTGGAAGGCCCAATGATAGAGAACCTCAGTATAAGCTTGCGATCCGGGTCGCGTGTTGCGCTTGTTGGCGGTTCAGGCAGCGGGAAATCGACTGTAGCCAAATTGATTGCGGGCATCTATCAGCCATGGTCCGGCGAAATTCTCTTCGATGGAGTCAATCGCCGATCCTTGCCAAGCAGTCTCATTGCAAATTCATTGGCGGTCGTCGATCAGGATATTCATATGTTCGAAGGGACGATTAAAGATAATTTAACGCTATGGGACACGACCATACCTGAGGCGAATATGGTTCTCGCAGCCAAGGACGCCTGCATAGATGACGAGATCAGCTCAAGAAGCGGCGGTTACGAATATGAGCTTGCGGAAGGCGGCGGCAACTTCAGCGGAGGGCAGCGCCAGCGTCTGGAGATTGCCCGCGCATTAGCCGGCAATCCTTCGATTCTTATTCTGGATGAAGCGACGAGCGCGCTGGACCCGAAGACCGAACAGCTGGTAGATGCAAGCTTCCGCAGACGGGGGTGTACATGTGTAATTGTCGCGCATCGGTTAAGCACGATTCGCGATGCCGACGAGATTATTCTGCTGCAAAGGGGCAAGGTTGTCGAGCGAGGTACGCATGAGGAGCTGATGAGCATGAATGGGGCATATGTCAAACTGATCGAAGAACACTAATTGCAGGGTTGAAAGCTTGACTCGAAGCGGGGAGAATCACCTATGATCCAGATGGATAATGCGACGTTGGAACAATTTTTCATTAAGCATGGCGTGGCGTGCAGCGTTGAAGGAAATAACCCGCTTAGAATTACGGATGAGGCTTCCGTTTGGTATATTCAATCGGGTCATGTAGATGTCTTCGCCGTTACGATGCGGGACAGTATGATTATTAGCCGGCGCCAATTTCTATTCGGGTTGGATGCCGGACGCATCCTCTTCGGCTATCATCACGATGAGGCCGCGAATGATGAAACGGCGGGACATCTGGCTGCCGGTTTAGCAGGAACTGTACTGCTGCGTGTGGATTGCTCGCTGTTGTTCGAAGCAGGCGCAGATCGCGCCATTCACGCTGCCTTGTCTGAGCAAGTTCATGCATGGATTCAAGACTGGTCCGCAGCGCTGAACATATCGAATCCCGCGCAAGAGCTTCATCTACTTGATGCACAATTATCCGCCTTTCACAAAACCGCTCACAACCACTATTTGCATAATCGCTCTATAACATGGGAAGCGGAGCGGCAAGCTCTCTCACGAAGAGTGGAAAATGATCATGATGTTATGGATCGCGCGCTTAATCGGCTGGCAGCTGTAACAAGGAGCAACAGCCGCAATAAAGCTGGGGCGGATGTGTCAAGCAGCGACAGGCTCTATATCGCTTGTAAAATTGTTGGGGAGCATATCGGGATAAATGTTAGACCTGCGAATGCCAATCAATTGAACAACACGCGCGATCCGGTAGCTCTTATTGCCAATCATTCAGGATTTCGCTGCCGTCAGGTCGTATTGAAAGACCGATGGTGGCATGATGATAACGGGTCCTTGCTTGCTTTTATCGAGAGTCATGATTCACCTGTCGCCTTAATTCAGAAGACGCCCAAAACTTACGTGCTTGTTGATCCCGATACCGGCTCCGAGCAGCCCGTTACGGGACAAATCGCCGAAACGATCGCTCCTGTGGCTTATATGTTCTACCGTCCATTGCCGGAAAAGCCGCTGCAAGTGATGGATATAATCAAGTTCGGGTTACCCAAATCGATGAAGCGGGATATCGTGGTCATGCTGCTTATGGGGATTGCCGGAGGACTACTGGGCATGTTCATACCGATAGCCAATGGCATCCTGTTTGATGGAATCATTCCGGCTTCGGACAGCGGTCTGCTATTGCAGATGGGACTAGTGCTGTTATCTGTAATCGTTTCATTGTTTCTGCTCGATTTGACTCGCAATATGGCGATGCTGCGGATTGAAGGCAGGATGGACAGTTCGATTCAAGCGGCCGTATGGGATCGGCTGCTCAGTTTGCCGGTTACCTTCTTTCGCGGCTATTCTGCCGGTGATCTCTCCATGCGGGCAAACAGTATTAATGCGATACGACAATCGCTTTCAGGGGTGGCGATAACGGCAATTTTCGGCGGAATCTTCTCCTCCTTCAATTTCTTTCTGTTGTTCTACTATGATGTGCAGATGGCGCTTGCCGCTGCTGTTATGGTTCTCGTAGCGACTGCTGTAACGATTGTTATTGGGATATTGCAAGTCAAGCGACAGCGCATGCTGCTGCATTTAGAAGGGAAAATTACCGGAACGATATTGCAAATCATAAACGGCATTACTAAATTTCGAATGGCTGCTGCGGAGAAAAGAGCTTTCCTTATTTGGGCGAAGCTGTTCGGGGAAATGAAGGAAACGGATTTCCGGGCGAGAACGTTAGCCAATATACATGCCGTTTTTAATGTTTTTTTTCCTGTCGTGACTACGATCGTCTTGTTCTATATGATTGCCTCCGGCTCAAATGTACTTAGCCCGGGAAAATTCATCGCCTTCTACGCTGCTTTTTCGACCTTTCTGGGAGCGATGCTTATGATGTCGTCAGCAGTCGTATCGAGCCTGAACATTTTACCGCTATATGAGAGAGCGAAGCCGATACTCCAAACGATTCCCGAGGTGCTGGAATCACGGAATGATCCAGGTGAATTGACGGGGGAAATAGAAGTTAAACACATTTATTTTCGCTATAAAGCAGATCAGCCATTCGTTCTTCATGATCTCAATCTGCACATTCATGCTGGTGAATTCATCGCCTTGGTCGGCGCTTCGGGCTGCGGCAAATCGACCCTGCTGCGGCTGCTGCTTGGCTTTGAAAGCCCTGAATCCGGTTCGATTCTGCTAAATGGACAAGATCTGCAAATGCTGGACATCCGTTCTGTGCGCAGCCAGTTTGGTGTCGTACTGCAGAATGGAAAGGTCATGTCTGGCGATATATTCACCAATATTGTGGGCTCGTCTAATCTGACCATTGACGAGGCTTGGGAAGCAGCAGAAATGGCAGGACTGGATGAGGATATTCGGCAGATGCCTATGGGCATGCATACGATGGTTTCCGAAGGGGGCAGCACACTTTCCGGCGGACAGCGTCAGCGTCTCTTAATCGCCAGAGCCATCGCTAAGAAACCTGGAATACTTTTGTTCGATGAGGCTACCAGCGCCCTTGACAATGTTACGCAAGCGATCGTCAGCAAGAGCTTGGAGTCGCTGAAAGCTACTCGTGTCGTAATCGCTCATCGGCTCAGCACGATCAGAAATGCCGATCGCATCCTTGTATTAGATAAAGGCCATATTGTACAAGCAGGCACATATGACGAATTGATACAGCGGGAAGGTCTCTTTAGCGAACTGGCCAAGAGGCAGCTGGCCTAAAAATATTTCTTAACGGCTCACAATATTTCAATTCTCGACATTTTGCTGACATCTTCGACTTGTACAATCAAGGTGTAGAAGAAATAACGAGATGAAATATAAGGAGGAATGTACATTGAGCCCGAAAGAAGAAAATTTGAAGGACAAGTTGTCTGAATCGGAATTGGAGAATGTAGCAGGCGGCGGTTTACTTGATGCTATCGGGAAGAATAAGAAAGATGGAGGCCGTGAGAAACCTCCGTATAAAACGCTGCCGATTGACGCCAAGTGATCATCCCCCCGGTTCGTACAACGGGGTTTGATAAAAAATACCATCCATGTAGGAGGAATTATCAATGAGTAAAGAAGAAAAAGGCCAATTATCCGAATCAGAATTGGAAAGTGTAGCAGGCGGCGGTTTCATTAAGGATATTACCAAAAAGGCTAAAAAAGGGACCAATGATCTGATCGACAAAGGTAAAAAAGGCGCGAACGACGCTATTGATAAAGGAAATGGCGCTGTTAATGATGGAGTCGACAAAGTTTATTAATAATTAGACAACGGCCTGTGAAAGAACCCCGATTATAATTATATCGGGGTCTTCTTTCTGCACACGGGCATATGATCGCACTATAATACGGAATGTAGGTGTGCCGCTTCATGGAATGGTTGAAGTCTATATGGACGATATTGGGGAGTATTGCCGCAGGTGTGATGCTTGGATTATACCAGCCTGAATTGTCTCTGAAGCTTGTACCTTATGGTGATTTGTATTTATCTTTCTTGAAGATGTGCGTCATTCCGATTATGGTTACAGCCATTGTGTCGAGTGTGGGGCGGCTGCTCATGTTTCCAAGTGCAACCAAAATACTGTCTCGCATGATTATTGTGTTTATTTCCGGGATGTTTATTGTCAGTACACTCGGTGTTGCTGTCGGTATGCTGGCTGAACCGGGCGGGGGAATTCCCGCAAGCAGCAGAGCGGTACTAGGAACTGTTTTGCAGCATAATGAATCAGTGGTTTCTTCAGTCCCGGCGGACATCGAAAATGTTGGCGGCGGTTTGATGGATTTCATCTTCAATCTGATACCTGACAATATATTTGTAGCTTTGGGTCAAGGCGATAGCTTGCAAATTTTATTCTTCTCTGTAGTGATGGGCGCGGCTCTGGGGCTGCTCTCTGCTCGTTCGGGCGATCATCAGTTTATTACGATGATTGATTTGTTGTTCAAGGTGTTCCAGAAAGTAATTTATTGGTCGATGTATATGCTGCCATTCGGGCTTCTATTTATTATGGCAGGGCAAATTGCCGGAACAGGTCCCGGATTAATGGTGGCGATGTTCAAATTTACCGGGCTGATTCATATTATTGCGCTCATTATGATGATCGCGAGCGGGATTATGATAGCTGTCAAGCTAAAGCTTTCTTTCATAGAATCGCTCAGAAGCTTAAAGGAGTCATTGACGATCGCCTTCGGAACACAAAACAGCATCGCCACAATGCCCTCCGTACTTGATGCGCTGCGCAGCCGGTTCAAGCTGGATGCCGATTCCGTTAATCTGGTCGTTCCTCTAGGCATTGTAATCTGCCGTTACAGCATGGTGATGATCTATTCCTTGGGACTTATATTTATTGCTCAGTTATATGGAGTCCCCCTTGGGCTTCAGGAGCTGCTCATTATTTGGGTTGGATCTGTTCTTACCTCCATTGCGGGCGCCGGAACTCCAGGTATTGTAGCTATATCTATGATTTCACTCGTTGCGGTTCCCCTCCAGCTTCCTTACAGTACAGGGGTCATTCTGTTAATGGCCGTCAATTCCTTGATAAACCCGATCATTACCGCATCTAATATTCATATTAACTGTGCGGCGGCAGTGCTCATCGCTAATAAGAGCCCTGAGACAGAGGGGGAGGCCGATGCCCGGAGGAAAGTCGATGGATTAGGCGGACAACAGCCGCTTCCTGGTTACGGCGTTCAATAAGCCGGGTTGATGCATGAGTCGTGACGATGCTGCGGAAGGAAGATGCATATGAAAAATGGTTTCATTCTTATATCCATACTCATATCGGTGTGCATATTGGCAGCGTGTGGAGCAGGGCACTATTCGGCTGCCGGTTCTGATGCGGGAACGGGAAGGGATGCTGCCGTTCCTTCTGTGCCGTCGAAGAAGGCAATCGTTTCGCAAGAGGAGCTGGCGAATTATTCACCGGAAATGAAGCGAATATACGATCGAGGCGTATTGCGTGTGGCGATCTATTCCCGGAATCGCGAGCCGTTCTTTTATGGGGATGATACCGGAACACTCGCAGGAATTGATGTGGAGTTGGCTGCCGATATAGCAGCTCAATTCGGGGTGGGAGTCGAATTTATACGGACTGCACAATCGTTCGATGAGGTAGTCGATCAAGTGGCTTCGGGGCAAGCGGATATCGCTGTCTCCAAACTTAGCGCAACGTTATCCCGTTCGAAGCGAGCGTTATTTTCCCAGCCTTATTTAACACTCCATCAGGGATTGCTGGTCAATCGATTAAAGCTCGCCCAGTTGGAGCAAGCCCATACAACGTTGCTGGAAACAATCAAGAACACCCCGGTTAAGATCGGCGCAGTTGCGGGAACCTCCTATGTCCGTTTCGCCAGCGAGCGATTTCCGTTAGCCGAAATCAAGCAGTTTCAAACGGTTGAGGAAATGATGAATGCGGCATTAAAAGGCGATATAACCGCGATATTCTATGATGAATTGCAGCTGAAGGATATGGTGGAGAACAATCCGACACACTCCATTGCATTGCAGCTTATCATCATGAAAGATCAGATTGATCCGATCTCCATCGCTATACCGCCCAATCAAGTGCAGATGCTCAATTGGATCAACCTCTATTTACAAATCAACCAATCAAAGCTATCGGAAATTTTCCGCGCTCATGGTGTTCGAACCGAGGGGTCAGATTGACGTATGCTGGATGTGATCAGAGGAAAGGATCAGTGTAAACGTAGTCCTCCCAGGGGTTCCGTCAGACAATACCAAATCTCCGCCAAGAGACCGCGCGATTAATCTGCTGAATGGCAGTCCGATTCCAAGCCCGTGCTCGCGTGTTGTATTATCGCTTCCTCGATAGAACAGCTCGAACATATCATCGCTCTTCTCTTGAGATATGCCGCGGCCTGTATCCTGCACTTGAATCAGAAAGTTGTCAGACTCATGCTTGAGCAGCACCCTCACAGTTCCTTTGCTTGGCATAGCATCCCTCGCATTATTCAACAGGTTGATCAGCACCTGCTCTACACGAGCGGGGTCAATCCATGTTTGCCAGTCATCTCGATCGCTTGCAGTCTCTTGGACAACCTTTAACTTCTTGTCATGCTGGGCAAGCTTCCATCTATCGATGATTTCCGTGAGGAGCTTATCCAGATCGCAGCTCTCTCGTGCGACTGACACTCCGCCCGCTATGTATCGGTTGAATTCAAGCAATTTCTCAATCATTTTCTGGAAGCGATAGCTTTCCTCAAGTGATGCCTCCAGATAGGCATCCGCCTCTTCGCCGGTGACCTCGCCATTTTTAACCGCTTGAACCAGACTGCGGATCGTGGTGACAGGGGTTTTCATTTCCTTCGTGATTCCTGCCAGCAGCTGCGAACGCAGCGCCTCCAGCCGTGCCAGCCGATTCGTCATTTCATTGAATGAATGCGTCAATTTATAAAATTCTGCTTCTTTATATGCTGTGTTTATGCAAATATCATAGGAACCCGCTACCACTTGCTTAGCGGCTCGGGCAACATCTCCTACCGGCTTGACTAGCCCTCGGGTCATGTAATAGACGATTCCCCAGCCAATCAGCAATAACGTACACAGCAAGATAAACCTCGGGGAACTGGTGAATAAATCCTTCAGTCTGGTTTGTTTCTTCTCGAAATATAATAAATAGCCGGTTATTGTGGATTCATGGAGCATCGGCTGTACGGCAACCATGTAAGGGAAATCACTTGCATCCGTCTCAAATTCAAGAACATGTGGGGAGCCTGTCAGCATTTCTATCAGCATTGGACCAAACTGTCTCGTTCCATCAGGCGGATCCGAAGGATGCTGCTGCCGGATAGAGCCATCACTCTCCAGAATATACAAGATCGGTCTGCCGCTCAGGCCATGCTGGCGCACCATGCTTTCCAGCATGTTATGCATGGTTGGGCTTTTCGGCAAGGTTCCGCCGTTATCCGCCGCTAGAAACGCAACGTCACGCGCCATTGCTTCCAGACTGCGAGTTTGCTGATGAGTTGCCGCCGTCCTGATAATAAACATTGCGGATGCGATCAGAATAGCGACGCTTATAGAGATGATCAAGAAATAGCGGATGGACCAGTATTGCAATAGACTTGGATGTCGAGCGGTATCAGACACAGTACAAATACCCCAATCCTCTTATAGTGATGAATGCTGGCGGGATTTCAATTCTTGTTCACTACAATTCGACAGATTGGGACAAAATTCCTGTTTTTCATCATAAAATGACATTCCGCTTATGAAGAAGGAACCGTAAGTGTAAACGTGGTGCTTCCAGGAATGCTGCCGGTTAGAATCAGATCTCCTCCCAGTGAACGTGCGATTATTCTGCTGAAGGTCAATCCGATGCCCAGACCGCGGATGCGTGTTTTTTTATCGTCGCCTCGGTAGAAGGGCTCGAATATCTCGGAATGCTCCCTGGCCGGGATTCCTTTGCCTGTGTCATGCACTTGAATATGAGATTTCCCAATCCCGGCAATCAGATGAACGGTCACCGTCCCTTTGGAAGCCATCGCATCCCTGGCATTGTTCAATAAATTGACTATAATTTGTTCGATTCGGAGAGGGTCTGTTTGCACTTTCCAGCCATCGGCACGATCAGGCACATTCATAACAACCCGGATATCGGACTGGTCTTGACTGAGAAGCCAGCTCTCCACATTTTCTGCAACGAGCTTATCCAGATCGCACCATTCCTTGTCAATCGACACGGTGCTGTCTACAAAGCTGTTGAAGTCCAGCAGATCCTCAATCATTTTTTGCAGGCGGTAGCTGTCCTTGAGACAAAGCTCAAGGAATAGATCCGCTTCTTCCCCGGTTACCACTTGCCCTTTCACGGCCTGGATCAAACCGCTGATAGAAGTGACAGGCGTCTTCAATTCATGCGTCACGCCAGCTATCAACTGTGTTCGCAGTGCCTCCAACCGATTTAGCCTGTCCGCCATTTCCTTGAATGACTTCATAAGCTCCTGAATTTCTTCTTCCTTATGGGTCTTATCGAATTGCAGGTTGTAGTTCCCTTCGACAATCTGCTCTGCGGCATCTGCTGCTTGCTGTATCGGTTTAATCAAGCGGTTGGTCATTAAATAAATGATTCCCCAGCCGATTAGAACAATCGTACATAAAAGTACAATTAATTCTTTAAATTTGAGCAGCTCTTTCAGAGCATTCACTTTCGGCGTTATATAGAGGGCATAGCCCATCGTCAAGGCTGGATCGGTCATGGGAAACACGACTGCCTGATAGGTTGTGTCATCCTGTTTCGAATGGATCGTGAACATATCGGGTTCATTTCTCGTCATCACATCCTGCAGCTCGGCTTGAACTTGAGTGGCGCTAACAGGAGGGGCAGGAGGGAATTGAGAGATCACCTTGCCCTGCAAGTCAAGAATAAACACGATCGGCTTAATATCCAGCTCGTACGCATTAATACGCTCATTCAGCCAGCGGCCAACCGATGGATTGCCTGGAATGATCCCTTCGTTGGCGGCCGCCGCATGGGCAACATCACGCACGAAGTTCTTCATTCCTTGGCTCTGGGCGGATAAGGCATTTTCTTGAATGAAGTAGAGGGTAATGCTGCCCACGATCATCAAACCGGCGATCAAGAGCAGGAAATAACGGATCGACCAGTAATAGAGAAGGCTTTTACGGTGAATGATATCGGGCACAGTGCGGATATACCTCCTGCGGTTTCGTCGTAATTATGCATCATTCCAATACTATCATTAGACGATGTCAAAGAAATGTCAATGAAGTCGATGCTTTATGTTATGGTCGAAACGGATCTGTATCCGGATGAAATAGGTGGAGAAATAATTGCTTGACAGGGTGTGCAACTTTGAATTAGGATTAGGAAAATTAAGGGATGACAAGAGGGGAGCGTGTGTAGATATGGTAAAGGCGATGAATCCGTTTGGATATGAGCGTAACAATGAATGGAGCCCGATTATTGGCGGCCATTTATTTCTTGATGCTCAGCAGCCTCCATACTTACCACGCGACAGTTATATCTTGGATAGCGCATGTGATGATTGATTTCATCATTGCGGCTAATTGAGGGAGCCCCATGAGGGGATATAACAGGGATCGCTGGAAGTATTCAGCGGTCCCTGTTCGTTTGTTGCAGTCCAGATCCAATAACATAAGGACAACAATATTTTTTAAAAAAAGTATTGACAGTATAAAATTGGGATGATAATATCATAACAGTAAAGCGGTGAAGCATTAAAGTATTAAATAAATACGGAGATGCATGAAGCTAAGCATTACCATGTTGAATCTACAACTCGTAGTTGTAAGTTAAAACAAATCATCTATCACGGGCAGTTCGGCATCGAGCGCTTGGATTACAATAATGCGATTGAGAAAGGAAGGTACAGGTCATGAGAGAACAATTATTCCAGCACGATTACGAACCGATGAATCATCTATTGCTTCATGCTGCAGACTGGCATGAGGATCGTACAGAGAATCAGATTAGCATTAAAGGGCTATTAGTCAGCGACGAACTCATGCCCTGTATTAAGCCGATTATCGGTAGCTTTTACGTACCGCGTTTGGTCCGTTCGAATCCCACAAGAGGAGGAGCGGCACTGACGTGACCATCAATCACGGACCGTTCTGAATCGAATCCGATGAATATTGATTAGATACGTAGAGGCTACTTGCACCCAAGCGAGTGGTCCATTTCTGCATGCTTGTTATAGGGAGGCTTTCTTTACTCCTCCTGCGACGACGAGTGCTGCACAATGGAACCGCGAGGGAGGCTGGTAGTCTTTTCTATTAGCTCAAAAAGAACATATGTTCCTTATAGTTAACGGTGTTTATTGAAAATACGGCGCATTTGGCAAGTGGTTAAGCCTCAAGACTTTCACTCTTGGAACGGAGGGTTCGATTCCCCCATGCGTCATCATCCTTATGGAGATCGTGGTGAAGTGGATAACACGTCAGGCTGTGAACCTGATATCTGCTCGGTTCGATTCCGGCCGATCTCCCCAAACATTGCCCCTTAGCCAAGCGGGAAGGCAGCGGACTTTGAATCCGCGATCCTTGGTTCGATCCCAAGGGGGGCAGCCATGCGGCTGTGATGGAATGGAAGACATGCGGGTCTAAGAAGCCCGTGCAGCGCAAAGCTTGCATGCGGGTTCAAGTCCCGCTGGCCGCACTACAAGTACATATCGGTTCGCACAGTGTGAGTCAGCCACTAGCAGGGGTTCAAGTTGAGGTGTGGCTGAATGAAACACAAGCTGTAAAAAATCAGCGGGAGGCTAACCCTCTCCAAGCAAGGATTTACCGAGTCCATACAGGGATGTAGTTCAGTTTGGCAGAACGCTAGTTTTGGATACTAGAGGCCGTCGGTTCGAGTCCGGCCATCCCTACCAAAATATATGTATGAAGAAGCAAGGCGTGGTGGTGAAATCGGAATAACACACGGGCCTTTCACGTCCGGATTTGCGGGTTCGAGTCCCGTCCACGTCACCATAACTTAGGTCCTATAGTTCAGCTCGGCAGAACGCTGCATTGTCAGTGCAGAGGTCAGGGGTTCGAATCCCCTTGGGACCGCCAAATACGCTTACGTAGCTCAGAGGTAGAGTTCTTGTCTGATACGCAGGAGGTCAATGGTTCGAATCCATTCGTAAGCACCATATCTAATAGGGGTCCATGTTCCAAGGCTGGCGAGTCAAACTCCAAATCTGACTGAGACAGGTTCGATTCCTGTGCCCCCTGCCAACAACTACGTGCCTCTGGCGGAATGGCAGACGCAGCGGACTTAAAATCCGCGGTCCAAGGACAGTAAGGGTTCAAGTCCCTTGAGGCGCATCAATCCAACAAAAGAAGGGAAGAAGCCGACCGTGCAGTACAGGTGAAACTCATGACCAAACAAAGACGAACATTTCCAATGATTCACGAAACAACATTCCGCAATATGTCTGAACAGGAGCTTGATATCGAGGCTGTGAGGAATCGCATTGCCGGATTCATCGCTCAAGATCCAAGAGCGGTCTACAATCTAGTCGTCACAACCGATGCTCAGGTACACAGCGGTCACACGAAATTTGTGACGTTCATCGTCGCTTACCGGGTGGGAAGAGGGGCATGGTTGTGCAGCCGCCAAGTGATTTTGCCGAGGGAAATCCAATCTGTTCAAGAGAAATTGTTCCTGGAAACGACCTATAGCCAAGAAATTGCTGTTCACTTTGATTATCACTACCGTGCGCAGCTGGAGGATATGATCCTTCCCTTTATGGACGGGGGTGCTGACATGAAGTTCTTCGTCGATATTGACGGCGGCACCGATAAAATCAAAAATAAAACAGCAGCATATGTAGCCGAAATGGTCAGTCTCGTAGAAGCAATGGGATTGATCGCACGAGTGAAGCCGGAGTCGGTTATGGTCAGTATCGCGGACCGTGAAACGAAGAAGCCCTACCGACTCCCATTGTCTGCTGCGGCTAACGGATAAAGGATGCGGCAAGCTCTTATTCAGCCTGCCGCAATAGCAACACAATAGAAACGCAATAGAAACGCAATAGAAACGCGATAGAAACGCGATAGAAACGCGATAGAAACGCGATAAAGACTGTGCCGCGGGTTGCATAACCTGACGGACAGTCTTTTGACGTGGATGCGCTATTCGAACAGGATGCCGGAATAGGCGTACATGCTCAGGCTGAGATCCTTTCTTGTCGATTCATAAATTAACGGAACCTTCGGATTGATGGCCTCCAACTGTTCGATAATCGCGCTGTTCCCGCTGCGCATGATCATACGCGATTCATGGAGAGCGGCCGACCATTCCTCGCCTCTGGCGATGCGATCCATGAACAAGCAGCCGATTGCGGGAGCGGCCTGAAAATCTGTCAGCCATAGATGGCCTGCAACGGCCTGCATTTCCTTCGTCAATGAGGTGCCCAGACCGATGAAGCCCATTGAATTGTACCGTACAATGGAGGCGCTGCTCTGACAGGCGTTCAGGACAAGGAGCCGTTTGGCTGGCCTGTCATGGAACGCCATATGAGATATTTCCTCCAAGCGAAGCGGATTTTTATTCTCAACCCACAGCTCTGATTTCGTCGGATCGTCGGAATTGAATTTGCCATGGCACATCATCCAGATTAAGTCATAGGCAGGATCGCTGTATTTCTCGATAAAGGCGGCTTTGCTGCAGCCCTCGATGCCTTCGAACAGATCATACTGTATGCTATGCTTGTCCATGATGCCTGTAATGATCTCCCTTTCTTTAACGGAGAAAGATAAGGATTCATCCGGATCGCACCAGATCAGCGCTTTGCGGATCGGCGAGGGAGGGGCAGAAGCCTTGCCGCTGACTAGTACCGACATCGGACGGTCGGCGGCCTCGGAAAGCAATGGAATGATGGGGAAGTTCGTCCATGTCAGTTCGAGAACGCGGAGCCTTTTGGCAGGCGCAATTTTTTGCAGCAAGGGCGCTATTCGATCGGGCTCAAAATAGGCCAGCAGCGCATTCATGTATGCCTGTGATTGCTCCGGGTCAATCATGCCATGCTCATCCTCGTTGAATTGTGCAGACTCCTCATTGCCAAGCAGAACATTCCAGGTTCCTTCTATTTTATTGCGGATGCTGATCAGTTGAGACAGCGGATATTGTCCACTCGTTTGCACATGTTCGGCGTGATTGTTATTCCATAGTACATATGAAACTTTGTCCTCTGCCGTATTGGGCAATATAAGAAGAAGGGCTTCGTCCACCGGCGGTTCAGCCCCGATGGGCGCGCCTTCGTTTGCGGATCTCCACTGGTATGCGAGCTGTACCGCTTTCTCATAGCGGCCGCAATCCAGACAATGAACGATGATGAGGTTAATAAATTCGCTATAGGCCTGACGCTGCAAATCAAAAATAAGCGCATCCGATGAACGGGAAATGAGAAGCTGCAAAAACTCGGCAACAATTCCGTGCAGGATGCTGTCGTTATAGCTTCTTTCCAAAAGCAGTCTCCGCGCCTTCAGAAGCAGCGTTTTGACCGGGTCATGGCTTCGCAAATGAAGGGCTGGTTTAACATAGGACAACTGATTCGTTACTTCCGCCAGCGTAAAAGCGATTTCGAATGCTCGGGGCGTTCTGCGCTTTTTCTCCAAATCCAACTGCCTGTCCAAGTCTCCAAACAGCTCTTTGAGAAGCATCGTTTTGTGCGGGTAATGGGCCTTTAACAGCTTTAACAGATGGCACTGGTAGGCGATATCCCCGTCAGGAGCGCCCGGCCCTTTAACGAGAAATGGCTTCGTAGTGCTGTATGCGGCCAGTCCTTCTCCGTTGACATCTCCGATGATCGACCTGACCTTTAGATGGACCGTTTCTCTTCGGATGAAAGCTTCTCTTGCAAACTGATCGCCGGACGCTATTAAAAAGTGCCAAAATCGAAGGTTCCTCTTGGCCCGCTCAATGTCGATATGGGTAGATCCGTCGCTTTTGTCATAGAGAGGGTCTTCCGCTATCGCCATATGATCGAAGGCAAGCCCTGGTAGCCCGGCATCCAGCAGCTTGTCAGCCAAGTGAACGTTGATCTCGGAGACGGATACGAGCGTTCTCATCAGCTTGAACGTTTTCGTCCGGTTGGCTAATGTTCCGTGGTTATTGAGGTCGATGGGACCGTTTTTCTCCAGAAACTGATTGATAAGCGGAGTAGCCAGCCTGGTTATCGTTATGGCGATATTGTAGTGGCCGATCGGTGATGCTGTAATGATGAACAAGGTGAAATCGAATAGCTTTTCGATGCTGTCGAAGCTGGCCTCTCCCGCCGACAAAGCGGCGGATAGGGCCAAGCCCCTCTCATAGGCCGTTTTATCGACTGCCTCCAATCCCGCGATAAAATCGTTTATTTCCCCGATAATCATCGTTCTCTCTACTCCCCCGATAGTAATGATTGATGAATGAATCACCTCTCAAGCAGAGGCCTGTCAACGAAAAAAGTATACTATAAAAGCGCTCTGCATATCGCTGCATTCTTGCTGTGGAGTGGAAAAAGTTGCGCAGTCGCACTTATTTGCCGCGCGCTGCAATGTTGGCCTTGTAAGGTCCTCGCTGTAAGCAGGAATTTCCGTGTTACAACAGGAGATGGAGCCGATCAGACGGGCTGTAAGCAGGAAAATCCGCGTTATAGCTCCGATAAAGCCGGTCTGGATGCGGAATCTGCTTGTAGACTAGAAAGTAGACACGCTGTATCAGCGACCTGTTACAATAAAAACAAATGAAAAGGTCGAGGTGTGTCATGGGCGATATCCGTCAGCATTTTGATGAAGAGTTCAAGCGTC
>NZ_CAKMMF010000025.1 GCF_927798095.1 Paenibacillus plantiphilus | reverse complement strand
CCGGAAGCGAATCCACGGTTCATTGGGTTACCTATCTCCTGACCGATTTGAAGCTGAGTACTATAAAAGCATTTGTAAGCAACGTTAGTTGGTGTCTACTTTCTTGACAGAGGTCCAAAAAACCTCTTACTGATGACAAATCGTCGTAAAAACGCTTCGACTATCGCTGTAAGGTGGAAAAATCGCGTTACAGCACGGAAAAATAAAGCGAGTTGCGCTGTAAGGCTGAAAAACCTTCTTACAGATGACAAGGCGTCTTAGAATTCCCTTCGGCAATCGCGACACAGCGGGAATACCGTGTTACAGCATGGATTAGTACCGCGAGGTAAGCTTGATATTCGAAATGCAAGCGACAGCTGATACAGCCCCGGCCCACCCAGATGCCCACTAGATCTCGACAGCCTGAGACACCTGTTAGAGTGTCTTTATGTTTGTATTGGCGAGGGACTAGGTGTGGCTGTTTTGAACTATAATTTGCCGCCGCGTGATGATCCGAATGATTGGCCTTGGCAGCCGAGCCTTGATTGTTCGTGATGGTTCCAACTAATTGGGATCTTCGATATTGTTACCATCTCGGTACGGTCGGTTATCCTAATTTTCGTGACTAATCAGAATATAACTGTGCAATCGTCATACTCTTCACATTGATTATAAAGCTCTTTCATTACTAAACGATCTACACGATCGTTTTCCTCAACGATGCAGAAACAGTTGCCCGTTGCAGATGCGGTGATCCTTGCGAGCTGCTTATTGCCTCTCCAAACAGAAAGCACATAATCAAATATGAAATTAATCTCATACCTATCATCTATAAACTCAATATCTCCTATTTCTACCTGGTTGCAATCAAGCACCTCGACGAAATCGTACTCACTGTTTTTATTTTCAGATTGAAATCCATTTACAAAACACTGAACAAATTTAGAAGCATGACTTAAATTCTGAATATACTTGGACGCTGCTTCTTCTATTAGCCACTCATCTAACAATCTATCTTTCAGCACATCTATTTTCAATTGCGGCTTGTCTCCTTTCTTTCGATGTAGCGTAGATCAAATGACTTCCAAAATGCATTAAAAGAGGGATAGTAAAATCATTTCTGAATCCCTTATTCAAGTTATTGGAAACGATGCAGAAAGTCAAGATTGCTTGGTTTTACATGGTGGAGGAGAGAGATTTAAATTCCTATCCGAAGACAACGCCACGCTTGCTTCTACGGGTGTAGCCACAGTTTTGATCTCACCTGAGTTTCAATCTCTGCTACTACTAAACAATCTTTATTATTCTTCAAATCATATGTATAATTGTTATAACAGTTGAATAGTATAATAAGGAGTGAATTGTATGGGTAAGGTGATAGAGATGGAACGTAAAGTTACAAAGTTCGGCAATAGCCTTGGGATCACGATGACAGAAGCATTGAAGCAAATCGGCCTTGAGCTTGGTGACACTGTCCATATTGATGTGAAAGAAACAGATGGAGAAATCATCATTCGCAAGGCAAATAAAGTTGAGCTGCCCGTTGGTATTGGCCCCGACTTCTTAGAAACCCTCTCACAGGTCATGGAACAATATGATGATACCTTAAAAGGGCTGAAGGATCGCTAGTATGGAGATCCGTTATTTATCTGTTCAAGAGGTTATTGCGATTCATGTAGCTATGATTCAAAAATATAGTCCAAGTGAACACGTTGGAGTCAAAGAGAGCGGCTTACTGGAATCAGCTGTTCTACGTCCACGTTCATCCGCCTTTGGTGATGATTCCTATCCTTCATTATTCGATAAAGCCACTGCTTATTTTGAATCGTTAGGAATGAACCATCCATTCCAAAATGCTAATAAGAGAACGGCCTTTGCATCTCTTGTTATCTTCCTACAGTTGAATGGATATCGATTTGTGATGAATCAGCAAGATGCTGAGGATATGACTGTTGATATGGTGAATCACAAATATTCTTTCCAAGAACTCTCTACTCTTATCGAGCAGCACTCCGTAAATAGAAAGTCATAGCAAAAACCCGACCGCATTTGGTCGGGTTTTCATGGTATTGGTGAAGCCGAAGTGTGGGGAGGCAAATCCACCCTTCTGTATCCCTATTTCACTGCTTGACTCTCGCTGTATTGATACGCTCTCATTGCAACAACGAAAGCCATCTCTCTTGTTGCTGTATCCTTCGGATTAAATCGGTCAGCGTAACCCGTCATAATGTTTAACGCTGAAATGTCCGCAACATGTCCCTGTGCCCATGATGCAATTTGGTCACGGTCTTGATAGGCAGCGCTTGATTGCGCCGGCTCCCGTTTCAACACTCTTGCAATCATTGCCGCCATTTCTTCTCTTGTAATTGTGTCATTCGGCAGGAATTGTTCCCCGTCCCCTGCAACTATCCCTGCCGCATAAGCGGTGTTGACGTAAGGATAGAACCAGTTCGTTGCCCCAACGTCACGGAAAGGACTAGCTGTCCCACCGTCTGCCTGAACGTTAAAAATTTCCACGATCAGCTTGGCAAATTCAGCTCTGGTAATTTCTTTTTTCGGATTTAGTCTGCCGTTATAACCTTCAACAAACCCTTTCTCTGTTGCTTCTATAATGAGATCATGAGCCCAGGAAGAGATGTCTGAGCTGTCTGTATAGACGTCTGCCAAAGAAATTTCTTTCTTGGCATCAGTTGCATACAAAACGAATGCCGAGAAATGATTCGTTTTGACAACAAGATCCCCGCCATCAACATAAGCATACAACACATCTGAACCTTTTACTGCTGCTTTCCCTTCATCGTCCGTCGAGTAGATTGTTATTGGAATCCACTGGCCCTTATGATCGATCATGCCGATCTGACGATCGCTCACACCTTGCAGCCTTAACGTTACGGGCTGATTAAATAAAGTTGTCTTGGACGAATCGCCCATTTCAAAAGCTTCAACCCTCGATGCCTTTTTATCTATCAGGTGCCCATCGATGAGCTTCGTCAGTTTTTGCTGCTGATCGCTCATCTGTGCAAAGAGCTTGATCTTGCTCTGTTCGGAGCCCAGCTTGGTTCCACTCTCGATAATCAGCCTCTTGTTGCCCCTGTTCACTTCAATGAACGGAACATCCTGTTTGACAGCCTCCAAATCCAGCCACACCGTTACCTCTTCGTCTGGAATGTTAACCGTAATTTTGCCCGTTTGGTTTGATCCCTTTGAGATCGTTACGACATAGGCTCCATTGTTAGCCTTAGGCACATCAATAACCTGATTCTTGTCAGTAGGATCGACCATAATTTTCGTGCTTTGATCGCTTCCGCTTGCGCCTGTACCTGTGCTTGCGCCTGTATCTGGATTTTCTTCCCATCCCGAAGGGTCCTGACCCAAATCGATGCCAAGATTGGTCGTATAGCGCCATTGAACTCTGTCACCCTGTTTGAGCTTATATTGACTCGCGCCGTAGTTAGGGTATGTTCCATTGACGCTATACATCCAGCCGCTGCCGCTGCCATGATCAAACTCTCCATCGCCTGCAATGGACTCGATATAGACACTGTTGTATTTATTCGAGAAAGAGTAATCATAAGCGATACCGCGTTGATCCAGCTCTCTCTTCAAAACATCCCAGACCGATTCGCCCGGTTTGAATTCAACCGTTGTTGGCGACAATACATGGCCTTTATTGATCGTTATTTTGTCAATCGATAATTGAATCGTTGATTTCTCAGGGGTTGATCCGTCCCCGCCACCGTTGCCGTTGCCGTTGCCCGGCTGAGTGCCACCGCCATTATCAGTCTTGTCCTTAACCGAATAGACGGCAAAGTCTGTAAAGTGATTCGTTTTAACAATAAGGTTATTTCCATCTTCATACGCATACTCATGCTTGCCGCTTGCCAATCCTTCCTGGTCGCTGGCAAACTTTTGAATAGCGGCAAGCTGGCCATTTTGAATAAATACGGCCTCTTTGCCCTTCATGCCTGCAAAGGTGAACGCAACAAATCCATTCGTAAAGCGGATCGGTCCGTCTCCGCCGATCGTGAAAAATTCATGAACAGCATCTACTTGTTGATCCGCATCGAGCAGACCGATCAGACTCGTCTTAAGCGCCGCATCAGCTTTATTGTTGGACGTGATCAGTTCAAGCGCTTTATTCGACTCGCCATCCATTGTAATCCCTTGCGGGAGTTGGACAGTGATGCCGCCTCTTGCGATAGACAGATGCGGCAGCGCAACATTGGCGGGCAAATCGATGAATGTTCTCGATTGCGTTTGATCAGGCAGTACGATGGATACCTGCTTATCTCGATCTGATTCTTCCACATGTATCGTGTAGTCTTTGCCATCGTTCGGAATAACGACAGGCTGCCCGTTGTCAGGGAGTTGAACCGTTGCATTCGGCTCCGTTTCCTCCTCAAGGACAACATCAGTCATATCATACAGACTGGTATCTCCATTCAGAAAACGGGCGTAAGCGACAAGGGCATAGGTCCCTTGGTCTGTTGCCATTCCATCCACATTGCCGCCTTTGGGATGAACAAATCCGCCTGTCGGCACCGTATAGGTCAGCAAATTATCGACTGCTGAATGGCCGTTCTTGTTAAACCTCTCATCCGTATGCGGATCAATGCCCAGACTGGTTAGCGCAACGATCACTTGGGCGACGCTTTGGACATTCTCAACGCCCCAGCTCGAATAACCGCCAACCTCGTTCTGTACAGAAGAAAGCCAGAGGACCGCCCGATCTGCAGCCGCTTTAACCGCTTCATTCTCATCATAATAAGGGGCTAAAGCTTGAAGCGCCATTGCCGTTATATCCGGATCAGCAGCTCCCGACAAGGACCAGCCTCCGCCGGAAACTTCTTTCTCCACAATATAGTTAATCAGCTTGCCGCGTGTTGTTGGATTCGTGGTCCCGTCTACTACAGGGACATCATATTGATGGCTGTCGAGTGCAATCAGTGCAAAGATCGGCCCGTTAATCCCTTGCTTGGTTACGTAATTGAAATCGGCTAACGCTGCGCTGATATCATATCCGGCCACATCATAGATGTCTTTGCCGATTGCCGTAAGACCTAAGATGAGCCTCGAATGCTCTGTGCCCTTATTGGAATGCAGCTTTCCTTTAGGCATTAAGCTTTCGACTTCACGAACTACATTGCTGTAATACGTTGCGAAATAACCCTCAGGAGCCTCATAGTTCGCACGCGCAAGAGACAGAATACTCCATTCCCCGCCATTCGTACCGAATGTAGGGTCGCTTACAGTTTCAACCAAATAAGCCAACTGCTTATTCAACTGTTCGTTTATTACGTTCGGAGCGTCTTGTTTCAATCCCGGCTGCTTGGCACTGTTGAAGGAGTCGTGCGCTTGATCTAGCGCCAGTACTTTTGCATCAACCTCATCTTGACTGGCATTTTCGTCGGCGATTAAAGCTTGGGCAGCTTCAATAAGCTGAACAAATTGACTGTATACTTCTTCTGTCACCCAATATTCGCTTGGATGAACATCTGCTCCGTCTGTGCTGACAGAGACCGATTGCAGTTCTCCATTCGCATTGTCAACAGCATGCTGTAAAGCAGTCTTATCCGCCGGAATCGGCTCATCTGCCTTAACAATTACAATCTCGGGAAAAATACTATAGTATCCTTCTCTAGTCTGCGCCGTGAAATTAGGGTTAGCCCCTATTACCGGATCAATATTACGATGATCGCCAATGGGACTTCCGAAGAAGCCCAATTTAATATATCCGTCATGCAGACTGTAGCTTCCTTCCAAATCGTTTGGCACTTTGAACGTCAAGCTATTGGCCTGGGTAGTAATGTTATACTGTTTCACAAGACCGGCAAGCAGCGCCCGCTCTGGTCCCGCCAGAAAATTGATTTGCGCATTAAAATTGTAAATACCCGATAATTTATTGGCTGGGAACGATAGCCCATTCAATACAACCGTGACTTGATCACCGGGGCCAGCTTCTTCTCCCGGACGAGTCACATTGTCGATTGTTACGGTCAGCGGCCTTGCCGTCATGACCTGGTATTCTGCCAGACCGTCTCTTTCGACCTTGACAATGTTTCTGCCTTCCGTCAGCAGCACACTGAATGAACCATCATGATGCGAAGTCACATTTTCCGTTGAAAATGTACCGTCCCCATAATTTGCAGTTCCCGCTGCATGATTAATTTCAGGACGAAGTACACTTACTTCACTGCCTGCGGAAGGGGTGAACGTATAGATCGCTCCCGGCTCCGTATCAACGAAGTACACACTATCGATATCCGCATCGAATGCACCATTTTGAAGGTTCATCACATTATTGCCGGTCTTGCCTTCATTGGCCTTTTGATTGCGTTCCTTGTTGCTCTCCATGCCGGTAGAAATACCTGTCTCGCCTTGACCTACCGTGACGACAAACAGACCAACATTTTCCGGCCAAATCGCACTGAATGCATCGCCTGCATCTTTAATATAAGTCGACCCGTTTACCTTTAGAGCATCGTAAGTCACTTTAACAATCGCTGTACCATTTTCTTTCGCACGGATCGTTGAATAACTGCCGGGCTCGCCTGCAGAAATATCAATGACATCGTGACCCGCAACGATCTCATAATGAAAATCAGGCTCAAAGAAGTAATTATTAATGCCTTCAATTAAAGCTTGCCAGCTGCGCAAACTTAATAGCTGAAATTCATCGCCTGGCGCTGCCAGCTTCAAATGATTTTGTTCGTTGATATTGAGATAAATATTCCCTTCCAGATAGGTTCCCCGGTTTAAAATCGAATCGGGCGAAAGCACATTTAATTGTGCTTCCGTAATCTCCATCGACGCATTCGCATCATTCGCTTTGAAGGTCCCTGTGTTTGTAAGCTTGCCCTCTTGACTTACCCTGTAGTTATAATCGGAATTATTCATCAGTTTGAAGCGATATACTCGTTTGCCGTCCTGACTCGTCGTTTCCAGAGGCTCAACCTCTTCAAATGACACAAAATGCTTTATTTTCCGACCAAGAAATAACGTGGCTTCCTCAGGCACTGTGAACGTAATCTCTCGCGCTAACGGAATCGCTCCGGTAACATTTTGTGCGGAAGTGGCTATCGTGACTGTAACGCTGTTGCTAAGTGCAATATAACCAGCAGCTACACGCGCTTCGCTTGGCTCAAAAGAATAGAAATACGTACTGCCCGCAACAACGAGCACGGGATATTGACCCGCAGCCGTCTTCGTCCCCAACGTCAGAGACGTATCGCTTGGACTGTTTTGACCGATCCTTACCGTATAATCAACATCCACGTTCCATCCAGAATTATTTGCTTTCAGGTTCAATTGACGGAATTCAAATGTTTGAGTCGGCTCCGTTGTTACCGTTAACCCGCCTCCGCCGATACTGTTCCCGTCACGATCAAATCCTTTATAACTATAGTCGCCCGCAGGCAAAGAAGCTGTATATACTTTATAAGTACCCTCTACACCCGCGCCGATATCCACCAACTGATCTTCAGCATTATAAAGCTCTATCGTTATCGTTTTAGGTGCAGCCGTAAACGTGATATTAAATTCAGGTTGAACGACTTCTTCCCATAAACCCGGTTTTTTCGCTTCATTGAAGGCCGTTTGGGCCTGTTCGAGCGCTAATACTTTTGCATCCACGTTATCTTGAGTGGCATTTAAATCAGCGACTAACTGTTGCGCCGATACTATCACATCGACCAAAGCGTCAAGCTCTGTCTGGACAACCCAATAATCCGTTGGAATGACATCGGACCCGTCCGTACTAACCTTCACTGATGCTTTGTTTAACTCTGCCGCTTCAATGGCAGCTGTCAATTCAGCCGTGTTGATTTCTTCGCTCTCATCCAATGCTTCAATTAAATCGGCCAGAGCCGTGTCAACGACAGCTTGACTGCTCTCCATGTTCGTGAGTGCAGCATAAGCGTTGTCATACGCTAATCGAACAGCATCCTCTGCAAGAATTTCTGTTTTATCTATGTGGCTGTTTATCTCTGCTACTTCTTTAGTTAGTGCATCTTTGTTGGCAGGTTGAATAAGTTCGCTTGACCCTTCAAAGCTGCTTCCCAAGTCCTCCCCGTACCCATAAACCGTAAATTGCCAACGAATGACATCGCCGTTCTCCACAAGGGTTTCTGAAGATCCGACATTCGGGAATGCATTGTTGACTGCGTACATCCAGCCCGATTGATCGGAGTAATCGAATTCTCTTAACCAATCTGCGTTCTCCCTCGCGCCGATCTCCCCTGCTCCTCCAATGGCTTGCAGGATATAGGCGGGAATGTTGACCTCTCCTGCGGCAGGGTCGTATACCCCCGATAAATAGAAGCTGTTCTCCACAGTGCCGCCATGCCGATAGCGCTCTTCTCCTAAAAGATCTGCAATGACTTCCGCCGCATTGTCTCCTTCTTGAAAAGGAACACGAACCGGCTCATGTATGTAGCCTTGTCCCAATGTAAACTTCTCAACAGATACCGTCACATAGCCCTCAGCATCTGAATCTTCCCCCGCTGCCATCGCAGCTGTTGGGCTGAATAATGAAAAAATCATCAATAATGTCAGGCATAGTGCTATCCATTTCTTCCCTGTTTCTCGCAACAACATGACCCATCTCCCCAGACTCTATTTATTTTGACAAAACAAAAAAACACCTATCACTAGTCATTGTGAAAGGTGTTTGACATACGGACATAAAAAAGTCCACATAAGTGCACAGTTAAACATCTCTCCTTTCATCCTCGTGAAATCGCAGAAAAAAGCAAGTGGCATGTATCCTGGCTTAGCTTCATCGTATGACTAACTCCTTCCCGTATTTAAAATACAGTGGAAACACGTTAGCATACTAAGCGTTACAGTGGCGGGACCGCGTCAGATTTGCACTGATCTTCCATTTTAAGCTGTGTAAACACAGCACCATTTACCTAAGTATTATGAAGTTGTCGTGTAATGCTGCCGATTTGAAAGTAGACCTCTGAAATCGGCGGAAACAAACCGATCAAATAAACGGAATATGCGTGCTGATCTGCTCCTCCTCATGGATTCCGTTAATTGGCTCGATTCTATCACCATCAGCATGCAGCGTAGCCCACACAAATGGACGGCGCTCATTGAAGAATACCCCATTTAAGAACGGAGTGCAATCGTTACTTCGTGACGAAGAAGTGAATGATGTTATATCGATGGCCGGTTGCTGCGAGAAAGGGGACTATTCACCATGTATGTCTACCTGGATTCCAGGCTAGCAGAAAACCCAGTCCTCATGCTCATGCGGACTGGGTTTTTATGGAAGAAAAACAAGGATTCGAATAACTGCCCGAAGACATGTTACATAGGCATCTGTGGGTGTAGTCACTGTTTGATGTCACCTCAGGAACTCCCGTGAAATAAAACAAGACCAGCACGAGGCAGCTCCTAGACAGAACCACAACACCAGTCTTTATTAAAATTATACTTATGATTTGGCTAAAGTCAACTATAATCGAAGTTAATTAGATGAGACCAGCACGAGGCAGCTCCTAGACAAAACCACAACACCAGTCTCATACTATACATACCCCAAATCGACTTTTTATTCTAAGTATTCATTAATAATCTTAATGGGAGCTTGTATATACCGTGTAATTGCTGTCCTCCATTCGGAGAAGGCACAACACAAGATCTGGTTTGAAGCTTTGAATACAATTCATTGATCCATGTAGAGAATGGATCAATTATCACGTTTCCGACACATAACTCATTATATTTTCTAATTATCCCTGCACATAAATCTGCAAGCTGTATTCCCTCTTCAACTCTTGAACTTACAAAAAAGGCTGATTCAACAATCGAAGTACAGTGATTCCCTTCTGTCGATCGGAATAGATAATTTTTCATTTTATACGAAATCAGCATATCATTTGCTTCATCTTGAGAATCAAAACAAACAACACATTTTTTTCTTCTCATGGAAGAATACCCATTAATTCGTTGCAACAAAAACCGATAATGATTCGGAAATGTACCTTCTTCTGGTTGAAGAGGGGCATCTGGCTTTTCCATAACAATTGCAAAAATTTTGAGGTTTAAAATATTTACTAATATTTCATTAACAACTCTATCCGTAAAAACTTTATTATTCGTGTTTTTACTTATCGACTTCGGCTTTAATACATTCACAGCTTTTAACTCCACATCATGACGACCATAGACATCCATCTTAATATTATACATTCGTTGCATGATAGTTCTAATCTCATCCTTTGGAATGCAAACAGCGGCAAGCACTGGGTTCTTAGTTTCATCGTTTGGATGAGGAAATCCACTTTCATCTATGTACGCTAGCAAGTAACATCCCCCTTAGATCATATATACCATATTATAGTACTAAACATTATTGCTTTATTAAACGAAATCAGTTCTTGACACGCTAAACTCCGGCTAAAAAATGGAAAAGCATCTGTCAATCCTGTATTGTTGTAAGTCCCCACCAACAACAAAAAGGAATATACAGATGCAGATGGACAAACGCAACGGTAGAAGGCCGACATAATCGTATTAAAGCCTTTCAGCGCCGTCATTACTTTACACGGAATCGCAGACGCTATAAAGCAATTATTCTCATTGAATGCAATCGTCATCGAATATGGAGCTAACAGTCAAGCACTAATCCGCCCTATACCCCTATACCCCGAATATAGTTGAGCAACCTATCATTTAGAGATAAATATATTGAAACAGCCCTAAAGGTTGATTACATGAGGGCCTCAGTGCTTCCGCTTGCAAAGGGTGACTAAGTCACATAAACGCCTGCGCCGCGAGTAGTCTTCGTCAATTATCTATACGAGTCGCAGATACATATCGAACGTTTGCTCCAAAGTCCCAGTAACCAATGAAACAAACATTGTATTATCCTTGCTTGTATGAGCGTGGTCCAATGCGGTGTAATACTCGCTTCGATTCTCCTTTTGAATAACAATGGGAGGATAGCCGTTTTTCATTAGCTCAAAATTCAACAACAAACGCGCTGTTCTTCCATTCCCATCAATAAAAGGATGGATTCCAACAAAATCAATATGAATGATCGATGCCCTTTCAATAGGATGCAGGTCCTGACCCTCAAGCTCATACCAATTGGCGAACTGCTCCATCTGAGATTGGATCTGCACCGCATCGGGCGGGATATGACGCGCACCGCTAATGATCACATTTTCTTTTCTATATACGCCAGCATGCTCATCTTCAATTCCCTTTAATATGAGTCGATGGATGCTTTTGATCTGCCATTCCGTTAAGCCCTCTTGCTTCTTGACGATCTCTTCGACGTATAAAATAGCATCTTTATGATTAATAGCTTCCAAATGCTCCTTTATCGTTTTACCGCCCACTGTAATGCCTTCGAGAGCTACTTTCGTTTCCGATAAGGTTAATGTATTTCCCTCAATAGCGTTGGAGTGATAAGTCCAATTGATGATCAAGTGCTCTCGTATGCTCCTGAGCGTGTGGACAGGCAAGGGCCTTTTTTGATCGAGCAATCTTTTTTTCCTATCGATTTGTTCAAACACTTCTCTCACTCCAAACGTACTTAATTCGAATCTTAAAGATTGATCATCATTATATCATAATGCTCAAATAATCAGCACTTTAGCCTAATACGAATGCTGCTAGTCTTCCACAGAGAAACAGCTCTTGTGAGTAAGCTATTAAAATCCCGCAAGCCGAAGAACATTCCTATTTCCATCGAATGACTTCCCTTTTTCCATTCCATTACTTATAATGATAATCATTATCAATGATAAAGGGGGTGTTGATTGTATCGATGAATATGAGCAGTCATCTCTTATTATGGAATCATGCCTTTATTAAAATTATTGATGTTCGCCATGCGAATCTGGAACAGGGAGAAGTGCTTCCTAATTATTCCCTGCCCACAAGTGCATTTCTATATACGGTGCGCGGCAGTGCCACTATTAGTATTGACCATCATATTCATATGGTGGATCGCTTCTATATTTTTCACGGGGGAAAAGACTCGCGCGTCCATATTGCTGCCAAGGAATGGTTTGAATATTATTGGATTCTATATCAAGCAATCCTGCCATTGCCTTCACGCCAAGACATCATTCGATTATGGGAAAACAATAATTCGTTTCAGTCCCAATACACCTTTGTACCCTCGCATCCGTTATCGCTTTATAGCAGTGTTGAACAGATGCATCAGCAATGGCAGCGATCCGATGAATGGGAAAGGCTCCATGTGAAGGCTTTATTGTACCAGTTCATCGCCGAGCTGTTCCGGCAAATGCAGCTTCAGGAAGTTGAACCCGTCAAACCGGATTTGACAGCGCAGGCCATTCGCTATATTCAAGAAAATTATCAGAAACCTATCTCTCTCGATACGATTGCTGGTGAATTTGAATGCAGTGTCGGCTATTTGTCAAAGTTGTTCAAGAAACATATGAACACAAGTCCCATTCATTATCTCGGTGAAGTTCGCATACATCATGCGAAGAAGCTGCTGCTTCAAACTGGCGCCACATTACAGGAAATCGCTGAACACACAGGTTATCCGGACGGATACTCCCTTAGCCGCAGCTTTAAACGTTATGAAGGAATACCCCCTGTTCAATACAGGGATCGCTTGCAAAAGCATGGGGCCGATGAAGAATTGCTACGCCACAGAAGAAAATATGCTATTCTCCCTCCCAAATTAAGACGATACAATGATAGTGATATTGAAAATCATTATCAATTAAAGGGAGATGAACCGTTTACGATGTACAGAAATATGAAAGTAACTGCAATGACATTCGTACTATGCCTTACCTTGCTTATGAGCGCTTGCTCTGGCGCGCAGAATACGACGACCGGAAACTCGCAGTCATCGGTCAATCGCGTAGAAGCACAAGGAAATAACAACGCATCGGAGCAGCCAGCGCCAACTGCCGCTACCAGAATCGTTTCAACACCAAAGGGCGATGTGGAAATTCCGGCAGAGCCTCAGCGTGTTGCCTCTGATCAATATATGGGACACTTACTTAAGCTTGGCATTGTTCCTATTGGAGTAAGAGAAGGCATGCTGGATGAAGGCTGGATTGAGAAATCCAATATCTCGCCAGATGTTATTGCTCAAATCGAGAGTTTGGGCGCATTCCCAATGAATCTTGAGAAACTAACAACACTTGAGCCAGACCTGATTATCGGCTCCATAGAAGATAATATTGAACAATATCAGAAAATCGGAACAACGGTGTTCATTCCGTATTGGGAAGGTCTATCAACGGCTGATCCTTTAGAGAAATTCAGAAGAGTTAGCGACATATTCGGCAAACGACAGGAAGCTGATGCATGGATTGCCGAATATGAAGCGAAGGCAGAGCAAGCGAGACAACAAATCAAAGGCATCATTAAAGACGGTGAAACAGTATCCGTCGTGCAGATAGGCTCGAAGGCTCTCTATGTGCTTGCAGCCAAAGGCGGAAACTATGGCAGTCCAACGATCTATCAGATGCTTCAGCTCCCTCCAACTGAACAGGCCAAGCAAATGGGTGAAGGATTCGATAACGTATCCTTAGAGCTGCTTCCTGAATATATGGGCGATCACGCATTCGTATACGTGAATTCGAAAGCGGATGCCGATGAGATCATGAACAGCGCTGTATGGAAAAATTCCAAAGCAGTGAAGAACGGCAATGTCTATATGTATGGCGAGTTTGGCGACGAATTTGTTATGGAGGACCCCTTTTCTCTGGAGCAGCAGCTGGATACCATTACAGAAATTTTATTGGCGAAGAAAAAATAAACGAGGCACGATCATGAATTTCAGCCGATGAGATGAAAGGACATAGTGCCATGGAAAATAAACAAGTTTTTGATGTAACGATTGTTGGCGGTGGACCTGCTGGATTATATGCGGCCTTTTATGGCGGATTACGGGAAATGTCAGTCAAAATCATTGAGTACCAGCCGCAGCTCGGAGGAAAGGTGCACGTCTATCCCGAGAAAATGATTTGGGATGTAGGCGGGCTAAGACCGCTATCCGGCGCACAGCTTATTGAGCAGCTCGAAGCGCAAGCGCGTACCTTTGACCCTGAAGTGGTGCTGGGTGAGAAGGTAACGTCCATCTCAAGAGATGCCGATGGTATTTTTACATTACATACCTCAACGGAGCGCAAGCATTACTCCCGAACGGTTATTTTTGCAGTGGGCGGCGGCATTCTCAAACCTACCAAGCTGAATCTGGAAGGCGCTGAACGATTCGAAGTAACCAACCTGCATTATACTGTAAAGTCCCTCGCATATTTCAAGAACAAGACTGTCCTGATTTCCGGCGGCGGCAATGCAGCGATTGACTGGGCGAATGAGCTAGAACCCCTTGCCAAGAAGATTTACTTAACCTATCGCAGCGATCTGTTAAAGGGACATGAGGCTGAGATATCACGCCTTCGCAATAGTACTGTCGAGCTGCTGCTTAATACAACGATTGAAACTTTAATTGCTGCAGAGGATCATGAGCTGATAGAGCGTGTTATTTTGCGCAGCAATGATGAGGATGCTGAGCTAGCGCTTTCTGTTGATGAAGTCATTATTAATCATGGCTATGATCGTGAAACAGAGCTGCTCAAGCAAAGCAAGCTGCGAATCGAGCTGAAGGATAATTATTGGATTGCAGGCAGCCCGATGAGTGAAACCTCAGTTGAGGGGATTTATGCCGCCGGTGATATTTTGCATCATGAAGGCAAGCTTCACCTCATTGCCGGAGCGTTTCAGGATGCTGCCAATGCAATTAATAGGGCTAAGCAATATATTGCTCCTGATGCAAGAGCTTATGGAACCGTATCGTCACATAATGAATTGTTTAAGAAAAAAAATCGCGAGATATTGAAGGATTTGTTCACGTCCTAAAATAAGGCTGTCCAGAAAGTCTACTATCCAATGCGTTAGTCCCATATGATGTGAAAAGATGCCTCCAAAACCACTACTATAAAAGTGGCGCTGGAAGCATCTTTTTCTATCCTATATAGGGGGCTTAGATAGGACTCTGAAATCATTAGCCGACTTTCTGGACAGCCCCATGATGAAGCAAATCTGCATTCCCGAGATTATTCAATCGCTTCCGGCTCTACGAACAGATGCTGATACTTCTCATAGTCCGCCCTCTTGCATTCCATCGTGAGGCGGGTTCCGTTCGGCTCATAGCCAGTTTCCCGGACATGCGCATTCGCGTTGAAATAAGCGACCAATCGGCCCTCTGCGAAAGGAATGATGACCTCGCACTCCATATAATCCTGGAAGATCCGCTCCTTCACAAGCGTAATCAACTCCTCCAATCCAGACTGTTGCTTGACAGAAAGATATACCTTGTCTCCGTTCACCTGCGGATACCGCTCGCCGGTCAGATCGGTCTTATTGTACGCATAGATCATTGGAATATGGTCAGCGCCCAGCTCCTTGAGTGTCGTATTGGTCACTTCAATGAGTCGTTCGTATTCCAGATTGGAGTAGTCAACGACCTGTATCAGAAGATCGGCCTCAGTCACCTCTTCGAGGGTGGAGCGGAACGCTTTGACCAGATAATGCGGCAGCTTGCTGACGAAGCCGACTGTATCCGTGAGTAGAAATGACTTGTTATCCGGCAGCTCAATGCTGCGAACCGATGTCTCTAATGTGGCGAACAGCATATCTTTAGCCAATACCTGTTTGTTCGAGTCCGGCATATATTGATCCAGCATCGCATTCATGAGACTGGACTTGCCCGCATTCGTGTAGCCGACGAGACAGACGACAGGCACGCCGGTTTTCTGGCGCTGTTTGCGCTGAACCTGACGCTGTGCAACGAGCTTCTCCAGCTCGGTCTGCAGCGCGGAGATTCTATCCTCGATACGCCGGCGATCGAGCTCCAGCTTCGTCTCCCCCGTCCCTTTGTTCTTCATGCCGGAGCCGCCGCCCTGGCGGCCGAGTGATTCACGCAGACCGACAAGTCGCGGCAGCATATATTGCAGCTGCGCGACTTCCACTTGCAGCTGCGCTTCACGCGTTCGGGCCCGCTGGGCAAAAATATCAAGAATCAGAATCGTCCGGTCGATCACCTTCTTCTGCAGCGCACTCTCCAAATTACGAATTTGCGAAGGGGACAGCTCATCATTGAAAATAACGGTCGATGCGTCCAGCTCTTCCACAAGCGCGGACAGCTCCACCACTTTACCAGTACCAAGATATTGCGAGCTGTTGATCTTGGCCACCTTCTGTGTCAGCTCCCCGACCACATCGATATTGCATGCGTCCGCAAGATTGCGCAGCTCCTCCATGGAGTACGCAAAGTCGGGCCTATCCTGCACATTAACGCCGACGATAACAGCTTTGTTGTTTGGTTGTTCCATATAAGAATTCCTCCTTGGATATGACGAAATGAATGAAAAAAAACGCACTGGCGCTGCGGCCTGTGCGTTCGGTTTACGAACGAATAGAGGAGCTTGGATGCTGCCCTGATGAAAGCGGCGCTTGCCGCTTTGCGGGCAAAAGGTCATTTTCGAGCATCTACAGGAAAGAAACCCACCGCTATGGCGAGCAACTAATATATGCATCGAATATTGCTGTTCTTAAAGGCAACACGAGACCAATATCCCGGAGCATCTCGTGATAAATACAAGTATGTGGGTTACCTTTAATGGGGCAGACCTATCCTAAGTCCTCTGCACACAGGCAGAGCCTTGGCGCTATTCAATTAGCCGCGCAAAGTTCTAACTCGGATATAGTCTATCACACGTAACCCTCCGTTCCAATTTAAGTAAACCCATTCTAACATACGCCTTTGCAGAGTTGCAACCCATTAGATGCAACCTGCTTTATTGGATATTCGCAAGTGAGAAAGCAGCCCGGAGATTAGGGTAGTTTTATCTTTTGCAGCTCGTCAATGAGAGCACGCCTATTCGGATAAGCTAGACCCAGTTGTTCGATGATTTCCTTCGCATGGGCTTCTCCGCCTGCCTTAATGAGGTGACGGATCACCTCGCACACCTTCTGATACTCTTTTCGATTGGAAGATCGCGCCGTTTGATTCATTATAAATTGATGGAATATAACGAACACTTCTTCCGCATGCTCGCCGACGAGATGAGGATAGTACTCCACAACGGTGCTTTCTTGCTTCTGAACATAATCCAGCAATCTCTTCGTTTCTTTTTCTTCTACAAGTACCCGGGTGTATAAGTAATCTGCATTCCAGTTTTTTCTTCTAGTAGTATCCAACCTGTCCAGAATCCTCTCGTATGCAGCCGCCCAATCATCCTTGCCATATAATCCTTTTAACCGTGCATAATACGAATATTCACCCTCTATTACGAACTCCTCGGCAAGCTTTATTTGAAGCCCTACTTGGCCGGTAAGCTCATATATTTCATAGCGGAGCTTTTTCCATTTAACAACAAGACCAGGTTTAGCTGCGTCCTGATGTTCACCTTGTTCGGCTAATTGAAGCGCTTGGTCAAACCGTTCACTCTTCATTGCAGCTTCTATCGCCCATTGACGAAAAGCCTCAATATGGAGATTATCATGTAAGAAATTCAATGCCAGAGCTTCACCATCAAGCTTTTGAATCACGTTATATCGGAGACCGGCTGCCTGCTCAGAGAAATATTGGCTGTAAGAAGAATCACCCTTTTCCATGCTCTCTAAAAGCTGATCCCACATTTTTCTTTCCGCAGCACTCGTTATTAAGTATATAGCACTTTCCAGAAGAGATAATTGCCATTCATTCCATCCCTCCAAACTCGGATGAAGCGCCTCTTTTAGCAGCAGCTGAAAAATTACCGATCTATCCTTGGCGACGATCCTTTCGAGTTGACTCCCTGTATGATGGATTAATCTTAAGCAGTCCTGAATCATGGCTCCAACGTATCCGTCAGAATCATCGCAGGTTTGCATCAACTCCCCCATTTCATGCATGATGCAAAAGCAAATTTCAACCGTACGAAGATGACTTCCTTTCTCAGAGGCCTCCTCCGCTTTCTCCATTATTTTCTCGGCACCGGATATGGCATAGAAGACATTACGATAAGTAACAAAGCCATGACGATCGGAATGCTTCTTAATAGAATCTCGGATAATTTTTTTATATTGGCGCAGACCCTCATTATGATCGGCATCGACAAATTTCAGAGAAAGCTCTTGCTCTACTCCCTCTATTTCTTTGGATAAATGGATAAGCAACGCAATCAGCTCATCCTTGCCAAGCTTGAACAGGTGGTCCGTGAGCTTCGCAGACTTGCTCTTGGGAGTTTTGGGAGCCGCCTTCACTTCGTTGGAGGTCGGCTCTCTGATTTCCAGAAGGACAGCTGCTATATGTTTGCATATCGGAGTATCCTCGTAAAGACATTCACAATCCGTAAAAGACACATTGTCGCTTTTACTAAACTCAATACTCACATTGTAAAGCTCACTCCCCTGAACCTGGGCATAATAAACCGTAGGACTCGTCTCTTCTATGGAAAGGATGTGCCCGTTTTTTCGATACTCCTCTGCTCGCTCAAGAATGATGGGATCTATGAATCTCTCCAATTGTTTCAGCTTCATTCGACAACCTACTTTCTCCACGTAATGATCTATCTCCATATTATCTAGTAGATCAGGAGTAGGGCACGTAAAGTTTGGGTCATTCCAGTCAAGGTCACTCCACTTGTACAAAACCTAACTTACGAGAACGCTCTTCCATCATCCATTCGTGGCTGCGTCCCTTGGCAAAATCTGCTTTCATGTCGGCAATCAGCTTCTCCAGGCTGAGCTCGTTCTCATAGTGCATCTGCAGCGCGGCCGAGGTATATAACTCGCTTAGCTGGGCGAGCGTAAATCCTTCCGTCCTGCGGGCTGCCAGCGCGACGGCCTCCTCATCCGCGAGACGCCCCATTCCTTTATGATGCAGATAGGAACAGCGCAGCGTCTCGCTCGGCGGCTTCACCTCGTATGCCCGGTCGAATCGGCCTGCCCGGTTCATGAGCGCAGGATCGATTTTTTCCGGGTAGTTCGTCGTGCCGATCAGGTAGATCCCCTCCTTTGAAGTCGCACCGTCCAGTGTATTCAGGAAATAAGATCTGCAAGAGGCCGGCATCGAATCAATGTCCTCAATGACCAGCACCATCGGAGCCATCTGCGAAGCAGCCTCGAATACCCGTTGAATCGAGCCGCTGGTCGTGTACTCGGTGATCTGCCAGTAAGCGACGGGTGCTCCGGTTGTGGAAGAGATCGATTTGACCAGTGTCGTCTTACCGTTGCCCGGCTTGCCGTAGAGTAGAATTCCTCTTTTGTAAGGAATGCCGTAGGTTTGAAAAAACGAACGGTCCTTGGAGAAAAATTCGTCGATCGAACGGTAAATTTGCATCTTCAGCTCTTCCTCCATGAATACGTCGCTTCGATTGACAGAGTCTGCAACCCGCTCGCGAGTCTGATCCAACCCATCGCTTGTATCGGTAAATACAACAATTTTGGGGTTTGCAAGCTGGCGCTTCCTCATCTCTTCCAAGAATCGGACCAGACCCTCATCGGACTCGCCGAAAATGAGATCTTCATAGCCGAGACCGTGCTGCGTTAACCTCGGAACTCTGGCAAGCGCGACTCGATGCTCTGGATAAGCAAATAAGTTATTGCGCACACCGGGCTTGATCGCATACCCCGTTTGCGTCGGATCAGGATCGGATTCATAGTCGAACACGCTCGTCTCCACCATGTCGAACAAGCTGGCCATATGCTCCACACCGTCATATCCGCTGCGAATATCTTCCTCCAGTCCGTTCCACACCTCGTACCCGTCTTCTTGCTCGTACAGACGGAAGCTGCACCCAAACTGCTCGCCAAGAACATGAACGATGGCTTGAACTGCCGCGATATAGTTAAAATAGCTTGCAGCGTCCAACGCTTGACCGGGGGCATGATCCGCCCGAATCAAGAACCGCAATTCCTTCGCTTTCAATTGTATAGTCATATCGATTACACCCCTTTTACCGCCGCCAGAGGGCGGCACTTGGCCACGACAGAGGCCAGACCCGCCTGAACGACGCTCTCTATAATTTGGTCTACATCCTTGTACGCTTGAGGTGACTCATCAATCAGCGCTTCCAGCGCCCGATGATTGAGCACGATCTCGTCCTCCTGCCCGATGCGAAGGGAGGATGCGAACTCGTCTAGTGTGACGAGCTGCTTGGTCGCGTTCCGTGAACGGACCCTGCCTGCCCCGTGGCAGATCGAATGATAATTCCGTGCACCTTCCGGCAAGCCCGCCATCAAGTACGAGGCAGTTCCCATGGAGCCAGGAATAAGTGCAGGATGTCCCGTGTCGCGATAGGGCTCCGGATTGCCGGAATGTCCGGCCGGAAGCGCACGCGTAGTGCCTTTGCGATGAACGAACAGCGGCTCATCGCCATGGCTTTCCTCGCAAGCGTAATTATGCATCAAATCATAAAGCGTGCTCAGCTCCGCCTTGGAACCGAACGTCTCCCGAAATGCGTCACGGACGGCGAAAGCCATCAAGTGCCGATTGGCTACGGCGAAGTTGAGCGCCGAATACATCAGATTCGTGTACGTCTGGCCAGCTTCGCTATCCAGCGGCGCGTAGGCGAGCTTGGGATCAGCTGTCCCAAGTCCGAGCCTGCTCATCGTCTTTACGACTTGCGAGCTGCAAATTTGGTTGACTGTACCGCCCCAGGAACGGGAGCCGGAATGGATCATAACGACGACTTGACCGTCCCTTAACCCCCAGCGCTCCGCGATATGGCGGTTCTCTTCGTTAATGCTCAGAGCCTGAATTTCGATAAAATGATTGCCGTTGCCAAGAGTGCCAAGTTGGCGATGTGCCCGATGCCATGCCTGTTCTGGAATACGGTCGAGTTCACTTTCATCGAACCGGAACCGGCTGCATTCAACATGGGTGAGCGAGGTCGCCTTTCTCGGCGTATACATATCAGGAACATACTTGCCTGGCAGGCCGTGAAGGCCCTTGCGCAGCACATCCTCCAAGCGGATGTCGGAGAAATAGCCTCTCGCATGATTTTCCACTGGTATCCGCTTCTCGATCGCTTTGACCAGCTTGCGGCGGAGCTTGACGTCCTGCAGCTCATGCGCTTGCAAATTCGTCAGATGCACCCGCATGCCGCATCCGATATCGCTGCCGACGATGGATGGCGACACGAAGCCGTCCTCTGTCCCCCAAACCGCCGTCGTACCGATACAAGTGCCCACTCCGACTTGGGCATCGGGCGTGTAGCTCATATACCGGATATTAGGAATCTGCAAATTGTTGTTCGCCATTTCGAGCACTTTGGCCCCCAATGGCATGGAATAAATCATCATGCGCGAATACGTGCAGATCTCCCGCAGGAAGATCGATTCGCCGATAATAAGGATCGTTTGAATTCATATTGTCAGTTGCTTCCTCTCTTTAATAAATAAAAATGATAGTCATAATGGGAGAATGAGCCGTCAACCGGTGATTCTAGTGTTAAGCCCTAATGAGAACGCAAAAAGACCGTAAGCCCCATCGCTTACGGTCTTCGCGCAATGTGAAATTAGAGGTTAGCCGTTCTTCTCCCATTAAGGGGAGAGAAGACGTTATCCTTGTCTTTTCTTTGCTTGGGCCCGTAGAGGCCGATGGACAATGAAGCGATTATTTATTTGCGACGATTTGGCAGCATTGCGGCGATTGTGAAGTACGGTCATGTCTTGTCGGCCTCCTTTCTAATTAAGATAGTGTTTATCATAATGCTTTCAGGGAATGGTTGTCAATACGTTTTCATCCAGTAATGTTTTCATCCAGTAAGCGGCTTGCAAGCTCTAGAATCGCAAGATCCCTGCGAAGCATAAACATCTCGGAATACTCATCACAATGACGAATTGAGTATTTCACTTGGACAATAGCATCTTCGAGGCTCATCCATTTCAGCCGCAAGCCAAGTAGAATCTCGTCCTCCGTTAACGCCGCAGTCCCTTGCTCGCTCGCGACCTTGGCGATATAGCAATAGGATCTTTGCATATATTGATTCCTATATTTATGTTCATCCATGTACCCTAGTTCAAGCAGAATGACAGCATCGAAGCCCGTCTCTTCCTTAAGCTCACGCAAAAATGCCGTTTCTCTATCCTCCCCCTCTTCTAAACCGCCACCGGGCAGCTTATATAAATTGAGGCTCGACATTTCCATCATAGCGACTTGCCTATCTTCATTGATCAGCACGCCCCTGGACGCATGCCGAGACACATAGTCCAAGAATAGCGGTTCCCCGCCGAAAAAATCACTATCCGTAATGCTCATAATCAGCCGCACACTTCTCACCTCTTCTGTCTGGGATCAACTCCACCGTTCCTAATGGAGCACACTTTCAAGCAACTGTAATCAAAATCAGACTAACCCCTAAAAGCAAGCAAAGCGGGGAAAAAAGAACGCTATCCCACTCGGCAAAGGGAGTCCCTTTGTTGCTCTTGAAAAACCCTAACCATCTAAAATCTCCGATTGCTCGCAAAATAAACAAGATTGCCAGGCCCCAGCCGACATACAGAAATAGCCACTCGGGGAAAATCGGCTGCCCATACCCGCCCAATTGAAAGACGAACCAACCCATTGCGGCCAATAATACGGCAACAACACCTGTGGCAGATTTAGATGGACGGAACAACGGCTCCTCCCCCGCGGTTGGAACAGCGATGCGAAGCCCTTTCCTACCGCCTGACACCCAATAAACATGAACACCACTTAAGAGGAACGAGACTGTTCCAACAAACCAGGTCAGCAGTTCAACCATATGACGCCCTCCTTAAAGCTGTATCAGATGCTCTCGAAGCAAAGTTACATGATGAAGCACGTCTTCCTCCGTGAGCTGATGCAATTTGTGCCGCTCATACCATCCAAGGTAATAATGGTAGAGAAACCAAGCCTTATGAGCAGCAGCCTCTGCGGGCAAGCCAATCTGCATGAATAACGCTTGTGCAACGTTCATTCTGGCCCGCTCCATTTGATCGAGCACTTCCTGATAATCAGATTCTTCCGCTGACAGCTTTCGGAGATAGAATAGAAAATCCCCCTTCCGCGTAACCGCGAACATCTGGCAAAGCAGCTCTGTCAGCTTTTCTTCTGCCGCAATTGGCTCCAATGAAGCTGTTATCACCTGTTGTGTCGACTTTTCGATCCAATCATCCACGATTCGCCGAATGAACGCACTACGATTGGTAAAATACCAGTAAAAGCTGCTTTTACTGCACTTTAGCTCCGACGACATACTCTCAATTACTAATGCTTCGGGCCCGCCCCGGGCAAACCGTTCTGCGCCTAACTGAATCCACTGTTCTTCCGTCACAATAACTTTCGGCATGGCAATCGTTCTTTCTGTACGATATCGTCTAGATACATCCAGTATATGCTATATTCTTGCTTTGCACCACATCTGTACGATAGCGTTCATAAAATCGTAAAAAAAGATCCCCTGCCGTTCAGGGGATCTTGATAGAGAGGCGGAGTACCGCCGCCAGTATGAAACAATATCTTGAAGTAACAGCTATACTCATAGCTGCAATAATCTTGATGTAACTTCTCGGCTTGACCGTGGCTGTGCAAAACCACAATACGCCGCCGAGCACAATTGAGAATGTTCGATAAGGTTGCACATGCCAACCCCTCCACCTAAACCATGTCGTTTTCGGCTATATCGAAGCAGAGGCTAGATGCATGTATTCTTTTATTTGTTGTTTCCAATCAGTAAATTAACGATGATATCCAGCTGTTGTTCTACTGAAATCGGATCACTGGGAAGAAATTGATCGAAATCAATATTGTAGATCCTTCCCGCTTTCCCTGCTGGCGAATTCTGTATTAACTTTTCTACCTCCTTCATGTCTCCCTCTGCTCCTTCATTCACAGCCAGAAATAATCGATCACCTATGAAATCCGGAATCACCTCCGCAGATATTTCCCATGTTTCACCATTAATGACGTCAGTTTTTACTTTTTCGTTTGACTTCAAACCCAGATACTTGTAAATAATGTTGCCTCCCATATTGGTATCACCGTAAACATAAAACGCACCGGGACGCACATTCAAAATCGAGAAGGTTTCATCAGCCCCAATAAACGGGCTAATCTTCTCTCTATATTCGGCTATTTTTGTCGCAAATGCCTCATTCCATTGCCGCGCTTCCTCTTGCTTGCCGAGAATATCACCAAACATTTCGACATCCTTGACCGGATCATTGTACTGCTCCACAACAATTGTTGGCGCGATCCGGTTCAGTGCTTCGTACCCGCCCTCTACTACCTCCGCGAATGGCCCCGTTGTAACAATCAGGTCGGGCTCCAGCGACAGAATCATCTCCACATCAGGCGGAACTCCAACATCTGCAATATCAGAAGTATCGCTTAACAGCGGATTATTCAAAATGTAGGTAGTTGCACCTACCGGCTTTACCCCAAGCGCCATCAGTTCACCTAAATGAAAGAGGCTGATCACCCGCTGAGGCTTCACAGGAATTTCCGTCTTGCCCTTCAAATGCTCGTAAATACGTGTTTCCACAGCCGTGTTGTCCTTAGCGGTATTTGCTGGAGCAGGCTGGGAGTCCGTCGTTCCTGTGTTGCTGCTTGCCTGACATGCGCTCAGAAGCAAGGTTGTGCATAATAGCATCATTGCTCCGAACGATGGTCTTGAAAATCTGAACATCGATGTGTCCCCTTCCCCAATCCATTGATAATAACTCTCATTCTCATTATGAGAAACTGGCTTTGGGGATACAATAGACGATTTTAATAGACATAATGGATTATTCTGAACAGCCTGCCGATTGTCTTCCCGAAATTGAAGCGGAGAGCAGCCCGTATGCTTTTTGAACAAACGACTGAAATAATAGACATCCGCATAACCAACGCTGCCGGCTACTTCCTGAATACGAGCCTCCGATTTCAGCAAAAACTGCTTTGATTTGTGAATGCGAACATGAATCAGGTATTCAATCGGACCGACTCCAAGCTGGTTTTTGAACAAACGAGACAAGTAGCTCACGCTGCAATTGTAAATCCCGGCCAATTTCTCGGCTGTAATCGACTCTCTGTAATGCTCATGAATATAGTGTATCGCTTCGGTTACCGAGTTCGGTCTGCTGTTGTCCGCTGCTGACGTGCAGATTTGCCGCATAACCTCATACACAAACGAAAGAAAGGCAGCCTGCGCCTGCAGTTTGTCCATCGGGGTTGCTTGCTGCCACAGTCGATTCATGGCTTGACACTTTTCCTGCAGCGGCAGCAGCGCATAAGGAGTGAATGCATACGGCATATAGAAGCTCTCCCAATCCTCCGGCGATTCACAAGCGGCTTTATACAGAATCAAATAGCAGGCAAAATTGTTTCCTAGCGGCATAAAATCCACCTCCGCTTCCTTTCCTCCGTGCAAAATGTGAAGAGTACGGGTTTGATAGACTGTTCCCGATAGACTCACTCTCGCCTCTCCACGAGTAGTAACTACGAAAAAGCTGGTATGCGCCACAAAGCGATCAGGGACAGTTCCATTCTCCATGCAATACTGTCGAATATCCAGTAGTCTAACAGCGGTTCGGCTCCACCGTTCGATGTGAGCTTCCCAATCCATACGTTCTCCCCCTCTCACCGTTGCCGTGAATTCACCGCTGTTACATTACGTTTGCTTCGTGACCATATAACGACTGGAATAAGCAGCAGTGCAAGTCCACCGCCAGCAAGTGAAAGGGTTGCATAACTTGAATGTGATACAACCATACCGGATAGTGCTCCACCCGAGGCTCCAGCTAATGCAAGCAATACATCAATGGTTCCCTGCGTTTTTGCGCGGGTGGTGGGATCAGTTGCATCTACAATGATTGCCGTACCGCTGATTAAGCCGATATTCCAGCCGAGTCCAAGCAAGGCAAGAGCAATAATGAGTACCAGCATCGAATCTGGAGGAGCTATTGCCGCCACAATACCTGCAAGCAATAGAACCGCTCCTGAAGCCATTGACATGGCATTACGGCCAATCTTATCGACTAAAACGCCTGTTATAAGCGAGGGCAAAAACATCGCACCTATATGGATGCCTATAACTAGTCCTACGTCTCCCAGGCTATGACCATGATGCTTCATGTGTATCGGCGTCATTGTCATAATCGCGACCATGACGATCTGCGTTAATATCATTACCGCTGCCCCTACAACCAGACCTCTGTTGTCATTAAGGCGCGATTCCGTATTGTCGGCCGCCGGTGAATGCTGTTCGATTTTCTTGGCTAGCTCTCTGGCGACAAGCAATGGATCCGGACGGAGAAAGATCAGCAAGACCAAACCCGCCACGATAAAGGCCGTGGCAGCTAAAAGAAACGGACCCGTAAGGGCTGGAAAACCGATTGCCGTGGCAAATCGGCCCGTAAGCTCAACCGTATTGGGACCCGCAACGGCGCCGAATGTAGTCGAAACCATCGCGATACTAATCGCCTTGGCCCGCTCGTTCGGCATTGCCAAATCTGTTCCTGCATATCGCGCTTGCAAGTTCGCTGCCGTTCCTGCTCCATAGATAAGCAGCGATACGAACAACAGCGCCACACTATTCATTTGCGCGGCCGCTATGACGCCGATCGCTCCAAGTCCTCCGGCTATAAATCCTCCGGCAAGCCCCAACCGGCGCCCATGCCGTTGCGACAGTCGACCCACCAGCAAAGAAGCCATAGCTGAGCCCAGCGTAAGCAATGCTGTGGGAACGCCTGCATAGCTTTCCGACCCCAACATATCCTGTGCAAGCAGCGCACCTACAGTAACCCCGGCAGCAAGTCCTGCACCTCCAAAAACTTGCGAAAGGACAACGATGAGCAAGGATCTTTTATATAGCTTTCGCTGCATATCTATAGAGTCGACATAAATACGATTACTACTGTCTGTTGTACGCCGGGGTTCATGCGTCATCGCTTAGAACCACCTTTCTAGTTGTTAATATGGTCAACGAAACGTTTATGGTTGAGATCGCCCTCATCAAATCGACGATAGTTTGGAATCCTCCATATAGCGCTTCCATTCATATACGCCTTCCTCTAAGCGAATAGCTTTGATCCCCTTGCTCTTCAAGATTTCAACCGCTTGTGCAGACATTAGACAATAGGGTCCGCGGCAATACGCCACTATTTCCTTATCCGCGGGTAATGACGACAGCTGTTTCTCTAGTTCTTTCATAGGGATCGAGATTGCCCCGGGTATATGGCCCATTGCGTATTCATCTTCTGGTCGTACATCCAACAAAACAACTTCTCCTCTATCCATTCGCATCAGGAGCTCTTCCATAGCTATTGGTTCCATACTTATGCCATGATGCAAAATTTCAGATTTCAGCTTCTGAATCTCTACTAACTGGTTTTCACTTAGACGGTGCAAGGATACCATAAATTCAGCGACAGACGGCTCGGCAATGTCATAAATCACAAAGTTTCCTCTTTTATGGGAACGAACCAATCTTGATTCATGCAAGGTTTGCAAATGCTGCGACACATTTGCAACACTCATTCCGGTTATTTTAGCGAGTTGATCTACAGCTTTGGGGCCTTGAGCAAGCAAGTCGATCAGCTCTAATCGTTTCGGACTAGACAGGCACTTACCAATGCGAGCAAACTCCTGATAAAGTTGATCTTTCCATTCGCGTTCTGCTTTCATAATAAACTCACCTCAACTATTCAATTGTTTTATTGAATAGTTATATGTTAAAGCCGACACCCTTTAGTGTCAAGAATTATCATTCATGTTCCGTTGCTTCGACGTTTTCAAAACAATAAGAGCAGTCAACCCTATATTGGTCGCTGCCCTTATCACCAAACTATATCCATACTTTGTTCATCCTACATCCTAAAGTGACTAAGCTGCTCTTTGGACAGGTTCGTCATTTGGAGCAATTCATCTGCAGACTCCAGCAAAGTCTTCATTACCCTTGCCTGGCTGGTCATCGATTCCGATGCGTATTTGGTCTTCTCTGCTGATTGCTTGGCAATGTCAGACACTTCATGGACGGATGCGGTAACCTCCTCTGAGCTTGCGGAGATCTGCTCTGTCAGGCTCGTGACCTGCTGCACACGATTGACCAGTATTTGAGAAGACTCCAGTATTGCAGTGAATATGTCATTTGCGCTATGGATCGCATCAATTCCTTTATCGACCTCTACGATTTCGTTATTCATCGATACGCCTAACCTGTTGATTTTCTCCGTAATCGCTTCTAATTTCGCTGAAATATCATCTGTGGAGCTCTTGGACTGGCTGGCCAGCTTTTGAATTTCAGCAGCTACAACGGCGAAGCCTCTCCCATGCTGGCCTGCCCGTGCGGCCTCTATCGAAGCGTTCAGCGCAAGGATATTCGTTTGAGCTGAGATATGCGCAATGACGCCAACCATATCTTGCACCTGCAAAGATTGGCTTGTCAGGAATTCTACTAATTCACTGGAGCTTTTAACAGAGCTATTAATTTTATTCATTTGATTAAAAGCACCATCGATAGCCAATTTGCCTTGAATAGCTTGTTGATGGGAATGGGATGATTCCGTAAGAACGTCTTGAGCGGACTCCGCTATATGCTGTATGTGATTGGCGATCTCGTTCATAGCTGTCGAGCTTTCTTCAGAATTGATGTATTGCGTTTGTGTTCCGCTCCTTAACTCGACCATCTCATTATTGATATGATCCATTTCCTCCACAGATTGTGTAATCGCCTCTGTTAGAGCGGATGAGGATACAGAAACTTTGCTGCTCGTAACTTTACTAGCGCTAATCATATTTCTAAACTCACTTATCACTGTATTTATCGGCTGGACAATGTCTCCCACTTCGTCCTTCGTATAGGGAACAAGCCTGTTCGTCAAGTCTCCCTGACTGACCTGAATGAGAGACGTATTAATATAAGCAATCGACTTCTTGACCGAGATATAGAACCCTATGAAAATATATAATAAAATGATGAAGCCAATAATAACTGCGATATTAAAAATCAGTGCTTTATCTTCATAGCCATCCACTCTATTCTTGATTAACCCATCTAATAACGTTAACTCCAACTGATACAGCTCCGAATTATTCTCGATGAACGCTGTCGATATTTGATAATATTCACTGGCCGGAAATCCCAGTGTGGATGCATGGAGCAGTTCCCTGTTAACTAGCTCGATAAATTTATTTCGTTCTTCTTCAAGCTTTCCCCTGGCTGCTTCGAGCTCTGAGCTGAGAGAAGGATTTTGTTCCATTACCAGGTTAATTCCATTGCTAATATCATTCGTGGAATAGTTCAATAAAGAGATCAAGGTCAACAGATGATCCCTCTGTTCCACGGTCATGGACTTAGCCATTAAGTATTCTGACCCTATATCACGAATTTGCGCCAGCTTCTCCGTTGCAAACGGCACTTTATTGATGACCCCATCCATCAAATAGTAGCTATCCAGATCCGGGTCAAGAATTAAGTTCGATGAATCCCCAACTGCTGCAATGAGTTTGATGCTGCGGTCAATGATCCCTGTGCGGCTGTCCAAGCCATCGGCAATGCCGATACTTTTCCAATCCTCATAGATTTCATGTATCGTTCCTTCAACCTTTAATTCTTCTCCCAGCTTGTCATCGACTGCAAAAACCTGTTGAAACGCTTGTTCCATTTCAGAATTGCTATTGTCGATCCCCTCTTTTACCGAAGCAGCCTTGTTGGTTACATATAGATGATGCACGCCTCGATTTTGCTGCATTTTCGTTATTAATTGTTGCAAAGGAGCTATATATTCTACGCCTAGTCTCTCTTTCGTATTAAACGAAATGAGATCGCTGGACTGGCCTTGATACATATAGGACATCACTACCATTGGAATAAAAATCAATAGGCCGATAACGATGAACTTATAAGCATACCTCAACCTTCGAATCAACTGCTCCGACAACCAAAAGACATTCATCAACGCTTCCCCCTACTGATCATGGACTCTCGCTACTGTTCTTCGACATTGGTTCGAACAATATTTCTACAAATTTCGATTAAATCCTTTATATGGTTAAAAAATATTTTCCGGAATCCTACTTAGGCCTATAGTCCTTCTTTAATACGTAAAACCGCCATTCGCAGGAGTAGACTTACTTTGAAGCTCTGGAGCAACAAAAAATCCACAGCCTCTTACGGCTGTGGATCGATAAGGTCTAAGCGAACCGTAACAATCGGCGTGCTTACCGGTCTCGGTTAACGATATAATTCATTAAATGCTTCAAAAAAGCGGTACGGCGAGGCGTCTCTTTCAACGCTTCCAGGGCTAGACAGTAATGGTCCCACATCGCTTTTTGGGCGCCTTCCTTCCCCAGGACCGTTACGAAGGTCGAGGTGTTGTTCTCGGCATCCTGACCAACAGGTTTCCCGAGCACCCGCACATCCCCTTCCAAATCGAGCAAATCATCCTTAATCTGAAAAGCGATGCCCGCATGATAGGCGAATGTTTTCAACATTGCGATTTCCTGCTCGTTAACCTGCGCGAGAATGGCGGGCATAACCAGAGCAGCCTCAAACGCAATTCCGGTTTTGTGGAAGCAGATCTCATTCAATTGCTCCAACGTTAATGCCTTGCCTTTGGAATTCAAATCCATCGCCTGCCCGATGCACATATCCTCCGTCTTTTGGGCCGAATATTGCATCAAGGCAATCACGTTCTTGGCATCGAACGATTCCAATGACGCTTGTTCCTGAATCGCCTTCTGCATCAGTACCAGACCGGTTAATTCCGCAGTGGCGCTATTATGCACCTGATGCAGCGTTGGACGCCCTCTACGGGTAGACGCGTTGTCCTGGGACGGCAAATCATCGAAGATCAGGGATGCTGTATGCATATACTCTAATGATCGCAATAAGGGCACAATGGATTGTGCACGCAGTCCATATTCTTGCACGCCCATGACCCAGGTCAAGATGGGACGCAGACGTTTGCCGCCCCCTTCGAGACTGTAATTCGCCGCATCGATGAGTGTTTCTCTCATCGGCAGAATCCCGTCAGGCTTGGCAAGCCGCAGCATGCTGTTGATCTGTTCGCGGGCCGTTGCAATCGTCTCGAAGAAGGCTTCTTTCTCCTTCCGATCGTTTCTTAGAATGGCAACCATCTGGTCCCGAAGCAGCTTGTCGAGGAAATCCACATCATCCGCTTTTTGAACCATATGCTGGACAAGCCGATTGAACGCCGGATTTCCGCATGCGAATATTTCCATGATGCTGTTATACTTTTCAGCGCCGAGCCGTGCTTTGCACCGTTTTAGACCGTTGATGGCACGATCCAGTATGATCTCACGAGTCTTGGCATCGGAGTGGTACACGTTATGAATGAGATGGACTATGACCGTCCAGTATAATTCAAAGGGATTAATTAAATCCGGACGCTGGTCGCGGTAGGTCAAATAATAGGTGTAGGGAGTTACCGCGCCGTCCCTCTGATCGTCGAACATATCCGCAAAATCGTCAGCCAACTGGTTGTAGATGCCATAGAAAAACGTCCGATTCTCAAAACCCTCGTCTTCGGGAGCACGAATAACGGAGCGGGCGATCAAGCGGGAAGAAGCAGACTTCAGAATGATCGGTATATAAAGCTCTTCATTGGTGTACGTAGAATTGGACAGCTCCTTGGCACGGTCCAATTCCTGCGAGTGAAAGAACACATAGGTTTGCTCGAAGAACAGATGCTGCGTCTCCGGCTGCTGCTGGTGCTTAATATACTCGAAGGCTTCCCGCAGCTCCGCATGTACGAATTGAACCATCGTCTTGCTCGTTCCGCTCCACTCGCCCAGTTCCGGCACCGTTCCGGTGAGCAGCGCGGTCCGTATGACATCGGAATATTGCGCTTTCTCTTGATCGGTCAGAACCTGCGCATCCAGCAGATCGTCGATGAACGGATAGGTCAGACCATAGGAATAACCGAGTCTGATCGCTTCATCAAGTCTCCGGGCACGTTCCGCAGGCGATCGTTCATCACCCATCTCTTCGATCACATGCAGAACTACGCCGACAATGATCTTGATCAGTTTGCGCTGAGCGTGCTCGGCATTCATTTCCTCTGGAATATGGGTCGATACAAGCCTCAGTTTCTCGATCACCCAGATCGCGGCCGTTTCAACGCCTTCCTTCTGGGCCCACCGATACAGCCCCGCCAAACTTATAAAATCTGGCTGTTCTCCCCGATTCGTTGCGGTGGAATGAATCAAGCGATGCTTGATGTCGGCGGCTAAACGCTGGATTCTGGCCTGTGTGTCAGGAGAATCCATGACTTTGCCCAGATCCCTCATGTAAATATAGGAGACGCTTCGATCCAGATAGTCATCCAGTTTGCCTGTATGCTTCAACCATTGGATATGTCGATAATAATTTTTAGTATCCGATTTCCCCTTTCCTCGCGATAACAAGGAAAACCAGGATTGGAGAGGAATATGGCTTCGTTTCCATAGTCGGATGTCTTCAGTCAGGGCAGGCACGTACGTCTTCGCCATGACCTGCTCATAAAGCGACGCAAAGTAGCTGGCGGCCTTCTGCTCAGCCGTCCGATAACAGCTATCGGCATGAACTATTATTTTTTCATTCATATGGCATATGACCTCAACTTCTATTGTTGTTGTTACAGTATGCATACTGGGAGGATGAGGTTTCTCCATACGCTGCAACAGGTTGGAGCGCTTCCCGCAGCAGCCTCGCCCTGAACCATTATCATATTCTAAATACGGTAGAGGAATTTTTAGGTTGCGAATTCATTATAAGGGTATGGGACCAACCTCTCAAGAAGGAAAAGCGAACATTTATATCAGGTTTCATACATCCCATAATGGATAGTCGATCCAGCGCGAGACGTATCCCCAGCCAATCTGTTTGAACATGCCAAAAAAGATGGACGAAACTTAAAGTTTTATCCTTTTATTAAGAGGGTTAGTTTATCTGCTGTTGTTTGATTAGTGGGATCTTCGGAAAGTTCCATAATTAGTTGTTGTATTTCTTTAGCATTTATAATCACTTGTTCGTTTAAGTATTTTTCACGAATAGTTGTAGCCAAGACAGATATATATGAATCCAAATAAATATTCGTTTTTTTGTACGATGCAAATTGAGAAAGTGTAACTGCTTTGAATACATGTTCAACTGCCAAAAAGCTTACCTTTTCACCCTCCTCAAAACCTCCTGACATTCTTGCCAAAGAAGCTATAAACTGACTATCTATTTTTTGAATATACTTATGATCATTTATGGTAACACCTTGATATACATTGCCTACTAATAAAATAACAATAATAAATAACAAAATTAATGTAGTTTTGTTCATTTTACTTCACCTCTTTCTATAAATTAAGCTTCTCGGAATAGCTAGATCTCTTACTGGAAATGAAGATTGGGTGATTTTATTGCTTCCTCTCCCACGTCCTCATCCCAAGTACATCCGTTTTTCTGGCCTGAGAACCTTAAGGATATCACTGATTCGCCTGATTGGGTCATTTTACTATTTGACGATTTTCGACAAAAACTATTTCCTGTCCAGTGATTATTCACTCATGTTATTATATTTTCAGGATTAGTTGGTTCAATATTCCATCAGAGGAGCCTGTTCATGATGTTTAATCGATTGCTGCTTATATGCTGCTGCTTGCTCCTTCTGCTCACAGCCCCTCAATCCAGCTCTTTCAATAAGGGGGACAGCGAAACAACATCTCGCAAACCCTTCGCTGCAGCAAATACGGTTTCACCTGCCGCAATTTCCATTGATACCTATTTACAAGAAAATCAATTCCAAGGAACCATTCTGATCGCTGATCGAGGGACCATTCTGTTAAACAAGGGTTACGGGATGGCCCGTACGAATGAAAACATTCCCAATCATCCCCAAACGATCTTCCGTATTGCCTCTCTTACTAAAGCATTCACAGCTTTAGCTATTATGCAGTTGCAGGAAGCGGGCAAGCTGCATGTACAGGATCCTCTTAGTCGTTATTTGCCGGACATGAAGGCGGGCGATCAAATGACGATTCATCAATTACTTGCTCACTTGTCCGGTTTGCCGAGAGAATTTGAGGAAGAGGTTTGGGATGATCCAGCCAAGAGGCTGCAGGAAAAGCTTCAAACGGACTTCACTTTACAATCAGAACCCGGCAAGACTTACTCTTATAGTAATGTTGGTTACGTGATTCTAGGCCATCTCATTGAGAAAGTATCGGGACAAGCATATGAGGATTATATGAAGGAACATATTTTTGAACCGTTGAAAATGAAGCATACCTTCGTAGAATCCTACATAGATTTGGAGCTGGATGAACAAGCGGAGGGATACGAAACCAATTTATTCGGCTTCCGTCGTCCAGTGGATTTCTTCCGTTCAGATCCAGGACCGGGCGGAATAAGCTCTACAGTAGAAGATCTGTACTTATGGGATCGTGCCTTGTATTCCAACCAGCTAGCAAGTATGGAAACACGAAATGCCTTATTTGCAGACCATGATCCTTCTATGGGGGCGTATGGTTATGGCTGGGGAATCGATATTACCAACTCGGGGGTTTACTCTCATCAAGGTTACATACCCGGGTTCTATTCCTTCATTAGCAGGGACACAGAGAAGCAGCAAACTGTTATTGTTTTGAGCAATCATGGTGAAGAAGGCTATAATCTGTTCGAACAACGCGAGGTCCATCAGCTGATTGAGAAGCTTTTTAATGAATAAGTACGAATTTGAGGAACTTGTTCAGCTCATACAACAAAGTATCACAATCCAATGAGTCAATCCCAAATGATGTGAAAGGATGCCTCCAAAACCACAATAAAAGTGGGGCTGGGAGCATCCTTTTCATCGTATAAGGCGATAATGCCCATCGAGCATAATTGCATAACTTGCATTGTTTCTTAAAGTGCATTATTGCACATTGGGCAATCATATGTTAACGTATACCCATACAGAACCAATGTCTCCCTGAAGAATGGAGGTGAGTGTACACGATGAATAAACCAAGCTTGCGTGAACTCAAAAAAGAGGCGACTGTCCATGCGCTGGCTGACGCGGCATTCGAGCTTGCGCTTGAGAAAGGATTGGACGGCTTTGTCGTCGATGATGTCGTGCAGCGCGCGGGTTATTCCAGAAGAACGTTCGCGAACCATTTCTCCTGCAAAGAAGAAGCTGTCGTAATGGCTGCTGTATCTTTCAAAGGCATCGATGAAGCAGAGTTTGACACAGTGGATTTACCCGAAGGCACAACCCCGCTTGATGCCTTGCATCAATGGATGAGGCTGCAGCTTACAACCGATATGCTCTGTAAAATGCGCGTTCTCGTGACGCTGTCCAAAAGCCATCCAACGCTGGAGCCGTACATTCTCGGCGCATTCCATCAATTGCAAAAGCGTGCCCAGGAGACGTTGAGCGGTTTCTTCCATGACCGTTATCCGGAGGAATACAGCCATATTGTCGTGGGAGCCGTATATGGAGCTATTCTGCCGATTGTCGACGGCAGCATAAACGTGCAGCTTCCGGGCGAACCGGCAGACGAAATGCCCAATGCCGCGACATTTGATCAATACTTGGATACGACGTTCGGCTACCTGCGCAATGGATTCTAAATTTTCAGATTCACATGTTTAGAGATATGAAGGAGAGGAACCGTCACGATGTCAAAATTATTGTACAAAATAGGAAAAACCGCCTTTGATAAACCATGGCTCTTCATTGCAAGTTGGATCGTGATCGTTGGAGTCGTCATCGCGATGATCGGCAGTAACGGTATTCACACAAGCTCTGAGATGAAGATCGAAGGCACGGAGTCGCAAAAGGTGCTGGACAAACTGGAGCAGGAGCTGCCAGAAGCGTCTGGCGGTCAAGGAAGCGTGGTGTTCACGGCGCCTGAAGGGGAGCAGCTCAATACCCCCGAACGATTGTCCGCAATCACCGCGGCGATTAACAGCGTGTATGAACTCGACTACGTAATCAACCCCGCAGAACTCGCAGCTGCGGCTGCAGCTGCGAGCGGTGCGTCCCCATCTGGCGAGGCTTCCCAAGGCGATCAGACAGCGCAAGCTAGCAATGGTCAGACTGCGAATCAAGCTGATGCAGGAGCCGCTATGGCAGAAATGCCGCCATACGGCCCGCTCATTGTGGACGGGATGCCCGTACCGGGCATGCTGATTGCAACTGACGGCAGCGTGGCCCTGTTCCAATTCCAGTTCACGGTGCAGCAAAACTCGCTGCCTGCGGGCGTCACAGATTCGGTCGTCGAGGCAGTAACCGAAGCGGAGAAGGGTACCGGCATTACAGTGCTGCCGAGCGACTCCCTGAAGTCGCCAGAAATTCCGATCGGGATCAATGAGGTTATCGGATTGATCATCGCTGCGCTCGTCCTGGTCATGACGCTCGGATCGGTCGTAGCAGCCGGTTTGCCGATTGTAACTGCGCTCTTTGGCGTCGGGATCGGTGTCGGCGGCGCCTTCGCCATCTCGAATTTCGTCACCATGACCTCCTTCACGCCGGTCCTGGCCCTTATGATTGGTTTGGCCGTAGGTATCGATTATGCACTCTTTATTGTGAACCGCCAGCGACGCCTCATTTTCGACCAGGGACTGACGGCTCGTGAAGCTGCAAGCAGAGCTGTGGGCACAGCGGGAAGCGCGGTATTCTTCGCGGGACTTACGGTAATTATCGCCCTGTGCGGACTTCTCGTCATTGGGATTACCTTTCTGAGCATGATGGCGATCGTTGCTGCGGTCACCGTATTCCTGAGCGTACTCATTGCACTCACGCTGCTGCCAGCGATGCTCGGCCTGGTCGGCGAGCGCATCTGCTCCCGCAAAGCACGAGAGAAGAGCAGTTCAAAGTCATCCGACAAGCAGCATGGCGTTGCGGACGGCTGGGTGAAGGGAATCGTGAAATTCCGTTGGCCCGTAATTATAGCTGTTGTCGCAATCCTTGGCATAGCGGCGATTCCGGTTGCCGAGATGAAGCTCGGGATGCCCTCCGGCGGCACCGCGAATCTGGACACCGCGCAGCGGCAGAGCTACGACGCGATCTCCAGTGGTTTTGGAGAGGGATTCAACGGTCCTCTTCTCATCGTCGCCGAACCGAAAGATACGGACGGAACGATCACACCTCAGGCGCTTGCAGGGATCGTACAGGACATTCAACAGGTTGACAACGTGTCGGTCGTATCACCGCTCGGTGTGAACGAAAACGGAACAATAGCTATCCTGAGCCTGATTCCGAACACAGGACCCACTGATGCGGAGACGAAGAATCTCGTGCAGGAGCTGCGTGCGGCCGACTCGGCGATTGCCCTCAATCATAACGTTGTCCTTGGCGTTACGGGGTTCACTGCAATCAACATCGATATGTCGGCCAAGCTGGCAGAGGTCTTTCCACTCTACGTCGGAATCATCGTCATCCTCTCGCTAATTATTCTACTGTTGGTCTTTCGGTCCATTCTCGTCCCGATTAAGGCAACGGTCGGTTTCCTGCTTAGCGTGCTTGCGACGTTCGGGATCACTACAGCCGTGTTTCAGTGGGGCTGGGCTAGCCAAATCTTTGGAGCTGACACTGGCGGCCCGCTTATGAGCTTCATCCCCATCCTGGTCACTGGTATTCTCTACGGATTGGCGATGGACTACCAGGTCTTCCTGGTCTCCTCCATGCGAGAGTCCTATGTGCATGGGTATAGGGGCAAGCAAAGCGTCATTCATGGATACAATCAGGCCAGCCGTGTCGTAGTTGCTGCCGCTGTCATTATGGTGGCTGTATTCGCAGGATTCATATTCACGCACGACATCATGATTAAGCAAATCGGTTTCGCTCTGGCGATCGGCGTACTGATCGACGCATTCATCGTCCGCATGGCGCTTGTTCCTGCCGTCATCGCCATCTTTGGCGACAAGACCTGGTGGCTGCCGAAATGGATGGATCGTCTGCTGCCGAACCTGGACGTCGAGGGCGACAAGCTCATCGCCGAGCTTAACGCCAAGGACGGCGCTAACGCGCATAAGTCACACTAAAATAACAATGAGCGCCGGTAAATACCTGTACCGTTACAGATATTTTTACCGGCGCTCTTCTATTGTCATATCAATCCAAAACCTTCTGACGATATTGCCATCGTCCTCTGTAAATTCGGATTCAAAAATGCCGCCTTGCTTCACAATTGTTTTCTCCGAGCCATTGTTGCCTTTATCGCATACCAACAGCACTTTATCGACGCCGATCTGTCGAATAATTTGTAATGCCTGAGCTAATATTGCACTCCCATACCCCCTTCGTCTAAAAGAGGGCCGTATTCCATAGCCAATATGACCGCCGCCATTCAGAAGCTTCTGGTTCAAACGGTGTCGGATGTTTACCGCGCCTACAAGCGAATCTCTTTCGTCTATTAACCAGTAGGTCGAATGAGGCACCCAATCAGAATGAGTTAGTTTCTCCTCGCTGTCTTCCGAATAGATAAATTCCAGCATCGCCTCGAAATCGCTGGGGTCTCTGTCAACAACCCAAGGTACGATGTCTTCACCGCTGCTGATCCAGTCATTGTAGAACGATAAATACTGATCACGAAATTCGATAGAAGGTCTGATTAGTCGGACTGTGTTCATTCGTTTCATCACCCCTCAAAGGACATCACCATACAGGCATCTGCGGGTGCAGTCCTGCCCATCGCATCCAGGTCTAAAAATCCATCCAGAAAAATTGAGAGACCGCTAGAACGAGCCCAATAGCATTCACGACGATAAAAAACCACTTTTTGGCCCTTCGGCTTACTGGCTCTAGCCCTGTTAACAAGGTCCAAACCATAATTCCGTTTAACACAACCATAATAATGAGAGCGAACCACCAATTAGCTGCCATTACGATTTCATCCTCTCCTGACCCCGCTGCCTATTTTTTGAAATTATCTTTTTAAATTACGTTAATCCCCTTTTCTTTGTCAAGCTCTAGAATCAGATTCAACCTCCGCTCCCACAAGCAAAAACCCCAACCTCTTGCGGTCAGGGTTTTACATGATGGAGGCGAACCGTGGATAAGCAGGTCCACAATTCGCCGCAGCAGCCTGCTATGTTTAAGAACCCGCACTATCGTAACGCATTACCCCACGGCGAAAAATCCATATCGCGACCGCGAACAGAACGGCACCAACCGCCAGCGAGCTGTAGCTGTACAAGTTCGATAGTTCGGAGCTGCCGGCATGATCCTTTCCAAAAAAAGCTGCCGCCGGATAGTAATTGACGAATGCATAAGGAATCGCGAATGTCAGCAGTAGTTGAATCGATCTCCCGTATATGCTGATAGGATAATTAATGAAATTTCGAATCGCATAGATCGAAATATCGACGACGGTCCCTGACCGTACGACCCAGAACGCACTGGAAGCCGCTGCAATGATAATGCCTGCTTGAATGAGCGTTCCGCCCAGGACGCAGAGAAGCAAGAATGCGATATTACCGGCCGTCCAATGGATCTGAAGCTGGATGGTGCACAGAACCATAACGGTTCCCGCTACGATGATGTGTCCAATGAACGTATGCTGAAACTGTCGGAATACGAGCAGTTTCAACGGTCCAAGCGGGCGGACTAGAAATTGATCAAACTCTCCGGAACGAACCAAATGCTCCAACTGTTTCATCGGTCCCCAGAAGAACAACGAACTGATCGCATAAGTCAGCAAATTCAGATTGTACAGGAAGACCACCTCCCAATAATTCCATCCGTTCATCGTGGGGAAAGTGTTAAACAACACCCAGAAGCTCAAGTAAAGCGTAACGAAAGTCATCATATTAACGAATATATCTCCGAAGAAGGAGAACCTGTACTCCAGCTGCGTTTTCATGTACGTTCGCAGAAAGCGCCCGTACAATCGGAATGGGTTTGGCATCTTGTTTATCAGCCTCCTTGAATGACCAGTTTTCTTTTGCCCAAGTGCCAGACCATGACTGCCGCTGCCGCAAGCAGCGCGATCCACACGCAGCCTTTGGCCAACATGACGCCGATCTCTGCATACTTCGCCTTACCCAGCAAGACGGACAACGGCGCATAATAAACAAGGTCAAACGGCAGCCATTCCATAACTGCACGCAGCTCGCGAGGAAAAAACCATAACGGAATCAGTAAGCCCGAGAAGAAATTCATCACATGGTTAAGCATAAATTCCAGATGGAACGTGCGAATATACCAGAAGCTGCTCATGCCGACGATGAACGTCATCAGGAAGAATGTCGTAAATGCCACGACTATCATGATCATGAGCACCGGTATCGCCTCTATCGTTGGCAGTGGAAGCCCAAACACGAAGTGGCTCACAATCATTACCGGTATGATCTCGAACAGGATCATGAATACCTTGGAGCCAAGCGTCTCGCACAGCAAGGAACGAAACAGCCCAATCGGACGGATAAGCGTAGTAACGATATGGCCCGTCTGGATTTTATCGCTGAGTGAATAAATGTTGCCATTGGTAACAATCATGCCAAGCAAGCTGCTGTAGACGACATACATCCACATCTCCTGCAGCGAAGCCTGCGCAATCTCAATTTGAAACGACTGCGCCCCTTTGTATAAAGCCGTCCATAAGGAAATCTGCACGAAAATGCCGATCAATCGCTGAAAGGTCGTTACGAACGTATGGAAACGATAAGCCGTACTGCTTTGAACCGCATTCAGCATTAGTTTGTAATAAACGTTCATTGTACCTCCCCAAGCTCGCAGCTTGTGGAATCCTGGTAAATATCCCGTATCACATCTTCCACCTCAGCCGGTTTGATTTCAAAATCGTGGACCACAGTCCGCTCCATGAACCATGCCAGAATAGAAGCGGGTTTAGCATGGCGTTTATCATACCGAAGCAGGATCGAGCCTGACTCTGGATGATAAGTAAAGTCTGTAACCCCCAAGTGGCTGATGTTCCCGTCAAACCCGATTTCGTCGTGATCAACATGCAGAATCATTGTTTCATCCGCACTGTAATCGGATTTTAGCCGCTCCAGATCGCCGTCGAACATTTTCCTGCCATTATTGATTATAATCACGCGCGAACACAGCTTCTCCACATCGGACATGTCATGCGTAGTTAGCAGAATCGTTGTTTGGCGCAGGGCATTCACTTCGAGCAAAAATTCCCGAATTTTCTTCTTTACGACAACATCGAGTCCAATGGTAGGCTCGTCCAAGTAAACAATGGAAGGATTATGCAGCAGAGCTGCACACAGATCGGCCCGCATCCGCTGACCCAAGCTCAGCTGGCGCACGGCAACATGCATGAAATCCTGTATGCCGAGCACATCAGTGAACAGCTCTATGTTCCGCTTGAAATCCGCTGTTGGGATGTTGTACATGTACTTCATGAGCTCGAACGTTTCGGAGACGGGGATATCCCACCACAGCTGGGAACGCTGACCGAAGACGACACCGATCTTACTCGCATTCTCCTTGCGGTTCTTGTACGGGATTACGCCGTCGACTCGCACTTCTCCGCTCGTTGGCACGAGGATGCCGACCAGCATTTTGATAGAGGTCGATTTTCCCGCTCCATTAGGACCCAAATACCCGACAATTTCACCCCGTTCAATAGTGAACGAGATACGGTCGACGGCCGTTTTCTCCTCATAACGGCGATTGATCAGATCGCGAATCGCACCTAATGCCCCTGTCCCGCGAATCGGTCTGTGAAACGTTTTCGTTAGTTGATCCACCTGAATGATTGACAATCTATCTCACCTCTGCGAAATAATGATAGAATGAATATATAAGTAAACCTTGCATGTGGATAGATACAAAATCACAGAAAATACCTGGGACAGATGGTGACGAATGTTAAGCTTGATGCCGCCTTTAAAGAAGCAAAGCCGTACGCCGATTTACCTACAGCTCTATACGTTTATCAAAGAGGAAATTCTGTCCGGACGCCTGCAAGCCGGGTGCTGTCTGCCCCCGATTCGGGAATTGGCGCATACACTTTCCATCAGCAAGAATACCGTCAGCACAGCCTATCAACAGCTAATTGCGGAGAGCTATGTCACGAGCAAGGATCGCAGCGGGTTTTACATAACTATGCATTCGGATGCATTCCCCGATTCGATGGCGGCCATGATCGCAGTGCCGGAGAAGATTTGGCGAAGGCCTGATCCGGACGAGCACATTCGATGCAATTTCTACTCGGGCCCGATTGATACATCGGCATTTCCGATCGACATCTGGAAGAAGTGTTTGCTGGACGCCTTGTATTCCCCTGTAAAAAATTCGCTGGGCTACAGCACCTCACAGGGCGACTACGAGCTGCGCGAAGAACTCGCAGAATACCTGTTCCAATCGCGGGGAATCTCTTGTTCCCCGGATCAAATATTTCTATCCTCGGGCACTCAGCATTCGCTCAGCCTGCTGTGCCAATATCTTCAATGGTTAGGCCAGAGTGTTGCCATGGAGAATCCGGGGTACCGCGGAGCGCGCGTTGCATTTCAGAATCAGGGCTGCCCGCTGGACGATATTCCGCTAGATGAAGATGGCATTGGGATCGACTATCTATATGCTTCCTCAGCGGGCATGGTCTATGTCACGCCGTCCCATCAGTTCCCGATGGGGATGGTGATGCCCGTTCACAGACGCCAGCAATTGCTGCAATGGGCGCATGAAAGGAAGGGCTGGATTATCGAGGATGACTATGACAGTGAATTCCGCTACCTTGGCGAACCGATTCCTGCCATGAAGGCGATGGACAGCTATGATCGGGTAATTTACTTGGGAACCTTGTCGAAAATATTTCTTCCTTCTGCGCGGCTCAGCTATATCGTGGTCCCCCGCTCGCTCGTCGCAACCTTTCAACAGAAGAACCAATTCTACAATCAATCCGTTTCCTTGCTGGTGCAGCATGCTGTGCATCTCTTCATGAGAGATGGACACTTCACGAGACACGTCCGCCGAATGCGGAAAATCTACCAGTCCAAATACGAAGTCTTAACCTTGGCAATTGGCCGGTTTATGAACGATAACGTTACAGTGCTGGGACATAATGCGGGCCTGCATCTTCTATTGAAGCTGAACGCCGGATTTGACGGCACCGCTCTATTCAGAGCGGCCCGTGAAGCAGGCATCATGGTCGAGCCGGTTACCAATCACTGGTCAGGCCCGGAGGATGCGTATGCAAATACGTTCATCCTTGGATTCGGCGCATTGTCGGCAGAAGAGCTGGAAGATGGTATCCAACAGCTGGCGGAGATTTGGTTTGGCTCCAAGTAAAAAAGCAATCCACAACCGCATGCGGTTGTGGATTTTCGTGGTGTTTCTTCTATACACTCAATTAGGTAACCATCCTTTTATATCCAGGACTTATGCAGTTCATGAGATTAATCGGTAATGATGAGAATCTATGCTTGAATAAACCGGCCACCAGGTCATTCCGAGATCCCTTGGCCAGTAGGCTGAAATAAGACTTGAAAAGCGAAGCGCTTCTGTGTCAAAATCAATGTAGATTCGCTCAGAGCCTTTGTGGTTTCTGCTACGAACCTGACAACGAGTATGGAAGAGGCCGCTAACCATTTCGCCGTGGGTGCAGCTTTCATCACTCGTTTTTTCTTTGTTTACCTGCCATAAAGCATAGGCAAGTAGTGTTTCGGCCGCGAAGAGCATTTCCAAATGGGCAAGCTGGTGAGCTTCGGACGTCGAATGGCACTGTTCAAAACCAAGTTCTTGTTTGGCTATCCGAAAGAAAACCTCAATCCGCCAACGTTTCCCGTAAACGGTAAGCGCTTCGAGCGGTGCATCATGACGATTGCTCAAGATCAAGTAAGCCCCTTTGTAGGCCGCTGCGTCCTCATCTCCAGCACCTTCCGTTGCTGCGTTCGTATCTTCACGCAATCGCATGGCGGCAACGACTGCGATCGGTACAAGACGTTGTTTGGTGACTACCTGTCCTTTGCGGCCATGCGTTTCATAAGGAAGTTTCATATAGATGCCTTCCATCGCAATCGCAGAGAGACCGCTACCAGCCACAAGACGCTTGTACGCTTCACGAATCAGCTGCCGTGGCGATACGGGAACATAGCGTTCCCAGCGACCAGCCTCTGTGACCTTGCGGTACAGGGATGTGTTTCGTTTTGCCTTGGTCACCCAATCAAAATTATGCGCCTGTAGAAAGACGAAGAAATCCTTGCACAAATACCAACGATCCATGGCCATCCATAGCCGGCAAGTGACGGATTCGCGCAGCATCAGCAGCATCTGCCGGGCGAGATCGAGCTTGGTCAAGCCTACCCCGTCCTGCTCGTGCTTTCGCCAAACGCTGTAGAAGAGCGGATATTCCAAGCCATTTCGCAGCACAGCTTGAAGTACGACGACATTCATGCACCAACCGAACGTTTTGGTGGAAGCGTCGAACAACCAAGACAGATAAGGAAGCTTTTTCGCATAGGGATGTGCGCAATGTGTATCGTCAAGATTAATAACGTCGCCTTCGCGCAGCATCGTATCCGGGTCGCGCTGAAGCCGCCGTACGCGTTTCTTCCCGAATGATCGCCAAGCATAAGGCGTGGTGAAGAAACGACTGAGGGTATATTGTGCCAGCTTGTAGGTCTTGAACATGAGTTCAAGAAGCGCATCCTTGCCCGCGAGTTGCGAGATTTGATTGACGGCTGTGCAGCCCGAAATGAGTCCAACGACATACATAAAACAGAGCATCCAAGCAGGTGCGCCGCTGCGTTTAAAGATGCCGGACTGCGTGAGAAGCAGAGAAAAATCGAAACGATCCCATAAGGTTCGCAGAATAGGCGCTCCAGCACATTCTCCGTGCATGAGTTTACGGAAACGCGGCTTTTCCAGTGATGGCTTCAAAAAAATCACCCAAAATTCTCTAAGATATACCCGGTTGAAAGGGGTATCCTTCGTGATTATTTGGGCCATTCTTAGTTGTCAAGATATTTATGTGATAATAGCGTACAATTTAGCGAATGTGTAAGAGGTTTCTAGTATTTGGAGTCAACTGCATAAGTCATGTTATATCTATAACGGAAGCTTATCCTATAAGGCCTCGCGGCATCTCATTGATTTCTTGTCCCGTTTAATATTGCCTCGATTTATTCTGTAATATTACTTTGGTCTACATTGTGTCCACAAAAATCGGACAAGGGTTTCGAACAAGTAGGATTATATAACTCCATTTGGCCTTGGTATTGGAACGCAACTTGCATCATAACAACAAGAGCTAGTTCCAGGAAATGCGCCTATGAATCTAGTCATTATATTAACATCATCTTTAAACACACTCATCCAAACTGAAAAGAAGCCAGTAGCAGTCGCTGATTCCACGATCTGTTCTCTCATTTCATTCGTATTACATGTTGCTAATCTTCTCTTTGCACGTTCCGCCATATCATATGCCGTTCTACGTTCTCTCCAACGGCGGTCTTTAGCTTCCGGGTTGATTAAAGGATCCGAACTTGGAACACGATCAAGACCAGTTAATTTAATTGTATTTATTGCCATTTGAGATTGCGGAGCATTAAGCGCTTGATTGGGGGATATGGTTGCTCCTGTCGAGTATTCAAATGCCCTTGCCGTATTGTCACTATCAGGCCAGAAATAATCAGTCATGACAATTTGTTTATCTGCTTTTATCGAATTACAATTACCACAGGCAAGGAGAAAGTTATTCCAGGATAAGGATAAACCTGGAGCTTTGGATTTAGGTTGGATATGCTCAACAGCAATATTCCCGCCAAGCGCTCTTTCACAATAAGAGCAATAGGTCCCCAGTCTTTCAATTAAGTGCCCTCTTGCCTCTTGGTATTTTGTTAGTTGAATTTGGAGACCGTTAGCACCACTAGGGATTGATCCTTTTTCTATTGGCCTCATTCACCATCTCTCCCTAATCCCGCAGCCAATCTTTCCATTTCTAAAAATGCGTAATACGCTACTTCCGAACTGTATAATGATTCTAAAGCATCTAATTGCTGCTTTAGTTCCTCAAGTTCCTTACCTGAGGAATTTTTGCCTCGTTCGAGTAAAGAATAATATAATTTTGCTACTCTATACATTTCATTCAGTTTTTCACTGCGTTGCACTCCTTCAATCCCCATAGCACTTTCCGAAATATCCTCAATACTTTTATTAACAAAATCATCACTCATAACCTCTTCATTATCATCCACCTCATGGAGACGACGAAGTTCTCCCTCCTCAAGGGATTGAATAATAAATGGAGAATGAGATGTTACAATAAACTGTACTCTTGGAAAAGTACGTTTTAAGTCATTCACTATAGTGCGTTGCCATTTTGGATGAAGATGAAGGTCTAACTCATCAATAAGCACTACGCCAGGAGTCTCTCTCACCACACTGGTTTCCAAGGCAGGGTTTAATTGCGCCATCCGATGTGCTATATCCGCTACCATCCCAATCATGTTACGAACACCGTCACTTAACAGGCGAAATGGTAATATTGTGCCATCTTCCCTTATAGCCCGCAGTTCTTCAGAATCTACATCAAACTCTATCGTTTTCCAAGTTTTCATGCATACACTTACTGCATCACGTACAGCTTCTAGAACAGATGGCGCTTGTTTCCTTTGCAGTTCGATATACGTCATCTTCTCCATCCATCGAGTAAAATGTTTTTCACTAGATGCGGGATCAAGACAAAATGAATAACCACCTAAACGATCAGTCCTTATTTTATATTCACTACGTTCCTTTTTTTGAACCCACAACCTTCCAGTTCCATAGTAAGATATAAGTGGTAATATTGCGGGCTTCCCCTCACTAACCATTTTTTGCAAGCTACTAGCGTACTCCATAATTGATTTTGCTTCTTTGCTAGTAGTAGCACCATGCTTTCCGTTTAGCGCTCTTGACCAAGTTATTTCCTTTCCATCAATATTCCCCAAACATGTGATTTTTACAGGGTATTGTAATTGAATGTCTGTTAATCCACCCTGAAGAAACGTTTTTCTGTGAACTTCATCTCTTCTAATATGTCTAGAGTGCACCCCATTAAATCCACTAAGAAAAGATCCCAAGGCAATTGCTAACCCATCCAAAACGGCTGTTTTCCCAGTACCATTATCTCCAATTAAGACTGTAAATTGATCAGAAAATGCTATCTCTCTTTTTTTAAAACCATGGAAGTTCTCCATTTTTAATTCGTGAATAATCACTCTGATCAACCTCCGTTGATACATATCTAATTAATAGTTTCTCCCTATTTCTTCAATTTCAATCACTAAGAATACACCGAACTAATTACTTTAATTATATCATATTTCCTTGTTTTTTGATTTCACGTATCAGTAATGGCTACTCCTATTTTTGCCCCCCGCAACGCTTTGCTCATCACGCTTAGAGTAGCCTTATGAGTTTTATCGAACTTACAGGCATATACGGCGATTCGGCAGCGAATTGACCTACAATGCAAGCTGCCTCATCTCGAACGGGCGCAGACTGGAGCGTATATTCAGCGAGATATGACGTATGCAGTAGCCACGCATGATGTTTTTTCTGACGGTGCGCAGAACAAACATCGCATCATCGACAATCATATGATCAAACGCGTCATCCAGGGGGGAATTGTCATGATTCCCTCTTCTTTCTTACTCAGACCGGACAGCCTATCCGTCATCCGCAGGACAACTTACGCCGTCAACCGGTGGACAAGATAAACACTGCTGTATGTCGAAGGTGAAAATCAAGAGCTGTGTTAGTCATGTTATTCCACTCACCTTATTTTCAGCTTTATTGTAGTGCGACTGGAGGAATATCACAATACAATAAATAGTGTACAAGAAAAAACAGAGAAATACCTGCATATTCATGCTGGTTTCTCTGTTTGAATGTGATTAGCTAGTTCTATTCTAGTCTGAATCGAACTAACTACATATTAGTATTGTGTTGATTCATAATCTTATGGATTGCAGGCACATCAGCGGGAGCCCAGTCTTATGTATCTAGCTCCGTTGTATGGTAACCACTTGATCGACGCATGCTCCGTCAATGTAGGTGTTCCTTCCATAAGTTTGCAAATTTCACGCTGGAGCGCATATCCAAATGTTTTACTGCTATTATCATACTTGTCATAAGAGATGGGAGCAAGTTTTTGAGGGAGAGAGGAGCCCGGCAACTCGTCAACCTCTATACTCGACAATCGACTTAATTATCTGTGTGATCAATTTGATTTTGGCGGGTGAACAGCCTTGAAGCATCTCAATAATTTCATTGCGCAGATAACCATCTGAAGAGGTACTCGTTCCGCTTAGAATAAATTCAATGGATGTATCTAGAACTTCACAAATTTTATCTAAATTATCAAGATTAACAGATGTTCTTCCTCGCTCAATTTTGCTAATATAGGCATTGGAAACATCCATCGATTCCGCAAGCAGTTCTTGTGTGATCCCCTTATCTTCGCGCGCCTTGCGAATCCTGCCGCCAATGACTTGATAATCAATACTCAATATTCATCACCCAACCCGAATATACCAAGCTTGCATTCTCCATAACATGCACCATAGGTCAACTTTAACCAATAGGTTTAAACTGACTGTCGATTTGTATATACGTCAGGCGGGATGTGAAAAAAACTCTACGGAGTATTATGCTTTACGCTCAAAGTATGTCTGCAATCGGTACAAACAGATTTCTCGTGTCCACTCGTAAACGACAACGGAATCTGTTGCTGCCTCTCTTGCCAATGACATCGTACCATTCTCGTATGTGATTAAACCATTCGAGCTTCCGCTCCAATTGGTCATCGGCATGCGTGCAATCAGCGCTGCCATTTTAATTTCATTATAATTTTCGGCCAACCGCCCTGTTTCTTTATCTGAAAAATCTATCCTTCTGCGATATTCTTTCTCCATCATGTATCGATAAAAAAGAGGTGCTGCCTCTCGAGAAGTGATTGGATCCCGCCAGCGTTCCGCTCCACGTTCAAGCATGATGAATAGAAGCACCATTTTGTAACTCCTACTCATAACTGTGCTCTCGACCTCTTGCAGCCATCTCTCCGATTGAATATACGCATTGCGTTCTTCAGCCGTTAGCTCATCTGCCCAGAGCAGAAATCCGATGTAGGATTTGAACTCCTGACGATACTCCCGGCTTGGAGCAGCTCCATACAAATGGAGTTCCATATAAGTTGGACGCCTTCCAAGCTCTCTTTTTAATTCCCTATAGGAAGTCAATAGCTTTTCTTTGCGTGGCTGCTTCCTCGCCAGTAACGTTTCAAACAAATTGACAACTCCGGTTTCAAGCTCAATGATGCATCCGGAAGGAGCATCCGTAACTGCTGTCGAAGCCACTGACTGCCGTCTGCTTGACGGCTCACTAGCATTTCGTTGAAAGAGAGACATCTTCAATTCAGCATTCCTGTAATTTCCAATCAGATCGATTATCACACAATGAGACTTTCCATCGGCAAGTCGAAGTCCACGACCTACCTGCTGGGTGAAGACTGTGATAGATTCCGTCGGCCGTACAAATAACAGCGTGTCGACGGTTGGAATATCTACACCTTCATTAAACAAATCTACTGTAAAAACAATCTCCAATTCACCTTCAGTCAAAGCATGTATAGCTTCTGAGCGTGTCATTTCTGTCGTCCGTGAATGCAAGCTGAGCGAGCGTATTCCCTGCTCTTTGAAAAACATGGCCAAAAAATCCGCCTGCTGAATCGACGAACAAAATCCGAGCGAACGCGTCTGTTTATATCTTTCCCAACTTTTCAAAATCATAGCCGCGCGGTCTTTCCTCAGCTGTGCAGCTATCAGCTCTTTCTCGTCATAACGTGAACCGAGCCAGGGTATGCTGGAATAGTCTATATCATCGTATACGCCATAATAATGAAATGGACTTAACCATCCACGTGATATTGCCTCGATAAAATGAATCTGATAGGCTACATTACCATCACATAAAGCATATACGTCTCGCCCATCCATTCGCTCTGGTGTCGCTGTAATGCCAAGAAAAAAATCCGGCTTGAAGTAGTTCAAGACTGTTGCGTAAGATTGTGCCGCAGCATGGTGGACCTCATCAACAATTATCAGATCGAAATCTTCAGGAGCAAATCGTTTCTGATGTTTCCTTATCCCCAACGTATAAATAGAGGCAAATACCAGGTCCGAAGAACTATCTTTCTCTGTTCCGTTGTAGAGACCACTGCTTCGGTCAGGCATGACTGACTGGAACGATCGCTGAGCTTGCAGCAATATTTCCTCCCGATGCGCTATGAACAACACACGTCTGAAGGATTTGGCGAAGAAGCCGGCTAAGTAAGTCTTTCCGAGACCCGTAGCCATAATTACCATTGCCTTATCATGGCCTTCTTCCCAAGTGGCATGAATGGCGTCCAAAGCCGCTTGTTGTGCAGGTCTTGGATGAATGATACTATTTACACCGAAATCATTGAAATCGGAGCTGGCCGCTTTAGAGACCTTGACCGGCATCATGAGCTCCGACTCTTCCGTCTCCGAAACCACTCGTGCGAGCTCCGGGAATTTACTGTGGTATTTCCAATAATCTCGTTCATACTCCTTCACGGATTCTGCATGCAACGTGCAAGTCTGATCGTGATAAAAGCTCTTCATAAATTGGCCAAGCGCTTGTTGGAAAGTAAAAGGTTCTGCCTCAGCGTTTACTGCCAGATTCCATTCATAGCCGAGCCGGAAAGCAGACAACGAGAAATTGGAGGAGCCCACGATCATTAAGCCCTGCCCCTGATCATAGTCGAACAGATAGGCCTTTGGATGGAAAGAAGCACCATAGCTTCTCCACAGACGCGCTTCTATCCGTTCATCAATTGCAAGCAGCCTTTGCAATGCTTGCGGCTGCGTCACAAACAAATAGTCTCCGGCCAAAACCTTAATATCCGCACCACGATCCGCTGCACTTTTCAGATGAGGCTGCAGCAGGCGCACACCCGAATCCATGACAAAAGACGTCAGGATATAAATTCCTGTCGCCTTTTGAATACCTGGTATAAGCTCATCTGCCAAATTTTCCGTGATCAATTTAATATCCATCACTGTGCTGCCTCATTTCAATAACGGCCCTAATCAAGTCTTCCCTTATAATCAACAATCGGCTTGATCACTTGTGCGATCAACTTGATCTTGTCAGGAGAACAGCCTTCAAGCATCTCGATGATTTCATTGTGCATATAGTCTTCTGCGGCCGTACTTGTTCCCGTTAGTATGTATTCAGTGGAAGTTTCGAGCACTTCACAAATTTTACTTAAATTATCCAAATTGATAGGCGTCTTGCCTCGTTCAATTTTACTTATATAAGCGTTAGATACCTTCATTGCTTTTGCAAGCATGTCCTGTGTGATTCCTTTCGCTTCCCGCGCCTTGCGGATTCGGTTGCCAATAATCTGAAAGTCGTATCCCAATGCTATCACCCAATCTGAATATACCAATCTCCCTGACTTCTTTACATGCACAAAAAAATAACTTGAACCAATAGGTTCAAGTTAAAGGTATAAAAATATAATTCGCCCTGAGCTCCGAACTCAGTTCGTCATCCATGCGCGATGGTATAGTAAACCCTTCCTTTATCGAGAATAGCTATTTGTGCATCATGTATCGGCGTCATTGTCCTTTTATCCACGAATGTAGAAACTTTATAAGGGTTGTAATAGGCCTCCATGATATTTTCGTAGGCGAGATAAGCATGCTGTAGATCAGCTTGATACTCACCTTGAACAAAAGCATGAATATTCTTCATCTTCTCACGAAGTACACGTGCTCTGCCGGAATGGGATACAAGAAAACGGGCATTGCCTACGATAATTCTATCCGCATAGCCAATAACTTTCCGGGTATGAAAGCAGCGAATTGAAAAACATTTTTTATATAAGTGATAAGCAATTAATAAGGGTTGCCCATCAACTAGATTAAGGGGCTTATGAATTACGCTTTCTCTCCGCATACGCTTCATCCATTCTTTCGGTATTACTACTTAGTATGCGGAGAATGTTCAATTTTAGACTATAATATTTCCATTTCGTTTCCTATATGGTGCATACGCATGGAATAGTGTCATCTTGCACACCCAGATATCTTTCTAATCCTTCCTTCTCCAGAGTCGCACGATATTCACGAAGCGTGTAAGGACCTCCATTACGCTTCAGAATAGAAACATTCTTGTCGAAGTGCTTACGAAATTGCTCCTCCATTTCTTCCTGTTCCAGGTAGACTTCTGGCCATACTTGATATAATTGAGCATAATGCTGGAATCCCCCTCTTACGCATCTGCCGCCGCAATTGGCGTGAGAGAAACCGAGATCATACATAATCGGCAGCTTAATACCCCAATTCTCCTGTATGATCCGCTTGGCATCGATTTCCTCCCGAAATGTGGAAATTAACGGAAACCGCGTTTCTACCGGTTCAAGCGGAACATGGGCATAAAATTCTTTGAGATTCTCTGCCCGGTGCTGCTCATGTCGGCCAATGCCAAAGTAGAGAATAGGCTCCAGTCCGTGCTCATCTCTAAGCTCCTCAAGGAAAATAATCGTCTGCCTAACCTTCAGCTCTTCCGAACACTTCGCCAGACGGGAGTTACCCATAAACCTGTAATCATAAAACACCTGCTCAGGAGTCCTTCCATCCGTACGATAAGTAATTTCCATGCCCAGGTAATCAGCCACCTCATGCATAAACCGATAGTTGTCCTCATGTTCCCACAACGTATTGGTAAAGAAGAGCATACTATTCTCTCTCCCATAAGTTTGCACCATATGATAGGCTACATAAGCAGACGAAGCCCCCCCACTATACATAGCTATATGCACAGGCTTCCGTGACATAACAGCCTCCCCCTTCTCGGATTCTATTCTGTTTCCTGAAGCAGTTTGATGAGCAACTGTCTTATCTCCTGAGCCGAAATATCTCTTCCCGCGTATTTCAATATATTTTTTACGTTGGCATACAAGGTTTGAGACTTTTTTGAAAGCTGGACGTTCGACTCCGTAGAGAAATCTGATGTCACAGCAGGCTCGTTACTCATATGGAGCAGTTGCCATTCATACTTGATCTGACCCAAGAACAGATCCTGCGTTGCATCCGACCATTCCGTGCGATCAACGCCAACTAGATGCTCCGCCAATCGATCTATCGCTCCCGTCTCGCCATCAACTTTCGTCAAAGTCAAGAGCTTGCTGTTCTTGCTTATTGCTTCATCACGAAGTTTATTCACAACATTGAATAATTGCGAGAGTGACTCCAGCCCTGTCAGGCTTAGCACACTATGCTCCAGCTCGGTCTCGTTCCGCATCATGAAGGTTTCGAGCTCCCTCTTAGCCTCAGCCAGCACAGCGCCATTCGCCGCCAACTGCTTCATGTGCGAATACGGATCAATCTCCGACGCACGAATGCCATCCCTGATTCGCTGGGTAGCAGGTTGCAAACGCGAGGTGATCTGAGCATACTTGGGCAAGGTGCGCAACCAAAGCAGCAAGCCATCAGCGGCATGCACGAAACTTGCGCAAGCCCCAACAGAAAGCTCGAAATGCCGACCCAGTTCTTGCAGTTGATGCTGCTCCTCCGCAGTCCAACTATAGTAACGGTACTCATAAGCTTCCGAGAGCTCAATTAGCTCTAGCACCGCCCCACCTTTTAAATGAGTCGTCAACATATCATGAGCATAAAAGAGAAGTTGATCCCATCGGTCTCTGAGCAAAGCGACAAATAACAAAGGCACAACCGCTGCCCGAATGCCATAAGGCGGCAACTCCATGATGGAAATGAGGTCCGACAGCTTTCCCACTGGACGTTCGTCCAAAATTCGCAGTAGCTGACCCCTTAGCACTTCAAGCATTCCGTCACATTGCACACCGCTGCCCGCATCGAAAGAATAGCCGTTATTTTTTAGCACACTCGCATAAATGAGATAGTTGGGCCCATAACCCATAATACCCAGATTCGGTTCATTCGGCTGGTGGATGACGCGATCAATGACATCGATGAGCGCCCTCCGTTGTATGGCAGAAATACGGTTGCGATTAAACGCTTCATTGCGAATAATCGGCGTATTCTGATAGGTTTCTCTTAACCGTTCGGTCACCAGCCCTTCTAGCCCCCGGAAGTCTGTAATGAACCTTCGTTCCATTCCCCATCGCCAATCCAGCTCTTCAAAGAGGAAATAACGTTCAACGAAAGCTTTAATCCTCATGCTTGTCTCATGAAGCATGTAGATCAACTCATTTTTGACTCTCGCATCCTCAGCTAGAAATACCGGATCATTCAACAATTGATCAATAATTTTGTAATGCAACAGATTAGATCGAATACTTTCTGCGGTAAACCTTGGGAATACCATGCAATAGGGTGCCGCTAGCTCGCCCATAACCGTGTCAGGGTTCTCGATCTCATCCGCATCCATATACAGAACTAGCCAAACCCGATCATCCGCTGAAAAATTGGTGTGAATACCGGATTTCAGCTCGGCAAGGTTTGTAAATCGAACATCGGCATAACGAAGCATGTCCATGTCATCATTGTATTCATAGGGCATAATATACGTCACTGGAAGGTGCCGATCCAGCAAGGCGAGCATATCCCTCATATTCAGGGATGTGGAGGATATCCTCGCCGCTACGACCGCATTGACATCAATCGAGCTGCCATCATACAGCTCCCATAGATCGCGTATTCTATTGTGCCTTACAATTTTGGCTTGTGATAGCTGTTCCAAAGCCAGCCTGGTATCCTCCAGAGATTCCCCTAGTGCAAATGCCAGAAACGAAAGATTCGCAGACTGTTTCTGAGTCATTCTGGTAACCGTCCATAGTGTTAGCAGCTCAATTAGCCGATGCTGCATGTCATGGCTTCCGTCTAAATAAGGCGCAATCGTATGATAAAGCTGAAGGCCTGGCTGATCTCTATCCTCCGCCGAATCGACATTAAAGAAACGGAACAGTTGGTCCGCATAATAATAGCGATTGCCATTCTGTTGAAAGTGGTCGATTAGACTGTGACGCCCATTGTCGGTCAGAAAGGAATATAAAGTGCGCTCATTCTGCCCGAATATATTCGATAGCTGGGGGAGTAACTGAACGGCAACGGGATGAAGCGGGTACAAGGTTCGAATAATGCCATGTTCAAGCTGGTAAGAGGTGAATTCTGCGAAAAGGGGATGCCCCTGAAGCACCTCTAGCGATTCGAACTCACTTGCTAACTCCAGACACTGCCTATTCACTGGGGCGATTGCTTCTTGGGCAAGCCGCAAAAAGGTAGCGGAATCCGTCTCTAGACTATAAAACCGGAATCGCTTCTCTACCTTCTCAAATTCTCCGCGAATGCTTTCTCTGCTGTTTACAGCATATTGCCGAATATGCTTATGACCAACAACGAGCAGATGAATGTGATCTGAACGATCAACAAACTCGGTGAAATCCTGTAGATCCTGCATATTCTTAAGCGTATCGGTCCCTCCAAGGGATTGAAGGAACCGGCCAAATTCATCAAAAACGATAAACAAACCCCTGTTCATTGCAGCAAGCTCCGTGGATAACCTCTCAAGATTATCTACAAAATAGCTGCCATGCTCAAAAACCCAAGATGTGCCTGAAGTAACAGAAGGATAGAACGAGATAAAATCACGGGTGACAGCCTCCTGACAGCCCATAATCAATGAACGCCAATCCGCTTCCTCCCAATTGCATTCTGCTAAATGCCTCAGGAACATGGCATACGTGTCGGGATACGTGCTTTTCCAACGGTCGACTGTGTTTATAATGGAGATCGCTTCATTAGGAGTCGCAATTTCAATTCCTGCCTGATGAAGCGAACGGTAGATGGCTTGGTTGATAATGGTTCGCAAGCTGCCTGTCCTGCCATTAATAATAACGGGAATAAAGGTGATAGTAGTGCGCTCAACTTCGCTCAGATGAGCAGCCAGCCGTGAATCCATTCGTTTTGCTTGAACAAGCAGCTGCGATTGCCATTCACCGGAGAACGGTTTCGACAGTATTTGGCATAGGATGGTTGCAAGAAGAGACTTCCCCGTACCGTATGGACCAATGATTAGGTGGGCTTGCGCGGTGTTCTGCGTCACCCCTTCCAGAACACTGCGGAGTACCTCACAGTGAGAAGAAGTTAGTACATATTTGTGAAGCAAATCCTCATTAAGCAAATCGAGCTGCAGGTTAATGCTTGAGCGGAATCCTTGCATTTAATAAGCCGCCTTCCGTGCATATGCGTTCTGCAAGAAGACATACGCATTCTCTACATCTATGTTCAGACTGTAAATCTGATTAGTACGAACGAATTTAACCGGATATAACGTATCCGCATGAAGTAGCTCCAGATACTCTAATATTTGATTTGACGACAAATGGAACAGCTTGCCCCATAACATGGGCTTGACCTGTATTTCTTCCAACGTCAAGCTATTCACTTCATATTTCCCACAGTAATATAGCAAATTGAAATAAAGAGCATCAAGATCAATAAGATTCGGTTCCGGATTGCGTTTCACAAATTGTTCTCTTATATCATAGAGCAGCTTTAATCCGGATAAAGGACTTGCCACAATCTCTTCCGGATCATCCTCGCTGCCAGCTTGCACGGTGTACATCAACTTAAGGCAATCCAGGTCCCTCTTCAGCGTATTAACTGACACTTCCCGGTTATGATGCTGTCCTACCCACTCTGACAACGCCGCAAGCATTTCCTCATTCGTGCTTGAATGGTGGCTATGCTCGTTGAAAAACCAATACCAGGAAGTAGCCTGCTCCCTGTTCGAAGCCAGCAAACAATGCAGCACAGCGGCTGTCAGCGGCAACCTTATGAAGCGGTCGTTATCGAATACCAACCTTCCGAACTCAGTCAACTGGTGATACGACTTCCGTTCTTCATTTTTTGCTTCCTCCATCACGGATGTTGCCACAGCCCAGTATCTGAGGGACTTGACCATATTTCTGCCAAGCCCGATTCTCTCAAAACTGAATTCATCAAAAAAGAACTGAGGATCTTCATTTCGCATTTTCATCGCTTTGGAAAGCCAGTTCACCCGAAGATAGAAGCTTTGATGATGACCGAATTTCATGTTGTGCCTCCTTCCTGTCCAGCGAAGCTATTGCTGACTCCCACTGAAATATCCAAGCAATGCTCTTTTGACGCGAGGCGTCAAATAAGGGCTTTTTCCCCTGACGACTTCCGGTAAATCAATCTTCATCATAAAATCGCCTTTGCCGCCAAGCGTTTCGGCGCCTTCTTCACTAATAATAATTTTGGAGGCATGATGGTCGGCTGTCTTGAGCGCAAGCCTAGCTGGCAAATTGTTACGAATATTCGTCGGAACAATATCCGCCTTCGGATTCTGAGTGCAGATTATCAGATGTATGCCTGCCGCACGAGCCTTCGCCCCAAGCCGCAAAATTGCGCTCTCTACCCGCCCGCTTAGCGCTTTCTCGTGCTCCATGAAATCAGCGAATTCATCGAATACAACTACCAGCCTTGGTAGAGGAATCCCGGTCATCTCAACATATTGATCAATACTTTGTACGCCCTCAGGGGCGAACAGCCTATATCGCTGCTCCATTTCTTCCACCAATTGTTCTAATGCTACAATCGCTTCTTCGATTTCGGTAATAACCAGTCTCGTATGACTGCGATTCTCATAAGCCATAAACTCGACCTTCTTCGGATCAACAAATATAAATTGAACCTCATCAGGTCGGTACATACACATCATAGCCAGTATAATTGCGTTCATCGTGACGCTTTTGCCGCTGCCGGTCGTACCCCCGATTAATAGATGCGGTGTATTCGGGCTAGAAAAATCGACCGAAATTAACTCACGCAATTGCCCGATACCGACAGGGGCAATAAGCTTCCCTTTAAGCCGATCCGGCGGAAATTGTTCCCGGGCTTGCACCATAAAATGCTCAAAATAGATCGTTTCCGGCGTATCGCGATTAATATCTATATTGATTCGTCCATTTCGCAGTTGAATAAGCGGAACCGACGATAGCTGCAACCACAAATAAATATCCTTTGCACGGCTTTCGATGCTGCTATACGGCTTGTCTCCCGGTATTTCCAGAACGATGCGAAAAACACTGATACCTACGATCGAATCCACAACTTTAACTTGAATACCATTCTGGTTAAAGCTGTAGCGTAGCTTCTTCTTATAGCCCTCCACCAACTCAGCAATATCCTCCGAAGGCTCCTCCTCCGGGAGAGCCACATCAGCTAACGCCTCTTGCTCCGGGAATGCGGTTGCGGTTGCCGCTTCGACTATTACCTCTTTTTCCACCTCAATGAACGGCATGCTGTATGTCTCATCCCGTATTGTCTCCGGCTGCAGTACAACCGTTAATTGATCTTCAGCGTCAGGACCTATCGCAATCCAAATATTCTCAGCAGATTGAGTTCCTTGCGTATCGCCTTGAATCTCTGCTGCTCCATCCTGCTCAAGCCCAAGCTTGTTCGTAACGAAATCCGTCGCTTCCGGCAATGCTTCAAAGGCTGGAATGTTTTGTTCCTGCAGAGCACCCAATGCTTTCAAAATATAAGTGCGATTATAGATGTGATTGACGAATGTGTTCTGAAGCTGCTCTGTCTGATAGCCGTTCACATGACCTTCCATTATGCTAAGCTCAAGAAGATTCGACGTATACACGAAGGTATCGATTGCGCCTGAAATCAAGATTTCGATATTGGCAATCGGAATATCCTGAAGCTCCTTCAACAGCTTCGCATCCTGTATATCGTAGGTGTTATGCTCCAGCAAATAATAAATGAGCTCCTTCCGCCACAGTTCGGCGCTCGCTGGGTGCTCACCAAAGTGGAACCGACTCTGGTACAGCTCTATTCCCGCCTTGACTTGCTTAATCGCGTCATATCTTTCTTGTTCAAAAATGGTATGCTTTATGAACTTCAGCTCCACCAATTCGAAATGTAGACAAATCTGATCCCCATTGCGTCGAATTGACGTTCTTACGAGGTCAGGTCTGCGAACAGACCCATGAAACCATGGTAGTTCGTCGCACAGGGAGTATATGACCAGTTCCCCCGCTCCGGCCGGTCTCGTTTCCGTAGACAAATAGATGGCCATTAATTCATGGGCAAAGTGGCCGGGGCCGATGGCGCGAAGTACGATTCCACCTGATATATCCTTCACACGCTCAATGGCCTTCACAATCTTCTGCCGATCAATTTGGTCATTCTTGAGCAGCAGCGCAAATTTGTGATACAGCCTGTCATAATACTCATGATCAGACTGCTCATTAGCCAGTTTACGGATATACTTTGACGAGGATACTAGCGTTCTGAACCCTTTATCCTTGCCGGCATTCGATTTATACTTAATAATTTGCGCTTTGGAGGATACCTGCCGCAGCAGCGTTTTGTCCAAATAACGATCGATTATGAGCGACCAGTTAAAGCGCTCGTGCATAAAGTTGATCAGTTCAGCATCCGACTGTTTGGTCAGTGAGATGACATTCCGCAGCAAATAATGCTCTTCAGGCGCAAGAGCCTCGCCATTATGAAGCATATATTGCATTCTATAATAATATTGCATCAGCTTGGGCAGCTTCTCGCTGACCAGACTAACCCGCTTAATTGCATCCTCTTTCTTCAACGGCTCCCGATAGATCGTATCGAACCAGTCATCAGAATCCTTCACCGTCACCTTTTCCTGTCTATACTGGACACTGGACGACTGACCGAAATAGTTGACCAGCACACCGATGTCCGCATCAGGCAGTGACTCGGTTACAAATCTCATTACGGCATTAATCGACTGCTCGGCAATGGTCTGTATTTCAACCTTCGGAAAGCTGTTATGTCTTTCAGAATACTCCTCCTCCTGATTGATCCAGCTATTCAGTTCTTCATAAATTGCTGCTCCTCTTGACTCGCTATGAACAGCTACTTTCACCTTGCGGACATTTGTATGCCTGAAAATCTGCTCGACAGCGCGTTTGACATAATCCGCATGAGAGCAGTAGAGAAAAACAATGTCCAGACCATCACGAGCATACGGATACACCTCAAGATAAGTTTTGACCGTAGAGAGAAGCTCCTCGGCAAAGGTACCGACAAGTTGCTCCTCTCCACTGCTCCGACCATTCAAAGCGAATGTTCCTTCGCCCATTCTCTCTTGTCGCTCAATCAGATACTGATCCGGCCCGCCATTAACGGCAAAATAATGCGGAGACAGTCGTGAAGTACGCTCTTGCAGTTGCTGAAAATAGGCGTCCATCTCGCTGACATCATTCAAGGATGCCTGCTTGGGGAAAATCCAATGCATCAGTTCGGTTCGAATTAGTGAAATTCGCTTGGAATAGCCGAGCAGCCTAAGCGGATTCAGCAATGTAACCAACCGTTCTTGGGCAAAGCCCACCCTGTCCGTAACCTTGCAATTGTAGCTATCATATGCACCAAGACAGTCCACATGCTGATAGATATGTACCAATAACAGCGGTGATTGATTTGCCTTCTCCAGAATAAGTTCCAGTCGCTCTTCCAGCACATCAAATGCTATGCTGCATAATCCGTTTTGCAGCGCGCTTAATAGTTCGGCTGTGAAGAATTCAACAAATTCCCCAAATGCAGCTGCCGCCTCACTCATCTCCGTTTGGCCAAGCATCACATCACCGCTTACTCGCGCTTGGAGGACCTCTATCACATTGACCGATCTCACATCATCGCCATAATACTTTTGAACATAGGGCACATAGCCACAATCCTGGAATCGCTCCATCATCCCGCACAGCATGCCGGAAAAGGCTTGTATAAGCTTGAATTTGCTTCTATCCATCTCTTTTCCATCTATATACAAGACAAGCTGAAAAGCGATGTCATTCCCTGTCTTATCATTTGACTCATTTATTGAAGTTTCATTAAATGCAATATATCCAGTTAGTCGCTCTAACTGGAATAGATGGAACCTGAGCGCCTTCGCATTCTGCTCATTGACACTGGAATCCGTAACGCTAAGTACAAATTTCACGTCAGGTCCCAGTTCCTCGGCATACTTCTCAAGCAGCAGAATACTCTCCCTAAGAAGCGCATCGTTCAGCTCCGTATATTCCGCATGCTGTCTCTGCCTGACAATCGTTCTCTCAAGATCCTTGCGCAGCTTCGGATTATCCTGCAATTCACCGATGAACTCATCAAGGAACTCTTGTATTTTGTCAGGATCAGGGGTGTCATCCATGGCCTCAAGCGTCTCTGAAAGCAAGCCATCCCGATCCTCCGACCAAGCCCCTTTTGTTTCAACAAACTCCTTGAATTCATTGACACGCTCATTCAGTTTTTTCTTACCTGCCTTGAAATTGAGTGCAGCGGCAACATCATCGTATTCGTATTGAAACAGCTCGGCCGATTGGTTATGAATAAACGCAAGGACCTGCTGTCGGAACAATTCCGGGGCCACCTTTTGCCAGAGCTCGTGCTCATCCTGCTCATCCGTCGTCTTTTCGATATAATCATCAAGACTTTCAATAAACTCATGCTTTTGCGATGCTCGGCCTTCCTTCTCCAGCCGTGATAGTTGAAAATTGCGCTTGAGCCTAACATATCCTTCAGTAGTCTTGATAGTAAGCTTGGCGTCACGGAACAATAACAACTGATTCAGATTCCTCTGAACCTTGTCTACCATCGATAGCTGCTCATCCTCAATAATGGCCGACAGAAATGCAAGCACATTCTGTAACTGCGGCTCTGAAATCCGGCCGTATATACCCATAAACGTCTGTAACGTTTCGAGTTCTGTCCCATAGTATCTGTACGTCTCCGAGAGCAGCCGGTATAGTACCTCCAGTCCTTCCGCACTCAGAAGACGGGCCTCATCAATTGTGAAAATATTTTCCAGACTTTGTGCCTCTGCCGACCTTTCATTCATGAAAATAATTAGTGCGTCACCTGATGCATTATTGTTCCGTAGCCAAGTGCTCGTCTCATGCTCCTTGCACTGATAGCAGTCGAAACCTTCGACTCTCGTTAACGTTCGAAGAATCGGCCGATAGTACCCCCCCAGCTTATCTTCCGCCTGTTGAAATGCATGCAGCACATCGCTCCATGCTGTATCATCAATACCCGCAATCCTTGTGAACAGTTTATCGCTGTGTACGCTCCTCTGTTGGCCGAAATAGCCAAGCACCAGCGCCACGACCCACTCACCCAACAGCTGCCTGGCGGAGCTATGCATATTGGACCTCCTTTGGGCACTCCGTATAAGGATTCTGAATCATTGCCGTAGCATCGGAAAATTCCATCAGAAGACCGTTATGCCGCAGCTTCTCACGAAGCGCCTTCTCATTGTCCTGAAAATAGCGAATATTTAGCCTGGATTTCACATACAGGCCCGATAGCTTCGCCTGCGTTTCTCCTATCACAACTCCGTAATCGCGATACAATACTTCTAGAAAGTCATGATATTCCATCTTCTCGCCTGGCTTTACCTTTGTGAATACGAGCATTTGCAGAAATGAATCGGATATCGTATACCGATAATTGGAAGCTGATCCGCGCCGATAAGTTGCAAACCCTCCATCTCGTGACAGGACGCGTGTAATTTGAAGCTGCTTTAGCTGGGCGGCTACCGCTTCGCGAATACTGCTCTTCAGCCTGCTTAATACATCCTCCGCATTGCCGCAACGCAACAATACACGCTTGATAGCTTCCTTTCGGCTGCGCATTTTGCCAAGTCCCAGCTTCTCGAAGAATACATCAGGATTAGCCTTCCAGTGCGGCAGTTGCTGCTCAATATTGTCAGGAGTCCCAAACACCTCCTCAGCCTTGCGCTCTAATTCATCCTCGAATCTCGCTTTAATCAGGCTCTCGTGCTGCTCATAGCTGCTGGCGGCAAGCTGCGAGATTTGGCGGTTCTTTCCATCCATGCAATCGAAGAAATAAATCAACGGCCCGGGCTCAAGAAGCGCCCGTTCATGCATGTAACGGCCCAGTTGAAAGCAAATGAGCGATATAAGCAGGTAGAACATTTCATGGATGTCCAGATCAAGGAGTAGCAGCCCTTGAAGTTCATCTCCGAACGCTTCGAATAAAGGACCGTTAGTCTGCGGGGCGTTTGCCGGCAATATGGGCACATTCCCATCTTGTGTTGTGGTACGAAGCTTGCAGGGACGATCATTATAAGGTTCTGATTCTTCGAAAACGGATGTAATTTTATTAACCACTTTCTCAATAATCTTGTTTCTCGTCAGCAACTGTCGGAAGCGGCTCTCAATAAATTGCCTTCTCTCTCTGTGCTTATCTGTGCCGTGGGCAAGCATTAGAAAATACAGTTCCCCGCCTCTAGCAAAAAAATTGCGTTCGAACGAGAGATTGTCACCCTTCTTACGAAGCTCGACGTATAACAACGATTCATGTAGCGGATAGAGCGACCTCGCAAACCAGGAACGATCGGCCTCCTTACCATCCGTGTCATACAGCACAACTTCTAAATTGCGTAGAAATTGCTTTAGCACTAAATAGTTGCTTTCCTGAACCGACTGAACCAGCTTCTCTTTCTTCTCTTCTGCCACAGCTAGAATAGTATTAGATCCCTTGCCTTCCTTAACGCCTTCAAAAATAAACTCCCGTAAGCCTACCGACCGCTTGCGGCTGTATTCATCGTCATCAAAGGAATACTTGGCGCCAAACAACACGTTCAAGAATTCCAGTACATACTCAGGCCCACGCTGTCCATCTTTAAACCGATGTCCCCAAATATCTGACGATAGCTGTGAAGTGAAATCTTCCCGCTTATTTGTAGCTTCAACTGTAGACATATCGCAGCGCCTCCGCGTCAAATATTAATATCGTGGCGCTTGTATACGCCTTTGTTCGAATCCATAGCCAGCACTTGCAGCATGAACTCATCCAGTTCACTGCGGTTAATCAGATCATTTCTGAATGTACCCAGCAATATATCCACTTCCTGCTTCAGCGTAACGTACAGCCCGCCACTTGCCAGCCGTAGCAAATATTCAAAAACCGGCAGCTTCACTTCCAGCTTCGGTCCATGGTTGACCGTAATAAACAACTTTGATGGTTTATAATCAATATCCGAGCGTTCCGGTTCAACATTTAAAACTGTCTGACTGGTCGAAAAGGACTCGTGGATCAGCAAATTTTCGTTTACCGCGAACAACTGGCTTTCAGCCCGATCAATCAGCTTTTTGGAAAAAGCATGATTTAATCCATGAATCAATTCCTTGCGAATAGCGGATTGCTTCTGACGATTGATGAGACTTTCTGTAAACGTGTGAAAGTGCAGATATGGAACCAACTTCCTACGGTTGCCGACATCCCCCTCATCAGATTCAAAAAAATATTTGCGTCTGAAACCAGGCATCAGCTCCACGATTTTGCCGGAATCTCTGTTCGCATCCTGACTGCGGTACATCTCAATCTGCTTGCGATAATAGCCGAACAACAAGTCGATCTCTTCATCAAACAGCCGGGCATGCTTGTCTACAATCTCACCCTCACCGCTAATATCTCCATTAAGTAAATAATCGTCAATGGAGGATACAGATAACCGGCCGGGATCTAGTTCTCGGAAATATTGTACTGCCCCCTGCTCAATTGAACCTCCATCCGGAAGCTCAGCCCCATAAAAGTTATTATAGTAAACACGCTTGGCTTGCTTCTCAATCGCTTTGTAGTCCGCATTCAGTACTTGATCACAAGTTAGACCGCCTGTCAGGACGTAGCTCATATGAATGAGAATCTCGCGCATCGTAACATGAACGCCGAGACAGTCCAGCAATCGGTACTGTTCAGCAAGCCTTTCTCTAACACTCTCTTGGGACATTCTGCGATGATTCAGGCGGATGACACAATTAGCCGATTTTCTGCAAGTGTCGCAATCCGCCCAATTCTCCTCCCGATTCCATTCCTCCATAATACGAGCGGCGTAGATAGAAGAGGTTACATCCTGCAAATTGACAAGATATAGGTTCTGGTCATTCTTTGTATGATCCATGAACCGATCTTTGACCAACCCAGATAAATCCTGAAGCGAACTATTCTGGGATAGAAATTTTGTTAGCTTCCCCTCATTAGCTGCGATGAGATAATAGATATTTCGAGCATGATCTCCCCTAATCTCGTTCTGTAGCTGAGTCAGATTCTCGTATATAACTGCCTCTGTAAGCTCAGACAAATCCTTCACGATAATAAGCGTGCCCTGATTAAATGAAATTTCCATCATTCCACTTTCCGGCCATTGCTGCAGGGGCTGCCCGGTTAATGACTCATACACCGTTCTGCACAATCTGGTCTTTCCGTCACCCGCGTTCCCGGTCATAATGATGCTGCGCGGCGCATCCTTGAATATCGACAGCAGAAATTGCTCTATTCTCGTTTGGATAGAGAGTCGATAGGCATCCGCGCTACTTGTATATTCATCGTATATTTTGGCGTGATTTGGCGACAGAACGTTAAATTGGTCCAGGTATTGAACAAATGAATTCATCATTTCCCCCCAATTAGCTACTCAAGTCCTAAATCTATGAATCAATAGTCACCTTTTCCATATTTTCTATCATACATAATTTAACCTATAAGTTCAATTGTATGAATTGAATAAATCTGTTTTGAAGTTTTATTCTAAATTACAGATAGACTACGAAAAATGTTGAGTGATTTGGCAATAAAAAAGAACAGCATCGTGCAGGAGATTCCCCCCAAGCTGTTCGGATAGCAAAATTATTAGTACACCTGGTTGACCGTTCAGGACTGCAGCACGATCGCCTCTCGTATCGGATATCTGAAACTCATTATTGGAGGAACCTTCATGGAAGGAGTTCGCGTCCTCTTTCTTACAGTACTAAAGGAGGGGAGCGGGTACCTCACGTACGTTTGGTCCCTTGCACTCGTCGGCATCGGTGCTTCTTTCATCGGAGCCGCTTCGACAATCGCGCTCATCGATGCCGTTCCGCCTAAACGCGTTGTCGCTGCATATGGTGTCACTAATGGCTCCAGAAATATTTGTCTTCCTAAGCTGTTCTATATGCCCCTGCATTCCGAACGAGGATCGTGAACAATGAATCATCTGTCTACAGAATGTTCCTTCAAAATATGTGCAGCAGTCTTAATCTAAAAAAACTGCCAAGACAATATCTTGGCAGTTTTTTGTATGCTATCCATTATAGAACTTAGAAGCTGGCTGCAACCTCTTTTGCTTTAACAATCGCTTTCTCTTTGATCGCTTGGCCTTGATCTTGCGATAAAGCCATACCTTCTACAAAAAGGGGTTCAAAGGAAGGAATTCCGTAGAACAGCGAGATTTTCTTCAGGTAGCTAAAACCGCTTTCCATCACAGCAGCAGGCCCCTCCGAATATACTCCGCCACTAGCTTGAATATGCAATCCTTTTTTGTCAGTAAGCAGACCTACAGGACCCTCTGGCGTATATTTGAACGTTTTACCCGCAACGGAAACAGCATCAATGTATGCTTTCAAAACTGGCGGGAATGAGAAATTCCACATTGGGGAAACAAAAACATACTTGTCCGCAGCAACAAACTGATCCACGATTTCACCTAAACGTGCTACTTTTGCTTGTTCAGCATCTGATAGTTGGTCAAATGCACTTCCTGATTGAAGTTTTCCCCAACCACTAAATACATCAGCATCAATTGCAGGAATATCCAGATTGAATAGATCAAGACGAATGACTTTATCTGTAGGGTTTGCTTCGCTATAAGCGTTAATAAACTCCTCACCTACAGCGAGACTAAACGATGTTGAGTGATCATGCGGGTGTGCAGTAATATACAGTACAGTTGACATAATTATAACTTCCCTCCAAGTTTAATGGTTACAGTAATATTTACTTACTTATCTATTATAACTTTTTTTAAGTTAATTTCAATTAGTAATTTGCTAATTTAACTTGTCGTTCGAATTTGACACGAATTTAACGTTATCTCCAATAAGACCGGGTATAATGGGTATAACGGTATACCCCTGCAGTACTGGACACTCTCGTTCCCCGCGATAACAAGGACAGCCTCGACCAATGATGGAAATGATTCCGTTTCCAATGGACTATGTTATGAAAATGTATACTTCACACAAAACCAAAATACTAAAGCAGGAAAATCCAATGGAAAACAAAATTAATTAAAGGGGTACTAAAATCAGTACACAGGAGGTAATTATGGGCAGATTAGTTCATTTTGAGATTCATGTTGATGACATGGAGCGTGCCAAGACGTTTTATGGAGAGGTATTCGGATGGACGTTTGAGGACTGGAGCAGCTATGCGGGAATGCCCTATTTTGGAGCTGTGACGGGTGATGCCAACGAGCCGGGAATTAACGGAGCTTTGGTGAAGCGCCAAGGCCCTTCCCCGGAGCCAGGCCAGCCCTTGAATGGCTATGCATGCACCTTGGGAGTAGGGGACTACGATGCTACGGAAGCGAACATTGTTAATCATGGAGGCAAAGTCGCATTACCCAAGTATGCCCTTCCTGGAATGGCGTGGCAAGGCTATTATATCGACACGGAAGGCAATATTTTTGGCATCCATCAGCCAGATGAGAACGCCAAATAGACTTTCTTTCCTTGTATCTTTCTCACCAAAACCCAGTCCGCATATGGACTGGGTTGCTCTTTTTCAAATTCTGATATTTGCATGAGTAAGTCCTCATTTCGACTAAAAATTGTTGTTTTATCGTACCCGCACTTCACAAATATGCTATCAATGGTCTCCTTCAACTCTCTTGCGGGGATCTTGTAATTCTCCATTATATTTTCTCTACTGTAGCCATCAATAAACATCTAAATGACTTTTTGCTCTTGTTGCGACGCCTCGTCCTTAATTTCAATTTGAAAATAATCCTAATAATCCTTTGGAAAAGGGTTACGACCACGAAAGAATCAAGGAAGAACTAAACAAGCTAAATTCACTAGTATATTATTGCATGGCAGATGAAGCCGGACAAACGCATCATACCCACATTTATATTGTCTGCTCTAGTGCAATCCGATTTAGCACTTTGAAGAATAGATTCCCTGAAGCGCATTTAGAGATCGCTAGAGGAACCTCCGAACAAAACCGGGACTATAATACCCGGCACTTTCGAGGAGTATGGAGAAATGCCCGTTGAGAGGCCTGGTGCAAGAAACGACCTTGCCGATCTTTATGACCTTATAAAGTCGGGAGCATCAAACTATGAAATCATGGAACAATCCCCTGAGTACCTCCTTCATACAGACAAGATAGAGAGGGTCAGACAGATTATCAAAGCCGAACAATTTAAAGAAGTCTTTCGAGAATTAGAAGTGACATACATGTGGGGCAAAACAGGCATCGGCAAAACAAGGCATGTGATGGAGAGTATATACATCCCTTCGATAGTTATAAAGGCGAAGATGTTATTTTATTCGATGAATTTCGTGGTCAATTCAAAATCCATGATATGCTCAACTATTTAGACGGTTATCCGCTGGAACTGCCTTGCAGATATAGCAACAAACAAGCCTGCTACACCAAGGTCTATATTATTTCAAATATTAGATTTGAACAACAATATCCAAATATAAAATCTGAACAGCCCGAGACTTGGCTTGCATTGAAACGCAGAATTCATAACTATTATTCGGACAGCAAGCAGCAAAGGATATCTTGGAAATGTTATCAAAAGGCAACTTGGAAAACTTATTAAGAAGAAGTGAGGAAAGAGATGATGTCACGAAACATCATCTCTTACTACATCAACAATCATTCGATTCTGACTTGTTTTGGACTCCTCTATTCCATAGCTCTTGGAAATAGACGCTACTGTTGATTAAATATTCAAAGTCACCTTCATCTACAATTTGCCCGTCTTTAACCAGTAATATCTTGTCCACATGTTTGATGAAATGCAATCTGTGTGCGATGACAATTAACGTCTTACCAGTAAACATCTTTAACATACTGTTCATAATACTTTTCTCGGTAATATTATCAAGTGCCGAGACTGGTTCATCAAGTATAACAATGTTTCTTTGCTGAGCAATGATTCTAGCGAAAGCTAACCGCTGCCTCTCGCCTCCGGATAATTTTAATCCTCTTTCTCCAACCATAGTGTCCAGTCGGTTTGGAAAACTCACTACTTTTTCCTTCAAGTGAACTCTTTCCAATATCCCGTAAATCTGATCATCAGCTATTTCATTATCAAAGACAATGTTTTCCCTTATGGTTGTATCAAATATCGGTGCTTCTTGAGATATATAGGATACATGATCGTATAAACTGTTCAGTTTTATCTCATCAATATCGATTCCATCATATAATACATGTCCAGATTTTTTCTTTAGGAGTCCTAGCATTAATTTGATAATTGTTGACTTCCCACTACCACTTAATCCAACAATTGCAATGTAACTCCCTTGTTTCACAGAAAAAGTAATATTGCTTAATTGCCTAGAATCTCCGTAACTAAAATCCACATTTTTAAACTCGATATTTCCATTTAGGGATTTAACTTCTCTTCCCTTTTCTAAGTTTAAGTCTTCTGGTGCATTCAAAAACTCTTCAAATCGGGTATAGGTAACCCGATTCAGCTTGTAATCCACATAAAGCACGTTAAATATTGCTATAGGAGTATAGACTTGATCAATTAACATGATCAGCGCTATAATAACGCCTATTGAAGATTCACCGGACAAAACACTTTTAACCCCATAAACTAAAACGAATATCTTGATAATATTCACCAACAAAGCAAATATGGAGAAAAATGATTCATGGATCATTCTAATTTGTGTACTCTTCTTGACGATGTCATCCGCCTTATTGTGTAAACGCCTAATCTCTTTCTCGTATCTCTTATTTAGCCTAAATACAACTAACTCCATAAACCCTCGGATTGAGTATTTAGACATTTTCTCTTGACTTTCAAGTAAAGATGACTTTATTTGATATAACATTCGTAGAAGTAAATTATTTAAGAAGAAAATGACAACATAGCCAGCCGCAATAATTAACATAGCATTCAAGTTATAAAGGCTTATAAAAAATAAACTGAATATGATAGTCGGCAACAATTCATGCAGTATTCTCAAGTAGAATGAATGGATGATATTCATTCCAGCTGATGCACCATTTTCGATAACTTTGATCATTTCTCCTGTGCCAATGTTTTGGTACGCAGAGTAGTCGATCTTAGAAACTTTAGAAAGTGCCATGACCTTTAACTTTTCCAATATACTGTTTGACAAATAGGTGTGAGGATATTCCAAGAGATAGTTAACTATTACCGCCCCTGCTAACAACGCTCCATATAATACGATATACGATGCAACATCGTTGAAACTTACGGACAAAACCACTTTGTCGACAAGTTCTTGAAATGTCCTGATGCCAAAAGCAATAAAAAACTGAACCAGAAAACCCAGTACTACATATATCAATATCATCCATTTGAACATAAATAAGCATTTTTTCAACATAATTCTGCCTCCAAAAAGAGATAATTGAAAAAGCCAAGAGGCACTTGTTTGTCGTGAACAGGAATCAATGAGCATTTCATTAATCCCCGCCTCAGACAATCGGTGTGCCTTTTGGCTTTATTAAGAGAAATGATGTCGATTGATATCGTTCATAGTATAGTTTTCGTATACTCAAAAGGGCAGACTCCTCCCCTTGATAGCCGGTACGCGTTTTTTCCGGCCCGAAAACTACCTACCTCGAACGATACGGAATGACATCCATTTCACCTCATTTTGGAAGATGTAACAATTATATCGCCTTATCTAAGATCAATCAAGTTTCAGCTAAAACGACAAAAAGGATGGCAAAGTTGCCATCCCTATGTAAAATACTTTGAATTTCATTCAGAACCAAACAGTAACTGAAAATCCTTGACCACCAAAATATATGGTGTTCGTTTTTAGTAAGGTTGGTGGAGGCGAGGGGATTTGAACCCCTGTCCGAAGACATCGCCACATAGGCATCTACGGGTGTAGTCACGGATTTGATGTCACCCGAGGGACTGCTTACAATAACCCTTAGTGTGAACTATACATAGACGACTATATATCATTCATTTCTTTAACTAAAGATACTAAGCAATTCATGCCGAGTTCGATCAGAATATACGATCTGCTCTCCCATTCTAAATATTTTTCATCATCACAACCATGAAAAGCATCATTTCTTAAATTCTTTATATCAATAAGATATGTGTAAACTGCATCAGTAATATACTTCTTTTTTAATTTTAGTTTGTGACCGTTCTTAGTAACTTCCTGCTGGTTAAGAAAACTCAGCCTATCTTTTTGATTCCCCTCAACTAGTACTCTTCTAATATTCGAAATAGGCCAACTAGCAGTATTTACCGACAGTTTTCGTTTATTGCTTATTTTTCTTTCACAGTACTCTTTAGTACAGTTCTCCAATGCTCTCCCTAAAATACCAGCGGCAGTGACTGGATAATCAATATCCAAAATGTTGAAGCATTCTGTAACATCTTTCGCGTAATTGTCACCAACGTAATCCTCAATTGATTGAGCAGCACCAAGTCTCTTTTCTAATCTGGCTCTAATAACAGCTGAACTATAATAGTTGGGCTCGGGTATATTAGTCATTATTCGAGTTATCCTCATCTATTTCATATGTTCTAGGTCTAGTTGCATTTATTTTAATTCTACCTTCTTTTTCAAGTTTGGTCAGTAGTGATGTTGGTGGTGTTTTGGGATAAATGTCTTTTAAATTATCATCTTCCTCGAGGATCTCATGCCATGTCATCGGCGAAACAGTATTCTTTAATACACTCACAATCAACTTAGCTGGATCCAATTCGCTTTTAACAGAACGCATTGTTCCATTTGATGATCTAACATTAGAGATAACATCAGCCCATGTCTTTAGTTTATTCTCATCAATCTGATCAATTAACGATTCTACCAGAGCTTGATCGCCGGGTTGAAGCAAATAATTTATTTCCTCAAGTCGATCTATACAAAAGTGAACACTGTCTTCTTTTGTCTTTGGAACCTTTAAAACAATCATTCGGTCTTTAAACCGTCTTTCAAATGCTGTTTGATTAGATAGAACATCCCATGCTTCCGGAGTTGCACCAACAGTTATAGCACCCGATATTCCTCTTCGGTTCAGACTATCAAACAGACTACGATAAGCAGACAGAATCTTTGTTCCCACCCTCGTTATAGTTACGGTATTTGTTTCAGAAGAATATACTTTATCAACTTCGTCAAAGAACAATAATATTGATTTACTCGTAACAATCTGGATAAATTGAAGTGCATCACCGATATATTGAGAAAAATCATTTTCATTATTAATAAAATTTTTCTTAGCACCGAATTTAGTCCGCAAATACTTTAATTGATCTGGAAATAAATCTTTATTGGAGAAGTAATCAAGTACTAATTCCATTTCTTCTGAATTGTCACATGCTAATAAGTACCTGATCAATTCATTCGGAACTTCTTCAGGCATTTTTGCTTCAGGATTTTTGGTATACTCTTTCCAATCAGAAAGATAGTCCTTTAATGATTTATTTCCTGAACCTACAAATAATGATTTATAAATACTATTTAAAGCATTAACTAGAGGGCCTCCAACGAACATATCTGGCACATATATACCTACGTAGTTCTCTTTTTTTTCAATATATTCTCGTCGCATGTACCGAAGAAAGTGTGTTTTACCATTTCCAACTTGCCCCAAGACAACCGCACCAATAATTCCATTTTCACCGCTCTGTATATTATTCACCCAAGAATTAAACACCGCTATTGAATTGTCTTCACCTATAATATAGTTCGGATCGGTAATAGGGACTGTTCGATTTAACGCTCTTTTCAAGATATCAATTACATTTTCAGTGTGGCTCATTTAAAATCTCCCCTTCTTAATGATAAGCGTCATAATGTACTCTCCATACAGATTTTTTATTTCTCCTTGGTTTTTATATAAACTACTCTTTGTCCAGATGTATCTATCTATTTCATATGACGATACACAGCTTAGAATATCATCAGCAGCAGGCTTATCAAAAAACTTCAGCATGTAATTTGTGACACTTTTTATATTAATTACTTCAGTATCAAACAATTCTTCTATCCCAATAATATCATTGGTTAAAAAATCAGAATGTAATGATGATTCAGTTAAAACAAGTTCATCTTTTTCTCTTTTTACTAATCCAAGCATAGTAAGAAATGAAAAATAGGCTCTTAGATTCCTACCTACTGAAGATTGAGCACTTGGATCTATGCGATTCTTTCCAAGTAGTGAGAAGATCGTATACAATGTCTTCATTTTTAAGGAAGGATTAAAAATTTTAAGTAAATAAATGATGATATGCATGGTTTTGTATACGTCCGAGTTTCCAACAATTAAATTATGCATGAACTCAGTAAAATCAATTCTCTTATGAAAATAACTTAGTGAAACAGATGATAACCTATATACATTGTCGCTCCTGTCGAGTACTCCCACAAGAAAACTGTGATTGAGCATTTTTCTAAATGTTTCTCTTGAGTAATCAAATATACTGTTGAATTCACGATGTACCATCTCATCATTTGAATAGTATTGTTCACCAAACATGTTTATAAGAAGGTCCATTCTTTCTTCACTAGAAGGTATGTTTGAAATATTCAGAACTTCAAAATCATATTTATGAAATGTCACTTCTCTCACTCCTCTACATAGGATCCAGTATTAACAATTACTATTGAGAATATTCTGGATCCTATATTATTATTACATATCTTTTTTCTTATGCATAGTTAGATCTACATAGTGAAAACCCCTTTTTTTATTCCAAGATCAATTTTAGACTAAGATTCATGAACACTAGAACTTCCACTCTGCAACAAGTGTTCTGTCGAATATGGCTGTATCGTCGGATTTGAACTGTATTGTAAAGTACACCTTCTTTGTTTCTCTCTGAATGAACATTGTTAACACGAATCTACTTATCAGTTGATGTAACATCTTCGGATTCTACGAACATCAGATGCTGTCAGCCGAATTGCATGAGGTCGATGTGTCGGAAGAGTACATAGCATCAGTGAAGTATGACATTCAAACGCTGATCGGATTGCTGGATGCAGAGGTGCACAACAGCATCAAATGGTCGATTGGAACGTTTGGCTAATGTAATCATCTTCTGGAACTCAGGACGATCATCCGTCTTTGCCGACTTCCCTTTTTCAATGAACTCATTGACGATGATCCACCCTTTGTCCAGACAATATTGCTGAATGGCCTTAACCTGTGCTGGAATGGACAATTCCTTCTCTGCTTGACGATCTGAAGACACACGGGCATAAATAGCTACTTTCATTAAATACCTCTCCCTTTTCTTGTTTTTGGGCATAAAAAAGCAGGCACACCGTTTTGGCGTACCTGCGATGAAACTGCATGTTATTGTGGTTTATTGATCTTTCGTGCGGTCAACGATGCCTGAGCGGCATCCCAAAGCTGTTGATCGACAATAGCTGGATGTACATTCTCTGCGATGATCCATTCAGACGCATCATTCCGCTTTCCATTCGCATCTGATTTCTTATTCCATACACGCTTGCCGAGATAGACTGGATTGCTGAGAATAGCAAGCACCGTGGACGGAGCCCACCTTTTTCCTTCAATAATGCTTTGTTGATTCAATTGACGGGCAATTCGCTTGCCTCCATGGCCTCCTGCGGCCATCTGGAACATCTGCCGGACTAATTTGACCTCATCGTTCGTTCCAAGCCCATACGCAACCTTTAGGCCCGTCTGAATACGCCGATAACCGAAGGGCACTCTGCCGCCGCAATGAAATCCTTGAGAGGCATTTTCCCGCATCCCCTTAAACGTCTCGTGACGCAGATTAACGTTGTAGAACTCGCTGATGACTTCGAGCATCGACTCCAACAGAAAACCATGTGGCGTATCCGCATCAACAGGCTCGGATGCAGATACAACGGTAACACCATGTTTTTTCAACAGTGCTTTGTATACAGCATGATCTGCACGATTGCGGCTGAACCGATCAAACTTGTGGACGACAATCGCATCAAAGTGTGTATCTGTTTTCTGAGCATCTGCAATCATTCGTTGAAAATCTGGTCTTGCATCTGTCTTTGCAGATTTCGCTTCATCTACATATTCACCGACAATAGACCATCCACGTTCATCCGCATATCGTTGCAGTGCTTCCCGTTGAGCCGGGATGGATAATTCACGTTCTGCTTGTTGCTCGGATGATACACGAAGATAGATAACAATGTTCATTGTTGATATTCTCCTTCTGTTCAGTTGAGTTGATTGGTTTTTTAAAACTCAAAAAGCCCGATCCGTGTTGGATCAGGCGAATCAATGAAGTAATACTGTTGCGAATTGTCAACCAGGCATGGTAGCCTATAAGATATACATTAAACTTTAATTTCTGATTTATATGCTACACATAGCTTAGAATCCTGTTATTCTGCTAGGTCGTAGATATGGTATAGCGGCTTCCATGCTTAGTAGTGTGTTGTACATTAGACCCTCTGTGTTCACACTATGATGCTTGCTGTACTACAAGGGGGTTAGGCTACAACAGTCAATCCAAGGCCCACTGGGTTCACCCAGTGGGGGAAGTCTTCGCATTGATAATATCTAAAGCATGGAAACGTAAAGTTCAGAACAGCAAGACATTACTACGACAATACCGCCACCTATTTGAAATGAGTACTCCGTATCAGACCAGCGTAATTGATGGTCTGCATCTGCTTTCCTATAATCCGCTAGAGCCTGCCTTCTTATCTTTGATGCAATCATACGGGAAGCACAACTACCCAACTAAAGGTCCTTACGCTGAAAGCTACAGCCTTGGTTGTGTTACGCTATTGTTTGGCCCGCGATTCCCTAAGGTCGCTCCCTACAAGATTAAGATCAATCCATCTGAGGGTGGACTTTCCCTACAACAAGTGTTGGATTGGGCTACATTTGCATCGGGCAATGCCAACAACCTGCATGTACGACGTGTTGACTTCAAGGTGGATCTTTTCAATTATAATCCAGTCCATTGCATGAACCGCATATGGGCATCTGGCTTCAGAACTTTGGACGACCGCTTCAAAGATGAATCCTTATATCTGGGGGCAAACGTAGTGCCAAAACGATTCTCATCTATGATAAAGCTACTCAGCAGAAAATTCCGAAGAACATCCACCTTGATTGGACGAGAGTCGAAGTAAGGGAGAAGTACGACAAACAGAATCAACTATCGCTCCCTGTGTTCTTGCAGAATCTTAGGTTAATTTGTCCTTTCCAGGACCTTGTCATGATTGATGCAGATCAAGCAGAACTGGATGCCCTCCTCGTTAAATACAAAAAGTCAGTTATTGCGGATAGTGTAGTGAAGACACTAAAAGCACTGAACACTTACCAAAAGAAAGTTATATTGAAGAAGCTCGATGGTATGAGCAAGTTATCGTATCTTACAACCGACTATGATAAACAGTTACAAGATTGGCTCATCTACTGACCTTCACTATCCGCCACAAGCAACAACGAGCTAACCTCATGTCCTTAGCAGTAATGTTTGCCTTGTTTGCTGGTGACGAGTTCAATGTCAGCGTCAAGGCCGAGGCGAAGCCGAGCTTGTTTCAGCCTTGACGCTGCTCGTTACACCAACACTGTATTCTGTCCTCAGCGTTAGCGAGGACACGCCAAACGGCGAGTGAAGGGTGCAGGGCGTTAGTCTTGCGGGCCCCTCAGGGGCGGTGGGGTGGCTTATAAATTGCACGCATGATGCCGGGCCGCGAGCGAAAGCGAGCGGCCAAATCACTCCATCGTACTTCAAGTCATACAATTAATTCGTCTATACGGTCTACATGAACCCTTGTTCTTTCAGGGACATAAATCTACCGTCACCCAGCACAAGATGGTCCAGAACGTCCACCCCAACAATACTTCCACTCTCCACCAAGCGTTTTGTTAGCTGGATGTCCTCAGGTGATGGGGTAGGATCACCTGACGGATGGTTATGCACGCAAATAACAGAAGCCGCAGAACGCTTCACAGCGGCACGAAATACCATATGAGGCGTGACTATAGCGGCATTGAGTGAACCGATAGAGAGCGTCTCTGGCTGTCCTATGAGGTTGTTCTTGGTCGATAAGAATAACCCGACGAACCTCTCCTGTTGCAGATATCTCATCTCCGTCATCAGCAGGTCAACTGCATCCTGCGGTCTGCGGAATGGTGTCGGCAGGTCTGCCCAATCTGCGAGCTAATTGCAACGCGGCGATGATCTGGCGAGCCTTTACTTTGCCAATACCCTTAATGGATAACAACTCAAACTCGGTGACGTTCATCAGTTCCTGTATGGTGGGGAAGCGGTCAAAGATTTCATCAACAATATAGGAGCCGGGCCTTTCAGCGAGTGTGTCACCCAGCAATGATTTGATTGTAGACAGTTCGTTGGTAAAGATCATATTTATTCCCTCCTGTAAACGCAAAAAGGAGAAGCCAGATTCGACTTCTCCCGTTGCATGATATGATGTTGTTCAGTATGATGAATACAAGGTTATTTTTCTTGAGTCGCCTCATTTGTGGGCGGCTTCTTTTTCTATTTCCTCAATCCGCATGTTAATCAGAACAAGCCTTACAAGAGTTTGAGCGTATATCCTACCATCCTCTGAATCGAATGGGGCATCTGCGTCCATCATCTGCATTGCGGCCTGTAGACGGGCTTTCTGAGTGAATAAGTACTAGAGCTTTTCCAAGTTGTTCACCTCCTTTCGTAGCAATAAAAAAATAGCCTGCTGTCGTCCTCAGACGATGCGGCCATCTGCAAGAATCCCTGTTTTGCGTTCTGCGTCATCCCCTTCCTTACCTCAGTCGCCAAATTTGCATTGAAAAACTCCGAAATGACCTCCAGCATCCCTTCCAGCAACATATCCTGCGGTGTCTCCGCTTCGGTCTGCTCCGTAACCGAGATGACCTTCACCCCGCATTGATTGAGTAATGCTTTGTAGATGACATGGTCGTCCCTCTTACGTGAGAACCGATCAAACTTGTAAACAGCCAACTGCACACTGTAGATGAATCCCTTCTGCTCGCAAAACCCTAAAAACTTTTTGGAACTGTTGCTCTTAAAAGCCTTATAGCTCATGATTCAATCTTCCTCTCTGAATGTAATGGGTCACACCTTGAAAATGCGATCTTGATGCCGTTGTAACTTTTGTGGAAACTCACGACGAAAGTATGCTGTCATCCAGCGTGCGGCAGTGTCTTCATCCACCTGATACGTCCGACGGCAATACACATACAACACCGTTCCAGCCATGCGGAGGCCTCCATTCATTACCAGTTGTTTCAATAACTCTTCCATCTCCGAAGACAGACCTTTCTTAACAACCATCTGCATTCATCTCCTTTGTCCGGCATCATCTCACAGCCGATAATTTTGTCTCTGTCGGGCAACGACGAATAGCCCACTCATCGTGTGAGAGGGCTTCTTTGCATGTGTTGCTGTTCGAGGTAATGATTTGGATCACAGCCAGCAACAGCAACATGAATGAAAACAAAAAAAGGACTGCTACTACTGTATCAACAGCAGAAGCAGTCCATATGGGGAGGGGTGGGGCATGAAACGGCGGGCCCACCCCTTTGTTATTTAAGGCGTGGTGCCTCGGGGAAATTTGTATATTTTTTTGGCCTATATGCGGCGGCTATCAACTTTTTCAAAGGTATCCACGAACTCTTGAACAATCTTAAGCAAAAACCTGATTTCTTGAATATCACGATCAACGAGTAATGGCTGAAACATTTTAATTAACTTTTGCTTATCCTCACTTATTGTGTTGGTGTCTTCATAGAGAAAAAGTTCATGTGGTTTGATCTTTAACGCCTGCATAATCTTCTCAAGCGATTCCAACGAGATATTGCGTGACCCTCGCTCTGTATCTGATAGATACTTCTCACTCAATCCCGACAATTCGGAAAGTCTCTCTTGTGTTATTCCCTGTGCCTTACGGACAAGCCTGATCTTCTCACCTACCAGTTTCACAAACTCCGACATATCATCACCTCTACTATCAAGGGTAGAGGACATATCAAGACAGCATAACACCATTAAAGTTCATGTTAAGTACATTTATAAGTGACCTTTTGGGGCTTATATAGTAAAATATGCCTGATGATACTCATCAAAATAGATTTCAACATTAGTTGAGGGGGTACAACAGCATGATTAGAAAGCTTTTTATCGGAATGGCTGTAACGGCATTAGCTACAGGATTCATAGTAACCACCACTGTCTCAGCCGCATTGCCAACCTACGGAGAAGAATGGCAGAATGCAATGAAGGCAGATTTGCAGTTGTTGCACTGAACAACGGACAAGTGACGATGTTGATTCAATTCACTGTCCAGCCAAGTATCGTGCGGATGGAGGGTTAATCCATGCAATGCTTTGGCAACTGATTGTCCCTATGCTTAATCATCGTATATAGGAGTTGTGTAATAATATCGTTGACCGCCGCTCTTGGTACGTGTGGATGTTGAGTTGCCGACCATCCGTGATCCGCATTTATCGCATACCATAATTCCACGCAACCAGAAGGGCGAGATGGGCTTGGAGCCAAAAGGTTTATGCGTTTCACCCCCGCCGTTGTTGCGTTGCTTAGCGACGGTCTGACATTGCTCAAACAGTTCCTTGGTGATGAGAGCTGGATGAGCATTCTCCGTGATGATCCATTCCGAACGATCCCGCCATTTTTTACCCTTGGTCTGATAGTCCTGCTTGTTCCACACCTTGCTTCCGATGTAAGCTTCATTGAAGATAATGGCTCTTATTGTACTTGCCGACCATGTCCGCCCCTTCTGCGTCGGTATCTGCCTCTGATTCAGCTCAGACGCGATCTTGTGGTATCCCATCCCTTCATACGCATACTGATTGAAAATCCAGCGTACAACGTCGATTTCCTCCCTTGGCCCCGGTACCCATGTCGCCTTGGTGTTCTGATGCCCCAGAGCAATATGCTCCGTCCGGTATCCATACGGCGGCGTACCACCGTTACTAGTATGTGGTGGTTACATGCGGAAAGGTAAGGAGTTTTGTTCTTATGTAGGCTGGCGTAAAGAACGGGTTGAGGAAATTTTCACCAATAAGCTCAGAACGATTCTGTTACGGCTGTCGATGGGCAATCACTTGGAGGAAGAGATTCACATGTACCATAATGAGAAGAACAAGCATCTGATTACACAGGTATCCAGCTTAGCAGCGGAGATCGCATTTTTAGAGAAGCATGTGTATGCAGTTAAGAGTGATGTACAGGCTGGCAAAGGCAAGTCATTTCATCAAGAGATGTTGGATGAGATGCAAACAGAATTGATTGAGAAGAAGGAAAGAAACAACACAATCAAACGTCAGCTTCACCGATCTTCCATCGACGCATTGGGCCTATAGCTTTATAGCCGAGATGGTAAATCGTAAAGTCATCAGCGGCTATCCTGATGGCAAGTTCAGACCGAATAACACCATCACCCGGTCAGAGTTCGCCAAGATCATGATTACTGCATCCGGCATCACGCCCAAAAAGGTGAATTACTCTTCCTTCTCTGACATCGAGGCAACAAACTGGGCTTCTCCGTTCGTGGAATCCGTGAAGGACTACATGATGGGCTATCGTACCGCAGACGGCAAGTACATCTTCAATCCATCCGCACCAGCAACCCGTGAAGATGTGGCTGTCGCCCTCGTCAAGCTCAAAGGCTATGACGTCAATCGTCTGCCCGATCAAAGTACCATTGAAGCAATGTTCAAAGACTATGCTGGTATATCCGAATCCGCAAAGAGCTATGTTTCATTGGCAGTAGAGAATGGCTTGTATCTGGCTTCCAAGACGAGACATTCCGTCCACAAGCGACAATCACCCGTGCAGAAGCAACAGTTATGCTTTGGCGTGCCTATCAGTATGGCAATGACAACAAGGAGATTGGTGGAGGACAGACAACAACGAATCCAACACCCACAACTCCATCCGCACCAAGTCCAGCTACACCTGGTTCATCTGCACCGACCACACCTGTAGATCAAACACCTTCATCCACACCATCTGCGAAGTTTACGGTGGAGACATTGGTTGGCGGCTCAGGTGCTGGTGATGTGGATGGCCCTGTGCGGACAGCGAAGATTAACCAAGTTGACAGCATGATCGTGGACAAGAACAACAATGTCTACTTCCTCGACAGTCAGAAGTTGAAGATCCGCAAATTCAACAGCTCTAAAGGAACGGTAGAGACGTTCAAGACGATCAATCAGGACTTCAATTGGGATTACAAGGATGCGAATGGAAATGCAAAGCACTACGACTACAAAAATCTCATGCCGCTGAAGCTGGCTTACAATGTGGCTAGCAACAAGCTATACCTTGCGGCGAAGGTATCCGCACAAACAATCATCTACGACATCACAGGGGGAGTCAGCGTAGCGGCCTATGACTTTGACCATGAAGAAACCCGCTTCGTGGATTTTATCGCTTTTCCTGATGCGGAGAGTATCCTGTATGGCGTTACAGGCAGCCATGAGTCCCATGTCTATGAAGGCAAGCTGAATCAATCTCAGGTTGAGCGTATCGCCAGCAGTACAAGCTATACCGCTCTGGATTTGTCCGATTACTACGGCTACCCTCCTGTTGCCGCCGCTCATGCAACTGCGGACAAGCTATATGTGTTTGGTCGGAGCAAAATGTACAGTCTTCAACTATTTCCTGTGAAGGTGGACAAGGTTGCCGTGTATGAAGATACCCGATTTGATAGTGCATCTGCTCACAACGGGACTCACAACGGGAAATTGTATATGAGTATTGCAGGAACGGTCTACGAAATGGGCGAGGCCGGAAACATGACCACCTTCATCAACGAAAATGACTTGATTTACAAGGATGGATTGCAGATAAGACAAATGAAGCAGATGGTCTTCGACAACAACGGCAATGTCATCTTCTATGATGACAACAGCAAGTCCATCCGCAGAATCAATTTGTAATCATTCAAGAGTGGAGTCGAAGCTACTTGATCGACTTCGCTTTCTTCATTAAGGAAGATACGGCAAGGGGAGCAGGATAGATTTCATTACAACAGTACAAGGGGAAAGGACTGGATAAGCATATGGAAACAACCGCATTGATGCTGAAGATTATCGGAGCCATTATACAGATTACGAGCATTGCCTACACAATCACCGCGATAGCGAAGAAGAAACGTAAACACATCTGGATCGGCATTGCTTTGTTCGTTGTTGCATTCCTGTTGCTGAATCAGGCAACGCACATGGAGGATCGACTTCGCGGCGGCTATTGAGCCAATAAGGCTAATACAATGACTCTGCGAATAATCAGAGTTGGTCTGGAGGTGAAATGATGATGCGGAGGATATATGCAATTGGAGTCCTGTTACTTTGCCTGGTGGCTCTGACAGGATGCTCCATTGTAGAGCGTGTGTTGAATTCTCAGCAATCTGAACAGGTTAGAACGGATGGCATATTTACGGAGCTAAATGCGGCAATCAGGAAAGGCAATCTGAATGAGGTACAACGATTGCTGGATGAAGGAGCCTCGCCCAACATCGCGGCTGATTATGGAGTTGGAGCGGAGTCGATTCCTGTAGGCAACTTATCGTTGGCGGTCAACTTCAATGAAGACCCGGGGCCGATGGTGAAATTGTTGTTGGAAGCGGGGGCTGACCCATCAGAAGACTTTCCTGCCATGCATGATGCCATAGAGAAGGGTAATCTGGAGGTTGTGGAGTTGCTCATCCAATATGGTGCGGATGTAGATAGCGGTCTGCAATCGGCAGTAATGTTCGATCAGGTAGCTATTGTACGTCGGTTGCTGGATTATGGTGCTGATCCGAATAAAGGCGTGACGATAGCGAAGACGACCTACAACACAGATATACTGAAACTACTTGAAGACGCCGGAGCTACAATCGACAACAGGCCAAGGCATGAGACACATCCAGAGGATTATAAAACAGAGGACGGCGTGAGGGTGCGGATACGGTGATTCGGATGAACAATATGAACAGCGGAGAGGATGCAGTTGTCCTTTCCGCTGTTTGCTGTTTATTGTCTATCGCCGCGAGGCTGGGTATCCTGATTAACACATTTACAAATTGCATGTTACAGAATCACCATTTTAAGAATATATAGAATAGCTGACTAAACTGTATAAACCGAATCCTCATTGTTGGCTATAATAACCTGAGCAAATCCCAGCTAAAGCACTGATTAGACAAGGTACTGCGACAAAACTAAGTGTATTGACCAGAAGAACGCCCAATGTAAATTCCAACGTGTTAGGATAGACCATCTGCTTGAATCATTCCTTTGCAATAATTCAGGATTCTTCGCCTGGTGCATTGCTTTTCATAACTTCAATTACATAATCAAACCAATCATGAAATCGCTTCTTAGCTATAAAGGAGTGACTATGAGGTCTTCTAGCATATGCAAGGTAATCATGAAAAGAAATATATCTGTATCTGGAAGAGGCCTTTTGTGAAAATGTATTTACAAGGTTACATCCCTGCTCCATTAAACTCACTAATTCCTCAAATTCATTTACATCGAGAAGATGCCATTCAATCAAGGAGCCCCTATCATATAAGCCCTCATCACGTAGCCTTTGCTCTATTCTCTCATACACAATTTTCACACCCGATAGCGAACCTTGCGTGACTATGACAGCATGAATTTTTCTTGCTTTTGTAAAATCAATCGGCACATTCTCAATAGGTGCCTCGATAAACCTCTGAAGATGAGCATATATTTTCTTAGCAGGTTCAATAATTAATTGAGAAATATCCTTCTCAAACGACTCGATATTACCAGCTACAAGAGTTGTCTGCATGTTTAATCTTTTAGCTTTATAATCGAACACAATCAAATCGTTTTTATACTGAATAAAACCATCAGGCGATAGCAATTTATTTTTTGCATACTTATATTGAAACTCAGGAATATACCTAGCCATTTTTAGTGATGGCTCTGCATTAACTAGTAAATCGTGGCAATACAACTCAAATATGCGACCAACAAATATTCTAAACTTATTTGCTAGTTCTGGACTTAAACCATCAATAATTCTCCAATATAAGCCATCCCATATATTCTCAAGCACTAACTGACTATCAAGTGGATAAAAAACCTCCCCCTGACGTATAACTGGCTTCTTCCTAAAATAATTAAAATCCCATCTATGACATGTCGATTCTGCAAAACTCTGCTTAAATTCCTCCATGGAGATTGTCGTCATTTGAAATAGGTTGTGAATCTCATCCGTGTCTATACCAAGATATTGTACATACTTATTAACATCGTTCACCATTCTATTTGTCCATATAAAATCTCTGACATCGCCACTTGGATGAAATGATGCATTAATTGCAGTCATAAAAAATAAGTAAGCCTTTATGCTAACACCAGTATTGTTATAAAACAATTCTGCAATATCTACATACTCTTTAGTTTGAAATCTGTCCCTTTGAGAAGCTATATTCAAATAACATTCAATGCTTCTTTGTACAGTGTGCAGATAATTAATATTTCGATTAAAGTTCCCATTTTGCACACTTTCAAGTTCAATGATTTTCATGTCTGTAGGAATTTGATAAAAGCTAGAGAGCATGGTGGAAAGATGAAAACAATGCATGAATGCACTAGGGTTATTTATTTCAGGCACATCATTATAAGTTACCTCATCTGCTTGAACTAGTAACCACTTGACAGCATTTAATAGCATTTGCCTATTATTAAAAAACACATTAGGTTGCTTATATTGTAATATTCGTTCAATATAATCTTTATGTATTCCTTGTTCCCAGCACCGTATGATGACTTCATTTAAAACAGTATCAGTATCATCCATATGAGACGAGGCTATCAGCCGAGAGATCGCAGGCAAGAGGTTTCCTATACTTGCTTTTTTAAATTGAGCAATTATTTCTGTCTCTGTTGGAGAATATTGCATCATCTCATTGAAATCAGCAGATACCATTAAGTTCATACCTGTAGCAGGGACATCTAACCGTCTTTTCTTTTTACTGTGTGCCAAATGATCACCTCCCAAGTAAAGCAAACAATATGCTGCAATACTAATAATAGGTAATTATATATTAAATCTTGTGTTCACGCAGTGGGATACGCCGTCACCTCTCCGCCTGTGGCGAACGGAAGAAGACAAGCAGTCTGGCCTAAGAGAAAGCCGGTTGCAGGGCGTTTGCTCAGGTGACAACAAAACTGCTACATAGATAGGTACCGCCATGTACATCATCAGAAATATGTCGTATTCGACGTCAGAGAAGCCCGAAGCCTTAGAGCCGAAGCGGTTTACCCCACCCCTTCGAGTCCGAATGAGCAAAAACGGACACCGAATGGTGTCCGTCACTGATACTGCATATGGAGGCGAGGGGATTTGAACCCCTGTCCGAAGACATCGCCACATAGGCATCTACGGGTGTAGTCACAGATTTGATGTCACCTTAGCAAGCGCCCCGTAACCGGCTATCGCTAAGGTCAGCCTGATTGTCTTCTTCAGCACACCGCAGGCGGAGATGTGACAGCGTATCCCACTAAGAGTGAGCCCCTACATCTGGCACATGGGCGATGCAAGAGAGGAGCTTAGCATACAGTTTCTTAGGCTGCTGCTAAAGTTGTACGTTGGTTGCCGTTTAATAGGCTTTAGCGTTGATGAAGCGGACGCGTCCCCACTACCCGCAACCCATGCTCGAACTATCCCCGTCGAATCCATAAACGCCCCCAATTTAGCATAAACGGCCTCGGTTCCACTTAGCTCTAACAAGCTGTCATCGCGGTCGTCCGTTTAGCAGGTCTGACGTTAATCGACGCAGTTACCGACAAACTCCAAGCTTCATCGGTCATAAGCGTTTCGAGCAAAAGTTGTTGTTTCTTACTGCTCACTTAGTATAACACAGGATTGAATCAACAGGCGAAAGTCTTTCTGGAAGGAATGGCGGTGTTCGCCACATGAACCAGTTAGCAAGCTCGCTTGAAAATTACCGCGCTACCTTCTGCTTCTCACGCAGAGCACGCTGAATGTCACGCTGTGCATCTTTCTTCGCAGCGCTCTCGCGCTTGTCGTACTGCTTCTTACCTTTACCAAGTCCAATAAGCAGCTTGGCGTAGCCGTTCTTCACATAGATCTTGAGCGGCACAATCGCATATCCATCCTGCTTGGACAAGCCCAGCAGCTTATGAATCTGCTCCTTGTGCAGCAGCAGCTTGCGCGTTCTGGTCGGGTCAGTCGGATTGTGACGGTTGCCCTGTTCGAACGGGCTGATGTGCATATTGTGTATGAACATTTCACCATTCCGGATCGTTGCAAACGCATCGCTTATATTCGCTTTTCCCGTGCGCAGCGCCTTGATCTCGGTCCCCATCAGCACAATGCCCGCTTCATACGTATCCTCGATGAAATAGTCATGGGAAGCCTTCTTGTTCTGGGCGAGTTGTTTCCCGTCACTCTTCTTGCCCATGCCGATCACCTCTTTGTTTGTAGCGTTTGCATTACTGTCTGGAGCAAGCGGATGAAAATACGGACTCCTGACAGGCTTTGTCAGGAGTCCATTGTAACAACTTTACAAACCGAAATCAAGAATACTCTGTCTGCAGCGCCTTTTGGCCTGTAATCAACGTTCCTTGAACTCACGGTGTTTGCCTCAGCTTCTATTTCCGTTTCTTTCTGACAAAAGCAGCCGTTGCGTTACCGCCGCTCTTTTTCTTTCTTAAAGAGCCGGTTCCAGAATCGGGTTTCGCCGTAGCGCTCGCTCCACTTGCCCCTTCACCGGTTGGTGCTTTCTTTCTGCGGGAGCCTTTGCCATCACTACTGCTGCTCGCACTTGTTCTTCCTGCACCGCCGGATGAACCTTTGAAACCGCGATCCCCGCCGTTTCGGCCTCGCCCAGATCCACCATTCCTGCCTCTGTTGGAGGAGCGATCCGGGTCTTCACCATCATCGATAATGCCACCCGTGCCTCTGATTGGCAAACCCCACATATCCGTGCGAAGCGCACCACGGCGCGTTTCGCCTCCATTACCGCCGCCTTGCTCTGCGGATGCATCGGTACTGCGGGCATTGCCATCACCAAGAATCCGATCCAGATTGTAATCATCCTCAGGCTTCCACGCCCGTGCATCTGAACCACTTGCCTGTCCGCCACCGGTGCGTCTCACACCATCACCTGCTCGGTTTCGACCTTGACCATCTCGCTCATTCGCCCCGCCGCGCTTACGTCCGCCTCGCTCACTCGCTCCCGCACCACCGCGTCCGCCTCGCTCACTCGCTCCCGCAACACCGCGTCCGCCTCGCTCACTCGCTCCCGCAACACCACGTCCGCCTCGCTCACTCGCTCCCGCGCCACCGCGCCCGCCTCGCTCGCTCGCTCCCGCACCACCGCGTCCGCCTCGCTCACTCGCTCCCGCAACACCGCGTCCGCCTCGCTCACTCGCTCCCGCAACACCGCGTCCGCCTCGCTCACTCGCTCCCGCAACACCGCGTCCGCCTCGCTCACTCGCTCCCGCAACACCGCGCCCGCCTCGCTCGCTCGCTCCCGCGCCGCCACGGCCAACCCGCTCGCCGCCGCTGCGCCTGCGGCCGCCGCCACTGCGGCCGCTCAGAAACTCGCGGCCGCGCCCTACACCAGCGCCCTGCGCCTTATTCTCCACCATTGCAAAATCAATGGTGTGCTCATCCATATTCACGCGTTCCACGCGAATCTTCACTTCATCGCCAATGCGATACGTCTTGGACGTCCGCTCACCGATAAGCAGCATATGCTGCTCGTGAAAATGATAATAATCATCCACGAGATCACTAAGCCGGATGAGCCCTTCCACCGTGTTCTCCAGTTCCACGAAGATTCCGAAGCTTGTCACACTGCTAATAATACCGTCGAACTCCTCGCCGATCTTATCCAGCATGAACTCGCACTTCTTGAGCTTATCCGTATCACGCTCGGCCTCAACCGCGACACGCTCGCGCTCCGACGATTGCTGCGCAATATCCGGCATCCTGGCGGACAGCGCCTCAATACGAGCCTCTGACAGCGTCCCTCCGTTCTCGAACACCTCGCGCATCACGCGGTGAATAACAAGATCCGGATACCGCCGAATTGGCGATGTGAAGTGGGAATAGAACTCCGCAGCCAGCCCGAAGTGCCCAAGGCTCTGCGCCTCATACTTCGCCTGCTTCATCGACCGCAGCATGACGGTGGAGATCACCGTCTGCTCCTTCGTCCCACGGATTTCCTCCAGCAGCGTCTGCAACGCGCGCGGATGAATTTCACTGCCGCCCTTGCCTTTAATCGTGTATCCGAAATTCGCCGCGAACTGAACAAAATGCAGCAGCTTCTCCATATCCGGATTCTCATGCGTCCGATAAATAAACGGCACACGCAGCCAGTAGAAATGCTCGGCTACCGTCTCGTTAGCCGCAAGCATAAACTCCTCAATAATTTGCTCGGCCACCGAGCGTTCACGCTTCACAATATCGATTGCCTTGCCCTCGCTATCGACAATAACCTTTGATTCCACGAAGTCAAAATCAATCGCGCCCCGCTTCATCCGGTGCGACCGCAAACGCATCGCAAGCTCTTCCATCAGCTTGAACGTATCGACGAGCTCCGCGTAACGCTCCGTCACCTCGGGATCCTCGTCCTGTACGATTTTGCGCACATTCGTATACGTCATCCGTTCTTTCGTCCGGATCACGCTTGTGAACACATCATGGCGCACCCGCTTCAGCGTCTTCGCATCGAACTCCATCTCACAGGACATTGTCAGCCGATCCACCTGCGGGTTCAGAGAACAGATTCCGTTCGAGAGCCGGTGAGGCAGCATCGGAATAACCCGGTCGACCAGGTACACACTGCAGCCGCGGCGGTACGCCTCTTGATCCAGCGCAGACTTCTCCCGCACATAATAGCCGACATCGGCAATATGGACACCCAGCACATAGTTTCCATTCTCCAGACGCTCCACATTGACCGCATCATCAAGATCCTTCGCGTCCTCGCCGTCAATCGTCACAATGACCTTATCCCGCAGATCGCGGCGTCCCTGCCGCACAATCTCTTCCTCCGTAATTGCATCCGGCGCTGCCTCCGCTTCCTCCATTACATCATCAGGGAAGCCCTCAGGCAACTGATGCTTGCGGATAATGGAGAGAATATCGACGCCCGGATCATCCTTATGTCCAAGCACCTCAATAATCTCGCCCTCTGCAGCCGAGCGTCCTTCCGGATATGAGATAATGCGTACGACAACCTTTTGACCCGAGACGACACCTTGAAACTGACCTTTAGGTATGAAAATATCCCGATTAATCCGTTTGTCATCCGGCAGCACGAATCCATACGTATCATGATTGTCGAAAGTGCCGACAATTTGCGTGACCGCCCGCTCCACAACACGAATGACTTCGCCTTCCATTCGGCCGCCGCCCTCGCTCTTGGAGGTAATGCACACGAGCACTATGTCGCCATTCATCGCGCTTTTAAGATCATTGGCATGCAAATAAACGTCCGGATGCCCCTTATCCTCAGGCAGCAGGAACGCAAACCCTTTCGCATGCGCTTGAATGCGGCCGCGCAGCAGATTCATCCGCTCCGGCACACCATAGCGGTCATTCCGAGTCCGAATGATCTTTCCCTCATCCTCAAGACCATTCAACATCACCAGAAAAGTCTTATAAGACTCGGCGTCTCCCCTGCCAAGCTGCTCATCCAATTCCTGGTACGTCATTGGCTTGTACGCCTGTTCTCGCATAAAATCAAGAAGCTGCTGCTCCGTCACCATATCTCTCACCTCATGTACCGCGATGCCGTCTATCGAATATGCAGCAGTCGGTTGATAGATTCCTATATACCATATAGTATACACGAAACTAAGCATTACCATCCGCACTTGCTGAAAAGCCACCCAAAATTCCTAATAAAACAACAAAATTTTTCTAAAATCCATCATGAACGTACCCTCTGGCGGCTAAGAAGCCCGTAACCGCTTCACAATACCCCCCCTTTCCGATCCCTGCCTTCGCCTGTGACAGCAACGCAATGACTTGAATAACATCGTTGATGGTTAGGAACACATGTTCTATAATAAGAAATACAACCTGCATAAATGCGGCGGCGACATAGCCGAATAGCGCAGCATCAGCATCAACCACGCGTCTGTGTATTCCATCTGTTACTATCTGATAAGGGAGCGGTTAAGTTGATAAAGTTGTTTCAGTATAATTGGATGGTAAGGGATGAATGGTTCGAACTGTTCAAGCAGGTCTCTACGGAGGAATTGACGCGCAAGCGAAATGGCGGGGCAGGCTCTATTCTTTATACACTTTTCCATGTTTTGGACGTGGAATATAGTTGGATTCGTGGCGTACAAGGCAAACCGGAAATTCTGGTACAATTTGAGGACTATGAGACACTCGATCAAATAAAGGAGCTTTCCGATTCGTGGCTTAATGAAACAAGGGCGTTCTTGCATACATGGTCAAATGATTTTGAACACGAAACTGTGACCGTACCGTGGACCGAAGGACATTTTGTCAAAGGTGAAATATTACGCCATATCATTACACATGAAATTCATCATATGGGTCAGCTATCCGTATGGGCAAGAGAGATTGGGCTTCAACCAGCATCAGCGAATGTAATAGGCAGAGGATTGTTGAGTGTAGACTTGCCGCCTGTTTAGTTAGCGATTGAGACGAAATAGCCCCTGAAAAATTAAAAAAAGCGGGAATCATCCCGCTTTTCGCATGTTGCCTATACAGGCTTTACCAGGTAGGCAACAACCAGTGCCGTCACGAAAAATCCAACCGCGACGCCAATTGTCAGACGTTGCAAGAACAAGTCCAAACCGCGCGCTTTCTGTTTGCCGAACAAATGCTCAGCACCGCCGGAGATAGCACCCGCCAGTCCCGCACTTTTCCCCTTTTGAAGAAGAACGACCGTAATTAAGGTCAACGAGAAAACAGTAAGCAAAATTCTGAATGTAATTTCCACAGTTCCACCTCCTGCATAAGGAGCATCTCATTTGCCGCTGCCCTGTCACGCAAGGAGACAAGACCTAAAAACAGCATTTTTATTGTAGCACAAATAATAAATAAATTCAAGAATAATTAGTATATTCGAGAATCCAGCTCTGCATGCCGGATCTTTATTGCAAGACCCCATTCTCTCGAAAGAATGCCAGAGAATTCTTCACGCTTTCCAGCGACGATGTACTATATTCCTCCTGCTCGACAAAATAATATTGAATACCCGCTGGCTCGGCTGCCTTCAGAACTCCCTTAAGGTCAACCATCCCTTTGCCGATCTCAGTATCGCGGCGCCCCTTAGCGAAATCCTTAAAGTGAACAAGCGGCACTCTGCCTGCGTAGCGCATCACATATTCAACAGGATTCTGCCCGCCCATATAGATCCAGCCAAGATCGAATTCCGCGACCAAATATTTTGCTGGTATGCGCTCTAGAAGCATATCAATAACCGGCTTATCCCCGACCAGCTTGAATTCAAACTCATGATTATGATAGCCGTACTGCAATCCTGACGCATGAACTTGTTTCCCGATAAGCTCCAGCAAATTGGCAAGCGTATTCACATCTTCGTCGGTAGGGTTGTCAGGAAGCGGCACCCACGGTGTGACCAGATATTCCAGCCCGACGAGGTTCGCATATTCAATCTGTCTGGCGACATTGGCTTTAATTTTCTTCCGATCATCATCAAAATGAATGCTCATATGAGCAGAAGGGGCCTTCAGCCCAATGCTGTCCAGTACAGACCTAAGCTCCTTTGCAGGCGTATCGTAGTAGCCTGCGAATTCCACCGCCTGATAACCTATATCCGCCACCTTGCGCAGCGTCCCGATAAAATCCTTCTCCGCCAGGTCCCGCAAGGAGTACATCTGCAAACCAACCATTGGTGGCGCCACCCGATTCACTCCTCAACATTCTCTGCTTAGCTTCACGAATACGCTTCTCTCTCATTTTCTACTTGCGGCAGAAAGCCGGCTTCGAAAGCATTCACTTCGTTGCTTAGCTATTGGCTAATGCTTTACTTTCCTTATCTGCATTAAGTTTTTACGATATACCCCCTTTTTATTCTCCGTAAAATGAAGAAAGGGAGAGCAACGCTTCGATCAAGCGTTGTCTCTCCCTTAGTATGCCGTTGATGATCTCACAGCGAGCCGTGGATCAGCCAGCTCATGCCGTACCTCTATTACTTGAAGCTTTTCAAGTTATAGAATGCGCTTTTGCCTGCATATTGAGCCGTGGAGCCCAGTTGGTCTTCAATGCGAAGCAGTTGGTTGTATTTCGCCACACGGTCCGTACGGGACGGAGCGCCGGTTTTGATTTGACCAGCATTCGTAGCTACAGCGATATCAGCGATCGTGCTGTCCTCGGACTCACCGGAGCGGTGGGAGATAACAGCCGTGTAGCCTGCGCGCTTAGCCATTTCGATTGCGTCGAAAGTTTCTGTAAGCGAACCGATTTGGTTTACTTTTACAAGGATGGAGTTGCCCACGCCTTTTTCGATACCATCGGACAGACGCTCGGTGTTCGTTACGAACAGATCGTCGCCAACGAGTTGGATTTTGCCGCCCAATTTATCAGTGAGCAGCTTCCAGCCTTCCCAATCGTCCTCGGAGCAGCCGTCTTCGATTGTGATGATCGGATATTTATCCACCCATGAAGCAAGCAGGTCAACGAACTCAGCAGGCGTGAAGGATTTGCCTTCGCCTTCGAGGTGATATTTGCCGTCTTTGAAGAACTCAGTGGAAGCAACGTCCATGCCAAGGAATACGTCTACGCCTGGCTTGTAGCCTGCGCGCTCGATAGCAGCAAGGATCGTCGTGATTGCTTCTTCATTGGAACCAAGGTTAGGAGCGAAGCCGCCTTCGTCGCCAACTGCAGTGTTCAGTCCTTTTTCTTTCAGAACCGATTTCAGGTTGTGGAAGATTTCTGTGCCGATGCGGAGAGCTTCCTTGAAGTTCTCAGCGCCTACTGGCAGAACCATGAACTCTTGCACATCGATATTGTTGTCAGCGTGCTCGCCGCCGTTAACGATGTTCATCATAGGTACTGGAAGCGTCTTAGCGTTGAAGCCGCCAAGATAAGTATAAAGCGGCACATCCAGAGCGTCTGCAGCTGCGCGAGCAACTGCCATTGATACAGCTAGAATCGCGTTAGCGCCGAGCTTCGCTTTGTTAGGCGTACCGTCAAGCGCGATCATCGTACGGTCGATCAATACTTGATCAAGCGCGTCCAGACCGATAATTTCAGGAGCGATAATCGCGTTCACGTTATCAACAGCTTTCAGAACGCCTTTGCCAAGGTAACGGCCTTTGTCGCCGTCACGAAGCTCAACAGCCTCGTATGCGCCAGTGGATGCGCCGGATGGTACGATTGCGCTGCCTTTGCCGCCGGACTCAAGAACTACTTCTACTTCTACAGTCGGGTTGCCGCGAGAATCAAGCACTTCGCGTGCATATACGTCAGTAATGATAGACATTGAATAGAACACTCCTTTAATATTTTTGGATAAACTGATGTCTCAGCTATACATTATACCTCATTTATAAGCGTTGCACCCGTCATTTCAGCAGGTTTGGCCAGTTCGAGCAGCGACAGCACCGTTGGAGCCAGATCTGCCAGAATTCCGCCCTCGCGCAGCGTAACGCCTTGCTTCGTGACGATAAGCGGAACCGGATTCGTCGTATGCGCCGTGAATGGACGTCCAAGCTCATCAATAACCATATCCGCATTGCCGTGATCCGCCGTAATCAAGCATACGCCGCCCTTGGCAAGAACAGCATCAACTACTTTGCCCAGACATTCGTCCGTCGCTTCTACCGCCTTGATCGTTGGCAGCAGCATGCCGGAATGTCCAACCATATCCGGATTCGCGAAATTCAGAATAATCGCGTCATGCTTGTCCGACTCGATCTCCTTCACTGCCGCTTCAGCCACTTCGTAAGCGCTCATCTCAGGCTGCAGATCATAAGTAGCAACCTTAGGGGAGCTAATAAGAATACGCGTCTCTCCCGGCAGCTCTACATCGCGTCCGCCGCTGAAGAAGAAGGTGACATGCGGGTATTTCTCTGTTTCAGCAATACGAAGCTGCGCTTTGCCGTTCTGCACGAGCACTTCGCCAAGCGTGTTGTCGAGGTTCTTAGGCGAGTATGCGACATAGCCGCCAACCGTCTCGCTGAACAACGTCAGACATACAAAGTGAAGATTCATCGGAATTTTCAGCCCGCGGTCAAATCCACGAAAATCCTGGTTGGTGAATACCTGCGACAATTGAATGGCGCGGTCAGGACGGAAGTTGAAGAATACGATAGAATCATCGGATTCAACCAGACCTACCGGCTTGCCGTCTTCGCCCACGATGACAGTCGGCATAACGAACTCGTCGTACACAGACTTCTCATAGGATTCCACGACCGCCTGAATCGGGTCCGTATATTGCGGACCATCGCCATATACCATAGCGCGGTAGGATTTCTCCGTACGCTCCCAGCGCTTGTCGCGGTCCATAGCATAGTAGCGGCCTTGTACCGTTGCGATGCGTCCTACGCCAACCTCGGCGATTTTCGCTTGAAGCTGCTCCAGATAACCTTTGGCGCTATCCGGCGATACATCACGGCCATCCAGGAAGGCGTGAATATACACTTCGGACAGGTCTTCCTTCTTCGCCAAATCAAGCAGCGCGAACAGATGCGCGATATGGCTATGAACGCCGCCATCCGACAGGAGACCATAGAGATGGAGCTTCGTGCCGTTTGATTTCGCATGACGAACTGCGCCAAGCAGCGTCTCATTGTCGTAAAACTCGCCGTCACGAATAGACTTGCTGATCCGGGTCAGATCCTGATAAACAATCCGGCCAGCGCCGATGTTAAGGTGGCCGACCTCGGAATTGCCCATCTGGCCTTCCGGCAAACCAACGGCTTCGCCGCATGCCGTCAGCGTCGTATTGGGGTATTGCGCCATATAACGGTCATAATTCGGCTTGTTTGCTTGCGCCACCGCATTGCCCGTTACATCGCTGCGAAGGCCGAAGCCATCGAGAATAATAAGCGCTACCGGTTTAGGGACCGACATCTTACTTCGCCCCCTCGACAAGCTGAATGTAGGAAGCTGCCTCAAGGCTAGCGCCGCCCACTAGAGCACCGTCGATGTTGGGTTGCCCCATGTATTCACTTACATTGTTCGGTTTCACGCTGCCGCCGTATTGAATACGGACAGCATTAGCCGTTTCAGCGCCATACAGCCCTTCAACAATGCCGCGAATGTAAGCAATAACATCCTCTGCATCCTCGGAGGTAGAGGATTTCCCAGTACCAATCGCCCAGATTGGCTCATAGGCAATAACAACCTCAGCCGCTTGCGCTGCGGACAGACCTTGGAAAGCCGCTTCGGTTTGCACCTTGCAGACATCCTTCGTTTGACCCGCTTCACGCTCTTCGAGCTTCTCGCCGACACAGATGATCGGAGTCAGACCATGCTTGAAAGCCGCTTGCGCTTTCTTGTTCACGATCTCATCACTTTCTGCAAAATAAGCGCGGCGCTCGGAGTGGCCGATAATCACATATTTCACGCCCAGATCCTTCAGCATAATACCGCTGATCTCGCCTGTGAATGCGCCATTGTCTTCGAAATGCACGTTCTGTGCGCCGATCGCAATTGTCGTGCCTTTAGCCGCTTCTACAAGCGCCGGCAATGCTGTGAAAGGTGCGCAGATGACAGCCTCAACACCGTCAACCTCCGCTTTGCCCTTCACATCTGCGAAGAACGATGTCGCTTCGGAAACCGTTTTGAACATTTTCCAGTTACCCGCAATAATGGGTTTACGCATAGTTGTCAGCTCCTTTTCTACCGCTTTATTAGCTTAATGCCGTTATTATTTATCGTTCAGTGCAACAACGCCCGGGAGCGCCTTGCCTTCCATGAATTCCAGAGAAGCTCCGCCGCCGGTGGAGATGTGATCCATCTTGTCAGCAAGGCCGAATTTCTCAGCTGCCGCCGCAGAATCGCCGCCGCCGATAACGGTGTAACCGGATGTTTCCGCGCATGCGCGGGCAACTGCTTGCGTACCGTGGGAGAAAGGCTCGATTTCGAATACGCCCATCGGTCCGTTCCATACGACAAGCTTCGAGTTTTTAATGACATCCGCATAAATTTCACGCGTCTTGGGACCGATGTCAATGCCTTCCCAATCAGCAGGAATGCCGCTAATGTCAACGATTTGCGTGTTCGCTTTCGCGCTGAAATCATCGGACACAACAATATCAACCGGAAGCAGGAAGTTCTTGCCAAGCTTCTTCGCTTTCTCAATGAAACCAAGCGCCAGATCAAGCTTCTCATTGTCCACAAGGGATTGACCGATTTCGTGGCCTTGCGCCTTGAAGAACGTGTAGGAGAGACCGCCGCCGATGATGATGTTGTCAGCGATTTCGATCATTTTGTTAATAACGTCGATTTTGTCCTTAACCTTGGAGCCGCCGACAATTGCAGTGAACGGACGCTCAGGGTTCAGAAGCGCTTTGCCGAGAACATCCAGCTCTTTCTCCACAAGCAGACCGGAAACAGCAGGCAGATGGTGAGCGATGCCTTCCGTCGAAGCGTGTGCACGGTGAGCAGCGCCGAATGCGTCGTTAACGAACAGATCAGCCAGCCCGGCAAAAGCTTTCGCCAATTCCGCATCATTCTTCTCTTCACCAGCGTTGAAACGAACATTCTCAAGCAGCAGCACATCGCCGTTGTTAAGCGCAGCGACTTGTGCTTGTACAGCTTCGCCAATCGATTCGTTTGCTTTCACAACCGGCTTGCCGAGCAGGTCAGATAGACGGTTCGCTGCTGGAGTAAGACGCAGCTCTTCAACAACTTGACCATTCGGACGGCCCATGTGGCTAGCAAGAATAACTTTAGCGCCATTCTCGATCAAATACTTGATCGTTGGCAGCGTCTCGCGAATACGAGTATCGTCAGTAATAGCGCCATTTTCCAGCGGCACGTTAAAATCTACACGTACAAATACACGCTTGCCCGATACTTCAACATCACGCACACTCTTCTTATTCATCCGTTTAGCCTCCCGTAGTTGACCCTTTGGCGCTCACCACAGCGAGCGCCAAAGGGTCCTGTCTATTCAAATCTCTTCCAATCCTATCCGTCCCGCAATCCGCACATCGCAGTTCATTACGTACTGTTCGTCCGCCTGCAGGCTCTATATCTATATAAATTTCTGCACAAACCGCCACGAAGGAGCTACTACAAGCAGCTCCTTCGCGAATATAAGGGTATCCAGAGGGCTAAGCCCGTAGGTGGGGTCCCCTAAAGGTTTTCGCCAAGGAAAACCTGTTCGAACTTACAGTCCTTTAGAAGCAATGTAGCCGCAAAGGTCAACTACGCGGTTGGAGTAGCCCCACTCATTGTCATACCAGGAAATGATTTTAACCATGTTGCCTTCAACAACCATCGTCGACAGCGCGTCGATAGCGGAAGAAGCAGGGTCGCCATTGTAGTCGCTGGATACAAGCGGCTCTTCAGAGAATTTAAGAATGCCTTTCAGCGGGCCTTCAGCAGCAGCTTTCAGCGCATTGTTTACTTCTTCAACCGTTACGTTTACTTTCAGCTCAGCAACGAGGTCAGTAACCGATACGTTAGGCGTAGGAACACGCATTGCCATACCGTTCAATTTGCCTTTCAGCTCAGGCAGAACGAGGGAAACAGCTTTTGCCGCGCCAGTGGACGAAGGAATGATGTTCTCAGCAGCCGCGCGAGCACGACGCAGGTCTTTATGAGGAACGTCCAGAACGGACTGATCGTTTGTATAGGAGTGAATCGTCGTCATCATACCTTTGACGATACCGAATTTGTCGTTAATAACTTTTGCAAAAGGCGCAAGGCAGTTCGTCGTACAAGAAGCGTTGGAGATTACAGTGTGAGCAGAAGCATCGTATTTGTCTTCGTTAACGCCCATAACGATCGTGATGTCTTCGTTCGTAGCAGGTGCGGAGATGATAACTTTCTTCGCGCCGCCTTTCAAGTGAAGCTCAGCTTTTTCTTTAGCTGTGAAGATACCTGTGGATTCAATAACGATTTCTACGCCTTCTTGTCCCCAAGGGAGGTTTTCCGGGTTGCGCTCGGCAAATACTTTGATTTCGCGTCCGTTAACAACGAGCGCGCCTTCTTTAGCTTCAACTTTAGCATCAAGCGTACCATGAGTCGTGTCATACTTGAGCAGGTGAGCAAGCGTGTTCGTGTCTGTCAAATCATTAACAGCCACCACTTGTACATCCGGATTGTTCAAAGCTGCGCGGAATACGTTGCGTCCGATACGTCCAAAACCATTAATGCCTACTTTTACCATTTAAAATTCCTCCTAAGCGTATTTTTAAAATTTAATATATCTCAAGACGATCTGGAGCCGGCAATTTTGCCACTCGCATTCGTCAAGATCACAAAGCTGCATATCCAATTGCTATTCTCGATCCATAATGGCTGCGATTTCCAGTGCTGCAGCTTCATCTGTTACAAGCATATCGTCATGCCCGAAGCGCATAACCGCCGCAATAGCCTCGCCCTTGCTTCGGCCGCCTGCTATCGCAATAACAACTTCCGTCTCCACAATGTCCTCAAGTCTGAGGCCTGCGGTGGACATCTTATGCACGACTTCACCATTGCGGTCAAAATAATAACCGAACGCTTCCGCCAATGCCTTCTCCGCTTCCATTGCCTGAATAACCGATTCGTCCACGCGCCGTCTACGCGCCATCACCATAGCATCTCCGATGCCGTGCACCACAATTCTGGCACTTCGGATGACTTCAACAATTTCTCTGACGTTAGGCTCCTGCATAAGCGACATGTAAGCTTCATCACTGAGATGATCGGGCACATGAAGCAGCCTGTACTGCGCGCCAGTGCGTTTGGCCAGCGTTGAAGCAATCGTATTGGCCTGATAATCAAGACTTTCGCCAAGACCGCCGCGCGCCGGAACGAACCAATTGCTCTTCAGCGGCGCCTGCGTCATCATCTGGCCAGCCAGATTCGCAAGTGTTGACCCTCCAGTTACAGCCACTACATCATCTTTACCCATAACCTTGCGCAATGCAGCACATCCAGCTCGCCCAAGCTCGCGTTTCGTATACGGGGAAGTGTCAGAGTCGCCGGGAACGATCGATACCCCTTTAAGGCCGAAGCGTTCGCGTATCCGTTCTTCCAGATCCGATAAGCCGAACATCGTCTTGTACAAGGGCTCCATATTCTCCAGCAGCCGTCTTCCTGCGTCACTGATGCGCATGCCAGCAGCATCGATGAGAAGAAGGCCCTGTCCCTTCAGGAAATCAGTCTCCGCACGCAGCACACGTTCTGTCAGATTCAGCGATGCGGCAAGCGTTCGCCTGCCAATCATGTCAGAGAGCATAACCTGACGCAGAATAAGATACCGCTTCTTCATGACAACAAGTAAATCCGGCAAAAGCTGCTGTTGTATATCAATGAGAGATTGCATTGTTCAACATCATCTCCGTTTGCCGAATAAGCTGCAATTACATTGGACCAATAACGTCCCGCTTGCACGTTTTGAGTCCCACACTTATTGTACTGCAACTCTTGCCATCAAGCAAGAATGCTTTTTGCTATGTAAACGTTTTCTGTCACGATTTGCACAAATTTTTATTTTGTTTAGATATTGCTTTTTCATTTAATATAATATACAATAAATATCGCTATCATTTTGCGCCCGTGGTCCAATGGATATGACGTAGGCCTCCGGAGCCTGAGATCGAGGTTCGATCCCTCGCGGGCGCGCCATAATTGCAACTAACAGAGATCGTCCCCGCAAGGGACGGTCTTTTTTGCTTCTACAGATCGTCATTACACACACTTTGAGCCAATGTTCTGCACCGCGTTCTGCACCGCGTTCTGCACCGCGCGCAGCTCCCAGCGCACGTTGGGGCGATGCGTGTTGGGTTGGCAGTCAACCACCGAGACTTTCCTGCATGCGTGACTTCCATCCGGGATTTTCGAGCATGCTGTGAATTTCGAGACTTCTAACTCAGCCTTCAGGCATACAGATCAAGAATTTTGACCTTCTTTGACTTTCATAGTTTAATCCGTTATTATGGTAATACATCGCTTATCAATTGAAGGAGGGACTTACATTGGAAATGAATTTCGTACCTATGGTTATTGAGCAGAACAATCGAGGCGAGCGTGCATATGACATTTATTCCCGGCTGCTTAAGGATCGTATCGTCTTTCTCGGAACGCCCGTGAATGATATCGTCGCCAACTCCATCATCGCGCAGCTGTTGTTCCTTGCGGCGGATGATCCTGAGAAGGATATTTCACTCTACATCAACAGCCCTGGCGGTTCAGTTTCCGCAGGTCTTGCTATCTTCGATACGATGCAGTTCATTAAACCGGACGTCTCCACCATATGTGTGGGTATGGCCGCTTCCATGGGCGCATTCCTGCTCGCTGCAGGCGCCAAGGGCAAGCGATTGGCGCTGCCTAATAGTGAGGTCATGATTCATCAGCCGCTCGGCGGCGCGCAAGGCCAGGCAACCGACATCGAGATTCGCGCCAAGCATATCCTCAAGACGCGCGATACATTGAATAAAATACTATCCGAACGCACCGGACAACCGCTTGAGAAGATTGAACGCGATACCGACCGCGACTACTTCATGTCCGCAGCTGAAGCGCAGGCATATGGATTAGTCGACAAAGTTATTGAGAAATTGTAATCGTTAATTTCGGCCCTCATATCGAGTCTTCATAAGAAAATCCACGGGACAACTCCCGTGGATTTTCTGCTTCAATCGTGTTGCTCTCACTTTCGCTGCTGCAAAATCGCGGACTGTTGAGAAAGTCCAACGGACATCCGTTCACTCTGACTGTAAGACTGTTTTTCATGCTTCCACGACCGTTTCCGCATCATTCGGCAGCTGGAAGCCGTTTTTTCACGCTTACAGTCATTATTGGTGCACCTTTCATCCGTCTTCTTGAGCTGTAAGACTGTTTTTCATGCTTCCACGACCGTTTCCGCATCTTTCGGCAGCTGGAAGCCGTTTTTTCATGCTTACAGTCATTATTGGTGCACCTTTCATCCGTCCTCTTGAGCTGTAAGACTGTTTTTCATGCTTCCACGACCGTTTCCGCATCTTTCGGCAGCTGGAAGCCGTTATTTCACGCTTACAGTTTGGGTTTGGGTTTGGGTTTGGGTTTGGGTTTGGG
>NZ_CAKMMF010000024.1 GCF_927798095.1 Paenibacillus plantiphilus | reverse complement strand
GCTTGTTCGGCTCGGTGATCGTCGCATCGATCACTTGGCCTACTGTCAAACCGGCACCGCCGATATTCACCGTCACGTCAGCTGTGCTGCCGCCATTGTTCGTTGCCGTTCCGATTACAGTACCTGATCCATTATAGATATTTACCGTTGCTCCTGCTGGAACATCCCCAACAACAACCGTATCTGTCGTGGAATTTGCAACCACATCTACTGGAGCCGCGCTTTGATCAGCAGCTGCTGTTGCTGGTGTCTTCGTACTTTCCAGCTTGTTCAGCTCGGTAATCGTTGCATCGATCACTTGGCCGACTGACAAGCCTGCGCCACCGATGTTTACTGTTACGTTAGCTGTGCTGCCGCCACTATTCGTTGCCGTTCCAATAACTCCGCCGACATTGTTATAGATATTTACGGTCGCACCTGCTGGCACATTATTCACAACGACTGTATCTGTCGTAGAATTCGCCGTTACTACCACTGGTGCCGCGCTTTGATTGGCTTGAGCAATAAACTCAACCTTATCGCTCTCCAGCTTGGAAACCTCTGTGATGGTAACATCAATCGCCTGATTATGCGCCAGTCCGCTGGCTATCGTCACCGGAACAGTCGCTGCACTTGCGCCGTTGTTGGTTGCAGTGCCGATCACATTACCCAGATCATCATATACCTTTACAGTCGCCCCTGCTGGAACGTTAGGTACATTGACCACATCTGTCGTCGCATTTGCAACTACATTCGCAGGTGCTGCGCTCTTCGCAGGCGGTTTAGGGATATTGATAGTCAAATCAGCGTAAATCCCGCCCGGCCCAATCGCTCTTACTACTGTTGTGAGCGGGTTCTCAGTCGGATTAATGACCGTCACGAATGCTTCCCCGTTTGCATCTGTAATAACCGTTCCCGGTTGAACGATAGCTCCGTTCGTCGCAGTTACTGTTATTGGAATGCCGCTTTGCACAGCTCCAGCTACGGCCGTCAGCTTTACCTTAACCGTGCCATCCGGCTGTAGCTCGCTTGATATCAAATAATTAGTGGGTGCTTGTCCATAGTTGTTGTTCACAACATCTATCGGACCATACTCATTATTGAAATACCAGGATTCAATATTATGCGTTTGATAAGCTCCGCCTGTCGCAGCTGTAAACCCAACAAACACCTCATCCTTGCCCAAAATATTTCTCAAATTCAATCCTGTAACTTCCAGCTCTGCAGCTGCAGGTCTTACATTAGTTGTACTAAGTCGGACCTGTATTGTGCCGGTCGAACCGTTGTAATCGACCCAAGCATGCACAGGAGTACCGGCGTCAGGGTTGAAATCAATGACCATTGGATCGACACTTTTGACATAACTGGCATTTGAGTGATAATTGTCTCCGTTTGTTACTAGAGCAATATGATTGTTATTAGGATCGTTTTTACTCGTTTGACTGTCTTCCGGCGGGGAGTTTTTCCATGTATCGAACTCGATCCCCACACTTGGCGTAATTCCCGAGAAGCCCATTCCGGAACCGCTTGAGCCGGCGCTGCTGGATTGTGTCTGAACGACAAATACAAAACCGTCAGCACCTCTATCATTGCCGCCGCTTCCTTGGTAACCGCCTTTATTCGGCATGCTAAAAGTGAAATAAGTACTAAAGGAACTATTGTTCTTCAACGATACTTCCTTGTTGTTGAACGCCGAGCCTCCTTGAGTCGCTGCAGCAGGCGTTAATTGCAGCTTATTGCCGGTAATGGACGCAGAACCGTTCATCTTTAATCTTCCATCATTCTGGAATTGCGTATAATAGAACGATATGTAATTCGTTCCTGAAGCGTTCACCTCAGGTGCTGGCATTAAACCAGTGAATAAAATAGCAACAATGACAAATAAACTCCAAAAACGTCGTATTCTCAAACTTTTCATATCCTCTACTCCTTTGCATTCGAGCTTGCATACCGATCTCACGACCGTTAGCCCAAGCCCGTTTCTCGCTAATCTTCGTTTTTTATAAACCCGGTCCTTTGCACGATAACAACCTTTTCTTCATAACTCCATCGATCATTCGTTTCGATTTCTCTCTCTAATTCTAGCAGGCTGACACTATGACTTCAGACCCTCCTACCAAAGAACTAAATCTCTCTATCCTCCTGTCGAATCTTGTTGAGAACATTTTACAGGATTGCACTCACCAAATACTGACCAACACACTTCTGCTGCCACAAAAAATAACCTTTGGAAGAATAGAAGGCGACCTTCTGCAAGAGAAAGCCGCCTTGACTTACAGAGGATTGCTGTTAGCCAATTGCCAACTCTGATACCACTCCAATATCTCCTGGCTAGGACTAACATCCGCCTCTTGCTTCAGAACCCCTACCATATGCCGATATTGCAGCTCTACGGAGTCGTTATCCTTCAAACGGTCATAGATGTTCATGATGGCCATATGAGCCTCTTCTAATAACGGTTCGTGCTGAACAACCCGATGGTAGATAGCCAATGCCTCACGATCCCTGCCATTCCGATCATAGAATTGTCCAAGGCTGCCAGACAGATCCAACCACATTCGTTTGAGCCGGTTCCGTTCAACCTCCGCCCAGAAATATTGATCCTCGCCAAAATAATCACCGCGGTAAAGATCAAAAGCTCTTTGATGATCGGCAGCGTTGATGTACGATATAGGCTCAAGCTGGCGCAATTGCAGATCCCATTCCTCAGCATCGACAGTCATTTTCTTCGTTTCCAAAATATAGCCGTAGTGAGAGAAGTTAATCATCATGACGTCCTTCAGCTCGTCGGTTTTGCACAGGTTTCGTATCCGGTAAATGCTGGTCTGCAAATTAGCAATACCTTTGCGTTCATCCAGACCAGGCCAGAGCAATTCCAGCAGCGTATCCTTGCTTACGATTTGATTGCGATGATGCAGCAGATAGGCGAACAATTCTTTAACCTTTGTCGTACGCCACTTGATCGTTTCCGGTTCATTGTTCGATATTTGCAGTTGCAACCTGCCCATGCAATTAAACTTTACCGATGGTTGGGCAACAGGACGTAAATGTAAATGAATGCGCTTGCGGACTCGCCGAATCGTTTCCATCAATCGCTCTTCTGTAACAGGCTTGAGCATATAATCCAACGCTTCCAGCCCAAAAGCATCAAATGCATATTCCCGATGAGCGGAAATAAAGACGATATCCGTACTGGGGGTGATCTCACGTATTCGAACAGCTAATTCTATGCCGTCCATTCCAGGCATCTGAATATCAAGGAAGACAATATCCGGCTGAGATAAGGCAATCTGTTCAATGGCATGCTCGACATTCACGAACGCCCCAATCACATTACAGTCATCTATGGCACTCAATATTCTCTCCAGCCTGCTCAATGCCAGACGTTCATCATCCACTAGAATCACTCTCATCAGATGCACCTCCCTCAATTACCGCTACATGTAAGAATGCCGATATTATTATCCTTAATGACATCTTAATGTAACCTATACCAATTTTCAATTTTCATTTTTAAATCATGATCAATTATATAAAAAAGCTAGAATCCGACCCATAATATTACAGAAAAATAGACTGACACCCCAATTGCATAGGAAATGTCAGTCTAAAAAATACTTCACAGCCATTCATCGAATAATTGCAAGCTCTCCCTGATCCATTTCACAAACCGTATCACAAAGGATTTCAATATCCTCTGCACTATGGCTGGCCAACAAGATCGTTATTCCTTCGTCGCGCAAGTCCAGCAGAAGCTCTCGAATGTCATTTACCCCTTGTTTATCGATTCCATTCATTGGCTCGTCAAGCAGCAGAATGGATGGACGTTCCATAATAGCTTGAGCAATCCCTAGCCTTTGCCTCATTCCCAAAGAATATTTGCCTGCCTTTTTCTTGCTTTCGGGGTCTAGCCCAACTCTCTTCAACACAGCCTTAATCTCATCCTTGGAAATTATTTTATTAATGTCTGCTAAAAACTTCAAATTTTTGAAACCCGTATAACCAGGTAAAAATCCAGGGGTTTCTATAATAATTCCTACATCCTTAGGAATGTCAATATCCTTCCCAATCGATTTGCCGTTTACGGTAATTTCACCTGAGGTAATTGGCGTAAATCCACAAATACATTTTAATAGCATCGTTTTGCCAGAGCCATTCCGCCCTACTAAACCATGAATCTTATTCCTTTCAAAATCGATAGATATATCATTTAAAGCTCTATTTTCTTTAAAGGTTTTGCTAACATTCATAACTCGAATGACAGGATCAGCCATAAATTAAATTCTCCTTCTAGCATCAAATTTGCGGAGAGATTTCTATATCGCGTTTGCGTACGGATAGTACTGCAATAATACTCAGCACAATAATGGAGGAAAACAAAAAAACTATTGCATACATTGGTGTCGGACGCAGCGATAGGCCGCTTGGATCAAGAATAGTTAAGCGAGCCATTGATACTGGAGAAAAATTGTAAAAATAATGAGAGAGATTATTAAAAATTGCAAAGTCAAACAATATAATAGCAGCGCCAATGATAGCGCCAATTGCCCGTTTGAAAAAAGTATTCATAATAAAAATGACAAGTCCTATTATCATTCCTACACACCATTCCAGCAGTAGGCTTAAGCTAATGGCCTGAATCGGCGTATATGATGACTGTAGGTTAAAACTAATCGGCAATCGAACATTGAATTCTTGACCAGCGTTCGTTTGAGCCAGTGTACGAAGCACTTTCCCCCATTCTGGGCTTACGAACATATTGGGAATTAGCAGCAGCATGCTGACAGCAGCTATGAACAAACAATAAATAGCCGTACTCAATGAAATATACAGAATCTGTCCCAACGCCCAATGTATTCGTCCACTTCTAATGAGAAGATAAGGCTGGCCTTCATTGACAAAAGGAGCGTCACAAAAGAGCAATACAACCCCAAACAGCATAAACATTTGCGTATAGGCGAAATTTGATAGGAACGGAAACAGCCAAGAAGAAACTCTATAGCCCGAAGCATGTGAAAACTGTATGATCGGACCTATATAGGTCCACATTAGAATAATAAGCAAAGCAACAAGAATATATATGCGCGGATTAGTAAACCATCTGCGTATCTGATTCCCCGCAATAGAATAATAGTTTGGCAGGCTACTCATTGGACAGCCTCCTTGCTGTTGTTTTAACAAACAATAATCCAACTCCAGCTAGAAGCACCCCAACCAATAAAGTTGCGTAAATTAAACTAAAAGTCGTTCCACCAATGATAACGTCACCATTGGTTACTTCGTTTAATTGCAACCATATCGGAAATTCAACGGTGATAAAATTCAGCACATACAGTCCAATAAAGGGAAGAAACAACGCTACAAATTTGTTCGGCATAAATGCGGAAGCACACAGACCTACAATCGCCCAAAAAGCCCCTGCCAATGCCGCCAAATAAATATAAACAACGAAATACGAGACATATTGACCGTCTAGCAATAATTCTCCGCCCAGCGTTCCAGTTGCAAATGCTTCAAAGTTGCCTGCCACAGGAGAAACCAGTGGAATATGGATTGCGAATGGAACAATAAACAATATGATTCCTACAACGACAGCCATTGCAGAAGATAATCCGCAAGCTATAATCTTGCTCAAGGCATACCTGAATGAACCAACGCGTATAACAACTGGCCTCATATATTTACTGTTCCAATCGATGCAATAGCTTATCGTATATGGCAAAACACAACATAATATTATGATTTTGTTGAATCCGCTAGCCTGAGTAGAATATTTAAATAACAATAATACATCTGGCGCATATTCGATCTCGCTTCCAGCACCTGCATAATAGATAAGCCAAACACCAAGAATGGCTAGTAAAAAACCGCTTGAACCAAACGCACGCTTCAAATCCATCGAAAGAATTCCAACTGTTCGTTTCATAAGCCACTCCAATCAAAGGATTTCTTCTCCTGTAATAGCGTTAATTCGCACTACAACAGGCTCTGTATTTATATGATCTCCTTTGCTGTATTTTCTATCGATATTAAAATACCAAGCCGGAACCATTTCCATTTTTTTATCAAACAGGACGCCTGTTTTGGAGTCAACATTAGAACTGATGAATACGGGCACGTAGACAATGGAGATTCTCGTAACTGTTAATTCGTCCTTTAGTATGATCGCGTCATACTTTTCTTTCAGACTATCCAGTGCTTGTTCCATAGAAATTAGAGAAGAGGGAGCGACCTTGCTTCCCTGCTCGGCGTATATGGATCCTACAATCTCGAATGATTCAATTCCACGTTTCGAGAAAACTACCCTTACCTCGCTGCTTGGAACCTCGACTTCTGAACTCCGCAGTGTATAACCGGTAGAAGCGATCGGCAGACCATGCATATCAATCGAGAAAATCATATAGTAGCTTTCATCATCTTTGTTCCATGTTTCTCTGACCTTGGTTTTTCCTAAATCAACATAAAATTTAAAATTTTCATCCTGCATTAGCAGGTCTTGTTCTTGCTGAAGTGTATGGTGGTCCAAAGCATATACCTTGGAGGGGAGATGAGGCGTTAGTTCTAGTTGACCAAAGACCGCTGCAACTTGTTCCACAGCTTTGGATTTCTTGATGGAGTCCAGCTCTTCTAATTTAAAACTGGCATCCATTTTATCGCTCATATTATTGATTAGTGTGCTTGCATGATCCCCCATAGTCGTAACAAAATTAAAAGACGATGATTCCTTGGAAATTCTCAGCTTGTTGTCTTTATATGTAAATACAACTTCACTTTCATTCTCTTTCTTCACTGCTCCCTTCGATTCTAATAAAACAGCGGCTAGTTTATTCTCATCAAACACGTGGTCATTAACTTCAAGCAGAGGAATATTCTTCTCATCAGGTATATCCAACACTGCATCCACCTTAAGATTCGTTGTCAGCGTTTCTGTATACGTCTTGCTTTCAGTAGTGCTTGTTGGCGGATTCTCACCAAGGTTGTTCTCTGTTTCCTGAGGGATTGGTTTAATCTCTTCAGTGGTGGAGCAGGCTGAACATAGAACCACGAGTACAACGATAACAATGAAACGCAATCTTTCATTAAACATGACTTCACTTCCTCAAGTTGATTTAAATTACTTGCCCCTTATACAAACGCATTTAATTGGAGAAACGTTACACTTTATCCTTATTTTTTAACCTTAAACGTCAAATAGCCCACATCTTGTATAGAGGATCTGGGTGTAAAATGAGATTAAAAAACATTTTTAGAATTTTTTAAAAAACCAAAACAAAGCTGCATTCTAAGTGTTTATAGGAATAGGCTATAAAAAACCAATAGAAAGAAGGTCAAGTATGTCCTCCAACAACCGCAGCCTTTTAGTCAGCCTTATTTTGTTTGTGTCCTTATTCAGCGCAATCTTATTCGCAACAGATGCTCAAGCAGATGGAGCCACTCAACCTGGAGCCTTAACTCCGCCGCCTCCGCCCATTGTGGATCAACCTCCCCCTCCAAGTGCCTTTGATCCTGCTCATGATTATTTAGAAGATGGATTAAGCAATATCGCGCAAACACCGCACCAATCCTCGGCAACTATCAATGGAACTACACATGCAACCCAGCTAGTAGATCAAATTGGAGTCACCTTCTATTTGCATCGATGGACAGGCAATCAATGGGAAAATGTTGGGAATCCCATTTATCGCAGCAGCACTCAAAAGACTTCTTTTTCTATTAATGTGACATGGAATGTAACTGCGGGTTATTATTATCGCGCAAAGACGCTTCATTGGGTAATGGAAGGCGGTATATACGAACAAGGAGAACGCATCAGTAATTATATTTTAATCCCCTCGTCTTAGTGTTCCTTTGAAACGATACAATCCGGAATCCCGTCCAGGAATCCGGATTGCCTTCGATTGTTTATTTTTTCATCATATGCTCTGCAATTTGAATCAGGTCATTTCGATCTATATACCCAAGGATGTAAATATACATGTTCGATTGCAGAAATTCGAGTTTATTTGCTCCGCCCTTATTCAAGGTCAAGATGCCTTCACTGAGAGAAAGCTGAACAGTCTCCACCGTTGCTGCTGCAAGATTGGCTCCAGATCCGATTGCAAAATTGTCGCTTAGTCTGGTAACCGTTATTCGAAGCAACTGCTTCTTGCTATTCTGATAGACGAACATAATGTGATCGGATTTTGTTTTTGTTTGCGACTGGGCTACCTCAATCTGCATGAGTGTGTAACCCTTCGGAATATAATTCAATTTGGGCATATCAAATTGCAGCATTTCTGAAGCTTGTTCCTCCGTTACCTCCACCATTGTCATTCCGCCATCTTCAACTACAGAGAAATCCTCTTCAGAAACAATGTCCGAATCATTGGGTGCAGCTGTCTTTGCTCCTTTGTCGGAGGTTATATTGCTGCCGAAAAAAAAGGCAACAACTTGATTAGGCAATTCCTTCACAGCCTGATAAAAGGGTGAAAACGCGGTGACACCTGTCGGATTCCCGAATAAAATAGCCCCAGCTAGAAAAGAGACCGCTACCAGGCTGCTTAAAGCCAGCCTTTTTCGAGTCCTTTGCTTGCGGCGCAGCTTGGCATATTGCTGTTTCACTACTAGCCATGATTGTTCTGAATCAGGCACAGGCATCTTTGGCATGCTTTCCAATGCTTCGTCGATCAGCCGATCCAATTCACTATCATTCATTGGTATTCATCCATTCTTTCAGTTTTCTCCTCAATGCAGCTCTTGCTCGATGCAATTTTTGCTTTATCGTTGTTTGGGGCAATTGCAGCTCCTCGGCCATTTCCTGGTAGGACAGCTGCTGCTTCCACCTCATCTCAATGATAACCCGATACTCAGGCTTTAACACCTGAATATATTTCAACACTAATTCTTTGAGCATTCTTTCCTCCACATGTTTCTCAACAGACTCCTCTGATATGAAAGGAGTTCCTTCTAGAAAAACACTTTCGATACTGGTTTCGTTACGGTTTTTTTTCAGTTTCCGCAAGTAGGTTAATGCAAGATTTCTTACCGTCACTATTATCCAGGCTTTTCGGTAGTTGAAATCCTGAGCAGGAGGGGCTTTAGCCAGTGTCTTAATAAAAGCCTCCTGTATAACATCCTGTACTGCGCCGTAATCCTGCAATATAAACAGAACTCTATTATAGTTGATCTTGTAAAAATGCTGATAGACCTCTCGTTGAAGGGATTCATCCAGAAATGAAAACTGTGGGGAAATGAGCAACAACAGCTGATCTTTTTCATCATTCATTGCATGCAATATCCTTTCCATTGTAAAACATAGGACTACAATTAATCCCAACATTTCTGTTAGTTCCTTGAATTATACAACAAAAACCAATTCTGGTCATAGGGCAATAGTCGAATCAGAAAATTTAAAAGAAGGGATTTGTTGTTGGTTTCTGGAATATGATATCTAGTACGATAAAATTTAATTGGGAGGTAAGCAAATGCTTAAACGGACTTCATATTACTTTTTTTGGACAGTCGGGTTCTTTGTTGTTTTATTTTTAGCAAACAGGCTTTTTGGTTATTTCGACGCAAAACATAAAGAAACAATGAACCTTGCCTACAGTTTATGGTCTTGGGGAACAATTCCAATCCTAGTTGGTATCTATTTTTCTTTGTTTAGAGGTATTCCTAAAGTGTTGACAGTAGAGCGGTCTCAACTCGTTATTCTCATTTTAAGTTTTATAGCAACCGCATATCCTTTCTTAACCTATTACTTAGAATTTCCTACAGTGGCATTCGTCTATAATGGATTATTTAATTACAATGGACATTTTCTTGTTGCGTTTCTATTGGGATTTTCTTTAGTAAACAGTTTTTTTAAATTTAAATCCGACTAAACACGTGAGAATAGTTTGACAAATGGCATTGGGTAATATACGATCAATATATGGTTTAAATATAAATTTATAGGAGGTTGTCTGATGGGTAAGAAAATTGTTAGTTTGGTGTTATCAACGTTAATCACACTTTTATTAGCATTTCCGGTTATGGCTTCGTCTCCCAACAATCAATCAAAAATATTAGAGAGGCATGTAGAAATAAAGAATCAAAAAAAGTTGGTTGAAAGAGCGAGAAATAATATTTCGGATTTGCCAATCGATAATCAGGTAAGTAAAGAAATCATTCATTCCAAGGGAAATACAAGTTCGCTCTATGTTACTAAATATAAAACAGCACAACTATTATCCAGAGAGCAGAACACAAGTGGCGATATTGTTTCTACCTATGCAGTTACAACACTTGCCAGTTACGATTCATCCAGGTATGACTCTGCATGGGACTCAACATCTGCGATTCAAGCCTATTCAACCGTTTATGTTTCTTATGTTAATGATAGTCACGGACTCGTATACTGGAAGCTGGATCATGTCTCAGGCGGATGGGGGATATATAGCAATCAAATAACTTTATCTAATCTGAAAGTCATATATGGAGTGTCTGGAATTCCAATTGGCGGCGGTTTGTATCAAAAGAGCTTAACTTCAAATCCAACAACTCTCACATTTAATTATTCAGCTCCAACAACCTGGAAAGCAGTTCTATCTACAGGAGCTGGTATAGGGCAACCTAATGTTGGAGTAACGACATCGGCCACTCTATCTGCATTCGGTTCTACATGGTCTCTTCAATTATCAAATATTTATGCCTAACCTTCCTTGATTAGAGTCCAAAAAAACATGCCTACTCATCACGAGCAGGCATGTTCTTTCTTGTGACGACACACTTGTGGCTACGTCAGAGTTGTAACGCAAATGAGGTTTGAGGCTGGAACAACGGGCTTCACCCTTACATCAAAGTCACCTGTCTCTTCAGTGCCGAAAGTCCTAACGCTAATGCGCCGTATAACCCGGCATGCCCTCCAAGACCCGGCGGCACGATATAATCATCCATTTGCTGCAGAATCTCGTTTGCGTTTATATATCCGTTCAAATTCTGTTTCACCGCATTCCTGATTAGTGGGAACAGCTGGGATTGCTGCATGACGCCTCCTCCAAGAATCACTTTCTCCGGTGAATTCAAGAGAATGGCCCCTGTAATCGACTGGGCGATATAAAAAGCTTCGATTTCCCAAGCCCGATGCTCCGCTGGAAGCTCATCCCCCTTCACTTTCCAGCGGGCCTCAATCGCCGGCCCAGCCGCCATGCCCTCAAGACAATCCCCATGATAAGGGCATATGCCTGCAAAATCATCATCCGCATGCCGTCTTGTCAGCACATGACCGCCTTCCGGATGAACCAGACCATGTACAAGCTTGCCTTCCGAATAGACGCCGATTCCGATCCCTGTCCCTACGGTGTAGTACAGACAGCTTTTTAATCCCTTGGCTGCCCCCCATGTCGCCTCGCCATAGGCCGCTGCATTCACATCCGTATCCCATCCATAGGGAACCGGAAACTCTCGCATCAGGGTGCCTAAAAAATTATAATTTCCCCAGCCTGGCTTTGGCGTTGTTGTTACATAGCCGAATGTCGGACTTCCGGGGCGAATATCGATCGGACCAAAAGAGCCGATTCCGATCGCATCCACTTGTTTGTCTTTGAAATACGAAACGACTTTAACGAGAGTGATCCCGGGAGGTTCGGTCGGAAAACTGATCCTGTCCTCGATTTCACCGTGTTCATTGCCGATTCCGCATACAAACTTAGTCCCACCCGCTTCGATTGCTCCAATGCGCACCCTTGACCTCCTCCTTTCTGCTTACTCAGTCAAAAACTTTGGCAGAGGGTGCTATAGCATACACTGACAGTGTTTCCAGCAACAGTCGCTCTTGATCAGTTGCCAGCGAAATTCCTATGGATGCATGATCCGGGAATATCAGGTCGGTAATAACCACCTGACCCTCATTGGTGAATACTTCGACAGAGGAACGGTCCACATAGATGCGAAGATTGACCGTCTCGCCTGACGATTGCAGCTTTGCCGTATGGAGCCCCCTGAATTGCTCATGAAAATCATGAAGCCCTGATTTCGTACGGTCTACATACAGCACTCCCTGAGCGGCGTCCACGCCAACAACGGTCTCTTCATCGCCCCCTGCTCTCACCTTAATGGCAAAGGATGAATCAGACGCAAATACAGCATGCAGTTCATAGCTCTCCAGTTGCAGGGAAGACAGCGCCTTCTGCGCTTCTTCCCAGGAAACATTCACAAGCTCCAGCACCGGAATACGGGCGCTCTCCAGCTCACGCACCGGCTTCTGCACCACGATTACACCGCCGTCCTGATTCGAACGAAGCATAAGTTCCCGCGGTATGGTCATAGCGCCGCGGAATTCCTCTGCCGGAATAAGGTTGGCATACTTCCAGTTGCTCATCCAGCCGATGAAGAGACGCCTTCCATCCGCCGATGGAACGTCGGACCAGCTTACACCCGCATAGTTATCCCGGCCGTAATCCAGCCAGCGCACGGTATTCGAGTCTTCGTCAGGTGTAAACGCCAGACCGTCAAAATCGCCGGTAAAATACTGCGTCCTTGAGCCTTCCGTATAAGCGGGATCATCGCCAATGCTGACCAGCATCACCCATTTGAGCCTCGATGAATCCTCATCAATACGCAATGGAAACAAGTCGGGGCACTCCCACACGCCGCCATGGAAGCCTATGCCTGTACCAAATTCACTTCCAAACGTCCATGATTTCAAATCGGGAGAATGATACAGACATACCGTCTGACCGCAAGCGACAATCATGATCCAACGGCCCGTCTCCTCATGCCAGAACACTTTGGGATCGCGAAAATCGACATAGGAATCGTGCCTGAGCACTGGATTCCCCTCATATTTAGTCCAGCTTCTTCCGTTATCCTTGCTGTACGCGAGACTTTGAGTTTGAACTGGGTCGCTGCCTTCCACCGCTAGATGATGAGTGAAAATAGCGACAAGGCCAGGCTCGCTCCCGAAAAATCCGGTTGTATTGTGCCAGTCCACAACAGCGCTGCCCGAGAAGATCATGCCGATCTCATCCGGCGCGAGCGCAATGTCAAGCTCCTCCCAGCTGACGAGATCTTTACTGACGGCATGGCCCCAGTGCATCGGTCCCCAGGTTGTTCCGTAAGGATGGTACTGATAGAAAAGATGATACTCTTCTTTGTAATAAACCATTCCGTTCGGGTCATTCAACCAGTTCTCTTGTGGCGAGTAATGATAGATGCCCCTATAATTTTGTTTGATAATGGCAGGCATGATGCACCTCTCCTTTTCCCTTAACCCGGGTTATTCGGATATCTTCACCTTGGCAAAAACAGCCTCGCCGTGCTCGACAAACAGTCCGAAGCTGCCGGACTCGTAATTGTACGCCCGTGTCGCAAGCGCCGTGTTGTTCACGTAGATGATGATGATATTCCCGCTGGCGACGATTTTTATATCGGCCCCGGATAAGCTGTCCAGTGGAATATAACGCTCCTCCACGAACAAATGATGGCCGTCAAATTTATTGGAGCGGTCGAAGACAAGCCTGTTGCGCTGAGGCTCCAATCGAATCTGACACCATTTCTCCAGTCCGGAGCCGCTCGTATGCAGCATAATTCCGCAGGCTTGCGTATCGCTTGACCACTGTACCGAGGTTTCAATCAGACAGTCTTCAGCCATGCGGCCGAGCTCGATCCAACCGAATCCGTTAGGCTCCTTCCCAGTGATCGCCGCTGTCTCCTTATCCCACACGCCCAGATGGGCGGCAGGGGCTTGCGGCAGCTCCTGCCGGAAGCTGTCCTCAATTGCGGGTATCAGCTTAACGCCAAGCGTTCCATCGGAATGCTGAACCAATTCATGCACCAATGTGCTTCCGCCCCATTGATAGTGGCTCCCATCATCCATATTCGCGCGAATGGCTTGCCAGCCTACAAGATAACGGTTCGTCCCATTGGACACCGTCTTGGCCGCATAGTAGCCTCTACCGTCGAACATATCATCGTATGGAGGCATGAACCATGGGCCTTCCGGGCTTCTTGCCATACGGTAACGGGTTTCCCACCAGCGTGTATAATTGGAGAACACCATATACCACCAGTCGCCCATTTGAAATATATCGTGGCATTCATGTGTTGCATAAGAGCGCGGCGCGTAGATCATCTCTCCATGCTTCCATTGCTCCAGATCGGCAGACTTCATAATATGCGTGCAGCCGCTGCGATTCAAGGGGCCGTTCTTTTCCGTTGCGGTGACGGCCATCCAGTATTCGCCCGCTTCATCATTCCAGAATACCTGCGGATCTCTCCAGTGCAGATCGCCGTAATGCTCCGTATAGGGAGGGATCAAGAAGGAAGGGGCCTTCTCCCATTCGATCAGATCATCGCTGGTTGCGCGCATAAGCACCTGCTCATGCTTGCCTTCCGTATCCCGGTTGCTTTCATTAAAGCCGGTGTAGTAAAAATGGAACACGCCATCCCGCTCAACGACACTGCCCGTGCCGATGTGCCAATCCTGCTCCGCTGGTCCGCCGCAGACGATAGCAAGCCGAGGCTCCCCATAGCTGACAAAATCCTTCGTAGTCACTTCATAGATGCAATATTTGTGCAGATAGTACAGATAATGTACGCCATCGTGATAGAACGGCATGAAATCTCCGCATGTATCCATTCCCGGCATGTTCTTGCGCTCTGCCTCATGCATATAGAATCGTTGTCTGCTGCCTTGTTTCATAGCGCTTCTCCTCTCCCGCCTCTAATTTTCAAAGGTGCTGTTATACCATTCATTCACTTCTTCTGTAATCTGATTGCCGCCGAGCTTCTTCCAGTTCTCAACGAAAGAGTCATAATCGGAAACCGGCGCGCTTCCCGTCAAAATTTTAATGAACGTTTCTTCCTGCAGCTTATCCAGCGTGGCGCCCTTCTGGCTCATCGTCTTGGTCGGCAGCCCGAACCAGGCCGATCGCTCGAACAGGTTGTTCTCACGGTAATGGCTAATGATTTTCCATGAGCTTTCCGGGCCAAGAAACTTGTAATAGTTCCAGCCCAGCGGATCGGCCCCCTTATCCATGCCTTTATCCATATAATTTTTGATCGTGTTGTAATAACGAACCGCCTCAGGATGAATATTGTCTACGGTCTCTTTTCCTTCTATAACAGCATTGATTTGCTGGAAGTACATGTTCGGCTTATCCTCCGACGGGTCCAGTCCTCCAAAGGCATAGGCGGCAAAATTGATACCGCTTACAGGATCAACGCCAAATTTACTCAGCATGTCCATTGTCGTCTTAGGATTGTTAATTCTGTCCTGGAACAAATTAATGATTTTGATTAGAGCCTCGGGATATTGAACATCCGCGCGAACGGCGAAATAGCGCTCCATCGTCACATTGGTTGCCGGCTTGGCCGGTTTGCCGTCCGAGGATACGATAGGAACCGATATCCATTCCGCTTTCGGATTGTTCACGATCGCATCCTTGGCGCTCATCCATGGCAATCCTTCTCTTCCATAGAAGAGCCCGATTTTTCCCGCCGCGATATCTTCGCCGACTTTCTTCCAGTCCTTGACCCCGAACTCGACATCAATCAAGTCCTCTGCGAACATCTCCCTTAGCTTGGCCAGTGCGTCCTTCATGCCCGGTTTAAGAGCGCCATAAGTTATTTTTCCGTCTTCTCCCCTTACCCATGCTTTCCCATAAGCGTGGTAGGCGGCGAAAAACCCTTCATAGCTGCCGGTTCCGCTGTTCAGATCCTTTTGAAAGCCGATGCCGAATGTATCCTTGACGCCGTTCTTGTCCGGATCATCGTTTCTGAACGCCATCGCAATTTCAATAACATCGTCCAATGTTTCCGGCACAGACAGGTTCAGGTTTTCCAGCCAGTCCTGACGAATCCAGATCATATCCGCAGTGGCGTCCGAGCCTCCTGTCTGGGGAATTCCATATAATTTACCGTCTACATAAGCCGTTTTCATTTGCTTGCCGCCGTCTGCATTTAAAGTCGATTTCAGCGTATCCGAAGCGTATTTGTCAAAATACGGGGTCAGGTCGGCCAATTTGCCCGCCTTGGCCAATGTGAAATAATCTTTGGCAGGAAGCGTCATAATATCAGGCAGATCGTTGGATGCGATAGACATCGTAACCTTCTGCTGGAAGCCTTCCCCCGCAACGGCCCACTTGTAATTGACCTTGATGCCCAGCTCTTCCGCATAGGCGCGGGTCCATACATTATTGTTCAGATCGTCTCCCGGCAAATAACGCTCGTCGCCGTACAGGTTTTTCATCGCTGTAAGCTCAATCGCCGGCTCGTATTTGGCCAGAGGTCCGTCGTTTTCGGGTCTTGTAGTCGTCGCGCTGTCATTGCCTGACGGCTGCTCCTTCCCGTTCGTGTCATTCCCGCAAGCGGCAATCGTCAACATTATCAGAACAAGCGACACAATTAGAGCAGCTTGTTTACCTTTACCTTTCCGTAGTACCATGCAAATTCCCCCTCATCATTATCCATACATAGCTGATTGCGCATTATCCTTTGACGCTGCCGAGAAGCATGCCCTTGACGAAAAATCTTTGCAGAAACGGGTATGCCAGCAGAATCGGAAGCGTGCAGGCCAGAATCATCGCAGCTCTAAGGGATCGCCCCGTTATTTCCAGCATCGACGGATTATTGGCGAGCATCGTGGAAGAGAGCTGCGACAAATCCAGATTCAACACCATCGTCTGCAAATAAGTCATCAATGGATATTGATCCGGCATATTCATGTAAATTAAACCGTCAAACCATGAATTCCAATGTCTTACCAGAACAAACAGGGTGATCGTCGCCAGTGAAGGCAGGCTTAGAGGCAGATAGACTCTCGTAAGCGTTACAAACCAGCCGGCGCCGTCCATTAATGCGGCCTCCTCCAGTTCTCTCGGGATCGCCCGGAAAAAGTTCAGCATCAGCAGCACATTAAACATGACGATTGCTTCCGGCAGAATCAATGCCCATATCGAATTGACCAAATGCAGTTCATTGACGACCAGATAGGTAGGAATAAGTCCTCCGTGAAACACCATGGTCACCATAAAAAACCATACATAAAAACTTCTGAGACGAAAGATCTTATTGGATTTGGATAACGGATAAGCAACGAGAATCGTTAAGCTCAGTTCAACGAGCAAGCCAAGGACGGTCCTCTGAACCGTTACCCACAACGATTTGAAAAATTGTGAATTGCTGAAAATAAACTCGTAGGCGCTTATATTAAAGCCTTTGGGCCACAGACCGACCTGATTCGCTTCAACCACCGAACGCGAGCTGAAGGATACCGCAACCAGATTCAAGATCGGCAGCAGACAAAGAAATGCCACGAAAGTGAGAATAATAAAATTAAACACCTGAAAAATCTTCCTTGAAGCATGAGTTGCTTCCATTGTTGCAACCCCTTTCATAAAAGACGGCTAGAAGACGCGATATCCAGCCCATCTGTGAGCCAGCTTATACCCTGTAACAATCAATAAGAAGGAAACGACCGATTTGAAAAATCCGATAGCCGCCGCAGGCCCGAACTGCACATCCACAACTCCGATCCGGTATACAAGCGTATCAATGATATCGCCGGTGCTGTATACTTGCGGACTGTACAAATTGTACACCTGGTCAAAACCGGCCTGAAGCACATTGCCGATTCCAAGCACCGTTAGCAGGATAATGACCGGAGCCAGCGCAGGGAGTGTCACATGCAGCGTTTGCTTCCATCTGCCCGCTCCATCGATGACCGCCGCCTCGTATTGCGTTGGATCGATCGTCGTGATGGCCGCCAGATAAATAATTGTCCCCCAGCCGAACTCTTTCCAGACATCTGTCATGACAAGAGTGTAAGGAAATATATCCGGATTGCCGAGAAAGAATATCGGGTTTACTCCGAAAAAACCAAGTACATTATTCACTATTCCCGATGATGGCGAGAGTATATCGACCAGTACGCCGGCAAGCGCGACCCAGGATAAGAAATGCGGCAAGTACAGCAGCGTTTGCACCGATTGCTTAAATAACCTGTGTCGAACCTCATTGAGCAGCAGCGCAAACGCAACGGGCACAATTAAATTTCCGATAATCTTCATAACAGCAATGAAGAAGGTATTCCATAACACATTACTAAACCCGGGAAGATTAAAAATATAGGTGAAATTATCCCACCCTACCCATTCCTGCTCGAAAAAACTGAAGACCGTCTGATAGTCCATAAAAGCAACGGATAACCCGCCTATCGGTACATAGCGGAAAATAATCGTTATAATTACGGCAGGCAGCAGCATGGCATGGAACGGGAGCTCCTTGAAAAACCACTTTTTTCTTGCCTTACCAGACGCAATGATGTCGATCCCCTCCTTGATTAAAGCGTTTTCTTTTTGCGATCGCATCTTAATTATTGAATTTTCCCGCTCCTATTGAAATGCTAACTTTCGTACTTTTACTTTCATTTCTTTACTCATTGAACAAAACAGATGCTTAGTCCTGATTCCGATATTCCTGCGGCGTTTGTCCGACCAGCAGCTTGAACGTCCGGATAAAATAATTGGAGTTGTCATAGCCGCTTTTTTGGGCAATTTCATAAATTTTCATATTCGTGTTCATCAGTAGCGATTTGGCAAGATTGATTCTGCAATCGGTTATATAATCATGCAGTCCGATGCCTTCATCCCGTTTGAACATGCGGGAGAGATAGGTGGGATTGAAGCCCGTTGCCTTGCCCAGCGCAGTAAGCGACAGATCGGACGACAAATGATGATTAATATAGTCCTTGATCCGGGCAATTGTCGTTTCCGTATTGTATTTGCGCTCCATCTCTGCCGCATCGCATAGCGCTGTCGCTGTTTTGGACAGAAAATGGGCCCGTTCAGCCCAATCCGTCATCGAATCAGGGTTGTACAGCAGTGACAAATCGAGCTCGGACGATAATTTGCCGCTCAATTGATTCTCGTTAATATAGGCTAGGAGAACTCTGCAAACGGACAAATACAGCTCTATGGCATGCAAGGAACGGCGGCTGAGAATGCCGGACAGCACTTGGCAGAATTCGTTCATCATGCTTAGAAATGACTCTTGGTGGCCGTTTTGCAAATGCGCCTCCAAATTTCCAACCCGAGGCAGCATACGGACAATCTCCGCATATTCCCGTTCTTCCTCCATCGCCGCTTCTCCCTGATAGAATGCGCCCTCTACAGCGATGCCTTCCTGACGGTGCAGATTAAGCTGGACGATTATCCTTCTAAGCGCTTGATACTTGCGGCCGGCTTCAAGCCAGGGCACCTCTTCGCTTGCTACCGCGAAGGATACCGGGCAGCCCGCCTGATCGTTCAGAATCGATTGCGTGTCCTCCAGAAGCGAGACAAGAACCGATGGCATAACCGTTTGATCCAGAACAATAATGAACCAGACAATATCCTCCGAGTAGGGAATGCCCACAATTCGGAAAGATTCGGACACCAGCTGGGCTTGCAAAATTTGCTCTACCGTTAATTGAACGATGCCCTTGGCCGCCAGCGGCAGCCGGTCAGCGCCGCAGCGGCCCACAATAAGGATCACTTTCTGATCGGGCTGAAAGGCCTCATCGATTTCAGCCATCGCATGCGCCAGCTCCGGCAAGTCTGTCATATGATCCGCAAGCAGGGCAGCGAGCAGATTATGCCGGAAGACGGGAAACATGCTGGAGAGCTGGACTTGGGCATGGCGGTATTCCATTTGCAGCTTCTGTTCATATTCCAGCCGGTCGAGAGCAGTTGTGACGGCGCCGATTACTTTATCGTCGCCTTCTGTCTTGAGGACATAATCGAACGCATCCTGCTTGATCGCTTTATAGGCATAATCGAATTGGTCATAGCCGGTCAGGAATATAATTTTGACCTCCGGGCGGGAGCTTCTCATCTGGCCGGCCAGCTCCAATCCGGTTATTCCCGGCATTTGAATGTCGAGCAGAACGACATCCGGCCGCAACCTTTCGAACAAATCCATCGCTTCCATGGACGAAGAAGTCGCCGATACATCCAGCTTCAACTGCTTCTGCTCCGCAAAGAGCATTTGAAGACCATCCGCAATAATCGGCTCATCGTCAACAATTAACAGCTTGCGATCATTTTGATTCATTCTGTATGCACCGTCCTTTGTCCAGGAATATGGATTTCTACACGAAGACCGCCTAAGCCGGATTTCGCAATGGCAAGACCGGCCTCCTGATCGAAAAATATTTGCAGACGCTTGTGAATATTGGATAAAGCCGTCACTTTGCCGTCCCTTTTCCCTCTCAGAATGAGATTGCTTATTTCCTGAATCGTATGCTCATCTTCATTGCCGCTGTTCTCGACGCTGATGATCAGCCCTTTTTCAACCTCAAGGAAAGAGATGCGAAGAATATTGCCGCTGCTGGAGGAAACCTTTTCAAAAACATATTGGAATGCGTTTTCTAGCAGCGGTTGAATAATTAGCCGGGGAATCGGCTCATAAGCCCAGTTCTCCGGCAAATCGCCAAACTCAATACGGTTCCGATGCCGGAACCGGTAGCTCTGGATGGCCGCATAGACACGGGCATGCTCCACTTCTTCGTGAAGCATTTTCTCATCCTCGCCGTCCCGCGTAATATATTCATAAAACTTGCCAAGATGCTCGCACAATATAACGCTGTTGTCGTAATCTCTCATTTTGATCATCCGGTATAGAAGATAGTAGCTGTTGTACATGAAATGGGGATTGATCTGGGCTTGAAGATGCTTGAGCTGGGCATGACTGATTAGCAGCTGCTGCTTCAAATCCTTTTCAATCAGCACATCAATACGGCTGACCATCTCATTGAAGCTGCTGTATAAAGGAGCCATAGGCGACTTCTCGTATTTCGTAATTCTGTATTTGAAATTGCCCGCCCTCACCTGCTGAAAGGCATCCTCCAGCAATATCTTCAAGGGATTGTATACACGACGATAAGAATCAAGAAATCCCGATAAAATAACGAGCCCGATAATGACGATAAAAATGAGCAGGATTGTCAAGCTGATGCCTACCACAACTTGGCTCGTATTATCAACATAGAGCCAGAACAGTCTGGTTTCCAAGAAGCTGGATTCGCTTTGGATCACATCATATTGCTGCCCGTTCAGCTCCATCTGCTTTTGCAATTCCAGCGTGTCGTCCAGCAGAGAATATCCGTCCGTTGTACTGGATACGATGATATTATGATGCCGGTCCACTAGAGCGATCACATCCTGATCCGTTAATTGAGCGTATTTCAGCTGCTCCTCAATGGCTCTCCTATCCAGGTCCACAATGATTACACAGTCAGGGAGCTCGTTTCCGGATGGATCTGTAAGCGCTTCCACAATTATGAGCCGATCATGATAGTTCTGAAGGGGGGACGAGTCTGTGAATAAATCACGTTGGATATCATTCCATGCAGCGGGGTCCAGATCATTGATTTCATCGCTGCCGATGACCTTGTTGACAGATTTAAAGTATATTTTGGCATCAGCGACGAGCCTGCTGCTATTCTTCAAAGCTTCCATTTGCCTCATCATAGCTTCCATCATCTCATAGCGCTCAAAATACGTGCTGGACGCAAAGAAATACCGGATGCTTTCAATTCTCTCATCCATCATCACATTGTACTGAACCCGCTTAATAATTTCGATTTCATTCTCAATGCTTCTATTGACGAAGCCTAGCCGCTCTACTTGCTTGTTATAAATAATGTCCGAATAATAGCCCTGACTGCGGAAAAAAAGCACCACTCCGAATACGATGCTTATCGTCAGAATTGCGGCGATTATAAGAAGAAACCGTTTATAAATCATTCTGAACACCAGGTTGCCGTCGTTAGGCTCCGCTTTTATCATGATGTCTGCCCCCTGTCATCGCTATGCAATGTCTTTTTTACGAATTGAAACGTTTCCAATTTTGTCTAAAAAATTTAAGTGGTCTCTCCTTGTCTGTACATAACGGGAAGACAATACGTATCCTGATGGAAGGACTCCCCGCCAATTTGGCCCAGAAGCAGCTTGACTGCTGTTCGCGCCATCTCCTCCACAGGCTGGCGTATCGTTGATAATACCGGATGAAAATAAGCATGACTCTGAATACCGTCATATCCAATAACTTTTACGTCTCCCGGTACGCTGATGCCCCGCCTGCTTGCTCTCTCTATATATTGGGCAGCGAACATATCGTTAGTTGCGAACACGCCGTCAACATCGTCATGCCTCATAAAAAATTCATTATAGTATTTATCCTCATCTATTATCGGATCAGGCTTCTCATAGACAACATAATCGACCCCCATTGCCTTCGCTTCTTGGACAAATCCGGATTTCCGCTTCATAATTTCACTAGAAACAGGGATGACAGTTCCGATGAAAGCCGGCTTCTTGGCCCCCGCTCGCACAAGCTCTCTTAATGCCAGACGTCCGCCCTCATAATTATCCGAAGTGACACAGATGATTCTCTTGCTGAAATGCCGGTCTATGCTTACGATCGGGATGTCCGTGCTTACACTGCTGTCAATATCGTTGTAGGTGATGCCGACAATTCCCGCCACTTTGTTCTGTTGCAGCATATCCAGATAGTAAAGCTCCTTTTCCGGCTTGCTGCCGCTATTGCAGAGCATAAGCTTGTAGCCTTCCCGATCCAATTCATCTTCAATATAATAGGCCAGCTCAGAGAAAAAAGGATGCGAAATTGTCGGAAGCAGCAATGCTACCATTTTCGATTTTTGCATTTTGAAGTTTCGGGCGATCTCATTAGGAATATAATTCAATCTCTTGATCGCTTCCTCCACTTTTCTGCGTGTTTCCGGCTTAACGGCACCGGAATGATTAATGACACGGGACACCGTTCCCACGGCTACGCCAGCCAATCCCGCTACATCTTTAATACTGGCCATCCAATCACCTCGTAAGTTCTCTCTACTGAGTCGATCATAGCACCCTATTGGAAACGTTTCAATATAGTCGTTACATTATGCGGCACAGCTCCGCCAGCCCATTCTTCAACCACAGCCAATATTGATCTTAAAACACAAAAAAGGGTCCGAAAACTGCTGCATCAGCAATTTCACGAACCTGTTAATTGTAAAGTATGATGCGGTCGAGAGGACTCGAACCTCCACGTCATTGCTGACACTAGAACCTGAATCTAGCGCGTCTGCCAATTCCGCCACGACCGCGTATGGATGGGGATTTGCTATATGCTCGTTCCCAACACAGTAATTAAGATTATAGCGCGTGCAACTAAAAAAGTAAAGAACTTTTCGTTTCAGAACTTTTCATCATTTCAGAACTTTTCGTTCAATCGCTGAATATGCAAAACTCCCACAACGACAAAGACGTTCTTCCATAATGACCAATGGTCACACCTTCATCAGATGGAGCTGTCTCTCGATGCTGGCCGTAAGACGATTTTTCCGTCTTAAAGTTGGCGAGAGGTCCGTTTGGTGCGCTGTAAGCAGGTTTTTCCGGTTTAAAGCTACAAGAAGCGAGTCATGAATGGTTTTTTTGGAGCAATAAGACGATTTTTCCTGCTTACAGCAACTCTTCCCGCTGCACATCCTTGCTTTAACGCGGTTTTTCCTGCTTACGGCAAAAAGTGCCTCTACGGAATAGAATTAAAATAGGAAACGAGATATTTTTTCGTGCAAACTCAATCAACATTTGAATAATGTCAGGGAACGTATCAAATAATAACCACGGTATCTAAATTTGAGGAGGAATTTGCACATGCAGCAAAATCAATCGTTAACGAACCAGATCAACCAGTGTGAGCAAATTATCCAGCAATTGATAAACCAAACGAATCAGGCCAGCCAGGTTTACCAACAGCTGCTTCAGCAAGAGCAGCAAAATGCGGTCCGTTTGGAAGAGCTGGCACAGCGTGAGCATCATGCGAGCCAAGTTATTCAACATGCTTTGCAAGGCCATCAGACAGCCGTTCAGCAAATGCAGCAGGTTACACAAATTTGCAAGCAGCTGGAGCAAAGCGTACAAGTGAGCAGCTACAATGCATTCCAGCAGCCTCAATACAACACGAATTCGTCGTACAGAAGCTTTCAATAAGGAATACGAAGTAAAAGCTTTCCGGTTAGTCACATAACCGGAAAGCTTTTTTCACGATCAAACCGTGCAATTCGGCAAAAAAGGGAGCGACTCGATGCCTGTTGCCGCTTTACCTGTTCCGCTCCTTTTTGGGAGCTGCAATTAATTGAGGCTCCTGTTCTCGATAAGCCCAGATTTCATCAGTAGCCGCCCCAGCATCACCGCGGCTTCCGCACGGGTGACGGCGCTTCCCGGCAGCAGTCCCTTGTCAGAGCCCTTCAGCAATCCGTTTTTCAAAACGCCGGCAACAGCGGCTCTGGCCCAGCTCCCGACTTTGCCGCCATCGGCAAATCTGGACAGCAAGCTATTCGTCTCCGCAGCGCTCAAGACCGGCGCTTCTGTTCCTGTCAGCGGCAGCCCCCGGGCCATAATGATCGCAGCCTCTTCCCTGCGAATCGTCTCCTGCGGGCGGAACGTCCCGTCTTCGTAGCCTTGAACAAGACTATATTCATGCGCTTCTCTTACAGCTCCGGCATACCATGCCTCTGCACTTACATCAGCATATATCTTGTCCCCTGTATGAGCCGCCAGCCCAAGAGCGCGTATAACCATCGCCACAAACTCCGCGCGCGTTACTGCGGCCTCTGGGCGAAAATGCTCTCTATCGACGCCATTCACGATCAGCCTTGAAGCCATATTTTTCACCGCTTCTTCAGCCCAATGACCCTCCATATCCGCAAAGGACGCCTTGTGCGATACAAGGGAATAACTGCTGTTGGTCAGGCTGCTTATGACAGCGGAATATGAACCGCTGCGCTCTGTCACATAGGTCGGCGCATGCCGCAGCGATCCGCTTGCATCCAGCACGACTGCCGTAGTGACGTCGCCCGGAAGAACGCTGACAGGCAACGGAATTTCACGCTCCACATATTTATTGAACCGTTCCATCGCGATTGTCCGGCCGTTATAAGATGCGCTTACCGTGAAGTCTACCGGCTCGCCAACCAGAGAATAACCTCCCGACCTCGCATTGTCCGCAAGCTGTTTAAGCTTGTCCTCTGTACTTTTCGCAATTTCTACTTGTATCAAGATGCTAGGCAAAGGCGCATCCTCACCGAACTGCTCTAATAAACTGGCGGCCGCAATCTCCGCTGCCGGCAATCTGTAGCTCCCGATCATAGATTGTATTTCCAGAACGGCCTGCTTGCTTCCCATCGCTTTGACTACATCCCCTGTCAATCCTACCGATACAATATCTGCCGGGGAATTTACCGCTACCCGTATTTTTGGCATATCCCCTCTGCCCTCAAGCAGCAGCGCTCTTACTTTAGACGCATCCAGCATGGCGGAAGCCACAACCCGACCATTCTCCTCCCGGATACTCCCGACCGCCAGCCGCTCTTGATTTTGCTCATTAACGATGACCTCGAAAGGGTTGATAGATCCAGTCCCTCCACCGCCATCCCCCCCATTCCCGCTTCCACTATAACCAGGTGAAGAGGGCAAAGAAGGAGAAGAATCGTCCGCCGCCCTGGTCACGATCACCGTGTATGTGTTCAGCGTGCCATCCTGTGCCGTAACACTTAGCCCAATCCGATTGTCGCCGACTTCCAACGGCAGCGTTGCTGAAGGTATGCCGCTTGACAAAGAGAGCGGTCCTGTCGTTACGTCTCCATTTCCGCTGGAGTAAACAGAGACTGCTGCTGTGCTATATACGAGGTCTGATACCGTCGCCGTAACAGAAAGACTTGCCTTTGCGTGATCTACGCTTGCAGTATAGTTCTCGTTATCGCTAGCGAAAGCAGGAGAGAGCGACCCTTCGCTCAAAGACAGACTGAGCAAATCGGCGTTCGAGGATACATTACGCATAACTGTAACGCAATAAATTTGCTCCGTTCCGTCCGCCGCCCGGACTGCTATCGGAATGACATTGCTCCCGGGAAGCAGGCTCACGACAGTTCCAACCCCGCTAGCCGCCGGATTCCCGTTTACATTGACCTCGGCCTCGCTGTCGGCTGTGACAGCCGTTATCACCATGCTGGAAACGTCCTCATCCACGCTGACCTCATAATTCAGCGTGCCAGTCGTGAATGCTGGCGACAGGCTTCCGTCGCTAAGCGCAAGGCTGCTCAATCCGGCATTGGATGAAGGCTCCCTCGTCACATCAATCTTATACGTTTGTTGGGCGCTGCTCGGCCCTGTCACGACGATCTCGATCGTGTTGGAGCCTGTGTTTAAAGCAACCACGCTTCCTGCGCCGCTGGATGCGGCGGCTTCATTCACTTTGATTGCCGCTGCGGGATGAGCCGCAGTCGGTGTCACAACGAGGCTATAGACAGTATGGGCTACACTAGCCGTGTAGACCCCGGTATTACTCGCAAAATCCGGCGACAATTGGCCCTCGCTGATCGTCAGACCGGTCAGCTCCGAATCAACGATTGGCGGCTCCTGCGTCAGCTTTTGAATACGATGGTTGCCGGTATCAGCGACATAGACATTGCCTCCATCGTCCACCGCAATGCCGCTAGCCATATAAAACTGGCCGTTGTCAGAGCCCCTTTGCCCCCATAGCTTCTCGAATGTATAAGAAGATCCGCTCTTCTTGAACTGTTGAACCCGATAGTTATTGGAATCGCTTACATAAACATTGCCGCTGCTGTCGATTGCAACGCCCTGGGGACTGCTGAAATAACCGTCCAATGGCCCTTCTTCGCCAAACGGCCCGTCCCCGCCAGAGGGCTCATCTCCGCCAAATGCCGCAATAAAACCGCCCTGACTGTCAAAGATTTGCACGCGATGATTGTTCGTGTCGGCGACAAAGACATTGCCGCTGCCATCGACCGCCACTCCCGCCGGGACTCTCATCTGTCCCTCTTCACTGCCCATACTGCCCCATTTCATAACAAAGGTTCCCGCAGCATCGAATTTCTGCATCCGGTTATTGCCGCTGTCCGCCACATAAATATTTCCGTTGCTGTCAACCGCCACCCCACCTGGATGAGAGAATCCGCCATCTGCGATTGTAGCGCTTCCAGTTCCCAGCTTCGAGATGAAGGTTCCGTCCGAAGCGAATTTTTGTATCCGGTGATTGCCGCTATCCGCCACATACACATTGCCATAGCTGTCAATGGCCATACCGCTTGGCGTCTTGAATTGACCGTTCAGCTCTCCTGATCCTCCCCACTCGGCAATGAAGACCCCCGCTGCATCAAACTTTTGAATGCGGTTGTTGATCGTATCGGCGACATACATGTTGCGGCTTTCGTCGACGGCAATTCCCATCGGCATTTTGAAATAGCCGGTGCGAACGCTGTAGCTCAGCAAGCTTCTCTCATAAGAGCCCGTTCCGTCAAATAGTTGAACCCGTCCAAGACTGCCGTCGGCGGCATAGATGCTTCCATTGCTGTCAATGGCCAAGCCGTTTAATTGCGTAAACTTGTCATCCGCAGCTCCGTCTCCGCCCCATTGTAGCAAGAAGTCGCCGTCGGAGCTGAATTTTTGAATACGATTTTTGCTGTAAACATTCCTCATCGTATTCCTATCAAATAGGGTAACTTTATCGGCTACATAAACATTGCCTGCACCGTCTACCGTCAGCCCGCTAATTGCGTTAAACTGGCCGTCTCCATCTCCGGCGCTGCCCCATTGCGCAACATAAACACCCCCCGAAGTGAACTTTTGCACGCGGCTGCCGCTGGACTCACCAACATATACATGATTATTGCTGTCAATAGCGATCGCTTGCGGGGACATAAACTGCCCGTTGCCTGTGCCGCTGCCGCCCCATTTCGCAACAAAGACACCGTCCGAAGTGAATTTTTGAACCCTGTTGCTGCTCCCGCCTTCCGTCACGTAAATATTGCCGATGCTGTCAACAGCAATATCTGTCGGTTCCCGAAACTGGCCGTCAGCCGTTCCATTTCTGCCCCATTGCTTTATAAAGGCTCCATTGCCGTCAAACTTCTGGACTCTGTTCCCGTTAACCTCAACCGTGTACACGTTGCCGACGGTATCCACTGCAATCCCGCGCACCCCGTTAAATTTCCCTTTTCCTCCCAGCGAGTCATATCCGCCCCAGCTCGATACAAAGCTGCCAGAGGCATCGTATTTCATAATGGTATCGTAGGCAATATCGACGACATAGACGTCTCCGTTCGAGGCTACCGCGACATCATTCACCCTCTCGAAGCGTCCGCTGTTGCTGCCGTCAGGCCCGAGCGGCAGTACCCTTTCGAATGCTGACGCCCCATCAGCACGAACCGTACCTGCCCCGCCAGACAGCAGCGGTGATGCCAGCAGCAGCAAGCATAAAGCAATTTTCAACAATCCCCCCATATTCATCTTCATTTTTCCCATTTCATTTGCCTCCTCTTTTATCATGTTTTAATATCCAATCATTTCCCAATTCCTATCGTACCATAGAATAGAGGGAGCGTACGTCTTTTATACAGCTGGCAGGCAGCTCCCCTCCGGTTAACGCAAAAAAGCAGCTATCTAGCGAAGATGTAACTCCGCATAGCATATAGCTGCTTTTTTGATAGTGCGATAAAGCAATTGGGCAACCTTATCGTTCTTGGGATCGAACCGGGCATAATGGACCTTTTCAGGCCCTTGTGCAAGCTTCTTAGTTGCTGCTAAGAGATTTCATTTCATTTCTTCTTCAATCCGCTTCAAGAATTCCTCAGCCGCGCTGTAGCCCTGCTGCTTCAAGTACCAGCTGTTCGCAGCTGCCTCGATCATACCTGCAACATCTCGTCCAGGCTGCAGCTGAATTTCAATATGCGGAATCTGCACACCCAAATATTCCGTAGATGATGGCTCAAGCTCCAGTTCATTGTTTAATGCTTGATCTTGCCACGAGCTTAGCAGGATATCGAGGACAATCCGCGTTTCGTCCTGAAACGCTTTCCTCCCATACAAGCGAACAACATTAATAAGACCAATGCTGCGAAGCGCCAGAAACTCCCTGGTCGTTTCATTATGAGTGCCGAGAAGCGTGTGCGGGCCAAGCTTCTTCAGCACCACAATATCATCCGCGACAAGGCGGTGTCCCCTGCGAATAAGTGTATGCGCCGTCTCGCTCTTGCCAATTCCTGACTTTCCTCTAAGCAAAACTCCGATGCCCGAAATGTTCATGCATACGCCGTGTACAGCTATTTGCGGGGCCAATGCTTGAACAAGATAAGCATCCAGCTTGCCCAGAAACTCTGATGTCGTATCTTCCGTCCGCAGGAGCGGAATTCCTTCCTGCTGACAATAAATCATCAAATATTTAAGGCCCTCCTGCTTGGCCGTAACGATAAAACAAGGCGGATGATACTTCACGACATTGCCGATATGCAGATTGCGTTCTTCCTCTGACTGCTTATGCAAATAAGTGATTTCCTTCCTGCCAAGCACCTGCACGCGATTCATGGGGAAGAAATCGAAATAACCGACGAACTCCAGGCCAGGGCGATGCGCTTTGGGATGAGTAATCAAACGCTGCAATTGATCCTCACCTGCCAGCACCTCCAGCTTTAATTTTTGTTGCAGTTGTTCCACCGTAATCGTTTTCATTTTACCCGAGCCCTTTCCTGAATGCATATCTATTTCTTCTACACTGCCTCGCATAATCCTTTTCCATTCACCTCAAGATTAAACCCTTCAGAAATTACTTTCTGAAGGGCGATTGTAAAGTTAGTCCGTTTCAGTCGATTCCTTGTCCGAACCGCTTCTGATCTCAAGCGAAACAGTTACAATTTGATGATTGTCCATTTCAACGACTCTCCAGCATTGCTTGCCTTGGATAACCGCTTGCAGCTTACCGTCGGTAGACGTCATTTGGGTCTGCAGCCAACCTCCTATTGTGTCGACATTGTAGCTATTGTCAAAAGCAACTCCGAATTGCTCTTCAAGGTCGATCAAGAGTACCCGTCCACTGATGCGGTACTCGTTCTCACTTTTTCTAACAATATCCGGAATTTCATCTTTATCAAATTCATCGCGGATTTCTCCGACAATTTCCTCCAAAATGTCCTCCAGCGTAATAAAGCCCGCTGTCCCGCCATACTCATCAATAACAAGCGCAATATGGACACCTTTTTTTTGCATTTTCACCATCACTTCTTGCAATGGCGAGCCTTCATGAATGATATCAATTTCATGTATATGTTTAGCAAGCATGTACGGTCGTCCTAGCGCAATATTCGTTGCGAGCTCCTTAGCATTGACAAAGCCGACAATTCTGTCCTTGTCACCATCTTTTGTTACAGGGTAACGTGTATAGCGATGCTCGTCAATCATTTGAAGAATTTGCTCCTTGTCCATATCTTGGTCCATCACAATCATCTGCCGTCTGGGAACCATAATATCTTTGGAGACACGCTCGTCGAAAGCAAATATATTTTGCATATAGGAAAGCTCAGCTTGATTAATTTCTCCGCTTTGAAAACTTTGAGCCATAATAATTTTCAATTCTTCCTCGGAATGTGCCTGTTCATGTCCGGCAGGCTTAACGCCAAACGCTCGCAGCATAATTCGTGCAGATCCGTTGAGTGTCCAAATCAGTGGAAAAAGGATTTTTCCAAATAAAACCAACGGACGCGCAAGCATCAAGGTCATGCGTTCAGCATACTGAATAGCCAGCGTCTTGGGGGCAAGCTCTCCAATAACGACATGAAGAAAGGTCATTATGGATAGTGCGAGCGCTATGGAAATAATGCCCGACCACGCCTCAGGAATTTGAAGCTCAATAAATACAGGGTGCAGCAGCTTTTCCACCGTCGGTTCTCCGAGCGCGCCCAGTCCAAGGGCCGTTACCGTAATCCCCAACTGACAGGCGGACAGATAGTAGTCCAAATCCGTGACCAGCCGTTTAGCCGCCAACGCTTTTTTGTTGCCTTCAGCAATTAACTGTTCAATTCTGGACATTCTGACTTTAACTACGGCAAATTCGGACCCGACGAAAAATGCAGTCAGGAAGATTAATAACGCTACTAATAAAAGATTGATTACGATGCCTATGTCCAATACGTTCCCTCGCTTGAGGGATTCACCTCCGGATGATTAGAAACTTGATTGTAAGAAACTTTTTCAACCTATTTAATATGAATCGTTGTCCTCCCTTCACAATGATTTCGTACGCAGAATATATGAATTGGTTTCAAAAAATAGCCCCTATCAACGAACAGAGGTTTCAGCCACATGAGCTGAAACCTCTGTTCGTATGGATGCGGCCCAGAGGACACGAGCTTCCACGTCATTGCTGACACTGACACTAGATCTTGAATCCAGCGCGTCTGTCAATTCCACCACAATAGCTTATCGTTCAACGTATACTACTGCCGCTCGTCTGTTGCTGCTCCAGTTCGCTTTGCAGGCTGGTCAGCGCCTTCCTTTGCTCCTGTTCAATCGTCACCAAACCGTCCAATACGAGTTGAAGACTTGCCTGTATTTCGGCAGGCATTTCATTGATAGTGTCAATGCTGCCCAGCAGCCGATCGAATAAATTGCCTAAATGCTTAATCGAAGCCTCCACACTTTCGGTCAACGCCGCAAGTGAAGGCAGGCTCAAGAGCCGCGCTGCGTCCAACAGAAAATCTCTGAAGAACATATACGTGTATTTCCACTTTCTCAACCAGAAAACAACAAAGTTGTATAGCTCCACATGGAAATCCTCTTGCAAGAACGCATCCTCAAGCAGCTCCCGGAATGGCTGGAAAGCCGCAAAGCCGCTATAGAGCACTCTTCCTTCGTTCTCATGCTCGATTGGCTCGGAAGAAGTATAATATTGAATATGCTTCTCCAGAAGCTCCAGCGCCAGCTGCTGCAGCGGAATAGGCTGGAACCGCTCAAAGCTTACATCGATGACCAAATTTTGCGCATTCGCGTATTTCAGCGGATAACGTTTCAGAAATTCCATGTTGCCTGCGCCGGCAACCGAACGCCTTGCTTCGTCATCAGGAATCATTCCAAAAAAATTATAGGTGCTGTCATAAACCTTGTAGCCGCGATCCGTATGATCAACCAGCAAAAACATGTGGGAGTGATGGATTCCCGCTTCATTGCTGGACAAAGTCGCCAATTCAGTTTCCAGCAATTTGTCCGCAAATTGATCCTCGTCCATCAAATAATCATGAGAATAATTCAAATAATACGTTGTGCCGACTCCTATGGGCAATTGGCCTTCACGCATCCGTTCCTCACACCACGCCATGACCTCCTCGACTGAATCAAAGCTTAGCGGCTTGCCTTCAATGCCGAGCTTGGCGGACAAGTCAAATCCCGGAATATCCCGAACATCGTCAAGCAGCAGCCGATCTACCATTTCCCCAGACTTTGGAACACTGAATATGATCGTACCTAATCCCCTGCCAACGGGCAGAAAGCCTCTCGGAATCGGATAACCTGTCTCATGGCGCAATTTTGTATATATCGCCCCCATTAAGCATGGATAGTAATAAGGGATCTCTTCCACACTGTCATCGAATTGGACGTTATATCTCTTTGTATTCTCATTGGATGCTTCTATCGCACACTCCGGCTCACATTCAGCGGCAGCCGCGATTCCAGCTGCGGCATCGCCCAGGAGCTGACCTCCTCCGGCTTGCACAATTTCGCGAATCGTTCTGTATTGCAGCATATCTCTCAAACCGATGGCCACTTTGTACTCGCTGGCCTTTGCCACGACTTGAACAGCCTTAAGCGAATCTCCGCCCAATGCGTAAAAATCGTCCAATACGCCAACCCGCTCCAAGCTCAGCACTTCCTGCCAAATTTGCGCCAATCTCTCCTCTTGCGGATTCTCCGGCGCTTCATAGCAATCACTGTTGCCGATATGGTTCTGCGGAGCGGGCAATGCGCTGCGGTTGATCTTCCCGTTCGCCGTTATCGGCATCGCTGGCAATGGGACGAAATAGGATGGAATCATATAGTCAGGGAGTATGCTGGCCAAATACTCCTTCAATTCACCGTAAGGCAAATCACCGCTCGAAGTATAATAAGCGCACAATGCTTTGCTCCCGTTCGAATCCGTCCAATCTGTTACGAGCACTTCGCGCACGCGCGGATGCTTCAATAGCTGTGCTTGAATATCCCCCAGCTCGATCCGATAACCGCGAATTTTCACTTGATGGTCGCTCCGTCCAAGAAATTCAATGACGCCATCCGGCATCCATCTGGCCAAGTCGCCCGTTCTGTACATCTTTGCACCGGCGACCTCCTGCTTCCGATAGGGATCAGCAATAAACCGCTCCTCCGTTATGCGCTGGTCCGTATACCCCGACGCCAGACATTCTCCCCCGATAAACAAATCTCCAGGAACAAACGGTGGACAAGGCTGAAGATTAGAATCCAGCACATAGTACCTGGCGTTCTGAATCGGCGTTCCATACGGAATGCTGACCCAATGCTCCTCCACCTTGCGTACCGGATAATAATTGGACCAGACAGTCGCCTCCGTTGCACCTCCGAGAGCCACAACCTGCACGTTCGGAAAATGCTTTGCCAGAACATCAGGCAATGTCAGCGGAATCCAGTCGCCGCTCAGGAATACAAGACGAAGATTGAGATTCGGTATCATGTTATCACTGTTGATCTCCATTAATGTAGCAAGCTGCTGCAGAGCTGCCGGCGCAGAATCCCAGAACGTAATCGGCTCATGGCGAACAATTTCCAGCAGACGCTCACGATCGGCAAGCTCATCCTCTGAAGCAATTCGAATCGATCCTCCTGAAGCAAGCGTGCCGAAAATATCATAGACCGAGAGATCGAAGCAAAGCGAGGTGACAAACAGCAGTCGATCCTGCGCGCCAACGCCGAACGTCCGATTGATCCATTCGATGAGATTGATGACTGGACGATGGCGGACGACTACACCCTTAGGCGTTCCGGTTGTACCCGATGTGAAAATAACGTAGGCCTCATGCTCCGAAGTCAGCTCTGTACGAGGAGCCTCATTGGAAAATTGGTCGATATGAGCCAGCGTCCAGCTTCTTTTGCGAGAGCGGGCGATCCGCTCTTCTTCCGTAATGGCAGCTTCTCCCTGTCCGATATCCGTTCCCTTGCGCACGACTACATCATAACGGTACGCCAGCTCGTTGTTAAAGCCTTCCTCTCTGTGCATAATCTCTGTATGCCCGATATCCGGAATACGGCACTGCAAATCAACGAAGAAGCCCTCATCGCAATACAAATCCTGATCGGACTGCGCTCCTGTATAAGCCGCCATCCCTTGCTGCTTCCTATACGCCAGGAGACTATCTCGAAACATCTCTTTCCGCCGCAAGTCCATAACGTCTGCGATAATCAGCGCTCCGCCAGGCTTGAGACAGCGAATCGCTTCCCGCACAACCTGCTCGAAATAAAAGTATCCGGGGAAAAACTGCGCCGCACTTGCAATCATAATGAGATCAAAGCTGCCCTCGTCCATCTCGCCGATTTGAAGCGCGTAACCCTCCAGCCATTCCGAATTCGTTAGCCCAAGCTCTGCCGATCGCGTACGATTCATCTCCAGCATGCGCTTGGATGGATCAACGCCAACAAACCGCTCGACCATAGGTGCGATGCTAAAAGCAATCAGACCGGAACCGCAGCCGATCTCAAGCACGCTGGACTGACCCGAGATATAGGGGCTGGCCAATTCCACGACACGGTCGCGATATTCGTCCACCTCCGCCTCGGAGAAGGGCAAGCCGCTGTAGCTGCTAATAAACCCGCCCGCCGTAACGCGATCGACGGACTCCTCAGCGACACGATCCCACAAATTGCCGAACCTCTCCACATCCACTCCTTCCGCAGGCGGCTGAAGTGACGTTACATCCATATACACAACGTCCTGCACATGCTCTATTTTCCAAATCAACTCTTGAAAAGGCCGCATGACCGCGGTTTTGGTGACTATGCACCGAATAGGAAGACTTCTCAGAATCGTTTCGATTCTGGCCTTCGGAAATCCGGGTTCGATCGGCACATATGCGGCTCCTGCTTTAAGAATCCCTAAGACACTAATAATGATCTCTACGGACCGATCCAGCAGGACAGCCACATACGAGCCTGGGCCGATGCCTTGATGAATAAGCAGACCGGCAAGCCGGTTTGCTCTTTCGTTCAGCTCCCCATATGTCATCTCTGCGCCCTGCGAGCAGACCGCAATATGATGAGGAGCAAGCAGCGCTTGTCTTTCAATGAGCGCAGGAATAGTCAGCTCGCTGGAATAGGCTGCATCGGTAGCATTGAACGTTTCGATCAGCTGCTCACCCTCCTCCTTCGGAAGGAGAAGCGCTTCGCCTACAGGCTTGTCAGGAGCAGCTAAATATTGCTGCAATGCAAGCATGAAGCTGCGGGCATAAATCTCCATCGCTTCAGGAGCAAACAACCGACCATTATAGTGAAACTTCACAATCATCTCATCAGAGGAGTCCTCTGCTACAATAACGACCTCATGTTTTCCTTTGCATAGCAAACGAATGTCAGCGTCCTCGTGCAGGCCAGACATCGCAATCGCAAGCGGCGTCGATAACATCTCTTCCTTCTGCAATCCCAGCTGCTCGTTGATCTCGTGCAAGCCGATATACTGATGCCTGTACCCATCCGTTACCGTCCCTTTGACGCGTTCGAGCGTTTCTCTGAATGTTGCTTCAAGCAGAACTTCATTCCGAACGATGATCGATCTTCCTAGAACATCATCAGCAGAAACCGGAAGCACGGGAATCGTCACCGCGATATCCGACTGGCCTCCGTTCACCTTGGCTAGCCATGCTTGAAACCCCGCGAGCAGAGCGATATAGAGAGCAACCTTCTTTCCTTTGCCTATCTGCAGCAGTCGACTCGATAGATCCCTTGGAAACTCATGCGTGTAGACCGCTTGTTCAAAAACAGATGATTTCGGATACTGGACTGGCAATCCCGAGCGGGGAATTTCACCGGACAAGTGATTTAGCCAGTAACGCCTCCCTATTAAAATTTGCTCCCTAGTCAACATCACTAACGGATCAACCCCTTCCTCTTCTTTACTGGAATGCTAGGCCGGCAGCCTATGTGTCTATAATCGTGCGATAAACAATTCCTCAATCAGCAATACGACAATGAATAAAACGCTTTCAAAAATTACTTCTCTTCACGCCATCTCGATAGTCAGACAAATAAAGTCAATATCGACATGGTCGTTACTAATTTAATTATATTTTGGCCTAAAAACCTAGTCAATGATCATTTTATCATTGATTCAAGTTTATTTTTTGTAAAACGATACAATTTCTAATAAAATAATAAAATATTAACTATTTCCAAAAATGTTTTTGTCTATATTTAACTTTATTTTACAATTTAAATTTTGTAAATAAAATCGATAATTTGTCTATTTACAATTCGCAACCTTGAACAAATAGAAAAAGGAATTTAAACCTCAAACATCCGAATCTCAACACAAAAAAGAAGCCTTAGCTTACCAGGCTTCTCGGGTTTGTTTAAGGGATGCGGTCGAGAGGACTCGAACCTCCACGTCATTGCTGACACTAGAACCTGAATCTAGCGCGTCTGCCAATTCCGCCACGACCGCGTATGCTCGGATTCATGAACGGTAACCGTCTCTGAATCACGTTTATTATCTTATCACCGGGTAATGGCGAAGTCAAGGAACGCGGATGAAGTTCTAATTTTCAAACAATAATGACAATATGATAGCTCATGTAACCTTTCCCACTTTAAGAACGTCGATAATGGCATGAATACGTATAAGGGGGTGCATCATATGAACAATTCTGTCCGACTCATCCTGCTTGCAACGGTTGTCTCCGCTGCATTGGCAGCTGCCTCTGGCTGCTCCGCGCCAGCCTCGAATGGGACCGCTCCATCCGACAAGAAACCTGCCGCCTCCTCTCCGCAAGCAATCGAAGACATGCAGAACCTTGTATACAAAATGGATAGTGTTTTTGACAAGTATAATGTTCAGAAGATGAGCGGCTGGTCGGATGCCGATACCGTATACCTGGAAGTTCGCCAACGGCACAATCATCGCGAGAAACTGTCTGACGACGAGCTGGAACAGCTCAAGCAACATATTTACAGCACGGCAGGCGCGACATTCAAGCTGGATATTCAACAATTCATACTTCAGGAGCAGCCGAATATGCGCGGGCGCATTGAGGATATTGATGAGACGGGGAAACGTTTGCTTATTGTCGATCCATCACATATGATCGATAACGCCCAAACAATGCCAGATGCGGCCTGGTATTCGATCGAAGAGACGGACACCCGATTGGTCCAGAGCGGTTCAGATGAACCGTTGGTACTGGCAGACATGAAGATTGGCCAGACCGTTGATGTGTGGGGGAATGGACTGATGCTCGAAAGCTATCCTGGCCAAACATCGGCGCTTGAGCTCGTTGTCGTGAAATCAGAGGAAAACAGCCACGATCTGGAAGGCATCCTAACAGCTATCGAGCCCCTTCAAGATGAGCCGAACACTTTCAAGCTCACTCTCGGTAACCAACAAGTCGTCCATTTGACCGACAGGTCCAAGTCTGCTAACGGCACTCCGAAAAATTCTGCAGCAGAGCTAAGGGTCGGCGACAAGGTACGCTTATGGCTGCTCAGCTTCCATATGAGAGATCAAATCAGAACAGCAACACAGTTTGAACGAATGGAATAACAAGCAAGCCATCATACCTCGCATCGCATTCATGGAATGAAAAGGCTCCAGCCAATGTCATCCCTATATCCCTCTCAGGGGGCATATGGACGGTATTGGCTGGAGCTTCTATTGTCCGTTACCGGGCATTAATCAAACAAATTGCCTAATACATCGAGCATCGTTTTTTTCTTCTTATAAGGGTGGCCGTACTTATTGTAGTGTATCTCGTGCTTGGAATGACTGCCATAGCCCTGCTGGTAATTGCCGTACTGTCCGGATTGGGGCGGCGGCACTTGTTGTTGGCCATAGCCGCCTTGCTGCGGCTGCTGGCCGTTGCCATACGCACCCGGTTGTCCTTGCTGGAAGGAAGGATTCACGTAGCCGCCATTGGAGCCTTGCGGCTGTCCGGGCTGCTGCTGTGACGGAGCTTGACCCATGTTGACAGGGCCGCTCTGTGGCGGTCTGTTCGCCTGCTGCTCCATTTTGTTGTAATCGCTCTGCAACTCCCGTATCCCTTGCATCAGCTTATCCAGCTCTCCACGGTCCAGCCAAACTCCCTTGCAATCCGGACAAACATCAATCATGACGCCGTCCTTCTCCACTTCCCTCATGCGAACATTCTCACAAACTGGACATTTCATAGTAGCAGCCTCCATTTGCTTACAGCGCAATGCGCATTTGATTATATTGAATGATACGAAACAAGCGGGCATTCGTTTCCTTTATGTATCCTGCAGAGAATCCTGCTCTGAATGCTGGAGCACATTGCTTCTGGGCTGTTCTGCAGGCTCGATCACATAGCTGCGGCTAACCTTCACAACTCTTCGATTCGCCTTTCTGATCACAACACTTTCAGCATCCCATGCCACGACGATCCCAACAACATCATTGCTCTCATGAGCGTCCCGCACTACTCTTATACGACTACCATCCACTCGAAATTGATCCAATTGCTGCTCGGAAATCACGCTATCGCCTCTTTCGCATTACTGCTGAATCGTAATATGCAAAGGACCTCAATGCGCTGCAGTCGCATTCATCGAGGTCCTGATTGACGCTTATTCAATTATTAGCTTACTTGTTCCTTGGAATCCGTAGTCTCATACCATTCATCCAGAACACGGGACGACATAACCCGGCTCGTAATATATTCTGCTTGCTTCGCAGTGAAATGCTCCTGCCATTCAATCTCCAGCTCCACGCAAAGCTTAACAATTGTCAACAACTCCGACCAGGCTACATACCTCTTATACCAGAAAAATTGCGGATGCTCGATCATGTACGGATACAAGTCATCGAATTCGGTATGCTTGCAGTCGAGCGCACGCTCGAAATGATTTTTGGCATCAGATAGCTTATTCTGCAGAAAATCATTAGAAGAAAGTTTCCCCATCATAATGTGCCTCCCCTCGGTCACTTACAAACATTATAAGACAAAATTTGATAGTCGAAAAGGTGCTTATTCTGGAATAAGATGTAGAATTTTATTCAAAGGTGATTTTTCCATCTTCCAGTGATGAAATTTTGACGAGCGATTCCACCTTAATACCCTGCTCCCGAATCGTTCTGGCTCCAGCCTGGAATGATTTCTCTACGAGAATGCCTACGCCAGCCAGCTTCGCTCCTGAGCGTTCAATAATTTTGATGAGTCCTCGTGCTGCATCGCCATTGGCAATAATATCATCAATAAAGAGAACAGAATCCTCCTCCGTCAGAAATTGACGGGATACCATAATGTCCGTCACAATTCCTTTCGTAAAGGATGGCACACGCTCGCAAAGCGCATCCGGATCAGCGATCAACGTTTTTTTGCGGCGAGCGAATACTAGCGGCACGCCCAGCGCCAACGCAGTTGTAAAGGCAGCTGGTATGCCGGAAGATTCCACCGTAATGACCTTCGTAATCGAATGCTCTTTGAACCGTCGCGCGAATTCCTTGCCCAATTCCTGCATTAGCATGGGATCTACCTGATGATTAATAAGTGCGTCAAGCTTTAACACATCGTTATTTATAACAGTAGCTTCCCGCAATATGCGTTCTTTTAACAGTTCCACCCTGTTTCCTCCAAACGAAAAGCTTTTTCCGTTAACGTACCATACGGAAGTGCCCCTTCGCAACCTATAGTCTTATTAATCCATTAAAATCCATTCGAAACGGCTGCAACTTTTTTCCACTCGCTGCGTTTAATTTAGTAGTGGTTACATAGCGTCACACGCAATGCCAATTGGCAGGAGGTGTTATACCCGAATGAATCAAGCTACCGTTCGCATCGCGGCTCGTACCGCCGCAATCGCTCTACTTTCAATTCTCGTCGCAGGCTGTCAGACTGAGACCGACAGACATATTCCGGTAAGCGATACGGGAATAAGCTCGTCAGGACTTGCCAAGACAACCGACAGTCCACAAAAAGTGTATAACCATTCAGACAACAGCTCGAATCCGGTCGTCAATACCATTCTTGAAGATGGCGTTTCGGATGTGCCTTCTGCCCAGGCAGAGTCCTCCTCCGGGACCAAGACCGCTCCAAGCGCCGCCAAGTCCGAGAACAAGTGGGATTCAAGCTCTCCCAAGCTTCACGGAGTCGGAATCGGTGATGCGCAAGCAGCAACAGAGCGCAAGCTGGGCAAGCCTGTGGAGAAGTACTCTATCGAGGACGAGAACGAAACATTAACGATTCATGAATATACAGGCTTCTCTATCGGATATGGCAAAGATAAGAAGGTAAGGTTCATAGAAGTGTTTGATAGCGGGACGGTTACTGACTTGAATGGACTGCGAATCGGAGACACCGAGAATGCGGCAATCAAAGCACTCGGCAAGCCGGATACGCACACGGCGAGCGTACTCTCCTACAAGGCGGCAGGTGCATTGCTCAAGCTTGATATGGACCCTGACAAGAATGAGATTATTTCGATCAAGCTCTTCTTTATGACTGCACCGGCCTAGACGTGCTGCACCGGCTTTATGAGCAGATCATGAATCGTTCCCGTTGTTAATCGGCCTGAGGCCGTTTAGCATGGGGGCGATTTTTTTTGTAGTCATGCCTGTCCTCCATCGGACATACCTTCTATAGGAGAAGGACGAGTCCGAAAGGCAGGTCAAATTCAATGAAGAGATTCGTTAAAGTGCTGCAAATCGCTTCTACGTACATGGGTACGATTGTCGGCGCGGGTTTCGCAACCGGACAAGAGATATTGCAATTTTTCACGCGTTTCGGCTATTGGGGCGCTCTGACGATCCTGCTGTCAACGGCATTGTTTATATGGCTCGGCTCCAAAATGATGCTGATCGCATGCGACATTACAGCCAGATCCTATGAGGATGTCAATAAGGCGCTGTTCGGGGAACGAAACGGACGGTGGGTCAGTCATTTCATGCTGGTCATCCTGTTCGGAGTCAATGCTGTCATGCTTGCAGGCGCTGGCGCAATCTTCTCTGAGCATTGGAATATGTCGTACCAGATCGGTCTGCTCATCACGATGGTCGGCTGTTTCTTTCTTGTCCGCAAAGGAATGGGCGCTATTTTGACCGTGAACTCGATTGTTGTGCCAATCATGCTGTTGTTCACTGTCATTATCATTATAGATACGATTCAGACGCCTGGGGCAAGCAGATGGATGATACTTACGAGCGATCATTCGTTGTTTGCCGTATGGGCTTCTCCATTCCTCTATGCTGCCTTCAACCTCTCCATGTCACAGGCTGTGCTTGTCCCGCTCGGCGCACAGATTGGCGATCGCAAAACGATCATCCTGGGCTCCTGGATCGGCGGTCTCGGGATTGGCTTCATGCTGCTTGCCAGCCATATTGCGCTGTCTGTCTATATGCCGGGCATTCAGCAATTCGCGATTCCGATGGGCGGAATCGCGCGCGAGGTTGGCTACGGTGTGCAAATCTTTTATATTTTCCTCATATTCTCGGAAATTTTCACGACGCTTATCGCAGATGTATATGGGCTCTCACTACAGCTGGAGGAGCGGTTTTCCATCTCTCGCACATGGCTGACGTTTATCGTGCTGGTGCTTTGTTATTTTGCCAGCCAGATCGGATTCGGTCCGTTGCTGTCGACCCTGTATCCATTGTTCGGATTAATAAGCCTTGGGTGGCTTGTCCTGCTTATTCGCCATAAGCCGCCGCGAAGGCACTAATCCGATTGTTTCGGATCAAGCCAAATGTACCAGCTTCGCGCCGCTCAGCCTGTCCATCAGCAGATCGCGGATATGCTCATGGCAGGTGAGCAGCACGAGCTGACGCCGCTGCGCAAGCTCGGCGAGCACCTCAACGACGGCTTCCAGGCGAGAGCGGTCAAAATTGACGAAGAGATCGTCAAGAATCATCGGCATATTCACTGTGACCGCCGCCTCATCTGCCAAAGCGAACCGCATTGCCAGGTACAACTGCTCAGCAGTACCCCTGCTCAAAAATTTGCTGTCCACCGTGTATCCGTCAGACGTCTCAAGCCCGATCGTCTGCTCGCCCTCCGGAACGGATATGCGTATATATTTGCCTCCAGACATTTTCTCCATCATGCGCGATGCTTCGCGAAGAACGGCGGGCTGGCGCTGCTCCTCCATGATCCGCTTGGTTCGCCGTATCATCGTCATGCCAAAGGACAATAGCGCATATCGCGATACCAGCCCTTCGAGCGCCGCTGTCTTCTCCTCGCGGTCTGCAATAAGCCGCTGCCGATCATTGTGCTGCAGCATCGCCTCCAGCTTTTGCCGCTGTCTTCCTGTTGTCTCAATCCATTCGGTTCTGGCAGCCTCTGCTTGTCTTAGCTCGTTGCTGGCAGCCTCTCTCATCTGCTCTAGCACTGCATGATCCGCTTCCTCATACCAGCTCTCAAGCTGGCCGCGCTGCGCTTCCGTCATCCCCGCAGTCCATTTCGCATCAAGCCGATAGCACTCCGTATTGATCTCATGCAAACGCTCGGACTTCATGATCGCAGCAAGCCAACTGGACTCATCCGCCACCCCCGCTTGCCGATACCATTCGTCACGCTGCGTATCAAGCCGCTGCAGCACGGCATTGCATTCATCACTGCGCAGCGCAAGGTCCGTCATTCGAGCTCGAAGCTCGATCGCCCGCTGCCTTGCTTCTGCTCCCTTGCGAGCTTCCGCCTGCAGCATGCGCAGCGATGCTGCCAGATCGCCGTTCGCGCCGCGTGTTACGGTTGTGAACGCGGCAGCAAGCTCGCTTGCAGCAGCTTCGAATGCTGCAAGCTGGGCCTCAATCACAGCCAGCTTGACTGCGATTCTGTCTCTAGCTTGCAGACGCTGCATCGCTTGCTCCGCCAAGTCGAAGGTCTCCATTGCCGCCTCTGGCGACAGTGTTGACGGGAGCGAGCGTGCGGCCAGCCAATCGCGCCATGCAAGCGCGATTGCCCCAGCGCTGGAAGCCGCCTCATTTGCGGCTGCCTGCGCTGCTGCTTCTTGCGCGCGCAGCCGCGCCAGCGCGCGCAAATGCTCTTGCCGCCGCTCGGCGACATGCTCGCTGTCGCGAAGCGCGTCAAGCCGCGCGTCGATCGCGGCGCGCAGCTGCTCCCGCGAAGCGGAAGGCGCTCGCTGCCCGTTCGCGGCGAGCGGCCCGGCATCTGCCGCTGCATTTGCGAGCAGCGCGGCGAGCGCCGCCTCCGGCTCGCGAACGAGCGCGCCGAGCGCGGCCGCGACGCGGCGCTCGGCTGCGGCAAGCCGCGCCTGCGCAGCGGCGGCGGCTTGCTCGGCCGCTGCGCCGCCGGCAGTGCGCCGCGGCGCATTGCCGCGACGGCCCGCGCGCACAGCGCCGCTCGGCCGCGCGGAGCGCGCTTCCCGCGCACGCAGCAGCGCAGCTGCAGCGAGCGCGAGCGCGGCAGCGCCTGCGGCGGCTGCAGCAACCGTCCAGCCGCCTGCAGCGAGCAAGCCCGCAGCGGCCGCCAAAGCAATTGCGGCCGCCCACAGCACGACCGGGCTTCGTCCCTCCGTGACGACTTCGCCATTCCCATGCTGGGAGCGCACCTTCTCCAGCTCCCATTCACGCCATGCATCCTCGAATACCCGTGCTGCATGCCGCAGCCCGTTCGACGTCGCAGGCAGCAGCACAAATACATCCGCTCCTCGTGCCTGTTTTTGCCATAGGGCCGCCTCGCCTGTCTCCCTCAGCTCTGCTATCGATTCTCTAATCTCACCTGACTCTCCTATCGCTTCCCTAGTCTTGCCTGACTCTCCTATCGCTTCCCTAGTCTTGCCTGACTCTCCTATCGCTTCCCTAGTCCCGCCTGACTCTCCTATCGCTTCCCTAGTCTTGCCTGACTCTCCTATCGCTTCCCTAGTCCTGCCTGACAGTGCTATCGATTCTCTAGCCCCGCCTGACTGTGCCATCGCTATCGTTGCTGTCGTCCCTCGAACCCCCGCATTCGAATCCAGCTCTCGCGCCTTGCGCTGCCCTTCAACCAATGCTGACTCGTCCAAGCCGCCTGACTCCTCCAGCTGAAGGGACAGCTCACGAGTGCTGTCCCTCAATGCGCGCAGCTCTGCAGCAATCCGTTCTCGCTCTCGATCCGCCTGCAACAGCGACATACGCGCCTTGCGCACCTCTTCACGCTCAGCAATCGTAACATGCAGCGCGCGAAGCTCTCGCTCTCCCCAGTTGGGAGCGATTCGCAGCAGCAGCCGTTCCAGCTCTTCAAGCTGCTCTCTCTGCTCAGCAAACAGCTCGCTCTTCTGCAATCGCAATGCTTGCATACTCTCCAGAGACAAGACAAGCCCTTCAGTCTCGGAAGCAGCCGCAATCAGCCTGTCATCATATTGAAGCAGCTCCAGCGCACGCTCGTCATGACCGTACGCCAGCTTGATCCGCTCCCTTTCATCAAGAATACGGTTCCGCTCAGCGGCATGCGCTTCCCAGCGGCTGCGGGCATCCAGGGGAACTTGACCGTTCAAGTGAAGATCGGCCTTCTCCCGCAGCAGCGCAGCACGCTCTACCCATACAGGATGCAGCTCTACAGCGCGTTCCAGCAGAAGCGCCCGCTCCCGAAGAACGGGCAGCCTGTCCTCAAGCCCGCTCAAAGCAAGCTCCGAATGACGAAGCGCGTCCGTCAGCTCATTAAATCCTGTTATGCTGTCTTCCAATTGGCGCAATGCAGCTTCTGTTCCGTCCAGCGCTTTAATTAAGCGATTGATCCGCTGATTGACACCTCTTGGCCGATACAGCTCATCCAACTGCCCGCCGAGCAGCTTCTCCGTTCCCGCTATTGCCCCGCCGCCGCTCCATCCGGCGTGATAGAGCTGTTTGCCCAGTTCATCGCCTTCCAGCATCCCGATGGCTTGAAGCTCCGTCAACGTAATGGCGAACAGCTCACGAAATACGCGATCATTGACCCCGCCCAAATAAAGCTTTTCCCACATCGCTTGAGTCAGCACCTCGGCTTGCCCTGCACCCTTTGAACTCTTGACATCAACTTGGAATAGCCTGCCCTCACTTCCTGCACCATTCCGCAAGCCTGTCAGCACGTCATCGCTGACAAGAGCGCCCTCAACCTCGCCTGTCCGTCTTAAAGTCACCTTTCCCGCTGAGTTTGCATAGCGTTCCAGCACGTAAGAGTTCCCGGATTCATCACGAAAAAGCAACCTGCCGCCATGACGACCTCCTGCGACAGGCTCCTGGCGATCCACTGCATTCGCCCGCGTAGCGAAGCCGTAAAGCATCGTGCGGATAAAGGCTAAAGTCGTGCTTTTTCCCGCCTCATTCGGTCCATAAATAATCGTAACGGGAGCATCCAGATGAAACCGCGAATCATACAGCTTGCCGAAGCCTTCTGCGTGCATGCCGACCCATCTCATCTTAACCCTCTCCTTTCTTCAAGGACTCTCCTGCCAATGAAGACGGACTACTAGAGTCGTCAATCAACAGCCCCGCTACTAATTCACGAGCCTGCACAAGCCATCTGTCCGATGCAAGCTTCATATTCTCACGGATTAACTTCCGCAATCTCGGATTTGACATTAGCGGACCCAGTGCCTCCTCCTCAAAGCTCAACCGTTCCTCCGCATCGTGTTCAAGAGACATGCTCAATCGCAGCAGTTCACCCGCAAAGCTGTCCTCGCTTGCAAGAGCCGCTGCATCCAGCTCAGCGCCCGTATTGGCTTCAATGGCATGAATCCAGCATATTGGCCGCACCTGACCACCCTCGCTCAATCTCTCCTGCAGTCCTTCCCGCAGCGCCTCGCTATCGCCTAATCTCTCCTGCAGTCCTTCCCGCAGCGCCTCGCTATCGCCTAATCTCTCCTGCAGTCCTTCCGGCAGCGCTTCACCCTCACCTGATCTCTCCTGCAGTCCTTTCGGCAGCGCTTCGCTATCGTCCAATCTCTCCTGCAGCCCTTCCCGCAGCTGCTGCAGGTAGTCAGTGTCAGTGATCCGTTTATGCATCGCTCCGCGACCAGTCAGCTGCAGCTTGATCATGACATGACGACCGCCGCCGCTCTCCGCAATGGACTCCAGTACGGAATTTTCAATCGCATCGAACAAGGACTGCTCATTTGTCAGACCTTCAATTGACGCTTCCGATTCCAACCATCGAACAGTATCAAGCGCTACAAATGTTAAAGCTGTTTCATTCCCGGCGCCAACATCGACGATATAACAGCCCTTTGCGCCACACTCCCGCGAATGCCTTCCTTGCGTATTGCCCGCATATACAATATGCGGATATGTATGAAGCACTCTGCGGCCATGTACATGTCCAAGCGCCCAATATTGGAAGCCTGCCCCAGCCAGCTGTGAGAGCGAGCAGGGCGCATAGGGATCATGGGCGGCATCCCCGTCCACATTGCCATGCAGAATGGCGATATGATAAGGCCCGTCCGATCCAGGCTTATACCTTGCAGCAATATTCTCCGTTACTGCCCTAGTTCCATAGGACATCCCATAAACATAGGCCGCCAGCTCGCCATCCTTGCGGTAAGCCGGAACACATTCCACATCCCGAGAGCCGAATGTCTTGACCGAAGACGGCCACTCCAGATTCGCTCTTGCACCGGAGAGATGATCATGATTGCCGTGAATGACAAAAAGCCCCACGCCAGCGGCGTGCAGCTTCTTCCATTCCCGCTGCAGCGCCAGCTGCGCGCGCAGCGAACGATCAGCAGCATCATACAGGTCACCGGCGATGATGACAAAATCAGCATTGCTCGAAATCGCTATCTCTGTCAAACGTTGAACAGCAGCAAACGTCGAAGCCAGGAGCGCCTCGCGCAGAGGCGGCGGAACCTCCGACAGCCCCCGAAACGGACTGTCTACATGCAGATCAGCCGCATGAATGAAACGAAAACCGGTCCCCATGCCATTCTCCTCCCTCTCTACTCCTTCGTTGGCGATGCGGCTTGAAACTCCGAATAGACCTGCTTCAGCTGCGATATGACACGGCTGAGCGAGTAGGCCTTCTTCGCCTTATTCCATGCAGCTCTTGCCAGGTTATAACGGTAGGTCGGGTCTGTCACCAGCGTTTCGAGCGCATCGCACAGCGCTGCAGCATTCTCCGGCGGCACAAGCAAACCGTTGACCCCGTCGTCAATCTGCTCCGATATTCCGCCGACATCCGTACCTACAAGAGCGAGCCAGCAAAGCGCCGCTTCCGCGAACACCGATCCGAATGCCTCCGCACGGGACGGCAGCACGAATATATCGAAGAACGGCATAAATTCCTCGGGATGAAGCATATAGCCGTAGAAAATAATTTCATCATACAGATCCAGCGATATAGCGAGCTGCTCCAGCTCTGTGCGGATCGGCCCGTCTCCAATAATATGAAGGACAAAAGCATGTCCCCGGCGCTTCAGCTCCGCACAGGCATGCAGCAGAACGTCAAGCCCTTTTGCAGGGACCAGCCGGCATACCGTAATAAATTGAATCACTTCATTCTCATGAGAGATCGGCTTGAATCGCTTCTCGTCGAACCCGTTCGGAATGACCGCAACCGCTTGAGGCTGCTGCAAATACGGGCTCATATAGTGCAGGAAGGAATTCGAAACCGTCAATATCCGGTCGCACTTGGCCTCCAGCTCTCCATAAAGCGAGGTAAGGAAGCGATGCTCTTGTCCGCCCTCGGATATTTTCGCATTGAGAATCAATTCCCGTTCATAGCTGGAGTGAATCGTCATGACAAGCGGTGTGTCGGGATACAGCTGCTTCATAACGAGCGCCGGAATCGGATGATGCGCATGAATGAGGTCGTAGCTCTTCCCCATCCTGAGCTTGGTCCACCATATATAATCGCGGAAGGTCTGCAAATATTTATCGATAATCGGATTGCCCGCGAACTCGCTAACATCGAATGTTTGAAACAGGAGCTCCTCGTGGCCCTTCCCTCTGACCCGTTTGGGCAAGGAAAACAACTCCATCGGCCACCCCAATTTATTGAATCGCTCCTGAATATACGGAATCATCGAAGATACGCCGCCCGGCTGTTCCGGGGGGAAGAATAACGCCTGTAAAATATTCAAAGCTCTACCTCCTAAAGCATTTTCAGCGAAAATGCGGCTTGGTAACGATAACCTTTTCGTTCCTGCCAGAAACATGATATACTAGAACATATGTTTCTGTAAAGCAACTCGATGAGTCCCATCTTTGCTGGAACATATGTTTCTGTAAAGCAACTCTATCTATTCCTTCGAATCTGTGAATCTACTTCTTATAGGTGGTCGAAACATGACGATTGTACAATGGCTGGCCGGTCCAACCGGACAAATATTCGCATCTGCATCCGTAATTACCATTCTCGTACTCATGCTGTTTATGTCGATTCGGCTTTACAAGAGCTACCGCAGAAACAAGCTATACCGCCTGCTCATTATTGTGCTGCCCTTTGTCATCCTGCAGCAAGGCGCGATTGTAAGCACGGCATTCCCGGGCTTATCCCAATCTCCATACTTGCATCTGTTCTATTCACTGGCAGAGCTGCTTACCTTTATTATTATAAACTTTGTGTTTATGAAATTGTATACTCAGCCTTCAACAAGATTGAAGGGTCTGCCTTTTCTAGTGATGGCAATCGGCGTCTTCGCAGTTGCTGGCGCCCAGCTCGCGTTTATGCCCGAGCTGCTGCAACAGCCCGTGAGCGACAGCAAGCTGCCGATGCTCGCGCTTGATTTCTATGGATTGGCGCTTACGTTCGCCATTCTTCTGAACCTGCGCGGAATCGACCAGCGCTTCAGCTACTCGGCCAGCCTCATTGTCTATTTTGTCTACCAATTGTCCAATTTGACGGACGCTTATGTGTTCCATGGTCAAGTGCCGATGCTCGTCATTCTCAGTCATCTGCTCCCGCTTGTTTATTATACACTGCTGTTCCTGCTGCTGTTCGAATGGGTGATAGAACGTCTGGTTATGACCTTCCAATCTTCAATAACAGATGGGCTGACCAGCCTGTACAATAGACGGCACTTCAACAAGAAGTCCGAAGTCATGCTTCGCGAACATAAGCGAATCGCCATAATATTTTGCGATATCGACAATTTCAAGAAGCTCAACGATACACAAGGTCATCATAAGGCAGACGGCGTCCTCAAGCAGGTTGCCGATATTATTAAAGAAGAGACAGCCGGAATCGGCGCTGCCGGACGATATGGCGGCGAAGAGCTTCTCGGCCTCGTTGCTGCGCCTGGCATCAAGCCGGAGGAAGTCGCAGAAACGATCCGCAGTCGCGTCGAGCTGGAGACGATGGTGACCATTAGCGTCGGGGTCAGTATTTCCCGCGAGGGCAGCTCGGTTGAAGAGATCGTCAAGCAAGCCGATGAAGCGATGTACAAGTCCAAGACGACAGGCAAGAACAAGGTTTCCCTGCATCCATCGATGCAGAAGAGCCGCAGCCGTTCCCATGACGAAGCTTCCAAGCGCAATGTGTCCGTATAAGCAACGCTCATGTATGTATAGCAATGAGGGATTTTAGCCCTGCCATTGCTGCAACAACAAAGGGTTGTTCCATGAAGCCAGCATAGGCTAGGCTATTGGAACAACCCTTTATTTATGATTAACTATACGCAATCGGATCTGCCATACCCGCATCCGAGAAGCCCTTCAGTCGCAGCCGGCAGCTCTCGCATTCACCGCAAGCTTTCTCCTCCCCGTTATAGCAGGACGTCGTTAGCTGGTACGGCACATCCATGCGAATGCCTTCGCGAATTATTTGTGCCTTGGTCAGCATAATGAGCGGTGTCTTGATCGATATTGGCTTTCCCTCCACGCCAACCTTGGTAGCGAGTGCCATCACCTCTTCCACCTTGGCGATAAATTCTGGACGGCAGTCTGGATAGCCGCTGTAATCCAATGCATTGACTCCGATATAGATCGCTTCTGCGCCAACCGTTTCTGCGAAAGAGGTAGCAATCGACAGAAACAGCAGGTTTCTGCCAGGCACATACGTTACAGGAATTTCGCCCTCCTCCTGCTCCGTTGCATCCCCATCGGAACGCGGAACCGCAATTGCATCATCGGTTAATGCGCTGCCGCCAAAGTCTCTCAGAAAACCGAGTGAAATGATTTTGAACCGATCCTCCACGCCATAATGACGAGCAACGCTTCGCGCATTGTTCAATTCGATGCGATGTCTTTGCCCATAGTCAAAGGTGATGGGATACAGCTCATATCCCGCTTCCTTGGCGAATCCCATACATGTCGTGCTGTCCAAGCCACCACTTAGAATAATGACCGCTTTTCTCTCTTGCTGACTCATTCTCTCTACTCCTATCTATACGCCCCGGAGCGCCGGGTCCCAAATAATTTTGTGAAGCTGCATATTCAGCTTCACCCCTGACAGACCGTGGGCAAGCATCTTCTCCACAAGTCTGGCCGGAGGCATGCTCTCCCATACCGGACTGAACATCGGCAGCGCCGCTGTTGGATACTGCTGCAGCACCGCTACAGCCGCATCGAAATCCCGATCACTGGCAATAACGAACTTCACTTCATCCTGCGGCCTGAGCAGCTCGAAATTGCTGTGCGCCATCCCGTCATTTTCGCCCGAATCCGGCAGCTTGTAATCCATAATATATCGTGCCTTCTGTGAGCCCACAGCAGCCAGAAACGGAGCAAGGTCGATCGCTCCATTCGTCTCCACATGAACATCAACAATGCGCTCTATTCCGCATAATGCCTCTAGCAGCGCTGCCGAACGATCTCCATAGAGCAGCGGCTCCCCGCCAGTCATGCAAATATGCGCAGCTTGATAGTTCTCCTCGACCTGACGCACAATTTCGCCAATAGACATAGTAAACTCCGCTTTTGCCGGGGGGTAGCTGTATTTCGTATCACACCAGACACAGCGCAGATTGCAGCCGAACAAACGAACAAAAACGGTCGGAAAACCGGCACGCGTGCCTTCGCCTTCGACCGTTTCGAATATTTCAACCATTGGGAGAGGAATTGCCATGGGATTGCGAATGACCGCACCACGTTCATTCTCACTGGCCTGCTCTAGCTCCAAATTGTCCGCATGCCCCTCACTCATCCTCATTCGCCTCCATCAGCGCCCTTGTAACTGCAGCGTAGCTAGTCGGCGTTTCCCAGAGACGAGCTTCCTCCACACGAATATTCGGAGCATATCCTTCCTCCTGCAGCGCAAGCTGAATTTGCTCGTACATCCAGACAACCATATTCTCGGCTGTCGTATTCATCGGCGGCAGTACCTCATTCAAGTAACGATGGTCCAGCTTGTCTAGAACCCGCTCCTTGGCTATCCTCTTCATATCTGTAAAATCAATTGCTATTCCCCTCTTATCCATCTTCCCTGATAGAATGAGCTGCAATTTATAAGTATGGCCGTGCAGACTCTTGCATTTGCCCTCATATAAGTGCAGATGATGCGCACTGTCGAAAGTAAACTCTTTGGACACGAGCACCCGCCGGTTATGGTAACGGAGCTGATGTTCTTGAATATTTTCACCGAGCTGCTGAACTTGTCTCGGAATCTCGTATGTCACGTTTCACACCTCGCCCTTTACAATATGCCTATTATAGCACGGGCGGGATGCCCCTTCAATTAGCGAGAGAGGACCATAAATCTCCAGTTCAATCCATGGACGTTATCATGTTTCTCCGTTTGTTGATAGTCAGAATCAATCCGACCGCCACACAGTTCAGTAGCAGTTGAATGTTTCCGTAGCTGATGAACGGAATCGCAATGCTAGTTATCGGTGCTAGACCGTATGCCGCCAGCATCGGAAAGATGAACTGGATCGACAACAGCATGAAGAGCAGGAGCATAATAAGCTTGCCGTAATGATTGCGCTGCCTGTGTACAAGCTGCCCGACCTTCACGATGAAAAATACCGCGATCACTGCAATAGCTATTCCTCCCGCCCAGCCGAAGCAATAGACAACATACGGAATCACATGATCACTATGCACATACGGGAGCCGATCCAGCGTAGCGCCTATACCATGCCCCCACCAGCCGGCGGCATTAATCGCCTCCATGGATTGCGCTGTCATATATCCTGAGCCCTCCGGATCATCCAACAGAAACGCCGTAAGCCGAACGAACTGATAGTTGTTGAATGGATAGGAAGGGCCAAATAAGATCAGAAATAATACTATGGCTGCAGTCCCCCCTGCAAGCAGGCCAAATTGCCGGACTGAGCGCCGCGTCATCCACAGATGAATGAAGAACCCGATAATGTAGAGGACGGCGGCAACCGTGCTTACACAAATCATGAACAGAACAAGCGGGATAACGAGACGATAGGCCAATTGAATCACCGTCTGCCTTGCGCTCCACTCCTTGGCCGCTGACATTCCCGGAAGAGCAATTAACAGCAGCAGCAGCCCGATCATGGTCGTATCAAAGCCAATCGATCCGATGAACAGATATCGCTTTGTACCATTTATCTGATTCCCTGACATGGCTGAAAATAACATGAGCATAAGCGCTGAACCGAATATCCAATGACTGTAAAGCTTGATTTTACGATAATCGAAGAACCATAACACCACAATAATTCCAAGCCCCATGGCACTGAATAAAATTGTTCTCTCGACTAAGCTGACGCCGTTATTGATAGCCGCTCCTGCCTGCACGGACAGCATCGCTACGACACCCATTGCAAGAAATAACAGCAGCAAGCCTACCAGACTCCAATCCATAATCGGACGATGAATGCGGTGCAGTTCGCTGCCGACAGCATCAGCTGCTCCCATATCAGCTACCGCCAGCGCAACCGCTTCGTCCTCTTCCATCCCTTTGCCCTTATACTCCGTTATCCGGTCATTGATATGATCGACTAGCTCGGCTTTAATAGATCGATGCTGATCCACAGCTTTCACATAGCGGCATACATCTGTCAGAAATTGTTGAACCAATGGATGCGATTGCAGCTCTTTCATGCATGCCCCTCCCCAATAACCCGTTCCAATGCGCCTCTGAACAGCGTCCACTCCTGTTTCTTATCCTTCAAATGGCCTCTTCCCTTGTCGGTGATGACATAATATTTGCGTTTCCGTCCCTCATGCTCGCTCCATGACGCCTCAACCCAGCTCTCAGCTTCAAGCATATGCAGGATCGGGTACAGCGTACCTTCCTTAAGACTAAACACACCTTCCGACTGCCGCTCAATTTCCTTAATCATCTCATAGCCGTACATTTCCTTCCGATCCAGCAAGGTTAGAATCATAATGACCGTACTGCCCTTCAACAGCTCCTTGTTCACCTTCATACTTCACTCTCCTTTAGCTCACTAATACATCGTAAATCTATGTATAGATATACTAGGTATAATAGCATAAAAAAATGCCCTATGGCAACTACTTCTCCATGGGGCATTTCCATGCTCGATATTGTCCATCCGCTGCAATTTCCAAAGCATTCAGCTGCATGCCGAAAGCGCAGCCGCCGTCGATGCCGATTTTTCCATTGCCGAACCAAATGTCCGCGCTGTCATGAATGTCCTTGGTCTTCGTATGGCCGAATATGACCGTCTTCTCCACTACAGTCGGATGTCCATAGAATTGATCCTTAATATACATGAAGTTATGCTCCGGCTGCTCCTTCCAGTTCCGAAAGGCAGGATTCAAGCCTGCATGAACAAAGATATGGCGTTCATCCTCAGCATAGAGCGGCAGCCCAGCCAAGAAATCGATATGTGATGAGAAGTGCTCGGCAATGGAAGCTCGCGCCTCTGCAACCATCCGCTCATCCACTTCCGTTTCCGAGCATTGAAGACCCAGGTAGCTGATGATCGTTGATTGCCCGCCATGCGTCATAAACTTATCGATTACACCCGGATCACCCGAGCGAATGAAATCTACGAGTCGCTGATCGTGATTGCCGCGCAATGCGATTGCGCCATGCTGCTGTACAAGTGTGCGCACCTGCTCGACAACCTCCCTGCTTCGTGGACCGCGATCCACATAGTCGCCGATTAAGATGAGCTTATCGCTTGACGGATCATATTCCGCAAGCTTCAACAGCGATTGAAACTGCTCCATGCAGCCATGAATGTCGCTGATGACCAGTGTTCGCTTCATAACAAGGCTCGCCTCCTATCCTCATACCATCCACTTTCGATATACTGCTGTCGCATGTACAGCTACACCTCAAGAAACCCTTTTAATACCGTAACCGCATATCCTGTCATCAAAACACGATTGCCCTCCACCTGCAGCTGCAGGCTGCCTCCGCGCGGAGATGCTTGGTAGGCTTGGAGCGTGTTCTTGCGAAGCCTTCGCTGCCAATACGGCGCAAGCGCGCAGTGCGCTGACCCCGTAACGGGGTCCTCCTTAATACCAACGGCAGGGAAGAACGCTCTGGAAACAAAGTCGAAGCGCGAATCGGCATGACTGCCATCTGCTCTGCTAGTAATGATTACGCCTCGCGCCTCAACCTGTCCCAGCAGTGAATAATCCGGCTTCAATGTCCTCACTGTCTCTTCACTGTCCACCTCAACAACATAATCCATCCGATTGCGCCCGACATATCTCGGAATCAGTCCTAGCGCCTGGATAAGCTCCTCGGGAGCAACGATCGGCTCAACGGGCTCGGCAGGGAAATTCAACTGCACGCCGCCGTTATCCAGCTTCTCCGCAGTCAGCAAGCCGCTCCGCGTATGGAAGCTCACCTGATGCTGGAGATCTCCCAAATGGCCGCTCTCCCACAAGTAATGGGCGCTCGCAAGCGTAGCATGTCCGCATAAGTCAACCTCCGTCTGCGGTGTAAACCATCGAAGGGAATAGCTGCCATCCGCTTGCCGCAGCAGAAATGCCGTATCTGATAAATTCATCTCAGCAGCTACGTTCTGCATCCACTCATCTTGAGCCTCTTGCTCCAGAAGACAAACGGCTGCCGGATTTCCCCGGAACGGCTCCGAAGTGAACGCATCTATGATCGCGATTGGAACTGTCATCTTATCATCAACCTCCTAGAATTCCGGGAACAACAGCGATCGTAAGAACATTCCCCAGCGCAGCGACCTCTTTGTTCCTTTCAATCGTTCAAACTTATCTAGTTAGAGCAGCATCGCTTCCAATTCGGATAAATCGGCAATTACAGCGAAAGGTCTATGCTCCGTCAGCGGCTCCTTGCCCTTGGGATTGAGCCACACCGCCGATAGACCCGCTTCCATTGCACCGACAATATCTGCTGGCCAGGAATCGCCGACGAACAATGTCTCGGCAGCCTTATAGCCAAGACGATCCAGTGTCAGCTCGAATATCGCACGGTTAGGCTTGGAGATGCCAACATCGCCCGAGACCACAATGCCTCGCTCTGAGAAAAGCTCCTTCAAGCCAAGCGCCGCAAGCTTTTCCCTGGCTGTGTCATGCGCGCCGTTGGATATAACCCCTAGTGCATAATGCCGGGACAGCTTCTCCAGCAACCCCTTCACTGCAGGATCGCATCGCAGCAGCGACAGGCTGTTGCTAATAAACAGCGTTGTGAAGGATTCCGATTGCTCCGTCGAGAGCTCTAGACCGAAGACCTCCAGCGTATCCTGCAATCTCATATGGCGGTATTGCTGGAACGTCAGCTCCCCTCGCGCCAAGCCTTCCCAGCGCAGCTCGCTGTAATGATTAAAGGTACGGCATGCCCTGCCATGCTCCAGCGCGCAAGTGAGCTCATGGCCTGCGAAGGTGATCGATACCGCTTCCTCCCAGTTGGCTCCGAAATCATATAAAGTATCATCAATATCAAACAGCAGAAGCTTAATTCCGGAAAGCTCAGCGCCCTCCATTGGATTACCCTCCTGCTTTATATCCGCTCTCATCAAGCCGTTCCCTCCTGGCAAATATCGATAGCAGCAAACCATAGCAAATATGCGCGGCAAGCCACAACAGCAATGCCCGTCCATCATCAATCGACGGAACCCGATCCGACAGCAGCGTCAGCGGAATCCATGTCAGAACAGCAATGACCAGACCAAACGCTATACCTGTCATCACCGGCCTTCCGGAGCGCTCTGCCGCCAGCAAATAAACAATGCCCAGCGGAAGAGACACGGCGAGATGAAGCGCAAACTCCATAATCTCCGGCAATCGCGTAGGCATGAATGGAACAAAATCAATATTCAACAGCAGCGTATACACACGCTCATTCGTTAAGGCTTGCAGTACTTTCAGCAGCATACCCAAACCGATACCAGAGGCTAATCCCGCAATAATGCCGCGGACAGCACATTTCGCTGCGTCAGCTTTTTTGATTGGCATGAATGCTTGTATCACTTCGGACCTTCCTTCTGTTCACAATGACAATCCCAATACTCACCAGCACTAGCGCAAGCAATACGGCCGCGTGAAGCTGCTCCGAGAGCAGCAGCGCAGATTGCAGCACGCCAAATACCGGAATGAGAAACAGATACATCGACACACTGCCCACCCGATTGTATTTCATCACATTATTCCACAGAATGAAACCAAGAGCCGATACAGCGGACAGATGAAGCAGGATTAGCAGCGATTGCCAATCGAATATGAAGGGCGCCAAGCCTGTCTTCCATGCCGAGACCGCACATAGAATGATGCCGCCGATCACCATTTGATAACCATTGATATAGGATACCGAATAAACAGCCGCCGCCCGTCTGGACAGCAGATTCGCGCCTGCATTCGATAAAGCGGCAGCCAGCAGCAGCAGCTCCCCTGTTGAGAAGAGTAGACTGCTTCCACTAGTTTCTTTCGATAGCGCCAGCACGATGAGCCCTGTAAATCCAACGAGCAGCCCCACCCCAGTGGAGCCCGTTATTCGATCATCCCGATAAAAAAAATGAGCCAGCAAAATTTGAAAGAACGAAATCGCTCCCGCAATTACCGCTCCCACCATCCCTGCGCTCATCGACATCCCTGCATAGAAAAAAGCATATTGAAGCACGGTTTGAAGCATCGCTATCCCGCCTACCAGCGAACCGCTGCCTCGCTGATATGCCAGCCGCTCCCGTCTGACTATCATAAACAACAGAATGAGCAGCCCCGCCAACGTGAAGCGGTAGCCTGCGAACAGCAGCTGCTCGTATGTTTCGGAAGCACGAATATCCAGCGCCTCATAGCTTAATTTAATAAAAGGATAAGCACTGCCCCACAGCAGCGTTGCGCCGACTGAAGCAGCCATAATGCCCAATGGATGCGTGTAGAATTTTGCTGCGGTCATGCTTCTCCCAATCCCCTGTCCCTACACCTTACATATCAAGCGCTTGGCGATCGGAGCCCTGAATCGGTATAAGCAGGTCCACCGGTTCTTCCTCCAAATGCTCATCAATATAGAAAATCTCCAAGGAAACGGCATTGTCCTGCTTAATGAGCTTATGCTCATTCATCCAGGCGAACAGCTGCTCATATCCTTCGCCGATCCGTTTATTCGTACTCGTCACCATTGCATAATGATGCTCCGGAATTATGAACTGAACCATTCCTTGCGGAACCTGCTCCATATGGGCAACCTCGTAGCATGCCCAGTAAGTCGCGAACACCTCGTTGCCGAAGTAAGGACTATGCAGCGCTGTGGACTTCACTTCTCCATTCAACTCATGCTTTCTTGAGAGAAACTCGCTTTGCAAACGAATAGCTTCATCTGGAAACGTAGAATATGGACCGCAGTAACTGATACCGACGAGGTTCATAGCTGGTTTCGTAACCACTGTGCAATTATTCATCGCGAATGACCTCCCATTAAGTTTGGCGAAGCGAACAGCTCACAAACTCGGGCTTGACTTCATTGTATTCCCTTACTCATTCTAACATGTTCTCTGCACGGTTTGATAGATTTTTTATTTCTAATTGCCCAGCACAGAGCTGTTTATTATCCTTCCCTCCGCCAGCTCAATAACCCGATCCTGCTCCCCTTCGTCCATCCATTCCAATCGATGCGTGCTTATAATGACGGTTGACCTTCTCGCCAATTGCTGAATACGGTAACGGAACAGCATCGCCTCCATTATATCGAAGCTCTCGAAAGGCTCATCAAGCAGACATACACGGGGATTGCCCAGCATTGCCTGCAATAGACCAACCCTCTGCCGCTGTCCGGCAGAGAGCTGTTCGAGCTTCGTGCCCCGCTCCGCGAGAAGAGAGGCATCAGTCAGCCAAGCGTCCAGCTCTCTTCCTGCTGTTCTGGCTGAAATGCCCTTTTGCAAAGCCTGATGATAAAGGTAAGCGGAGGTTGTCATTTCTGGATAGCCGATAAAATGCTGGGGCAGGTAGCCGATCGTTTGTCTGACTTCTCTGAGCGGCAGATCCCGCCAAGCCTCCTCTGCTGAACGATTCTGATCATACTCGCGAAATCGCAGCCTCCCCTTTGTTGGCCGAATAATCGTAGTCAGCAGCCGCAGCAATGTGCTTTTGCCTGCGCCATTGTCTCCAATTAAATAGGTAATACCCGGTCGGAACGTTGCCGACACCCCGCTCAAGCTTCGTTTTCCCCCGTCCTCCTTTACCAATTGATCGCATTCGATGAAGAGCCCGCTCATTGCTTCACGCTCCATTGCCGTTGCCTTAGTGCATACAAGATGAGCAGGCATGCAGCTGTTGCAAGCATCACGGCACGTATTCTCATGAAATACGGAGAACTCATGTCTGCAAGACCTTGCAGCCACTCGATGTCCTCGCTTCCGGCAAGACTCAAGCTCCACACCGTCAATAGAAATACTGCAGAAGGCCACATTCCCAGCCACTGATTCAGAACAAATGCGCAGACAGCCACGGCGAGCACCGGTACGATCCAGCCATATAAGAACGCCGTTAGCGGCATGCCGAACGCTTCTTTATACAGCAGCAATGATAACGGAAGCGCAATGACGAGTTGAAAGCAGGTAACAAGGAGAAAGCGTGTCAAGGTTTGCTCAAGCAGCGAGTACTTGCCCAGCTGCTGCAAAATCATGGTTCCTTCGTCGCGTGGACGGAAGGCTGCAGCAATCCCCCCTATGATGACAAGCGTCAGTCCGAATATCCACAGATGAAGTCCTCCCGAAGTATTCCATTCCGAATATCCGTTATAGGCCATATATCCCGTTGCTCCGACAGCGATGCAAGTCAGCAACCAGCTGCGAATGCCATAGAAGTTCCACTGGGAGCGCAGCAGGCTAACGATTCGAAGAATGAATCCTTCCGCTGATTCTGCTGGTTCCGAAGCCGCGTTCACTACTTGCTCTTTAGCTTGTTCTTGAGCTTGCTCTTGAGCTTGCTCTTGAGCTTGTTCTTGAGCTTGTTCTTGAGCTTGTTCTTGAGCTTGTTCTTGATACTGCTCTTGAGCTTGCTCCTGCCGCTCAGCTTCACGTTGTGATTCTAGACGGCCAATTTCCTTGATGACCTCGATCAATCTGAATGTATCCTGTCGTGAAGGCTCAGGAACGGTGACCCGCTCAAACCTCGTCCGCCATTGCGCCTCCAGCTTCAACAGCTGCTCATCATCGGCAGCCGTGTACCTGCCATCCCAATCATCTGCACCATTCATTCCGCTCTCCCCTTTCGCCGTGGTGCGATTTCAGGCAGGCCGCTGCCCTCATCCTCCTGTTTATCGATGCCAATAATGGACTCCAGTTGCTTCAAGCCACGGAACATTCTGGATTTAACCGTATTGAGCGGAAGACCGAGTGTCTCTGCAATCTGCTCATAAGTAAGATCCTGATAGAAGCGAAGGAAAAGTACGGAACGATAGTCCTCCTGCAGCCGGTTCAACGCATCGAGCATCCATTGGCGCTCAACTTGAAGCTCCAGCATATTAACTGTTGCTGCAGATTCTCCGGCTTGCTCGACAGTATCCGGCTCCAAAGCGATCTCGCGGCGAGTTGACGATTTCTTCCAGTAGTCCTTGCACAGATTCGTCGCAATCCGGTACAGCCATGGCTTCAATTTCTCCGGCACATTGCCCCTGCGCGCTTCCCGGTAAATGGCTAGAAATGATTCTTGGACGAGATCTGCCGCTATTCCCTCGTTCATCGTCATTCGGTACAGATAGCCATGAAGCGGCTGATGGTAGCGATGAACGAGCACATCCATCGCCGAACCGCTGCCTGAAGCCAATTCCCTCATTAAATCCTCATCCTCCACTAACGGTCCAGCTCCCTCCAATGCTCTAGGCTGCATATTCTATTCACGCTTCCACAGACGAAAGACGAACCACGCGCCTGTCCACACCAATAGGCTGCTCCCTGCAAAATAGATGCGATTGCGAATCAGCCACGAGGGCCAGTAACTATCTGGCGATCCTCTATGCGACTCATTGAATCCGTCAATAACAGACAAGTATGCACTTGTAAAATGCAAGATGACTGGATTAAGCTCGCCTAAATATTCTGCTCCCCCCAGCGCAGCGGCCCAGCATAGCAAACCTGCGAGCATGCCGCCGATGGAATGGCGGGCTGCCAATACGCCAACCGCTGCGATCCCGCCGAATGTCAAATAGACAGGAAGCATAAAAATAAATATTCTAATGTTCTCGACAACCCCTATATTCAGTATCAACGGGATCGTCAGCAGGAGCATAATGGCAAAGCCTGCAATGAAGCCGAATATTCCCCGTTCAGCTATCAAGCTCCACCTTCGGACCGGATACGTGCGAAGCTGGGCAAGCCAGCGTGAATCGGCATCCAATGCGAATGCCAGCGCGATCGTGATCACCATAACCAGCATGCCGCCCTTCTCATACACGACGGAAACCTGATCCAGCACGCTTTGCCCGGTACTTCTTCGCAGCCCATCCATCATCACCCATAGGATAACAAGGACAAGCCATATGAAAGGCGATCTCAGCCAAGTGAACGTCCACAGGCGATAGCGGTAGCCCCATCCCTCGCTCATCATTCTGCGTCACTGCCCTTCTGAAGAGAAAGCTGCCGAAGAGCTGCAAGCGGGTCAAAGCTCTCGCTTTTGCCCGATTCTATATAAGCCTTGTACAGCTTGCCGCCAAGAGCAGCCAGTTCATCCCAATCGCTATGATCCAGCTTCTCAACTTCCTCCACGAAAAGTAGTTGATCCGCCGTCAACTCCTTATCTGCACCACTCGAATTCAACAGCTCATAATGGGAACGGAAATCCGGCAGCGGCGCTCTTCCCGGCAAAGGAAATTGATGCTCGTAGATCCATTCCAGCAGTATTTTCAAAGATGAAGACTTGACCTCAGGCAGGCGTAGAATGTGCCACGGAGAACGTACAGGATACTCATCATCCTGATAGTACGCATCAGGGCTAAACAAAAGTATGCCTGAGTATAGTTCGGCAGGCTTCAATTTCATCCCAAACCAGCGGTTTAGAAACTCAATCTGGCGAAGCTGCTTTTCCACACCGCGTACCGACTCATCCATCAGGTCCGGATGGTTGACGATACGAATGCTCCCCATATGACGTTCTTCCATTATTCCCTCATAAATGAACAACCCGCTGCTGCTGCTGCCTGCATATACAGCATCCGACTTGCCAGAAGCCGGGATCGGCAGCAGTACCGAACCATCCCGCTTTTCCTCCAGCTTCACCACATAATGAGTAGCGCCGGGCTCCATGTAAGAATATTCATCCGCCATTGTGAATCCAAGCGCGACCCCATTATGCTCAAAGCTCTTCGCAAGCATTCGGCTGCCAAGCTGAGGATACCAGGCCAGAGCTTTGGGCAGCACGATACTGCTGCTTGTCACAGAGCTATACCGATTCAGCCCCTGCTGCCGATAGCTGTCAACGGACCCTTCATAAGCCAGGCTAAGACGGAGCGTGCTGTTCCTCCTTAACGGCTCGCTCAAACGAATCGTCAGCAGATCACCCTTATGCTCCCATTTCATCGGCAGCTCGGAGGTCAGCGATTCCATTTGAAACCTGCGATTCAGCGTCAGCTCCAGCAGTGACGATTGCTCCTTCTCCGACTGAACAAGCAGCAGCTCCGCCTCTGCGGCTAAACGATTCTCCCCCGGGAATCGAAGCGACAGCATCGTTTCTTGCATACGGAAGTCACTGACGACTTTGCCGTAACCCTGTTGATATTGCTCATTGCGATTGTCAACCGCATAGATAGCTCCATCATGTCGGAAGCGGTCCACCCGATCGGAAAATTCCGAATAGCTGATCCATCCCCCAACGAGCACCGGCAGCAGGAGAGCCGCACAGATTGCCAGCAGGATACGAGACTCTCTCTTCTCATTGCGATGCGTATAGGACACCAAACAAGCCGCCACGGCGATCAGCAGGGAAGCGGTCGCAACAACTCCTTGGTGGAGCCCGGTCCACGGAATATCCCATAGCCCTCTGCTATCTCTCACGATATTATATCGAAATCTCGTCAGATCGTAGGGAGCAAGCCACCGCCATAGGACATTAATGTTCCCTGTGCCTTGGGCATCATTTTGCAGTGTGAATAGAACCCACCATAGAAGCGGCAGGAGCAGGAACGCGAAGCGGTTGCGGACTATGACGCCAATCAGCAATCCGAGCGAGATGAAGAAACAGAGGGCTGCACCCATTTGACATACTGTATAGAACAGATAGTCAAGCAGCCGCTCTTCATGACTGCCGAAAGCTGCCAGCCAGATTCCCTGCACAAGAACGACAGGTACGGTAAAAGCAAGTCCATACGATTGAGCCGCCAGCCATTTGCCAGCGAGCCATTCCGTCTTTCCCACTGGCCAAGCCAGAATCAGCCGTTCCATCCCGCTGCGGCGGTCACGCTGAACGATAAAATTTGCTAACAACCCGCACAGCAGCATTGCAACCGGCATAATCGTCAAAAAATTCCCGTAAAAATATTCCATTCTCATACCGTTGCCGCCATTGGAATCCGTCTCATATCGGACTATCAGCCAGATCCAATAGAAGAGGTGCAGCAACGGGAGAAGCGACCACATCCGGCTGCGTCCGAGATATTTCCACTCCACCTTGCAAATATCCCTTATGCGCCTCATAGCATGTTCTCCTTCAAAACGGCAACATAGCCATCCTCCAAGGTCGGTTCAACGGACTTCGCTTCTGCCGTCGGTATCTCGTCTGCAATCAACCGCAGCCGCATTCCATCACCTTCACGACTTCCGGAAACGACGAGCCGCTTGGCGTACCACTCCTCTGCTTGCAAGGGCGAGACAATCGTTTCCCACACTTTTCCGGCTGCCTGATCAGCAAGCTCCTGCAATGTTCCTTGAAAATGCAATCGTCCTTTGTGGAATACAACAACGTATTCACAGGTGGAATCCAGATCACTTACAATATGCGTGGACAGCAGCACCGTTCGCTCTTGACCCAAGCCCCGCACAAGATTGCGGAAGCGTATCCGTTCTGACGGGTCGAGTCCTGCCGTTGGCTCGTCGAACAGCAGCAGGCGAGGCTGGCCGATCAGCGCCTGCGCGATGCCAATCCGCTGCCGCATCCCGCCGGAGTAACCCTTCAATCTATCTCCTGAACGCTCCAACAAGTTGACCTCATTCAGCACTCTTTCGGCTTCCTGCTTTCTCGCAGCGGCGTCCTTGATTCCCTTCATCGAAGCGGCGTACAGCAGCAGCTCTTCCCCGGTCAGCTGCCCGGGCACGTTTACCCGCTGAGGCATATACCCAAGGAGACTTCGAATGTCCCGCGCACCATCAATTAGATCATGACCATAAATTTGAGCGGTGCCATTACTTGGCTTCACCAATGTCGCCAGCAGGCTCATAAAAGTTGTCTTGCCCGCTCCATTCGGGCCTAACAGACCTGTGACGCCTTTCATGAGCTTTAATTGGAGCGGCTGCAGCGCATGTTTCCTTCGATAGGATTTGGCTAAATCTTGAATATGTACCGTATGTATCCTTTCATCCTTCATCGTTGATCCCTTCCTCTCTCATGCCCTACACGACCATGACAAGCGAAAGGTTCCCGCACTTGTATGATTATTTTCTCAAGCTTGCTGCAGCGGATGAAATAAGATGCCGCTGTCCCGATATTTTCGCAACTAGATGCGATACAGCATCCTTCTTTCGGCATATACGCCCCGTGGCGAAACAAACTTAGATGAAGCCAATCATTTACAAAAAATATCCGTTTCCACAAACTAACGTGATAAACTATACATAAAACTACAAATAGAATGGTGAGCACAATTTTCGATTATGTCTAATATTCATTTGACTGGAGGAATGCAATGCAATGGGAAAAATCATTTTAGACATCTCAATGTCTCTGGATGGCATTGTAGCCAAGACGGACAATTATCGGCTTCATGAATGGTATTTCAAAAGAGAAGACAACAGTATCAATGAAGTTGTCGATGAGTTAATACAAGATACTGGTGCCATTATTATGGGAAGAACAAACTACGGGCTGGGAGACTACTTCGATGGTTTTGTGAACAACCCTTATCAAGTCCCTCACTTTGTACTGACCCACAGTATACCGGATCAATTACCCAAGGGAGACACGACATTCATTTTCGTTTCCAACGGGATAGAAAGCGCCTTGGCACAAGCAAAAGCGGCGGCATGCGACAAACACGTCATCATTGCAGGCGGCGTCAATACAGCTCAGCAATATATCAAAGCTGGATTGCTCGATGAAATCCATATCCACCTGGTTCCAGTGGTTCTGGGTGATGGCTTGCATTTGTTCGAACATAATAGTGGAGTTTATCCGGATTTGGAATGCATGATGGTAAAACCATCACCAGGTGTCACGCATCTTCAATATCGTATTGTTAAATAATAAACGAAAGATCCAACAAATCCAGCAGCACAAACACCCTCCGCAGCTCGCATGATTACGCGCAAAACAGTTGAGCTCGCGACGATTCTCGCGGGCTCAACTGTTTCTACATTGCCAACCATCTTCGATTTATACAGCAGCCTTCCAAATAGCCTCTAGTTAGCTTCCTTAAGTCTTCCATTTATCTTCCTATTAGCTACCTGCTGTCTCAGCCAATAGGTCGGCTAGTGATTATATACTGAAGCCTGGATGCGTGGCGAATGCATTGTCAATAACGAGGTTTCCGCGTTGGCGCGCGCGCTGCTTCATAGCAGAGGTCGTCCGCGCGCCTGCAGCGAAGAACCACCACAGGTACAATGCGCCGTACATCCACGCGCCCTCATAGCCCCAGCTTGAATCTGCGCCGCTTTTTCCGCCTCCGAATACGGACCCGGCAGGGAAATTGGCATTGTGGCTCTTGCCTCCCATATGCCGCGCTTCATGTATCAAAGTCTCCGCACGACCAGGAACATCCTTGGAGTAAAAGAAACCCAAATATACTTCTACCCGATCATCGACGAAAATGCCGGAATAGGCTCTAGCTATCGCGCTTCCATCTCCACATAAGGAACGAAGATCATCGATATTGTTCCGAACGTAACGTCTGCCCCAGTTCAGAATTGGCGCATTCCAGCTCTCATTCGAGAAATCCTCCGCAGAGTAGGTCAGCAAATAACACGCATTGAAGGCGCGGGCAAGAGGTTTGTCCGTGTTGCAGGGGTCCTCCCAGCCGAATCCATCATCCCAGTATTCTTTGTTGCCGCTGAATCCGTACGTATTCCAGAAGTAATCAATATAAGCCTGATTGCAAATAATGGCGCCATACAAATTATCTCCACTAGCATTCTTGTCTGGTACTGTGTAGCTGCAGCTTGCCATAACACGCCTCCTATGGATAGGAATCATTATCGAATTGCACAATATTCCGCGTGATGCTCTAAGTATTTATCGCAAGCTCCCCAAATCTGGAGGAGGCAGCTCATCCTTATCCAGGTTCACGATATGAAGACCTCCCTGCGCTTGTGGAACCCGCCGAACATCGGTACGTTGAATATCGAGAATGCTATGATCCTGCTTAGGAAGCGTCTTGAGCAGCAGCTCGCGAGCATCCTTGCCTCCGTAGGTCAAGAAGCCCTGTATGGCCGCTCTTTTGATGGAAAAGTTCTCATTGGTCGCATGCTTGAGCAGAATCTCTCTTGCCCGTTCATCGCCTGAAGCCGCTAGCTGTGTAATGCCTTCGATGGCAGTCGTACGAATAATGACTTCCTCTCCAACCGTGCTAAAGCTGTGAGGGTCCTCCGACTTCTCAGGCGGTATCGCGCTTGACACGACATGCTCCAGAGCGGATATCGTTGACGGTTCATTGAGATCAGTCAAAAGCTGAACAAGGGACCACCGGTCCAAATATTGATCCGCTTGCATATGCTCATACTCTGCGGCAATAATAGCTGTTGCTTCTTTCGCTGTCTTGGACAGCTCAGCCAATGCCTTGCGGTACTTGTGCTCAGCATCCGCACCAACGCCGCCCATTCGGTTCACCGTCTCGGTTACCTTATCATTAAGCGGATTGTTCGGGAAATTCCGAAAGCTGAACGTTTGCGTTTTCTTTTCTACGGCGAAGGAATGATCTCTGGCTACTTTGGGCGAATCATTACTCTGTTTACGCACATGCACCCTCCTAATATAAGAATGCCAACCTGCTTCTTCATTGTCATGATTGAAGTCGGCTCTACACATAATATGAGGATAATTTGCGATTATTCGCCCAGCATGATTGTTATACAATCGAGTCATATACAGCGCTTACAATGCAGATTGCAACGCAGGTTCAAACACCCGTCTCATTATATTTCAAACGACTTCGTCCATGCTCATTTTCACCATGTGCAACAGCTGCTCATCATTCCAATGATACATATCCGTCAATGCTCGATAGGGGTCCCCCTGCAAGCCAAGCAGCTGTCCGAAGGCCGGTTCGGTCTTCAAGCCGGATCGCTTAAGCAGCTTGATCTGCTCCTTGCGCTCGCTTCCCAGCAGTGCCAATATTTTTGCTTCCACAATCATATGCTTGTAGCCATTCTGCTGCTTGGTGGGCACAGGCTGCCCGAATATCTCTATCGGCCAACCAGCATATTCAAAATGAACGACTGACCGCTCCACCTCATCCTTCAATCTATGAATGCAGCGATAACCGTCACAAGCCCCATACAGCTCGTAAGCACGTTGAACAAATACCTTCATATCGCTAACTTCACATGCAATGTCGAGGTCACTGCCCGCAATATTCAAATCAATGGGAACCGTCCCGATAAGAATCGGGTCGTAGACCTTTAAGCTCTGAATCACCTTTAATTTCATTAAAATCTCATACGCGCTCCGCTGTGACCCATTACCTTCAGCCAAATAATCGATCGTATGGAATCGTTCCTCACAAAAGCTCATTTGCAATCATGCGCTCCTTTGCGAATCCATGAATATCCCTGCCTTGATGATGTCGACGATGAAATTCGTCACTGCTCATCATAAAAAATCATATGATCCTTGGCGGCTCTATAATAATCCATCCGATCCTGTCTCGTACCAGTATGGAATTCAAACCGATGTCCATCAGGATCAACAAAGTAGACGGATTTCTTATCCCGTTCATCTCTAGCCCTTCCGGGCAGCAGCTTGACATCCAGCTGTAGCAAACGATTAAACGCAGATTCATAATCTTCCTCTGAAATCGTAAATGCGATATGCGTATAGCTAATAGGCTCCGGCCGCTCAATATCCTCTTCATTCAACGCAATCCACAGACCGTTCAAATCAAAATAAGCGAGCTTCCTCCCGCTCACTAATAGCTTGGCTCCGAACACCTGTTGGTAAAAAGCTATGGACCGCTGCAGGTCTGAAACCGAGAAGCAAAAATGGTTAATCCCTTGAATGTTCATCGATACCTCCAGATTGTTCAAAGCCTATAATACGATCTCACCGGCGGCAATTTGGGATAATGTATCGACCAGTGTTTCATATCCCAGCTCCAGCACTCTGTTGCTTAATGATTCAACTGTATCTGTCGCATACACAGGCGTGCTGCGCTGATTAATAATCGCGCCTGTATCATATTCCTCATCAACCAAATGAATCGTAACACCGGATTCGGTTTCATTATGCTGAAGGACTGCTTCGTGAACATATTGTCCATACATGCCCAGCCCCCCGTATTTCGGCAGCAGGGACGGGTGAATATTAATCATTTTCCCTGAATATGCCTTCAATGTTTGGGGGCCGAGCTTTTTCATATATCCGACTAACAGCACGATATCTACCCCATGCTCGCGAAGCTTGGCCAGTATGACTTCGTCATTCCTGTCGAATTCAGGATGCGTCTTCTGGCTAATATGATAAAATGGCATGCCATATTGTGCGGCTATCTCAACCGATCTGGATTTACTGTTATTAGAGATTAATAGCGCTGGCTCAGCCGCAAGCCTCCCATTATGTATAGCTTTCAATACTGCTTCCATCGTTGTCCCGCTATGTGAAGACAGAAATCCGAGTCTCATCGTATGTACCTGCTCCTTTAGTCAGTCATGCAATCACATATCACATGCATCATAAATAACTTTTCATCCGCTGCTTCGTATCTAGTCCCTGATATCCCGCTAACTTCCTGTCCTACTGCTCCCCTTTAAACAGATCCGTCGACAAATACCGTTCTCCCGAATCAGGCAGAAGCACCACAATTGTTTTCCCTTTATTCTCCGCCCTCTTCGCCAGTACTGAAGCCGCGAATACAGCCGCTCCAGATGAAATGCCAACCAGCAGCCCTTCGCTCCTTGCCAGCAGTCTGGCGGTCTCAACGGCATCCTCTTCCTTCACCGTCATAATTTCGTCGACAGCCGCCCTGTTGAAATTGGCAGGAACAAATCCAGCTCCGATGCCTTGAATCTTATGGAAGCCTTTCGTACCGCCGGACAGCACCGGAGAATCGAAGGGCTCAACAGCAACGACTTTTATCGTGCTCTTCTTGCTTCGCAGCGCCTCTCCCACTCCGCTAATCGTTCCTCCAGTTCCAACGCCGCCTACGAACAGATCTACAGCGCCAGCAGTATCTCTCCAGATCTCTTCCGCAGTAGTCGACCTGTGAATGGCTGGATTGGCTGGATTGTTGAATTGCTGTGGAATGTACGAGCCAGGTGTTGCCGCTGCAATTTCTTCCGCCTTCCTGATCGCTCCGGCCATTCCTTCATTTGCAGGTGTCAGAACCAGTTCGGCTCCCAGAGCAACAAGCAGCTTTCTCCGCTCAATGCTGAAGCTCTCGGGAAGCGTGATCACAAGCTTATAGCCCATTGCGGCAGCGGCAAAAGCAAGGCCAACACCGGTATTGCCGCTAGTTGGCTCAATAATGACAGAATCCTTATTAATCAGACCCTTATCCTCTGCATCCTTAATCATCGCAAATCCAATACGATCCTTCACGCTTCCAGCAGGATTGAAATATTCCAGCTTCGCAATTATTGTCGCCTCGATGCGTTGAATTTCATTGTATCTGGATAGCTCCAGCAAAGGGGTGTTACCAATAAGCTCTGTCAGGTTAGTGGCGATTCTGGTCATATCATCAGCCTCCGAGTATCAATAATCCGATAAATCCAGTCGGTTATAACCACTCTAACATTATTGGTAAAATAATACAATGGTAAATCACATTTCCTTCGCCCCCCAGCGGGCATGCTCACTCCATCGTGTCGAAATCCATAACTTGAATTCTGCCGGTTATCGATTCTAGCACTTCAACCTCCGCATCATTCTTCCCGTTTAAGAGGGTCTTCAACTCATCGATCTCATGCTCGATTGACTGGACAGCAGCCTCAAGCTCACCCTGCATCTCCGCAAATTCTTCCTTGGTTTTAATTCCTTGCAAATATTCCTGCTCGGCGAAATGAATTGCTCGCAGGTCGTCTAGCCCCTTATCGATCTCGACCCATTCCATGTCATAGGCTTCGACAGCCGCTTTGGCATCGCCGCCCTGGATCTTCTTGACATACTGGTTCATATTGTAACGATAAACGCCAATATTCCGAATTCCGACATGTGTATACATCGTTCCCCCGCCATAATATAGATGTTCAATCGTTACCATCGTATTGTTGATTTCCGCCAAGCTCTCAAACATCGCTTCGCTTCTGTTCAACAAGCCCGCATTGTCGGCTGTTAAGCGTACCGTCTCCTCCTGAAAGCAATCGCCAATTGCAATGAACATCATATCCTGCCCCGCCTCCGACAGGTCCAGCTGCTGCTCCGAATAAGTGTCATCGTACTGTTCAACCGCTTGATCCAGATCTCCATGCGCCAGCGTATCCCGGCATAATTGCTCATTGACTGTTTTCAGCTTCGCTGCCTCATCATCCTCTTCTGCAGAAGCTTCATCCTCGGAACTATCCGGTGGCGCTGATTCCGCAGCAGTCTTTATGAGCTGCTCTTCCTTCCAGCCGCTTTCATAAATATAAGTGGTCATGAACGTGTAATGCGCTTCATCTGCAGGGTCCCAAACCTTGAACACTGCTTGTGCCTCATTCCTCCCTGTCGTCAGCTCCACCACTTCCGCCTCGTCCCAGTCCAATGAAGGCACACCTTCATAAGGTGCGATTCCCATTCTTCCTTTCACTTCCGCCATCAAACCGGAATCTATATGCTGATCGATCATAGCTGCCGCCGTTTCCTTCGTAAAAGCTTTCGTCAGATGGCTCATCATCTTCTCTCTCGTATCAAATTTCGAGCACATATAATAGATATCGAACTGCCCGTTGCTATCCGAAGGAATCGCAATCTCCGGCTCTGTATCCTTGCTGCAGTTCCATGCCTCGCTGGATTGGAAAATATCCTGATTCGCCCGTTCAGCTTTCATCCGAAGATGATAGATGTCTGTTTTATTGATATCATGCTTAATGGAGTCGGCTGACTCAGCCTTTGGTCTATTTTCGACCTCATGGCCCTGCTGTGAAGTCTCCTTGCAAGCTGTAAGCAGCAGCACGAGAACTGCGAACGCTGCGATCACTCTTTTCATGATGACATTAACCCTCTCTTGTAAAATACTATGATAAACAAAATTCACCAGATTCCTATTACCGCATTCTACATTCGATCATACCATTATTTCGGTAATATGCATGCTGGCAATCATTCAAATTTGTATAATAAAGGTTCAAAAACTGAAATCAGCGGTTGGCGGTTGGCGGTTGATTTATCGATGGAGATGCCGCTGCGGGTTCGGAGGGTTCTTCCGATCGCTGTTAAAGCCCGATTTCTTATCTGTATAATGATTATAGGTTGAATTCAGGCTTTAAAGGCGAGCACTATCGTTTCTCCAGATCCCCCCGACCCTCCGCTGCGTTCGCATGTAAAGCAACCGCAGATTTTGAATTAGAGCCTCAATAGATTCATAACGTACGCATTGCGTGACCGCAGCGATAACGTCAATCATTCTTATTGACCCAGTCACCTTCAGCTGATAACATGATTTGGTATAAACATACATAAGTGATAAATAAATGAATCAAAAAAGAAGGTGTCCCATGCTTTCAACACGCAGATCAAAGCTGGCTCTGTCCAGCGTCCTACTCATGATTATGATTGCTGGTTATATAGGGTACTCTTTTTACTTGGCTAATGGTCCAAGACAATCCCACTACCTCGGGGTACAGAGCATTTCGCTTGACGAGGAGCGAATTGGAGCCATTCGTTTGCTGCAGCCGGCAACATCGATCACAACACTGTCGAACGCTAGGGTGGAGCATGAAAGATATGATTATTATGATGCTAGCCGCGGTTTGAGGGTTGCAGTAGAAAAAGAGAGCGATGCAATCGTTCGAATTATTCTAAGCGAAGAGGCTTCAACGGACCTGGCAACGACACGGGGGGCGGGTATTCACGATTCCAAGCAAAGGCTGATTTCCTTATATGGTCCAGCCTATTATGAGAGATCAGAGCAAGGCGCTGCTATTATCGGATACGTTGACCAGCATTTGAACCAAACCCTAGAATTTTGGCTTCACGATGGCGAAGTAACGATGATACGTCTTGATCTTGGCGATATGGATTGAACGATAAGAGCCCCGAATCACATGATAGCTGTGATTCGGGGCTCCTTCTAATAACGATAACGACCTATTGCGCTAGTCCACAGCTATTGCTCTTGCCGCTTGCTTTCCAATCTATCAATGCCCAAGACTCAGATGATCCGTATCATAGATAACAACCTCAGCAGCTTTCTTCACTCCTAGCACAGCATTGCTAGATGGATTGGACAGCTTCAATTTGAATGTCTCCCTTTGTTCAGAAGCTTTGTCGTCCAGCAGTTTAACTTTTATCGTTTTGCTCGTCTCACCAGCCCCAAAGCTCAGCGTGCCTGACGCCGCGACAAAATCAACGCCAGTCGTTGCAGTGCCTGACAGAGTTTCATAGTGCACGCTTACTGCTTCAGCAGTGCTGCCAGTACGTACAACTTTTAAAGTCGCCCAGCCTGTTTCCTCAATAACATAATAACTAGATGCGCTGAACTGCAGCTCAGAGGCAGGAGCTGTATCATCATTCTCGATCGTGACCGTTGCCGTTGTGATGGAGCCGAGCGTAGCTTCATTAGTCGGGTCACTAAGCGTCACTTGAAAGCTTTCCTCACCCTCAACAACGAGATCATTAATAATCGGTATTGCAATCGTCTGATAGCTTTCTTCAGGCGCAAAAGTCAACGTACCTGATGACACTGCATAATCACTGCCGCTTATCGCAGAGCCATTGCTCGTTGAATAATTGACCGTAACTTCACCGTCAGTGCCATTATTGCGAGCTACCGTTAAATAAACAACACCACTGCCATCTCCTTCATTGACATAGTAGGTATCGCTTTCAAACTGCAGCTCTCCCGGATGCCAGGTCCAGATATCATTATCCACGATCGTAACATTCACGCCCGTAATCGAACCATATCCTGCCCCACCCGTAATGTTGTGCAAGGAAACAGAGAAGTTTTCCTCCACCTCATAATCACTATCTTCATAGATTGGCACATCAATGCTTTTCCATGTTTCGCCCTCATCGAATACGAGCGTGCCGCTAGTCGCGCCATAATCGGCGTCTTCCGTTGCACTGCCGCTGCTGGTGCTGTAATCGACAGTTACTGTACCGCCAGCCCCATTGTTGCGGATAACAGCTAGCGACACATAACTCCCGCTTTCATCTACCACGACATCCCCTACCTCGAACTCTAGATCACCAGGCGGGTCTGGAATCCAATAGTCATCGTCTGCAATGACGACATAGGCATTCGAATTGACGCCAAGAACAGCTCCTGATGGATTGCTTAGCTGAACAGAGAAATCCTCGTCGCCCTCCACATCGTAGTCATCATAGATCGGAACCTCTATCGTCTTCGAAAGCTCACCGCTTGAAAAAACAAGCGTGCCGGAAACTACGGCATAGTCACTTCCACCATAGGCAGAACCATCGCTGACAGCATATTCGACAGATACGTCCTCATCCGTCCCTTCCGAAAGTCCAACCGTTACGTAGAGCGTGCCCTCTGCCTCACCCACATAATAATAATCACTGTCTAAGCTAACCTCTGCTAGAACTTCATCATACGCATAAACCGCACCGCCAAAGCTAGCCATAGATAAGGACAGCACTATAAGCATCGATGTCAACAAGCGCGCCTTACGTTTCACCCTTCCTACTTTTCTCTGCATTGTGTTCACCCTTCACACTATATTAGATACAATATGTATCATTCATAATGTAGTATACCGTTGCTCCATCATCAAGTGTCATTAGACTTATTCCTGATTGGCTTCCTGGTTCTATTGATGGAGGCGTACGATGCACCTCTCTGTGACTAACATTCAGAGAAGTGCGCGTTATGAGAGAATTCTCCTCCTTCTTTGTCGAAGGATGTTAAACTATTCAATTACAGACGACCACTCCGCAACGTCAAGAGGATGACCTTTGGATTCAAGACCCTCCTAGTGAAGCAGCCTGCGCGGTTCCCAGCGCGCGGGCTGGCATAGCATCATGTGGTCGATTCACATACAGGCGTAGCATCATACGGTGAATCACATACAGGGCGTAGCATCATGCGGTCGATCACATAAAGGCGTAGCATCATGCGGTCGATCACATAAAGGCGTAGCATCATGCGGTCTATCACATGCAACGTAGCCGCGTAAATCAGTTTGCCCTGAAAGTCCGATGCAAAGTAATTTGTAAACTCCAACTATTCCTGCTATTAATCGCACACACTTGCAGAAATACATCTCCTGCATCCAATAGAGCTGCTCACAGGCAGAGTAATTGCACCAATACATCTAATATCGTCCAGAACCTAGCGCATTGGTACTATTCCGCATTTTTGCTGCACTTTTGCAGCTAAGTTGCTAGAAATGGTCCATTCTGGCCCTGATACCTGCATTTTTGCAGCAACGAGAACGAGAAGCAGCTCCGTTATCGCATCAAATGCCAAAATAATCTTCAAGCCCTTTGGCAATTGCAGCCGCCGCTTTCTTCTGATAAGCGGATTCCCGTACGATTGCCTCGTCCTTGACGTTGGACAGAAATCCGAGCTCTACCAATACTGACGCTGTATCATTCTCTCTCAAAACATGGAGATCGCCAAAGGAAACTCCGTTGCTCTTCAGTCCGATTCCTTCTCCCAGCCTGTTTTCTATTGCATGGGCAAGCGGCTTATCCTTGGTATCCGAATGATAGAAGGTCAATATGCCAGAAGTGTTCTTCTCCGATGAATTATAATGTATGCTGACAAATGCGTCCGCTCCTGCAGCCTTGCTCGTCCTTACCCTGTCGGATAACGCGGGCTTCTGATCATCCTTCGTTCGTGTCATTACGACATGGGCCCCGCGACTGCGCAGCTCTTCCACAAGGTAGAAGGAAGTGCTCAAGTTAAGCTCCTTCTCAAGCGTGTTGTGTTGAATACCGATCTTGCCGGGGTCGCCTCCGCCATGTCCCGGATCGATAACAATCACTTTACCCGCAAGCTTGCCGGAAGCTGGCTTCACAGCAGTCCCCTCGCCGATATAAGCGGCAGAGACCCAGCCAACTAGTCCTCCTTTGGTGCGGATCTGGGCCCAGTCGCCCTTCTCCTCCAGAACAGTTACAAGCTCGCCCTGCACAACTCCGCCTAGCACCTTGTAATTCAACCCTGCTCCTGACCGAATTCGCAAGCTGTCCGCCAGAACCGTTGCTTGACCGGCTGCTGCTTTCTTCACTGCCGAGCCGCTGGTCGCCTTGTCACTGGCATTCGCCGACTTGGAGCTGACCGCCGCCTTGTCATTGACAGCAGTCCTCTCAGAGCTGCCGTCAACTTTCTTCAACAAATAGCCAGCAGCCCATCCGGATACTTTATCGTTCTTGATTTGCAGCCAGCCATGCTTCTCTTGTGAAACCGTTACTATATCCCCATTATTCAACGATCCCACCACGGTTCCCTCAAGTGAGGGCTCATCGCGCACATTGATCGCGCTGCCGATCGCTTTAGCGGTGTATTCCCCTTTGGCTTCAACTGGCTCTGGTCCGTAGCAGGCGAGCCCTAGCAGCACACTGAGCATCATAACTGCGTTTATCAGTTTTCTCATCGTTGTCCTCTTTAGTATTCATAGATTATGAATCTTCTATCGTCGGACTACCATTATACCAGTAAATACTAGATTGATGCAGTCCCAAATATCCGGGAAAGGGGGCGGTGTTTCGCTGCATGACGGCGGTCTGTCAACCACATGCGATAAGAATGATATATTCCCGCCAAATCAGATGCAAAAAAAAGCTGCCCTTCCAGGCAGCTTCAACCCCTTATGCTTCAACACCGTCACCGTTGCAACACTACTTCTTCCCGTTACAGTAAGCAACGACAGCCTCATAGGGCAAATTCCCGCCAAAAATATCAAGCGCGCTGCCGATTGTAATATCCAGCTTGCCCTCCGTCAAACGCTGGAACAGCTCCAGGTCCGCAAGCGAGCGCGCCCCCCCGGCATACGTCGTCGGTATCGTCACCCATTCCGCCAGTTGTTCAACCAGGCTCTCAAGAATGCCTGTCCGCTTCCCCTCCACATCAACAGCATGGACTAGAAACTCGCTGCAATACGACTCCAGCTCGCGCAAATGGACTGCATTTACTTCACAATCGCTGAAAGTTCGCCATTGATTCGTAACAACAAACCATTTGCCATCGCGTTGCTTGCAGCTTAGATCGATTACAAGCCTGTCCTTGCCGACTTCAGAGACAATTCGGCGCAAATTGTCCATATCCAGCTTGCCATCTCGAAAAATATACGAAGTGACAATGACCTGCGACGCCCCCGCCTCAAGATAACGCGATGCATTCTCAGCATGGATCCCTCCGCCAATCTGCAATCCGTCAGGATATTCCCTTAGCGCCGCCAATGCCGCTTCCTCATTACCCCCGCCAAGCATGATGACATGGCCGCCCGTCAATCCGTCCTGCTTGAACATGGCTGCATAATAGGCGGGGTCATGCTCCGACACAAAGTTTTCCACCACATGCTGCGGATTGGCATCCAGTGTCTCCCCGACGATTTGTTTCACTTTTCCATTATGCAAGTCAATACATGGTCTGAATTTCATACACTTCTCCTCTTTCCGATTATCTGCTTCCCATTGTAACAGAAATGAATGAATCGCGAATGCTAAACTAAATTGGAGAGGATAGTTTATCTATCCCTTTCTTGGTGCTAAGCATTATTTTTTTCAACCTTTTGATTTGAAATACTTTCGCAAGTATTGGATATTGATTAGTTGACATATTAGTTTCACCAAACTATATTTACTACTAGATAATAAATTTTGTACATATTGTAATTTTTGTATCATTTTTATCAGGTATGCTATACTAGCATCTCTGAACTCTCGCTTTCCCTTTCTAACACTGCACATCACGAGAAGAACATTCCCCAAGTTATCCATATTCGCTTGATTTCATTCCTTATAACCACTGGCTTGCTCTTGCTTCTTAACATGTTTCATTTGCAATTAGAGTACAAGAAGCAAACAATCAGTGAGAGGCAAGAGTGATGCGTATGCCAAGTGATCCCCTATTCCTCGTTTGCATTTCTATTCTCAACTCATACTGGAAAGTGATGAGAATATGCTCGAATGTTTGCGTTAACAAGCTCAATTATACTAGGAACAGCCACAAACTGAGGGGAGCAATTGCAATGGTCAATAAAATAATCTATCCATGTATCACACTTTTACTTGCTTTGTCATTCATACTGAGCAGCTGTTCGAACAATGCGAATGAAGAGCTGCAAGAAATCGACATGAATGCCGAAGCAACTTTAAAGGTCATGTATTATGATGAAAAAGCTTTTTTCGAAAATTACGGCAACTATTTCACATCCCAATACCCCAATGTCCAGCTGGAGGTCATTAGTACACAATCTAACTTCTTATTGCCTAAAACCAAACAAGAGGAACATTATTATAAGCTGATTGAAGACCATAAGCCTGATGTTATTCTAATCGATGAGAGCTATATGGAAACGATGGTGGATAAGGAGCTGTTATACCGTCTCGATTCGGCTATTCAACGGGATGCATTTGATGTGGACAGCATTCTCCCGTTCGTCATAGAGCGCATTAAAGGAATGGGAGCTGGCAGTATCTATGGGCTGGCAACTAGCTTTCATACCTATGCCATTTATTACAATATCGATTTGTTCAATCAATATAAGATAGATTTGCCTCGCGACAGAATGACATGGGAGGAACTATTAGAGCTAGCCGCACGATTCCCAACTACCGGCCAAGAGGACGAACGTGTGTATGGGTATGCCTATACCTATCTTGTAAGTGACCCGTTGCCTGCTATGATTGTAGATATCGGTAAAACAAAAGGATTATCCTATATTAGTTCTGATGCCAAACAAGTGACGATGGACACAGAGCAGTGGCGTGACATTATTCAAAATGTCGTGAAAACCTACCAGTCAGGCACAATTTACACATCGAGAGAGCAAGGGCCAAATGAATTATTTATGAAAGGCCGCTTAGCGATGCGATACGAGAGCTCCTCGTATAGAAACCGGATTGCTTCCTATACGAGCAAGGATAAACCTTTAAACTGGGGAATCGCAAGTACGCCCGTCGATCCAGCTAGTCCTAATCAATCGCTTTACTCGCAGCTATCCGATCTATTTGGCGTTAACAGCCAATCATCGAATAAAAGTCTGGCCTGGGCATTCGTGAAGTTCGTCAACAGTGAGCCATTAGCCAAAACATTGCTAAACACAACAGATGGAGCATTGCCTGTTCGTCCTGCCGTAATATCTGAAGCGAATAATAAATTAGACGCCTTTTATACGCTGACAGAATTGCAGGAGAACAGTAAACGTTACAAACTCCTGCCGCCCAACTTCAACATTTATCCCGTATTGAGCAGAGCAGTATCCGGCATGATTGCCGGTGAGCTTACCATCGACCAAGCTATTCAACAGCTACAGGAACAAGGGAATGAAGCACTGGACAGAGCTTACAAAGAAGAATCGATACTAATGATCTCTGAATAGAAGAAAATGATAACCATTCCCGCTAACGATAAAAACCGAACTAAAGCGATGTACATCGGTTGTGCCTTACCCTTGAAAAAGACTATCCAGGCATTCGCTGTAAGGCTGAAATACCGCGTTACAGCAAGAAAAATTGGAGTAAGGCGCGCTGTAAGCATGATAAATCCTCTTACAGATGATTAGGCGTCGTAGAATCCTCCTCGGCTATCGATTTAAGATGGAAATATCGCGTTACAGCGCGTAATTGAGGAGCGATGTGCGCTGTAAGCATGAAAACCCATCTTACAGATGACTAGGCGTCGTAGAATCCTCTTCAGCTATCACTGTATTGCGGAAAAGACTATGATGCAACGCCCGCTCCACCGAGAAATGCCACCGTGGACTACTCAACCAGCCTGATTTTCACAGGAATGTGCGGATTGTTAGTGGATATCGGAGATTTAGTCAGGTGCACTGTCCACCTGACTTTCTCAACAACATAAAGTCACCCTGTTAGCCGTAGTCCGTGGGGTTGTGGGTTGTGGGTTGTGGGTTGTGGGTTGTGGTCGGTGAATGACTCACCCTGGTTTGGAATCTTTATGAAATGAACTTAAGAAACGGGCAAAGTAGCGGAGCAGGAAGAGGATACTGTAGAAGCGTAAGCGTTCGCCTTTGTTCCCGGATTTCAACCCTGACCCTATCATCAGGAAATCCGGGAACAACAGCGATCGGAAGCTCCTTCTTCCCGCGCAGCGGCTTCTGTCCTCGGATTTAGATCCTTCTTCCTGCGCAGCGGCTTCTGTCCTCGGATTTAGATCCTTCTTCCTGCGCAGCGGCTTCTGCCCCTTATCATAGTCTCGCTTTATGTAGAAACGCAGCTACGCCATGCTGTTCATTCGAAAGAATGGTGGCAGTAGCGACCTGAATAACTTGTTCATGCGCATTCGATACTGCATATTTCTCATCCGCCGCCTCGAACATGGACAAGTCGTTCAAATTATCTCCGAAGCATACCAGCTTATCCGCCCCCACATATTGCTTCACGAACAGCACAGCCTCGCGCTTGTTCGCATGACAATCCGCAATTTCCAGCCAATGAAAGCCCGGTGTATAGATATCCGGTCCAAAATGGCATGTCATCGCCTCATGATCATAAAAGGCTTCATAAGCAGGAAGCAATCGCTCCTGCGTATCAATCGCATTAATCGTAATGATGGATTGCCGCAGGCATTCCTCATAGCTGTCGACAAGCTTGAACCTCGAATCTCCTTGCTGGAGGCGTCCGGTAATATAATTATCTTCACTTTCGTTATAAATGCCTTTGTAATAAATATGTGGGACCGCATTCTCATCGAGCGTATATACAAGCGGTCTGAGCCCGTGATTCTCATAGGCTGTGATCACATCCAACGCATGTCTGGCAGATAGCAGATTCGACTTGATCGTCCGCTTCGCAATCGGATCGTAAATGAATACACCGTTGATGAAAATAAGCGGCAGCTTGAACCGGATTCCTTCCAGCAGCTTGCCGGCTGAGTCGATTGACCGTGCAGTTGCAATCGTAAATTGCAGCCCGTCATCAATCAATTCATTAAGTATCGCCCTGCTCTCTTCACTTATTACCTGCCTGCTGTTCAGCAATGTCCCGTCCAGATCCGATACATACAGCGTTGTCATGAATGGTTCGTCCCCCTTGATCCATCGATTAACGCAATAACGACAAAAGCTGGAAGAAACGAAAAATGAGCAGCCTAAGCCGACCTCCTTCATTTCCATCCAGCATTTATAATTCCATCTCCATACGGATCATGTCCCGGCATGGAATGCCATCCTCATAGATCGGCTCCACATAATGGCGGGGGAAGAAATCGCGATCGACCCCAACAATGCGGAACCCGCATTTCTGATAAAGACCGAGCTGCAGCAGGCTTGAATTCCCTGTTCCAACCTCTATCGTCTTATAGCCGAGACTTGCAGCCGTCACAATGGCATGAAGCGTTAGCTGCCTGCCATAGCCTTTGCCCTGCTCATGTTCGGCTACTGCAATATTGACCAACTCAATCGTCTGCGGTCTTGTTGGCAGCAGTGCATATACGCCAATCATTGGCTGCCCCTGCTCTCTTTCCATCACGAAGCATAGACTTCTATCGATATAGCTCTTCACAACCTCAATCTCTGGATCTGCCAGCAGCAGCAAATCAACCGGATGCGGTTCATTCAGCGCCAGCGCTCTAATATATTCCACCTTACACTCCCTCTGACCGTCCCAACAGGGCCCCCAGTCGATAAATCATATATCCTATAATAGCACCTATTGTATTCAATAGCACATCATCAATATCAAAGCTGCCGCGATGCAGCAGCAGTTGGAGCAGCTCAAGCATAAACAAGACACTTATAAACATCATAGTAAACCGAACAAGCTTTATACGGAGCAAGTAAGGCAGTGCAACTCCGAAAGGCACGAACACGGCCACATTGCCGACAACATTCACAAGCCAATTGCGCAGACTGAAGTGGTCCGCGTGCAGAAAGTACATTTTTAACGTCTCAAACGGAATAACATTGTACTGATACACATCCATGCTCACCTGACTGCGCCCGAATCCGATAAACATCCAATAGATAAGCAATCCCGTATATAAAATGGTAATAATCGCAACAAGCGGCTTCATAATGGTGTTCATGTACTCCTTTTGCTCACTTATTAGATAGCGCTTCAGCTGCCTGTCTATTGCATTCTTCCATCATAAACAGCATATATGCGAGCGCGTCTGCTCGCCTCTTGTTAATAGACTGATAGCTGCTGGGTATACCTCTTCTGTAATGGATCGCCTCTTGAATGATCGGATGCCATCGTTGATCGACATGCTCAAGCATATATTCTCCCGCAGCTGCCTTCGTCGTAATCGCCCGCTCCCGAAACGTATAATAGAGCCGCGAGATGCCAAGCACCCCCCATTCCGCTGCTCCTCTGCTCAATAGCTTCATTCCTTTGACCGACCACAGCTTGGCCGATTGCATCATCCAATTGCGCCAATAGCTATTCAGATTATCCTGCATATTCAGCAGCAAGTCATTCCAATCCACCTCATATTCCAGCATGGAAGGCGACAGACCAACAATCCGAATACCGCTTTCCTTTAGCTCGGCCCATGTGACGGAATTGCATTCGAAATATCCAGATTCATGCAGGCGATTACGATGATAGTAAGGAAATGGAGGAATCTCATGCGGCAGCTTGCCAAGCTGCCCTGACGTCACATAGATCCCGTCCATGTTGGGTTTGCGGGCTCTCGAAGCGACCGTGCGATGAACCTCGGCAAGCACTGCAAGCTGCTCGCTATTCAACTCCTCACTTGTAACCGCAACAAAATCAATATCACTAAGCTCCAATGAATAATCGCCCATTGATATGGAGCCATAAATATAGAACCCCGCCAATAGACCAGGCGCTGCGGCTTCTACCTGCTGAATGTAATCGTTCACAATCGAACGGACACGGCTGTCTGGCAGCATCTCGCTGCTGGCTGGAGCATCACAAGTCAGATCGTAGCGCTTTTCATTCAACATAGTTGTACCCCATCCATTTCACAATCGAATTAGGTCGCCTCACCTTCCCCATGAGAGCTGATGTCTGCTTGCCTATCCGGCTTCACCCAATAGCTATACGTATAAATCTCCTGAAATCCTACCTTATCATATAGTTTCAGTGCAGGACCATTACTTAACACGACAAGCAAATAACAAGTATGAGCTCCCTTGCTCAGCCCCCAGCGAAGCAGATGGCGGACTAACTGCTCGCCATAGCCCTGCTTGCGGCAGCGCTCGTCCGTCACGATATCGTATAACCCCATATATCCCCGCTCCATAACGCCTAAGCCGCATGCGACTGGCATTCCTCCGCTGTACAAAATTGCGAATCCTTGCTCCAACATGGATGACGCCAACAGGCTCCGTGTGACAGCGACAGACTGTTCCGACATCCCCTGCATGCGCGCAATATTGTCAAGCCATTCCTCGCTTAACACGGCCGTGATGTGACACTGAAGCTCAGGCGAAGCGATATGCTGCAGCTCCAGCTTACGGACACTGGAAGGCTCTACTTCCACATAACCTCGTGCTGCCAACACCTCAGTCAATGCGACTGGCTGAACGAACGGTGTCATTTTGAAAATCGTGTTCAAGCCCGCTTTCTGATACAGCCGCTCTACTTCATCAATGCGTGCATGCAATTCCACGTCGTCCGTACAGTCTCCATAGATCGGACTGACAGAGTTGGAGCGTTTCGTATAACCTTCTGCAAACCGCAGCAGCCAGCCATCCACAACGTATGTCTGCAAAGATGGCCAGCTGTTAAGTGCGATCTCTTCGATATGTTTGTACATTTATTCCACCGTCCCACAAATAGGATATGAATAAATATACATTAATTATAATTTTTATTCAATACAATCATTCAGCAGCTTCTGATAGGTAACGATATCCAGCCATCGTCCGAATTTGAATCCAACTTCCTTATAATGGGCAGCTTGCTCATATCCATATCGTGTAAACAAGCTTATGCTGGCTGTATTCTCGGAACATATCGTAGCAATAAGGGAATGGAAGCCCAGCTCTCTTGCTGTGTCTTCAACAAACTGCAGGGAATGGCTGCCCAAACCCTTTCCTGTCTCCTCAGGGTTCAAGTAAATCGTCACTTCCCCTGTAGGGTTAAAGGCGGCTTTCTTCTTATGCTGAGTAATGAGCATATATCCGGCATAACGCCCGTCTATACAGACCACATGTGATCGATAACGGTCATGAAGCGGTTGAATCGCCAAGCTCATCTGCTCCGTAGTCAACGGCTCCATATCAAATGAAACCGTTGTATGCTCGACAAAATAGTTGTACGTATGACGAACCGCTTCCAAATAAGATTCCGTATATTCATGAAACGAAATAGAACTCAAGTTAGTTGCACTCCATTCATCAAATAATGGAAAATAAATCATCTATATCCTGCTCCATTATTCAGCATTCAACTCATGACGCTCGCTCTCTATTATGAATACGAAGCGGGACAGCAGGAGCAGCTCGCATCAGATACGGGTAGAGCCAGATGAGCGCGAGCACGAACAACAGCAGCGCGATTAGCGGCGGCGTCAAATGCCACCAATTCACATATCCGATCCAGAAATGAACACTGAACGCCGCAATAAAGGGAGGCAGTCCAGCCGCGAGAAAAGTCCACCACAACCAGCGCTGGCCCTCTTGAATTCCCCATAGCGCCGTAGCCAGCAGCCCCAGCGCAACAGAGAGCAAAGCGCCTCCGAAACCAGCCCGATCATGCGCAATAAGCGGAATCAAATTCTCATTCGCTCCTTCCAATACAGCTGGAGAAGTCATAAGGAAGGCAAGATCCTCCGGCACAAAAACATCCGTGATGCCGATGTACGAAATAATGATGCCGCCAAGAACAAGCGCAAAGCCTAGTGACACCATCATAAACTGACCTCTCTGGGCCATCCTCCAAACCCGGTCATTACGCATATTGGGTTGCTTACGATAAGGCTCTTCCTTGCGATCCCGCATGGACAATACAAACATCGGCAGAAGCACTGCAGCGACAGCAGCATGCAGCGGATCAAAATAACCGTAACCAAGATAAAGAAAGAAGCTGCTGAAACCGAATAGCGCCGATGTCATAATCGCTGTTCGCGCCCAGTGCAGCCGTTGTCGCAATCCATAACGGGCCAATTGATAGTAGAGAACGCCAATGGAAATCATCGTGCCCGCAAGTGTGATGCGATCATGCGACATGAAGGGCAGAAGTCGGTCATTCAACTGATTGAGCATCTCTGGTGTTGCACAGAGAAAAGCCAGATCATAGGGGAGCACAACGGTGGTGGCAGCTATAACCCAAGCAATAATGCCGCCAATGATCATGCTGATACCTAACAAGCACATCCACCCCCAGCCCTGCCAAAAGCTCGGCGGCTGCGGCACTTCCTCGTGTTCTACAATCCGATGAAGCAGCGCTTCATTGATACGCTTGGGAAGACCTGGTCCCGAGAATACGAGTCCACTATGAAGCTGCACATAATTAGCGCCTGCTTCGGTCAGCGCAAGCCCGTCCTCCGGCTCATGAACACCGCCCGCAGCGATAATGGTCAGCGCATCCCCGCAGGCTTGACGGGCCCAGCTCGTCAGTTGAATCGCATGCTGCAGACCGCCTCTGCCAATCACATAGCCCTGCTCTGTCTTCCATGCATCTCCAACAACAATACCGTCGCATACAGCCCCCGCTTCCTCCAGCTTGTCAAGCCATGCAGCAAGCCGCTCCTTCCCTGCGTCCAGCGGACAATACAGCAGCAGCGGCATGCCCGGAGCCAGCAACCGGGCTGACTCCATCACCGTAGACAAATAGAGCCGTTCATCCTCCAGCGACCAGCTTGCATCCGATATATCGAGATAGAAGCCAGCGGCATATGGCGACAATTGCTTCAGCATTTCCTTCATTTCTGCGGTTGCCTCGGCCGGTGTGCGACCTGGCATATGACGCAAGCGCATAAGCATTGGCAGCTTATGTCCGCGCCTTCCCTTCAACCGTTTCACAATAGCTTCCAAACCCACATTGGCGTAAATTTGCTTATAAATAATCGATTCTTGTGCCGCATCGCGAATGATTGCTTCCTCATCGATTGGATCAATCGTCACAGGACCGACTTCAATAAACCCGAACCCGAATTGCGCCAGCGCAGTGTGAGCCGTGCCTTGCGGATCAAGACCGCCGCTCAGCCCAACTGGATATTTGAATGTGACCCCCATAGCTTCCCCCTCCAGAAGAGGGGATACCTCCATATGGCCCAAGGTTCGGATGACGAGTGATCCGCCAGGAATGCGACTCAGCCCTCCCATTGCATGAAGTGTCGCATTTCTCGCTATCTTGGCAGGCAGTCGGAATAATAGAGGTCGAAACAATGTCTGATAGGACCAATCCGGCATATACATGTCTCCTTATGAACCGATTTCCCCATCCTCTACGCGCCCGCTCAAGCCCTATAGCCCTTTGGCAAAGCAAAGACTTGAAGGGCAGTCCGTATAGGGTCCGAATCGCTCAATCTCGCAGTACCCATGTTTCCGATAGAATTGGAGCGCCTCGAATTGCTGGGGACCTGTCTCCAGCTTGATGCTGCTGAAATTAAACTGCTGTGCCCTCTGTTCAAGGTAAACAAGCAGCCGCCCCGCAATTCCATGATTTCTCCGAGAAGGGTCCACGTAAAATCTCTTCAGCTCCGTGCTTTCCTGATCGATGGGTCGAATTCCGCCGCAGCCAACAGGTATTCCGTTATGATAGGCAATGACGAATATCGCTTCTTCTATTTCAGGATCATCGACATCCACTCCGAATATCTCATCACTGGGATACAGCTGCAGCAGCTCTTCGTCCAGCTTTCCGATCAAATAAGCCAAGTCAGCATGCCGCGCACTAACCTCCACCAACGTTATCGCATCCAAACTCAACATCTCCTGCCGAACATATTTTCAAATGCTTCTATCGATCACATTCTCAAACTTCGCGCCATAACCGCCCATGCCGATATGAGGCTCAATCGCCCACTTCTGCCCCGCCAGCTCTATATCCCGATTCTCGGGACATAGATATATCCGTTGATCCTGATTATTGTAGTTCGTTATAGAATGGCCTATATTCCCATTCGGGTCCAGCAGCTCGTATCCATCTTTAACAATAAGATCATGAGCGTAATCGAACAGCTCACCGATGGTTCTGCACGCTGCGGCATACCGATACGTCTGTTCAAATATCCTTTTGGCAGCGTCGGCTAATCGGTGGAAGTCGGGCGCATCTCCGATGACAATCGTCTCCGAATAATCACCCCATAGCCCCTGTACCATCGGACTAAAATCTATCAGAACAATATCTGCAGGCTGCAAAATAACATCCTCAGACGGCAAATGGCCGCCCCTTGTGCAGTAAATCGAATTCGTATTGAAATTAACGAGCATCGGATACCATAAACCCTCCGCTCCTAAAGCAAGCATTTGTTGCTCGCATATTTCCGCGAATGCCTTCTCCGTAATTCCCGGTGTCAGGAACGGCTTGGCTCGCTGACAAGCTTCTATAGCGACCTCTTGAGCGTTCATTCGATATCTCCCCCATTAAATTTTGCGCACACAATATGCCGAGCTTGGTTCTTGACGAGTCCGCTATCAACTAGCGGGCGCACGAGCCCAGCGCCTGATAGGACTCTTCAACCATCAGCTTCAGCTTGCGATTCCGATCATTAAGAAAACGGGTCATATAATACTTCAGAATTAGACGCTCTGCAACATGGCCGACAATGCCGAAAGGCGCTTCTAGTGCCAGTTCATCCCTCATTACAGTACCAGTTGAACTGGCAGTAAAAGTACGGGAATGCTTCAGACTTTTGAAAGCGCCCGATACCATTTCATCCACAAAATATATAGGCCTCTCGTATGCCGTCACTTTTGAAGTCAGCCGCTGTCGAATCAGGAAATGAGTCGCCTCGAACGTAACCAGCTCGCCCGCTTCTATCATCCCGCTAGTTCTGCCTTCAATAGCGCGTTCTTTCGTATGCTTCCATACCGTCCTTGTATGGATATCAATATCTCTGGCATAATCGAAGCATAATTCAATAGGCGCATCCATCTCAATTTCTGTTCGGATCACAATCATGCTAACACCTCAACAATTATTATGAGGCACAATAAGATGGAAGGCAACGGACTACTTTGAGGGAAAAATAGATGTCGAGAAATAACGGCTGTTCGGTTTTCCGGTCCAGATCTAGTTTGGATATCATAGCGAAACCCCTTCATTCACAAGTGGAATACCCAATTGGGCTTCCAGTTCGAGAGTGAAGGGGTTCATTTGAACAGGACCAGATGGATCGAACAAGGGGCTACTCAGTCTCTCCGATATTATTCGGAAATTCATCCCAAAGCAGGCTGAGATCCCCCTTCATCTCCTCATCGTTCACCAGGCAGGCGTCAAGACTGGCGATCAATTGCGGCTTCTCCATCCCAATACCGATAAAAACAACCTTGTTAATGCGGTCGCCGTGCTCAGGATGCCATGTCTTCATCAATTCGGGCTCCTGCTGCTGCAGCGCCGCCTGCTCCGCCTGGGGCAGTGAGGCAATCCAATAGCCGGCAGGGCCAAACTGTATAGATGGGCCAGCCTGACTCAAGCTCTGCGCATAAGCCGGCCGGGTTGCAAGCCACACCATCCCTTTGGCGCGGACTACTTCAGTCGGCCAATCCTGCATCCAGCGCATGAGCCGCTCAGGATGGAACGGCATACTCCGTTCATATACGAAGGAGGTTATGCCATATTCCTCCGTCTCAGGCGTATGGGCTGGCTTCTCCATCTCTTGCATCCAGCCTGCGGATACGCTTGCTTCATCGAAATGAAACAAGCCTGTGTTCAAGATTTCGGATGGAGCCACATTGCCATGCTCCGTACGGATGAGCTTGGCCCTTGGCTGCAGCTTGCGCAGCACTCCCTCAAGCTCCGTGAGCTCTTCCTCGTCCACCATGTCGCATTTGTTAAGCAGCAGCACATCACAGAATTCAATCTGATCGATGAGCAGATCAACTACCTCGCGTGTATCCTCTTCACCGACAGCCTGACTACGGTCCAGCAGCGTCTCGCCAGATGAATAATCATGCCAGAACCGGTAAGCATCCACTACCGTAACCATACAATCCAGACGGCAGAATGCCGTCAGATCAATGCCATGCTCCTCGTCGATATAAGAGAAGGTCTGTGCAACCGGGATCGGCTCGCCTACACCCGTCGATTCGATCAGAATATAATCAAACCTGTTCTCCCTGGCGAGCCGTTCCACCTCACGAAGCAAATCCTCGCGAAGCGTGCAGCAGATGCATCCATTGGACATCTCCACGAGCGTCTCATTCGTTCTGGATAAGCCTCCGCCATCCTTAATCAGCTCGGCGTCGATGTTAACCTCGCTTAAATCATTGACGATTACAGCCACCTTCAGCCCATTGCGATTGTTCAGCACATGATTCAGTACCGTTGTTTTTCCCGCACCCAGATATCCGCTTAGGACAGTTACAGGCAATTTGTGATCATTCATTGTTTGCCACCTCTTTTTATGTAATAATTACGATTTAAAGGGAAAATAAAAAACAAAGTTAAGAAACAGACAAAGGAGCAGCGCAAGAAGAAGGAACCATCTTTAGTTCGCTTTAAATAAGTCTCACTTATTTAAACGTAATAATTACTATTTAAATTAGAGTAACAATTGTTCTCCTCTTCTGTCAACCAATTTACCTGCAGCGACTTCTATCATTGCGCCATGAAAGGACTTATTCGGATTCAATCCACTTGCCTGGACTGAGCTTCATAAGTCCTTCATTTGGTGCTAATATCAAGAAACAGATCTATTTCTTCGGCAGATGATCCGTGTCATAAATAACCACTTCCGCTACATATTTGTCGCCAATGCGAACACGATTGTTCCGATTCGCGCTCAATACAATCCCGAAGGACTCTCTGTACTCTTTCAGCGAATCATCTACAAGCTTCACTCTAATGTTCTTCTTCGTTTCTCCATCCTCAAAGGTGATCGTTCCATCCTCAGAGTGGATAACTCCCCATGGATTTCCGTAATTTAATGGATCACCCAGGAGATCCACTCCAAATGTCGCCGTATTCGAGAACAAATAATACTCTGCACTTATACGGCCTTTGGTATTCCCTTTACGAACGACTTCTACGTCTACCCATTTTGTTTCTTCAATCGAGTAATAAATAGGGTCCTTGAATTCTATAGTAGAGGGTGCAGGCGTATCAACAATCGGAACCGTCAAACTAGGTTCGATTTCGGATGAAAGCACCGCATTGCCCGTCGGGTTGGAAAGCGTTATCGTAATCGATTTATTCGGTCCTTGAAGTCCATCATTAATAGTTGGAACAACAACTTCCGTCATATACTCTCCTGGTGCTATCACTGCTGTGCCGCTTACAGGGCCTGTATAATCAACTCCGGCAATTGCTGTATCACTGGTTATGGTGTAATCTACCGTTACTCTGCTGTTTGTTGGATAATTAGGTGCAATCCTGAAAATAACATTTTCGCCTTCATTCTGCTCATCGCAAGGAACTACATTTTCGATATCTGTGCACCTGGCATACACTTCAATTGTACGCGGTTCTGCATCTTCATCGAATACATACCACCATATCTCATAATCGTTGGTAACTTTAACCTCCCCTGTAGAGGGATCCAAGAGCTTCACACCAAACATTGCGTCATTAGTACAAAATTCGTATTTAACCGGAATCCAAACTCGAATCGTTTTTTTCAATTCTCCGTCCGCAAATACGACCGTTCCGCTTGTTTCAACATAATCACATCCTGGAACCCCTGTGATACTATACGTTTCATAGTCTACTCTTGCTTCACCCTTTGTGTTGAACCAACGATATAACGGAATATCAATATAACCGGGAGTAGCATTCGCAATATCATACTCGATGCCTAGTCCCATAAAACCGAAATCGATCATATCATTCGGCGGCACTAGCTTACCATTGACAGCTGCTGCTGAATTTCCTGCCGCCGCAGCTCCCCCTTGAAAGATAGTCAACACCCATACTGCTGCAAGCAAGCTGGCAGTCAATACTCTAAACCATCGTGATGCTTTCCTTCTTATGTTACAACGATTCATATGCCGCACGCCTCCATTTACACTGATTTACGATACATTTCGTATCGTAATCCACCACAAATGGCATGTCAAGGTTTATTTTACTTTTATACCCATACTAATCCTGATACGCACTAGTGTCAGTCTACACAGAAAAAACCCTTCGTCCTAAGGCTGCATGAATTGCATTCACCTTATGATTAAGGGCTTTGTCGAAATTGTTATTAAACAAGTCGTCAACACGCTGCTATCTGTTCTCGCTCGTTAATTCTCCTTGCCGGGTTCCTTCTGACATTCCTCGCAAACGCCATACACCTCAAAGCGGTGGTTAACAATTTTGAAGCTGCCGGGCAGCTCCAAGGTTTGCTCCATCGGGCAATAGTCAAAGGTTAGCGTCTTCTCGCAGTTGATGCAAATCAAATGGTGATGGTGATGAGACAGACAGCTCCCGCGGAACTTCAGCCCACCTTCCATAAAATAAAACTGCTCCAAAGCGCCCATCTCGCTCAATAGACGCAAATTGCGATAAACCGTATCAAAGCTCACACTCGGATACTGGTTGGTCATTTGATCATAGACATCTTTAGGCGATAGATAGCCTTCATGCTTCGCGAATATTTCTGCTAATGTCCGGCGTTGCTCCGTAATACGCCATCCGCTTCGAGACATAATATCAATCATCTGTTTAACTGTATTTTTCTCCGCCATGAGTTAAATTCATCTCCAACCCGGTGTATGATCAGTTTCAGGTCCATGATGCATACCTGTTCAAGATCATTGACATACCGGCACTTTCATCCTATCTTAACAGCATTAAGGACATATTTCCACCATCGTTAAAGGAGTTCGACAGGCTGCGCCGAATAATATAATGGATAAAATTAGGAATAAAAGGTCTACTAATCCTAACATACAGATTTCGTTTCGGGACCAATTTGAAAATTTGAACCGGCAGCATCTATTTATCGCAAGTCCCACACTGCGAACTATTGAGACGACTAATCTTTTAACTGAAACATTGGCGCATCCTCAAAAATATATAAGCCCTATAGTTGGTCCTAGAGTGTTCCCCTTGCATGCGGAATCGATGACAGAAATCTGTGACCTCCCGTTGCCAAGCAAAACAATTAGCAGTCGATTTCCCGACTATATGCGACTGAATAAGACAAACGAGCAGCTGTGGGACGATGGGATCAACACAATTGAACAAAGTAAATTCAATGCATGGGGGGAGCAGGCACGCATACCGTAAACATCTAGCAAGTTCTCCCTCACTTCACTCTACCTACATGCGAAAAATGCCCACAATGCTTACAGCTCCGAACAGCAGCAATACGATACCTGAGCCTCGGTTAATCCAGAGCATGACATTGGCGCTGATCATTTGCCTGATGAAACCAACAATCGTGCATAGAAGCAGCCACCACAGCAGCGAGCCAAGGAATATGCCAAGCACGAGCGTCATCCCCTCCCAAATCCTCGTATCCGCTGCGCTTATTCCTGCGAATATGCCAAGGAATGATACGATCGTTACAGGATTTATGATCGTGAGGACGAAGGTTGTGAAGTACGCGCCGGACAATCTTCCGCTCAAGCCTGCTTCTGCTTCACCATTCTGATTCGGCTTGCTTTTCAACGCCTGATAACCCAAATAACAGAGGAACAAACCCCCTATTAGAGAAATCCATACCCTCTGCTCCAGCAGCAGCTGCATCAATACTCCGAAGCCGACAGCAGCAAGAATGCCATAGAGAGCATCGGCAGTTGCTGCTCCCAGTCCCGATACTATACCGAATAACTTGCCCTGATTAATCGTTCGCTTCATACATAGAAGTCCAATCGGACCGACTGGGGCGGCAATGGCAACTCCAATCATAATTCCCTTTATTAACATCTCATTCAAGCCTCCGGCGCAAATTCATCTTCGATTCCAATCAGTCCATCTCATCCGCAACCTTGCGCAATCATTGATTTGTCCTGCTAAATCGGCGAGGTGTAGCGGGAATACCCGAATTCCGACTCCGTGAATATATCCCCATTCTCCTGCAGCAGGAAGGAAATAGCGCCCTCAGGGGCCCACCACTCTACACCTATAACAAGTCCGTCGCCTGTGTTCGCGGCGAACAGGAAATTGAACATATCCGGAATCACTTCTCCGCCATCATCTACCCGCCATACCGATGTCCCATCCTCCATAACCGCTGGATAGTCCTTAAAGACAAGCTTATCATCTCGCTTCAGCACGATGCTGAACAGCATATCCTTATCCTGTTTCTCGAATTGCGCTACATACAGCCCCGCATTCTCTCCCATATCGGCAACATGCCATATATTCATGATCGCTCTATTCTTGGCCTTCACAATAGCACTCTTCATTTCCTCTGCAACGTCAGAGCTCGATGGCTTCACGATCGGCACAAATGCATTCATACTCACTTCATTGCCATCAAACAAATAATAAGTCTCATCCCCTGTCGCCGTACCCTCCTCTATAGCGAAAATAAACCCTGCAAGGTTATCAAAATTATGCGCCATTTGTCTACCGTTAGACGCTTCCCCTTCCTCTTGCCATCTCATAAAAGATAGATACAACACCTTTCCGTTCTCCCCAATCGCCTTATTCAGCTTGGATACGTCATCCAGCCGCGAGCTCTCTAGGCCGGTCACGATAAGGTGCTTGCCCTCCGCATCAGCGAAACCAAACACATCCGTCAGCTTCGCAGAATCAAGAATCGCAGCCGCTTCGGGTTTATTCGACTCCTTTTCCCCTATATTAAGCTCCGTCTTTTCCTTCGAGCACCCCGCAGCCAGAACTAGAACCAGCGCCACAATCGACATAACGATAACAATTAACTTCCTCATAAATAAGCCTCCCTCTTCCTGCTGTTGTTGCGAATTTCTCTACTTCTTCATTCATTACACCTTGTCTTTCCCCTTCTCCTGTACCACCTTGATCAGAAGATCCAGCCTGCCAATTATTCTTTCTTCATTATCCAAATGCTGCTTCATTCGAAATAAAATACCGCAAAATCCGAAAAACACCACGACCATCAGTATGCAAATAACAACGAAAATTTCATCCACTTCAACATTCACTCCCTTGTGAGATACCATCTTAATTGCGAAAATAATTACAAAAAATCATAACGTGATTTTTATTGACAAAAATATATTTTTGTGATATAATATAAATTTTAAATATTTACAGGTATCATTCTCTTTGCTACTATTAGTCTCATTCTATAATGCGCTGCTATTAGACAGATTGCAGCCAGAAGAGGTGGAGACTATTATGCATATTGCCAAAGGAATCAGCATGTTAACCATTTCAGCCGCGATGATGGGTCGAACCGAGGTGATTCATCCCGCCTTAATCTGGGACGAGCATACGACGATATTGGTAGATACTGGATATCCCGGTCAACTGCCTCTCATTCGCGAAGAAATGGAGAAGTTGGGGATTTCCTTTAACAAGCTGAACAAAGTCATTTTGTCGCATCAGGATCTGGACCACATTGGTTCTCTGCCGATCATAGCTGCCGAATTGGCTCCTGCCGTAGAAGTATTCGCAAGCAAGCTGGAGCAGCCCTATATACAAGGAGATGCAATGCTGCTCAAAATCACGCCCGACTCCATCGCTCAGGCTATGGAAGCTATCCCCGCAGAAGTGCCGGACGAGTGGCGCCGGGCATTTCGGCAATTGCTGGAGAATCCGCCTAAAGCGAAGGTAGATACGCTGCTGACAGACGGGGAAGAGCTCCCTTACTGCGGAGGACTGACCGTTATCGCTACCCCGGGGCATACTCCAGGCCATATCAGCCTCTATCACCAGCAAAGCAAAACTTTAATCGCCGCAGATGCAATGATTGTTGTAGATGGGCAATTATTGGGACCTGATCCACAGCAAAGCCTCGATTACGCCCAAGCCAAGCGATCCTTGTCAAAATTTGTTCCATTCGATATTGCCGCCGTGATTTGTTACCATGGCGGCATATACACTGCGGATGTCAATCAGCGTATAGCAGAGCTTGCAGCAGCGGAATAAAAGGGATTCATGGGCTGGCAGAGGGCAGCGATCACTCTTCAATAATAGTAAGAAGAGGCCATTGCTTCTTCCAGCCCTTCCCATTCACACGTCTCCTATAATAATTCCGATCCATGAATAAGGGGCTTCTCCTGACGACCATTTCATATAAATCCTCTAATCCATAAGGACAGCACAGCTCCACACCGTCAGCGTCATTCAGCTTGACTCCAATAGCGGTTGCAGTCTCCGGCCATTTGCTTATCGCATCCTCCGTGGAATGATAGGGCTGGTCGCCATTGCCTACATGCATTCTTGCTTGATTTTTCACCGACCACTTGTCGTTGCCGGTCCGAGCGATTAGCATTTGCTCCAATACCTGATCCCGCTCTTCTAGCAGGTCTTCTCTATCAAAATAGATGACATCAATATCATTATGCAGCTTCCTATTCGCAAAGCCATGTAGCTCATCCCATATATAATTTCGAATATAGCCGGCAGCGATATAACATTGAGGCAGTCCCAGCTCTCTTACTAATCTCAAATCGTTCAATAACGTGTCATGCCCCATAATAGATTGCTTCAACCGAGAATCCAGCACCTCGTTTCCTCCTCTTTCCACGCACAATCTTCACTTCACATCACATTCCACTTCAGCATTGTATTTCGAATTTAGTGTTTATTATTCATTCAATCATCTATATAAAAATTGATTCCGAGTATTCTTCACAATTCGACACAGACCCTTTATTTTCCTTTTTGGCAAAAGAATGAGTTGCAGCACCTCTGTTCTCCTCCATTCCCAGCGCTCGAACAATCCCGTAATTATGATATAATGATGGGCAGCGAAACATCGATTCATGTACATAAGTATAAGGACAAAAGGAGCCTGAAAAGACGTGCAGCCTCAATTGCCAGAAGCATTCATTCATAATATGAGAACTATACTCGGTCCCCGGCTTGATACGTTTCTTAGCAGCTATAGCGAGCCGAGAGTGTACGGATTGCGCATAAACCCGCTTAAGTCGTACGACCCGAAGCTTGTTACGGCTTACGCTGAGGAAGCTTTCGGGCTTCAGCCTGTGCCGTGGTGTCCTGCCGGATACTACTATAACGAAGCTTCAAGACCGGGCAAGCATCCTTATCATGCAGCAGGGCTGTATTATATACAGGAGCCATCGGCGATGACTGCTGCCGAGCTGCTGGACCCGCAGCCTGGAGAGGTTATTCTGGATCTCGCAGCGGCCCCTGGCGGCAAGACCACACAGATCGCAGGCCGAATGCGTGGTCAGGGCGTGCTAGTCGCTAATGAGATTCATCCCGCAAGAGCCAAAATATTAAGCGAGAACGTTGAACGCTGCGGCGTCGTGAACGCCATTGTAACCAGTGCAGCTCCAGATGAGCTGTCCAGAAGATTCCCTGCACTATTCGACCGGATCATGTTGGACGCCCCATGCTCGGGCGAAGGGATGTTTCGAAAGGACGAGAGCGCGATTGCCGAATGGTCGGATGCTCATGTCGCCATGTGCGCCGCCAGACAAGCCGATATTCTGGAGCACGCGGCAATCATGCTGAAGCCGGGAGGAAGATTGGTGTATTCAACCTGCACCTTCAATCGCAGTGAGAATGAAGATGCAATCGCCGCCTTCTGCAAGGTCAATCCAGCGTTCGAGCTGCTGCAGACCGAACGGATTTGGCCGCATGAATCGCGCGGCGAAGGGCATTTTGTCGCTGTGCTGCGCAAGGCTGCAGACAGCACAGCCATGCACAGCACGCGCGATGACCGTCGGAATCGCGGCGGCGGCGGTGCGGGCAGCGGCCGCCATGATTCCGGCGGCCGTGCCAAGAAGGGCATCGCCGGGGATATGGCGATGCTGCACAGCTTTGCCGAAGCCGCCTTGCCCGGCGACGGCTTCGAGCTTGGACCCGGCGAGCCGCTTCGCTTCGGCGACGCCCTTTACTGGCTGCCGCATACAGCAAGCGGCAGCCCGATCCGGGCAGGCGACCTGAAGGGTCTCAAGGTCGCCCGCCCGGGACTGCACCTTGGCGACATCCGCACGAACCGGATCGAGCCCTCGCATGCGCTCGCGCTCGCCGTTCCGGCGGATGCCGCCAGGTGGGTACAGACCTACCGGCCAGAGGCCCCGGAGGTCGCCGCCTTCCTGCGCGGGGAGACCCTCCCCGCACACGAAGCCAGCTCCGGCTGGGGCCTCGTCGCCGTAGACGGCCTGCCGCTTGGCTGGGGCAAAGCCAGCGGCGGCCAAATCAAGAACCACCTCCCCAAGGGGCTCCGGTGGTTCAAATAGACAGCCGTCCCTCCCTGTCGGCTGTCTTTCGTACAAGCATCCCGAACTGCTGCGATTCAAGGCAGGACAACTGCCCAATTGTGAGACAGCAAGGGCATCTGTCCAATCGCCAAGGGCGGAAATTCATACAATACTGTATACCGAGTGCCGAGAACTATCGACGCGAACGAAGAAGCGCGGTACCGGAAATACTTTTCAGGGAGGAATTAGCATGTCCGGTCTACATGGAGGGTTTACCTCTGCTGGTGTAATCCTGGTACTGTTTATTCTGCTGGTCATCGTATCCCGCGGAATTCTGCACTAATCCAACACTTAGCCAATAATGCAAAACAGCCGAAGGATTCCCTTCGGCTGTTTTACATTTCATTATATCCATTACATACCCTTATCCGACTCCAGCATATTCCTGCACGCGTCCAATCCTTACCAGGCATATGAGCGGAGCGCGTGCGCAACGCCATCCTCTTCATTTGAGAGGGAGACGGCATTAGCCGCAGCTTTTACCGCTTCTGGCGAATTCGCTACCGCAATGCCCAAACCGGCGAAGGAGAGCATGCCCACATCATTAAAATAATTGCCGATCGCCATAATTCTGGAAGGGTCAATTGCGCGAGCCTGTGCAAGCTGCTTCAATGCTGCGGCCTTGCTGGCCTCACGATTCTGCACATCGATAAAATAATCGCCGCTCCGGATAAACTGCAGACCATCCGTCCATTGCTGCCAATCCGCTTCAATAATGTCGATCTCTCTTTGCTCGCCAAACACCGTAAACTTGATCAGCCCATCGGGCAGAGAATCGGCAGCATTTCGCCAAATCGGCTCAACCCTATACCTGCTGTACATCGCCTCTGCTCCCGGCGTAATCCCTTCAATCATAAGATCAAACGCCGTATTCAGATCAAAATGATGTCCGCCAAGCAGACAATAATCGCGAAATTGCGCAACCTCATCCGCTGTAAAACCATATTGATGAATAACCTCGCGTCTGGCAGCGTCTACCGTTGCCGCCCCATTATGCGTAATTATCGTGCCCGATAGACCTAGCTCCTCTAATACCGGCAGCGTATTCGTTGGACCGCGGCCTGTGCACAGAACAATCTCCGCGCCTCGCGAAGCGGCTTCCCGTACAGCCTCTCTCACCGCTGGCGTCAGAACGTGATCATCTCTCAGCAGTGTTCCGTCAACATCAAGTGCAATCATGTCATAATGAATACTCATGCTGTCTCTTCCTCCCTTAGCCTTCTGCAAGGCAGAAAGCAATATCGAAAGTAATCATCTAGTTGCTAATGACACTGCCCGCCTCTGAAAGTCCGTCTCGCAGGGCAACTAACGTTGCCAGCTCAGAATCTGTCAGCTCCCGATATTCTCCAAGCGCCAAAGTCTCGTCCAGATGCAACGGACCCATCGACACCCGCCGCAAATAGACGACCTCCTTGCCCACCGATTGAAACATCCGTTTCACCTGATGGAATTTCCCTTCATGAATCGTCAGCGTAATCCGGCTCAGCACGCCGTTCTCGCCTGATACCCGTTCTCTTACCGTCAGCTGAGCGGGCATCGTTTCATACCCGTCATCAAGCGTTACGCCAGCGGAAAAAGCCTGTACATCCGCATCTCCCACATCACCGAGAACGTCAGCCTCATAGATTTTCGGCACATGCTTGCGCGGCGACAATAGCTCATGCGACATACGGCCATCGTTCGTCAGCAGCAGCAGACCTTCCGTATCCTTATCGAGACGGCCAACCGGAAACGGCTGCAGCACCCCATCCTCAGGGTCCAGCAGATCAATTACCGTCCGATCTCGTTTATCCTCCGTAGCCGAAACAACACCTTGGGGCTTATTCAGCATCAGATAGATCGTTTCCCGATAGAGCACCTGCTCATCATCGAACAGCACGAGAGCAGTCCCAGGATCGAGAATAAGCCCGCTGTCCTTCACAATCATGCCATCCACCGAGACGCGTCCTTGCTTGACCGCTCTCCTGACCTCACTGCGGGTTCCCCGCCCCATATTGGCAAGCAGCTTGTCCAGCCGCATTTTCTTCGTCATCTACATCCACCTCCAGCCAGCGGGCAGCTCATTTTTCAGCAAGCCATCCCCGCCGTATTTCCCCCATCCGATTGGACAATCATCCGCGCAAACGAGGACGTAGCCTTTTGCCGCGATCTCTTTCGTACCGTCAGGAGCCAATGCTCGCATATCCCCATCATGCGGGGCAGTCCGGCTTTCAGAAGCGTCCTGCAAGACCAGGCGGGACGCATCGACATGCAGCGTCTCGCCCTTCAAATAACGAAGCGTCGCTTCCTCATCCGCCCGCAGCCGCAGCGTCAGCGCCGCTTCCCCGCAGCGCAGCCCCATGGCCAGCGCTTGCGACGGCTCAAACCGGTGCGTGCCGGCTTCGCCAACGAACCAGCCGGCGCGCACCACGCGCAGACCATCCAGCCGCGGCAAGCCTGGCGGCTGCAAATAGACGCGCGAGCCATAGGCCACCGGCTCGCCGCTCCAGCGCTCCGCGCCGACCAATCGCTCAGCGGCGAAGCGCCGCCACGCCTCGACGGCGTCAACCACCCCGGCCGCGCCGCCGCCACTGGCTCGCTTAAGCCCATCACCGCGGGCCTTTCGTCCGCGCCCCGCTTCCGCTCGCATCACGCTCCCGCGCTCCGCATCCGCTCGCATATCACCCCGTCGCTCCACGCGTCCCGCTTGCTCCGTTCTCTCACCCTTGCTCCCGCGCTCCGCATCCACTCGCACGCCATTCCGTCGCTCCACGCGTCCCGTTTGCTCCGTCCTCTCACCCTTGCTCCCGCGCTCCGCATCCACTCGCATATCACTCCGTCGCTCCACGCGTCCCGCTTGCTCCGTTCTCTCACCCTTGCTCCCGCGCTCCGCATCCGCTCGCACGCCATTCCGCTGCTCGCCGCGTCCCGCTTGCTCCGTCCTCTCGCCCTTGCTCCCGCGTCCCACTCGCTCCAACGAGCCTTTTCCAACGTCATTATCAGCGTCCTTCTCCACCACTCCGCCGAGCATCCGTTTTCGCAGAACAGCTGCATAGTGGCCTTCGCCACCAGTCAAATGCGGCCATAGCCTCACTGTTCCAGAGAGGCTATTGATCAATTCACTCCCAGCAGGCAGCGTCGCCACCAAGTCTGATCCGATCCAGTCAGGTCTACCCGGAGCCCAGCCATGAGCCAGCGCAACTGGAACGACCTCCAAATCTTGATAAGCTGCGAGCAGTTCAGCGATTTGCGCTTCATTCTCCTCTGGCGAGAAGGTGCAGGTAGAATAAACGAGAGTACCTCCGGGTGCCAGCATCCGATACGCATGCTTCATTATATCCCGCTGCATGGCAGAGCAGCGGGATACAGAATGCCGTTCCCATTCGCCTATCATAGACTCATCCTTACGGAACATGCCTTCACCGGAGCAAGGCGCATCCACCAGAACACGGTCGAACCAACCTTCGAACACCTTTGCCAAAGCTGCAGGTTCTTCATTTAGAACAACAGCATTGCGTATTCCAGCCAGCTCGATATTTTTCGCCAGCGCCTTCGTCCGTTCCCGTGCATTGTCATTCGTGACAAGAACACCCTTACCCTGCAGCTTCGCTGCCAGCTGAGTAGACTTCCCGCCAGGAGCCGCGCAGAGATCAAGCACACGATCGCCCGGCCTTACATCCAGCAATTCTGCCGGAACCATGGCGCTAGGCTCCTGAATGTAATAAAGCCCCGCATGATAATGCGGATGCTTCCCTGGGCGATCAGAATCCACATAATAATACCCCCCCGAAGCCCAGGGAATAGGAACAAGCCTGTCCCCCCAAGGCGACAGCTTCAAAAATTCACCCTCAGACAATTTCAAGCCATTGACACGCAAACCATACTTCCGCGGCTGTTCATACGATGCCATGAATGCCTCATACTCGTGATCCAGCAGACCTTGCATTTTATCCAAAAACGATTGCGGCAGCGTGATGCTCACATTCGAAACCCCTTCCGCCGATCCCTCGCTCAATAGTAGAATCGATACCATCATTTATGAATCCTATTGTATAATAAAGCAGTTGACTTGACCAACAGATAGCGCAAATATAGATATATTCCATTTATCCAATCAAAATGTACAACAGCTCTCGAAGGAGGCCAATCATGCATACCAAACCTCAGCTTGTCCTTGATATCGGGGGTGTACTACTCACCAATCTATCACCGCAATTTTGGCAGGAACTGACCGCCGCTACGACTATTTCACACTCAGAACTCACAGCACGCTACCAGGCACAAATGAGTCCATCATTATGGTCTGGCCGTATATCAGAAGATCAATTCTGGGACTGGTTATGCGAGCAGTGCTCAACGATTGACGGTCCAAGCGCTCGCGAATTACTGCAAGCAAAGCTGCAGCCGCTGCCAGCGTTGGATTTGCTGCCTGAGTGGAGCCGCTTAGCAGACATACATATACTTAGCAACCACAGAACAGAATGGATCGCCCCACGCTTGACCGAAGTCCAGCAATTCATAACAAGCATGACCATATCCAGCATAGTCGGAGTGGCTAAACCGAATCTGGACATTTACAAATTGGCGGCATCGCGTTTAAATCCGAACCAGCGTATCTTGTTCGTCGATGATAAAGAGACCAATCTGCTTGAAGCCTCGCGTCTAGGCTGGCATACACTGCTTGCAGACGAGGAAGGCAGATGGCTCGGGCAGGTGATCCCTCAACTATCTGCATCCTACTAATACAGATTGATTGAACGAATGCTAATTGGTTTGGTTTCTCAGCAATCGCTTATCCCTGCCCACATTAAATTTGCATCGAACATGAATATCGGCTAGTTTTCCTGCTGTAAGCCGTTTTTTCCGCGCTACAGCTTACTTTCTGCGCGGATGATACGCTGTAAGCGGATTTTTCCGTCTTATTGGCTGCATCGAACATGAGTATCGGCTAGTTTTCCTGCTGTAAGCCGGTTTTTCCGCGCTAAAGCTTGCTTTCTGCGCGGATGATACGCTGTAAGCGGATTTTTCCGTCTTATTGGCTGCATCGAACATGAGAATCGGCTAGTTTTCCTGCTGTAAGATGGTTTTTCCGTGCTACAGCTTGCTTTCTGCGCGGATGATACGCTGTAAGCGGATTTTTCCGTCTTATTGGCTGCATCGAACATGAGTATCGACTAGTTTTCCTGCTGTAAGCCGGTTTTTC
>NZ_CAKMMF010000023.1 GCF_927798095.1 Paenibacillus plantiphilus | reverse complement strand
AGAGACAAGCACTGAAATTGCTGCCAAGCTCTTGAATAGGGGCGTAGATCTGCAAACCATTGCGGAAGCAACGGGGCTGTCTATAGAAGAAATCAAGGCGCTGCAACCCATTAACTGACGGTAGGCTCCAACTTTAGAAAATCTAATGGTGTTATCTCGACAGCTGAAAGGCTGTTTTTCTTTTTGTGCAATGTTTTGAAGATTTAGAGGACATGAACAATCATAAAGAAAAACTGCCAGGGAGCAAATCCCTGACAGTTAAACATTAGTGAGCTTGAGCTAACTTTTTTTAATTCCTCGATTGAAATACCGGTGAATTCGGAGATTGATTCCAAATCCATGCCCTTCGCTAACATTTTGGATGCAACCTCAAGTTTACCTTTTCTTTCGCCCTCTTCTCTTTCGCCTTCTCGTAAGGATGCCTCGTCATGCAAAGCCTTTCTCTCATTTGATAAAGCCGACGTGCCTCTTCGTCTTGACTAAGGAATTCCAGAACAGTCATCGCTTTGCCGAGTTCAGGTTCCTGCATTTTCAGCACCTCCAATTTAACAATCCGCCTGATACAGCGGTCTGTTGATTGTTCAGCTTTGACAACTCAAGAAAAAATGAATATCAAGATCATCTGTCAATGAAATGCCGCTGCGGTCTTCCCGTAATGGTGAGCATTTCTTTATATTCTTATATGGCCGTCCTTCTTCAAGCTGGCTAGCGTACTGCTTACTTCAATAAAAAAACGCCCGCTTCTCATTGTCAATTTTCCTTCTTCTATCTTGGCTTGAACAATATGTTTGCGCGTAATGGGCAGCATGATCAGAAAATGATGGTTATTGTTTTTGAAATCTATCAGCGTACCGAGGTTAAGCAAGGCGATTGCTGTAAATATGCCTACAAAGTGAATAGACGAGGAGCTTTTTGGTATAAGAAATACGTTATTTCGAAATTTGGAAATACGATTGAAATGGGCACGATGATTGGCTGGTCGGAGTGTTCGTGCTGATCGCCGTGGCAGTCGGGATATGGAATGAGGCTTGAGCGCTCCAATAAGACTGTTCTTGTGACAGTTCTTTTTGTTCTGGTTTGCACTAATCTCTTCCATTCCCTTTGTTATGATACAATAATAGACAATTAACCATGCAAAGGATGAGATACCCCATGCCGGTTTATAACAAGCTAGTTCGTGATCTTATTCCCGAAGTGATTAAATCCAATGGCAAAGAATGCCGCACACGTATTCTGGATGAAGAAGAATATCAAAGTGAACTTGCCATAAAGCTCAAGGAAGAGTCGGAGGAATACTTTGCTTCCATAGATCCGAAAGAATCGTTGGCAGAACTTGCAGATATGCTTGAGGTCATACGGGCATTAGCCTCCTTTCATGGTGCGTCTTGGGAGCAGCTTGAAGCTTTGAGGGTGAAGAAGGCAGAACAACGTGGCGGATTTCAGGAGCGGGTGTATCTAATCGATGTCGAGGAGCCATGAAAGAGGGAGACGCGGATTGCGTGTTTGCTTCGATTTACACTCTCGGGATGAAGAAGCACCGTGAATCTTTCACCCGGGACCGGTTTGATCTTATCGTGGTGGACGAATTCCATCATGCTACCGCAGCGTCTTATCTATCGGTCATCCAATATTTTGAACCGAAGTTTTTACTGGGTAAATGATCGTTCTCCTCTATATGCTCGAACGTGGTCCAGAGCATTGGGCGGGGTCTGTCACCTCCCGTGAGGCAGCGCTATTCTTCCATAATTACTTTATGGATAAGGAATACCGGAGAAGAATTGATTTCGAAATGGGGCTTGGCAAAAGCTTCGAGGGAGATAGAAAGCCGCATCAAATGAGGATTGTTGGCATTATTGAAATCCACTTAAACAAAAGGGGGGCGCGATTCGCGTCCCCCTTTTGTTTAAGTTCGATTGTACTTTGACGGGTACATTTCCATTCTATGAAGATCAATAATCATATTGCCTTGCTTTAAAATATCCAAGCCAATGAGTCCATTAATATGATCAATATCCTCATGGAAAACACCGAAATCAAAGCAAGGATTGTCCATTGTGAAGTTGCCTAGTTGGACTCGTTCGATCTGCTTGCGAAAGGAATATTCGTCTCCGCCGATTCCAAAGCTGCGAACAAGCTTGTCGCCATTTTCAAAGTGAATCCCAATTTGTGCTGCGATATCGGAAGAAATTAAAGAGTGCGCTGCGCCGGTATCGATGACTAAATGGTCGATCGTCAAAGAGCGGCCTTCATAACGAATCGTCATGGAGGTTTGCAGCAGGTTATCTAAATATTCAATTTGCATACTATCGGCTCCTATAGAAAGGGGGCTCTCTCAGTTCAATAGCGATTTTTTCTTGGCCCGTGTGGTAAACGATATTGTTGTCTTTGCATTTCAAAAGCTCTTTAGTAGCCTCGGAAGGAGTTTGAATGGCCCGTACAAGAGCAACCTCGTCGACATACTGGATATTATTTTTGGTATGGGAACCAAGGATTTCGAGCAGGACGTATTGATCGGGATAAATCGTGCGTACCTCTTGCCATTGCATTGTGATCACATCCTTTGGATAATTTCCGTGCAAGTTTATTTAAGCTTATTATACCGCACCAATTGAAAGAAGTGTACTTTCGAGCCCGGCATAAATCCAGAGTGCTATCTTCTGTCAAAGAGTTCTCGGTAGAGTATTATAAAGTCTGACTGGAGCTTGCATGGTATGCAAGATTCGCAGACACGATTCACTTGTCCAATATCCAGATGACTGACGATAATCGTATTCAAATGAGCCGATACCCCGTACTGCCTGGTCAAAACCCAAGTGAAGGCTGGGCGCCAATCGAGGAATATGTACACCTCATCACTCAAGAGAACAAGAGCGTAAAGATCGTGTTCGAGCATAAGTCGGATTTAGTCTCTGAGGAAGAGCTGTGGGAGTGCTATAACTGGGTAAATAAATGTATTGTTTATTATTGAGATATGAGTTGTGCATGCTTCTGTATTCGGGATAAAATCGGAACATGAGCAAAGGACGGACATACCGGCTGGAATGAGCGCTAAAGAATCATAAGGGGGGTGAAGCCATGCTTGCTATGACGCTTCTGAATCGTTTTTTATACCAACTCAATCGACTTCGGCTCGTTCAATATAATAGCGGAGACGATGCCGGCGATCCATCAGGAGAGGCGCATACGCTTCTATTCGTAATGGAAGGGCGCGGAGATATTCATATCGACGGCGAGTCGCATCCCTTGGAAGTCGGCCGTGTTTACTGTGCAGCTCCGGGACATCTATTGCAATTTCGCAATGTACCGGAGCATTCTCTTGTCCGCGCCTATCGGATCGAATTTGAACGATTCGGCTTAATGGAGCATTCCTCCGTTCACCGTTTGTTCCGTAAGCCGGGCTTTCATCTGGATTCCGGAGAAATTCGCGTTGCTGAACCGAATCGTGCCATGGCGCTGGCCGAAGAAATGATGAGCCTTGGCATCGAGGAAGCGAATCTGTTGGAAAATCGGTTCAGACAGCTGCTGGAAGAACTGCTCGGGCGAAAATCCGGGCATGCCGACGTGCGAACGACAACGAAAATTCAAGAGGCTATATTGTATATGAAGGAATATTATGCTGGCAAAATCACGCGAGATTTAATGGCCGGCATGTTGAAATTAAATCCCGAATATTTCTCGGTGCTGTTTAAGAAGGAAATGGGTGTTGGGTTCTCGGAATATTTGAACCGACTTCGCGTGGAGAAAGCCAAGGAGCTGCTTTTTTTGTCCACGCGCGGCGTACACGAAATTGCACTTGAGGTCGGGTATACGGACGGTTTTTACTTCAGCCGTAAATTCAAGGAGCTGGCCGGAGAAACGCCGACTGCGTTTGCAAGACGGGAGAAAAGGATAATCGCTCTGCAGCACTTGGGTCATTTGCTTGCTCTGGATGTCAAGCCGGTCGGCGCGTCACCGACTTATTTGACGAGATGGGGGATCGCGAATGAGCGAATGACGGATATCGCTTGGATTAGTGAACAATTCCGGCTTGAAGATATCGCTGCGCTCAGGCCAGATTTGATCATTGCCCATCATCTGATCGACGACGAACAGCTCGAACGTCTATCGTCCATCGCTAGAACTGTTGTCGTGCCTTATAACAAAAGCAGTCCATTAACGCTTTTTTCATTAATTTCCGAGCTGCTCGGCAAGAAGAAGGAAGCGTCCATTTTTTTGGAACGATTCAATCGCAAGGCGGAGCAGGCTAGACGGAGACTGGCCGGCGCTATATGCGCGAACGAGACGGTCGCTTATTACGAGATTTGGAGGGACCGTATTTGGCTAATGAGCGAAGCGAACGGCAGAGGCGTGGCCAACCTGTATCATGCGTTGGGATTGAAGCCGCCTGCGGCTCTAAAGAAAGATGTGCTTGATCCGGGTATTCCGCTCAGTATAAGCATCGAAGAGCTTCCCGGTTATGCGGCCGACCATATGCTAATCGGTGTTTATCGAAGTGAACAAGAAGCCGCATCTGATTCCGGCTGGTTCGAACGACTTCAGCAAAGCAAGGAATGGCGTACGCTTCCGGCCGTCATTCACGGCCGAGTACATGTAGTTGATTTACATGCATTAGCGCCAAGTGATATGTTGTCGCTCTATTATCAACTGGATTTGCAGGTCGAATGTCTGCTTGCGGCAATCAAATAAAAATACATATCAAAACCCTATATTCTGAAATGGACGGTGTGGCGGCACAGTGTTACCATTGTATTCGATAGTGGTGATAATGATTATCATTATTATAAATTCAATCTAACATTGCGAATAGGGGTTATCGACATGAAGGTAGACAGATCTAGAGCAATCGGTTTAATGATTTTCGTGCTGGCATTGGTTTTGATCGTTTCAGGCTGTGGTAATGGCGGTAATGGCGGCAGCGGCGGATCGGTCGGATCATCAGAAAATGAAGGAAAGACATCGTCTTCGAAATCGGGTGAGACGGAGGCTCCCGACAGCGGGCCGACCACCAGAATATATAAAGCTTTGAACGGCGATATCGAAGTACCGGCTAATCCCAAGCGTGTCGCATCGCTTGTATTCGTTGGCGAACTACTGGCACTGGGAGTAAAGCCAATTGGAACTGGCCAGGCATTTCTGGAAAAGGGGTTGTTTGTCGAGGAGTTGAAAGGCGCTCAGCCAATCGGGGACGAGCCCTCTCTCGAAAAGGTATTGGCACTGCAGCCGGATCTCATTATCGTCCATAATTTCGTAAAGGATGAGATCGTGGAGCAATTGACGAAAATCGCGCCGACTGTTGTTATGCCCTTCAATGACAGGGGGCCTATAGAGCGCCTGCATATGTTCGCGGAACTTCTGGGCAAAGAGAAAGAGGCCGAGCAATTTATTCTGAGATATGAGGCGAAGGTTGCCGAAGCAAAGAAGAGACTGGAAGGAACGATCAAGGAGGGGGAGACGGTCGCTTATTACGAAATTTGGGGTAAAAGCCTATGGGTAATGAGCGAGGCGAACGGCCGTGGCGTATACAATTTGTACAAATCGCTAGGACTTGAGGCGCCGGAAAAGGTCGAGACGGATGTCATTGCAGCTGGAAAAGGCATCGATATCTCACTTGAAGTTCTACCTGACTACGCGGCGGATCATATGTTCGTTGGCGTATACGCGGGGGATGGAGGCGACAAGCGGGCGGAGGATATATTCGCAGGAGCGCTGTGGCAGGGGCTTCCCGCGTTCAAAAATAACCATGTGTACATTGTAGACATCGACCAGTTTGCCCCGAGCGATATTAATGCGCTGTACAAACAGCTGGATTTGCAGCTGGACATCTTAAAAGGCGTGAAATAGCCCCCTATCTAAGGGAGTGAAACCGCCTCAAGCGGGACACCATTCGCAGTCAAAGCCGTCACTCTAAGCCGTCACTCTAAGCTTAGGTGGCGGCTTTGTGCTGTCCGTTCCGATGGTTGTAATCCCCACCAGGTGGGAGCACTTGCAAGTCATAGTCAATTAGGGTTTTCCCTATAATCTGACAATAGAGGATAAGGGTTTCTCCTAATTGTATCCGACTATGAAAGCCCGTATTGTGTAAATACGGCAATAAAATGAAAGCGCTTTATTAACCCCGCTCAATTTCTGCTTTACGGGAAGGTTGGACTTTGGGGAACAAGAGGTGAAGCAGGATGTCCATTAATTCCAGTGATGACAAATATCGCGAAATGTTTATTTTTGAAACGATGGAGCTCGCGGGGCAGCTGGAACAAATCATATTGAACAGTGAGAAATCGAATGGTGCGGACCCGCAGTTCATCGATGAGATATTTAGAATTATGCATACGATAAAAGGCTCCTCCTCGATGATGTTCTATAAGCATATCGCATTATTGACCCATTCCGTCGAGGACGTCTTCTTCTACTTGCGAGAGGAGAAGGGGAAGGCGTTTGACTATGCGAGGCTTACAGATCTTGTGCTCGAAGTGATTGATTTCATCAAGGTTGAAATTACGAAGCTTCAGGCTGGAGACGACCGAATCGGCGACCCCTCTATACTCATCCAGGAGATCCAGCTATTCCTCCAACAATTGCAGAATGATCCCCCTGCTGGTCAAGGCGAAATGGGAGCCGAGTTAAATCCATATGAAGCGGTCTTCACTTTTGTTGATGGCTGTGAGATGGAGAATATTAGAGCATTCGGAATCATTCATAAGCTTAAAGATAAGGCAGAGAACATCAGGCATTTCCCAGAGGAATTGATCGACGATGAGAACAGCTCCGAGATCATTCGGCGAGAAGGGTTTACGATTCTTTTCCATTCGGAGGAGCCTCTTGAGAGCTTGTATGATTTCCTCCAGGAAACGTTGTTTACGAAAAGCTTGACGTTGAGCAGGAGAGAGAAGGCGGTCATAAGTTTAGAGGAGCCTCTGACTGATTTGGCAGTCAAGACATCCGAGACACCTGAGATACCCGAGACGCAATTGCAGCCAGATAGCCAGAAGTCCATGAGCAAGCAAAGCATCATTAGTGTGAACGTCGCCAAATTGGACAGGCTGATGGATCTCGTTGGCGAGATGGTCATAGCTGAAGCGATGGTTACTCAAAATCCGGAATTGGCCAATCTGGAGCTGGACAGCTTTCATAAAGCCGCAAGGCAGTTGAAGAAGATAACGAATGAACTGCAGGATATGGTTATGTCGATACGAATGGTTGAGATTTCTACGACCTTTCACAAATTCAATCGCATTGTGAGAGACATGTCCAGACAATTAAATAAAGGCGTTCAATTGCGAATCGTTGGCGAGGAAACAGAGGTAGACAAGAACATTATCGATCGCATCTCAGATCCGTTAATGCACTTGATTCGCAATGCGATCGACCATGGACTAGAGCATGCGGAGCAGCGAAAGGAACAGGGCAAGGCGGAGATCGGCACGATTACACTTGAAGCGAAGAATGCCGGAAGCGAAGTGTGGATTACGGTAAGGGATGACGGCAAGGGCCTCGATAAGCAGAAAATATTACAGAGGGCTAGAGACAACGGTTTGATTATCCGACCTGAAAGTGAATTGTCCGACAGAGAAATATACGCATTCATCTTCTATGCGGGATTCTCTACGAACGAACAAGTGACGGAATATTCAGGGCGCGGTGTAGGCATGGATGTCGTGCTTAAAAATATTGAAGCTTTAGGCGGAGCAGTTTCTGTTGATAGTGTTCAAGGCAAGGGAACCGACATCATTATCAAAATACCGCTTACGCTAGCTATTATCGATGGGTTGACGATTAGAATTGGCGATCTAAAGTATACGGTGCCAGCAACCTCCATTAAGCAGTCATTCCGAATTACACCCGCCGATGTGATCGTGGATCCGGATAATAACGAGATGATCGTAGTTCGTGGACAATGCCACCCGATCATAAGACTGCATGAACGGTTCAAGGTGCCGACAAAAGTAACGAAGCTGCATGAGGGCATCATTATGATGGTTGAGAATGACGGTCATATCATTTGTCTGTTTGCAGATGAGCTGATCGATAAGCAGCAGGTCGTCGTTAAGACATTGCCGAGCTACTTCAAGAAAATGAATGGCATAGCTGGCTGCACCATTCTTGGTGATGGAAGTATTAGCTTAATCCTGCATACATCTGATTTTTTCTCGTAAATAAGCTAGTTCTAAGAAGGAGATGAACCTATGTCGGAGGCGAAAAGTGAAGTGTTCGAAGAAGAGGATACATTGCAGGGAAAGTTCCTTACATTCCCGCTTGGCGCGGAGGATTATGGCATCGAAATCAAATTCGTTACCGAAATCGTGGGCATTCAAGCCATTACTCCCATTCCGTCCATTCCCGAATATATCAAAGGGATCATTAATTTAAGAGGAAAGATCATTCCGGTGATGGATGTGCGATTGCGGTTCAAGAAAGAGCCTAGAGCGTATAATGATCGAACCTGCATTATCGTGATTGATATTAAGGAGGTGACGATAGGACTCATCGTTGACAGCGTCTCTGAAGTCATATCCATCCCAGATGAGAACATTATCGAGCCGCCCTATGTAAACAAAAATGTACATAACAAATTTATTGAAAGTATTGCCAAGATCAACCATGCAGTGAAGCTGATTCTGGATTGCGATAAGCTGCTGAACGAAGAGGATCTGGAAGAGTTGGAACCACTATTATAAACATCATATACTTCTAGGGGGAATTGTTAATGAGATGGTTTTCTAATTTGAAAATTGGCGTGAAGCTGATCATTGGTTTTATTTTCGTAGCGGTTATTGCCGGAGTAGTAGGCGTAACGGGAATGCTTAATTTAAATACGATTAATGGTTCTTATAGTGAAATGTCGGATAATAATCTTAAAGCTTCTGCATCGATAGGGAACATTGCTGTTGGTTTCCAGAACTTTAAGGTTTATTTGCGAGACATACTTGTTGAGGCGGGAAGTGCTGATCGCGGTAAGTTTGTCGAGGAGATTGCGAAGTATGATGCTGTTCTGGCGGACAATATGATCATTTTCAGGGAAACATTGCGTACGGAACAAATGGAAGCAGAGTTTAAAAATCTTGAAGCATCCATTGCAGGCTATAAACCGATACGAGATGAAGTGAGTAGTCTCGCCTTATCCAATAAGGAAGCGCAAGCACTGCGTTTACTACGTACAGATGGAGTTCCAGTCACATTGGCTGTTCAAAAATCGATTGATAAATTAATCGAGTTAAATGCCGAGTATTCGATGCAGGCAGCCAGTGATAATTCATCGTCCGCGAATACAAGTATTCTTATTATGGGCGCTCTGGTAGTTATCGGTATGATCATAGCGATCGTTCTTGGTCTCTACATTTCCAGAATTATTAGTAAGCCTGTCAGAGATTTGGTAGCTGTATCTGAGAGGATGGCCTCAGGTGACTTGAATGTAGATGTGAGAATTAATTCCAACGATGAGATCGGTGCGCTAAGCGCATCCTTCAGCACAATGGTTGACAGCATTAACGAGGTGCTCTCGAATATCAATGTATCCTCTGAACAGGTTGCTTCAGGGTCCAGGCAAGTATCGGATTCGAGCCAGGCGCTATCCCAAGGAACGACGGAACAAGCCAGCTCCATCCAGCAGCTGACGGCCTCGATGGAAGAGATATCAGCCCAGACGAAGCAGAATGCGATTAACGCGAATCAGGCGAATGAGCTGTCTATTATAGCGGCTGAGAATGCGACTGAGGGCAACAATCAAATGCAGGAAATGCTGAAGGCGATGGAAGATATCAATGATTCTTCTGCGAATATATCGAAGATTATTAAGGTTATTGATGAGATCGCCTTTCAAACCAATATATTAGCCTTGAATGCTGCTGTTGAAGCAGCACGGGCAGGTCAGCACGGCAAAGGCTTCGCTGTAGTAGCGGAAGAGGTTAGAAACCTGGCAGCACGCAGTGCGAATGCAGCGAAGGAAACGACGGATATGATCGAAGGCTCCATTAAGAAGGTGGATGCAGGAACGAAGATTGCTACCGCCACTGCTGACGCTTTGAATAAAATCGTTGAAGGTGTGGCGAAGGCGGGTACGCTTGTAGCTAGTATTGCCAATGCATCCAACGAGCAGGCAACGGGAATTTCACAGGTCAATCAAGCGATCATGCTTGTGTCCGAGGTAACGCAGACGAACTCCGCAACCTCCGAAGAGTGCGCATCTGCAAGTGAAGAGCTGTCCAGTCAAGCGGACTTGCTGAAAGAGATGGTTGGCAAATTCAATCTGAAACAGAATGGAAAAGCCCCCACCTATAGTGGATATGCAAGCGCAGACGTTCTGCGTCATAGTCATTCGCAGGCTGCTCCTGCAAAGCCAAGAGTGAGAATCGATCTGGATGATATGGACTTTGGGAAGTATTAGATGATTACCATTACAGATCATGAATTTAAGAAGTTATCGGCATTAGTCAAGAGCAACTACGGGATTAAACTGGGTGATGAGAAGAGGTCCCTTGTAGTAGGCAGACTGCATAACGTTCTGCTGCATAAAAATTTCGATAATTTCACGGAATATTATGACTATGTTGTGACAGATACGACAGGTGAAGCGCTTACGACATTGGTGGAGAAGCTAACGACGAACCATACCTATTTCATGCGTGAAATTGCACATTTTAATTTCTTCCGTGATCATGTGCTGCCTCACATCAAGGAAACAGAGCGGAGCAAGGATCTGCGTATTTGGAGCGCGGGGTGCTCGACAGGTGAAGAGCCGTATACATTAGCGATGATTATCGCGGATTGGGTCGGATTCAATCAGGATGGCTGGGAAACGAGGATTCTGGCAACGGATATATCCAGTAAAGTGCTGGAGGCAGCTAAGAGGGGGGAATATCAGCTTGAGCAGCTCGCATCGATTCCAGCCCCTTGGAGAAAGAAGTATCTTAGAAAGGTCAATGAAGAGAGGGGGATGTTCATCGAGCAGATTAGAAACGAGGTCATATTCAGACTGTTCAATCTGATGGAGCCGGTATTCCCCTTCAAGCGCAAATTCCATGCCATATTCTGCCGGAATGTAATGATCTACTTTGACGCCGCAACGAGGAAAGCTCTAATTAATCGATTCTATGAGATCATGGAGCCCGGCGGATATTTGTTCCTTGGACACTCGGAATCGTTAAGTCGCCATGAGTCTAATTATCAATATGTGATGCCATCTGTTTATAGAAAGGGGTAGGACTCAATGAAACATCGGAGAAAAATCAGAGTGCTGGTTGTTGATGATTCACCGCTATATAGAGAAGCGTTGGCAAGAGGCATCTCTGCAGATCCGAATATTGAAGTCGTTGCCACGGCATCGGACCCCTTCATGGCCAGAGATCGAATTATTGAATTTGAGCCGGATGTCATGACCTTGGATGTGGAGATGCCCAGGATGAATGGGATTGAGTTTCTGCGGAGGCTGATGCCGCAATATCCGATTCCCGTAGTCGTAGTCAGTGCACTTAGTGAGAATGTATTTGATGCTTTGAACGCGGGCGCGGTCGAATTCGTCACCAAGCCCGATTGGAAGCTTGAGAGAGGGATGGAGTATTTAATTAATGAGTTGACGATTAAAATAAAAGTTGCTTCAGCGGCAAACGTGTCAGCATGGAAGGCGAATGCAGCTAACAGCAGCTTAGGCGGAGATCGAATCAATGCCGATTCAAAAATCAAGGTGATTGCAGTCGGTGCTTCCACCGGGGGTACAGAAGCCATCTATCAGCTGTTGAAGTCCTTCTCCAGAGATATGCCGGGCATCGTTATCGTGCAGCATATGCCTCCCGTATTCACGAGAATGTTCGCCGAACGGATGAATAATACGACGTTATTAGAGGTTAAGGAAGCAGAGCATGGGGACAGGCTCTATCCAGGACGCGTTCTCATTGCTGCAGGAGATACGCAAATGAGACTGAAGAAAGCCGGAGGCTCTTATGCTGTTGAATGCTATCCTGGGGAGAAGGTTAGCGGGCATTGTCCTTCCGTTGATGTCCTATTCGAATCCGTTGCCGAAGCTGCTGGCAACCATGCAATAGGCGTCATTCTGACGGGGATGGGCCGTGATGGCGCCAATGGGCTGCTGGCAATGCGGAGAAGAGGGGCAAGGACGATTGGACAAGATGAACAATCATCCATTGTTTATGGAATGCCCCGAGCAGCCTATGAAATAGGAGCCGTTGAGAAGCAAGCTTCATTGAACGCGGTATCACAAGCCGTATATGCAATAGTCAATGGAAGATAACTTGAACCTCGATGCGAGTTCCTTTATCGATTTCTGAATGTATGGCAAGGTTTCCGCCGATTGATTCGACTCGCTCTTTCATATTGTACAATCCCAATCCAGAGGTTGGTTTATTCATTCCGGATGAGAATCCTCTTCCATCATCTGTTATGTGAAGGAGCAGCTGTCCTGGTAAATTCGTAATTTGAACGTTCACCTGACTAGCTTCTGCATACTTAGCAGCATTCGTAAGCGCTTCTTGGGCAATCCGATAGAGAGCGGTTTCGAGCTTCTCCGAGTAGCGCCCATGCTTCCCAATTAACTGGAAGGTGGTATGAATCCCGAACGTTCGCTCATATTTGTCCAGATAGGAGCGAATGGCGGGAACTAAACCCAGATCATCCAATGTCGCAGGCCGAAGCTCTGCAGCCAGCCGTTTCACTTCATCCAACGCCTTATCCGTCATTCTCTCCATCTCCAGCAAATGATCACGGAAGGAGCTGTCGATCTTCAGGTTCTTAATAATTTTCAATCCCACAAGCACACTGTAGAGTGCCTGTCCAATACTGTCGTGCAATTCATGAGAGATGCGTTTGCGTTCTTCCTCCTGGGCCTCGATTGTTTTGTCCCTTAAAGTCTGCTTCATGCTGAGAAAAGCTTGATAGCGCTTTCTTGAATGAAGATGATAGGCCGCAATAACGCCCAGCAGCACGAATATAATTGGAATATATACGAGATGCAATAGATTCAATGGCAGTATCTCCTTCCAAAGATTTAAGAATCCAGATAGCCATTCTTTATCGCATAGCTAACTAATTCTGCACGTGTGCGCAGCTGAAGCTTCTCCATGATTTTTGATTTATGCGCTTCGACGGTCTTGATCGATACGTACAGAAGATCGGCAATTTCCTTGTTGGAGAAGCCCTTCGCGATTAGCGGAACGACCTCATTCTCACGGATGGACAACTCTTTCATTAGCACAGTATCTTTCGGTAAAGCAGTGCTGGGATGCATAAATTTCTGTATAATCATCTTGGCAGCTTGAGGAGATAAGTATGCTTCCCTGTTGGAAACAATTCGGATTGCACCGATAAGCTCGGCTTCCTGTGAGTTCTTCAATATGTATCCCGAGGCCCCCGCCTCTAAGAAACGAAACAAGTATTCCTGATCCTCATTCATCGTGAGCACGAGAATTTCCACATGAGGCGCCGCCTTCTTCAGCCTGACAGTTGCGCTAAGGCCGTCTTCGCCTGGCGGCATGTTCAGATCCATGATGACGACATCAGGCTTTAATTCCAGAGCGCGTTCGAAGGCCTCCTTGCCATCGCTGGCGGTTGCAATGACCTCCATATCTTCTTCCTCATTGATTAGCATGGAGAGACCAGCACGTATGATAGCATGATCATCTGCAATTATAATTTTTATCTTACTATTCATGATAGGCCCCCACTCCATATTGTTGGCAGAGATATTGTATGACAACCGACTGCAATAAACGACAAACTATTACATAATATGATATATTAGAAGTGTATTATACTATAAGGAAATCATCAAAGGTATATATTAATGATTCTGTATTGCAACGTATTTTCTCTATATACATAATGGATGGTGTCTTATAGCATGTCGATACCTGAACAATGGTTTCTTCCAGCGCATTCTATGCTGGAGATGCTAGCTATTTTCGTCGCATGGATTATATTTCTGCTCGGATGGAACGCTTACACACCGAACCGCCCTCGAAACATCATCTTCCTGTCCTGTTCTTTACTAAGTGTAGGGGTGCTCGACTTATTCCACATGATGTCTTATGATGGGATGCCGCCTCTAATTACTGCCAATAATCCTCATAAGGCGATTGTTTTCTCGCTTGCTGCCCGTATGGTTGCTATATTAGCATTGGGGCTAGCCGTTTTTTTGCCTTGGAAGCGGTTTCGATACCGCTCATCCCGTTACTTATGCTTATTAGCTAGTCTCTGCTTGTGTGTTGGATTAATAGCGCTCATTCTTTATCGGGCGAGCTGGATACCTGTAACCATCACGGAAGGAAATGGACTAACCCCTTTCAAGATCGGAATCGAAGCCGCTTTCGCAGCCATTCTGCTGTTCATAATGATAAGCCTTCTTACAACAGGCTCTCGGCGAATAGAGGGTATTCATAAAGGCAGCTTGGTTACAGCAATTGGCTGTATGCTTCTAGGTCAGTCTTGCTTCATCTTCTATGACGGGACGACAGATGCAATGAATGTCGTGGGGCATCTGCTCAAAGTTATTTCTTACTATTATATTTATCGATCTTTCGAGACATGCAGAGCAACGATTCATAGTATGGAAGAAGCCATGACGCAGCACATGAGGCTGGAGGAACTACAAGCGCGTAAGAACTCCATCCTTGAAGGAACATCTGATTTCATCTCCATTGCAAACGCACAGGGAGAATTGCTTTATTGCAACGAGACTGCACGGAACATTCTGGGGCTTGAATCGCCGCTGCCGCCTCATAGAACGATAGATCAAGCTTTTCCACAATGGGCATTCGAGCAAGTGGTGAAGGAGGGGCTGCCAGCAGCTATTCGGGATGGCGTGTGGCATGGCGAGACCGCATTGCTAGATAAGGCTGGAAAGCAGATCCCCGTGTCACAAACCATTGCAGCTCACAAGAATGGGGAAGGGCAGGTTGAGTATTTCTCTACCATCTGCCGTGATATTACAGAGCGCAAGCAAATTGAACAGCGGGATAAGCTGTCTGCCAGACTATTCGAATGCGCAAGAGAAGGGTTCATGGTTACAGATGCCAAGCATGCCATTCTTCAAGTTAATCCTGCCTGTGTTGCTATAACGGGATATGAGGAGAGTGAGGTTCTTGGCAATACACCGAGAATGCTAAGCTCAGGCTGGCATAAATCGGATTTCTACGATGGCATGCGGCACAGTATATTTGAGACAGGGCATTGGTCCGGCCAAATGTGGAACAAACATAAGAACGGGGACTATTATCTAATAGAAATTACGATTAGCAAAGTAAGTGATCAATCATTCGAATATTATATTGCCGTATTCAAAGATATAACCGAGAAGCAGCAGCTTGAGGCCAAATTAACGCATCAAGCATCGCATGATATTCTGACTGGTCTGCCCAATAGGGAGACACTGGCCATACGGTTCGAACAAGCTGTTCAATATGTGGAGAATCAAAATCTGGTCATCTGTTTGATGCATCTTGATATCGATAACCTCAAGCAAGTAAATGCTGAGCTTGGACACAGTGTAGGCGACCAACTACTCAGAATGATTGCGGAACGTCTGAAGCAAAGTGCCCGCGCCAGCAGCACTGTGGCAAGAATCAGCGGGGATGAATTCGTCATTCTTCTGCCTGACCTGAGGCGTCAGGAGGATTATATTCGTGTTGTCGATCGAACGCGCGAGACATTGTCCCCACCGTTCGAGGTCGCAAGCCAGCATATAACGATTGCATTCAGCATAGGAACTTGCTTTTATCCCGATCATGGTGTCACACTGGATGCCTTGATTATGAATGCGAATCCTGCACTGCGCCAATCAACACGGACACTGCAGGGGCAATGAACGGGATTGATAATGGTCGGGTATGTAGTGATTGGAGTGTCTTATCAATGAAAATTGGATTTGGTAATCATGTGATAGCGTTTCATGTTCAATACGGGAATAGAAAGAAAATTTCAATTAGGATCGATTCTTTGGGCTTCATAACCGTTAAAGCTCCCAACGAGACAAGTGAAGAGACGATTAGAAGCGCCGTGGAACATCATGGCAAATGGATATTGGAGAAATTAGACCGCATTGCGATGGCCAGGGAAACCACTGGGGCAAGGGAGTATCAAGATGAAGGGAAGTTCCTTTACCTTGGGAAAGAGTATTCCCTTCATGAATTAATAGAGACGAATGAGTTGAATGAAGAGGAGCTCAAAGGAAATCTCAAAAAATTCTATTTCTCAAGCTGCAAGAAGATTATAGGAGAACGAATACCTATCTATCAAACACAACTGAAAGTAAAACCGAAAACCATTGAAATCGTAGAGTCTCATACTAAGTGGGGAAGCTGCAGCTCGGATAAAAAGCTAACCTTCAATTATCGTCTGGCGATGGCTCCGATTGAAGTGATCGATTATGTAGTTATTCATGAGCTCTGTCATCTGATTCATATGAATCATGATCGATCATTTTGGAGACGTGTGGGGAGCATGATGCCGGACTATAAAGAAAAGCAGGAGTTTTTAACGAGGTATGGGAGTGCTATGACTCTGTAAACGAAAAGACCTCACCGCTTATGGTGAAGTCTTTTCGTTATATAAGGTCGGAGTGACTCGTTGCCTATAGATCATTGAAGCTCCGAGCAACTAGTCCGGTTACGCCGGTGCCTTGGTATGAAATATTTTGATAATAATACCCGGAGTGACTATGTTGAAACTTAACTTGACCGCTAGCGTTGGAAATCCTTATACCTGGTTGCATTAAATACGTACCTTTTGCCACCTTAGTGCCAAGAGGGAAGTCAAAGGTCCACTTGCCAAAACCTAAAGACTGGGAGGAGTTATCCGTCACATCAACCGATTGTCTGGAGAAATCCCATGATACAGATGGTAAACCACCTGTCAGGGACACGTTGAAGTTAGAGCCTGCTATCGTTGTGGTGGGTCCATAAGATAGAAGCTTTTGATCAGGAACGTAGGGTTCTACAGTATGCCGTGTTGCGATTTGGCGTGTTTGATATCCATTTACAGCCCGGGTTTGATTGGAAGCCTTTACATCCCAGACTGAAACTGTCTTGCCGTTAGATATAGCAGAGCCTTGTTTCGAATACTCCACTGTGGAATCCAATAATCCTGCAACTACGTAGGAACCATCTGAAAGTTTTTCTTGATCGCTATATATAGCCCAGTGGAAAGTATCGATATAACTAGTTCCATCAGGTACAGCAGCAGCGGTAATGGAGTTGTTTGGCTCTAATGAAACTGCTGGGGGCTCAGTGTAAATCTTGCGCTGTTTTGTAAACGCATTTGTCTCCGTGTAAACCTCTGCCGCTATCTCGATGGCATATTTTTTTATATCCTTTAATGGAGTATCGTCGATATTTGAAAAGTAAAAATCAGTATTTTTCTTACCGTTGATGGTATAATAACCAATGGCTATCAAATTTGCTTGTTTGCCATTTTCTTGGGGCAAGATCTCGATATCACCTTCAACGAATGATGCAATGTTTTCTTTTTTTAGTATTTCTCCCTCCATATGAATAAAGTGATATTCTTTCTTGGAAGTAGAAATTTTCATTCGGAGTAAGTCATTTATTGTTTGATCGTTGAACCAGGATGGTATATTTTGAGTAATCGGATCTGCAATCCACTCGGCGGATTCCGAAGTGATAATCGCGGCAGGGATTTCAGCTGCCTTCACAGGTTCAACCGAGGGTACCGCACTGCTGATCGCAAATACAGCAAATGCCGCAATCGTAGTTGAATATAATAATTTTTTCATTGTCACATTACCTCCATATTCAAATTCGTTTAAAGGAGAACGTTGAATGATTAAATTAATTGAAATAATCGCATGCATTGCACTAGGTTTTTTCTCAGGTATATTGCTAAGCGGGAACGGAATTCATATAAGTGAAAGCGGCATACATATTTTACTTGGATGTATTTTCTGGGCCCTCATCCTAATTTACCTTAAACTTGAAAAAAAGTAATTAAACAGTTTTGTGATATTTTCGTATCAACAAGCATCTGCTGCAAGGACTTCCCTTGTTGTAGATGCTTACTTTGTTGTGGCTCCTCAAATGTGTTAAGCTTAATTGTTAGGACATAAAGAGACGTTTTGTGGAGACGTTACAAGTAATGTTGACAATGATATGTTAAAAATACAGATTAAGCTGTAACCTAAGGAGCAAATATGACATTTAACGACTTGAATCTTATACCTGAAATTTTAAAAGCTTTAAGCAAAGAGAATTACGTTACCCCGACTCCGATTCAGGAACAGTCAATACCGGCTGTATTAGCCGGTAGAGATTTATTGGGATGCGCCCAGACGGGAACAGGGAAGACGGCTGCATTTTCTTTGCCGTTAATCCAGCTATTAAGTGAAGACCGAGTTAAACCCCATAAAGGACGCCGTATTCGCTCATTAATTTTAACACCGACTAGAGAGCTTGCTCTTCAGATCTATGAAAATATTCAAGCGTATAGTCAATATACCCAGATAACTTGTTCCGCGATCATTGGCGGCGTTTCACAGAAGGCTCAGGAGCGGGCGCTCAATCAAGGCGCGGACATTATTATTGCAACACCGGGCAGGCTTATCGATTTAGTGAATCAAAAGCGTATTGATCTGCAGCATATCAAAATACTCGTTCTTGATGAAGCAGACAGAATGCTGGATATGGGCTTCATTCATGATGTTAAGAAAATCATTGCGAAAATGCCTAGCAAGAAACAAACTCTTTTCTTCTCGGCAACGATGCCTCCGGAAATAGCCAAAATGGTAAAATCGCTTCTAACTGATCCTGTGAGAGTGAATATTATACCGGTCACTACTTCTGTGGATAGAATTCAGCAATCTATATATTTCATTGCAAAAGAAAATAAGCAAAAACAATTAAATCATCTATTGCTAGATGAAACCATTGCTTCTGCACTGGTGTTCACTCGAACCAAACATGGTGCTGACCGCGTTGTAAAAGAACTGGCTAAGGTGAAAATTTCAGCTGAGGCTATTCATGGCAACAAATCTCAGAATGCCCGTCAGTCTGCATTAAGCAATTTCAAGAGCGGTGTCACGCGTGTGCTGGTAGCGACAGATATTGCAGCAAGAGGAATTGATATCGATGAGCTATCTCATGTCATCAACTTCAACCTGCCTAATATTCCAGAAACCTATGTTCACCGAATTGGTCGTACAGGCAGAGCAGGACTGAGCGGTACGGCGATCTCTTTGTGTGAAGTGGATGAAATTCCGCACCTTAAGGTGATTGAGAAATTGATCGGCAAGACGATCCCTGAAGTGAAGGACCATGCTTTTCCGATGAAGGTTGGAGAGGTTCCGTCAAAGGCTGTACAATCATCGAAACCATCAGCTGCAAGAGCAGCAAGTTCCAAGCCTGCGGCTTCATCAAAACCGGCGAAGCCACAAGTGAACCCTTCACGTAAACCGAAGCCGAAATCGGAATGGTTTAGCAAGGGCCGTCAAACAAGCAGAGGCTGAGCCGTGAAAAGTGGCAAGCACGGTGGAGGGCTGTCCTTAAAGTCAATGATAAAGACTTTAAGGACACACCTATTCCACTTATTACAGTAGTCTGTCTTTAATATCGAGCATATGAATAATGATCGTTGTCCCTTTGCCGACCTCACTGTTCATTTGAAAACGAGCTCCTTTAATAAGCGAAAGCTTTCTAAATGGATTTGTAAAGCCCAGGCGCTCATTTCGACCACGCAATAGCTCTTGCTGCTTTTCTAGAGGAATCCCGACACCGTTATCCTCTATCGTGATTTTGATATGCTGCTGCTCCCGCTCGATAGTAAGACGCAGTGTTCCGCCATTTTCGCTTTTGGATATCCCGTGCTGAACAGCATTTTCCACTAGCGGCTGCAGTGTCATTGCGGGGATATAGGTTTGAATCGTTTCGTCGATATTATATTCGATATGAAGCCTTTCTTCGAAGCGCATTTGTTCTATCGCTAAGTATGCCTTCACTAACTGTATTTCTTCCTTCAAAGGGATGAGTGAGCGCTGCTTCTGGTAATCCAGCTTTCCCCGGAAATAGGTAGAAAGATGTTCTAATGCCGTTTGGGTTTTTTTCTGGTCAGACCAGCTTAGCGCAATAATCGCATTGAGTGTGTTGTACAAAAAATGCGGTGTAATCTGAGCGTAAAAGTAGCTGAGTTCATGCTCTACAGCATCCTGTGCTGATTTTTTCATTAATAATAAGGACTCGATCCGCATTTCTAATTCCTTCAAATTAACAGGCTTTTGCAAGTAATCATTGGCTCCTAATTGGAAGGATACAACTAAGTCGGACAATTGTCCTGCTGCTGTTAATATGATGACAGGCAATTCTACTAAGTCTTGCTCCTGTCTGATCGTTTTGCAAACCTCATATCCCGTCATATGGGGCATCATTAAATCTAAAATTAATAGATCCACCTTTTCCGTTTCAATGATGTCGAGTGCTTCCTGCCCGCTGCCTACTGCAATTACGCTATAATGAAGCGAATGAAGCATATTAATAAGCACCTTCAAGTTGGCAGGCTCGTCATCTACGATTAATATCGTATACGGCTTTGATCCTTTCACTTTTACAGGCGACTGCTCCATCTCCGGATTTATCATTTGGGCAGCCGCAACTTGTTCGTTCATTTTGTGATTGTGTATTTCCTTATGCCCTACTAGCTGTTGATTAGTAGCCAGCGGGATCGTGAAGGTGAAGCATGAACCTTTACCTACTTCAGAAGTTACCCAAATGCGTCCGCCTGCACGCTCCACAATTTTCTTGGCAATGCTTAATCCCAAACCAAGTCCTTCTGACTCCCTGATCCGGCTGCTTTCAACTTGATAAAAGGTTGTAAATATGAGGTCTTGATACTCTATGGCAATACCTGGACCCGTATCCTCAACCGATATGTGCATCTGTTCCTCTATGATTTGAGCTGAGATCGTGATCGTTCCCTGCTTGGTGAATTTAATCGCATTGTAGATCAGATTGAAGAAAACTTGCTTTAGCTTTTGCTCATCGGTGTAGACAAGCGGCAAATTTTCGGGAATCGTATTGATCAATTGAACAGGCAGAGCGGGCGGCATGACATAGGCAATCTCAGCGAGCACTTCCTCAATAATTCGAATTTCGATCGGTCTGGATGTAAAAGACACCTCACCTTGCTTTATTTCAGAAATGGATAAAAGCTCCTTAACCAAGCCTGCCAATCTTCTACTAACCGAGTGTATCAAAGTAACACTTTCTTGCTGTTTCCTTTTTAAAGGCCCCTCTACACCCTCCAGCAGCGATTGAGAAAGATTCATAATGCCGTGAAGCGGAGTGCGGAGCTCGTGTGATGTTTTGACTAGAAATTCATCCTTCATTCGGTCGAATTCAAGCAATTCATTAGACAGTTCCTCTACTTTATTATAGGTCTGCTGAGAACGGTGACTCATTAATAGCGCCAAGTTCATCACCATAATTAAAAACAAAAGAAGTGACGGCATTTCGATATCCACTTCAAATAGCAGGACAATTGCTAGCAGGACACCATAAAGAGCAAACGTATAAACAACAATCAGCACATAGCCGGATTCATCCGTTTTTTGCTTATAGGCTTTTAGCAGCATAATAAAAATATACACATAACCAATAGCGGTAGTCCCTGAAATAATGAGTTGAATGAGCGAAAAGGAAACCGTTACCATTAGATCAATCGTTATGCTTAACACACACACTGCCAAGGCTTGAAATCCTAACATTGCACTTAATGCAGTGACGATCCTTTTGCTGGTAGACATATTGAAGAAATGATAGACAAACAGCAGAAAGAATAATACGAAAAGTGTAAGTGAAATGGCTTGTATTTCTACTTGTGAAATGGGGTTGAGCTCCGGAAATATGAGGTAGATCCATCTTTCATTTATCGTAGATATATGTACAGCTTGCGCTAAACTGAATAGACTAAAATACAGCTCATACCGGAATCTTCGTTTATGCTGTAAATAGGTCGTAAAGTATATAAATGAAAACAGCAAATAGCCGGCAATAAGAAAGGCTTCTATGAGTTTTCCGCGGTCTTGTTTTGCTACTATTTGATCGGCTGGACCGAAATAGAGCGAACTGACAATCCCGCCAACAGCATAGTCATAATTGGCAACTTGTATAACAAGCTCTATGTGTCCATTTCTGCTATTTCCCAGCACGACATACTTTTTGTAATCGAAGCGATATTCTTCGGTGCTTATTGAAGGAACACCTGCTGAGCCAAGCTCCTCCCCGTTTAAGTACACTTTATTGGCATTTCGAATCGTATTCAGCTTTATACCGTAACGGTCATCCTCTGGAACATGAATAAGCAAGCGATACGTACCTGCCCCATTAGGAGTAGCGTTCTCAGCTCTATAACGATTCCAAGCTGCAGGTACTGGAATGGATTGGCGTTTGTTCTTATAATGTTCAAAAACATCGACATCTGGGCTGGGCACAATTAATTCATCCGGATAGAAGTCCCAGTCTCCATCAAGCGTAATCATTCCTTCATCCTGCCGATCCCAATGCTGCAATGAAAGAACACCATTTTCAGCTGCGAATTTATTGGAGTCGAATACACGAAAGGAGTGGAGGACGAAGTATGTTGTCAAGAAAGTGATAGCGATCATAATTAGGGTGAGCATCTTTCTGTTTTTCACATAGTCAATTCCTTTCACTATGAGAGCTTCACCTATTATGGCACTTGAGACCATTCTAACAGGCGGCAGCGCATCTTGCTTCGTGTTCAATCCTTAATATAGAATATTTAAATAGTTTACCATAAATTTTTTAGATGTGTTACGAGTAGAAGTGTAGGTTCTGACAACTGGAGAGCCATACTCCCGTTAACGATATTTACGAATGAAGTCATGTACAGACATGTTATAATTATGATTAGTATTTACCCGCTTGAGAGGAGAGGTTTCACCTATGTATGAACAGAAAACAAAAGAAACCGACAACAGTGTCATTGAGTTTATTGAAAATGTTGAAAATCTTAAGAAGCGTGAAGATGCCTATAAGCTGTTGGATATATTTACCGAAGCGACGGGCTATGAAGCGAAGATGTGGGGACCGAGTATCATTGGCTTTGGTTCGTATCATTACAGGTATGATTCCGGTCATGAAGGCGATGCGCCGCTGGCAGGTTTTTCACCCCGCAAAGCGAAGATCAGCTTGTATTTTGCGACAGGTGACACTGAGCGAGGGGCACTGTTGAATGACCTCGGAAAACATACGGCTGCGAAAGCGTGTGTCTACATCAATAAGGTAGCAGATATTAATGTTGATGTTCTGGCAGCGTTAATAAACCAATCGGTACAGTTTCTGAAAGAAAGATATCCGAATCATTGAAACCAGCCTTGTTAAAAGGCGGACATCATTGACTTGCTGCAGCTTCAAGATTCAAGTGCATCGCTCCTTCGTATAGGGGTGAAGATGCACTTTTTTTTATGCAGGGGATTTATTTCGTATTATTTCGTGTTGAAGCACGGTTAATAAAGGGAATCCGAATGATTTGTCGAATTATGATAATTATTGTCGAATTATATACAGATTCGATATGGATTAGTTCGAATGATTAATGCAAGTAATCTATTGTTGTGGGGGAATTCATAGTGGGCAATTCAGACAGCATGAAGGCAAGAAACGGGAGAACGGTAAGTACATTTTCGAAAATGATGGCATGCTTGGCGACATTCGCAGCTTTTTCTACAGTGATATTCTGTTATTTCACAGTTTCTGTGGCGGCTGCGGCACCGGCAAGTCAGGATTTTGAAGATATCCCTGCCGGAACAGAGAGTTCTGTCAGTGGTTCGCTAACATTTGATGGATTGATTTATTCAACAGATGCTGCGGGCGATATTATGGTAGTCGATACTGTTGAGAATATCACTGCTTATCCCTCGCCAAGCTTAGGCAGCGGCAATGGCTTGTCTTCTGCCTATAATGGGACGGACCCGTCTGCTACTTACTTTCAATTCGCATCCGTCAGCAATGGGGACAACTTTAAGCTGACCGCATTGAATGCCGAGGTTTGGGGCCATGGTTCGGCTAATAGTGAAATTTATAGGATCGATGGCTATGATGACGGTGTGATAAAAGCGACGGCAACTGTTGATTTTGCCGCCACCAGCACTTATGGATTGGATGATAATTCGGTTAGCTATACTCGTCTTTCGACACAGTACGAGATAGACAATAGCGGTAACGGTGGTCTGCTGTCATTTACCGGAAGTGCATGGGGCAATATCGACCAAGTTCGCATGACCGTTGCCGATAGCAGCCCAAATACATTTATGACCGTAATGATCGATAATCTTATGGTTGATTCCCCTGTGTTCCCTCCTTCCTCTACTACAAGCACAGCATCCAATGTTTCTTATACGAGTGCAACACTTAACAGCACTGTCAATGATAATGGGACCAACACGACGGTAACATTTGATTATGGCACAACTGCCAGCTATGGTATGAATGCTTCTGCAACTACAGGAGGAACTGTCGTTGCGGGTACTGGTAATACTGCTGCTTCAGTTGATCTCACAAGTCTATCGCCTAATACTACTTATCATTATCGAGTGAAAGCAGTGAGCAGCGCAGGGACTGCTTATGGCAGTGATCAGACCTTTACGACTCTTGCCCCTGCACAGACGGCAACTGTATCGGTTGCAGCAACGAGCCCAGTCGCAGGTGCGGCCAATTCGGTGACTCTGACAGTGAACAACTCACTGGGCAACACCGACACGACATTTAACGGCGCGCACGATGTAGCGATCTCTGGCTACACGCAAGCGCCGAATAACACCTTCGGCAGCTTTAATGGCACGGCGCTAACGGCTTCGCCGAATACGGTCAGCGTCACCTTCACGAACGGTGAAGCGACAGTGGACCTGTCGTTGAATGACGCTGCGCTGCAGACGATTGGATTTAGCATCACTGGTGTGTCCACGCCAGCGACGAATACGCTGGGGATTACGCCAGCGGCGGGCGATACCGCTTCGATGGCGGTTACAACAGCGATTACAGCTCCTGCGAGCAATGGCGGTGTGTTCGCACAGCAAGCGGCCATCACGCTTCTGGATGCTTATGGAAATATAAATACAAGTGACAATACGAGCGTAATCACAGCCTCGAAGAAGGACGGAGGAGCGTGGACGCTCACGGGAACGACGACAGCGACCGCTAGCTCCGGCATTGCGACCTTCACGAATCTGGGCGGAGACAACGCTGCGAGTGTAAGCGGAGCCCAGCTTGCCTTTGATGCAGCGGGATTAACGCAAGTGACAAGCGCGGCTGTAACATTGCCAGCTCCTGCCCCAGCACAGACGGCAGCTGTATCGGCGGCAGCAACGAGCCCAGTAGCAGGTGCGGCCAATTCGGTGACATTGACAGTGAACAACTCACTGGGCAACACCGACACGACATTTAATGGTGCGCACGATGTAGCGGTCTCTGGCTACACGCAAGCGCCGAATAACAGCTTCGGCGGCTTTAATGGAACCGCATTAACGGCTTCACCGAATACGGTCAGCGTAGTCTTCACGAACGGTGAAGCGACAGTGGACCTGTCCTTGAATCACGCTGCGCTGCAGACGATTGGATTCAGCATCACTGGTGTGTCCACGCCAGCGACGAATACGCTGGGGATTACGCCAGCGGCGGGCGATACCGCTTCGATGGCGGTCACAACAGCGATTACAGCTCCTGCCAGCAATGGCGGTGTGTTCGCACAGCAAGCGGCCATCACGCTTCTGGATGCTTATGGAAACATTAGTACAAGCGACAATACGAGCGTAATCACAGCCTCGAAGTCGGACGGGGGAGCGTGGACGCTCACGGGAACGACGACAGCGACGGCTAGCTCCGGCATTGCGACCTTCACTAATCTGGGCGCAGACAACGTAGCGAGTGTAAGCGGAGCCCAACTCGCCTTTGATGCAGCGGGATTAACGCAAGTGACAAGCGCGGCTGTAACATTGCCAGCTCCTGCCCCTGCACAGACGGCAGCTGTATCGGCGGCAGCAACGAGCCCAGTGGCAGGTGCGGCCAATTCGGTGACATTGACAGTGAAAAATACACTGGGCAATACCGACACGACATTTAACGGTGCGCACGATGTAGCGGTCTCTGGCTACACGCAAGCGCCGAATAACACCTTCGGCAGCTTTAATGGAACCGCGCTAACGGCTTCGCCGAATACGGTCAGCGTAGTCTTCACGAACGGTGAAGCGACAGTGGACCTGTCGTTGAATGACGCTTCGCTGCAGACGATCGGATTCAGCATCACAGGTGTGGCAACGCCAGCGACGAATACGCTGGGGATTACGCCAGCGGCGGGCGATGCCGCTTCGATGGCGGTTACAACAGCGATTACAGCTCCTGCCAGCAATGGAGGCGTGTTCGCACAGCAAGCAGTCATCACGCTTCTGGATGCTTACGGGAATGTAAGTGCAGGCGACAATACGAGTATAATCACAGCCTCGAAGACGGACGGGGGAGCGTGGACGCTCACCGGAACGACGACAGCGACGGCTAGCTCCGGTATTGCGACCTTCACTAATCTGGGCGCAGACAACGAAGCGAGCGTAAGCGGAGCCCAGCTTGCCTTTGATGCAGCGGGATTAACGCAAGTGACAAGCGCGGCTGTAACATTGCCAGCTCCTGCCCCTGCACAGACGGCAGCTGTATCGGCGGCAGCAACGAGCCCAGTGGCAGGTGCGACGAATTCGGTGACATTGACAGTGAAAAATGCACTGGGCAACACCGACACGACATTTAACGGCGCGCACGATGTAGCGATCTCTGGCTACACGCAAGCGCCGAATAACACCTTCGGCAGCTTTAATGGAACCGCGCTAACGGCTTCGCCGAATACGGTCAGCGTCACCTTCACGAACGGTGAAGCGACAGTGGACCTGTCGTTGAATGACGCTGCGCTGCAGACGATTGGATTTAGCATCACTGGTGTGTCCACGCCAGCGACGAATACGCTGGGGATTACGCCAGCGGCGGGCGATACCGCATCGATGGCGGTCACAACAGGGATAACAGCTCCTGCCAGCAATGGAGGCGTGTTCGCACAGCAAGCGGTCATCACGCTACTGGATGCTTATGGGAATGTAAGTGCAGGCGACAATACGAGTGTAATCACAGCCTCGAAGACGGACGGGGGAGCGTGGACGCTCACGGGAACGACGACAGCGACGGCTAGCTCCGGCATTGCGACCTTCACGAATCTGGGCGCAGACAACGCTGCGAGTGTAAGCGGAGCCCAACTCGCCTTTGATGCAGCGGGATTAACGCAAGTGACAAGCGGTACAGTGAACTTGCCTTGGCCGACGCTTTCTGCTCCAACCATTACATCCATAACGGTTGGAGATGGTCATGCGACGATTAGTTGGAGCGAAGTATACGGGGCAGCCGAATACGCCGTATTTCAAGGGACGGCTTCTGGCGCTTACGGGGCTGCTGTCGGAACAACAAGCAGTTCGATATTTAGCTATGATGCAACAGGGCTGAGCAATGGCACGACGTATTATTTTGTGGTCAAAGCTGCTAATCCAGGAGGCGAAGGTACTGCTTCTATGGAGAAGACAGGGACGCCAAGAACAGTAGCTGCCGCACCAACAGACATATCGGCAACAGCAGGGGACAGGCAAGCAACGATCGTCTTCAAAGCGCCGACAGTTAATGGCGGAAGTCCGATCACGGGGTATGAGGTAACTGCTTCTCCTGGTGATATCATCGTCAAGGGAACAGCTAGCCCAATCACAATAACAGGTCTGGAGAATGGCACGTCCTATACGTTTACAGTCAAGGCGATCAATGAGGCGGGAAGCAGCGTATCCTCCAGTATCTCTAATAGTGTCATTCCTTTCTCGCCGCCAAGCAGCAATCCTTCAGTGCCGAGTCCTTCAACTTCAACTCCAACTACTACAGGAGCGGATGTTCTTGTCAACGGCAAGGTGGAGAATGCGGGAACGGTAGAAACAGCCAAGGTGAACGATCAGACGATTACAACCATCGCGGTGGATCAGAGCAAATTGGAAGAACGGCTCAAAGAGGAAGCTCAAGGGGCAGTGATTACGATTCCGGTCGCAACCAAATCCGATGTTGTTGTGGGTAGATTGAACGGACAGATGATTCAGAATCTTGAGGGGAAACAGGCGATTGTAGTCATTCAGACAGAGGATGCCAGCTACTCTCTGCCTGCTCAGCAGGTCAATATACATGCATTAGCAGATCAATTCGGCGAAAATGTAGCGCTTCAGGATATTAGAGTGCAGATTGAAATCGAAGCTTCGACAACGGAAACCTTGAAAGTCGCTGAAGATTCAGCATCCAAAGGTGATTTCACTGTTGTTGTTCCGCCGTTCAACTTCAAGGTCACGGCGACTTACGGAGACAAAACGATTGAAGTGTCCAGGTTCAATACTTATGTCGAACGTTCAATTGCCATTCCAGACGGTGTGGACCCGAATAAGATCACTACCGGCATCGTTATCGAGCCAGATGGAACTGTTCGTCATGTGCCGACCAAAATCGTATCTCGCGAAGGCAAGTATTACGCTCAGATAAACAGCGTAACTAACAGCACGTACGTAGTTGTATGGCACCCGCTTACATTCACGGATGTTGCCCAGCATTGGGCTAAAGCTGCAGTAAACGATATGGGCTCAAGAATGATCATAAGCGGCATCGGCAATGATAGATTCAATCCCGATCAAGACATTACGCGTGCGGAGTTTGCTGCGATTGTCGTTCGTGGATTGGGATTGAAGCTGGAGAGCGGATCGAATATTTTCACAGATGTGAAGAGCTCGGACTGGTACAGCAGCGCGATTCAAACGGCCACCGCCTACGGTTTGATCACCGGATACGAGGATGGGACGTTCGGTCCGATGGATAAAATTACTCGTGAGCAAGCAATGATGATCATTGCGAAGGCGATGAAGGTTTCCGGTCTGAAGGCGAAGCTGCCAGCTGCAACGTCTGAACAACTGCTGAATCCATTCGTGGACGCTGCTCATGTTTCAGAATGGGCCAAGAGCAGTGTTGCCGACAGCATTCAGGGAGGGATCGTGTCAGGAAGAAGCAACGCGCATCTTGAGCCAAAGGCGAATATTACAAGAGCAGAGGTTGCTGTTATCGTTCAGAAGCTGCTTCAGAAGTCGGATTTGATTTAAGTCACTATCCCGATTGAAGTAAACATAAGGGTTATCCTTCGAGCGGCTTTTGGGCTGCTTGGGGGATAGCCCTATTTATTGGTTGATATTATGGGTGTATAATTGAAATATAGAAAATTTTATAAATATGCAACATTCTAAATCGTAAAAAACGCACGTAAATTAAAACAAACGGAGCTGTTTTGATGATGGAAGCGATGTATATGGAGCTTGATATTATTTTGTTGAATTTTAAAGAAAAATTAAATACCGTCAGTTATTACGAGTTTGAATATAGGATTGTTTTGAATGGCCCCGGTTACGGGGAAGTTGAGTATCGTACAACGAACAGAGATAAGCTTATTAAGAAGGTTTGCGAAACAATGATGCATAAGGAAGATAGCAACGGCAGCAGGTTGGTACAGGTACAAAGTCGAGTAGCAAAAAGATATGGAGCAGAAATAGACGGCATTCTTGTATTTCTAGTAGAAAATTTGCCGGACGATGACTTCATTGCTTTTTTTGCGACGAGGACGATACAAGATTGCATTGCTTTTAAATACAATTGTCAAGGAAGCGAAGCTCCACTCTCAGAATTTAATGGCAAGGGTGAAGCCGATATAGTAAACGATATGATCAAGGTTGAAAAGGAGATCATTAAAGCAGCGCATGCTTTTGAATATATCAAAGATACGAACACCTCAGGCAAGAGTATGAAGCAAACAGTAATAAATAAGCCATTCGGTGATCGGCAGTTGGCTGCCGTTGCAGCCTTTATTTGTGCGGCAATCGGATTTGTATATGCGTGTTACGCTTTTTACAAAGGGCAATTCACCTCAAACACAATCGAAACGATAGGGTTCCCAGGGTATAGTTGCAACATAGACAGCACTATTCTGTCCGTCATCGCATTGTTCTGCTCGCTCATTGTTTTGTTTGCAGGCTTGCTGTACAAGAAGGTGAAAGCTCAGAAGAAGCTGAAAGAGAACCCGGGGCGGGGCAATGCTAACCTGTCAGAGAGGGAAAGGAGATTGCCATGAACATTCGGACCCCCTTCTACGCAGCGGGCATAGCAGGGGTCAAGTGCATCTCTCCCTCGGAAAGAGGTGAAGATGCACTTTTCACTGTACCCGCGCGGGATTCCACATTCTTGTAACCTCTACTAATGCCCCATCATTGAATTCCATTCTGTACACATCTGGTTTGGATATTAGATGGCATAAAAAATTCAAATCGTACTGGTTGTCATAATGCCCCATCATTAATGTCATTACAACTCCATGTGTGCCTAAAGCTATTTTTCGTCCGCGATAGATCTTTAATAGATCTTTCAAGACCGTTATGGCTCGGTTCTGACAATCGGCATTAGACTCCCCTCCCGTTAAAGAAAAGGTTGGATCCGAATACGACTTCTCCAACAAAGGGAGTAATTCGTTATCGGGCATTCGGCTGTCTTCATTTAAAAAAATCCGTTCTTTAAGATCTTCAAATACAATAATTTCTTGTCCTGAACATTGAGCCAGCTCCTGTAGGGTTAGGATGGCTCGTTGGTATGGGCTTGAAACGAAAACCTCGATCCCCTCTCCTTCCAATAATTGGGTTATCCGATTAGCATCTGACTTTCCTTTATCAGTTAATCCTCGTGTTCTTTCATTTCCTTCCGTCTTCGGTGATTCGCTATGTCTCACCATGTAAATAAAAGTTTTCATAATAGCCTCCAAGAAGAGTTGATGGATTTGTTCAAATACTCTTTATTTGCGGTTTCTGCGGGTGCTGTCAGTACTATTTATATATTCAGGGAAAATTCCCAAAATCCTCTTGATCTCAAAGAGAAGGAGGCGGGCAATCGACGACTGATGTAAAATAATGCGAGATTGTTATCGGAAACCTACCTATTATGCAATCTACACACATAAGGTATAATGGATTGGGGTTGGCATGCTGATGAAAAAATGAGGGAAATCGTATGGAAAGTGAAAGTATGGAACTACATTTACTGCTTAAAAAGCAACTTCGATTTCCTGATTTTTACAAAATGAATTGGAATGTCTTTTGGGATGCGATAACAGTAGTAGAATTGCTTAAACATTTGTCATATTTAGGCTGTAAAATTTTACATAAAAAACTTTCTGATGATGCTCAAACATACAGGAACTATTGAATGACTTGAATAAACAATATCCCTCTTGGGGTTGTAGTGTGGGAATTAATTAAAAGTATGAATTTATAAAATGGGTGAATATGATGCTCAAACATACATGTCCTTGTTGTGGTTATGACACTTTGGATAGTGATGGTCACTACGATATTTGCAAAATTTGTTACTGGGAAGATGACCCGTATCAGAAAGAAAATCCTTATTCTGAAGGTGGGGCAAATCATATCTCATTAGCAGAAGCACAAATAAACTATCTTACCTATGGTGCATGTGAAAAGAATTACACCGACCTTGTAAGGGAATCAATTGCCAACGATACTAGGAATCCCGATTGGAAACCAGCACTTGAGGACAAGTTGTTTGAACTGAAACTTGCTTGTAGAAAATTTATTCGAGGTAACATAGGGATTGAGAAATTAGAGCATAACCTCTCTTGGATTGGTGTACCTAACGAACACAGGGAGATCGTAAAGGAAGTGGAACGGCAATTAGAGATTATACGGTTTTGTAGTATAGATTATAAACAACATAATGAAGCACTTGACGTTGTGAACGATATGCTGAAAAAGCTGAATATTGTCATAGAGGGTGATTAGGATGGAAATCATTCTACCGAAATGCCCGTTTCCAGTAAAGGCTTATTGATGAAGCGTAATGAGACAGTACGTATTAAGGTGGTGAGGCATGGTTAGACAAAAATTTCAGAGGTGGATTGAGAATAACATCGACACATTGCAAAATGAAGGTATAGTAACGGAATATACTATGCCAGATGTAGAAGATATAGAAAGCCTATCTAAACCATTCATAAAAATAGTTCAAGAAACAAAATTGTGTCTAGGACAAGTTATAGTATATAAATCTAGAGAGATGGTATTTGAAGTCATTCACATAGAGTCAGAAGAATTGTTACTGTGGAAATACTTCGAAAACATTAAAGATGATACTGACTTTCAAATGATATTGCATCCATACTTCCAAACGCTAAAGAGTGGTCGAATCCGTTAAATCCAAGCAAGTATTTTACTACAAGCGAGTTTATGCCAATACTTAACTGACAATTATAGTCTAGACTCTTCTAGATCGCATAATACATCACGCTAAGTATTTATAATATAGAGCATAGGAGGATTACATGTCCTGGAGCAAATTGAAGCAGAATCTGGAAAGCTTTCTCTGTCCCGCGTTAAATGGAAGGGTTGAATACCGTGCAACCAGCTATCGTTATTTACCTGATAAAGCAGGACAATGTTATATTGCTGTAGATAAAAAGAACGTACTCAATATGAGTGATACAACTACTTTAATCAGATGGTATCAGACGGAGCTGGAAATTAAGAATGATCCAGATATCCAAATTCCTATCAGCAATGAAGAAATGGAAGCGATCAGAAGGGATACCAAGGGGCTCGTTCCGGAGGATCGTCTACAAGTAATTGCAAGAAGCAGAAAAATATCTGAATATGCAAAGGAGCTCCTGTCAGCTCAGTCATCATTAAGCAAATCCAATTTTACTGTTGTTGCTAATCAATTTTTATCCACTTCAATTGAGGAAAGCATAGAGAGCAATGATATCTTATTGAATATTCTAGCTTTGGTGGACAGACGAGTTGGAAAAAAACGAATTTTAAACATGTCCGAGAATATCAAGTTAAAGCATCCAATTGTGCAGTACTTTTATGAATTACGGCGTAGTGCGTTATGAGAATAAATAACTCGTTCACCTCCAATCGAGAGCCCTGCGGCTAACTTTAGAATGGTTTCTTGTATAACCGATTCAGCCATTCACAAGGAGGAGAAAGACTGCCGCTGCACGTTTGGGCTTTGTTTTATCATCCGATAAGTCTCATTGATAAACAAGCTGGAAGGAGAGGCTACTTGATGATCATAAAAGATTTTATTCCGTTCACGGGGGAACATTGTGAGACGACGGCCATGGGCAATCTGCTTTCTCATGCGGGAGTTCGTTTGTCAGAACCGTTATTGTTCGGGATCGGAGAAGGCTTGGGGTTTATTTACTGGGATATGAAGGGAATGGAGTTTCCGTTTATCGGAGGCAGGATTAAACCCGATGAACTGACAGCCCGTATTGCGTCCCGTCTAAACGTGACTCTCACCATGCAGGAAACTGCCTCAGTGACGAAAGCATGGAGCAATATCAAAGCAAACATCGATCGTGATTTTCCCGTAGGATTAAAATTAGATTGTTATCACTTGGATTATTTTACGAACAAAATTCATTTTGCAGCACATTATGTCGCCATGTACGGATACGACGACGAATTCGCTTATATGATTGATACATCGCAACAGGGAGGCAAGGTTAGGACACGCTTGGAAACGTTGGCGCTCGCTAGAAATGAAAAGGGATCCATGAGTTCCAAAAATCGCTCCTTCGCAATCGAAAAAACAAATGATATCCCACCACTGGCTCCCGTCATTCGAGCGTCGATTTCAAGCAACGCCTATCAATATTTGAATCCACCGATCCGTAATATTGGATTAAAGGGGATTGAAAAAATGAGCGCCGAAATACTCAAGTGGCCTTCCAGAAGCCAAAATATGGCCCATGATTTATGTTTGACAGCATTACTCATGGAAAAAGGGGGGACTGGTGGCGCGTTTTTTCGCAATTTGTACAGGGACTTTCTCAAGGAAAGCATGGAAATATGCGGCGATTCAAAAATAGAGCGAGCCTACTTATCATTCATAGAAATTGCTTCGCTATGGAATGAAGTTTCTACCTGTATAGACAAAGCGGGAATGACCGGGCAGATAGACAATCTAAATCAAGCATCCAAACTATTGCTACATATTGCCCAGAAAGAAAAAGAAGCGATGGAGCTTTTAACGGGGCTTTAAAGCGGCCACGGAATGAAACAATTTGAATAAAGGGCGAACGATAGGACAATAAGTCTTTATCGTTCGCTCTTTATATTTGTCTAGAGGCTTCTGAAGGGATATTTATTCACCTTTATCCTCATCGATGTATTCAAATTCAACCAGCTTAATCATATCCGAGGGCTTGATATCGAGCGCTTTTGCTAAAGCAAAAATTGTGGTTAGTGTCGGTTGGTGAAAGCCTCTCTCTAGCATCGATATATAAGTTCGATCAAGGTTGCTTCGGAATGCTAGCTCCTCTTGATTCAATTTATTCTTGATACGAAGTGATTTGAGTACTTTGGCAAACAAAAATTCTATGTTCATAGGAGCGCCTTCTCTTGATTCAGTGGTTATACCATGTAGGTCACTAATACTGTTTAAATATCTCGTTCAAAATGGCATTCGCCCGTTTTAAGTCGGCCGCACTGCGGTTCTGCAATTTAAGCAAGATTTCTTTCATTTCAGAAGGAGCCTCGGTCACAGCAAATTTTTCATACTCCTGAACCGCGGAGAATAATTGGTATACGCCGACGTTTAACGCTTTCGCCAATTTGCCAAGATTGAGGAGTGATATGTTCTTCTCACCGCGTTCAATTGCACCCACATACGAGAAGTGGAAGCCCGCCTTTTCCCCAAGAGCTTCTTGCGACAACCCTTGCGCTTTTCTTAACTCTCTAATCCTTGCTCCGACTAATTTTAATATATCATCCATGAGATATTACTTCCCTTTTTATCCAAAGGGTAACCCTCATTGAAATGGAATGACATATGGCGTTTATTATCAAAACTAATTATTGATTCTATAGGGTATCATTAGTATAATCTTCAGTAAATAATACTCATAAATATCAGAATAAAATCATCCTTATTCTTATTTCGCTGCGTTTTGACTAAGCCACCTGAGCTTTCAATTCATTTCCCGAGGAGAGAAACAACCATGTACCTGCCAATAAAGACATCTGATGGCGGCTATAAAATATTGGAGATGAATGAGGATGTGCTGTATCTACAGAGGGATGGTGGTGAAGGACTGAGCTTCCATACTTTTGACGAGGAGTATAAGGCGCTGCTGCGGGTTGAGGATTGGGCACATTACTTGCATCCTATGGGATTCCTGCGTATAGATCGGGGGACAATCGTGAACCTGCACAAAGTAAAAGAATTCAATCATGAGCTTAGAGTGCTTGTGTTGAAAACGTCTAATGGCAAGGTAACTCTTCCCGTTGCAGAGCCGATGATTAAGATACTGCTTCAAGAGCTGCGGGGACTAGGAGTGGAAAGAGAATGACGCGAACAAGCAGTTGGTATTGCATTGCAATTTGACACAGGTGCAGCAGAAGCCTCTCAACGGGCAAAGAACAGCCCATTGTTTGCAGGCTGGCATAGTATTGGGCAGAGGCAGTTCTGGACTTGCACCTAAGGCGTTTCTAGACCTGTGCACCAAACCAGTTTTCACGATCAGGTGCATAAGAGTCTTGCGCTGCGGGAACGGAACGGCGAGTGGCGGAGCAGGGCGTCGAATCGGCCCACTGCTCCCGAAGTTTAATGAACGCATCATAAAACGCAATGGAACAAATAGATGAGGCGTGACGAGTTGGTGATGTTGTTCAAGATTGTTGCATCTCGTCAACTTTGCGTTTGAAACTTTTTAGATGAAAGGGGCCTTTTCTCATATTACATTTACCGGTTGGATTACAATTGTTTTAATCTGTTTGGTATCTTGAGTCCTGTTATAGTTCTTGCAGAATGCGTCAACATTTGAAATGATTTTATCTTTATCGTAGATAAAGAAATAGATGTACTTTTTCGGGTAATGAAATGCATCTGACCCAATCTCTTCCGTGAGTTTTCTCTCAGTCATATTTTGACGAGAACATTTAACTTCGATTACAGTTTCATAGGAATCGATAAATATATCAAAGCGATAGCCCTTGTATCCCCCGTCATTTGGTACCTCAACTCTTGCTTCAGGAAAAATTGGACGGATTAATGAATAAAGCAAGCGCTGCACATCATACTCGTTACCGAGAGCAATTTTAGCGAGATTCTCTAGTTTTAAAGTTCCGTTACGGTGTAAAGGAGTTTGATACATTTCGTAGATATGCTTATCGAAATTTTCAAGAACCCTGCGTATGATAAGATGGAAGTGTACTTCATCGATTTCAATAAGAGGCTTGACGGGATCAAACAGCCCGGCATTGATATCTGTAATTAAATTCTCTAGGTAGGGTTGTGCTTGAAACATTCGTTCTTTCGTGATCATGACAAACCTCTGTGCTATGGACTGATCGGAAAAGAAACGCTCTAAAATGCGACTGGTAGTATCAATCCATCCGCTGTAATCAGCCGATTTTGTCTGTGGGAAACATTGAATTTGCACTTGAAGCGCAGTTATAATTGTCGGTTTATCTTCGGTAATTGTAGCCAGGATAATACCCCCTTCGTTTAATTAAAGAATACCCCAGCGCAAAAAGAACAGGAATAACGGTTCTATAATGTAGACTTCATCATCCTTATATTCGAACACTTGATACATCGGTTCGCTACTCTGCATAATTGACTGCATCTGATCAAGGGCTGCTTTGATTTTCACTCGATCAGGCTTATCAGCAATATCACCAAGTAACACATCGATTCTTCGTTTGATGCTGTCGGTAGAGAGGCTCACAGTTGGTGGATCATCAGCAATCGCTTTAAGAAGCAATTCATAGATATCGGTTTCTTCATTTTTTATGGTCATATAGGTTTTTCTTTTTTGCCCTCTGGGATTAGGGCCTGTTTTTAGCTTCCTGGCAACCTCTTGATAAGCAAGAAGATTTAATGAAGTCATTCTGTACGCCTGGTCCAGGATATCTTGATCAGGCATTACCGGATTATCTATATTGTCGATATCGAGTATCATGCTAAGGTTATAACAGATGGATTGCATTAGTTGAGGGGATGATAAACTCTCTTTCGCGATGTTGTCGGCGATCTTAAGATCAATTTGCATATTTAGTTTGTTGAAACCTGCGACAGCAATTTCCCGCAGTTCATCTGTATTCCAGGGCTCGATATTAATCAAATTCAGTCTCCCGCTTAAATCAGCATTTTTTCGAATGGCATCGTCTGAACGATGAGGTAAGGATATAATGATGGTTCGAAGCCCTTTACGAATCGCATCTTTGAGCTGATAGGCAATCTCAAACTGCTTACTTGGTGAAGCGTAATGGAAATCATCTAATAGCAAAACTAAATTATTAGCTGTAAAATATTGAATGACTTTATCTTTGTTGGAGCGGAAAGACTCGGTTATGAAAGTTGTGATTCCTTCTTTTGTTCCGGCAAGACCTTGACCTTCAATCGTGCGTATTTCTGTATGGTCACGTTCGAGCGGAATACCGACTTTATTCGCAATCGTTTCCCAGAAGTCCTCGGTATCCTTGAAGTCGCTTCCTATAAAGTCAACGTATCGATCTTGGCCGATCACTTTGTCACACAACACAGTTTTGCCTGTTTTCGATGGACCTACAATTGAAGTTAAAAATCCGACCATATCGACCACGTTATGGAGACGGAATTCATAGGTCAGACCAAATTCCGATTTGCGAGAAATATAGGTGTGAATCGGAAGGGCACCAGCAATAAAGACATCTCTAACTCTAAGCTTCAAAATATCACCCCTCAGCAATATATAATGGATTCAGCTGCTCTAAAATTTGTATCACCGTATAGTATAACCCTAAATGGAATGAGATAACAGAAATATATAACCTTTTCGAAAAAATGACTATAGAAACCCCTTAAATTATCTGTCGATTAGTATATATAGCTAAACCTTCGATTGAACCTCATTAATATCCATGACCTTAAAGAAAAAGTACAATGTTAAAATCTTTCGAGTGATTTAACAATATGCGTTTAATACATACATTTAACAAGTGAGCAGAAGTTTTCATACCGCCACGGCGAAAGGAATTTCGCCTTTGAGATGATACAGTGAAATTTATCAGTAGTATGGGCTAGGTGAAAGTTTTTTACCAGTGAGACTCTTTATATGGTAAAATAAGGTTTATTGCAAACGAAATAAGGTGACTCAGATGATTCTTATTGATGAAAGAAACGAATGGTTGGCCAGTAAATTAGTGCGTATAGATAGCGATATGATGTTTGCAGGGGTTGTTGCCGGCAATAATCCGGGAAAAGTGTGGGTCGATAATCAATCGGCTCCGTCATCCGCAATCGTGTGGTCTAGCGGGTTGGGCGGTTTCAGCTTCATGGGTAGTGCTAGCAACAGTTCCTTTAATGGATCTATCGCAATGCTCATCGATAATGAAATTATTCCTTTCTTGAAAAGTAAGGATATGAATCATTTTGAGTTCTCGGTGGATTCGGATGACTGGTGTCCTATCATATATCAACTTATCGGTAAAAGACGGATAGAGGAGAGTTTTCAGTATGTCTATAAATCTAGTTTTGAATTAAATGGAAGTCTCTGCACGGATCATGTAGAACCATTTAGAATGGTGGAGATTGATGAGGCTCTATTGCTTGATCTGAATAACGGTGAAATGAAAAATGCAGATTTTTTGACCAATTATATTCAACAATATTGGGGTACTCTACCTAATTATTTAGGCAAGGGTTATGGTTACGCAGCGGTCACGGAGGAACAAGAAATTGTAAGTATAGCGGTTTCTTCAGCAATGTTTAACGCCACACATGTAATCGGGGTAGAAACGCTTGAAGATTACCAAAGACGGGGTCTATCTAATTCCCTTGTGAAATTATTATTAAAGAAATTCAAAGAGAACAATATTACTGCTTGGTGGGATTGTATGGAGAGTAATATTGCTTCTCAAAAAACTGCTGAGAAAGCAGGGTTATTGAAAGCATATCGTTACAAAATAAATTGGTTTAACTTTGATCCTATCTAAACAGCAAGGAAGGAGGAGCGTTAATGGGAACCTCTATAGGTAACGTGAATTGGATAGAAAAAAACGAAATGATGGATGCTTTATTAAAGCAGGAAGACAGCCTAACGACACAGCTAATGGAGCAAGGATTTGAAGCTGAGGTCATGAAGATAGGCTCACTTAAAGAGAGCTTTGTATTGAAAGTATGGAATAAGAGCTCTAAACCAGATGTTAGTGTTCAATTTCGGTTGCTGAATGTTCTGTTTGAACGCGGAGTATCCGTTTCTAAACCAGTGGGCTGGGGGATGAATCCAAACGGAGAACAGGTACTGTTAACAACCTTTGACGGGACGCCTGTTACTAGCATGAATAAAAAGAAAATGACGGATATTGCAGAAATATTATCAAGCATCCATCAAACCCTCGTAAATGAGATTGGTAATCTACATCTTCCAAAGTACGATTTCATAGACTATTTTTTCCCCGGAGTATGCGAACACACTGACCTGCATCATGCATTGCTTTCTCTTGTTCACAGTACTCCAATAAAGCAAGAACGCATTATACATGGCGATTTCCATTTGCGAAACATTTTGGAGGCGAATGGCCGATATACCGTTATAGATTGGACGAACGGACAATTAGGTGACCCCAGGTATGATTTTGCTTGGTCGCTTGTGCTGCAAAAAATATATTTCTCAGAGCGGTATGCACAGGTGTTTCGTTCCGCTTACCTAAGGGACAGTGATATTCAGCCCAAGGAGCTTGAAGCTTTTGAAGCGCTGGCTTGTCTCAGATGGATCTTGCTTTACAGAAACGGCGATATACCCAAAGGGTCTAACGCAATTAAGAGGGTAGAAGGTGTAATAATAAACAATCCATTCTTGAAAAAGGTGGAATTCGTTTTATAGTCCGGAACACTAGAACAACTTTTCGGAATTTCCAATAGTCAGCACCCCACACTTAGGGCGAAAATATCAAGAACGTTGTACCTTCCCCTTTTAGCCGTAAGTGTTTGGTTCAGATAATGGGTTCTGTAAGTTAAATCTCTGAAAGGATTGATGATGAGTTGTACAAGTTGGACATCGACAGAGAAAAGTTCTGGAACGGATGCATATTGGCGGTGATTGCTCATGCCGTAATGACTGCACATTACCCTGAATTTTCATTCGAACAATCATGGGATGGCATAAACTACAATGTACAAAATGGAGCAGGCACACGAGGAACAATTACATTCCACGACGAATTAATTGTAGCCGCATTTAGAAATGAACAAAGTGGTCGCCTTCATAGAAACGACTTGACCCAAACAGCTCAAAAGAGCCTCCATAACGCACCATCAGCGGTTTATGAAGTCGCTATGTCAGAAACACTTCAATACTTGCTTGATGAGCTTGACGGGCAAACAATACCGCTAATTACGACGCTGTTTTATTGTGTGAATGGTGACTTTGTTTCCAACGATAATATAGAAGATTTATTTGAACACGGTGCAGAGATTATTCAAACGCAACTGTTGGGTTATACAGACGAAGCAATGAAGCGATGGCAGGATTATTATGAAATGACACAAGAGCAAAGCGATTTGGTTTTGTCGTTATTCCACCGTAAACTCCAGAATCCAGGAACCGAAATCAGATTAACGCAAGTGGAAGCAAACCTTATTGGACTGGAAAACGCAGAAGGTATCGAGGAGTGTCGTGAATCGCTTGAAGAATTAGGTATTGTATTGCCAATCTAGTCACAGGATTCCTCAACTAACGGATACGATACTGCAATGACAACAGGTTGCCGTCAGCATGCTCGGCTAATGGGCTTGACAAAAACTGATTAAAGTGGGGTTTACGTGTTGGAGTATAGAGACTTAATGGAACTAAAGGATATATTTTTCTTTGGTCTAAAAGAGCCAGAAGTAAATTCATTATCAATGTATTTCAGCAAGAGTGAAGAAGGAGATCCTGAATTCCTTATTATTGGTGAAAAATTTTTTGGAGACTCTTACCCAATCAACGTTGACGAGAATTCCCCATTAATACAAATTGACTTTCAGACTTATGTTGCTTATTCAATCCGAAATGAATCATTTACATCTTGGGATGACTATGAGGAATTCGAAGGAAAGATATTTAGAATCTATAAGAAATCAAGGTATCTTGATTTTATTTCTGTTGGAACTTTTGCGTCAGAAGATTTTCCAGGAACATTTCAGCACTATGGCATTTGTTGTCTTGACCACATTATTGATGTAGTCTCGGTCTCTAAACCTGTTGTAAGTGAAATAATAAGGTGTTAACTGCAATAGTACTGAACAAGGACGATAATTCTATCGTTTCGGCGGCCAGTGTTTCGCCAACGGGGGCATGATAATGGAAAAAAGGAGATGAAGATTATTTTTAGAGATGCACAGCATGCTTGGAATCCTACACAAGAAGAAATAAAAGCATGGGCATACAGTGGGGAGAAGATCCCGGAGCAGGATTGGGAGCTGGCTGTAAATAGTCTTGAAAATATACCGATGATTTGCTCATTAATTGATGACGAAAAATGCAATCGTACTTTATTTTTTCTTGGTAGTCTCTATGTTTTTATAGGAGATATTGTTAGATCTGGAGAGGCTGAAGAAATTGGAAGGCTGTCTGAGTTATTAAATACAATGAAAATGAAAGCAAAATCTGAAAGACTCATCGATTGGATCAAACGTTCTAAATACCTTATACAACATCCAAATACATATGATTATGACTATTGGGGGCTTGGTTCCAAGCACGTTTATTAAGCTGTCTAAAAATGCTAGATCACATCTTTATGAATTGCCACACGTTTAATGATTTTGTGAATCATATCCCTCAGGATTTCCTCGTTACTTACATCTAGCGCGGCGAACTTCATTAACCCCGCCTTAATTGCTGATATGATCGTATATTTCAACTATTTTTGGTAGAATTGTATTGGAAACATCCGTAAATAACATTGCCGGGTTGTGATTCTTTCGAAGCAGCCATGTAAAACTAATCATTCGGGAGGAAAAACAATGTCAGATCTCTTATGGGTCGAAATCGTTATCGAAAATTACAACTCTGAAGTAACCATTCGAAATATTACGCTTGAATGGGGGAGGTTGTACAATTTAGGTGATAGAGACAACGAAATCAGCGCCGAATCGCTCAACGGAACCGTTATTAAAGCGGGCAAAAGGCTTTGGATTTGCGCATGCGGTCGCAGTTGGTCTCCATCCGGAACGGAAGGAAGCTTCCAACTATTTGACCCTGAGAACAAGTTGATTGGCACGTATTCCTGGGATTGCCCCTTAGGTCAAAGAATGAATAAATCTTCTTGGACTAAAAGTAACGACACAAATTTCCGATTTGATTTTTACCCTGGAAATTGTAATTATGGTGGATATGAAAAGCGTGACGGTACTAACATAGGCAGAGTTACGCTTCGTTTATGGGATGCAAGTAAACCGCCTTATACCCGATATTAATTGACGTATCCCATCTTACGCAACAAACATAGGATGATGCAAGAAAGAAGTGCCTGACCACGATTTCCGTAGTCAGGCCTTTTCATTAGATAGATTTGTTAACACGGTTTATCGGGTGTTCAGGATTATGCGGGGGGAACCGTACCATCTCGCATCCCTCCCGGTAGGGTCCGAAGTATTTACTTCTTCTTACCCATTTCACACCGATTGGGAACTGTTGGAGATTTTCAGCTATTCAGTACTAGTGCCTTACAGCTCGCTTGAACAGAAAGGTTTTCGTCTTTCATAAAAAAATAGCAGATCTGATAACAATACGTCTCATGCTGTTTAAGTACCCCAAGTCGAGTCTGCAGATCCAGCCTATCCACGTCCTTTCATTCTTGTTCACTGCTTTTTTTAAGAGCTTGTTGACTCAAACCTCGGCTAGTGGTTAGCATAACTGCTGGCAGCACCTATTGACTCTGCAGCCTTCAAGGCGATTCATCCTGCGAGGATAATTGGATCGGTTAACCACAATTTGTACCCTTACTTGTTACTGGTGAGAACACCTGCGCGCATCAGAGAAGAAAAGACGACACTTACAAGGAGGCCGCTTTTTCACGTTTTGTTACTGTTTTTCATTGAACGTAGCTGTCCTCGTTGTTTGCTCCCAACTTTCTTCTTCATCTATTTTTTAAACCACTCCTTTAATTCCTTGATGTCATCAGGGCTGAGTTCTTCATCATCAACCAACGCGGCAAGGAAGTTTTGTGACAAATGTAACTATTTGCCCAATAATCAATATGCCATACTGAAATTAACTCTTAACCGAAAGGATGACGAAGATGACAATCGCCTCCATGCAAGGCGTCCTGAAAAGATACGGCTCCTACGTAGCGCTTGATTATATTGATCTAGATATTAATGAAGGGGAAATTGTCGGCTTGCTTGGCCCCAACGGAGCAGGTAAAACGACGCTAATTCAAACGTTGACCGGCATGCTCCCTGCCGATAAAGGCAAGATCTCGCTATTCGGTCAGTCGCAAAATCCATTTTCTAACGCCAATAAGGAAAAGTTGGGCCTCGTTACACAAGAGGTTGCCATATTCGAGGAACTAACCGCCAAGGAATGCCTCCATTTTTTTGCCGGCGTGTATGGATTGCGCGGAGAAGAGAAGAAACGGAGAGTGGTAGAAGCGCTGGAATTTGTCGGCCTTACCGATCAGGCGGACAAGATACCGCACAAATTTTCCGGCGGTATGAAACGCCGACTCAACATCGCTTGTGCGCTGACTCATCGTCCCAAATTTCTTATTATGGACGAACCGACCGTCGGCATCGATCCTCAGTCAAGAAATCATATTTTGGAATCGGTCAAAAAACTTCGCGACCAAGGCACAACCATTTTATACACAACCCATTATATGGAGGAAGTCCAGGAAATCGCTTCCCTCGTCATTATTATCGACCAGGGCCAAGTCATTAAAGAAGGCACAGTGCAGCAGCTCATTCAAACGATTCAACATGAAGAAAAGGTCAAATTCGATCTCTCTGATCCCGGCATGATTCCGCTCGGCAAATTAGAAAAAATTACAGGCGTACGACAAGTTATCATCTCTGGAAGTCAAATTACGGTTATATCCACAGCCGGTACCGGGAATCTCGACCGTATTTTGTCTGTCGTCAAGGAACATTCCAGCGTGCTCGGCATTCAAGCCGACAAGCCCAATCTGGAGGATGTTTTTCTCACATTGACGGGCAAACAATTAAGAGATAAGGGGTAATAACGATGAGAGTTCTCTCAACAACGAAATTTACGATGCTGCGGCTGGTCCGCAATTATATCGTGCTGCTATTACTACTTATCGTTCCCATTGCACTTCTTACAATATTTTCTTTTATCCTGTCAGGAATGACGAATGATGAAGGAAATCCTTATTTTAATGAAACTGCGCTGACGATGGTACTTACTTTTCAGCTTTTTGGTGGTTCGACGGTTATGCACTATTTGAATTATGATTTGTTTACGCTCAACCGAGAGCGCATGTTTGTTGCGCCATTTAATCGAACAATGTATGCTTTGTCGATCATGATGTTTGGCTCTATCTTCTCGGTGTTGCTTGGCATTGTCCTAATGATCTACAGCCAATTTGCCCTCGGCATGGTATGGAACAACTGGGCTTGGACCATTTATCTGATATCGTTGATGTCCGTATTATCAAGCATTGTATGTGTCATTTTCACCTGTGTTGTGAAAAAGTTCAAGCTGGCGGAACGGTTAAGCGAAATATATGGCGTTGGCTTTGTCATGCTGGCCGGACTGTTCTTTCCAATGCCGCAAAATGCGGTGTTTGATTTTCTGGGATCTTACGGAAACCCCCTCACTCTGTCGATCGGCGCCGTGAGGGCAGGAGGCAACGGGAATTGGGCAGAAGCTTGGCTTCAAGCTAATATTTTATTGGCGGCGATTGTCACCCTGTTCCTCGTAATGATCGTTGTGGGAAGAAGGCGGTTAAAGTGACGATATTTTATTTTACCTTAAAAAGAAGCTTTGGCACCCTCACTAACCTTATTTTTTTGACCCTTGCCCCGATTGCGTGCATTTTTTTTCCGGCTGGGGAAGCTTGGCCGCTGCTACCATACGGCTACCAATATTTCGGTATTATAATCCTTTTTGTTGCAATCCGATTAACCCAAATTATTCTTGAAGACCGGGCCAAAGGAGTCATCAAACGATTATCCGTTGCCCCAATCCGTTATTTTCACTATTTAAGTCAAAATTTACTTGCTTATTCCGTTATTCTAATTTTACAATGTGCCATTGTCATTGTTGGCGGATTACTATGGGGACAGGAGTTGTATCGGCCATTCGCCCTTTTCGCTCTGTATATATCCTTCAGTTTCACGGCGCTGGCTATTGCGTTAGCCTGGATTTCAATTTTTCGTAATAAGGATATCGCGTTTCTGGTCTATATGTCGCTTATTTTCCTTATGGTATTGTTGGGAGGTATCATGATGCCTCTCGAAATGTTTCCGGACCTGATGAAGCGAATAGCCGTTATTCTCCCGACATTTTGGTTTGCTGAAGGTCTGAATTGGGTCGTTTATGGGCAACAAACCTCTGATTTTATGTTGATTAATGGTATGCTGTGGGTGTACACTCTTGTATTTCTTGTATTGGGCAGCACCCGTAAGATGCAATAAATCGGGAGGGAGGAATTGGGATGAAATCGTGGATGGAGCCGATACGGTTTGTCAACGGCTGGCGTTTGCTCAACATTGGCTTTCTTGTGTATTTTTGGATTAGCGGCGACCTCGCGGCGAACGAATTCATCCTGCTCCTGCTTCTAATTCTAATTCTCCTGACAAGCTTGCGTTGGCGGTTCAACTTGCCGGCCTGGTCCGTTGCGCTGGATGCCTTCGTCTGCTTCCTCTACTTTCCTTATAATGCAGTTAGTTATTACGGACTGGCGCTGCCAATTTTTGAGCTGGCGCAACGCGGCAAGTGGCCCCTCTCCCTATTGTTTTTCCTCGGATTATTTCTTGTGCCGTTCCCTTCCGCATGGCTGTTCTGGTATTTTGTCCTGGCCTTGTTTGTTGGGCTTTTTTCTTATGCCTACTCACTCAACCAACAGAAATATATGGAAGAGGCTGATGAGCAGCGCAGAGCCAGATATGAGCTGGAACGGATAAAAATTGACCTGCTTGCTGCCCAACAATCGGTTGCGCAGCAAGCAGAGTTGATGGAGCGTTACCGGATCGCACGGCAGCTTCACGATCATTTAGGACATGACTTGACCGGAGCCGCGTTGGCGCTGCAAGCGTATGAGTACGTTGAGGAGGCTGAGGAGGCGCGCAACCTGCTGCAAGAGGTCAAGCGGCGACTCGAGCGCAGTACGCGAAACCTGAGAGAGACCGTGTATAACGAAACCCCTATCACCCCAATCGGTGTTGAAAATTTGGAGTATGTGGCACTCAATTTTCAGCAAGTGAGAATCTCATTTCGAAAATCGGGCGACTTGCTGCGCGTTGCGGCTTATCATTGGGGGCTGCTGGAAGCTTGCTTAAAGGAAGCTTTAACCAATATCGCCCGCCATAGCGATGCAACAAAGGTCGAAGTAAAGGTTCAGGCTGCGGGATCAATTATCCGGCTGCATGTGCAGGATAACGGGACAGTTCGACAGAGCAGGTTACCCGGAAGCGGGCTGAGAAGTCTGAAAATGAGGGCGCGCTCATTGGGGGGCAGCTTGTCAGTCAGCGGGGACAACGGGTTTTTGCTCGTATGTGTGCTTCCGCTGAGAGAGGAGGCATAAGTGGTGAAGCTGTTAATTGTTGATGATGACCCGCTCGTTTGTCAAAGCCTGCAGTTGTTGCTTGGAAAAGAGACGGATTTCGAGGTGCTCGGCGTTGCTTACAACGGTTGGGAGGCGATTGAGATGTGCGGACGGCAGCCCGACGTCATTCTAATGGATATCCAGATGCCAGTCATGGATGGTATTGAAAGCACAAAAAAAATTAAGCAGCAGTTTCCCGGCATTCAAATTATGATGCTTACAACTTTCCAGGATGAGAGAAACATCAGACTGGCTTTACATGCAGGCGCGATAGGTTATCTGCTCAAATCGTCCACCATTGAAAATATGGCTAATCAAATTCGGGCAATGTCATCTGGATCGACCGTCTTGAGTCCCGATGTGCTAAAAGCGATCATGGAACCAAACAGAGAGGATCTGCAGGAATTGACCGAACGGGAAAAAGATATTGTCGAACTGGTGGCGCGAGGCTTGTCCAACCAAGAAATCAGTGAACAGTTATACCTGAGCATAGGAAGTGTGCGCAACATGCTGACGGTAATTCTTGACAAGCTGGAGCTTCGCGACCGCACACAGCTGGCGATTTATTATTGGCAGGGGAAACAGCAGTGAGCGGTAAAACGGTTCCTTCAAGCCCACGGAGCGGAAACTTTGAGTAGGCACACTGAGAAATTTGAACGGAACAGCTTGACTTGTTACCGACCAGGTCGACAAGTCACAGTCGCTTGAATGGGGGAGGCTGTACAATTTAGGTGATAGAGACAACGAAATCAGTGCCGAATCGCTCAACGGAACCGTTATTAAAGCGGGCGAAAGGCTTTGGATTTGCGCATGCGGTCGCAGTTGGTCTCCATCCGGAACGGAAGGAAGCTTCCAGCTATTTGACCCTGAGAACAAGTTGATTGGCACGTATTCCTGGGATTGCCCCTTAGGTCAAAGAATACCCGATATTAATTGACGTATCCCATCTTACGCAACAAACATAGGATGATGCAAGAAAGAAGTGCCTGACCACGATTTCCGTAGTCAGGCCTTTTCATTAGATAGATTTAATTAACACGGTTTATCGGGTGTTCAGGATTATGCGGGGGAGAACCTTATCTCAGAGCACACCCGTACAGAATAAGCGGTCTCAGTGCCTCTGCAAGAGTAGACGTACCAGAATCCGATAAACCAGTTAGCCAGATCATTCGACGCATAGCTCGTCATATACCATGTACAAATTAACAAATTGTAATTCAAATCACAATAATATCGGTAAATGTTTTTTATAATTAAAGGTAATGCGGATCTAAAGAGGGGGAGAGTTCTTTTTATTGAATATGGTCCATATTATTAATCTTTAATAATCTACTTGACGCAGTAATGATAGAATAAACGAACTGGAATCCATTTAGCAGAGGAGAAATGAGAAGAACTATGGCTTGGGGACATACAGAAAAGAAGCAAGGTAATTTCGGCCCTACGACGTCTTGGATGGTCCGCCTTTTGCTGGCATTGATACTTGCGCTTGTGCCGATACTTGCCGCGCTGCCTGCTTCGGCAGCGGCTGCCGATGCGCCTGACCAAACATCAGGAGCAGGGGATCCGGGGAGCTCGTATCGGGCGAACGGTCTTGCTCAAAGCTTTACGGCAGGCAAGTCCGGCTATTTGAATCAAATTGACTTGTATATGGCGGATTATGGGAGCTCGGGAATTGTGTTCACGCTTAGTATCTATGCAGGACAAAGCGTGTCCGGAACGGCGCTTGCTTCAGCGACTTTTGGCAGCAGCAATATTCCGTACAATCCGGGAGGCTGGCTGTCCGTTTTGTTCGATCAGCCGGCACAGGTGCAGGCAGGACAGCAGTATACGATGCACTTAACGTCTTCCATCGGTGATACACCGCAAACGACATGGAAGATTTATGCGACCGACGTATATGCAGGAGGAAGAGCTTATACTGCTTCCAGTTGGTCTGATTATGACATGGGCTTCACCACTTATGTCGGTGACTCTCCAAGGGATTTTACGACTGCGCTCGCCGTGTCTCCCATAACCGGTACATACGGCCAAACGATAATAATATCGGCGACGCTGACAACTCCGGAAGGGCCGCTTGCAGGAAAGAGAGTTAATGTCTACATTGACGGAAGCTCTATAGGATACTTGACGACGAATTCAACGGGTTACGGTTCAGGCAGCTATTCACTTAGACAAGCCGCAGGAAGCTATGAACTGAAAGTATCGACAGCAGCTTCGTATCCTTACCCTGCGGTGGAGCAGACAACAACGCTTACGGTCAACAAAGCCTCGCTCACTGTAACGCCTAACAATGCGACTAGACCATATGGAACGTCTAATAGCAATTTCACAATGGGCTTTAGCGGATTAATGGCATGGGACACGGCTGCCTCGCTCGGACAGCCGGTGTATTCGACGTCCGCTGACGCATCCAGCCCAATCGGCAATTATGACATAATAGCCAGCGGTTTGACATCAACGAAGTACACAATCATCTATTCGCCGGGCACTTTAAATGTGACACAAGCGCCCTTAACCGTCTCTGCTGCGGATCAATCCCGGACATATGGACAAAGCAATCCGTCTTTGACCGGTTCGATCACTGGTCTTGTGAATGGAGATGCTATTCTGGCGTCCTATTCGACAGCAGCAGTCGTATCAAGCCCAGCGGGATCGTATCCGATCGTTCCGGCATTATCTGATCCGGGGGGCAAGCTGAATAATTATCATGTTGTTATTGAGGAAGGCGAGCTGACGGTTACAAAATCTGAGCTTCGCGTTGCGCCCAATTCGGCGTCTCGATGGGCTGGCAATGTGAATCCACAGTTAGAAGGCACGCTTACAGGCGTAGTCGCCGGCGATGACATTACGGCAGAGTACGGGACGGCAGCGACGGAGGACAGCCCAGCGGGCGAATATGATGTGACCGCTCAGTTCCTTGATCCTTTCAATCGCTTGTCTAATTACGACATCATTGCCGGAACTGGCAAACTGACTGTTTATGATGCTCCAAAGCCGGAATTTGCCCAGGGGGAGACGGTCAATTCGGTGAAATCGGACATCGTGCTGCCGAATGTTGACGCCGCAGGCCACCCGATCCGTTGGACATCTTCGGACAGCAGCTTGCTTGACGAAACAACGGGCACCGTGCATCGGCCGTCTTACTCTGATGGGGACTCGAATGTCACACTGGAGGCATCGGTCGATGCGAACCAAACGACATATAAAGCGGTTTATGCTTTAACGATCATCGCTGCCGATATGACGGACGAAGAGGCGGTAGTCCGAGACATGGCGCTTCTTGCTATCGGCTTCGCTGACGGAGATGATGAGACCCATGTGCGCAAAGGGCTGACGCTTCCCGCTGCTGGGAATAACGGTTCTATAATCACATGGGCTTCGAGCCGGGAGCAGCTGATCGATCCTGCAGATGGCACGGTTGCGCGGCCTTCGTTCGAGACCGGAGACCAATCGGTTAAGTTAACGGCAACGGTAACGAAAGGGCAAGAATCGGACAGCCGCCAATTTCAATTGACCGTACTGCGGCAAGACCGCAATGTTGTGGTGGAGCCAGTGGAGCCAGTGGAGCCAGTACAGCCAGTGCAGCCAGTACAGCCAGTACAGCCAGTACAGCCAGTACAGCCAGTACAGCCAGTACAGCCGCCTCAATCGGCCGCCGTCTTTATCGATTTTATCACTGCGGATAACCAGAAGGAGCGGGTTAATCTTACGGCGTCTGATGTGAAATCCGGATTTTTTGCAGTGGAGAAGAAAACGGCTGCGGGATATTTCGATTTGAGCGGAGACACGGTACAGGAACTGCTCCGATTGAACCCTGCATTTGCTATTCAAGTCTCGACGGCTGCCGGCGTCATGAAGCTGCCTGTTTCGGAGCTCGCTGCAGCTGCAAATAGGCAAGAGGCAGGCAATAGTGGCGAAAAGGTCAAATATGCCATTTATGCAGGGGAGACCGTTGCGCCTGCTCCTTTATTGGCGGATCTACGCGCCCTGAGCGCTGAGATGCTGTCTGCTCCTGTTCAGTTCAAGGTTGTCATGAGGGTTGGCGACGGAGCTGGAACGGTTATTGATGTATTAGGCGGCAAAGCTGAAAGGCGCATTGTGATTCCAAATGCAAACGGCGCAGACCAGGTAGTGGCCGTGTGGAATGAGCAGCTTCGGAAGCTGCAATATGTTCCAGTCCGATATGAAAAGAACGGTGGTCAAACCTTCGCGTTACTCTCCAGCATCAGCGACGGTTTGTACGTGAACATCATAAAGCGGGAAATCTTAGCCGATATGCAAGGCCACTGGGCGAGAAACGAAGCGGAGAAGCTGGCATCCATGCTTATTATTGAAGGTAAAGGGAAGGGGCGCTTCGACCCGAGCGCTGGCTTAACCCGAGCGGAGACGGCAGCACTGCTCGTCAGGGCAATTGGAATCGGAACGTCAGTCCAGCCTGCGAATTTTTCCGATATTGCTGGGCAATGGTATGAAGCGGTGGTTTCCTCGGCCGCATCGGTTGGATTTGTGACCGGATACGAGGACGGAAGCTTTCGTCCGAATGATTTTGTCACAAGGGAGGAACTGGCGGCCATCTTTGCGAGGGCGATCACTTACGTTAGCGGCGCCGCCTTCAACGCAGACGAGGGAGGGATAGAATTGCTGAACGATTCAGGCGAGGTATCGAATTGGGCTGTCGGAGCTGTACAGCAAATGGTTTCCAGCGGCATCGTGATAGGCGACAAAGAGGGCAATTTCAGACCGGATCAAACCGCAACCCGAGCAGAAATGGCAATTATGCTGAGCCGTCTGCTTGGCAAGCTTGGATATATGTAAAAAAGTTGCTGGCGGCTGTATTTAACAGTCGCCAGTTTTTTTGCGTTCGATTACAACTAACAGTATTCGGTATGTTGTTATAGGGATGGACGAGCGATCGGCTGCCGTTGTCCGTTGAAGTAACAGAGGATAGTTGGAACAGTCACTCATCAGTAAGAAAATACGAGGTTATTCTGCGAATTTCCATTCTGAAAAGATATTCATCTTTTTAAATAATTCTTCGTCATCGATAGGCATTTTGCTCTCAATCCACCAAGTTACCACACCAAGCACGGCTCCAAGGTAGGCCTCTATTTTAATTTGCATGTCGATGGAATTCTCTTCAATCGAATTGTGCTCCACCAAGTATTCCTTCATGCCCCTCCCCATCTCTCTGCGCAACAGATTTCTCAAGGAATCTCTCTCTTCGGCTAAAAGAATGGAAAACAATTTCTTATGTTTCATTGCTAAAGAAAATAATTCCCTGAAATTATCGGATGGAGAAAAGGATGCATCGACAAGGCCCTTAAATTCTTCCTCAGCAATTTGCTGCATAGCACGTGAAAGTAAATCGAATTTGTCCTGAAAATGTGTGTAGAACGTAGTTCGATGTACCATCGCTAGATCACAGATCTGCTTCACCGTTATATTCCCAAACGACTGTTTTTCCATTAAATTTAACAGCGCATTGTATAAAAGCTTATGAGTTCTTCTGACTCGAAGGTCTTCGGTTGTTTTATTGTCCATGACAGATTCCTCTCTCTGTATCGTTTTTCGACATATCTACGATTTTATCGGTTGTTGAAATCAATTATACATTATACCATTTACCCTATAAATACATCTTAAATATACAGGTGTATAATTAGGGAGTGGATATTAATGACCAATTTAAGTACAGAATGTCAACTCACTGCTCTTGAACAGCAATTGCTAAACAATGCTGCCGAGTTAGTTCCCTATCTGCAGAAGCTCGGTACTATTATTGATGAAGAACGACATATTCCTGATGAAGTGTTTCAAAAAATTTCGGATGCGGGGCTGTTTAAGCTTGGCACACCGAAAGAGTACGGGGGTTATGATGTTAGTATCCGTGCCATGGTCGAGATTGTTTCCGAGGTGTCCAAAGGGAATGGTTCTGTTGGCTGGGTCGTTCAAATCATCAATGGAAATAACTATAATGCATCACTATCATTACCTTCCGACGTATTAGATTCAATTAATAACCAGGTGGAGGAGATACGCTTTTGTTCTGTCCTGCTGGCACGTAAAGCGGTCGTGAAGAAGGTAGATGGAGGGTATTTAGTAGAGGAAGGCTTTTGGGGGTTCGGTTCAGGTTCAAAGCAGGCCACCCATGCTTTATTAAACTTGAAGGACGGAAAGTCCATGCAAGAAGGCAAGGCTATGGAGATGATGCTGGCCGTTGTTCCGATGAGTGAGGTCACGATTGTTGACGATTGGTATACGATGAGTTTGAAAGGATCCGCAAGTAATAGTCTGGAACTCAAAAATGTGTTTATACCCGACCAATATGTCATCACCCAAGAAATGCATCAGGGAGGTGCGTTGCCTGCCCAGTTGAAGAGGCGTGACAGATACAGACCTTACGCGCAGCTAATTATCAGCATCACAACGGGAATAAGCGCAATTCTCGGACTCGCCAGAGGGGCTGTCGAGTATTTTGTTGAAAAAGCACCTAACAAGGGAATTTCAATGACGGTCCATACTTCTCAAGCGGCAGTGGGTCATATTCAGTATAAAGTAGGACTTGCGGCTATGAAGGTCGAATCCGCGCATCTTCATATCAGTCGAACCATTGACAATCTGGAGCGTCACGTGCAAAAGACAGAACCATTTCGTTTAAAGGAAATGGCACAGCTGCAGACAGATATGACCTATGCAGCCATGCTGTGCTGGGAAGCCGTAGATCTGCTAATGGCAGAGAGCGGAGGGAGTGTCATTGCTGATTCCAATCGTTTGTCTCAAATATTCCGGGACATTAGAGGCGGTTCCAATCATGCGCTGACTACAGCATCGACTGGACTGGAGCTATACGGAAGAGTACTGATGGGTTTGCCTCCACAGCATGTCATGACATTAGGTGCCGCAAGGGGGAGGGGCACATGATTCTCTCCCCCTCTCTCCGTAAGCTTGTACTCACTGTACATGTGATTACTACCATGGGATGGATCGGCTCCGCAGCCGCTTATATACCCATAGCCGCCTATGTCCTAAACAATCAAGATGCCGATATGGTACGATCCGCTATCCAAATCATGTCCTTGATTGCTAATTTTATTGTTGTCCCCGTGGCTTTTGCATCGCTGCTCACCGGAGTTGCGTTATCACTTGGCACTAGGTGGGGGTTGTTCCGTCATTATTGGATCCTTTTTAAGCTTTTGTTTACCGTTTTAGCCGTGGTTATGTTGGTCGCATATATACAAGAACTGAGCCATGCGGCATCCATAGCATCAAAAAGTACATTGTCGAACACCGAAATAAGTATTTTGAAGGATTCGATTCACATCGTACACCCAAGTGGAGGATTGTTGATCGTGCTTGTGGCAACAGTCTTGTCGGTGTACAAACCAAAAGGTATGACCAGGCATGGATGGCGCAAGCAACTGGAAATCAAAAGCAGCACCGTGCCTTATACAATACCAATCTGGATAAAAATGGTTGGCTCCGCAGTCGTCATTTTGCACCTATTAATCGTTGCTTTAATCCTTTTCAATTAGGGATTTAATTAGAGGCGGTTCCAACCATACGCTGACTACAGCATCGACTGGACTGGAGCTATACGGAAGAGTACCGCTAATTTTAAGTGAAAGAAGGGTGCACTAACTATGAGAGCAGCAATTGTAATGGAAAAAGGAGCAACTCCCGTAATGGGTCATTTTGATCCCCCCGTTGCGACAGATGGGCAAGTTATAATCGACGTTTCGGCAACAGCCTTGAGTCGAGTTAGCAAGTTTCGTTCGATGGGTATGCACTACTCATCTGATGTTAACTTTCCAATCGTAGCCGGTATTGATGGTGTTGGAACTTTGGAAGACGGGTCGCGTGTTTACTTTGCGCTGCCTACCGCACCATATGGCAGTTTGGCTGAGCAAACAATTGTCAATGAAAAGCTGACTGTCCGTTTACCAGATGGAATTGATGATCTCACTGCCGCCGCCATCGCTAACCCAGCGATGTCGTCATGGGCTGCATTGGTATTTCGGGCTGGCTTCAAATCCGGCCAAACGGTATGGATTAATGGTGCTACGAGTGCATCCGGTAGTTTAGCCGTTCAGATTGCTAAGGGACTGGGAGCCAAGAAGATTATTGTAACGGGACGCAACGAATCGAAGTTGCAAGCACTTGAAGCTGATGAGGCCATTGCATTTGATATGACAGTCAACAACGGACAAACAATGTTTGAAAACGCCATTATGCCAGTTGTTGCTGAAGGAGTTGATGTTATACTGGATTACCTTTGGGGCGACAGCGCATTAGCTATCATGTCAGCGCTTGCTAAGACGAATACGGATCGTGCAACCCGCTTTGTAACCATTGGAACTTCATCTGGCCAAGAAAGCATACACTTACCTTCAACTATTTTGCGCTCATCAACAATCGAACTCGTAGGCAGCGGAGATAAGAGTGTGTCTAAAGCTGATCTGCTATCCGCTGTTAGAGGTGTTTTTGAAATGGCCGCCAAGGGGAAGATAACAATTGCCACAAAAGAGTTCGCTCTAGAAGATATTGAAGAGGCTTGGAATGCCCCGCTGACCCCTCGTCCAGTTGTAATGTTGCGATAAATATAGAAAATAGATCTTTAAGCGCTTATCGTTGGCATCGTGCTATCCTGCAGTGGGTTTGGAAAGAGTTTTACAGGTCATAGGTTTGGGATGGGCTACGCTAGGTGGAAAAGTCGTCACAAACGGGCTTCTGGGGGTGACGCCCTAAAAAAGACATGGATAAATAGTAGTCTATAAAAAAATTCAACATAAGTCTATTACTTTTTTTGAATAAACTGTAATGTTATTTATGCTGCCGCGGCGCAATACGATAAAGGATGAAGGGAGAAGACCTGCATGATTTCGCTCAGAAAAATCACACTGGAAAACCGGCGTGCCATGTTTAATTTGGAAGTTTCAGAGGACCAACGGCGCTTTGTCGCGTCTAATCTGTCAAGCGTGGCTTCTTGTTATGTCCTTGTAACAAATGGGGGAAATCCATTCCCATTTGTCATTTATGCGGATGAGCGGCCCGTAGGGTTTGTTATGTTGGCTTATGGAATCACCGGATACGAAGAACCGTCAATCGCAGAAGACAACTATTGCATCATGCGACTGATGATTGACAAGCAATACCAGAACCAGGGTCATGGTCGGGAAGCCATGAGAAAAATCTTGGAATTTATCCGCACCTTTCCTGCAGGGCCAGCACAATATTGCTGGATCTCTTATAAATCCGATAACATCTCTGCCAAAAAGCTTTATGAAAGCTTCGGCTTCCGTGACAACGGGGAAGTCTTCAACAACGAATCAATATCGGTATTGCGACTCTAAACGCATTATACAGGGCGGCTTCCATTTAAGAAATATTTTGGAGGCGAATGGCCGATAGACCGTTATAGACTGGACGAACGGACAATTAGCAGATCGATTTGCAGCCAGTTGGCGGGCAAGCATATATTTGTCGTAGTTGCCGATGTTGATGAATCGGGCGGTAAACAGACGGTTAGCAATATTGAAAAAAACGGTGGCAGAGCGCAATTTGTCAGACAGGGCTCGGCCCGTCGCCAACGGCGGCAGCTTACGCGACAACCAAACACGCCATTGTCGGGTTAACGACCTCTCGAAGCGGAAGCGTTCGGAGTCAAGGTAAGCGCGCTATGCCCTACGTTCGTGAATACGCCGATCTTCTCCAACGGCGAAGGGATTAACATGGACAAAGAGCTGATATCAGCACAATTGAAGAAGAAGAAGATGATGATGAGTCCCGAGCAGTTTGCGCGCATTGCGTTAAAGGGGCTTGAGCAAAATCAAACGATTGTGTGTCCGATGCCGCTGCGGCGGACAATGAATATTTTCTTCATCCTTTTCCTTGCCGTTCACCGGAAGCTGATAAGGTACTTCTGTAAATGACTCGGTGCTAAATGAAACGGACTAGCGTAGTGTCGAACGCTAGTCCGTTTCTGTTTGTTCATTTTTCTCCCTCATGAGCTGCTTTCGCTCGATATGGGGCCACTTACATCACCGCACATCCCCTTGATTCTCAAGAATCATTTAGCCTCACGGTAGGCAAACAATTTATTGAAACGTACAGTGAAGCTAATCCAACAGATGAAGTTGTTCATTTGGATCTGTACAAAGAGAATATTCCGCAATTCGATGCTGATGTTTTACGTGGTTGGGGAAAGCTTCGGTCGGGTTCATCTTTCGATCAACTGTCTGATGCTGAGAAATCAAAAGTAGCTCGTCTAGAGGCAATTGTTGATCAATACGTGGCTGCTGATAAGTACGTGTATGTTTCACCCATGTGGAATTTCTCGATCCCACCGATTTTGAAAGCATACACGGATGCGACTTCAATTCCGGGCAAGACTTTCAAATATCCCCAAAATGGTCCCGTAGGTCTGTTGCCCGGCAAGAAAGCCTTACACATTCAGGCTAGTGGCTCTGTTTATTCGGAAGGTCCTCTTGCTCCAATTGAAATGGGATACAGCTATCTTACTAAGGTTTTACAGTTCTATGGGATTCAATCTCTTGAAGCAATATTTGTTGAAGGAACGGCATCATTATAAAACATAAATGTTGCTGTATTCTAAATATGGATAAACAGATGGACTATGCTACTATAAAATTAGCTTTCGATCGTTTACTGGAACTATTAGGACTCTGTTGAATGGGGGATACTACATGTCATTAGATAATGAAAAAGAAGAGTGTTTACTTATCGAGATATTAAAATCGCATATTTCAAATGTAGAGGAATTACTGAATCCAGCAGTTGAGGAATCAGAAATAAACCTTTTTGAGAGCATGATGAACTGCAAATTTCCAGAAGATTTCAGAAAGTTATACATGAACTCCAATGGAGAAGGAGAGCAGATTTTTGGCGTTATGGCGGGGCTTGGTTGGATGAACATGGAATCGATAGCAAGTAACTGGAAGTCCCTTTTGGAATCAGCTTACGATATTATATCCAGCAAACCAGATGAAATAAAAGATGGGAACTACAGAGAGGGCTGGATTCCTTTTGCAGAAGATGGTGGAGGCTCATTTTTGGCAATTGATTTAGACCCCGGAGAAAAGGGGGTTTATGGGCAAATTATAACGATAGATCACAATTCTGATTTTTCCTATGTTATTGCGGAGAGCTTAGGGCATTTCTTTGCATTTATCGATTCGAGCCTCAGAAATGGCAGTCTTAGTATGAGGGAAGAAGATGATGTCATCATATTAACCCGGGAAAGTGGAAGCTTGTTTGATGATATTTTGGCTTTGACCAAAATAGATATCGAGGAGAACAGCCTGATTGCTGTAAGCGGATTTTGGGAAGAGTATTTTAAAGATGATCTTGAGAATGGTTTTGTATCAACAAAAACATTGGCAAAAAAGAGAATGGTATTTATTAGAGCTGATCAAGCTCAGAAATACGGGTCAGTATCTTTGGATATTTTAACCCATATGGTTAATCTTAAAGAATTGATTATACATGCCGATGAAATTACTAATTTCGATGTGCTTAAACAGTTACCTTCTTTAGCAGAACTTATAATAGGATCAGAAGCTTTTACAGAGTCAGATTTGGAGTACTTAGTTTCTTTAGAGGGGTTAAGGCAGCTGACATTAATAGGACTTCCATTAAAAGATATAAATAAACTGAAAGATATAAAGAAATTAAAGAGCTTAAGATTGTGTAGAATGAACGCTATCGACAGCGAATTAATAGGAACTTTAAAAAATTTGAAGGAATTAAGTTTAGAAGAAATGGAAGTAGGCGACCTGCACTATATTTCAAATCTTAGCAAGTTAATAAAACTGGAGCTCAAACAAGTGACAATACCACATTTATCTTTCTTAAAAGGTTTAAGAAATCTAACGTTTTTTGAGACGGATAGCTGTGCAAAAGATGAATCGCATATAGAGTTTTCAAGAGAATTGAAGAAATTAAAGCAATTCATTTATCCAGTTGGAGATTTATCAATATTCAAAAATTGTATGAGTCTAGAGCAGATTGGAGTAGATGCATCAAGACTTAAAGGGTTGGATGAAATTTCAGCGTGTAATCTAGACGGCATAACTATATTTCATGCAACATCGGAGGAACACGCAAAATCCGTAGTTGCTGAGTTTAATAAATACTTCAAGCTTCAGTCCTATGGATGGCAGGTAACATGGAAGGATTGATGGGATTTACTTACCGGAGGAGTGAGTGCTGTGGCAAGCTATGAATATACGTCCAAACAGGATTTGATGAAGACGATCCACTCTCATTATATGTTGCTGGATGCCGAGTTTGGCGGGATCGACAACAGTCAGAAGGATATTCGGATACCCGAAGTGGATAAAACACCCGCCGAGATCATTGCCTACCAGCTTGGCTGGCTTGATCTGGTGATGGGCTGGGACAAGGATGAAAAGGAAGGTCGACCCATTCTCATGCCATCTCCCGACTATAAATGGAACCAGCTTGGCGGACTGTATCAGTCCTTTTACGACAAATATACCGTGTATTCCCTGACCGATCTGCGGGACTTATTCCGGCAGGCAGAGCAGCAATGGCTTGACTGGATCAATACATTGACCGAGGAAGAGCTGTTTACCCAAGGCATCCGCAAATGGACAGGCAGCAAGGAAAACTGGCCTATGGTCCGGTGGATTCACATCAATTCGTCGGCCCCGTTCAAAACCTTTCGGGCAAAAATTAGAAAGTGGAAAAAATATATAGGGGAACATGAGGAATAGGGGCGATTGAATGATGGAAAGGCACTAAGGAGATTGGAATTTGGGCCTATAGAGGTTCCCCCTGAAGTAATCCGAAATTAACGGCTTCCCACAAATACAGGGATACAACCGTACAATAAGGCTGCCAGTCGGGATGTTTGCGCTGCAATTGAGATTGACCGCCGCTATCCTTGGCGGCATAAAGCCATTCCGCAGCACGGTTAAGTCCGCTGTCTCCGAAAGACAGAACATTCTGTCTGCCCAAATAAAAAATAAGGAACATTTCCGCCGTCCACCGGCCAATTCCTTTGATTGAGGTTAAGGCACGAACGACTTCCGCATCATCGATCTCGGGAAAAAATACAAGAATAATGTCTCGATTAAGCGAAAATGTCGTGGTATTGGAGATCCATTACGATTTCAATAAGAAATCTCACGTCGATACTTGTTAACATAATGACGAATTTTAAAATGAAATGCGACAGTTAAACAGAGAAGCCCGTGGGATATTTGTGTAGAATGAAGTTACCACACACATTCACACAAGGAGAATTACACCACGGGATACACTGCATTAAGTCATTCATTCAATCACCTCTGAGGAAAACATTAGAGCAGGATGATCGAGTAACCAAGATTGCATATGGATTATTACTAAATTTGGATGCTGTATACAGGTTATTTGTGGTATAAATATAACAGTATATGACTTTGGTGGTAGTCTGGAAGAACTGCCTGTGTATGAGAAGGGGGTGCTAATAGTACTTGCTGCTGTGGCTATTACTGCATTGGTAGCATGTAATGCTTTGATCTTCATGGTCTTCATGGGCATAGGAACTGATCTCTTTTCCGATATTGGAGTAGACTCGTCCATGGACATAAGCGTTGATGTCTTGGCTGGAGGAGAGAATGTAGGCAACGCTATAGATCGAGTGAGGGAGTCAGGAACCCTGTTTGTTGATCAGCATGATGTAAAGGGATATGTGAGAGAAGACGGAACTGCCGTGGAAGATTACTGGCGTGACGGCTTTGAACGGACAAATCCTGATGGTAATTTACTAAACAATTTAAAGAAATGATGAGGTGTGATCTTTTGAATATTAGAAAATATCTATCTGTTATCATCGCATTGACTGTTCTAACTTCTACTACTGCCGTTACTCAAGCGGCTACGAATAACAAGAATCAAACGGTATATGCTGCGAGCGCCAGTTTTGCAAAAGAGTATAATCTAGAGTCGGAAGATATTTCCACTCCAATTATCTATGACTTGAATAATGATGGTAAAGATGAGATTATCCTATCTACTGCCAAGAAAGAAATATCGGAAACTGATTTATACATAGGTATCTACAGCCTGACCAACGGAAAGAAAGTAACGGCCATGCATGAGCCAAATTCAAGCGGCGTTCCCTACGAAGTTCGTCGCATCAAGAACAAGACATACAAGAACTGTATTGCGCTTGTTTCCTTTGGCGCAACGGGATTCGGTGCTTATGAAGCTGAAATTCTGACACTGAAAAATAACAAGTTGACGAGAATAAGCGTTGTTTCTGCGGATGGCGGCGGCGAAGGCAACATCATCGTTGATCTTAGTAAGGACGGATACCACGAATTTGCTGCGATTGAGGTTGAGTCTGGGATCGGCTCTGATCGTCTAGGCTTCAGTGGTGCCGCTAATAACATTACATTCAGGTGGGATGAAACGAAGAAGAAGTATATTCAGTACGGGCCAGATGGAGTTCGGGATGATCAACGCAAAGCGGTAGGAACTCTAACTGCTAATCAAGCACTCGATATCCTGACAAAGGCATATAAGGTACAGAAATCATTTGTTAAACCACTGCCGCTAAGTAAAGTCGAGGCTGCAATGAAGCCTTACTTTAGCAACAACTTCATTAGCGAGTTCCAAGGTTCGATGTTTGAGTATTCAAGCGGTTACGTACCTGACTATATGGATTCCGACGACTATTCCGCTTTGTTGCCGAAGTACAATGTGAAACAGAAGCTGACGCTGAAGTTTAATGCAAACAAGACGAGTGTCGTGGCTTCTCAGAAAGTGACAGTACAAGGTGAGGAAAGCACTTACTCTGTTATTGCCACTACGACCCTGGTGAAGACGAAGTATGGCTGGAAGATCGACAAGTTTTGAGTTTAGCGAGCAATTCTTACTGGATACATTCGATGAGCAACTTACGAAGGAAGTACGTGAGAGTTATACCGTGTACAGCTGGTTTAAGATCCAGATCTATGTTGCGAATGGTAAGGTAGAAGCAATTATGACTGAAGATGAAACCTATAAGCTTTTCAGCGGCATAAAAATATGCTGATGCTTGCGAAAGAAAAGGACTCCTTATGCTATTTCAAAAGACATCAACGAGAACAAACCTCTCTTTTCAGTCCGGAATTAATCAAATGGGTGGATACTCTGTTGCAATGGACTGGGACTCAAGTAATTTCAGTATATCTCCAATACAATATGAGGCTCAGTATGCATCAAGGAACTGCGATATGATTATGGCGAGATTAAAGAAACATTCCGATTTACTTGAATTAGCTAAGTATTCCAAAGTTCCCGTAATCAATGGATGCTGCGATAAATATCACCCTTGTCAGGCATTAGCAGACTTGATGACCGTTTATGAGATTTCAGGAACATTCACGGGTATTACCATTACTTATGTCGGTATACATAACAATGTTGCAAATTCATTGACAGCAGGCTGCACCACGCTAGGTATCAAGCTGTTGCTAGTGACCCCTATTATTAACACCCCTTCATGGGATGAAGAACTGATGCGGACTGCATATGCAAGTGGTCATGTGGAAAACTTAAATAATCTGTCTGAGGCTGTTTCCAGATCTAATTTTGTTTATACGGATACATGGGTCGATATGGAATTTTTCCGCGAGAGTCATTACCAAGATGAAAAGAATCGAAGAATTGAGCAAATGCTGCCGTTTCAGTTGAACAGGAAAACCCTACAAGGACACTCACCCTATATCATGCATGATATGCCAATTCATCCTGGATACGAAATTGAAGAAGAGCTAATCGAAACGGACAGGTCAGTTATATATCAACAAGCTGAGAACAGGATGCATGTTCAAAAGTCACTGCTGCTATACTTACTTGCTCAATGAAAAGTATAAGTATTATGAGAATATGCAGTACGCGACAATGGGGTTTTTGCAAAGTTGAAAGAAGCTGAACTTGAAGCGAATACGTCAGATATCCTTTATACTCACACCGAGGTGTTTGATAAAATAAAACAGCGCATTCGTAACGCTGAGAAATAATAATTATGACATCGACCGGGGTAATCTCCGGTTTTTTGTTTTTCTATGCACAAATCTTAACTCCCAAACTGGACAAAATATAGCGTTGATTCAAAAGAAAATTTAGAATTAGTTCTGAATCCGAGCCGCGTCCAGTTGCAATAGTGAAGGGAATAATTTCACCAGAGGCGAAATTAAAAATACAGATTTTTTAATCTATGTAAAGGTAGTGACAATGGGATGATAGATTTTCTAAAGAATAAGGGACAAAAAGCATATGATGAAATATCAGCGATAGCAGAAAAGCCTAATTTGCTATTCTCTAACGATAGAGAACAAAATAGTGCTGAGGCTAGTTATAATCTTTTCACGATCCATAAGTTGAACAAATTGATAAAGAAGGACAACATCTCGATAAATGAATTAGAACAGGTGCTTAGCTTTGTTGAAGCTTCTTGGTCTTCATATTTGAGAAAGCACTATATAGGGAAGTCCTTTGTCTTTTATTTTTGGGGAGATTATCAAATCCCTGCAATTAGAGTTTCCGTGGTTTCTTATTATGAAGGGCGAGAACTACCTTTCGAATGTATATTGAACAAGATTAGTGACATGAAGGAAGTTCTTTCTCAATATAAAGTTAAAGCACTTTTCGATGGAATAACCGTTATTGAAAGTGATGAATTTGATGAGGGCAATGACAATAACAAAGACGAGGCAGAAGATACTTACATGCTCACAATATATTGCAATATTATCGATTGTTAATTCGCAGGGAGTTGAAGGCCTGTAGTAGGGATCACTAATCAACAAGATCTGGATAATATGAAAGAATAATTTTTTAGCGTCTATAACAACACAGATCCCTTGGTGAAATGTTCAATTTGAACGATACATTGTTCGCTTAACAGTCCCAATCGTAATGCATGAGACTGGCAGGCTGCCCACTTTCAATATGTTGCTATCCTATTGGTGCAGACTACTATCGGAATAGAGATTGGCTTATACTTGAATAGTGAGGTGAGAGGCATGGATCAACAATTATTTGACCTTGTATATGAAGCCGTTGTTAAGCGGGAATCAACCTATGAGGGTATCTATTATACGGGAGTAAGGACGACTAAAATTGTATGCCGACCTACTTGCCGTGCCAAAACACCCTATGCAAGCAATGTGACATTCTATCCCTCGCTAGAAGCTGCGCTTCAAGCGGGCTTTCGTCCTTGCAAACGATGCAAGCCTGAAGCGAACGGAGCACTTCGGCCGGATGCGGCTTTGGCTGCACAGGTGGATGCGATTATTGAGACACAATATAATGGCAAATTGACGCTGGCCATGCTGGCAGCTTCACTTGCTGTAAGCCCCTATCATTTGCAGCGAATTTACAAGCAAGTGAACGGCTATTCACCTGCGGAAAAAACCGAGCGCATCCGATTAAAGCACGCACAGCGGCTATTGTTGGCATCTAATGAAGCCATCGCGGAGATTGGAGAGGCAGTGGGCTACAGCAGCCCAGCCCATTTCACTTCTTGGTTTTCTCGGAGAACGGGTGTCTCTCCAACAGCATATCGGAATGGACAAGGAGGAGATTCATTTGACAGCTAATAAAAAATATCGGCAAACGATAATCGGCTTGAATCAGCCATGGACACTTATAGCCAGTGAGCAAGGAATCAGCCAATTGATATACCCGCCTTCTGTTGCAGCATTGGCTGGGTTGAACGAAGATCTCACTAGCGCTGAAGGGATGATCGAGGATCGCAGCCTGTTCGTTGCATTCGGTATCATTGACCTGTTGGAGCAGTATTTTGCAGGGGAGCCTGTCAGCTTCAAGGGGGTTCCGCTGGATGTAGGAGGAACACCGTTTCAACAAAGCGTATGGATGGCTTTGAGCCAGATCCCTCATGGGGAGACTTGGACGTATAAGCAGCTTGCGGGCAGTATTGGCAAATCGTCTGCGATACGAGCGGTAGGAACAGCGATTGGACGCAATCCATTGCCGATTGTGCTGCCTTGTCATCGTGTCGTCGGTTCCAACGGCACGTTAACAGGATTTAGAGGTGGACTTCAAATGAAGAAGGACATCCTTGCTTTGGAAGGGGTAACCCATATGGAGGCCGCTGGACATGAGCGATTCCGGTTTTGAGCTGGCCTGTGCTGTCATTTCTAAATGACAAGCACAGGCCAGTATTATTTTCCTGTGGAAATCCGTGGTGTCGCGCCTTGCGATCTATGGTCTCGTATACTATATTGAGAGGAACCTAAATAACGATCTATGTTGGTAGGCGAAGCACAATACGTGGATGGACTAGAATGCTGACTGGACGCGCTTGATAGCATTAACTTTTAACAGCATGAAAGGGTGACGAAAGGTGAAAGCATGGCAGAAGATCATACTTATAATAGGAATCATGGCAGCGCTGTACTTATCGCCTCCAGCTTCGACGGTATCCGCCGCGCAGGAGCGTTTTTCTGATCTTAATCACTCCAGATGGGCGGAGGACAGCATTCATTATTTGGCCCAAAGAGGAACGATAGCAGGCTACGGCAACGGTCAATTCAAGCCATCAAGCTCAATCACGCGGGCGCAAGCCGTAACTTATTTAATCCGCGAGATGTACCCGGACAGAAAGTATACGATGTCTGAGGTCCAATATCGCGACTTGCCCCGAACACATATGTTCTATGGAGAAGTCGCTGTTGCAACAAGCTTAGGATTGATCGGAGGCTTCGACGACGGAACATTCCGTCCCGATGCTCCAATCAGCCGGGCAGAAACGGCCGCTATTCTATCCCGGTTCTATAAGCTTGAGCCGGGATCGGAACCTTCATCGAAATTAACAGACATTAACGAGCATTGGGCAAGCGAGCCGATCCTCTTGCTGGCCTCTAACGGTCTAGTCGGCGGTTATGCGGATGCTACCTTCAGGCCGAATCGTTCGGTAAGCCGGGCTGAGTATGCCGTATTCTTAACGAGAATCATCCGCTTTGAGAGAGCGCATGCCATTCAGTCTCATAATTGGGACAAGCTTCTTCCATACATGACGATCAAAGAGAAGGTTGGGCAGATGCTCATGCCGGATATTCGGATGTGGGCCGGCAAGCCGTCCTATTCGATCAATGCAGGAGTTTCGAGCATGCTGTATGATCAGCAGCCAGGCGGGTTGATTCTGTTCAACAAAAACATCGTAGACGTCGAACAGCTGACAACCTTCAATCATCAATTGCAGCAGCAATCTGGCGATATTCCCTTGTTTCTGAGCATGGATCAAGAAGGGGGAGTAGTCAATCGCATTCCGGGCGGAACGAATTTGCCCGGTAATATGGCGCTTGGCGCTACCGGTCAACCCGAGCTTGCATTGCATGCCGGGAAGATTACAGGGACCGAGCTTCGAGCGCTCGGGGTTAATCTTAATTTTGCACCGGTGCTGGACATTAATGTGAATCCGGACAATCCTATTATTGGCATACGCTCATTTGGGTCGGACCCGGAGCTTGTGACGAATTTTGGAATGAAATTCATGCAAGGGCTGCAGCAATCCGGCGTCATTCCTGCGGTCAAGCATTTTCCAGGCCATGGGGACACGACAGTAGACTCTCATCTTGGTCTGCCCGTTGTAACACATGATAGACAACGTCTTGAGGAAATCGAATTGAAGCCATTTCGTGCAGCAATTCGCAGCGGGGCAGATATGGTCATGTCCGCACACATTGCCTATACGGCGCTTGATGACACCAAGATGAAGTCAAAGAAAGACGGTTCTGATGTACCGCTGCCTGCTACTCTATCTCGCAAGGTAATGACGGGATTGCTTAGAGAGGAATTAGGCTTCCAAGGGGTTATTGTATCGGATGCGTTCACGATGGACGGAATTGCAGCGCATTTCGGAGAGGAAGAAGCGGTTAAGCTTGCCGTTCAGGCAGGTGTTGACATCATTCTGATGCCGAAGGAAATAGCTGGCGCTCACCAAGCTATCGTTCAAGCCGTGAATAAAGGCGAGATTACTGTGGAACAAATTGACGCCTCCGTTAAACGGATTCTCAGCTTGAAGCAGAAGTATGACTTATTTCAGCGGGAGGGCGATCTTCCTACAAAGCTGCTGGCAGCCAAGCAAATCATTGGAGCAAGCGAGCATCGTCAAATGGAGAAATCAATCGCAGAACAGGCAATTACCGAGTTAAGCAATGATAACAACAGACTACCGTATCGAATGAAGGATGGGGATCGGATCGCGATTCTGGCGCAAAATGCTGAACATGCTGCATTGATCAAAAGTCAGCTGTCTGTGACAGATCTCGGTAAGCGCTACACGGTAGAGACGCTTCTTATGAATGGCAATAGTGCTTCGGATATAAGTGCAAGCATGCAACGAGCGAATTTCGTGATTCTTGCCTCCTATCAATTCCGCCGCCCTATTCTGGAGCATAATTGGGCGCAATATCAAACACTCGTTAATGAGCTGAATGCAAGCTCTAAGCCCTATGTGCTGCTGTCACTGGGCAACCCGTATGAAGGGAAATATCTGCATGACGTGCAGGCCGGCATTGCAGCTTATGGCGCTCAACAACCGAACGTATTAGCCGCATTAAAGGTTATTTTAGGTGTGAATGAGGCGAAGGGGACTCTCCCTGTTAATTGAGTCCTGTCGATTTGACACGAATACAATGAATATTTATTGCAATGATATATACAGTGGATGCCGTAATCGTTCCGAATGGCGTAACAAGAATGGAATTTCAAATTAAGGAGTTAACTTAGAATGAATGATGTGTATCATACGCTGATTAACCACCGCTCTATCCGAAGCTATACGGATCAACCAGTAAGCGATCAGGATTTGACTATGATTATTGAATCCGTGCAAGCGGCGCCTTCGTCCATTAATGGACAGCAGGTCACCGTAATCAGCATTCAAAATGCGGAAACGAAATCGAAAATTGCTGAGCTTTCCGGTAATCAGTCCTGGATCGCTCAGGCTCCCGTATTTTTGCTATTCTGCGCAGACTTTTACCGAGCTAAAATTGCCGCAGAGCTTAACGGCGAGCAACTGGTCATTACGGACGGATTGGAGTCCATTATCGTGGGCTCCACAGATGTAGGCTTGGCTATGGGAAATGCGATTGCCACAGCTGAATCGTTAGGGCTCGGGATCGTACCGATCGGGGGAGCCAGAAGAGAGCCTCTTGCGCTCATTGAGCTGCTTGGGCTGCCCGAGTATGTTTTCCCGGTTAGCGGTCTCGTGGTCGGTCATCCGGCGGATGCGTCCGCTAAGAAGCATCGTCTTCCTCAAGAGGCTGTTTGGCACAAGGAAAAGTATAATACGGAGCTTGAAGGCTTGATTAATCAATATGACGATGAGGTTTCAGCCTATATGGAGAAGCGTACGAATGGGAAGGAAACAAGGAACTGGTCGCAAACCGTCTCGTCCACATACAACCGAATCTATTACCCGCAAGTAAGAAAAATGCTGGAGCAGCAACGGTTCGATTTCAAATAAGCGCTCCAATATCAGACATGGATATTTGAAGTAGAAGAAACGAAGCAGCCCTCATCAATTGGGGGCTGCGTTTTATTTTTGCAATAAACCCCAATTAATTAATAAGTTTATCTAGCTATTTTCTGGTAATATAGAGATGGTGTTTTGAATTGAATTATTCATTCTGAACGGAGCTGGCATCATGACCTACAATCTGTATTTATCGGCTCTACTAATGGCGGCCACCTGCTGCTCGCTCATCCTGTGTTATCTCTCTTGGAAAAGAAGGGAACTGCCCATTTCAATCAGTTATGGATTAGGCATGTTGGCCGGTGCTTTCTACACCTTCGGCTATGCCTTTGAAATTACAAGCTCCACGCTGGAAGATATCCGTTTCTGGCTTAGAGTTGAATATATCGGCATCCCATTCGGCTCGACGATATGGATTATTATGGTGCTGCAATATACCGGACGACAAGCGCTAATCAGAAAACCGTTTATTGCTTTGCTGATGCTTGTGCCAATGGTTACCTTTGTGGCTCATTATACGAACGAGTGGCATCATTTATTTTACAGCAGCATGTCCATTGATTCGTCAGCGGGATTCCCGTTGGTTCATTTGGTTAAAGGTCCCTTATACGCGCTCCATCTTGGTTATTCCTACTTCTTCTTTGCAATTGGCATGGGTTTAATGATCCAGATGTATCGAAAAGCGATGCCTCGAATGAAGAAACAAGTCGCCTTCATGATGATTGGTTCCCTCGGTCCTTTTGGGTTTCCGATTATTTATTTGAGTGGTATCCTGCATGTGCCTATCGACATTTCACCGTTCGGATTTATTTTCTCAGGCGTATTCTACATGTGGGGAATCTATCAGTTCAATATGCTGAGATTAGCTCCTCTAGCTCTGCAGAAGGTGTTCGAATCGATGCAGGATGCCGTCATAGTAGTTGATCTCGACAACTGTATAACAGGCTACAACCAATCGGCAAGCCGGCTTATTGACGGTTTGAATGATAAGGGGGCAATAGGGCAGTCTGCGGCCGAGCTATTCTCCCTGTATCCCACTTTACTGGAGATCATAACGAAAGATCCCGCGTTGAATAATAAAGTGCAAATTTCAAGGCATGGTGAGGATCGATTCTATCATGCTCATATGACGACAATTAGTGACAAGAAGCTCAAGCCGGTTGGCAGGATGCTGCTGTTAAGCGATATAACGGAAACGGTGCATTACGAGGAAAGATTGCTCCATAGTGCAAGACAGCTGGCAGAGCTGAATGCCTTCAAGGATAAAATGTTTAACGTGGTCGCCCATGATATTCGCGATCCTCTTGCTGTGCTCATCAACCTGATGGAGCTGATGGAAGAGGAGATGCAGACTTGTGGCGGGAGCCATGCTGAAATCGTCGATGAAATGGGGCAGCAAATTCAGAATACATTCACACTCGTCGAAAGCTTGCTGGAATGGTTTCAAAGTCAGAGGGGCGGCATGGTGTTTCATCCGGTTATACGGGATTTAGCCCACACGGTTCAGACGAATATACGATTGATGCAGGTGCGGAGTGTGGGTAAGAATATTACGATCCTATCCGAGATTTCGGACGGCCTCTATGTATTTGCAGATAAAGAAATGCTGGATTTAATCATTCGCAATCTGCTCTCCAATGCGATTAAATTTACGGAGTATGGGGGGAGCATTACGTTAAAAGCGGAGCATGCGGATGGCAAAATCATCGTCTCTGTAAGCGATACAGGATCAGGCATACCGGCCGATCAAGCTGATTCCTTATTGCAGGAATCCTATCCGGCCTCATCATTGGGCACAGCTGGAGAGCGAGGCGTCGGACTGGGGCTTACTCTCTGCAGGGAATTTGTGCGGTTGAATGGCGGAGAAATTTGGTTCGACAGTACGCTTGAGCAAGGAAGCACCTTCTACTTCTCGCTTCCCGCTCCCCCCAAGGCTTCCGCTCCATCTCGGCATGAGCTTGGAAGGAAGGAGATTGTATGAAGGTTGCTATTATTGATGATGAGAAGGCCATGCATTTAATTATGAAGCGAATGCTGGGCAAGATTGCTGAGGTCGAGATTGTGGGAAGCTTCAAGGAGACGAGGACGGCCTACTCGTATTTGATGAGCTATGATGTGGATTTGATTTTTATGGATATTAATATGCCGCGAGAAAGCGGCCTTGAGTTTGCCGGGCGATTAAGAGAGAGCGGCAAACAAATGAAGATTGTGTTCGTTACCTCCCATACCGAATATTCATTGCTTGCCTTTGATGTTTACGCTTTTGATTACATTGTGAAGCCCATTAATGAAGAGAGGCTCTATCAGACCGTTCAAAGGGCGCTTTCTGGAATGAAATCAGAAGCCATACCGGCGGAGGATGCCTCCCCTTCTATTCGCGTTATGTTTAATTGTCTTGGCAGTATGGAGATGCGGAGTGTTCAGAATGAGTTAGTCAAGTGGAAGACGAGCAAGAGTGCGGAGCTCTTCGGTTATTTGGTCATGCATAGGGGAAGGCTTGTATCGAGAGCAAAAATCATTGATGATATGTTTGGCGAGATACCGCTCAGGAACGGCGAAATTTATTTGAACACCACAGTCTATCAGCTGCGTAAATTATTGAACAACTACGGACTTAAGGGGAGTCTGTATTCCGACAGCAATCATTATGCGCTGGATCTTAACCAAGTACGTGTGGATAGCATTAGCTTTGAAGAAGGCTGCAAACAGATGGCTGTAATCGATGATGCCCATATTGAAGGGGCGCTTGAGCTTGAACAGCTGTACACAGGCGATTTATTCGGGGATCGTGAATTCTCTTGGGCACGGAGCGAGGTGCAGCGACTGTCGCTCATGTACACATCTTTTACCCAGCGGTTATGCGATGCTTTACTAGTCAGAGGCGACGCGCAAACTGCAGTTCGGCTATTGATGAAGCTAACCGTTCATAATGAGCTGGATGAAGGAACGATTAAGCTGCATATGAGGGCCTTGGCATTAATGAAGAACAAAGAGTCATTGAACCGACAATATATCCAATTCACGGAATTGCTGGATAAAGAGCTCGGAATAAGTCCATCCCATGAAGTAACCGCTCTGTATCATGATCTGATGTCGATGCTGGAATCATAACATAACCCGCAAACAGGGGTATGATGATGCGATTTATTTACGAGTACATGGAGTTGGAGTATAGTCGCATTCGCATTAGTATCCATTCGTTGATTATCTGCCTACCCCCGCATCAATGTGAGCAAAAGGTACTACGAGCAACCTCAGTCCGCATACAATCGTGTCTACTTTCTTGATAGAGAATACAAACCCGCTTCTACTATCGCTGTAAGGCTGAAAAACCGTGTTACAGCACGGAAAAGTGGAGCGAGGTGCGCTGTAAGCATGAAGAATCAGCTTACAGATGACAATGTGCTGTGAAATCCACTTCTATTGCCGCTGTAAGGCTGAAAAACCGTGTTACAACACGGAAAAGTGGAGCGAGATTCACCGTAAGCCTGGAAAACCGTCTTACAGATGACAACGCACCGTAGAATCGACTTCGGTTGTCGCCGTAAGACGGAAAAAACCGTGTTGCGGCAAGGAATAGTAACGGAGATGCTGCTTAGAGGCTGGATTCGTAAAATAGGTAAAGGTAAATGCGGAGAGCCCGGCAGATAGGGGCTCTTTTTGCTGTCGAAGTTTGTCATTTTGCCGTCATTAGGATGATATATACTTGTCTTTGGGATAACAGCGGTCGATCTATAACCTGCCTTTGTGCATTCTGGCTAGTGGAGGAGATCTTCGCTCAATAGTGAATACATAAGGCAAGTTGTTGCAGCAATTGAGGAGGTATGTAGTTGAAGGTCGTTATTATCGATGACGAGAAGGCCATGCATTTAATTATGAGACGAATGCTCGCTAAGGTGGATCAGATCGAAATCGTGGGAAGCTTCCAAGAAACTGCATCTGCCTTTTCTTATTTGACGAATCATAATGATGTGGATTTGATATTTCTAGATATTAGAATGCCGGGAGAAAATGGTCTTGCGTTTGCCAGTCGTTTAAGAGGGGACGGTAGACGAATAAAGCTTGTATTTGTTACTTCCTATAAAGAATATTCATCGGCTGCATTCGAGGTTTATGCTTACGATTACATCGTGAAGCCCGTTCAGCAGGATAGACTTCACAAAACTGTACAAAGAGCGCTTTCCGAGAATGGTTGAACCTCTGAACCTCTGAACCTCCGTAACCTTTGCACAATTGTATCGTCTATAGAGATTATAGGCATGCGAGGAAAGATAGAGGAGGAGTAAGAGATGATGGGACAGGCAGCAGCAAGGAGCAGGACTGTGAAGCTGATGGTGGCGATGGTTTTATTATTTTGCAGTATGGGGACAGTGGGAGCGGCAGCGGAATCCGTTGATAATGCTGTGGTGAAATTCCCGGACAAAGCATTGGAACGAGCTGTTCGTTTGCTGACGGGGATCGATAAGGGAGTGCTGCGCCAGCAGGATGTGCAGGGCATTACGGAATTAGTTATGACCTACGAAACCTTTGGCGGAGAGACTAGGACAGAGGATTCGATGATTACGGATCTGACGGGGATACAGCAGCTGACCAATTTGCAGGTGCTTGATCTGCGCTATTATCATAAGGTTGACAATGTAGAGCCATTGGCTGGTCTGGCCAAGCTTCATACGATCATTCTATGGGGAAATCCTGTTCGGGATATTAAGCCGCTCGCGAAGCTGAGCGCGCTTAAAGAGCTTGATCTGTCGGAAACGAAGGTCGATAATTTGGAGCCGCTTCGTGGACATGTCCAGTTGGAGAAGCTTACGCTAGTTGACACACCAGTGAAAGGGATTGAGATGCTGCCATCACTGCCGAAGCTGCGCTCGCTTAATCTATATTCAGCAGAGGAGCGCAAGCTTGATCTTGCGACGATTGGGAATTTGACCAACCTCGAAGAGCTGGATCTTGTCAGAAAAGGGGCAGACAATATTGATTTTCTACGCGGTCTGACGAAGCTGAAGCGCCTTGTACTGCGCGGTAATTATATTCAAGACTACAGTCTGATTGGACAATTGACGGATCTTGAAATGTTATATATTCAAGAAAACAATATCAAGAAGCTGGATTTCGTAAAGTCGCTTGTCAATCTTCGTGAGCTAAGTGTAGAGCGTGGTCAAATTGATGATCTGCAGCCCCTCTCCGGCTTGACGAAGCTAGAGACTCTGTCGCTCTATGACAGTCGAATCAGCAGCTTGAAGCCGTTGGCTCCGCTAACGAGCTTGAAGAAGCTCAATCTTGACAATAATGACATCCGCGACCTTGCTCCATTGTCATCGCTTCACGAGTTAGAGCTTCTTACGCTTAATAATAACAAGGTGAGTGATATCGCACCCATTGCGAATATGAAGAAGCTGAAGCGTCTGGAGCTGCAAAATAATAATATAGGCTCCCTGCGCAGCTTGGCCGCATTGGATGAATTAACCTATCTGACAATACTCAGAAACGTCATTCCAGTAGATGGCGAACCGGAAGCAGCAGCGCTTCGTGACCGGATATTGCAGGCTGGCGGAACGTTCGAATACGAGGCCTACAAGCCGTTTCCGAATATCGTATTATTTCTGTACGGGAGCAGAGTGTATGCTAATGGTCAATATGAAGAGCTGGCTATTCCTGCCTTTGTTGAAGCGGGGCGGACGATGGTGCCGATTCGTTTCATCTCCGAGCAATTAGATGCAGAAGTAAGCTGGGATTCGAAGGGGAAGGGGATTACTGTGAAGAGCTTGAACAAGCAGATCAAGCTGACGGTAGATGCCAAGGCTGCGGCAGTGAACGGGAAGCCGGTCCAACTGGATGCAGCGCCAGTGAACAGGGATGGGACGGTGTATGTGCCGCTGCGGTTTTTGTCCCAGGAGTTGGGATTAAGCGTAGATTACTACCCCTATTACGGAAACGTAGCTTTAACGAAGCAGCGCTAGAATTTGTAGTGAAATCGTGTCGCCTTATGTAATTGCCCCTTTATAGCTGACAGCATAGAGGGGTTTTTCTTGAAGGGAGAAATCATTCATGGATGGAAACAATTTTGAATCAATTGATGACTATATCTCATTATTTCCTCCTGAGGTTCAGGAGAGGCTTGAAACGTTAAGAAAAGTAATCAAAGAGGCGGCGCCAGATGCACAGGAGAGGATAAACTATCAGATGCCTACCTTTGTGCTGCATGGAAATTTAGTGCATTTTGCCGCCTACAAAAAACATATCGGATTTTATCCGGCTCCAAGTGGGATTGCTGCATTCAAACAAGAATTATCGGTCTATAAAGGGGCAAAAGGGTCCGTACAATTCCCGCTGGAGAAGCCGCTGCCTTATGAATTAATAAGCAGAATCGTCAAATTTAGAGCTGCTGAGAATATCGAACAAGCGGCAGCCAAATTGAATAAGAAGAAATGATTCCATTCTAGTGGAATATAGCATAGACAAAAATGGAGCGCTGCCCAATATCGGAACAGCCTATTGTGATAGCCGAAGTGGATTCTACGAGGGTTTGTTTTTTCAAGAGCCTGCAAAACTACAGTAACGAACCCGAAAAGTTTTGTTTACTCTGGTTAGGAGGGAATTTGATGTAGTTTTTGCAGTACATTTTGCAGATAGGAGCAATTCACGGCAAGCAAGCATCCTTCCATATTTTATTGCTGCCTTGTTTCACATACTTTTATTATACGGAGGGATTTCTATTGATTGTCAGCGCGAAACTTCATATCCCTCATGTGCGAAGCACTTTGGTTTCCAGGCCACGGCTAATGCGCAAGCTTAATGAAGGGATGGACGTCAAGCTAACACTTGTTTCGGCGCAGGCCGGTTACGGGAAAACAACAGCGCTAAGTGAATGGGCGAAGCAATGCGATGCGCTTGTGGCGTGGATCTCGCTAGATAAGCAGGATAACGATTGGACGAAGTTATGGAGTTATGTCATAGCCTCCATACAGGAGAGGATTCCCGGTTTTGGCCAAACAGTAGAGCTGCTTCTTCCGAAGGGGCCTTCGGCGAGTTTGGAGACTGTGATCCCGGCGCTCCTGAATGAGCTCAATCAGATAACCGGCAAGCTGGTGATCATTATCGATGATTATCATGTCATCGAGCTTCCCGCTATCCATCAATCCATGCTCTATCTGCTGGAGCATCTTCCTTCCCATGTTCATTTGTATATCGCAAGCCGCACCGATTTGGCGATACCTACCGCGAGACTTCTGGCAAAAGGTGAGTTGCATCGAATCATTATGCAGGATTTGCGTTTTCAACTGGATGAGGGGCTTGTCTTTTTTCGGGATATGACCGATTTGTTGCTGACTAAAGAGCAAGTGACGGAGCTGTTCCATCAGACAGAGGGATGGATTAGCGGCTTGCAGCTGGCGGCGATCTCTCTGAAGCGAAGCGATAATATAGCGGAGACCATTCAGCAATTCAGCGGTCAACAGCATCATATATCCGACTATTTGCTGGAAGAAGTATTTCATCATCAATCGGAGCAAGTACGCTCCTTTTTATTGGAAACTTCTATTCTAAGCCAGATGAATCATTCCTTATGCGAAGCTGTAACGGGTCAAATGAACGGTCAGGAGCAATTGGAAAAGCTTGATCAGCTGAACTTGTTTGTCATCCCTCTGGACGAGCATCGAAATTGGTATCGGTATCATCAATTGCTCTCCGACTTCTTGCAGCCGCTATTGTTCAGAACGGATCCGGATAAATGGATGCAGGTGCATATTCGGGCGGCGAATTGGATGGAGAATTACGGGTTTGATGAAAAAGCGGTGGAGCATTATTTGGAGGGCAAGCAGTTCGCAGATGCCGTTCGGTTGATAGAGAAGAATCTTCATGCGCTAGTGCAAACGAAAAGTATTGTGTTGATGAAATGGATATCTGTTTTGCCGGAAAACTCCTTTGCGGAGAAGCCGATGATAGAGCTGTTCTATATATCTGTATTGCTGGGTGTCGGAGAATGGGAGGCGGCTTTCAGTAGAGTCGGACAAGCCGAGATCCGCTTTCAAGCGCTGCAGGGGAAATTGAGTGATGTGGAATGGAATCAGGTCATGGGCAATATTTACTTTTTCTGTTCGGTAGTCTCCTATCTTCAGAAAGACTTGGAGCGAACGTCGGCATACTTCGAGCTGGTAGAACGGCATGTGCCGGAGGGAAGTCTGTTTCAAACGATGGGGCGCAACAGATATCAAGGCTATGCTTCGTTTGATGATCATTTGGCGATTATCCATGATCTTCATGCAGCGGACGCATTCCTATTGAAATGGATTACAGCCTGGAAGAACAAGAAAGAGTATCCCTTTATCGGTTACTTGTATGCATCGTACAGCAAATTGCTGTACGAGTGGAATCGATTGGACGAGGCAGAGCATTATGCAAATGAGGTTCTTGGACGCAAGGACGTACAGCCCTTCGCGCGGATTTTAATTCATATCGGCATTAGCGCTTCGCGAATTCAGCAGGCCCAAGGGAATCCAGAGCGTGCAGCAGAGCTGCTGGCACAGTTAAAGCAGCAGATTGACTCCCCCGACTATAAATTGTTTATGATGAAAATAGAGGCGGAGCAAGCTTGTCTATCTCTGCAGCAAGGCTCGCTTCAAGCTGCGCTTGATTGGCTGCACAGATGCGGTCTGACGCATACGGATGAGGTTTCACTGAATCGTATGGCTGAGCATCTAGCTTTGGCCAAAGTGCTTGTAGCCTGCGAACGGACGGATGAAGGGCTGTATCTGTTGGAGCGGTTGTATCGTTTATTGGAAGCGGAGGATCATCTTCGGGATCGTATCAAAGTATTAATTGTGCAAAGTGTGACGCTTCAGCGCTTAGGTCAAACGGAAGCGGCCCAGCTTAAGCTGGAGATCGCCTTGCAGCTGGGGGAGCCACAGGGATACATTCGCAGCTTTATTGACGAAGGCACTGTGATGGCGAAACTGCTGACGGATTATTTGAAGGCACAGAAGGCCAGTTCAATAAGTAATAATCCCCCCGTTTCACTGGCCTATGTCAAGCAATTGCTTCAAGCTTTGAATATCAGGGCGGAGGATAATCCTTCAATGAAAGACATATTAACCGAGCAGGAAAAGAAGATTCTGCTGTTGATCTCGGGCGGACTATCGAACAAGGAAATTGCCCATCATCTGAGCATCACAGGTGAAACCGTAAAGTTTCATATTAAAAATGTGTACAGAAAGCTTGCCGTAAACAATAGAGTGCAAGCGCTGCAGCGTGCCAATGAATTAAAGATACGTGCATGAGCAACGAGAGCGGAGGCTGTCAGCCGTCCTGCTGAGATGCAGGAGCGGGGTCATTCTGGTGGCTTCCGGGATCAAATGCGACCGTTGAAAAGTCATGGAAATTCCAGCTGTTAGAGCTGCTATTCAGGGGTCACTGATCTTGGGAGAGCAATTTTTTTAGTGAAGCCTTTTTCATAACCAGCTGCTTGGATAACGTAGTTTGCAAACCGTTGATTTTACTTATTTCAGCTTTTAATTTGCTGATTCGTGTCATTTTGCTGCTGAGGTCGCTGGGTGAAAAACTTAGTTTAATATCCTTTTCCAATTGATTGATTTTAAACAGAGCCTTTTCCTTCTTCTTTCCCCGCTCTAGCATTTCCCTTTCGGTATTAGCGATTTCTTTTTTTAACCGTGCTATGATAGAACCAGTGAAGCTGATAGCCATTCGGACACCTCTAACTTGTTTATAAGCTTCTCGGAATAACCGACCGAGCTCCTATGTTTATTATTGCATAGAAATCATTCTACTATAGACGCTTCAGTTATGCGAGTATGCGAGAATTGTAACGAAGGGAATCTCTGATCTGTCCATATAAGAGGGTAAGGAGTTGAATTTTGTGAAGGGATCCTATTGCATCAGCAGAACGCGGGGAAAATCCAACGCTGCTGGCACGGATGAGAACAGGTTTCGCGTTATTCGGCTACACACAATTCTTGCCTGGTTATTGTTTGCTTATCAGAACTCCGAAAGTCGCGAATCTGAATGATCTTGATATAAAAGCAAGAACTGAATTTTTGCTCGATATGAGTTTGCTAGGTGAGGCAATTGAGAAAGTATGTCATCCACTGCGAGTTAACTATTCCATATACGGAAATGAGGCGGCTTTTTTGCATGCTCATTTATTTCCGCGATACGAGTGGGAGCCGGAGTATAACCGAAAGAATCCAGTATGGACGTATCCTGAATCCAATTGGACAGAATCAAGCTTCCAATGGTCTGAGGAAAAGCATGGTGAGTTAATGTCAAGCCTCTCAAATGCAATAAATGAAATGATGCAAACCAATTATTGAGCAGCTCTATTCAAGCTGGCCCCTCCCATTAAAGAGGTAGCTATATGAAACGAACTTATGAAATGGACAAGGGAGCGGAGCAGGAAGAATGAACCTGTAGAAGCGCCAGCGATCGGAAAATCACAATCCAACATATGGTATAATTGGTTCGTAGGAAGGGATGATACTTATTGTTGGGGAGTTGTTGACCATTGCATATTGCAGTAGATTTGGATAACACAGTTCTCGATGCCACCTCGGCTCATTTGCACTATTACAATATGGCATCCGGTTTATCGTTTACACCCGATGACGTGAATGACTTTTTTATATACCGCTTATATGGGTGGGATCAGGCAGAACGAGAATCCATTTATCATACATACGGGCATGATATTCATTGGAACTCTTCACCTTTGCCGATGGCAGTCGAAATATTGCAGCAGCTGTTTAGTCAGCATCAAATCTCAATTATTACTGCTCGACCATTGCTTTTTCGTGAGGTTACGATTGAATGGCTTAAATGTCATAAGATTAATTATCACAATATTGTGCTTATTGAAAACAAGCTCCAACAATGTATAGATTCAAAGGTTGATGTGTTGATTGATGATGGTCCTCACTATGCGGAGGAGTTTGCTCTTGTCAACAAACCTGTTATTTTGTATGAACAGCCCTATAACAGGTCTGTTGTTGCGAATGATTTCGTATATCGTGCTTCAAACTGGATGGAGGTAAAGCAGCATATTGATAACTTGGAATCTAAACGTATATAACACTATATAACACGCAAACACAGCGGAGGGTCGGAAGAACCCTCCGAATCCGCAGCGGATTGTTCCCTGATACGTCAATCTCGGATATGAACCTCCACTCCCCAGAAAACGGGGGTGGAGGTTTTTTTCATGGCGTGGGTTACGCCGCTCTCGCTCTTAGCACAAGCAGCCTCCGGCCCATCCATAACCAGAAGACGCCGAGGAGCATAAGGAAAAGCATGGCCGATAGTGTATATAGGCGGGCTTCGGAACCGTCATCGAATTGTTTGCTACCAAGCAGTGTCTCGGCATGCTTCATAAGCGATATCTGCAGCACGGGGTCATTCGACATGCCGCCTGCGTTCACCCGGAAGCCGGTCGTTTGTCCGGTTTTGTTAAGTCCGTCTCTTACGGTCAGCATGAGATCGATTCCCAGCTTCTCCCCAATTTTCGGGAGTGATTTGGAGAATTCCCCATAAGGAAAGGCAAGCACATAATTGGGTCTGCCAAGCTTCTGATGCAGGATGTCGTTGGCCTTCTTCAGGTCATCAGTCACGCGCTGCTCGTACTCTGTTTCGGTCTCCAGCCGATTCTCATCCTTCAAGTAGATCGGCCCGGAGAGCATCGCGATTCGTGTATCGCTCGCAGGATCGGCGAGAGCAAACCTGTGTGAGTCGTACGTATGACTGAAGAAATCAATGCCGTTCTTATGCATCAGCCCAACCTGCTCCCAGGTTACCTTGGGAACACCTGTATGCAGCGGATTGTCGATTGCATTGACAATGAGAAAGCTCGAAGCAGGCGCTTGATATTTCTTCAGCAGGGGGAAGGCATACGTATAGAGAGATTCATAGCCATCGTCAAAAGTAAGAAGAACTGCATTGTCCGGAATCGGGGAGTCATGCAGAATAAAATCCCTGTATTGACTCATCGTTATCCAATGGAAGTTATTGCTCTTCATTAATTCCAGCTGCTGTTCGAAATTAGCGACAGACAGCGTCCCTCTGTCGATCGGATTCGGACTAATGTCATGATACATTAGGATGAGAACACGATTCTGATAATAGACGCCATCAGGATCTATGGATTCAGGCTCCAATCCCTCGTATTGATTAACTGGCGCTTTCGGCTGTGATGCCTTGGTTTGATCGGCAAACATTCGGTTGATAAGGGGTATCTTCGCATGATACCGCTGGATGACAAAGAAGCTGAATACGGAGGTGCTGATTGCTACGAGAATGGATAATAGAATGAACTTTGTTTTTAATGTCATACGCCTAAATTTCCCCTGTCTTGTATCTATTTATGTGTAATTACAGCATATAGATAGACGGCATATGGATAGAAAATGTTCCTTATCTCTGAATGAAAAATTGATGCTGCATGTAACAATTTCACTCTTCTGTACGTGTTAAGGTTAGAAATTGGATCGCAGGGGAGTAAAGCCTATGAATACGGTAACGATCGCTGGATTACATAAAACATATCGAAGCACGCAAGCATTAACGGATATTCATCTGGAAATTGGGACTGGCTTGTTCGGTTTGCTTGGACCTAATGGCGCGGGCAAGACGACTTTAATGAAAATTCTAAGCACCATCCTGCCGTATGACGATGGGGAAGTTACGATATATGGCGCTGATCTGAATAAGGAAGGAGACAAAGTCCGAGGTCTGCTTGGTTATTTGCCTCAGCATTTCCACGCACCGCAGCAATTCACGGGCAGGGAGTTTCTGCACTATGCAGGGTCGTTGAAGGGAATTGCGAATCGCCAGGAAAGATCCGATCAAGTCGAACGTTTGTTGGAAGAGGTTAATCTTGTGCCGCATGCCGATAAAAAAATTAAAAGCTTCTCAGGCGGCATGGCAAGACGGCTTGGAATCGCGCAAGCGCTGCTCGGCAATCCGAAATTCATCATGCTGGATGAACCAACGGCGGGACTTGATCCATCCGAACGGATTCGATTCCGCAATGTCATCGAGAGGCTGAGCAAGGATTATACGATCATCCTGTCCACTCACATTATTAGCGATATTGAATCCAGCTGCGAGAGGGTGGCGGTCTTGAATAACGGCCAAGTGCTGTATCAGGGAACGACTGGCGATCTGGCGCAGCAAGCCCTGCATTGTATCTGGGAATTCCAAGTGCCCTATGCTGATTATGACAGGATTGAGAAGGAGCATGTCATTATTTCCAGCAGAAGGGAAATGAACGATTCTATCTTTCGGGTCGTAGCGAGGAGACCTCCGTCACCTCATGCCGCTGCCATGCAGCCGACAATGGAGGACGGGTATATGGCCGTCATTAACGGGGTGACTTCATGAGCAAGCAGGGGCTCATTTATCGCAATGAACTGCGTCTGTTAAATCGCAATCCATTTCTGATACTCCCATTTGTCGTTCTATTGCTTTGCTGGGGCTATGTTATTTTCTCTTACGAGAATCAATCGGTACATTATGAGGAGCTTGCTGCGGAGTTCTACAACAACTTTCAATGGATCATGCTCATAGGTTTATTGCTGGCGGGATTATTGGCTGTCTATATGGCTGGCAAAGACCATGAAAGCGAATTTGAACATGTGGTGGTCACCTATAAGGTGAAGAATACGGAATGGGTGGCGGGAAAATGGCTGGTCGCCCAAACGTACGGTCTTTGTCTCACCAGCATGACGCTGCTTATTCAAGGGGTTTGGTTTCTAAACGGCAGTATGGGAATGGAGGAGTGGATCAGAAACCTCGCTTATGTTTGTGTTCAAATGGAGGGTGCTATCTTCTTCATCATCTCTTGCGGATTTCTGTTCGCTGCTCTGATTAGAAATATGATCGCCTATATCTGTATTCCGGCGCTGCTCGGAATTGCTTTCCTGGCTCAGGCTAACAGCTATGGCTTCGCCCTTGTGAATCCACGGTTTAATTTGTTGACACCTTACGATTCCATGTATATCGCTTCACCATATGACAGCATATGGGGGATTCATGGTGTGTTTGATGAAGCGCTCCTCCACCAATTGGCCGTCTTCCTGTTAGGTGTGATCATCCTGTTCGCTGCGATTCTGCTGTTTCGTCCTCACCGCAGCTTGAGAATTGAGAAACGAATGCTGATGACGTTGATCATCATTCTGATGCTCCCTGCCATCCTTGTTGGCGGAATCCGGTATGAGCACTATGATCGCGCGCTTGAGCAGTTCATGGATACGGGACAACGATATATGTCGAAAGGCGCGAATGGAGAGAGTCTCTTTTACACGATGCCAGAGGATCGTCCGAAATATCCGTTCGCAATGGAGCGAACGCAATTAAATGTTTATTTTCCATCTGAGAATTGGATGAAGGTCGATAGTCAGCTGACCATTGCGTATAACGGCGATGTACCGATCAACGATGTTTCACTTACCTTACATCATCAGTTAGCGGTAACGGACTGCTCAAGCCATGTGCAGCTGAGCTGTTCACGGGATAATGATGGGATACGTATACACTTTCACGACGCCATTGAACCCGATGCCAGAATCGATTTGAACTTAGATTATGAGGGGAATATCGGGCAATTTCGTTTCGATGGTCTGCTGCAGCATGCCTTTGTCGAATCTGACCGGATCTATCTTCCTAAAGAAGCAGGCTGGTATCCGCTAATTGGCGAACGTCACTTGGTTGAGAGCGTAAGAGCCCGCGACGACAGGTATGTACAGTTTGAAGTAAGAAACGGGGAGTTGGCAGAGGATTATCCCACGGAATTCGACGTTACAATTATGGGCCAAGAAATCGGTATACCAATGGCATTGACGATACCGCGCGCGAAGGACGGTTCCTATAAGGGCGCCACGCAATACGGATTATCTCTGATAGGCGGCAATCTGGAGGAAGCATCGGTTGGTCAGACCAGAATCGTCGGGCATCCCGAAGTGTTGGACGGCGCTAGGAAAACGACGGAGCTTTATCAGGAAAGCTGGAGCTATATGGAAGGCTGGCTGGGGGTTCCAATAGCGCCGAAAGTGATCTATATTCTGGATGATGATTATCAAGATCGGACACGAGTTATGCCTAGCCGGGAATTTTATGCTTGGAGCGTCTATGACATCGGGTATGTGGATGCTTCGTTCATGCCCTATAGGTTGGTCGCTAATCTCATCAATGAAATTGGATCCTATGGTGATGATGTGAGTGTGCTGCAAAGGGCGATGATATGGGTATTGCTGGATCATTCGGGGATTGAAACGGGATATGGTCAATTTGGCGATTGGTACGCTGCTGAGGGGCGATACGCAACGCATGAGCAAAAGCCTAAAGGAGCAGACAAGCTGAGTCATTACGAAGAGGTCGGCAAGGAACAATTCAGACAAGCTGTTAAATATCTGTTCCTGCATTATGAAGGGCTCGAAGACAAGGCTGAATTTAAGCTGGAAGCTGCGTTAACAGCCTATGAGGGAGCAGCCAGTCAATGAGCGGGTTTATCATTAGGCTGAGACTATGGCTGAAGCTGTGGTTCACTTCACTGACTGCTATTATTCTGCTGCTGCTGTTTCTGGCTGCGGCATATGTCATCACTTTAATTTTGCCTGACAGGATCGATCTCTTATCCAGTATATTCTATGAGAGAGCCGCACTGCTCCTGTATGTGTTCATCTTGCAATGGTGCTTCTCGATTGATTTTGACTCGAAATTCTATAGACAACTGATTACGTATCCATTTGCCAGATGGAAGCTCATTATAGAGAGAGTGCTGCTGGCATCGCTTCTTCTTATCGGAATACTAAGCTTAATTACGATACTGTTGGCGTCTATTGCCGGCAGCTCCCTGTGGAAGGGACTTCTGTTTACGATTCCTGTTTACATAGGGATAACCGGGATCGTAGTTGTTGCAACAGTAATCGGAAAGCATTCGCTGGGCGGGTTATTCGCAGGATTGGTTTTCTGGATGGTTTCATTGCAGGATTCCGTATTGATGTATCTCAGCCCGGCTTTACTGAATCTGCCTGTCGTGTACAACGAATTGAGCGGCACTAGCGGTCTAATATCGAACCAGGAGGATTGGATCTATTATAACCGGTTGTTTTATTTCGGACTGGGGATGCTGCTAGTAGTGGCGGCAATACTGCATTTCAACCGAAAATCAGATTGGAAATAGGGGGTACGGGAATGCAAGATGAGGATGATATGAGCCAGCTGTCATACGGCAATGACTCGGCTCTGGATACGCTTGTTTTCCGGTATCACAAACTATTGTACGGGTATGCGTATCGATTGCTGAGGATGAAGGGCTGGCGGAGGATATTGTTCAGGAAACCTTTCTGAAAATCTACCAGCAAGCGAAACGGGGCTATGTCCCTGAGCAGTTCAAGCCTTGGATGTACAGAATTGCTACGAATAGCTGCAAGGACCACTGGAGGAAAGCATCCACGAAGCGGGAGCATTATACGGACAAGAGCTTGGAGGAAAAGGGTCAGGTCCACCATATTATCGACCGCCAGCTTGAGCGGAAGTGGATGATAGAAGCATTGAATCAGCTATCCTTTGAATACCGCTCTGTTCTTTATTTGCGCTTCTATCAGGATTTGAAATATGCGGAGATTGCTCTAACCTTGGACATTCCCATCTCTACCGTCAAAGTTCGACTTACGCGCGGATTGAAATATTTGGAGAAAATATTGAATGAGGATAATCGCAAAGGAGCGGGGACCAATGAGTGAAGATCATGAGCTGTCACGCTTGGAGAGGGACTGGAGAGGCCGATTGGATCGCTATACGTCCCCTGAGCCTACGAGTGAGCAGTCCTTCCAGCTTATTGCAAGGATTAAAGCGAGTGAACAGAAGCCGGCAGATCCAAGGGCGGAGCTGGAGGCCGCCCAAGCTGCTCAATCCGCATGGTCTAAGCTGGCGAATTTGTTCAGATCCCAGTGGAATTTCTACGGAATGAGAAGCTGGCTGTTAACGGGAGTCATCATGCTTCTGCTGACGATTATGATCCATGCGGGCTCGGTTAATGAAGCAGCAGGTTTATTGGCATGGATCAAGTGGACCTCACTCGTAATGATTGCCGTGATCGGTTATGCTTTCCGCTCGAAGAACAAGGGAAACGACATTATTGAGCTGTTAAGCTATTATCCATTGGCGCATCAAATGTTTGCCCGGTTTATTATTGTGATGGCGCTGCAATTAACGATGACGCTGGCTTTGAGCTTTCTTATACTGGGGGAAGAGGTATCATTGCTGAATGTGCTGGGTTCCTTTACACCGCTTATTTTCTTTGGCGTAGTCGGATTTGCAAGTGCTATGTGGCTTGGATATAAGACTGCTGTTGTGGTCACATTGTTTGTCTGGTTTAGTCAAATGGTGCTCGATCAGGGGCTTCAATCGTCCTCCCTGTTTCAACTGCCGTGGCATGATCAGTTCTTATTGATGAATGCGGGCATATGGGGGCTGTCTATCTTACTGCTAGGCAGTGTTCTGCTGAAGCATCGGCTGAAGAGGGATTTCCAATGAGTATAAGGATCACCTTAAGCAATGTGGAATATTCGAGGGGCACATTCAAGCTGGCAGTTGATACGCCATGTACGTTTGCTGCAGGCATTAATTATGTTGTCGGAAGGAATGGGGCGGGGAAAAGCACGGCATTGAAGCTCCTCGCGACTGCGGTTGAGCCGGAGAAAGGCAGCATGATTTTCACGATGTTAACGAGTGAAGAGGGGGCAGGAATGCACCGCAAGCAGCTGAGCGTCGAAGAAGCCAGAGCGCTGATGGGCTTCCTGCCGCAGCACTTTACAGGTTACTCGGATATGACCATCGAGCGCTATTTGACCTGCATGGCCTTCCATAAAGGAATTCCGCACCGTCTTGTGAAAGCGGCATTAGAGAAGTGGCTGATGGATAGCAAGCTGCTTGAGCTAAGAAAGAGAAAGCTGAGAGCCCTCTCTGGAGGCCAATTGCAAAAAGTAGGGCTGATCCAGGCGCTCATTAATCAGCCGCGAATTTGCATACTGGATGAACCATTCGAAGGATTGGACAACCAGGAGAAAACATTTTTCAAACGCGTAATCTACAAGCTTTCCCACCATAGCATTATTATTATAAGCACGAATTTTCCTGAAGATATGGAACAAGGCGATCAGAAGAGCCTGTTCTATCTGGATGAAGGGAAGCTGCGCATGTATGATGAGATGGCTGAGGTTGACAGCCTCCCGATAATCTAGAGAGACACTTCGATCAACAGGTCGCAGTGTCTTTTTTAATTAGGGCGTGTTCACTGTAATAAATGCTCATTGACATACCCTATGGGGGTATAGTATATTGAATGCAAGGAACAATAAATTGAATCTGCGGAGGAATAATGATGCAAAATATATTATTGAAGGTACAAGGAATGAGCTGCGGCCATTGTGTAAATTCCATTGAGGAAGCAGTTAGGAAGCTGGGGGCAGCCGCCAAAGTGGACTTGCAATCCAGGCAGGTCGTGGTGACCTATGATGAGAGCAAGCTTGCTCTTGAAGCCATCAAGGAAACCATTGAGGATCAGGGCTACGAAGTCGTCTAGCTTACATTACTGGACCTGCCGGGTCCTCTCGAAAAGGTGATTACAATGAGCCAGTCACACGCTGGAAGCAATGATAAGCAAGCCACGCTTCAAATTACGGGAATGACCTGTGCAGCATGCGCAACCCGCATTGAGAAAGGTCTTAATAAGCTTGAAGGCGTTTCGCAGGCGAATGTGAATTTTGCACTTGAGCAGGCATCGATTCAATTCGATCCGGCCAAGGTTGACCGGTTGCGTTTGGAGCAGAAGATTACGTCTTTGGGCTATGGAACGGTTAAAGAAGCCATTGATCTCGACATTATGGGGATGACCTGTGCTGCTTGTGCCACTCGGATTGAGAAAGGGCTCAATAAGATGGATGGCGTCGAAGCGACAGTCAATCTCACGCTGGAAACCGCCCATATTGAATATATACCATCCATGGTCAGCACCGCAGACATGATTAAGAAAGTGGAGAAGCTGGGCTATAAGGCGAAGCCCAAAACGGACGCCAAGAGCGACGGTGATCACCGGCAGAAGGAAATTCGCCGCCAGAGATGGACGCTGATCGTATCAGCCATTCTAACCTTTCCGCTGTTGTGGGCTATGGTTGGACACTTCTCATTTACATCGTGGATTCCGTCGCCGGATATTTTCATGGAAGCCTGGTTTCAATTCGCCCTAGCCACTCCGGTTCAGTTTATTATTGGGGCGAGATTCTACATCGGGGCATTCAAGGCGTTGCGGAACGGCAGCGCGAACATGGATGTGCTCGTGGCTCTGGGAACATCAGCGGCGTATTTTTACAGCTTATATGTAACAATCCGGGACGTGTCTTCGGCTCTGTATTATGAGACCAGCGCGGTGCTGATTACGCTGATCCTGCTCGGCAAGCTGTTTGAAGCACTTGCCAAAGGCCGCTCCTCGGAGGCCATCAAGTCGTTGATGGGTCTCCAAGCCAAGTCAGCAATCGTCATACGAAGCGGAGTGGAAATGAGTGTTCCGGTAGAAGACGTGGTCGTTGGCGACATCGTCATCGTTAAGCCAGGGGAGAAAGTGCCGGTTGACGGTATCGTTGTGGAAGGCATCTCGGCGGTTGATGAATCTATGCTGACGGGGGAAAGCATTCCCGTTGAGAAGCATTCTGGTGAATCGGTTATCGGGGCTACTCTTAACAAGAATGGTGTGCTTAAGGTTGAAGCCACCAAGATTGGCAAAGAAACGGCATTGTCGCAAATCATTAAAGTGGTGGAGGAAGCGCAGGGGTCCAAGGCTCCGATCCAGCGGGTCGCGGACGTCATATCGGGCGTTTTTGTCCCTATTGTAGTGGGTATTGCGGTCGTCACCTTCCTGATCTGGTACTTTGCAGCAGAGCCGGGCGATCTGGCTGCCGCACTTGAGAAGGCAATAGCCGTACTCGTCATTGCTTGCCCATGTGCGCTTGGACTTGCGACACCAACGTCAATAATGGCGGGATCGGGACGCGCCGCTGAGCTTGGCATTCTGTTCAAGGGCGGGGAACATCTGGAGAACACACATCGGGTTACTACGGTCGTGCTGGACAAAACAGGCACGGTCACTAAGGGCAAACCGGAATTGACCGATGTGCGAATTGATACCGATTATTGTGAAGAGTCTCAAGTGTTATCGTGGGTCGGTGCGGCTGAGAAGAACTCTGAGCATCCTCTGGCAGAAGCAATTGTGGCCGGTATTCGGGATAAAGGAATCGCATTGCCGAAGGCAGATTCATTCCAGGCGATCCCCGGATACGGAATTATGGCCGAGGTCGATGGCCGAGGCATCATGGTCGGAACGAAGAAATTAATGGCTCAATACAGCGTGAAGGCGGAGAAGGCGTTCGAGGAAATGAGCAAGCTGGAATCCGAGGGCAAGACGGCCATGCTTGTTGCCGTTGATGGACGATATGCGGGTATGGTCGCTGTTGCGGATACGATCAAGGAAACCTCCAAGCAGGCGATTGCTCGCATGAAGGAGATGGGCCTCGAAGTCGTGATGATCACGGGGGACAATGAGCGTACGGCCAAAGCAATAGCGAGCCAGGTGGGGATCGATCATGTATTGGCTGAGGTGCTCCCTGATGGCAAAGCGAATGAAGTGAAGAAGCTTCAAGAGTCGGGGAAGAAGGTTGCGATGGTGGGGGATGGCATTAATGATGCCCCTGCGCTGGCTACGGCGGATATCGGCATGGCGATTGGCACAGGTACCGATGTAGCTATGGAAGCAGCAGATGTCACGCTGATGCGCGGCGACTTGAACAGTATTCCCGATGCCATCTCGCTAAGCAAGAAAACGATGCTGAACATTAAACAGAATCTGTTCTGGGCGCTGGGGTACAATGTGATCGGCATTCCGATTGCGGCGATGGGCTACCTGGAGCCGTGGCTCGCTGGAGCGGCGATGGCGCTGAGCTCGGTCTCAGTTGTGCTTAATGCGCTCAGATTGCAAAATGTAGACAGGAAAAGCGAGGAGAGAAACGTCGGAATGAGTCGAAGGCAGTTTATATTGATGATCCTGCTCGTTGTTATGGCGTTCTTTGCGGGTTATGGTTTCGGCAAGCAGTCGAATGCGCCGGAGGCGAGCCACGAGTCCTCTGCATTGGACCAAGGGGCGGCCAAGCAAGAAGAGGCGGCGGGGCATGGGCATGGCGGTTCTGATTCTCACGGAAGCGACAGCGAAGGTGACAGTGCCAATAAGGTGGCAGCCAAAGCCGTATGGTCAGTGGAGAATGCCCAATCAGGACAAGAAGCATCGATTACAATCCATATTCAGGACGAAGCGGGTAATCCGCTTGATAAGCTGGACATCGAGCACGAGAAGCTTCTCCATCTGATTGTGGTGAGCAAGGATTTGTCGTATTTCAACCATATCCATCCCGAATACAAGGGGCAGGGCGAGTTTGTCATTACGAACAATTTTCCGTCAGGTGGAACATACAAATTGATCGCTGATTTCGTTCCGACGGGTGGAAGAAAGACAACGCAGACTGAATGGATCGAGGTCGCGGGAGTCCCAGCGGAATCCGTTCCTCTAGCTGTCGAAGACGGGCATTCCAAAACTGTGGATGGCGTTGAAATTACGTTAGAGAATGATCATCCCGAGGCCGGGAAGGATTTTGAATTGAGTTTTACGCTTGCTGATGCAAGTACGAAGGAACCAGTAACGGATTTGGAACCGTATTTGGGAGCTGTCGGTCATGTGGTCATCATAAGTGAAGATACGGAAGATTATCTCCATGTTCACCCCGTCAACGAAGAGTCGACAGGACCCGAAGCGAAGTTCATGACGAGCTTCCCGAGCAAGGGCACTTATAAGATTTGGGGCCAATTTCAACGAGATGGACAAGTGCTTACAGTGCCCTTTGTTGTGCAAGTTCCTTAACATGAGGCGACCTGTAGACAGCCGATTGCTTGTCAAATTTAGATGTATGGAAATGTACGGTGGATAATGTTGTTAACTTTGGAAGGGGGGTAACCGATAACAGAATAGCATGCTATTTATGGGACATAAACTCGAGTACCTTAGCCCATGGCGGCATGACTTCGATAGGTGTCACTTTTGGAGGATCAATAATGAATACCTACTTCTCAGAGCTGGGCCGCAAGCTAACAGGGCAAACGCCGATTGCATTAGAGGGTTACTATGTACTGCATGATACTGATGAGGTCAGCCGGAGCTTGACTGCACCCCAGGGCGTGCCAACGATTACTGCCGAGCGTTTCGTTCAAACGTTGGTAGAGGGTTGCAAAAACATTATTAGAGAATTTGCTAAGCGTCCCGAGAATAAGGACGTTTACGTTTTCACCCTGTATGCCGACGATCACCACAGCTTCTATGTCTACATGAATACCGAGGATCGTTTCACAGAGACGTTAGCCGATTACGGATATGAAGATCCTCAAAAAATTAGTTCTCTTAAATTTAATCCGGGTGATTTTGATTTTCAATTCTGGGATGAACACATGAGCGAGCATGGGGAGACGATCCGACTTTTTGAAAAAACGGCTTATGGAGCCCTTGATCTTCCGAAGGAAGAAGATGCTTATAGCGAGGCTAATGGCGAACCGATCGTTGCTTTCGAGGCAGGCATCATCTATATAGGTTATCAGGTGCTTGCGCTGCAAGCGGTACAATGTTTAATCTCCGAGAATGCATTCGCTCCACTTCGCACAACGGAAAATTTTATTGCGTATGCATCTACGGGGGATGATTATATCGATTATAGCATCCTTATGCGCAAAACGATTGAGCCTGCCTTGTTCGATATGCTATTCCCCGAAATAGCTGAACATGACCGACATTACAATCTGGAGTTGGAGTCCTATAGGAAGCTCACGGTCTCCGAAGCAGTCGAATACTGGATGGATGCCGTTCACGACGGTAATCGGGTCACCTCGCTTTATCGATATGTAAAGTCTGAATATGAGGTATTTGCGCAGCTTGCACCTTTCGGCAATGCGCTTGCAGCGGTATGTCTGCCGAGGATAGGGTGTCTCGTAAAGCAGGACGAGCTATCGCGCACGGATATGGAGAAGCTGTTGTACTATTTGGAATGCTTGCATTTCTCTGGCAGCTTGACGATCCACCAGCAGAACGAATGCCGATGGATCGCAACTATGCTAGAAGAAAAACATGAGGAATTCAGGACGGAAGCACATCAGTTGCTGGTTTTTGCGAACATGTAGATACAATAGGTGGTTATATATTCAGAGCCGATGCATCGTCTTGTGGATGTATCGGCTCATGCAGTGCCTTTATGAATACATCAATGGGCTGTGCGCAGGGAGTACGGTGAAAGGCGAAGTGAAACGAGTTTCCCCTGATGAACTCGTATAAGCCACCTTATTTGAAATTTTAATACCAACTTAATCTAGTATAGCTACAACTTTTCCTGTAATTTGTCCTTGTTCCATCATCTTGAGATAATTCGGGACTTCTTCCAAACGGATACAAGTAATCCTGGGTGGAGATATTATTTGTTCAGCTAATAACTTTGCGAGCTCATTCCCGATTAACGCTATATTTTCTTCTAATTGTCTGTCACCAGATGCCAGTACTGCTCCCGTTGCCATTTCATGCAAAGACAGTCCTTTATCATAAAAGCGGAAGCGATTGAAATCAGGAAAACCTGCTGTTACAACAATTTCTCCGCCAAAAGCAAGTATGTCAATGTCTTTTGTAGCGACTTCTGGACCAACGGTGCTTAAAATATAATCCACGCCGCGCTGATTGGTCCATTCCATCGTAACAGCATGTACATTCTCAGACTTAAAATCGATTGCTTTGTCAGCACCTAACATTGTAACATAATCCATATCTTTTCCTTGACAAGACGTAACAACTTTTAAGCCCGCAAGTTTAGCCAGCTGTATAGCAAAACTACCAACACCTCCTGCTCCACCATGAATTAATATTGTTCTTCCTGAAACTGGACGTAATTTTTGGACTATTGCTTGATAAGCTGTATATCCTGCTCCTGGAACTACCCCAGCTACATGGGTTGGTACATTTTCAGGTAAAATACTGACTACATGTGCTGGAGTGATTGCGTACTCCGCAAACCCCCCATGTGTATTGTCTATACTTCTTAAATAATATACACGGTCGCCTTCTTTTAAATGGTTTACCTCGCTACCCACACTGTCGACAATACCGCATATATCAATCCCTAATACACGCTCTTCATTTGCAACCTCGTTATATTGTACATATTGAAAATCAGATGGGTTTAAACCAGCAGAAAGTACTTTTATGCGAACTTCACCTTTTTTAGGTATCGGTTTTTCTTTATCTATTATTCTTAAACCCTCTATTGATTTTGGCTCTTGTATTATTAGTGCTTTCATTTTTTGCTTCTCTCCTTCATTGAAACAACAGATGTTGTCTACTTATATTGGTGTTGTTTTAAGTATATAATGATGCAATATATAAGTAAGAACAAACGGGATGCAGATGTAGATTAGCCAACATATAAGTGATAGATGTCGTTTTTATATAAGATTGGAGTCCTATACAGAATGAACAAAAAAACAGACCGTAGAATAGAGAGAACGAAGCGAGATATTCGCTTTGCATTTATGAATTTAATTACCGAAAATGATGCAGAACAAATTACCGTTAAAGAAATTACAGATTATGCGAATTACAATCGCACTACTTTTTATGCTCACTATTCAGATAAAAGTGAGCTGATTGAAGATATTATTGACGAAGCTATACAAGGTTTTATAAGCAAAATTGAACCAACATTTCATAATGGTGAAGTGCCAATTCATGTAAAGTTTTCTTCAGATACATCACTTGTAGTTTTTAAATATGTAGAGGATAATAAGCTTATTTTCAGCTTGCTATTTGATGTTAATAAGTTCCCAAGCTTTCAGGAAAAACTTTGTTTTTCGATTAAAGAGTTAATTGAAAGTGATATACATTTTTTAAAACAATTTAAAGACACACTAGATAAAAGTCTGTATTGTTACACTCAATCTTCTGCTTTAGTCGGAAGGTTAAACTTCTGGGTTAAACAAGAATATGCATTTAATGCTGAATACATGGCAGATCAAATGGTTGAATACTTAAAGTTATTTAATAGAAAATAATTATCGCCGGGTCCAATTCGGAAGTATATCAGCTTTCATGATTTATTTTGGACAGGAGGGATATAGCTTGGGAATAGTAAAGGATACTCCTGAGAATCACGGATTATCGTCGAAGGCATTACTGGACTTCTTCACGGAAATCGAACAGTTGCGCCTGGAAGTGAACAGCTTTATGCTGCTGCAGGATGGCCGAGCTACCGCCCAGTTCTGGCGAAAGCCGTATACGATGAATGGTCCGCAATTGTTATTTTCGCTTAGCAAGAGTTTTACTTCCATCGCTGTCGGCATAGCTTGCGACTACGGGTATTTGGACTTGCAGGATAAGGTGATCGCGTTCTTTCCTAGTAAGCTGCCGAACAGCATTTCTCCGAATTTAGCGAAAATGACCATCCATCATTTGTTATCCATGAACGCAGGCCATCATGACAATATATACAGTGTTGTGGCTGCTGAACAAGATTGGGTACAAACCTTTCTAGCGTTAGCTGTCGAGCATGAACCGGGCACTTATTATCGCTACAGCACGCATTCGACTTATATGTTGTCCGCCATAATCGAGCAAGCAACAGGCCAGAGCTTGGTTGATTTTCTGATGCCCAAACTTTTTGAGCCGTTAGGAATACCAAGACCTTCTTGGGAAACCTGCCCGATGGGTATTGCAGCAGGCGGCATGGGGCTAAGTCTCTCAACCGAAAGCATCGCTAAATTTGGTCAAATGCTCTTAAATCAAGGCATGTATGAAGGGCGAAGAATTGTTTCCGAATCATACATTGCTGTAGCAACTGCAAAGCAAAGCGATAACCGTCTAATGGGAGCGGGGCGAGCCGATTCTGTTCAGGGCTACGGATATCAATTTCATTTATGCCGGCATGGCTGTTACAGGGGCGATGGTTCTTTCGGTCAATTATGCTTTGTTGCACCAGAGCAGCAAATAGTCATCGCGGCAACTGCCAGCTTCAACAATATGGGGGAGCTGCAAGCTCTTCTGGATTTAATCTATGCCCATATTATCCAGCAAGTAGGCAATACAGATCCCTGTTCAACTGCTGATCAGGCTAAGTTGGAGCAGCGATTGTCTTCTATGAGCTGCACGATCCCAGTATTTAAGCCTGTCCCTGATTTCATGCGCCAGGTTAATAATCATTGCTATATGATGGACGAGAACCCGCAACGGCTTGCGAAGGTCCGCTTCTTCTTACAGGAAGAGCGGCTGCAGCTTCATTTATTGTACGGGGATGACAGAGAGGACAGGCTGGCATTTGACTTTACAAAGGCAGTCCATACAAAGTCTGTATTCGCGAAAGACCTGTCCATGCAGCTGCAAGAGGTTGTCACCTATGCTTCATGGCAGCACGATAATACGTTGCAGCTCACTCTGATGTACATCGAAACGCCATATAGAGTTACGTACACAATTATTTTCAAAGAGAAAGCGATAGATCTTCAGTTCAACATAAATGTTTCTTTGACTCTATCTGACTATAAGGCGAGGGGAAGCTTATTTCCTCATTAGGAAATCCGGGAACAACGGTAATCGGAAGAGCCTTCTGCCCCTCAGAAGCGGCTTCTGTTCCTATCCGCCGTTCGTTTTTTACAGACAGCCCAGCAAAATTGACAACGATCAATTAAATGAAATAAAGTATCACTATATTACGGATAGTAAATCTCGGGAATGGCCGACTTGACTGCCGATTAACGAAATAACACCCATTACAAAAGGAGATACACATGCCTACTATAACTGCCAAACCATTTGATCAGGATATGCAAACGATATTAAGCGAATTGAATTCGGGCTACCATGCGGGGGAATTGAGCAGAAGGGATATCTCAGAGCTGCCCAACGATATCTATATCATTGAAGCTGACGAGCAAATGGCCGGGTATGGGGTGGTTTGGGAATACAATAGCGGGAAAGAGTTGATTCATAAAGCGGAAACGGAATATTTTGCCGATGATGAAAGACACTTTGAGAAGGACTTCTATATTGAAGTAAAAGGCCAAACCGATATTGTTTTTATTGAAGCATTGGATGTTCTGAAGGAATTCGAAGGCAATGGTTACGCGGCTTTCTTCATGAATTGGCTCAAAGCGAAGTATCCGAATAAAAAGATGTATGTGTACTCGTTGGAAAAGTCGAAAAATTTCTGGTATAAGCAGGGCTTCGAGGTTGTGGGGAGCACGGTATGGATGTCATATCGTTAAAATAATAGTCAGAGGCTGTGATGAACGATGGACCCGATCATGCTTGATTTCCCAACGCTTTTCTGTACCGAACGGCTTACAATCAGAATGCCGCAGCCCGGAGATGGGAAGTCGGTATGTGAAGCTGTAAATGCTTCTCTAGAAGAGCTGAGGCCGTGGATGAAATGGGCGCAGGTGGAGCTCACAGCATATGAATCTGAACTGGGCATGCGGGAAGCGCATGTTAGTTTTTTGCGGCGGGACCATCTAAGACTGCTTGTTTTTCTAAAGGATACAGGGCAGTTCATCGCTTCATCAAGCTTGCATAACATCGATTGGGATGTGCGGAAGTTCGAGCTGGGGTATTGGATTGACACCCGTTACAGCGGTAAAGGCTATATGACAGAGGCAGTTGAAGCCATTTGCGATTTTGCGTTCAATCAATTGGATGCCAGACGATTGGAGATACGCTGCGATAGCAGAAACAACAAGAGCAAGCTGCTTCCGGCACGACTAGGGTTTGAGCTTGAAGGTATCATAAGAAACGAAGATCTCTCGGCCGATGGAACGGAATGGAGAGACACCTGTATTTTCGCCAAAATCAAGTAATTCTACGCTCGGGGTTGAGCTTGCATCTGCACGGATGCATGTTTTACCCTACAGATGTATGCGTGCAGCACATCCCCGCTTCCCCCTCCTTAATTTAAAATTCCATAATATACAATAATTACATAATTAATAAATGAGGTTCAATGTTTTAGTGTAAATAATTTTGGCACTATTTGTCGAATAACATGTTATAATATCCATGAAACTTTTTAGAAACTGCCACATCTTCTGTCAGTCATATTTGTTTTGTATATTTCATAAGGCCTTACATTATTAAAAATGAATAGGGAGTGCTGCACAATGCTAGCGAGACAGACGATTGCTCTCATATTGACGATTCTACTAATGGCAGGAATGATTCCTGCCAATGTTAATGCCGCCCCGCCGTCCACCATAACGGTATCGGAGACAGGGACGCTGACGTTTGATCCGAGAACGGAAGGCTATTCAAACTACACGAATCCGGCGAGCGTAACGCTCACCAAAGTAGGAAGCGCACCGATAACCAACCTGAGCGTCAGCTTGAGCGGCGGAGCGGGCACTAAATTTTTGCTGGGCACTGTACTGCCGGATTCGCTGGGAGCAGGGGTTAACTCCACTTCGCTCATGCTTCGCCCGAAGACAGGGCTAGCGGCAGGAACACACACGGAGACCGTGACGATTACGGCGGATAATGGCATCAATGAGAGCTTCAATGTGAGCTTCACGGTGAATGCCGCCCCGCCGTCCACCATGACGGTATCGGAGACAGGGACGCTGACATTTGATCCGAGAACGGAAGGCTATTCGAACTACACGAATCCGGCGAGCGTAACGCTCACCAAAGTAGGAAGCGCACCGATCACCAACCTGGGCGTCAGCTTGAGCGGCGGAGCGGGCACTAAATTTTTGCTGGGCACTGTACTGCCGGATTCGCTGGGAGCAGGGGTTAACTCCACTTCGCTCATGCTTCGCCCGAAGACAGGACTAGCGGCAGGAACACACACGGAGACCGTGACGATTACGGCGGACAATGGCATCAATGAGAGCTTCAATGTGAGCTTCACGGTGAATGCCGCCCCGCCATCCACGATGACGGTATCGGAGACAGGGACGCTGACGTTTGATCCGAGAACGGAAGGCTATTCAAACTACACGAATCCGGCCAGCGTGACGCTTACCAAAGTAGGAATCGCCCCGATCACCAACCTCAGCGTCAGCTTGAGCGGCGGAGCGAGCACTAAATTTTTGCTAGGCACTATACTGCCGAATTCACTCGGAGCAGGGGTTAACTCCACTTCGCTCATGCTTCGCCCGAAGACAGGACTAGCGGCAGGAACACACACGGAGACCGTAACGATTACGGCGGACAATGGCATCAATGAGAGCTTCGATGTGAGCTTCACGGTGAATGCCGCCCCGCCATCCACGATGACGGTATCGGAGACAGGGACGCTGACATTTGATCCGAGAACGGAAGGCTATTCAAACTACACGAATCCGGCGGATGTGACGCTTACCAAAGTAGGAATCGCCCCGATCACCAACCTGAGCGTCAGCATGAGCGGCGGAGCGAGCACTAAATTTTTGCTAGGCACGATACTGCCGGATACACTAGGTGCAGGAGTGCTCTCCACCGTGTTCAAGCTGCGTCCGAAGACAGGGCTTGCAGCAGGAACATACACGGAGACCGTAACGATTACAGCGGACAATGGCATCAATGAGAGCTTCGATGTGAGCTTTACGGTGAATGCCGCTCCAACGTACACAATAGAAGCCATCGATAACCAAACGGCGGCTACACTCGCGTATGATTATCTCCCAGGCACACAGGAATCGAAGATCTTAACGATCACTCGCACAGGCAACGGTGCTTTGGATAACCTAAGTGCTGCGCTCGGCGGTACGCATGCCGACAATTTTGTCATTACGCAGCCTATAGATACGCTTCTTAATGATGCTGCGCCTTCGACGACGTTTACAGTTAAAGCGAAGGATGGCTTGGCAGCGGGGACATATACCGCAACGGTTACGGTATCCGCGACCCATATGGCGAATGTGACGTTTACGATTACGCAAGTGGTTAACGCTTCTGCGCCTGCGAATCCGCAGAATCTGGCTGCAGTGGGCGGGAATCACCATGCTGACCTGAGCTGGAGTACGGCAGCAGGGGCCGACTATTACAATATTTATATGGCAACTGCTTCTGAGCAATACGAAAGCTTGCCGATCGGAGTAGTAACGGATACCACCTATCGTGTGCAAGAGCTGACGAACGGCACAAGCTACTATTTTATAGTGAAAGCGGGCAATTCGGGAGGCGTAAGCGCAGCCTCCAATGAAGCGAGTGCAACACCGATAGCCGTTCCCTCGGCGCCAACTCATGCAACAGCAGCAGCTGGCAACGGAAGCGCAACGATTAGCTTCACAATTCCGTCTGAAAATGGCGGAAGTCCGATTACGGAATATGAAGTAACAGCTGCACCAGGAAATATAACGAAGACAGGGACGGCAAGTCCGATTACGATCACTGGTTTGACCAATGGCACGAGCTATACCTTTACCGTGAAGGCGATTAATGGTGCAGGAAGCAGTGAATCCTCAGCTATGTCCAATGCTGTTATTCCGAGCTCGCCATCCACTGATAACTACTATATTCCAACACCTAGTGAGCCAGAGACGACCAATAAGGGAGTTCAGATACTCGTTAACGGCAAGGTGGAAAATACGGGAACGGCAACGACAAGTGTAATCAACGGTCAAAGCATGACGAGCATTGCCATCGACGAGAAAAATCTGGAGCAGCGTCTCGCATCCGAAGCTGATCATGCGGCAATTAAGATTCAGGTGAATTCGCAATCTGATATTGCAGCCGTAACGCTTAGTGGTCAAATGCTGGAGAAGCTGGAGCAAAAACAGGCAATTCTGCAGATCGAGACAGAGAGAGCCACCTATACTCTGCCTGCGCAGCAAATCGATATCCGTGCAGCAGCAGAGAAGTTTGGCGGCAATGTGAATCTTCAGGACATCGGGATACACATTGAGCTCGCTGCTCCATCAGAGGAAATGGCCAAGATCGTAGAAAGCTCTGCTGGCGGTGGAGGACTTACGATTGTGGTGCCGCCTATCAATTTTGTTGTAAAAGCAACATATGGTACGACAACGATTGACATAACCAAGTTCAACACGTACGTGGAACGTACCATTGGAATACCAGATGGCATTGATCCGAATAAAATCACGACAGGAATCGTAGTAGATCCAGATGGAACGGTACGCCATGTGCCAACGAAGATTGTTCTCATTGATGGCAAGTATTACGCCAAAGTGAACAGCCTGACGAACAGTACGTACGCCATCGTCTGGAATCCGCTTGCATTCACGGACGTTGCCAACCATTGGGCGAAAGATGCTGTCAACGATATGGGTTCACGATTAGTCATCAACGGCATCGGCAATAATCAGTTTAATCCTGGCGATAACATTACCCGTGCTGAGTTTGCAGCGATTATCGTTCGTGGACTTGGACTGAAGTTAGAAGACGGAGCTGCCTTATTCTCGGATGTGACGGCATCGTCATGGTACAATGATGCTATTGGAACTGCCTATTCCTATGGACTGATCAACGGATTTGAAGACGGAACCTTCCGTCCGCTCGATAAAATTACGCGTGAGCAAGCGATGGTCATCATTGCCAAGGCCATGACGATAACCGAGCTGAAGGCAAAGCTTCCATCCCAAGGGGCAGATGCATGGCAAGGTTCGTTTATAGATGCTGTGGATGCCTCGGCATGGGCTAAGAACAGTATTGCCGACAGCTTGCAGGCTGGAATCATCTCCGGCCGCAGCAGCACCCAGCTTGCACCGAAGGCGTACATCACCAGAGCAGAGGTTGCCGTTATCGTACAGAGATTGCTTCAACAATCGGATTTGATTTAGTCTGTCGGAAGTTATAGAGGGGTTATCCTATGGCAGTGATATGGGACTGCTGCAGGATAACCTTGTTTTATAAGAGTGGGGGAAATCGATCTGAATTCACGAAGGTGCATATGGGGCATCCGTTATTTCAGAAGCAGATGTTCTCATTATTTAAGTTCGAGAAAGGAGGAATCCGTAATGATCATTGTACAATGCACCAAAAAGCTGGCGGGCGAACTCAACGCTCCATTTTTAAGTGAAAAACCGCAGCAAGCGAACCCATTGTACTGCTGGCATGCTCATATCTTCACATACAATCGTCGAAAGTGTGTTCTGGTTATGAACAACTCAACAAGATACAATTTTATGATGTATGGTTTGGTGAAGAGCGATTTCACGCATTTCGGCGAGCTGCTTGTAAAGCATATCTCCGAAAATATGCTTGCAGATGAAATCGATCAAGCGCTGGTTAACAGATATCTGGACAATGTCGGAGAGAGTAGTTATGCCCCTACAAGCGATAGAAGTATAGTTAGCCAAATCAATGAAATGGTGAGTGTAGCGCAGCAAATAATGGAGATGAATATGGCTAAGACTGGCGATCTGGGAATTAACAAAGTGAATCGCTTCATGAACAAATATATCTTTATGAAATTACCGAAGCTATATTCTGCTGAAACCATGCGCGATGAATTGCTAAGTCTGTCCTGAAATTCTTTTTATTTGAATTGTCAGCTCAATACCTGTAGAGTAGTTATTATTGTTTCGAAGTTAATTTCGAAGATAAGGCAGACCCTATTAATGGAGTGATCATTTGAGTAAAGCGAAGGGCAAGGGCGGGACAGGCAGAGGAACAGACCGCAAGGGATGGAATCGATGGCAGGCAAGCGCCAAGAGAGCTAAGAATGCCCCTAAGCCTTATACCAGCAAGGGTACAAAAAGAGCGGATGACGCGAAGACCGCCAGCAGCAATAAAGATAACAAATCGGTGTAGGACAACCTGCAAACAGAAGGAGATTGGATCGCTTGAATCACATAGAAGAGCAAGAAGACGAGCTGCAGCAGTCGAACTATGAGGGAGTAATTAAATCTGCCAATCGGTCGGCTAACTGGAGAGAGCGCCTGGAAGCTGTGAAAGCGCTCAGCGAATGGAATAACAGACAAGTAATCGAAGTGCTCACACGGATCATGAATAATGATGCTGTGTATACCGTTCAAGAGGCTGCTTACAACACCCTTAAGGGACATGGTGAAAATGTTCAATTGCCTCCAAGGAAAAGGGGCGAGCTGATAAAAGGAACGGCGAAAATTCTCATAAGAATTAAGAAGAGCCTGCCGCAAGGTCATCCGTTCCAAGCGTTCAAGGAAAAGCTGCAAAAGATGAGATCAGATGTGTATGATACGTACGAAGGCGAGAAGGGTGCTGAATTTGATACGTGGCTTGAGGAAACGTGGGCATCGCTGCGGACCAAGTAAGCAATTTCAAACAAACAATGATGCAATAAGGAGGAGCTTTCAAATGGCTATCGAAATAAACCCTCAGGAAACACCAAACCCTAATGCGATGAAGATTAATGCGAATCAAACGCTATTCGAAGGTCCTAGAAGCACCTCTCTGAAAAGCGGAGAAGAAACCGATCACCCCTTGGCCCGTGCTCTGCTTAGCATCGAGGGTGTAGACAACATTTTTGGAATCAGAGATTTTGTCACGATCAGCAAAACAGCGGAAGCGCAGTGGGATTCGATACTGCCGCAAGTAGAAGCGGCTTTCAAAGCAGTATACGCCTAAACGACGCAAGCTTGATGCGCATTTTCAGATGGATGAATAGAGCATTACAATTCAGCAGCCCGGGGTTGTTACTCCAAGGGACATCCGATTTCTAAAGAAGCGGGTTCTTAGAGAAGCTTATTTACAAACAACTGTCCCATAAGACATCGATAGATGCCTTATGGGACAGTTGTTGTTTTATCATAATAATCCGAAAAACCTTTCACATAATGTGAAAAGAACCTTTTCGATGTAGGAATACCTTTATCCGAATCGCCATGTCTCGATAACAACTCGTTACTTGTTCAATTTTCAGAATCGCTTCTGGGAATCAGTAAATAAAGCGTAACTGTCGCTAACGGCTATAAATACATAATAATTACTAAATGGACAGATTTACCTTTAAGAGGATCTTGATCTTTTGGTTTTCATACAGAAAAACTGTTTTTTAATTTTCAGTCGATTTTGGATTTAAGGTTTATGCAACGCTAGTGAGAACTTTTAAAGGCTTATTCCAACTTGAACTATGAGAAAGAATAGGTCTTTTTTGCATGATAAAAACTATAGACCGCATTATCACTGGCTTTACGGACATAGACGGAGATTTTTTATGAGTTCTGCAAAACATATTTGTCACTTCTATGATGTTGTCACTTCTATGATGTCAGAATGGTGGTAGGAGAAGGGGGCACAATATCGTATCAAATTGTTAGGTAATTTTCACAATATAAATTTGTAAACCCACTTTACAAATTCATACTTGTGAAATAAATTACCATATGTAGTTAAATTATTATAAAATAAATTAGTCTTGTAAAAATAATAGCATGGGTCCAGCAATCCGTTATCATATGCAAGGACTGCAAAGGAGATTGAATCATGAAGAAGCTCAACATGTTAAAAATGGTGGTTGTAACACTCTTATTCAGCATGACCTTGATAGGCTCCATGCCTGTCAAAACCTCCGCTCTGAGTATGCCCTTGCGTGTGGTCGTGAATGGGGATCGGCTGTACTTTCCGGATGGCCAGCCATTCGTAGATGCACAGAACCGGATACAGGTTCCGATC
>NZ_CAKMMF010000022.1 GCF_927798095.1 Paenibacillus plantiphilus | reverse complement strand
TCGAAGATGCAACAGGCGCAATCACTTCCAGGTTGAAAGCCTTCAGTTCGAATCGCTGTTTGCCGTGACCGTAGGCCGTGTCTCCTAAAACCGCTTTCGGTATGACCCCGAAAAAGGCTTGGACGGTTCGGAGCATGCCCGTCATCGCCTCTCGGTCATGCTCGGAACCAGGGATCGCCTTCGTCCCTAACACAACGCCCTGGGTGGTGCATAGATTTTGAGTTTTGTACCCTTTTATCGAGGTGGAGGCATTCTTCGTCCCTCGTCTAGCGTCCGTGTCATAGGGACTGATGATGCGATGTGAAGGTCTGTCCTTTCTAGGGATCTTCACATATGCCAGTTGTTCGGCTTCAGGTGCTTCAGAACTTGCCGTGACGGTCGCATCAGCCGCGTCCGTTTTTGTAGTCGGTGACGCATCTGTCCCTTCTGGCTCGAATGGCTTTGGGGGCTCAGGTAGATAAGGTTTTGCATTTTCCATTAGGATTTGCGCCAGCAGAGCCTGAAGTTCCAACGATTTCAACTGGGCGTTTTTTGGCTTCCAATCCCAGAACAAAGCACTATTTTCAAACCAGCTAAGCAGGCCGAATGCGTGGACGACCAGTTTACTGAACGCAGACAGCCTTGCTTGGGAAGTAGATCCCGGCGGCAGGCGGTAGGTCAGGGCCTCCAACGGAAGCTTATGACAAGCAAGATCAAATAAAGGGCGATTGAACCGCTTTGTATGCTGCAACAGTCGGAGCGCGGACTTTTGAACGAGTCGGTAAGATCCAACACAAGCGATGCGGGCCGTGGAAGGAAATGAGTCGATGATCCAACGTTCGTTCTTATCTCCCCACAGACCCAACTCAAGCATTTGCGAAAGGATATACAAGTGGCAGGCCTGCAGCAAAAACGACCCCATCCGGTCGCGATCTAAACCAATGGTGCTGTGATCGAATCCGAAGAAGTCCACTGGCAGACCCAAGAATCGCTTGATGAATAAATCACCGATGATTTTTTCCTCGGTCTGGCGATCGGTGAGGACGTAGTAGGCTTGAACCAAATGGATCTTTAGCTTGAGCGATGGAGCATAGGGACGCTGCCCGCGACCGGAATACAACCCGGCACACAGCTCATCGGCGAATGAAAAGTCAATTTTGGATTCGATGTGACTCCAAAAAGGATGGGCCGGAAGTTTGGAATAAACCAAAAAATCCTCAAAGGAGGGTTGATCAAATGTTTTAAACTGAACTTTATGAGCCATGCGCACCACGCTCCGAAATCCAAAATATTTACTTTTATTTTACCACGAAAACAGAAGCATTTTCGAGGAAACATGATGTTTTATTCAAAAAACAAACCATTTTGAATGAATATAAAGAAACCCCACATTAGATAACATGGGGTTTGTAAACGAATTAATCGACAGTCTCCAAAACAGCCTTACAGCGGCGCTGGTGTCGAAGGCAAGGCGCAGAACCGCAACAGTTCCCTCCCTGCCGGTACGAGCATTCCATCGATCAGCATAAGCAAAACAAAGAAGCAGGCGCATTCCACGCCTGCTTCTTTGCCATACAGCCTGAGCCGCCGAATATTTCCTAATCGTTCCCAATCGCTCGAAATCGTTCCCAATCGCTCGAAATCGCTCCCAATCGCTCGAAATCGCTCCCATTCGCTCCCATTCGTTCAGAAAATCATTCTGCCCCCGCAGCGGCTTCTATGCCTATCTTTCATTCAGCAGCTACCCGTTATTTATGCACTTTCTGCAGTTGCAGAAGCTCGGCAGCAATTTGCTCCGCGACAGCCCTTGCGCTGGAAAAAGCGCGTTCAGCGAGCTCGCCCTTGCCTTCGCAGCCGTCACCGCAGAAGTAGAACGGCATGCTCTCAATCCGGTTAGGCAGCAGCCGATTGCTGGCAACGTTTTTCACGCTTTGGACCATCGCTTTTTTCGATACGCGTTTGACGGCAACGCAATCACGCCATCCGGGATAATGTCTATCGAACAGAGCCTCCATCTTGGCGGTTCGCTCCTCCAAATAAGCTTTGCGGTCGCCGCCTTCAGCGTCAGACTCATCGTTCAGATAAGCGATCCCTTGAAGCAGCTGACCGCCCTCTGGTACTAGCGTGTAGTCTGTCGCGGACACATCTGATATGAACATTTTGCTGTTCATATCGCTAATATAACTGAATGGACGCGCCACAACTTCGCTCAGTCCGACATCGTATACCATAACCTCAGTCGCCGTATTATGCTCATACGGCTCCAGAAACGGCTCCCACGGCGTTCCGCGAAGCAGCTTCACGACCTGCTGAACCGGCATTGCGAAGATAATGCGGTCAAACATCTCTTCACGCGCCTTTGTTTTGAGCACATACTTGCCTTGCTCATAGCGTATGCCATCGACGCCCTCTTGGAGCGCAATAGACCAGCGGCTGCTTTGCTCGGTTTTCGAGCGAAGCTGATTTGTAATTACAGCCCAGCTGCCAAGCACATAGTTGACGGGACGATTAGATAGAAACAAATTGTGGTAGTAGGTGCTAATCACTGTCCCTGGCACGCGCCGAGCATCCTCAGGCGTAATGAAAAAGTTGCTGCATACGAGATGCTCCCACAGCTCCTTGACATCCTCGTCGGCGCCGGATTCGGCCAAATAATCGCCTAAAGTGGCATAATTCTTAAGCTGATGAATATTCGCGATGATGGCCGTTATTTCACCTACGAAACGAACCTTCTGCATCATAGTCAAAATATCGGTTTTCATCAAATTGACAAAATCGAGAGGCGCAGGCGTCAACTGCTCGCCTTTCTCGTACATAACCTTGCGGCGGTCGACCTGCTTGCTGCCGAAGGCAAGGTCTAGCTCACGCTCCATGACGGACAAGGTATGCCGGTCAAGGGCATAGATCGCATGAGCGCCGTAGTTCAGCGTAAAGCCGGCCTTTTCATATGTAAAAGCGCGACCTCCAAGCTGCGGACTGCGTTCAAACAGAACGCCTTTCATGCTTGTCTGCTCGGATAAGTATGCCGCTGCGGTCAGACCTGCAAGTCCGCCCCCGATAATTGCAACTTTCATTGGTGAATCCCCCTCTAGTTCTAGTGAAGCGCATAAACCGCTTCCATATCTGTCAGTATGGGCTGTATTTATTCCAGCGCCTGATGGAGCTAATCCTGTCCAAGCGCATGCATATAACATCTCATGCTCCTTCCGGAGCGAGAAGAGACAACGAACCGCTGGTTACAGCGCAAGGAGACATAGAATGGCCTCCAGTCGTTCATTGTCCATTATACGTGGGAAATTAGAGCCAATCCATCTCGATTTAGGCTGATAGTCTAATCAAATCGGCATGAATCGCTGTCAATGGGACGCAGCCTATTTTTTCGATGGTCAAGCGCCAACCGCCTGAGGGCGAATATCATGGTAAGAAGAGAAGATAATTTCCCGGGAGGTAATATTTTTAATGGAGAAGAAAATAATGACCGAGCCATTTCCGAAAAAAACTTCGACCGCACCGCTGCCAATAGCACCTGCGCCAATAGCGCCGCCGCCAGTCAAGCATGTAGAGAAGCACGAAATAAAGAAGTGGTGTACAGACCAGAAGTATCGGTATGTGCTCGTTCAAACGAGGGATGGCTGGTGCTGTGATGGCTTCATCGAGCATATTGATGATGAGACGCTGTGTATCGCAATTCCCCATTGTGGCCCGAATTATGATCCAAGAGGATTTGTTCCGTTTACTCCGTTCAACCCTTTCTTCCCTGCGCCATTCTTTCCAGGTCCCTTCTTCCCGCGCAGACGCTTCATTCGCCAGACCTTTCCTATAGCTGCTCTGCTTGGACTGTCATTGCTCCCGTTCTTCTAAGCTGCTATCTGAACCGATTGCGCCAGCGTATGTTGCGCTGGCCTTATTGAATTGGACGAACCCGGAATTAATAGGGATTTTAGCATTGGACGAGCCCGATAATTTTCGCTATTATGGAATGAAGAGGAAGCGGGGTGTGAACGATGGATTGTGTTTTTTGTAAAATTATCGAAGGATCTCTTCCTTCCAGACAGGTATTTGAGAATGAGCGCGTCATTGCGATTCATGACATTAAGCCCGAAGCTCCAGTACATATTCTCGTTATTCCGAAGAAACATATCCCAACGATGAATGACGTAACGGATGGGGATAATGAATTGATAGCAGAGATGTTTTCTGTTGCCAGAGCAATCGCCAAGGAGCAGGGAATTGCTGAAGCAGGCTACAGACTTGTCTTTAATTGCAATAAAGAAGGCGGGCAAATTGTTTATCATCTGCATCTCCATATATTAGGTGGAAAGCAGCTGACGACCCATATTGCATAGCGCAGGAATGCGAAGTCGAATAAGCTTGTCTTTTCGAGTTGACACTACCTTTTGTTATAACATATAATGAAGTTTGATGAGCCGTGTTATCTTTCTTGGACGGTCTGTTTTCGGAGGGAGGGAAAACTGGTGTCTGAAACAAAAGTTCGCAAAAACGAGACAATCGATGCTGCACTCCGCCGTTTTAAACGTTCCATCGCAAAGGATGGCGTGCTGGCTGAGGTGAAGAAACGCAAGCATTATGAGAAGCCTAGTGTCAAGCGCAAGAAGAAGTCCGAGGCTGCGCGTAAGAGAAAGTTTTAGGAGGATCCTTCCACAATGAACCTTAGCGAACGATTGAACGACGATATGAAACAAGCTATGAGAAGTCAGGAGAAGTTCAAGCTGACCACGATTCGAATGATTCGTTCTTCCATGAAGAATCTGGAAATTGACTTGAAACGACCTCTTGAGGACGCTGAGGTGCTTGATATCCTTAGTCGGGAGATCAAACAACGTAAAGATTCCCTCCAAGAATTTGAAAAAGCCGGCCGCGAAGATCTTGCGAAAGATGTCGCAGCAGAAATTGAAATTATTAGTGTATACCTGCCTCAGCAGCTGACTGAAGAAGAAATCAAAGTGATTGTTCAGCAGACCATCCAGGAAACCGGTGCTTCTTCGAAAGCCGAGATGGGGAAAGTCATGAGCGCTCTATTGCCGAAGGTAAAAGGGCGTGCTGATGGTAAACTAGTAAACACATTTGTGCAGCAATTTCTGCAATAACATAGGCTGAAAGCCAAACACTCCCTTGTTAAGGGGGTGTTTTTTCGTTAATAATGTAACCATCCCGTCAGGACTTAGAATACATCATGGAATGAGGCAACGGCACGATGCTGCGAAATTGGTGGAGCATTCTGGTTCTGGCCATTCCGTCACTGGTTTCCTTCGCAACGCAAACGGTGACAGGCACGGTTAACTTGATCATGGTTGGCCATCTAGGATTTATAACGATTGCAATTGTCGGTGTTTCGAACATCATTATGTATAACGCGTTTGCTATTTTTTCCGGCATCGGACATACCGTTAATTACTTGGTAGCTCAAAATTTCGGCGCTGGCGATATGCGCAAAGGAATTGAACGTACATATCTGGCTATGATCATGTGTCTGTTTTTTGCCGTCATTATTGCTCTGGCGGGTTGGGGAGCGGCTTTCTGATCAAGGTGTCGGCATATTTGCAAATTTTCGATGGCTTGCTGAATTACTACGCGGGCGGGCTGCGGGGAATCGGGGATACGACCTTTCTGCTGCGCATTTCGTTTTTGGTTAGCTGGCTATTGTTCGTGCCGCTGGCTTACATCTGTATTTTTGTACTTGATATGGGCAGCTTGGGCGCATGGCTCGCTCTATACTCCTTCCTGCTTGTGTTCGGAATTGCGGTTATGGTTCGCTTCTATCGTACCGACTGGAATGCAGTCAAGCTCAAACAGGCTGAGGGTGGCCACTGAGTGCGAGCAAGGGGTGCGCCCTCCGGGCTGCGGGTGGACTGAAACCGCTGCGCGGCTAGTTTTGAAACGTAACAGCTATCTGAACGTATCACTTATTATATAAGTTGATCTTATATTTAGTGCGATGCATGAGCTGGAAAATATACGTTTAGGAGGGGCATGAGATGCAGCAAACTGCACCAAGGCTTGGACTGAGAATGATTTCGGCAGCAGCACTTCTTGTCATGTTGTTCCTGCTGCTGCTGCCTGCCGGAGCTTATGCGGCAGACAATAGCAAGGAAAGCGCCTCGATCGGTCCGGCTGTCTATGTTATTCGGGCAGAGCAAACCGTTGAATCGGGGCTGCAGTCTTTTCTGGAGCGGGCTTATCAGGAGGCTGAGGAAGCGCGTGCAGAGCAGGTACTGCTTGTGATCAACACGTTAGGCGGCCGCGTGGACAGCGCGGAGGAAATCGGTCATCTTGTCCGCACGAGCAAGATCCCTACGACTGCCTTCGTACAAGGCAAGGCTGTATCGGCGGGAACGTACATCGCCCTTAATGCGCAGCGTATTATTATGGAGCCGGGGAGTGCAATCGGAGCGGCAGCAGTTGTTGACAGCTCTGGCGAGCTGGTCGACAATCCCAAGATCATCTCCTACTGGACGAAGGCGATGATGGAAGCGGCTGAACTGAACGGCCGCAATCCAGAAATCGCAGCCAAAATGGTTGATCCACGAATAAAGCTGGCATTGCCTCAGCTAGGGCAGACTTTGGAGCAAGGCGAGATTCTAACCTTATCTGCAACAGAAGCGGTCAAGGTCGGTTACGCCGAATTTACTGCCAAGTCCGTTGCAGAGGCGCTTCGTCATATCGGGCTTGAAGACCGGGATATTATCGAGATCAAGCCGTCTGTGGTGGAGAAGATCGGCGAGTTTTTAACCTCGCCGGTTATCGTTACGCTGTTGCTCATCATCGGAATTGTCGGTGTAGCAATTGAACTGCTAGTACCAGGCTTTGGTTTCCCAGGCATACTGGGTGTTGTCGCATTCACGCTCTATTTCTTCGGCCATTTCGTGGCAGGCTTCGCTGGGATGGAATCCGTCATTCTATTCTTGATTGGGCTCGTGCTGCTCGTAAGCGAGCTGTTCATACCGAGCTTCGGAATATTGGGGATATTAGGGACCGCCTCGCTTATTGGAGGCATATTGCTCTCAGCGGCGGATACCCGCACAGCTATCATTTCATTGGTCATTGCGCTTGCAGTTGCCGCGCTGATTGTTATCTTCGTAGCGATTCGGTTCAAGCATCTGGGAATATGGAATAAATTTATTCTGAAAGACCAGCTAACGACCGACGAGGGGTATGTATCGACTGCAACGAGGGCCACGCTTTTGGGCAGGACCGGAACCGCCTTGACACCGCTTAGACCTGCAGGAACGGCTGTCATTGAAGATGAACGAGTTGATGTGGTGACCTCCGGCGAGTTTATAAGCGCTGGCGCAGCGGTAAAAGTAGTGAAGGTGGACGGCGCCCGCATCGTTGTGCAGCAATGGAATGAAACGGGCAAATAATAAAATATTGGAGGGGTTTCTATGACATTGGATCCAATCGTCAGCATATTGATCATTGTTGTTCTGGCTGTTATTGCACTATCTGTATTTCTCAGCTTTTTCCCAATTATGCTATGGATTTCGGCGCTGGCATCCGGTGTGCGCGTCGGCATTATAACGCTGGTCGCAATGCGATTGCGGCGCGTAGTGCCAAGCCGTATCGTTAATCCGCTTATTAAGGCATCCAAAGCAGGACTCGGTCTAACGATTAACCAACTGGAGAGCCACTTTCTGGCCGGCGGTAATGTTGACCGTGTTGTCAATGCGCTTATCGCCGCCCAGCGCGCGAATATAGAGCTTGTGTTCGAGCGTGCGGCAGCAATTGACCTTGCAGGCCGGGATGTTCTGCAGGCTGTACAGATGAGCGTTAATCCGCGTGTAATCGAAACGCCAATCGTCGCTGCTGTAGCGAAAGACGGCATTGAAGTGAAGGTTAAAGCACGTGTAACCGTGCGCGCCAACATTGAACGGCTCGTGGGCGGCGCGGGTGAAGAAACGATCATTGCGCGTGTTGGTGAAGGTATTGTAACGACCGTTGGTTCATCCAATTCGCATAAGGATGTGCTGGAGAATCCTGATATGATCTCTCGTACTGTGCTTGGCAAAGGACTTGATGCAGGAACGGCATTCGAAATTCTATCCATTGATATCGCGGATGTGGATGTAGGCAAGAACATTGGCGCACATTTGCAAACCGAGCAGGCGGAGGCAGACAAACGTATTGCGCAGGCTAAAGCGGAAGAGCGCCGCGCAATGGCCGTTGCGCAGGAGCAAGAGATGAAGGCTCGTGTCGTTGAGATGCGCGCGCGCGTTGTAGAGTCAGAGTCGCAGGTTCCGCTTGCTATGGCGGATGCGCTTAAGAATGGCAAGCTTGGCGTTCTCGATTACATGAATTTGAAGAACATTGAGGCAGATACGCAAATGAGGGGCTCTATCGGCAAGCCAGATACAACCGCTACCGATAAAGAGTAATGTGCATGTAACGATTGCAGGTTTGGATGCTGATAGACTAATGATTCGTCGGAGGTGATGAATTGGACGAAATCATCGATTTTCTGAGTAATAATATGTTTATTGTTGCCATTGCGGTTGGGCTTGTCGTCTCGTTGTTCAACAAGAGCAGACAAAAGGGCGCTGCCCGAATGCCGGATTTCAGCGGCAGGACTGGGGCGCCTGCAACAGAGCAGCAGGCTTCGGAGCAGCAGATCTCGAATCAGCAGATCTCGAATCAGCAGATCTCGAATCAGCAGATCTCGAATCAGTATCGGGAGCATCGTCCCGCAATGGCTGCTGCTCCGCCCCCGCCTGTGCAGCAATACGGGGCTTCAACCCTTCGAACAGGCCAATTATCTTCGATGCACAATGCCTCTGATATGCAGCCAGCCCGTGAAGCTGAGGCATTCCGCATGCCTGAGGGCGACGAGCTGCGCAAAGCAATCATTGTTGCAGAGATACTCGGTCCTCCCCGGTCCAAGCGGCCTTATCGTCTCAAATAAATGATATCTACAAGCAACCGCCATTCTCATGGAGAAAGGGCTGGTTGCTTGTTTTTATGATAAGAGCTTCTTTCTGTGCCCTTCCTCCTCATAATTTCAGCGCTGCTCGCATATTTTGGTACAGTACGGAAAGGGGGCTTCTGCATACATGCGCCGCTTTAATCGCAAATTGCGTAAAATGGCCGCCGATCTGCTTGATTTGCCTCAGGACGTTGTCTTTGACCTGCCCCGTCTTACGATGATTGGCGATCGCCAGCTCTATATTGAGAATCATCGCGGCGTGCTTCATTTCTCCAGCGACAGGCTGAGGCTGGCACTCAGCAAGGGAGAGCTTGAAATAACAGGGCAGGAGCTTGTCATACGTACGATATGGACCGAAGAAGTGTTTGTGGAAGGCCAAATCAAACATATTGAAGTTCGCGATATGGAATAATCGTCAATCGTTAAGGAGGCGGCGGCAATGAATGCATCCTGGATGCAGTGGGTACGAGGGATCGTTACGATCCGGGTACGAGGCGAGGGGATGGAGGGGCTCGTTAATCGGGCGCTTGCAGCCGGTCTTCAACTGTGGTCGATCCGCTTTGCAAGCGGGGGGGAGCTTGAATGCGAGGTGACGGTCGGCGACTTCTTCCGTCTTCGTCCGATTCTAAGGGAGACAGGCTGCCGACTGCATGTTGTCGCACGTCTGGGGCTGCCGTTCTGGCTCGTGAAGGTGCAGCGGCGGCTTTTTTTTGCAGGGGGACTAGCCCTCTTCTTCGTCGGCATGTATTTGCTGTCTTCTCTGGTTTGGACAATTGAGGTCAAAGGAAACGAGCTGCTGTCCGAAGAGCAGATTCTACAGGTTGCGCGGCAGGAGGGGGTCTTTCCCTTCCAATGGTCGTTCAGGCTGGAGGGCACAGAGGTGCTGTCCAAGCGTCTCACCCAGAAGCTGCCGGGAGCGGCATGGATCGGTGTAGAGAAACGCGGCACCAAAATTACGATTCAAGTCGTCGAGACGAAGAACGCTGCGCCGAAGCCGCTTCTCAATCCGCGACATCTTGTGGCATCGATGGATGCGGTCGTTACGCATATTTTGGCAGAGAGCGGCAGACCAGTCGTCAAACGGAACATGAAGGTGAGAAAGGGCGATGTCCTCATATCAGGGATATATGGAGATGCTGCCCATACGAAGACAGTCGTAGCCAAGGGGACGGTCAAGGGTCTGGTCTGGCATGAATACAACATCGTATCACCGCTCCAGCGGGAGTTGAAAGTATATACGGGAAATACGGAGACAAGGTGGTATGCCGTCATTGGCGGACGAGCCTTCAAGGTAAGCGGGTTCGGCAAATCGAAGTTTGCCGCCTATGAAACAGCGAGGCATATGGAGAAAGTGACATGGCGTTCGAACGAGATGCCTCTCGGACGGATCAAGGAGACGGTCATGGAGGTGCGGAAGGACAACCATTCCATAAGCGCAGAAGAGGCAAAAGCAACGGGGCTGCTGCAAGCGCGTGCCGATATATTGGCGAAGGCAGGGTCATCTGCGGAGATTCGCGCGGAAAACATTTTGCATGAAAAGACGGACAATGGTAAAGTTTATATGAAAGTGCTTTTTGAAGTGGAACAATCGATTGTAGCAGAAAGACCGCTAGTTTATATGCAAGGGGAATGAGAATTTTTGTCGAATGAAACCAAGAGTATAAAGATCCCGCTAGCGAATGCGGCGGAAGGACTTGCACTGTTCGGTCCACAGGACAGATTTCTGAGACTGGTGCAGGAGCAGACAGATGCGGATATTTTGTCCCGAGAAGCGGAAATAACGATTACCGGTCGTAGTGAAGAGGTTGACACGCTTGAACAGCTGTATACCGTTCTGCAGCAGCTTGTTCGAGGCGGGTACACACCTTCCGAGCGCGATATTGCGTATGCGCTTGATTTGTCCAAGACATTGCAGGCTGATCAATTGCTAGATTTGTTCAAAGCGGAAATTACGACGACGTACCGTGGAAAGCCAATTCGCGTCAAAACGATTGGACAGCGTCATTATGTGAAAATGATCAAGCGGCACGATATTGTATTCGGCATCGGTCCGGCGGGAACAGGAAAAACCTACCTAGCTGTCGTATTGGCGGTAGCTGCGCTCAAGGAAGGCGCTGTAAAACGGATTATTCTGACACGGCCTGCTGTTGAAGCGGGTGAGAACCTCGGTTTTCTGCCGGGTGATTTGCAGGAGAAGGTTGATCCTTATTTGCGCCCGCTGTATGATGCGCTTCATGATGTGCTGGGTCCTGATCAAACGACTAAAGCGTTCGAACGCGGCTTGATTGAGGTTGCTCCGCTGGCGTACATGAGGGGCAGGACGCTTGACGATTCGTTCATTATTCTAGATGAAGCGCAGAATACGACGCCGGAGCAGATGAAGATGTTTCTGACGCGGCTGGGCTTTGGTTCGAAGATGGTCGTAACAGGCGACGTTACGCAAATCGATCTGCCGCGAGGCAAACGATCCGGATTGAACGAAGCAAGACGTATTTTGCAAAATATCGACGAAATCGGGTTTGTCCTATTCTCTGAACAGGACGTAGTGCGCCATTCTCTCGTCCAAAAGATCATCGTTGCCTACAACGGAGACGCCGAAGCACAGGAAAACCAGTAATGCCGCATATCTAGCAAATGCAGCTAGCTCATGCGGTCGACCGACCGCCGTCATGCAGCGAAACACCGCGCGCTGGGAGCTGCGTGCGACGCGAAAAGACATGCGTCCCAGAAGGACAGCATAATCAGGGCATTCAGGGCATTCAGGGCATTCAGGGCTTTTTTGCCCAGGAGCAGGAGCCATTGATGAGACGCTTTTATTTTATCGTGCTCGAATTCATTTTCCGATCATAGATCAAGCAACGAACCCGCTAGCTTTTACATGCTGTTAGGGAGATAAAACCCTCTTACAGCTGATCAAAAGCAGCAAAAGGGACTCTGTAAGCGGTAAAAACAGCTTTACAGCTCCAGAAAGGGCTGAATCACGGTCTGCTGGGAGCTGTTAAGCGTATAAAACCCTCTTACAGCTGATCAAAAGCAGCAAAAGGGACTCTGTAAGCGGTAAAAACAGCTTTACAGCTCCAGAAAGGGCTGAAATGCGGCCAGTTGGGAGCTGTTAAGCATATAAAACCCTCTTACAGCTGATCAAAAGCAGCAAAAGATACTCTGTAAGCGGTAAAAACAGCTTTACAGCTCCAGAAAGGGCTGAAATGCGGCCAGTTGGGAGCTGTTAAGCGTATAAAACCCTCTTACAGCTGATCAAAAGCAGCAAAAGATACTCTGTAAGCGGTAAAAACAGCTTTACAGCTACTTTACAGCTCCAGAAAGAGCTAAATCACGGAATGACGGCTACTCGTCGGTTATTGGGCTGTTTGACGCTATTTGACGCTGTTTTGACGGTTGTGAGAGTTGGTTGATTGTACAGTGAATTGAAAAGAGAACCACTTTTCAAGAACATTCAAGAGCATTCAAGAGCATTCAAGAACAATAAGCATGAAGACGGAGATTCATTAGGCGGGAAGCCCGTTCGTTCAAAGTGGAGGCCTGGCCCGTTCATTCGGGCAGAAATCCAATCGAGGGCGGGCTCATTCGTCTTGAAGGAATCCCCATTCACAGTGGATGTCCATTCATTTGAGTGGAGGCCCATTCATAGGGATGACTTTTCATCCGTGGGGTCCTTGTCCATTTCAGGATGATGTCCAAGTCCTGCTCATAGGGGGAATGCATATGAGATTAAGTAATTGGAAGCATAGTATAGCGGTGCGTTCGGTACTGCTTTTTCTATTTGTATTGCTATTTTATTTCAGCATGGCTCCGAGTCTGCTGCCCACGACCTATGATATTGAGCTGGGCAAGCGGAGCGAACGCAACATTGAAGCGCAGAAGGAAATCAAGGACGATAAGGCGAGACTTCAAGCGCAGGAAGAAGCGGCGGAGAAGGTTGAGCCGAAGTATGCGATTGTTGCGCTCAGGAGTGAGCAGCTGCTTGAACGGGTTTTCTCGCGGATGGAGCAGCTCAATCAAGATGACCAGGTGTCGCTTGAGAACAAGGTGACGATCTATCGGACCGAAATACCACGCCATTATAACGAATTTGTTGATAAATTCGTGGAGAATAATCATGGCAACGAAATTTATAATGATACACTGCTTGAGGAAATGTCGAGCATCGTGAAATCACAATCGTACCGTATTCCCGAGGAAACGTATTATAAGCTTCCATCGCTGAGCTCCACCCAGCTATCTGAGATGCGTGAGGTCGGTGTTGTTATTGTCCGCAAGCTGATGAGCGACCCGCTCCGTGAAGCGGAGACAGCGCGGACTAAGGTGGCAGAGCTCGTGAATGCCAGCACCCTTAGTGAACGGAAGACGAGGGAAATTGTTCAGGAGCTTGCACGTTATGCGATTATGCCGAACAAATTTTCCGATAATGAAGCGACGAATGCGGCGCGTGTTGCCGCCAAGGAAAATACGCCGGAGGTAACCATCAAGCAAGGCGAGGTAATTCTTCATAAAGGCGAGATGGTAACGAAGGAAGTCTATGACCGTCTATCGGCATGGGGCTTGCTGCAGGATAAGAAATCGTATTGGCCGCAAGTAGGCTTATTGCTGTTGTCTGCTCTGTTCGTACTCGTTATCTACAGCTATCTGGAGAAAACGTCAGGCATGAATGCGGCTGCGAGCGCCAAATATAATAATGTGCAGCTTTCCATGCTTTGGCTCATCTTCCTGCTGAACATTGTAGCGATGAGAATTGTCGAATTGACGCAGACGGAATCGATGCCGTACGTCGGATATTTGGCACCTACTGCGATGGGGGCAATGCTAATAACGCTGCTGCTTGATGTACAGCTGGCTGTTGTCAGCTCGTTCCTGTTTGCCATTGCTGGTAGTGTCATTTTCAACATGGATTCAAACCGAATTTTCGATTTCAACTACGGATTTGTGACGGCGGTTATTTCATTCGCAGCGATCTTTGCCATACATCGAGCAAGCCAGCGATCTACAATCTTGAAGGCCGGAATTATGGTCAGTCTATTCGGGTCCGGCTCGGTATTGGCATTGCTGCTGTTGAAGGATTTGCCGTCACAGTCAGAGGTTGTTCTAACAGTGGGCTTTGCTTTTGCCAGCGGCCTGTTGACCGCCGTATTGGTTATTGGAATTATGCCATTCTTTGAAATATCGTTCGGTATCTTGTCGGCGCTCAAGCTGGTGGAGTTGTCGAATCCGAACCATCCGCTGCTGCGCAAGCTGCTGACAGAGACGCCAGGGACCTATCACCATAGCGTGATGGTGGGCAATTTGTCCGAGGCTGCAGCTGAGGCGATCGGCGCGAACGGCCTGCTCTGCAGGGTCGGTTCCTTCTACCACGATATCGGCAAAACGAAGCGACCGAGCTATTTTATCGAGAATCAGTCCAATATGGAAAACCCGCATGATCATATCGAACCGAAGCTGAGCAAATCGATCATTATCGCTCATGCGCGAGACGGAGTTGAAATGCTCAAGAGCCATAACATTCCTAAGCCGCTTCGCGATATTGCAGAGCAGCATCATGGCACGACTTTCCTTAAGTTCTTTTATCACAAGGCGCTTAAGCTGGCAGAGGAAGCCGGCGAGGAGCCGGATTTCACTGAGGATGATTTCCGCTATCCTGGTCCCAAGGCGCAATCGAAGGAAGCGGCAATTGTCGGCATCGCCGATTGTATTGAAGCGGCTGTCCGCAGCCTGCGCCAACCGACGGTCGAGCATATCGAGTCGATGATCAACAAGATTATGAAGGATCGGATGGATGATGGGCAGTTTAATGATTGTGATCTGACACTCAAGGAATTGGAGAAAATTGCGCAAACGTTGAAAGAAACGGTATTCGGCATTTTCCATTCCCGTATTGAATATCCCGATGACGTGAAGCCAAAGGAGCGGCTGGTATGAGTTTAGAGCTTGGTTGGAGCAATAATCAGGACAAGCTGAACATTCCTGAGTCCTATATTGAGCGGCTGGAGCAGTTGCTTCAGCTTGCGGGACATGCGGAAGGCATTGAGGAGGGAGAGGTTACGCTCACCTTTGTCGATGATGAGGAGATTCATCAATTGAACCGCGACTATCGCGGTATCGACCGGCCAACAGATGTACTGTCATTCGCGATGCAGGAGGCCGGAGAGGACGAGCTGGAGATCGTATACGAGGTAGACAGCGAGGATGACCCCATTCCTGCCGAGCTGGAGAGCATGCTTGGCGACATTATTATTTCTGTTGAACGGGCACAAGCGCAGAGTGAGGAATACGGCCACTCGCTGGAGCGGGAAATCGGCTTCCTGTTCGTACACGGATTTCTTCATTTGCTCGGTTATGATCATGGGGATGAAGCGAGCGAGGCTGTCATGACTGGGAAGCAAGAGGCTGTATTGTCGCAAGCAGGCCTCCAGCGTTAATGGCCCGCTTCCTGCGAAGCGCGGGTTGGGCGCTGTCCGGCATCGGACATGCCCTTCGTACGCAGCGGCATATGCGATTCCATGTCATGATGGCTGTTCTTGTCATCGCCGCTGGATTATGGTTCAGAATATCGGGATTAGAGTGGGTCATAGTGCTGCTCACAGCAGCGCTTGTCATTGCCGCTGAGCTGTTCAACACAGCTATCGAGAGCATCGTTGATCTGGCAAGCCCGGGGCAGCATCCGCTGGCGAAAGCGGCCAAGGATATCGCGGCTGGCGCCGTACTCGTATTGGCCTTTGCAGCTGTTGTCATTGGCTTGATCGTGTTTCTGCCGCATATGCGGATATTGCTTTTTGACTGAGAGCAGCGCGCTATGCTGACAATTGTCTAATGAATGATGGACTATTTAAGGTGAATGAAAAAAGAACAACAGAGCGGAGCAGGAGAATGTTTCTGGAGAAGCGTCAGCGGTCGCCTTTGTTTCCGGAATTCGACCATGAACCACGTAAATTCAACAATTCCGGGAACAACAGCGATCGTAAGAACATTCCCCAGCGCAGCGACCCCCTTGTTCCTTTCAATCGTTCTTATATAGCAGGAGGGAACAGGAATGGATAAACCCCAACATAATACAGAGCTTCCCGAAGGATGGAAGGGGCTGCTCACTGAGGCATTAGAGGCCAGAAAGCGCGCTTATGTCCCTTACTCAGGCTTTCAAGTAGGCGCAGCGCTGCTTGGCGGAGACGGCAAGGTTCATTGGGGCTGCAATGTGGAGAACGCTGCTTACGGCCCCACCAATTGCGCTGAACGCACGGCGTTGTTCCGGGCTGTCGCTGATGGAGATAAGCCGGGTTCGTTCCAGGCGATCGCTGTTGTCGGAGAAACGCCGGAGCCCATTACGCCTTGCGGGGTGTGCAGACAGGTGCTGGCTGAATTGTGCCTGCCGGATATGCCTGTTATTATGGGGAATCTGCAGGGAGACTGGCGCGTAATGACGGTAGCAGAGCTGCTGCCGGGCGCTTTTTCATTGAATGTGGAGAAATAAGCTAGTCTGGAAGGGGAACAAGGCATCATTATGAGTGGATCAACAAAAGGCAAGGAGAAGTTTCATTCGGGTTTCGTCGCGATTGTCGGCCGTCCCAATGTGGGCAAATCTACCCTCATCAACGAAATGATCGGTCAGAAGATTGCGATTATGTCGGACAAGCCGCAAACAACGCGCAATAAGATTCATGGCGTCTATACGAAGGAAAACAAGCAAATTGTATTTCTGGATACGCCAGGCATTCACAAGCCGCAATCGAAGCTTGGCGATTTCATGGTGAAGGCTGCCGTGGGAACATTGGGCGAGGTTGACGCAGCGCTGTTTCTTATTGACGCATCGGAAGGTCTGGGCGGCGGAGACCGTTTTATTATCGAGCAGCTGAAAAATGTCAAAACACCGGTTATTCTCGTTATGAACAAAATCGACAAAATTCATCCAGAGGCGCTGCTGCCGCTTATAGCGCAGTATAGCGCATTGCATGATTTTGCTGAAGTTGTGCCGATTTCGGCTCTGCAGGGCAATAATGTAAATACGCTGCTGGATGTGTTGACCAAATATTTGCCGGAAGGACCGCAATATTATCCTGCTGATCAAGTGACTGACCATCCGGAGCAGTTCGTTTGCGCCGAATTGATCCGCGAAAAAATTCTGCATCAAACAAGGGAAGAAATTCCCCATTCGATTGCTGTTTCCATTGAGGATATGCGCGTTCAGGAGAATGGCGTGGTCAGCATCGGCGCCGTAATTTTCGTCGAACGGGATTCGCAGAAGGGCATCGTCATCGGCAAGCAGGGCGCGCTGCTGAAAGAGGTTGGCAGGCTGGCAAGGCGTGACATCGAGCTGCTGCTGGGATCGCGCGTCTTTCTGGAGCTGTGGGTAAAGGTGAAGAAGGATTGGCGCAACCATGACCGCGTATTGAAGGATCTTGGATTCCGCAACGACTGATAATTTGAATGGGCATCCAATTTAAGGGTTTCATGCCCTTTTATGCTTCGCATAGGCCGGCCCTGAACATCGCATTCTATCCGTATGCAGCATTTCTGATCGCGGAGAGGGATGAATACGAATGCGAGACTTTTCGTGGAAGTATTTTGCGCTGACAGGGGACGTGGACGCTTTTTTACTTTATAAAGAGATGGATGGCCTGCAGGCAGTGGACGGCGTGGACGAGGAAGAAGACGGTGAAGCTGCCTCAGAGCTCGAAGGTATGTGAATAATGGGTTGGGCAGTCAGGCCGCGCAAGCAAGCGCAGGTTAGGGGAGAAACGCTATGCAGTACCGGGTTGAAGGCATTGTCATCCGGAGCATGGATTACGGGGAAGGCAATAAAATTATTAACGTACTGACACGTACGAACGGCAAGGTCGGCATCATTGTTCGCGGAGCTAAAAAAACAAAGAGCCGTCATGGCTCGCTCGCGCAATTGTTTACGCACGGTGAATTTTTGTTTTTTCGCAATAGCGGGCTAGGTACGTTGACACATGGTGAGATTATTGAATCTCACCATCTTTTGCGTGAGCGGCTTGAGCTGGCGGCATATGCGTCATATGCAGCAGAGCTGACGGACCGCGCCTTGCAGGAGGATGAGTCCAGCGGTTATATTTTCGAACAGCTTAAGGCTTGCATGGCCGCTTATGCGGAAGGGAAGGATGCGGCAATTATTACACAGCTTTATGAGATGCGAATCCTTGAGGTGATGGGGTATGGTCCGGTATTCGATGCCTGTGTGTCCTGCGGAAATGTAGTCGGCTCCATGTCGCTCAGCGCCCACTCCGGCGGCGTCCTGTGCAGCAGGTGCGGGTACAAAGATTCATTCGCTCAACCGCTGGGCGACGGTGCGCTCAAGCTGCTAAGGCTGTTCAGAAGAATGGATTTGCGCCGTTTGGGATCGATTCAGGTGAAAGAGGAAACAAAAGGAGAGCTTAAGCGAGCTATGCGGCTCTTAGTGGATGCTAATTTAGGCTTGACGCTGAAATCACGCTCTTTTCTGGATCAGATGGATAAATTCCCATTGTAGGGACATATTCAGGACGTTGACCTTTCGCTGGCTAAGAGCATACAATCAGTTCGTTCAGAGTGAAAGGATGGATTGAAGCTCTATGGCCAAAGGAAATGTTCAACACGAGAAATTGAGACAAGAGACACCGGCCATATGGGCGCTTACATGGCCGATTATGGTTGAGATGATGCTTCAATTCATGCTGGGAACTGCGGACACCTTAATGGTAAGCCGTATCTCGGACGACGCTGTTGCTGTTGTCGGCATAGCGAATCAGTTTTTTAATGCGGTCGTTATTTTGTTTACACTTATTTGCGGAGGAGCGGGTATTCTTATTTCCCAGAAGCTTGGCTCTGGAAGAGCAGCGGATGCGCGAAAGATTGGCGTGATGTCGGTCGCATTGACCGCGATTATAGGCATCGGGGTTAGTGTGCTGCTGGCAACCTCCTCCCACACCTTTGCATCGATTCTGCAAGTGCCGGACGATCTGAAGGAAATGTCCTACACTTATCTGTCCATTGTGGGCGGCGGCATTATTCTGCTTGCGCTTAATTTGTCGCTCAGCTCTGCGGTTCGCAGTACTGGCGATACACGCTCACCGATGTATGTTTCTATCGGAATGAATATTTTGCACATTGTATTGAATTATGCTTTTATTTTCGGCGCCTTCGGGTTTCCGCAGTGGGGTTTGTTCGGTATTGCGATCTCGACGGTCATAAGCCGTTTTGTCGCCTTGCTGTTCCAGTACTGGATGTTTCGCAACGCCTTTGGAACGCCGATTGTGCTGCGGGAATTTGTCAGCTTCAACCGCAAACTGCTGAAGGAAATCGTCAAGATCGGTTGGCCGCTTAGTATGAACGGAGCCTCCTGGACGATCTCGCAAGTGGTGCTCTTTAGCATGGTTGCCTCCATGGGGCAGCTTCCGCTTGCTGCCCGTACGTATATGAATACGATGGAGTCGTTTGCCTTTCTATTCGGCTGGTCGCTGGCGCTGGCTGTTCAAATCCAGATTGCTCACTTGTATGGGGCAAACAAGCTAAAGGAAGCTTATTATAGCGCTTATCGCGTGCTGGGCTTCGGTATTCTGATCGTGCTGGCGAATACGCTCCTGCTCATCTTGTTCCGCAGCCCCATCATTACAACTTTCACGGATGATGAATGGATTATTGAGATGGTTGTTGCGCTTCTATGGCTCAATCTTGCGCTGCAGCCGGGTAAAATGCTCAATATGGCGCTTGGGCAATCGCTTAATGCGATTGGCGACGGACGCTATGTCATGATGACCGCGCTGACCAGCATGTGGATTATCGCGGTAGGTCTGGCCTTCGTACTGGGCATCGGTCTGGAATGGGGATTGTACGGGATCTATGTCGGCATGATTCTGGATGAATATACAAGGGGCATACTATGCTTTTTCCGTTGGCGCAAGCATCGCAGCAAGCTTGCTTTCGCGGAAGCATTTCGATCCGAAGACGCTGCATTGAAGAAGAACGAGAATGCGAATGGGGCTGCCTTTTAATCGGCAGGATAGATCTGGCTTGGCAGAGCAGGTTGAATCGATAATTAGGTTAGAATGACAGCGGAAATAGTTGTGGGCGGAAATAGTTGTGAGTTGACAAGCAATCAGATATTAGATATGATATAATATCATGTATATGGAACGATGATGGAGAAAGTAGTCGGTTACGGCCTATAGAGTATCAGCGATCCGGGGGAGGTGAGAGCCCGGAAGGACGGACTAGACGAAAGGCGCTCCGGAGTTTGCGAATTTGAAAGCGGGTTTCCTGCATCGCGCTAATGTGCGAGAGGAAGCCAAGTAGGGTGGAACCGCGGGAGAACAGCTCTCGTCCCTATGTCTGTCATCAGACGTAGTGGACGGGAGCTTTTTGTGATATCGTCTTATACAGCTGTCTGATGTGCGCCAATAGTTGACCAATAAGGAGAGACGCGCGTAATGAATTTTCAAGGTATGATTTTGACATTGCAGCAGTTTTGGGCCGAGCAGAATTGTATTCTCGTTCAGCCGTATGATGTTGAGAAAGGTGCGGGAACGATGAACCCGATGACCTTCCTGCGGACAATAGGGCCGGAGCCGTGGAATGTCGCTTATGTGGAGCCTTCCCGCCGCCCGGCGGATGGCAGATACGGCGAGAACCCGAATCGGCTGTACCAGCATCATCAGTTTCAGGTTATTTTGAAGCCGTCGCCAGACAATATTCAGGAGCTGTATCTCGAAAGCTTAAGCAGACTCGGAATTGATCCGCTCAAGCATGATATTCGCTTTGTTGAGGACAACTGGGAATCGCCGACGCTGGGCGCTTGGGGCCTTGGCTGGGAAGTATGGCTGGATGGCATGGAAATTACGCAGTTCACTTATTTCCAGCAGGTTGGCGGTATTGACGCAAATCCGGTTGCAGTTGAGATTACGTACGGGATGGAACGTCTGGCGTCCTATATTCAAGACAAGGAAAATGTATTCGACCTGGAATGGGTGGAAGGTGTAACCTATGGCGATGTCTTCCTCCAGCCAGAGTACGAGCATTCCAAATATACGTTCGAAACATCCGATGTCGCGATGCTGTTCTCGCTGTTCAATATGTACGAGGAAGAAGCGAAGCGAACGATGGAACAGAAGCTTGTATTCCCGGCTTATGATTATGTGCTGAAATGCTCGCATACATTCAACCTGCTTGATGCTCGCGGAGCAATTAGCGTAACAGAGCGCACAGGTTATATTATGCGTGTCCGCAATTTGGCTCGCTCCTGCGCGGCTACTTATTTGGAGGAGCGCGAGCGTCTCGGCTTCCCGCTGTTGAAGAAAGGGGTGAACGCTAATGGCTAAGGATTTATTGCTTGAGGTCGGTCTTGAAGAGGTTCCTGCCCGTTTCGTTCGCGGCGCCATGAACCAATTGAAGGAGAAAACGGTCAAATGGCTGGAATCGGCCCGTATCGGCCATGGTGAGGTTGAGGCTTACGGAACACCGCGCCGAATTGCTGTTCTTATCCATGATGTGGAGGAGAAGCAGGCCGATGTGAACGAGGAAGTGAAGGGTCCTTCCCGCAAAATCGCGCAGGATGCCGAAGGGAACTGGAGCAAGGCCGCGCTGGGCTTCGCAAGAAGTCAAGGCGTCGAGCCCCATTCGTTCTACTTCAAGGAGCTGGGCGGCGTTGAATATATTTACGCGAACAAGAGCAGCATCGGCACAGTAACGAGCGATGTGCTGCCTGAAGGCTTGTCGTCTCTGATTACCTCGATGTCGTTTCCGAAAAATATGCGCTGGGGCAGTCATGAGCTTCGTTTTGTCCGCCCGATCCGCTGGCTTGTCGCTCTGTTCGGAGAGGATATTATTCCGCTTGAAATTACCGGTGTGCAGGGCGGCAATGTGACGCGCGGCCATCGCTTCCTTGGCGGAGAAGCTGTCATCGCGCAGCCGTCTCAATATGTCGAGCAGCTTCGGGCTCAGCATGTCATCGTGAATGTCACCGAGCGGGAAGGCATGATCATGGAGGGCATTCATGCGCTTGCCGCCGAGCAAGGCTGGCAAATTGCCGTGAAGGAGGATTTGCTTGAGGAGGTATTGTTCCTCGTCGAATATCCGAGCGTGCTTTTCGGCAAGTTTGATCCGTCCTTCCTTAACATTCCGCAGGAGGTGCTCGTCACCTCTATGAGGGAGCATCAGCGGTATTTCCCGGTGCTTGATGATGGGGGCAAGCTGCTGCCGTTCTTCGTCACTGTGCGCAACGGCAATCGCGATGCTATCGAAGCGGTAGCTAAGGGGAATGAGAAGGTGCTTCGCGCACGGCTGTCTGACGCGAAATTTTTCTACGCTGAGGATCAGAAGCTTGCCATCGACGATGCGCTCGCAAAGCTGGAGAACATCGTTTATCATGAGGAGCTTGGAACAGTGGCCGATAAAGTACGCCGCATTCATGCCATTGCTGTGAAGCTTGCGGATACGCTGGGCGCAGATGCGCAGGTTTCGGAGGATACCGCGAGAACTGCGCTGATATGCAAATTCGATCTCGTAACTCAGATGGTCTATGAATTTCCTGAGCTGCAGGGCATTATGGGCGAGGATTATGCGCGTAAAGCCGGAGAGCGGGAAGAGGTGGCGCAAGCGATCAATGAGCATTATCAGCCGCGTTTTGCAGGAGACCGTGCACCGGCCTCATGGGCAGGCGCATTAGTAAGTCTGGCGGACAAAATAGATACGATTGCAGGCTGCTTCTCAATTGGCATCATTCCAACAGGCTCGCAGGATCCTTATGCGCTTCGCCGTCAGGCTGCCGGTATCGTACAAATTATTCTGGCTCATGAGCTTCCGCTGTCGCTTGATGTATTGTTCGGACTCGCCATTGAGGTGCATGCGGCAAAAACGTTGAAACGCGATGTGGACGATATTCGTAAGGAATTGTATGAGTTTTTCGGTCTGCGCGTTAAAAATGTGTTGACGGAGCAGGGGATTCGCTACGATGTCATCGATGCGGCAATGGCTAGCGGCTACAACGATCTTGGCAGAACGATCGATCGCGCTGCCGCGCTGACAGCAGCCGCCGCAGGGGAACGACGTGATGAATTCAAGGCTGTTGTAGATGCCTTGACTCGTATCTGCAACCTTGCTTCAAAAGCAACGTCTAAAGAAGTAAAGCCGGAATTGTTTGCGGATCATACGGAAAAAGAGCTGTATGAGGCATGGCTGTCGGTTAGAGACGAGATTGCCGCAGCGATTCAATCTGCTCAAACTGCCCGGGCAATTGCTAAGCTTGCCGGTTTGAAGGATGCCATCAACCATTACTTCGACGGGGTCATGGTTATGGCTGAGGATGAAGCCGTTCGGAACAACAGGCTGGCGACTCTGGCAGTCATTGCCGAGCAAATCAATGATGTAGCCGACTTCTCCAAGCTTGTCTGGTAAATGGCAACTCCCGCAAAACTTTGATTGGAGCGTGATTCGATGGCCGATTTAAAGCCTGAGGTGATCATCTATGTCGTCTCGGATTCTGCCGGTGATACAGGCGAGCTTGTCATTCGGGCGGCGGTCGCTCAATTTCATCCGATCTACGCCGATATCCGAAGAGCGGCATTTATACATGATGAAGCGACACTGGAGCGTGTAGTGATTGGGGCGAAGGAGCATAATGCGATATTATTGTATACACTCGTCATTCCGCATCTTCGCTCTGCCTTGATCCGGTTTGCCGAGCTGCATAAGGTTACGGCTATCGATTTATTGGGACCGCTGGTCAACAGTCTTGAGGAGAAGACAAGAAGGAAATCCAGGCAGGAGCCGGGTCTTAATCATGTGCTCGACGAGGATTACTTCCGCAAGGTCGAGGCTGTAGAATTTGCCGTTAAGTATGATGATATGCGGGATACAATGGGAATCCTTAAAGCCGATATCGTGCTGGTAGGCGTCTCCAGAACGTCGAAAACTCCGCTGTCGATGTACTTGGCGCATAAGAAATTCAAGGTTGCCAACGTGCCGTTAATGCCTGAGCTGTCGCCGCCGGCGGAAATATTCAGCATTCCGAAGGAGAAGATCATTGGGCTTACGATTGATGTCAATTATTTGAATGTCATTCGCAAGGAACGGCTGAAAGCGCTTGGCCTGCCTAACAGCGCAGCTTACGCGACCCCTGCCCGAATCGAACGGGAACTGTCCTATGCGGCAGAAATTATGGAGCGCATCGGCTGTGCCGTCATCGATGTATCGCATCGGGCGGTAGAGGAGACTGCAAGCCTCATCATGGAATGTATACAGTCGATTGACAGCCGAAAACAGCTTTGACGGCGCTAAGCAGGATTTTTTCATAATATGCCGTATATAATAGTACGGTACTTTAGAAGAAGATGCGGTGATGCATAAATCGTGACAACTATTCCTACGATTGTAGTGGATGCCGATGCGTGCCCGGTAAAGCGTCAAATCATTGATGTGGCACGCAAATTTGCTGCACCTGTGCTAATGGTTGCATCCTACGATCACCGGCTTGAGCCGGAGGCAGGGGTAACTATTGTGCAGGTTGACCGAAGCGACCAGTCGGTGGACCTCTATATTTCCAATCATGTTGCAAGAGGAGACATTGTTGTAACGCAGGACTTTGGACTGGCGACAATCGTGCTGGCCAAGGGAGCGATTGCATTATCGCCGCGAGGCCAGCAATACGATGACGGGAACATCGATTTCCTGATGGCGCGGCGGCATGAGCTGGCCAAGCTGAGACGAAGCGGAGGCAGATCCAAGGGGCCTAGAGCAATGAAGGACGAGGACCGCGAGCTGTTTCAGCAAAAGCTGACAAAAGTTTTGCGCAATCGGCAGGAGAATGATGAACGGTAGCGAATAGTTATACGTGTCATTTAGGATGAAGGTGAAGGTGTATGGCTTACAATAGAATACCAGAATCCATTATCGAGGAAGTACTCAGACATCATGATATCGTGGATACGGTAGGGAAGTACGTTCACCTCTCGAAACACGGGAAATATATGAAAGGCTTATGTCCGTTTCATTCCGAGAAATCGCCATCGTTTACGGTTACGCCGGAGAAGCAGATTTTCTACTGCTATGGGTGCGGTATAGGTGGGCATTCCATTAAGTTCATGGAGGAAATCGAGGGCTACTCCTTTCCTGAAGCAGTACGAATAATGGCAGAGGAAGCCGGTATTCCCGTCACATGGGCAGGAGCAACAGACAATCATGGGTCGGCCGAACATCGCGAGCGGGATAAGCTGATTGAAGCTCATGAGCTTACGGCTAAACTGTATAATTACTTGCTCAAGAATACGACACACGGACAACCGGCTCTGGAATATCTTCGCTCCAGAGGGGTCACTGACAAGCAGATTGATCAGTTCATGATCGGTTATGCGCCTCCTCAGTGGGATACATTGGTTCGTTTTCTGGAGAAGAAACAGTTTGATCCGGAGCAAATGGAGAAGGGCGGCTTATTCATTGCCAAAGGGGACGGCAGCGGTTATCTGGACCGTTTTCGCGACCGCATTATGTTTCCGATCTGGAGTCGGGAGGGGAAAGTGATTGCTTTCGCCGGCAGAACGCTGGGCGATAGCCAGCCGAAATATTTGAACTCGCCAGAAACCGTATTGTTCAATAAGAGCGGGATTCTATACAACTTCCACCAATCAAAGACGCTCATGCGCAAGAATCGGCGTGTTGTCTTGTTCGAAGGCTATATGGATGTCATCAAATCCTGGAGCGCAGGTGTTCACAACGGGGTTGCCTCAATGGGCACTTCGTTGACGGAGGAGCATGCGACCATTCTCCAGCGGCATGCAGATGAAGCCATCATCTGCTATGACGGAGATAATGCCGGACAAGCAGCCGTTCTTAAGACGATTCCATTGCTGGAGCGTGCCGGATTGAAGGTGCAGGTGGCGATGCTTCCCAAAGGGATGGACCCGGATGAGTATATAACGGCAAACGGAAAGCATCTCTTTATGAAGGAGATCATCGAGCATCCTGTATCTGTCACAAAATTTAAGCTACTATATGCTAGAAAAAACCATATACTCCTAGAAGAAGAGGGACGGAAGAACTATTCGCTGGAGGCTGTGGGCATTATTGCCCGATTGGAGTCGCCGACCGAGCGGGAATTTTATCTCAAACAATTGTCCCGTGAGGTCGATATATCTCTTGAGTCGTTGAAACAGGACTGCTTCAAGCATTGGCAGCAGCTGCAAAAAATGAAACCGCAAAGGGATAATAACGACAATTCGTGGAATAATGGTAGAAATGAAAACCGTCGCCCATCCTCTATGCCGCCGATGCTGCCAGCTTATCAAGTGGCGGAGCGCAGATTGCTGGCACGCATGCTGCAGGATGCAGAGACGGCGAGTACGGTGCACGACAAGCTTGGGGAAGCCTTCAACGTGGAGGATCACGCAGCGCTCGCTGCTTATTTATATGCTTTTTACGCGCAGGGCAATGATCCTAATGTAAGCCGGTTTATCGCATCGCTTCAGGATGACCGTCTCGAGCGGGCTACCGCTTCGATCTTAATGATGGATGATGATTTTCCATTCGACGAGCATCTGCTTGAAGATTATATAAAAGAAATTGTTAAAGTGCCGAAATTTCGCGAAATCGAGCAGAAAAAAGAAGAGATGGTGCGAGCGGAACGTTCCGGCGATATGCTGCTGGCGGCACAAATTGCAAGTGAGATTATAGCCCTGGAAAGAAAGCTTAAAGGACAGCAGGAATGATCGTTTCTAGGGAGGAGGGAGTCGGAATATGGCGAATGATCAACATACTGAAATGGATACCGAACAGAAGCTGGAGCTAGTTAAAGAGCAGCTGATTGAGCACGGTAAGAAAAGGTCCTCCTTAACGTACAAAGAGATTATGGAGAAGCTATCGCCGTTCGACCAGGATCCAGAGCAAATCGATGAGTTTTTTGAGCAGCTTGATGAGATTGGCATTGAAGTTGTGAATGAGAATGATGATCACCCGATTACCAGGGGGGAAGAGCAAGAGCGCGAGCATGATGAATTCAGCTTCGATGATGATTTGGCGCTCCCGCCTGGTATTAAAATTAACGACCCCGTCAGAATGTATCTAAAGGAAATCGGGCGTGTGCCGCTATTGTCCGCGGATGACGAGATTGAGCTTGCCAAACGGATCGAGCTTGGCGATGAAGAAGCGAAGCGCAGACTTGCAGAAGCGAATCTCCGGCTCGTCGTAAGTATAGCGAAGCGTTATGTGGGCCGCGGCATGTTATTCCTTGATCTCATTCAAGAAGGCAATATGGGACTTATTAAAGCGGTTGAGAAATTCGACTTCACGAAGGGCTTTAAGTTCAGTACGTATGCTACATGGTGGATCAGGCAGGCGATTACGCGCGCAATAGCGGACCAAGCGCGGACCATTCGTATTCCGGTACATATGGTGGAAACCATTAATAAGCTGGTTAGAGTATCACGCCAGCTGCTTCAGGAGCTAGGCCGTGAGCCAAGCCCGGAGGAAATTGCGGCAGAGATGGATTTAAGCACGGAAAAAGTACGGGAGATCATGAAAATCGCGCAGGAGCCTGTATCGCTTGAGACTCCGATCGGGGAAGAGGACGATTCGCATCTTGGCGATTTCATTGAGGATCAGGAGGCGCTTGCGCCAGCTGATGCTGCCGCTTACGAGCTGCTCAAGGAGCAGCTGGAGGATGTGCTCGATACGCTGACCGAGCGTGAGGAGAACGTGCTTCGTCTTCGTTTCGGACTGGATGATGGCCGTACACGGACGCTGGAGGAAGTAGGCAAAGTGTTTGGCGTTACGCGTGAGCGTATTCGTCAGATCGAGGCCAAGGCGCTCCGCAAGCTGCGTCATCCAAGCCGCAGCAAGCGTTTGAAGGATTTTCTCGAATAAGCATACGGACCTTTCTGCCTCGGCAGCAAAGGTCTTTTTTCAAAGATCGGTAAATCGCCGGTGAAAGGACGAACGGCCGACATGGATCAAGAGCGCAGAAAAGTGATTGTGAAAGAAATCGAGCATTGGCAGCAAAGCAAATTGCTTCCTGACCAATATTGTGATTTTCTTCTGAATTTATACCTGGAAGATAATGAGGAACGGACACCTACGACAGTGGCTGGCAGAGCGGTACAGGTAGTTAAGCATGCTTCGTGGAAACAATGGGTTCTTACATTTGGTATTTTTTCCTTCATTTGCTTTATTGCCCTTTATTTTAACGTTTTCCATCCGCTATTGCAAATTGGCGTGTCCGCCTCCAGTGTCTTTACGTTGATCCTCATCGGACAGCGCTACCGGCGCAAGAACGAATCGATGGGTCTGGGAGTCATTGGCACGGCTATGCTGCTGCTGCTCGGCTTAGGGCTCTATATGGTACAGCTGCATGAGCTGGAGGAATGGGGATGGAAGGCGGGCCTGCTTGCCTTCTGCTCGCTCTTCTGGATCATAACAGGCATCGGATTGCGCATACCAATGCTGCACTTGAGCGGCTGGTTGGCCTCCTTTCTTGTCTATGCGTGGCTGCTGTCTCATAATACCGAATCACCGGCATGGTATGAAATCCAGCTCTATTGGCTGCCTGCTTCTTTCGTTTTTGGCTGGTGCAGCTGGTTTTTCCATCGCTGGTCGCGGCCAGTATCGGCCATTCTATTCGTAGCTGGCGCATTTATTTGGTTTATGCCCGAATTGTACAGCGCTGTCTTTGCAGACGAGCAGGCTTGGCTGCAAATTCAGCTGTTCATCAAAATTATTGCAGGAGGGCTGCTGCTCTTCTCGCTTCGAAAACAATGGATTGCGTGGGTTGCTTGACATGATAAAGTTGTCCAAAAGATTGCAAAGTATTGCAGACCTTGTAACGCCTGGATCGCGAATAGCCGATATCGGCTCCGATCATGCGCTGCTTCCGGTTTATCTCGTACAAAGCGGTCGATGCCCGTCCGCTATTGCCGGGGAATTGAACAAGGGTCCATGGCAAGCCGCCGTTAGGGGCGTAGCTGAAGCAGGGCTGGCAAATGTAATTGACGTCAGACATGGCGACGGCATGTCCGTCCTGAATGCAGGCGATGCGGATACGGTGACGATTGCAGGCATGGGTGGAAGCTTGATGAGCATGATTCTCGAAGCCGGCTGGCAGGGAGGCAAGCTCCAGCAAGTGAAAGAGCTTGTTCTCCAGCCCAACGTAGGCGAGGATCTCGTTCGCAGATGGCTCGTTGAACGCCGATTCGCCCTTCAAAATGAAATCATTATGGAAGAGGACGGCCGAATTTACGAAGTGCTGCACGCGATTAAGGCAGCTAATGCCGACAGCCATAATGAAGCGTTGTATGATTCTTCCTTTCTGCCGTTGAAGCTGACTGAGTCAGCGGGCAGAAAGCTGCTGTATGCAATGGGGCCACTGCTTCTGAGGGAGCCGTCAGCATGTCTTGTTCGCAAATGGCAGCTTGAGCTGGCGAAGCTTGAGCGTATTTGCGGGCAAATGCTGCAATCCGATACATCGGAAGCAAGGGAGAAGGAAGCTGCATTCCGGCAAGAAATGAATCTGATCGGGGAGGTGCTGGCATGCTTGCCAACGGTCAAACCATCGTCCAGCTAATGGAGCAGCTTGCTCCCAAGCATTATGCTGTAGAGAATGACAAAATTGGTCTGCAGCTCGGTACGTTGAACAAAAATGTAAGTAAAGTGCTGGTTGCGCTGGATGTTACGGATGCGGTTGTCGATGAGGCGATTGCTGCGGGCGCTGAGCTGATTATTGCTCATCATGCGATAATATACCGGCCGCTGGCGAAGCTGGATACGTCCACTCCGGCAGGCAAGCTCTATGAGAAGCTGATCAAGCATGATATCGCAGTCTATATCTCGCATACGAATCTGGACGTTGCAGAAGGCGGCATTAACGATTGGATGGCCGATCTGGTGGGGATTGCCGCTGAAGGGCGGGCCTGTCTGGAGGATGTCCATACCGATAAGCTGTACAAGCTTGTTGTGTTTGTTCCGCAGACCCATCACGAGGGCGTGCTGCAAGCGATATGGAAGGCTGGCGCTGGCGGTATCGGCAGTTATGACTGCTGCAGCTTCAATATTGAGGGAACAGGCACATTCGTGCCTGGTGAAGGCTCGAAGCCTTATATCGGGCAGGAGGGCAAGCTGGAGCGCGTGCAGGAAATTCGTGTGGAGACCATCGTGCCGCAAAGCGCTCAGCGCAAAGTCATTCAAGCGATGCTAAAGGCGCATCCTTATGAAGAGGTCGCCTATGATCTGTATCCCATGGATCTGAAAGGACGTTCCTTCGGACTTGGCCGTGTTGGCAAGCTGGGTGAGTCGCTCAAGCTTGGAGAGCTGGCTGAACGGGTGAAGGACGTCTTCGACGTTCCCGCTGCAAGGCTAGTTGGCGACCCGGAGCGACAGGTGAAGAAGGTTGCTGTGCTTGGCGGTTCTGGGGCCAGATATTATCGCCACGCGCTTTTCGCTGGAGCTGATGTGCTCATAACCGGAGATATTGATTACCATACGGCGCATGATGCGCTGGCTGCCGGTCTATCGATCATTGATCCTGGCCACAATATTGAAAAAATCATGAAGCCGCGCGTGGCAGCATGGCTGAATGAAGAGCTGACGGAACGCAAATATGCGACGCTTGCTGTTGCTTCGACGATTGAGACGGAGCCGTTCGCCTTCGTCTAGCCCGCGTCAGGGATGATAAGGAAGAACGGGAAAGCTTTCTTCCTTGAGCTTTTGCCGCGTTCACAGTATACTAGCTAATACACGGAAAGTTTGACAGACAATCGCTGGCGGCCTCATAAGCCGCGAGAGGAAAGTCCGGGCTCCGCAGGGTAGGATGCTGGATAACGTCCAGTCGGCGCGAGCCGAAGGATAGTGCCACAGAAATGGACCGCCGATGGCCGGCCTAGCGCCGGCACAGGCAAGGGTGGAACCGTGGTGTAAGAGACCACGAGGACCGTTGGTGACAACGGTGCTGGTAAACCCCATCTGGAGCAAGACCGAGAGAACACAGCACGGAAGCTCACGCTTCCTGCACCCTTACCCGGGGCGTGTTCGGGTTGGTTGCTTGAGCGCGTCAGCAATGACGGGCCTAGATAGATGATTGTCGCTTCGTTAGTGGGAGGGTCGTTCCCGTTATCACCACCGGAAGCACAGAACCCGGCTTATGGCAAGCTTTCCGTAACGAATCTTATCTGCATAATGAACGAAAGACTGCACCATTCGTCCTCGGTTGCGAGAGCGAAGGGAGCAGTCTTTTTTGATGCGCTCTTTACTTGTATTTACTGGCGATTCCAGTCAGGCGGCGTTCCAGCTGCTTGGGGAACTGCTGCAAGGAAACGGCGGATTGACGTGCTTTTTCAAGTGCATGAACGACATCAATCTGACCATAGCCGAAATAGTTATCTTTGCCTGCATCGCCCAAATCCTGTGCGGAGGCACGCATGATCTTCATGACTTCCTCGTTGGAAAGATCGGGATTAATGGAGCGGATCAAACCGGCTAGAGCCGCGACATGCGGGCTGGCCATAGACGTTCCGGACAATGCCGCGTATTGACTGCCAGGATAGGTGCTGGCAATGCTGGCTCCCGGTGCAGCGACATCGATATAGTCGCCATAGTTGGAGAAGGATGACTTCGAACCGTCTGCATCTGTTGAAGCAACCGCGAACACCTCTGGATAAGCGGCAGGGAAGCCTGGGCGTTCTGTGTTGTCATTGCCGCTTGCTGCAACCAGCACGACATCATGCTCGTATGCATATTTGATCGCGTCATGCAGAAATTCGGCCTGCGCATAGTTGCCCAAGCTCATATTGATCACTTTGGCGCCATGATCGGTTGCCCATATAATGCCTTCAGCGACCGAATAGGTTGAGCCCGCCCCGCTGCTGTCGAGAACCTTGACTGGAAGCACCTTGTTGTACCATGAGAGTCCCGCGACGCCTTCTCCATTGTTCACAGAGGCAGCGATAATGCCTGCGACATGAGTGCCGTGACCGACATCATCATCAGGCGCTATACTGTCGTCCATAATGTTCGTGCCGGTCATCAGCTTGCCCTTCAGATCGGGATGGTCGGCCTGGACGCCTGTATCCAGAACGGCAATAATAACCTTCTCGCTGCCCTTGGTTAAATTCCAGCCCTTCTCCGTCTCTATAGAGGGCAGATTCCATTGGTATTTGGAATAAAGCGCATCGTTAGGCACAATGGAAGTGTCGTTCGTCAAATACAAATAATGCGGCTCTACATACTGCGGATTCCATGACTGATTGAAATATTGGATTAATGGCTTGGCCTCCAATTTTCTGGAACGAAAAATATAAGTGGCGCCAAGCTTTCGGACAGAATGTGCGGAGATATCATTCTTTATTTTGCTCAGCTCATCCGCGGAAGGCTGGCGATTGAACTTTACCACGACTTCATTGACATGATAATGACTCGCGTTGCCATTATCCTCGCCATCTTTGACTGTAATATCTACGGTGGAGTTGGGCAATACCGATTCAATCTTATATTTTCCTTCTGCCGGGTAAGGGAGGAGGCGCAAATTGCGCTTCTGATGCCGTTCGACTTGGTTAATAACATCTTGAAGCACGACGCCAAAGATGCCATCGCCCTTCCGCCGCTCATCCGGCACTGCCAGAACAAGGTAAGCCTGTCCATTCACAGTTATTGGCGGGGAGGTGTAATGCTGTCCGTTTGCGATGGCCGCTGTCGCTTGCTTGAGGCGGTTCTGCATCATTTCTGCTGCACCCGTCGGGAGCTTCCCCCTGACGAGCTCATGTCCTTTGTTAACCCAGCGTACATAGATCATTTGTTTATGCATGCTCATCATATGCTTCAGGTTGCTCTTCTTATCCTTCGAGGAAGTGTCCTGAAGCATAAGCTTATGCAAATTCCGGGCGCATTCTGCAGCACAAAGCATCGCAGTGGCATCCATATCCTGCTGGACGGTTTTGATCTTCATCTGCTGCTCTTGTGCAGCGGTTATGGGCTTAATTCCGCTCGTGCGGTTTATGTGGGTATTATTCTGCCTTGGTGCGACAGGGGCACGGGCAGTGAACCAAGGCGAGAGTGGGATGAGAAAAGCGGCCGCTGCCAATACCCCAGCAAAGCCGATCCATTTGCGTCGCATCGCGATTCTTCCTCCTCATTAGTGAATACGGCCTGCCTGCTTGGCCGCTCTTTGTTAGAGTTCGGTCTATTTCGGTAAAATATACGGCCAATCTCAGCAAAGGACAGTACCATAAGACAGCATTTTGTGGTACGATGTTGGTGGTTTGATTTAAGTACTGTTCTGGATTACGAAAGGGGAACTACCTATGCCTTCGACAAATGTGAAGCCACTCACTGAATCTACTAGAAACAAATTAAAAGAAGCAATCGGCCAATTGGAAATATTTCTTAATCAGCACGCGCTTCCAGGGCTGACAGCAGAGGATAATGGCAATGAGGCGGAGCTTTTCTATAAAGGGTTGCTATCCGATCTGCGCCACTTGCTCGTTTTTTCGGAAGTCGCCTACGAAAAGCTGGGAGTTGCCTTGAGACGCCCCAATTTCGATATTGAATTCGCGGAGCGCGTACTTTATGAAGTGTATCATCAATGTGTGAATGCGTTCTATTACCCTAAGAATGAATGCTACTCCGAGGATGGTCGTTACGCTTATACCGGTCAGGATGCGATACGTTTCCGTTCGAAGCCGCTGCGTGTGGCGAAGGAAATCGTCATGACGGTATCTAAATTTTATGAAGAGCTTCGCGACGACCTCGCCTTCTATGAGAGCGACTACATGACCCAACGTCGTATGCAAGGACAAAAATAAGGCAAGCATAAGGCACCCCCGGTACGGGCAACTTGATACCGGGGGTGATTTTTATGCCGAAGGGCGTTAGCTGCAGCGTTGCCAACTGTTCCTATTGGGCGCAGGGCAACCAATGTGGCGCTGATCAAATTATGATCGACATCGACAGTCATTCGAAGGTGAATTTGGATTCCGAATTTGCTGGGGAGGAGTTTGGCTCTAACCATCAGGATACAGCTCCTGAATCTGCTGACACTTGCTGCCATACCTTTAAACCTAAGGAGTGATGAGTGACATGGGGCATCATTCAAGAAACGGCTCGCATAATGGCAAGAGGTCCGAACGTTCGCATAAGCCCGATAAATCTCATCAGGAAGAAATGGCAGCGGAGCTGGCGGTTCCAGGAGTGATGGGTAATGCCTCGGATGGCGAGCGTCGCGAGTATGCAAGGAAAGAAACGCGTTCAGCCGGAGTTGCTGTAGGCTGGGCTGGCTTGGCAATCGCGCTGATATCATGGTTCATATGGCCAGTACTGCTTGGGATATCAGCTGCTGTTCTGGGCTTTATTGCCTTTCGTCAAGGCAGCCGCGGTCTCGGCACATGGTCAATTACGCTAGGTCTTATCTCAGCGCTTGCTTATTTGATTCTTATTCCGCTTTATTATGCTTTGACCTGATTCAGCACAACACATCGTACAGCGGTGTGTTGTGCGAAGGGGCTGTCCCGCATGTAGGTATTAACTACAGAGGGAGAGCCTCTTTTTCTTGGCTGCTTCACCTTCACGGAATTTTGGAACGACTCTTTGACACCTAAAGGGGCAGCAAGGAACGTTCCTGCACCGACAGTAGCAACAGGTGCGGCCTGAAACCAGGCGTGACGCGGTTGTTGCGATTTGCTGGATCAGGTTTGAGCCGAGCTCTCAAGACATCGATAACGTCACCCCCAGATTGAAACTGGGAGCTGAAAGTTGCTGTCATTTTACGTATAAAATCAGGCTCTAGAGAGAGTCAGTCTGAGTCAGTCCAGATACGTCGCAGAAAGCTCATCGTTCATCTCCATAAGGCGGAAATACCGCGTTACAACTCAGAAAAACAGACCGAAGAGAGCTGTAAAGCTGAAAAACCATCTTACGGATGACAAAGCATCGGAGAATGCTCTTCGGTCATCTCCATAAGGCGGAAATACCGCGTTACAGCTCAGAAAAATGGAGCGATGAGCGCTGTAAAGCTGAAAAACCATCTTACAGATGACAAAGCATCGGAAAATGCTCTTCGGTCATCTCCATAAGGCGGAAATACCGCGTTACAGCTCAGAAAAATGGAGGGAGGAGCGCTGTAAAGCTGAAAAACCAGCTTACGGATGACAAAGCATCGCAGAATGCTCTTCGGCCATCTCCATAAGGCGGAAATACCGCGTTACAGCTCAGAAAAATGGAGGGAGGAGCGCTGTAAAGCTGAAAAACCAGCTTACGGATGACAAAGCATCGGAGAATGCTCTTCGGCCATCTCCATAAGGCGGAAATACCGCGTTACAGCTCAGAAAAGTGGAGGGAGGAGCGCTGTAAAGCTGAAAAACCATCTTACGGATGACAAAGCATCGGAGAATGCTCTTCGGCCATCTCCTTAGGCGAAGATACCGTGATATAGCTACGAATAGTAACGCGAGGCGCTACGTGAGGCGTGCTGGAAAAGAGTTGCAAGCCAGAAGCGAAGTGTCCCCGTCATGTTCCCGGTCATGTCCCGGTCATGTGGTCGACCGACCTCTGTCATGCAGCGAAACATCGTGCTGGGAGCTACACGCAGTGCGTGATTTTCTCAACAGCCTGATTTTACAGCAATGGAATGCATGCGAACTTCTTCGTTTATTTCTGCCATTTCGGCACATTGAAGCTAGGACTAATTACTCACTGGCGAATATGGGGAAAACGGTGTAAAATAAGATCAAAGGTTGTCAAATTTTGATTGCCAATATGATGGAGGCTTACAATGAGCATAGATCCGCAGATCATGAAAACGCTGCTTAAACTTCAATGGATGCAAAATCTTGATCGGAATGGCAGCACATCGAATGTGCTCTCTCCAGATAGTCAGGATGGATCTTCTTTATTTGGTTCAATGCTAAGCCAGCTTCTATCCGGCGCGACTTCAAGCGGCTTTGGATTGGATTCAGGGGATGCTCTTTTGACTTCCTCAGGTACTGATGCGCTTATGCCAATGTTCAAAGGTGTAATGCCGCCAGCTGCGACATACGAGTTTAGCCAGACAGGTGCAAGCGAAACGACGTATGATGAATATATTCAAACGGCTGCGGCCAAATACAACGTCGACCCAACGCTCATTAAAGCGGTTATTGATACAGAATCCTCATACAATCCCAATGCGGTATCGTCTGCAGGCGCCAAAGGCCTTATGCAGTTAATGGATGGTACGGCTCGTGGTCTGGGAGTAAGCAATCCATTTGATCCGGTGCAGAATATCAATGGCGGAACGCGGTATTTATCCTACTTGCTTGACAAGTTTAATGGGAATGTACAGGCTGCGCTTGCTGGTTATAATGCCGGTCCTGGCCGGGTTGACCGTCTTGGTATCCAGACGGATGCAGATGTAGCAGATAAGCTGCACCTGCTGCCTCAAGAAACGCAGAAGTATATTGCGAAAGTGATGAACGCTCAGGCGATGTATATCTTTTCCTAATCTATATTCAATCATAAACCAAACGAACAGATCGCGGGGAAAGTGCTGCGCTTCATGCAGACTTACATCGTTGATCTTTTTATTTTGCGGCAAAGGGGAACGTCGGGATCGATGATTTATTTTGACCATTGCGCTTCAACGCCTCCACATGAAGAAGTTATACGCACACTGTCAGAGGTGATGCTGCTGCACTACGCCAATCCTTCCTCTTTGCATCGCAGCGGGATGGAATCGAGAAAGCTGCTCCAGCGTTCAAGAGGTCTTATTGGGGAGCTATTTCATACGGACGCGAAGGAATGGGTTTTTACTTCCGGTGGCACAGAGAGCAACAATCTGGCCATAGTCGGTGCGGCACGCCGCAGCAATGCGCGAGGCAAGCACGTGATAACATCGGCAATTGAGCATCCATCTGTATATGATGCATGTAAGAAGCTGGAGAGAGAGGGCTTCCGCATTACTTATCTGCCAGTGAATCGTGCAGGTTTTGTATCATTGAGCGATGTGGAGTCGGCATTGACAGAGGAGACTTCACTTGTCAGTATTATGCATGTCAATAATGAGGTCGGAGCTATTCAGCCCATTGAAGCGATCGGCTCGCTGTTGAAGGAGAAACGGAATGTTTACTTCCATGTCGATGGCGTGCAAAGTGTCGGCAAGCTGCCCGTTCGGCTGCGCGATTGGGGAGTGGACCTGTTCACGGCTTCTGCCCACAAGGTAAGAGGACCGAGAGGGGTTGGTCTGCTTTACGTCAGGGACGGTGTTCAATTGGAGCCGTTAATGGCGGGTGGAGGACAGGAAGACGGTCTGCGCCCGGGTACTGAGAACGTGGCGGCAATTGTAGCAGCTGCCAAGGCGTTCCGGATCGCCATGGGGGGCCAGAAGGAACGCCTCATGAGGATGAATGGGCTGCGCGATCGGCTCGTCCGCTGTGTTGGAGAGATTCCTGAGCTAGTGCTCAACGGACTCGGACTAGCATCCTCTGTGGCCGAGATGCCAGAGGCAGATGGGGCATCGAAGGGCGGTGGCATCTTGCAGGAGATGGCGCCTCATATCGTCAACTTCTCTTACCCTGGCATGAAGCCCGAAGTGTTTGTCCACATGCTGGAAAAGCATCGGATTCTGGCATCGACGAAGTCCGCTTGCTCCTCCAAGGATGACAAGCCCAGCCGTGTACTCCAAGCGATGGGACTGTCGCACGCGCAAGCCGCCAGCGGCATTCGCATCAGCTTCGGCGATGAGCATGGCGATGTGGAGCTGGAATGGCTTTGCCAGATGCTGCCGCTGGTCGTTAGCAAGCTCAAGCCGCTTGAAAGGAAGGGTCAACGAGAATGAATGCAGATATGATCTTGATTCGTTACGGCGAATTTACTTTAAAGGGACGCAATCGCGGCCAATTTGAGAGACGAATGCTGGACAAAGTTAAGCAGGTATTGGAGCCGTTCCCGAAGGCTGAGGTAACTCGTACATACGGCAGGCTGTATATTACTTTGCATGGCGAGCCCTATGAATCCATCGCGAAGGGTTTGAAGCATGTTTTCGGCATTCATTCCTTCAGCCCTGTCAGGCGAACCGAATCACAGCTTGAGATTATTCAGGAAGTATCGCTGGAGGTCATGCGCGCTCTTCCTAAAGCTCCCCGCACTTTCAAGGTGTCTGTACGTCGTGTTGAGAAGTCATTTCCCTATGATTCCCCTAAGATGAATCATTTGGTGGGATCGCATGTGCTTCGTGCATTCCCTGATCTGAAGGTCAATGTAAAAGAGCCTGAGATTGAGCTGCGCGTCGAGATTCAGCCGGAGGGCACTTATATTTTTAGCGAAATCGTGGAGGGTGCAGGAGGATATCCATACGGCACGAATGGAAAAGCCATGCTGCTGCTCTCGGGGGGCATAGACAGCCCCGTAGCAGGCTATCTGTCGATGCGCAAAGGCCTTGAGCTGGAAGCTGTGCATTTCCACAGCTACCCGTTCACAAGCGAGCAGGCCAAGGACAAGGTGATCGAGTTGACGAGGCGGCTATCGCATTACAGCGGTGTTCCGCTCAAGCTGCACATGGTATCCTTCACGGAAATTCAAACGGCACTCGCAGCTTGCAATCAGGAGCCGCTAATCATTACACTCATGCGCCGGTCGATGCTGCGAATTGCCCAGGGACTGGCGGAGCAATCCGGTGCGCTCGGCATCGTTACGGGAGACAGTCTGGGACAAGTGGCGAGCCAAACACTAGGCAGCATGAATGTCATCGGCAGAACAACCGACCTGCCGCTGCTGCGACCGCTAATTATGATGGATAAGAATGATATTATCCGTATAGCGGAGGAGATTGGGACTTACGAAACCTCTATACTGCCGTATGAGGATTGCTGTACGTTATTTGTACCCAAATCCCCGACGACAAATCCGAATTTAAAGGTAGTTCAAAAAATTGAAGCTTATATTCCAAGACTGGATGAAATGATTGCAGAAGCTATAGCCAGTGTCGAGACCATTGTGGTGGCTCCAGGATCGAGAGCATCCGCAGAAGACGCTGGGCAGGACGATTGGTTCTAATGGGACAGGTACGAGTAAATAATCGCGGATAATCGTGAGAAAGAACAAAGAGAACCGTCAGGGCGAACTTCCCTGACGGTTCTTTTTATTTGCAATCATCCGCAGTCGTAAATTGTTCTTCCATAACCCTGCGACGATGATGAGTATGATGACGAGAACCATGAACGACCATTTGAAAAGTGGGCTGCTCTGGAAGAAATGCTCGATCTTCGGCTCGTGAGTTATCATTTTGGCTGCCGTGTATGCCAGTACTCCTGAGCCCAGATAGACGATCCAAGGAAATCGGTTGATGACTTTAATGAACAGCGTACTGCCCCAAACGACAATCGGAATGCTGATAATGAGGCCGAGTATGACAAGCAAATAATTGCCATGGGCCGCGCCAGCGACCGCTATAACATTGTCCAAGCCCATGGCGGCATCGGCAATAATAATCGTGCGTATTGAAGCCCATAGTGTTTGGCCAGGCTTGATGTTCTCGTGGCTGTTCTCATCTACAAGCAGCTTATATGCAATCCATAAGAGAAGGATGCCTCCAACCATCAGCAGCCATGGAATATCAAGCAAGTAGACGACGAGTATTGTCGCGACTGCACGAATACCGACTGCACCGATCGTTCCCCAGATGACAGCGCTCTTCTGCTGATGATGAGGCAGGTTCCGGGCAGCGAGTCCAATGACGATCGCATTGTCGCCTGCAAGGATGAGGTCTATAAAGACGATCGTGGCCAGTGAGGATAAAAACGCCAGCGATAATATTTCCATCTGCCTGTCCCTTCCTTTCATATCTAATAGATGTGCTCGTTCTATGCATACGCTTCCGGGCGTGCAAGCATTCGTGTTATTTGACAATCATATCGGCGGGGACTTGGACATACATGTTGGATAAGCGTGTTTTTCAAGATACGCTTACTACTTGCCGCGGATGGAGGCGGAGCAACTGGACAACCTGCTTGTTTTTATTCAAATCGTGTTTATCAATGTGCTGTTAAGCGGAGACAACGCTATCGTCATTGCGCTCGCCAGTCAGCAGCTTCCGCCCTCCCAGCGCAGCAAGGCAGTTTGGTGGGGCACGGCGGCAGCTGTTTTGCTGCGCTGCTTGCTTACCCTTGTAGCCATCACACTGCTTGAGATTCCGTTCCTGCAGGCCGCTGGAGCCTTGATGCTCTTTATTATTGCTGTGAAGCTGGTGAGCGATGCTGCGGGAAGGAGCGGAGACGAGAGCCATCAGATTCGCAAATCGGTCTCCATTAGCGGAGCAATCCGCACCATTGTAGCTGCTGATTTTGTTATGAGCCTGGACAATGTGCTGGCTATTGCAGCGGTGGCAGAAGGCGAGCCCGTTCTTATGTTGCTCGGAATCGCGCTTAGCATACCTATGATTATTTGGGGCAGCCATGTGCTGGGCAGCCTGCTTCACCGGTTCCCATTCCTTGTTTATATAGGCGGAGGCTTGCTTGGCTTCGCGGCAGGGGATATGCTGGTGCACGATCCGGGAATTGCGAGAATATGGCTGCAGTCCTATTCCGCTGCGCTCGAAGCCATTCCGTTATTATGCGTTCCGCTCGTCATTATTGCAGCGCTTATCCGCCCTCGAAGCTGAAGGGCGGTATTTTTTTTGTGGAAATAGCCCATGGCACTGGTTTTTTGTCCGTCGTTCCTTTAAACTAGTAATGATAAAAAAGTGTCGAGAGAAGGGAATTTCGCATGTCGAAAAATCAATACGCTGTCGGCTTACTGTTTCTTGCTGTCGGCCTTGTCATTTTGCTTGGGAAGTTGGGCCTGTTTGCTTTTATAGGAACGAACATCTGGCCGCTTTTCGTGCTTATTCCCGGTATTTTAATGCATGTGCTGTTTTTCGGTCGGTTGCTGCCTGCTTTTATGCTGATTCCGGGCGCAATTTTAACGATTAACGCCTTAATATTCTTTTTTTGCATTGCATTCGGATGGAGCTATATGCAATTCATGTGGCCCTTTTTTATTTTAGGGGTCGCGGTTGGATTGTACGAATATCATCTGTTTGAAATGTCACACCCGAAATTTCCACTGACGGTCGCAATTATTCTTGCTTTAGTTGCGGCATCCTTTTTTGTCATCATGGTATTCTGGGGTTGGGGGATGTACATCATTGCAGCAGGGCTTATCGTCGCAGGAGGATGGATGATGACAGCCGGAAGGCGAGCTCGCTGGTGACACGGTTTACGGTTTTAAAGGATCAGACAATAATATAAGTGGAGTGGATAATTACAATGCAAGCCAGAGAAAATTTACGTAATATCGCAATCATCGCGCACGTTGACCACGGCAAAACGACACTAGTCGATAAACTGCTGCAGCAATCCGGAACATATCGCGATAACGAAGCTGTCCAAGAAAGAGCAATGGACTCCAACGATCTGGAGCGGGAGCGCGGTATTACCATTTTGGCCAAGAACACTGCAATTACGTACAAGGATTATTTGATCAACATTGTGGATACGCCTGGACATGCTGATTTCGGCGGAGAAGTAGAACGGATTATGAAGATGGTTGACGGTGTGCTGCTGGTCGTTGACGCGTTTGAAGGCTGTATGCCGCAAACGAAGTTCGTGCTGCGCAAGGCGCTTGAGCATCAGCTTACGCCAATCGTTGTATTGAACAAAATCGACCGTCCGAACGCACGTCCATCTGAAGTGGTTGACGAAGTGCTGGACCTGTTCATCGAGCTCGGCGCTAATGATGAGCAGCTTGATTTCCCTGTTGTGTACGCATCTGCTCTGATGGGTACGTCGAGCTATGACCCGGATAAGCAGGATGAGGATATGCATGCGCTGTACGAAACGATTGTCAGCCATATTCCGTCCCCGACAGAGAATGTCGACGCATCGCTTCAATTCCTTGTAACTCTTCTGGACTACAATGAATATATGGGCCGTATTGCGATCGGTCGCGTTAACCGCGGCATTATCCGCCAAGGGCAGACGGTAGCTGTTATGACGCGCGAAGGCGCGACCAAGCAAGCGCGTATTGAGAAGCTGTTCGGATTCCAGGGGTTGAAGCGTATTGAGGTCGAGCAGGCTGGCGCGGGCGATATCGTTGCCATTGCTGGTATTCGCGAGATTAACATTGGGGAAACGATTGCTGATCCGGCTAACCCAGAAGCGCTGCCAGTTCTGAAGATCGACGAGCCGACATTGCAAATGACGTTCCTCGTTAACAACAGTCCATTCGCAGGACGCGAAGGCAAATGGGTAACCTCCCGCAAGCTGCGCGAGCGTCTGTTCAAAGAGTTGGAGACAGATGTAGCGCTTCGTGTTGATGAGACCGAAAGCCCGGATGCATTCGTCGTCTCTGGCCGTGGTGAGCTTCACCTTAGTATTCTGATTGAAAACATGCGCCGTGAAGGCTTTGAGCTTCAAGTTTCCAAGCCTGAGGTTATCGTTAAAGTAGAAGATGGCGTCAAAATGGAGCCATATGAGCGTCTGCTGATCGATGTGCCGGAAGAGAGCACAGGCTCTGTCATGGAAAGCCTTGGCTCGCGCAAAGCCGAGATGGTCAATATGATCAACAATGGAACGGGCCAAGTCCGTCTAGAGTTTATCATTCCAGCTCGCGGCTTGATTGGCTACCGCACACAATTCCTGACGCTGACGCGCGGTTATGGAATTATGAACCATGCATTTGACAAGTACGGCCCGCTTGCAGGCGCTTCGGTTGGCGGTCGTCACCAAGGCGTATTGGTTGCCAGTGAGAATGGTACGAGTACGTTCTACGGCATGCTGGGAGTAGAGGATCGCGGAATTCTGTTCCTTGAGCCAGGTGTAGAGATATATGAAGGCATGCTCGTTGGCGAGCACAATCGCGACAGCGATATTATCGTCAATATTTGTAAGGAAAAGCAGCTTACGAACGTACGCTCCGCGTCCAAGGATGACACGGTTCGTCTGAAAACGCCGATTCTGTTCTCATTGGAGCAGGCGCTGGAATATTTGAACGATGATGAATATTGCGAAATCACCCCTAAATCGATCCGTTTGCGCAAAAAGCTGCTCAACAAGAGTGAGCGCGAGCGTGCGGACAAACAGCGCAAGCAGGCAGCTCAATCGGGCGTATAAGCAATTGAAGGAACGAAGGGAGGATGAACAAGGTGCAGGATTGGTTTCAAGCTCACCCCATCATCTCGTATATTTTGATCCTATGCTTGACAATGTATATCTTCAATGCGGTATTCCGTGTACAGCGGCTGCCGCTTATTAAAGAAATAATGGTCCATCTTGTTATGGCGATTGGAGCATTCGTGCTGTTCGTTCTGCAGATTGACAAGCTGCCGATCATTCAATGCATGTCCGTGGCGGTAGCGATGATGCTCATGCTGCGCGGCCGCCAGCTCTACGACAAGTGGAAGGGCAGAGGGAAAAACACGAAGACTACGTAAGTTAAGCCGCTGCGGGTACGGAGGGTTCTTACGATCGCTGTTAAAGCCCGATTTCTTCATTGTAAAGTGATGAAAGGTTGAAATCGGGCTTTAAAGGCGAACACTACGTTTCTTCAGAATCCCTCCGACCCTCCGCTTTTGTTCTTACGTAAAGTCAACCTTGTTTTTAAGAAAGAGATGCAAGGGAATTATCAAACTTTATAACCAATAAGTTTGATGTTGTTGTTAGTAGTGTAGAGGATATGACGCGTTAAATAAGATGTGGAGCAGCAAGCGGGCGGAATCGTTCTGGAGAAGCGCAGCGTTCGCCTTTGTTCCCGGATTTCAACTGTTCAAGTTGATAATCAATGAAGAAATCCGGGAACAACAGCGATCGGAAGAACGATCCGCCCGCCCAGCGCTCCATAAATTTTTACCGGAGTATAAACGGAGGTGTGGTCATGCGTCTCGACGATGCGCTGTTCAATTGGCTTCAGATTCAAATCGTTGCGGATGCGAGGCCGGATGACCAGGCCGCTATAGATACCCGTGATTTTTTTCTACAGATCTTAACAGAGGATCATGGTCTGACGAGTATATCCGTTGATCGGGTAGACGATACGATGATACATATCCGTTACGAACGGGAAGGGCGCAGCAAAGTACAGATGATCCCGCGCGAAGCGGGAGAACAGCTGCTCAGCGACATTGACGCGAACCCGAAATATAATTAACGAAGGTGAATGCGATGAGCAACAAATCTTCTTTGCCGCCACGATCTGCATCACGAGGCGCCAAGGGATCTAGTGGCTCCAAGCCTCCCAAGAAACCGGCTCGCTGGTTTCGGCGCTTCATGTTTCTGCTGCTGCTGATTCTTATTGGTATTGCCGCTTATCTTGGTTACCTGTATAAGGAGTCCAAGGAAGCGATTCAAGTGATAACTTCGGACGCCGATCCGACAATTGTCATTCCTGAGGATCAGTCAGTGAAGGTGAAGGGTGTAACGTTCCTGCTGATGGGCATCGACACACGCAAGGAAACGGGAAGCTTGAATACGGACGTCATGATGATAGCATCCTTTAATCCGAATACGAAGTCGGCGACAATTGTGTCTATCCCGCGAGATTCCAAGATTGAGCTGGATGGGTACAAAAGCCGGAAAGCGAATGCCTATTATGCGAACTTCCTAAGCAGTGCGAAGAACGATGGCTTGAAGAACAAGGAAGCGGAGCAGAAGGCCAAGCAGGATCTGCGCAAAATGTTCGGGAAGTACTTCGATATCCCGATCGATTATACGGCAACGATCAATTTCCAAGGGTTCGTCGATATCGTCGACGCGGTTGGAGGGGTTGAAGTTGATGTTGATATGAACATGCGTTACGTGGACAATGCGGACGGCACGAATATTAATCTGACCAAAGGCCGTCATACACTTCATGGCGATGATGCGCTTGATTTCGTGCGTTACCGCAAATCTAACGATGGCAACAACATGTCAAGCGATTTTGACCGTAATAAACGTCAGAGTCAAGTGATTGCAGCGATTACAGATGAGCTGAAGTCGGTCTCCAGCGTTACGAATATTTTCAGTGTTCTTGAAGCTGTGGGCAACAATATGCGTATGGATATTCCGGCAAGCGAAGTTGAGAATATGATGTTTACCTATTTCAGAATGGGCCGGAGCGACATTACATTTATCCCGCTTGAGGGCAAATGGAGAAGTCCTTACGTCAGACTGGAAGAAGATAAGCTGCAGGCTGCCAAGGCTGCTCTTCAAGCAAAACTGGCGGAATGACCTGTGGTGGATCGATCCTGGCTATGTTATAATATTGGCATCGGAGCGCTCTAAACCATGTATGCGAGGAGGCCAGCGAATGACCGAACCCGTCACGACACTGTCCGAAGATTTATTCAGTCAATTACAGAAGGAATCGTTCGTTCTATTGCATACGACCGATGTGGACAGCAGCTCGCCAACGTCGAGCGCTATTTCATGGGTTTATGCGCCTAATGACTCGACACTCCGTTTCGCGATTGACGGCCGTTCGAGGCTCAGCGCGAATATGTCTGCTCATGCAGGAGTAAGTGTTACTGTGTTTGCGCCTGGAACCGTACAAACGATTTACGGCAGGGCCAAGCTCGTTACAGACGCGCTTCAGGACGTACCCTTCAAACTGGTATGCTACGACATTGAGATTGATGTTGTCCGCGATGCGATGTTCTACGGCGCTCGCTTGTCCACATTGCCTCAGTATGAGAAAACATACGACAAGCGAGCCGCTGAGAAACTGGACGGCCAAGTGTTTGCCGCCATGAAGAAAGCCTAGTGAATATTCACTAGGCTTTTTGTGATCTTATGGGGTTCTCGCCTTTACAAAAACTTATTTGGATCGCGGTTCGGTTCTAGGTTTCGTATCACGCGGCATCTGAGGAACGATACGTCCGATGATATCAGCCATCTCCTCAGCGAATCCGCTAATTGGACGGCCGCGCTGAAAGTCCTTGCGAACCTCCTGCAATCGATTGGACAAATCAATATCTGCAGTTACCAGCGCATTAATGCCATAGGGATCCTTGCGCAGTGCTTCAGCAACCGCATATTTGATTGTACCCACTCGCGAGCGTTCCAAAGTGCCATTGACATTAATACCGACAATTGCGGTATTCTGGAACACAACACAATGTGCGCTCTTTACGCCGGGAACATGCAGCGCCAATGATTCCAGATGAGCGGCGACCTTCTTCGAGTCTTTAATGGTTTCCTTGCGTGGAGCGCTCTGCTGCGCGCGCACACGCTCATCATTCTGTGGAGAGGGTGATGTCTCATTGCGAGCGACAGTACCGCAGCCTGTCGCCAGCAAGCAAAGGACAACAGCCGATACTAGCCGCTTGCGCATTATGGCCACCTGACCTTTCCTTATCGCATTGTCTGTTCGAGTATAGGTTGCCCTAAGCGGGTTTCACTATGTATGCCTTTGAAACGAAATTCCAGCGCCAGGAGGGATTAAGATGAAGAAAATATTTGTACTCGATACGAATGTGCTCTTACATGACCCGCAAGCGATAACAGCATTTGACGATAATGAAATTATTATCCCCGCAGTGGTGTTGGAAGAGATTGATTCGAAGAAAAGGCTGGCCGACGAATTGGGGCGCAATGCGCGCTCTGTTTCCAGACTGCTTGATCATATGCGTGAAAGCGGACGCCTCCATGAAGGAATTGAGCTGGATAATGGGGGGCTGCTGAAGGTGGAGCTCAACCATCGAAGCTTCGTGCGGCTGCAGGAAATGTTCGGGGAAATGTCTAACGACAACCGGATTCTCGCCGTAGCTTTGAATTATCATCTGGAGGAGCAGGAGAAGGAGGCGCCCAGACCGGTCGTCATCGTCAGCAAGGATGTGCTTGTTCGAATCAAGGCTGATGTGCTCGGCTTGAGCGCTCAGGATTACTTGTCGGACCGGGCGGTCGTTCCTTCAGAGGTGTATGCTGGTTATTTGACGCTGTTTGTCCATCCGGCCATCATAGATGAATTTTATACGTATCGGTTTTTGACCGTTAAAAATATGAATCTTGCGACTGTGCTTTATCCGAATGAATTTGTTATTCTGCGCGATGAGATGGGCACGTCCAAATCTGCTCTGCTCAAGGTTAGCGGAGACGGAACGAAATTGGAGCCGCTTTATTTGAGCAATGATCCTATCTGGGGCATTACGGCCCGCAACGCACAGCAGAGAATGGCGCTTGAGCTGCTTCTAAACGACGATATACCGCTCGTAACGCTGACAGGCAAGGCAGGAACAGGCAAGACGCTGCTGGCGCTGGCAGCCGGCCTTATGAAGGTCGAGGATGAGCATAAGTACAAGAAGCTGCTTATTGCCAGGCCAGTTGTTCCTATGGGCAAGGATATCGGATATTTGCCGGGTGAGAAGGAAGAGAAGCTAAGGCCTTGGATGCAGCCGATCTATGACAATCTGGAGTTTCTGTTCGATACGAAGAAATCTGGTGACATCGATAAAATATTAATGGGACTTGGCAGTATACAGGTGGAGGCTCTGACCTATATTCGCGGCCGTTCGATACCAGGGCAGTTTATTATCATTGATGAAGCGCAGAATCTGACCCGGCATGAAGTGAAAACAATCGTCTCGCGGGTTGGAGAGGGCAGCAAAATCGTGCTCATGGGCGATCCGGAGCAGATTGACCATCCGTATCTGGATGCCATAAGCAACGGTCTTACGCATATTGTAGAGCGGTTCAAGCAGGAGGGCATAAGCGGCCATATGACGCTTGAGAAGGGAGAGCGCTCCAAGCTCGCCCAATTGGCCGCTGATTTGCTGTAGCATTATAGGACAGAATGACACTTGCACTTGTACGCACGGGCTATGCCTTGAATAAGCTCAATCTGATGACGGTCAACAGCAAGCAGCTGCTGGCCGTCTTCTTGCGATTGTGCGGCTGCAATTGCATGCTCCTCTGCCTGCAGCAGTGCCGAGGGCAGATCGGACTCAGGACCCTCAGCAGATATCGCGACGATAGCGGCGAGTGCAAGATCGAGATAATGATTGCCGAAGCGAGTTTGCAGTCCATAGTCCGTGAACAGCCGGTCGCTTAGCTTCCAAGCACCATCCAATTGCAGCCAGATTCCTCGGTCACACTCGACCCGGTAGCGCTCTGCGAAGGTTTCGACCGCATCGGCGTCTGCGGCGCTTTTCACGAACAACAGTGTTTTGTCCCGATCGACAACTGTTACGGTATTTGCAATTCCTTTTACAATTTGCGCGTAATAGCCCGGCAGCTTGTCGTCCGGCAAATGAAGCTCAACGCTGTACAGTGGTTGCATGCGGCGTTCTCCCACCTTATCCTTGTTACCGTTCATTATGACGGAAGAAGGCGGGGGAAGCAATGAGCTTCCCAAATGACAGGCGACAAGACAGCGCTTTCTTGCTACAATGGATATTAGGTCAAAAGTTGGAAAGGAAGGGAAAGGTGGCACGCAGGAAATACATGCTGTTTCTAATGGCCCTGTTCACGATATGCGGTGTGCTGCTTGTCCAGATGCTTGGCAGCTCTGGTTCAATGAAGGCGACCTTGGAGGGTATTCCATATGAATATCAGCCGCAGAGGCTTGATAATGTCCATGATGAAGCTGCACCGATTCAAGTTGCTGTCTCTATGGATGATCGCGAATTTCAGTATTGGGAAAGAGTCAATATAGAGATCGGGAATGAATATCCCGATTTGGAAGTTGAACTAACCAATTTCAATAAAGACGAAGCATATGAGTCCTGGCTGCAATCAGCTCAGTTGGGCGGGTCATTTGATATTATAGTAATGGATAATCATCTGGTACAGGAGTTCGCGGTGAATGGCTTCCTGCTGCCGATGGATGATCTGTATGCAAGAGACTCGCTCGTCGACCATTTGAAAGCGCTAACAGAACCGCTTCTTTGGAATGGATCGATTTGGGGAGTGCCAGTGGACAGCGATCCGATTGTGATGGTCTGGAACCAGGAGCTGCTGAATATTGTCGGGCAGAAGCCTCCTGCAACTTGGGAGGGCTTTCATTCCTTGTTCACCGGGATGAGTAAGTCGAATCCTTCGTTGAAAGCGGTCAATATGCACACAGGCAGCGCTGCGCATATGGCAGCCTGGCTGGGTGCTTTCACGGGTTCTATTGCAGAATCGGCTAATCTGTCTCTGTTCAACGACGTTATGAAGGCGCAGATCAGATTTGCGCTGATGGAGTCTTCGAGTCTTGATCCGGGTCATGAGAAGGCGGAGCTTCTTCAACAGTTCCGAGACGGCAATCTGCTCTCGGCTGTTATGCCTTGGTCGCAGTATAAGCAGTTGTCTGGCGAGGAGCTGAACGGGATGAATGTAGTTTCAGGTGTTCCTTCATTTTCCTGGGATGGGGGAAGAAGCTTTGTCGTCATGTCTCAGACGAGCCAATTGCAGCGTTCACGTCAATGGATCAATATTATGACGACGTCTTCCCGTCAATTAGATCGTTACGGTGAGCTCGGCAAGCTTCCGACAAGACATTCTGTCTATACAAAGGAATATGTATCGAAACCGATTGTAAGTCGTCCGCCTAATTGGATTGTGGAGCCGTTGCAGCAGCCCGTGTTTAGACCTGACCCCTTGTGGTCGGAACGGTGGAAGAAATGGCAGCAGCTGTGGAGCAGTCCTATGCTTGGGCTCTCCAATGCGGAGCAGGCTGAGTACTTAATCAGGGAGTGGAATGGACAAGAGGGAAGAAAGCGGCGCCGTGAAGACGCCGCAGAAGGGGCTATAGACTAATGGAGAGCTTGACGATTAGCTTGCCCTCTTCGATGACGACAGATTTGGTCTTGAGAAAGTTAACGATCTTTCCAGGATAGAAGCCAAGATCGAATTCCTTCTCTAGCGACTGCTTCGTCGTATCCGGCAAGGCAAGCCCGTTGAATATGAGTTCATCGACATGGAACCGAATTCCGTTCTGGGGCTCTTCCTCTACGGTGTAATGACCGGATATCGTCACCTCCAGCCCATCCCGCTGGCCTGTAACGGTAACGGTATCCTGCTTGAATTGAAAGGCGAAATTGTTGAACAGCTCATTCTGCTCGCGCAGAAATGCATTAAGTTCCGCTTCTTGCACCGTTAGTGTGTAGTTGAAGCCGTTGATTTCGAGCATGTCTTTATTGCCCTGAACCCAGCTTGGCATCTCCTTCATCGCACCGGCAAGAGCCTTGAAGTAGCGCTTCACCTCGTAGAGACCGACATTCTTCCAGAAGCCTGTAAGCTCTTCGATCATCAGATGCAGCCTGTCTGCATCTGATCGTCCGCTCAGCTTGTCATCTACATCCAGCTGCAGGGCAAGAACGCGCTGCCGCTGCGCGCTTAACCGAGTCTCGACCTCATCAAGCTGCCGGGATTGCTCTCCCAGCTCCTTGATGACTTTTTTTATGTCCTGGTATTGTTTCAAATAGCTGTTCAATGTATTGTGATCATTAGAAAAGATAATGTTAACATAGTCCATCATGGTGAAAAAATCCCGAAGGGAATGAGCCGAGAACAGCGCGTTTATAAGCACATTCCGGTCACCGGTATAATAGGAGCGAAGCACTCGGCCGACATCATCGCGCTGTGTGTCGATGACCTGTTCCTGCTGCACAAGCTCTTCATTGGACTGTTTCATCCGTGCCGCAACCAGCTGCTGCTGTTCGGCTATTCGATCAATTTCTTTGTCCAGCTCAACTAAAGAAAGGCTTTTCTCTAATATTTGTCTTACCTCTTCATCTTCGGGAGATTGGGCGAGGACGGGGAAGATGGTCAGCCAGACTGCAAGTGCGATTACCGCGCAAGACAGCGTCTGGCGGCGTATTATTTCTTTCACAACGGCTCCCCCTTCATCTCTTGTTGTATGGACTACTATATGTATGCAATCAATCTATTATATCTTGAAAAGGGAATTTTGTCCTTGCTTGGGAGGCGTTTTTATGGTGAGCGGCACAGAAGCTCTTGTGGAACGGATCAGGAGCCGGATAGAGCTGTCCGAATTTGCTGGCTGGTACATAGATCCGCTCGGAAGCAAGAGAACCGTCTCATGCATCAGCTTTCATAAATATATGGCTATGTGTCTCTATGACTTGGAGAGCGGTTATTACCGCTCGGGTGCGGTGCGAATAGGCAAGTCAGGCGATTTCTATACGAGCTCCGGTATTGGCAACGTATTGGGCGATAAGCTCGCATCTTATATTACTGGCCTTCTGGAATCGTATAATGGCTATGGGGATGTATCGGAATGGGGTGCAGGCACAGGCAGGCTATCCCGGCAAATTTTGAATGCGTGGCGCAAGCAGGGGGTATCATGGAGAGATCGAGGAGATATGACCTACACGCTTGTGGATGGCGATCCGGTCCATTTGGAAGAGGCGAGAAAGTCATTTGATGATGAGCAGCAGGATGAAGGGGTCTGGAAGCTGCGTTTCATGACTCCCGAGGAGGCCAATGCCGATGGCTGGGTCAGCAGCAAGCCTATGATCGTGCTTGCCAACGAGCTGCTGGATGCATTTCCTGTTCATCGCGTTGTGATGAAGGAAGGACAGTTGTGGGAGCTTGGCGTCTGCTATGAGCACGAGGGGGATGCGTCAAGCTGCTTCCGCTACGTATATATGCCGCTTTCAACGGAGAGAATTTGTAATTCATTGCATCGGGATGGAATTGAGCTGAGGGATGGACAAGAGGTGGAGGTTAATCTGGCAGCCGAGGATTGGATCGCTCAGCTTGGCGAGGGGATCAATGAAGGCGCAGTTATTCTAATTGACTACGGACATTCTGCAAAGGAGCTTGCCGCTCCCTATCGGATGAGGGGCACTCTGATGTGTTATCGGAATCATATTGCTCACGAGGACCCGTTCGTTTCAATCGGCGAGCAGGATATTACCGCGCATGTCAATTTCACAGCATGTGAACGAGCGGCGCTATCTGCAGGATGGAGAGTTGAATATTACGGCACGCAGCGGCAATTTCTACTGGATCAGGGGGTTCTGGACGATCTTATGCCGCATGATGGGAGCAATCCCTTCGGTGAGATCGCACGGCGGAACAGAGCCATCCGCCAGTTGCTTCTAGGGGACGGAATGAGTGAGACATTCAAGGTTATGGTGCTGCGCAAATGATCGGAGATAAGGAAAAAGGGCTGTTTCAGGTAGCTTGTCCCCTGAAACAGCCCTTTGTGTGTTTGGCTGTAATATGTGGTATTTAGAATGGGTTGCCCATTACAAAAACGGACCAATATGTGAAGCCAACAAATGATAACACCATATAACCCCAGAACATTAGGATGTAGGTTCTTTCGGAAAAGTTCAAATACCCTAACAAGACAAATGCGACTGTCTGGGCAAAGAACAAGATCGCCATCTCAGTCATGCCGCCGGCAAACGACATAAGAGCAATAACTAGCGTCCAAAAGCCGAGCACCCGAAACATGCGTGCCATGGTTTCATCCCCCTTCTTCAGTTTCGACCCGATTACTATTGCCAATTATAACGTTTACGGTAACGACTGTAAACCCAACAATCGTGACGAAATGACAAACTTTTTGACGAGTTTCAGAGCCATATTTCAAGTTTGCATCAATTGTCATCAAAACATGTATGAGCCATTAAAAAAATGGATATACAAATTAGTATCCGATAGATTCTATGAACTCTACCAAGTGCATAGAGATAAAGTAAGCGCCTAATGTTGGGAGGTTATGGTTGCATGACAGCAGTCAGACAAGATGCTTGGAGCCCGGATGATGATCTCATCCTGGCGGAGGTGACTCTCCGCCATATTCGGGAAGGCAGCACACAGCTTGCCGCTTTCGAAGAAGTAGGAGAGAAGATCGCGCGGACTTCCGCCGCATGCGGATTTCGCTGGAACAGCTGTGTCCGCAAGCGTTATGAAGATGCTATACAAATAGCGAAGCAGCAGCGGCAGAAACGTAATTATATGAAGAAGCAAGCGTATGTCGCAGCTCCTCATGTATCATCGGTCGGTACGATGGATGCGGAAGAGCGGACTTACAAGAGCGAGCCTATAACGGAAGAATCGTTCTCCATTGATACGGTTATTCGTTTCCTCCGTCAATGGAAAGGCACTTCTCAGGATTTGTATAGGCAGATCAAGACGCTTGAACGGGAGCTTCGCGAGAGGGAAGAAGAATTATATACGCTCAGGGAACAGAATGCGAAGCTTTCACTTGAGGTCAACAGTGTCCAAACGGATTATCGTACTGTTAATGATGACTACAAGACACTCATTCAGATTATGGATCGGGCGCGCAGATTAACAGTATTGACAGAAGAGGACGAGGCGAAGCCTCGCTTCAAAATGGATGCGAACGGTAATTTGGAACGCATTGAATAACGTTGCGGCACGCACTGCATGGGGTCGTCCATTAAGTAGATTGCTACTTAATGTGACGGCCCCATGTTTTTTACCAGGCTGAGGAAGGCTGTAACGCCTCGAAGTGTGTTGTAAAGTCTGGTAACATGGAGGCAGAAGCGCTAGAGGAAGGGAAGATTCACAATTGCGAATATGGATAGTTGGGGCAGGAGCAATCGGGCTTATGTACGCTTCCCGGCTCGCACGCGCCTCTGTGAACGTTACGATGCTGACACGAACAGCTGCGCAAGCAGAAGCGCTGGGCCGTAAAGGCATTTTATTCGAGGCATATGGTTCAGGAGCAAAGCATGCTGTTCCTGTACAGGCGAAGCCGATTGCAGAGCTCAGGGAAGTCGCAGAATCAGAGGATTGGATCTGGCTAACCGTCAAGCAAACGCATCTCACCGATGATTTGTTGACCGCCCTTGCAAGGCTAGGCTCCGGCGGCGCTTCAGTTCTATGCTTGCAGAACGGCATTGGCCATATGGAGAGACTTCGGGAAGCGCTCCCGGAAACACAGCTTTATGCCGCGATTTCAACAGAGGGCGCGCTCCGCACGAATGAAGCGGCGGTAAGGCATACCGGGGCAGGGGAACTCGTATTCGGAATGTGGCAGCAAGCGGCTGCAGAGACGTTGGCAACGCAAAAAATGTTGTTGGATATACTCGAAGCGGCAGGAATTGAAGGCTTGATGTCGAATGAGATGGTTAATCGTGTCTACCAAAAATTGCTGATAAATGCTGTCATCAATCCATTGTCGGCCATTTTCGGAGTAACGAACGGAGAACTGCCAGCCGATCCCGGCCGAAGACAGCTCATGGCCGCCCTTCACGCTGAAAGTGAAGCGGCACTGATTGCTGGAGGCATGAATGGAGACGGGGATGCTTGGGAACGGCTTCTTACCGTCTGCAGACGAACGGCGCGGAATGAATCCTCCATGCTTGCGGATGTGAAATCCGGTCGGATGACCGAAATTGATTCCATCAACGGAGGCATTGCCACGATTGCTAGAGAGCATGGTCTCAAGACACCGCTTAATGATGCACTGATCACAATAGTAAAAGCGCTAACATTGAACTGAATCGAAAGAGGGGCGGACCGTCATGCAATTGATTTGGGAGAGTATCAAACATGTCTATGCATCTCTGGCCGTCATTCCGATCGTTCCTTTTCTACTTATTTATTTCGGATATGGGGCCTATTCTGGAGATCGCAAGAAAGCGTTCCGTTTGGCAATGGATGTAACGACAGTGCTTCTGATCGGCTGTGTCGCCGTCCTGTTTAATCGTATTTTTGACAGCTCGTTCGGGCTGTATGGCATCATTCTCATCATGCTGCTGGGCGGAGGATTGCTTGGCAATGTGCAGTATCGCTCGAAGGGCAATGTAGATATGAAGCGGGTTGCGCGCGCGATTTGGCGGATGGGATTTTTTCTGATGGGCGTCTTTTACATACTACTTATGTGTATTGGAATTGGCAGCAGTCTGTTTACCGTCTAGAGGTGTGATCGTGCGGGCTCTTGCCTCCCTTTAAGGGGGGCGATTTTTTTTGACGGTGCGGCTGTCGTTGTGTACAATCAATAGCAGACGGAAAAGATAGAGAGGTTGAGGCTGCACATGGAAACTGAATCTGTTCAGCTGCCAATCGGCCAGCCACTGACGGAAGCATACATCAAGCGTTCCGACGTCCGTTTGGATTCGATATTCGGAAGCCATCCCGAAGCGGAGGGCGACTGGAAGCGCAGGCTTCAGTGGTTGAGAGAGCAAGCTGATTCTCGTGTGTCGCCGGACAAGCTGGCCCGCACGCTGAAGGAATATAATAAGCGGTTTAACTGGAGTCCCGCTGTAGCCCAAAGCATTGAGGCGCTCGCAGGTGGCGCGCCGGTTATCGTCGGTGGACAGCAGGCTGGACTGTGGACAGGCCCGCTTCTGGTTATACATAAAGCAGTATCGATTATACGCGCGGCAGAGGAAGCGTCGCGAAAGCATGGGGAGACGGTTGTGCCGGTCTTCTGGATTGCCGGTGAGGATCATGATTGGGATGAAGTCAATCATGCATTGCTTCTGGCTCGGGATTATGGGATGGACAGAATCGCAATAGACCGTCCTGAAGGGGCTAGACGATCTGTAAGCCAGACAGTCCTGACTCAGGAATGCATGGCTGCGGCTATCGCGCAGTTGAGCGCTGCGCTTGAGGATACGGCGTTCAAGCCGGAGCTGCTTGAGCGGCTGACGCTGTATGCGAAGCAATCACAATCATTGTCCGACTGGTTCGCTCACATAATGGGATGGCTGTTCGGCGCGCAAGGCCTCGTGCTGCTGGATGCCGATGATCCTGATCTGAGACGTCTGGAAGCTCCGATGTTCAAAGCGTTGATTCAGCATAATGATAAGCTTGAGGATGCCTATCTGAGAGGTGCGCAGGCGGTTCAGGAATGCGGCTATTCGCAGCAAGCGGAGGTTGTGCCGGGAGGCGCTAATTTATTCATTTACCGCGGGGCGCAGGATGGTATTGATCGGAATGACGCGGAAGGCGAGCGAACCTTGCTCTTCAAGCGGGACGGCCGCTTCGAGAATCGCAGAGGGACGGTCTCCTGGACGAAGGACGAGCTGCTTGCCATTGCAGAATCGGCCCCTGAGCGACTGAGCAACAATGTGCTGACACGGCCGCTTATGCAGGACTATGTGCTGCCTGTGCTTGCAACTGTGCTGGGTCCTGGCGAGATCGCCTACTGGGCATTGACCGCCGAAGCATTCCGCGCTCTGCATATGCAGATGCCGATTGTTGTGCCTCGCATGTCATTTACCTTTGTTGAAGGTACGGTGGCGAAGCATATGATGAAATACGGTCTGACCTTCGAGGATGTCGCATGCCGATTCTCCGCGATTAGAGAAGCATGGCTGTTGAAACAGGATGAATTTCATATTGAAAGTCGGTTTGCTGAAGCAAAGGAGAAATTCGCAGATCTTTACGAACCGCTGCTTGAGATGGTATCATCTGTGCAGGCAGGATTATCCGATCTTGGCCAAAGAAATAAGGCAAAGATTCTAGAGCAGATTGCATTCCTTGAATCGCATACGAAGGAGGCTCATGCTATACGTTTCAACGCAGGCCTCAGACAGCTGGATCGCATTGCTCTGTCACTCTGGCCGGAAGGCAAGCCGCAGGAGCGGACTGTCAATGCGGCGGTGTATTGGAATCGATATGGAAGAGCGTGGCTGCAGCGGTTGCTGGAGGCTCCCTTCGATATTCGCGGAGGCCATCGATTAATCTATCTATAGAAGGGTTGTTGGATGATGAGTATTCATGCTAAGGAAACAAGTATTGTTACTGACCTGGCGCTTGCGCCGGAAGGTCATTTGAAAATTGAATGGGTTGCGGCGCATATGCCGGTATTGAACCGGATTCGTGAGCAATTCGAGCAGGAGCAGCCTTTTAAAGGACTGAAGGTTGCAATTTCTCTTCACTTAGAGGCAAAAACCGCTTATCTGGCTAAAGTAGTGCAGGCGGGAGGAGCGGAGGTTACCATTACAGGCAGCAATCCATTGTCCACACAGGATGATGTATGCGCGGCGCTCGTAGAGGATGGCATTACAGTATTCGCCAAATATAACCCGGAGCCGAAGGAATACAAGGAGCTTCTTATTAAGACGCTCGAAACGAAGCCCGACCTCATTATTGACGACGGCGGCGATCTGATCTCTATTCTGCATGCGGAGCGTCAGGACTTGATGACTCAGGTGCGCGGAGGAGCGGAAGAAACGACGACAGGCATTCTGCGTCTGAAAGCAATGGAGAAGGACGGGGAACTCAAATTCCCGATGGTTGCAGTTAATGATGCATTCTGCAAATATTTGTTCGATAATCGTTACGGTACAGGTCAATCCGTATGGGATGGCATTAATCGGACGACGAACCTTGTGGCAGCGGGCAAGACGGTTGTTGTTGTCGGCTACGGCTGGTGCGGCAAAGGGGTTGCGATGCGTGCCAAGGGTCTTGGCGCGAACGTTGTCGTGACCGAAATTGACGGCATTAGAGCGGTAGAAGCCTATATGGATGGCTACACCGTGCTGCCGATGATTGAAGCAGCCAAGGTTGGCGATATTTTCGTAACAGTAACCGGCAATCGCGACGTTATCCGTGGCGAGCATTATGAAGTGATGAAAAACGGTGCAATTCTGTCCAATGCAGGCCACTTTGATATCGAAGTGAACAAGCCGGAGCTGGATGCGCTTACAGCTGAGAAGCGCGTCGTGCGTCGCAATATCGAAGAGTACAAGTTGAAGGATGGACGCAGCATCTACCTGCTGGCGGAAGGGCGTCTTGTTAACCTGGCTGCTGGGGACGGACATCCGGCAGAGATTATGGATATGACTTTTGCGCTTCAGGCGATGTCTCTCAAATATGTGAACGATAATTACAAAGCGCTTGGCGGTACAGTTGTCAACGTTCCCTATGCACTTGATGAGCAAGTAGCTCGCTTCAAGCTGGAATCGCTTGGCATCGGCATCGATAAGCTGACTGAAGAGCAGAAAACTTATCTGGAGAGCTGGACCGAGCATTAAAATTCTGTATGATGCAAATGGATGCGATTGATCCATTGAAATCTTTCGGGATGCAAATTGAATCGGTTGATCCAATGAAATCAATGAAATCAATGAAATCAATGAAATCAATGAAATCAATGAAATCAATGAAATCAATGAAATCAATGAAATCAATGAAAATGATCCAATTGCCGTCTGGGCTGAATTCTAACGAATTCGGGCTCAGGCGGTTTTTTAACTCTTCAGAAAGTATAAAATTGCTACCCTAATCAAGAGAGAGTGGACTGTGGGAATCCAAAGAATGGACTCAAGCTGTTCGTGTACGAAGGTTGTCATGTTATGCGTGGAGTGCGAGGCGTCGATGCCGGAGACTACTGTAAGCGGACAAATCCTGCTTAAAGCTGCTGCAAGGAACGCGACCGGTTGTTTAAGCAGGAGAAATCGTCTTACAGCGCGAGCGAGCGAGTGAATGGGGCTGCGGTGGAGACGATAAGCGGACAAAAACCGCTTACAGCTGCCAGAAAGCGGGTGATCCTTCGTATAAGCGGGAAAAATCGTTTTACAGCCTGGCCCGAATGAGTGAATGAGATGTGTTTCGAGTATTAAAGAGGTGTACTAGAGTGCGAAGTTGAGTTGCATCTATTCTCCAAATCCAAAAGGACCGTCAGGATGCCCCCCCCGCCCCTTCCCTGACGGTCCTTTTATTATAGTCATACCACTTGGAGAATCAGGAAGCATGCCTTGGGAATACACCGAAAAGAGGCGAAATGGAGTTACTGCCTCAGCTGCGCTTCAAGTTGCTTTTCAGTTGCTAACCAGTTTGCATTCGGAGTTGTTTTATCCTTCAGCCTCTCGCCAACTTTGCAACTTCTTCCATTGTATAAACGTCTAGTGGATATCATCAGAGTCGCATATAGATAAGGGGGACTAGAGAATGTTGGATGATCGCAAAGGAATGTATTGGGGGAGGCTTGGCATCATTGCTGCCATCTTGGTGACGCTGGCGATTGTTGCCGGATGCGGAGGGAACGATAACGAAGCAAGCGAACAAGGAAACAATAAAGCATTTAACGGTGCAGCGAGCACGAGCCAGAGTCAGGTAAATGAAGTTTCGCTAGAGAGCCCCCAAGAGGCTAAAGCTCTTGAGGGGGAAACTTCAGGAGTTTCCGCGAATGCGAATTCATCGACCACAGCAGATCGGGCTGCCGATACAGCTGCGGGAAGTGAAGGCGCTAGAGGCAGTGGTGGAGACGCATTGGCAGCGGATCAAAGCAGTCAAAAGCGCAAGCTCATTTATTCAGCAAATATTAATATGGAGGTTGAAGATTACGCGAAAACCAGAACTGCTTTACAGAACATAATCAATTTATCTGGTGGATATGTGCTGGATTTCGCGGATCAGAAGTCGACCTATGAGCTTGGCGGCACGTATACGATCAAGGTTCCTTCCACTGGCTTTACGCCATTTTTGGCACAGCTGGAGGGGATCAGCCATTTGAATTATGAAAGCAGTATGAAGGGTACGGATGTGACGGAGGAGTATGTCGATCTGGAATCGAGGCTGAAGGCGCGTCAGATTGTGGAGAGCAGGCTTATCGCTTTTATGGAGAAAGCGACGAAGGCTGATGATCTGGTCAGATTCTCAACCGAGCTCGGGGATGTTCAGCTGGAGATTGAACGTATTAAAGGAAGAATGCGTTATTTGGACCAGAACGTTGCTTTCTCTACAATCGAATTAAGGATCTATCAGCTGCTAGAGCCGACAGTGAAGGCTGCGGAAGAAGAGAAGCCTGGTTTTCTGGAAAGAATAACCGATGCTTTAACAGGCAGCGCGAATGTTGTCTATGCGTCTATTCAGGGTCTGCTGGTCTTTATTGCCGGGGCACTTCCGGTATTAGTAGTGCTTGCTGTAATAGCTGTTCCGGGATATATGATCTATCGTCGCAATCGCAGAAGATTCGGCGGCAGCAGGCCAGCTAGCGGAGGTGGCTATGGAATGAAAGTGGATACGACACCTGAGAGCAATGATAAGACAGCGGGAGAGCAGGGGAATCAACGGCCAGCGGAATCCGATGCCGACAAGGATACAAAATAATGAAAAAAAGAGAGAGAGCTGCATCACCTGCCTTGAGGGGATGATGCAGCTCTCTTTTCTATTTATCGAGTGATGTATAGATGTCAATGGTATTGCAGGCGTTTGCTTGCGCGCTGCAGGGCGCAGCGGATGGCTGCTTGTTTGGCGAGCTCTCGTCGATCCTCGTCGCTGCTGCTGGCAAACTGGGGAGAGCGGTACAGCTCGATGAGCGCTTCTTCGCTTGCGGCGGCGGCTTCGGCATCATCACCGAGCAAATAGTGAGCAACCTGATAGCAGAGATGCTCGACGGGGCGCAATTGCTCTATTCTGTATTCAGCAGTGGCGTTCATAACGTCAATCATTCTCTCCTTTGCAGCTTGCAATCATTCTTGGCACAACGGATTTAAGGGGCGATAACAGCTATTAGGGGTCAGTAAATATAATTTGCGAATATTGACACTCATAGCTTACACGAACTGGCGAAGGAAAAAGTTTCAAAATTGTAACAAGATTAATCGCATAAAATATTTTTAATATTATGGCTGCAGGAGCAGGAATTTTGTTTTGAGTGGCGAATAGTTCAACTCTAGTGGTGAAAAGTGGGGCTAAGTGGTGGATTAGGGGGAAGGGGTGGAGCGGCCTTATGTTTATGGGAGAGCATCAGCATAGTATTGATGACAAAGGCCGAATCATTATCCCAGCCAAATTCCGCGACAGTCTGGGTGAACAGTTCATCGTTACCCGGGGTCTCGACAACTGCTTGTTCGTTTACCCGATGAGCGAATGGAGTGTGCTGGAGCAGAAGCTCAAGGCGCTGCCGCTTATGAAGTCGGATGCCAGAGCATTCTCCCGTTTCTTCTTCTCGGGTGCTACAGAATGCGAACTTGATAAACAGGGAAGGGTAAACCTACCGAATACGTTATGCGAATATGCGAAGCTGGATAAGGATTGCATCATACTCGGTGTATCGAACCGGGTGGAGATATGGAGCAAGCAAATATGGGAGGGCTATTTCAAGCAGTCGGAAGAAACATTCAATGACATTGCAGAGAAGCTCGTTGATTTTGATTTTAATTTCTAGATCGCTTGCGGCTCTTAGCGGCGACTTATTAGCCGGGAGGGCTGCATCATGTTTGAACATATTACGGTACTTAAGGAAGAAGCAGTCGATGGTTTGGCTATTAAGCCAGACGGAATTTATGTCGATTGCACGCTGGGCGGAGCGGGACATAGCGAGCTGATCGCATCCAGGCTTGGAGCGGGCGGAAGACTGATTGCGCTAGACCAGGATGACTGGGCGCATGAGAATGCGGTTGTCCGATTGGCTCCATACATAGACAAGGTGACATTAGTCAAGCGTAATTTCCGCTATTTGGAGCAGGTGCTGCGCGAGCTTAATATTGCCGGTGTAGATGGCGTGCTGTTCGACTTGGGCGTATCCAGTCCGCAGCTTGATGAAGCGGATAGAGGATTCAGTTATAACCATGATGCGCCGCTTGATATGCGGATGGATCAGCAGGGGATGCTGACAGCTGGCGACATTATTAATACGTGGGAAGAGCGTGAAATATCCCGCATCCTTGCAGACTACGGAGAAGAGCGATTCGCCCGCAATATTGCGAAAAAAATTGGGCTGGCGCGTCAGCAGAAGAGCATCGAAACGACAGGCGAGCTTGTAGAGCTTGTGAAAATGGGGATTCCTGCGGCCGCGAGGCGTACAGGGCCGCATCCAGCCAAGCGGACTTTTCAAGCGCTGCGTATTGCAGTTAACGATGAGCTCGGCGCAGAGGAATCAGCGCTGGAAGCGACGATCAGGGTGTTGAATGCTGGTGGAAGAGCATCAGTCATTACGTTCCACTCGCTGGAAGATCGTATTTGCAAGCAGATGTTTGCGAAATATATTGAAAAGTGCAGCTGTCCGCCAGATTTTCCGATGTGTGTCTGCGGGAGCAACGGCGTGCTGAAGCTTATTAACCGCAAGCCGATCGTGCCAAGCGAGGCGGAATTGGAGCAGAATCCAAGAGCCCGTTCGGCCAAGCTGAGAGTTGCAGAGAAACTATGAACATAAACTTTTGCACCAATAGATATCAGGAGATTAACAGGGAGGGAAATAGATAAGATGGCATATGTGAATGGTAATCTGGCACTTCAGCCCAAGAAGAAGACAACACCGCCGCAAACATTTCGTGAGACCAAAAAGGTAGTTGTGAAACGGAAGTCGCTGCCTGTCCAGGAGAAATTGCTGTACATGTTCACCATTCTTGTATGTGTGCTTGTGGCGAGCGTCATTCTATTTCGTTATGCGCAAATCTATGAGATGAATGCAGATGTTAGAGATATGACGAGAAAGTACGAAAAGATGGCAGTTGAGATGAAGGAGCTGCAAATACAGGTCGAGAAGCTCAAGAATCCGGAGAGAATTACTGAGCAGGCAAGAAAGACAGGCATGATTGAGAATGATCAGGATCCGATTAAAGTGAAGACAGGGGATAACTATAACGAGACTGCAATGAAGGAATAAGGAGACCGCTATGACAAAACGGATAAAGCTGCGCACATTGCTGATCGGAGGGTTCATTACCCTCTTTTTTGCTGTTCTGGTAGGTCGAGTCTATTGGGTACAGGTTGTTGAAGCAGAGTTCTGGGCAGACAAGGCAAGAGAGAGTTGGTCAAGATCCGAGAAGCTCATTCCAACTCGGGGAACAATCACAGACCGGGATGGCAACGTGCTGGCTATGGATGCCCAAGGCTATACGGTTGCGGTCAATCCACAGTTGATTAACAAGCTGGGGCTGGAGGATGTCATCGTCAGCAAGCTGCATAACGTATTGGGCAAGCCCGAATCCGAGGTGCGTGAAATTGTTACCTCCAAGAAGGAGAACGGCGAGTTCCGGCAGCAGCGCGAGGTGCGCAACGAAGGTTGGAAGATTGACAAGGAGCCTGCCGATCGCCTTGAGAGGTTCAAGGAGGAGCTTGAGGAGCAGTATGATGTGAAAGACGTCGGAATCTACTTGATTAAAGAGCAGAAACGCTATTATCCTAAGGACAATATGGCTTCACATATAATAGGCTACGAGGATAAGTCAGGCGAAGCCAAAATGGGGCTTGAAGCAGCTTTGGATGAAGTGCTGCGCGGTGAAGAAGGAGAAATCAAGTACGAGAAGGACGGCAACGGCGTCATTCTTGAGAATGGCAAGGTTGAATTCAAGCCGTCGAGGGACGGGAAGAACGTCAAGCTGACAATCGATGCGGAGATTCAGCATTATGTGGAGTCAGCCATCAAGGAAGCTTACAATAAGTACCAGCCGAAAAGCATTACAGCGATAGCGGCAGATCCTCAGACGATGGAAATATTGGGGATGGCGAACCTTCCCGATTTCAACCCGAATCAATATGGGGATTTCAAGCCGAAGGACTTTGCTAATCATGCGACCAGAGCGCTTTATGAACCGGGCTCTACCTTCAAGATCGTAACTTTGGCCGCGGCCATTGAGGAAGGCTATTTCGACCCTAATGCGACTTATCAATCAGGAAGCATTCGTGTACCGGGCTCGTCCAAACCTATCTTTGATCACAAAAGATCAGGCTGGGGACCGATCAGTTATCTGGAAGGATTGAAGCATTCCAGCAATGTCGCGTTCGTCAAGCTAGGATATGAGATGCTAAAGGCTGATAAGCTGAAGGATTATATTACAAGGTTCGGCTTTGGTCAGAAAACAGGCATTGAGCTGAGTGAGAATAGGGGCAACGTCGGCTTTAATCTTAGCCGGAATATCGAAGTGGCGACAGCGGCGTTCGGTCAGGGTGTTGTTCAGGTTACAGGCATTCAACAGGTTGCGGCCGTAGCAGCCGTTGCCAATGGCGGCAAGCTGATGGTGCCCCATCTGGTGAAGGAGATCGAAGATCCTGTCACGAACAAGACGGAGATTATTGAGTCGAAGGTTGTGCGCAAGGTCATCTCCGAGAATACTGCAAAGCTGGCTGGCGATTATTTGGAGCAGGTCGTATCCGACGGTACAGGGAAAAATGCTTATATCGAAGGATATCGTATTGCAGGCAAGACAGGAACAGCGCAGAAGGTTGAGGGCAAGGGTTATTCGACAGATAAATATGTCGTCTCCTTTATCGGGTACGCCCCGGTTGAAAATCCCAAAGTGATCGTCTATGTCGTTGTCGACGAACCGAATGACAGCAACTTAGGCGGCGGCGCAGTTGCTGCGCCTGTATTCAGGGAGATCATGCTGCAAAGCCTCCGTCATCTGGGTGTCAAGGCCAGTCATACAGATTCAGAGAAGGCGATTGAGCAGAAGGAGCAAACTGTGAAGGTTCCTGATCTGACCGAGCTTAAGCTGGCACAGGCTGAAGCTGAGCTTAAAGGCCGTTCACTCAGCAGTGTGGTAGTCGGGAAAGGCGGCACTGTACTGCAGCAAATTCCGAAGGCAGGAAATACTGTTAGCCCTACGCAGCGAATTTATCTTATTACGGAGGATCGGACGAAGCTCTCGATCCCCAATATGAGTGGTTTATCGCTTCGCGACGCGCTTGAAATTTGTTCTCTTCTGCAAATTCGCGTTTATACCGAAGGACAAGGCTTCGTAACCTCACAAATGCTCGCGAAACAGAATGGCGAGCGAGTGATCAAGCTCAAGCTGTCTCCTCCAGATAAGGAGATGCTGGTTGCAGCGGCAGATGAAGAAGCCGGGAACAAGGAAGAGTAGACGCCTGAGCAGGTGTCTACAGCTTGTTCTATCCCCCTGTCATTCCGAATAGGCTTGGATTAAGCAATGGGATGGGTATCATTCCGTTACTTGCTTGCCATTTTGGAGGGGGGCTGCAAATGAAGGTTTCGAACGCAACGATAAGACGTCGTTTATTCATTGCGCTGCTCGTTGCAGTGCTTGCTTTTACAATGCTGGCTGGCAGATTGGGCTATGTGCAGCTGTGGACGGGAGAGGAATTGGCCGCCAAGGCGGAGAATTCCTGGCGCCGGGAAATTCCATTTTCAGCGAAGCGGGGAGAGATTAGAGACCGAAACGGCATCGAACTTGCGTATAATATAAGCTCCCCCACTATTATGGCGATTCCGGCACAGATTAAAGATGCGCCCTCAACTGCCGCTCAGCTGGCTGGAGTGCTGGGCATGCCAGCAGATAAAGTGCTGGCAACCATCAAGAAGAGGCAGTTGATTGTGCGCATACAGCCGGGCGGTCGCAAGATCACGACGGACAAAGCGAAGCAAATTAGAGATCTGAATCTGCCGGGCATCGTTGTAGCAGAGGACAACAAGCGTTATTATCCGCTTGGCAGCTTCGCTTCTCATGTCCTTGGATTTACGGGGATCGATAACCAAGGCCTGACGGGGATTGAAGCCAAGTACAATGATATGCTTGTAGGGATAAACGGCAACATCTCTTATCTTGCAGATGCCAAGGGACGGCTGATGCCGGGCTCCTCTGATACGTACTTGAAGCCGAAGGATGGCCTGAATCTGGAGCTTACGATCGATAAAGGGGTACAGATGATTATGGAGCGGGAGCTGGACCAGGCGATGGTCAAGCTTCAAGCCGATAACATTATCGCGATCGCGATGGACCCTAATAATGGCGAGATACTGGGCATGGCCAGCAGACCAACGTATGAGCCGGACAAATACCGCGAGGTGGACTCGCAAATCTATAATCGCAATTTGCCGATCTGGATGACGTATGAGCCAGGCTCGACCTTTAAAATTATTACGCTGTCTGCAGCATTGGAAGAGGGCAAGGTAGACCTCAAGCACGATCATTTCTTTGATCCCGGCGCTGTAGAAATCGGCGGAGCCCGTCTTCGCTGCTGGAAGAAGGGCGGGCATGGCAGCCAGACATTCCTTGAGGTTGTGCAAAATTCCTGCAATCCGGGGTTCGTCGCACTTGGCAACCGATTAGGCAAGGACAAATTGTTCGAATATATTAAAGGGTTCGGCTTCGGCAAGAAGACAGGCATTGATCTGGGCGGCGAAGAGAACGGCATAATGTTCAAGATGAGCCAGGTTGGCCCCGTGGAGCTGGCAACGACCGCATTCGGCCAAGGTGTTTCGGTAACGCCGATCCAACAGATTACTGCGGTTTCTGCTGCTATTAATGGCGGAACCTTGTATAAGCCCCATGTTGCGAAGGCGTGGATTAATCCAGACACCGGCGAGGTTGTCGATGAGGTAGAGCCTGAGGTCGTGCGCAAAGTGATCTCGGAGCGAACGAGCCAGCAGGTGCGCGAAGCGCTGGAGATGGTTGTGGCAAAAGGGACCGGACGCAACGCTTTTATCGACGGTTATCGTGTGGGGGGCAAGACAGGCACAGCCCAGAAGGTTATTAACGGCCGCTATTCGCCTAATGAGCATATCGTATCCTTTATTGGCTTTGCTCCGGCGGATGATCCGAAGATTGTCGTCTATCTCGCTGTTGATAACCCGCAGGGCATTCAATTCGGAGGTGTCGTTGCTGCCCCGATTGTCCATAATATATTGGCTGACGCCTTGCCATATATGGGCATACCCCCTCGTCAGAAGCAGATAGAACGGGATTATAAGTACGGTGAGACGCGTATTGTGACCGTGCCGAATCTTATAGGCAAGACGGTATCCGATATCTATGAGGATTTGAACATGAACTTTAACCTGACCTCAGCGGGAAGCGGCGATACAGTTATTCGCCAGGCGCCGGCTGCTGGATCACGCGTGGAGCGCGGGTCGACGATTCGGATCTATTTGGCCAAGGATGATGATGAAACACACAATCATTGACTATAATGATAGAGAGGCTGCATAATCGGCTCGACAGCTCGACAGCTCGACAGCTCGACAGCTCGACAGCTCGACAGCTCGACAGCTCGACAGCTCGACAGCTCGACGGCTCGACGGCTCGACGGCTCGACGGCTCGATTGATCAACAGCCCGACAGCCAAATAGTTTGACGACTTGACAGATGATTACGGAGCGCTGAATCGGTGTATGCGCTTTTGCTGGATAGAGGAGGAACATAAGATGATGCAACTGGAACAGCTGGCTTCCCTGCTGCTGACATCCCGAATTATTGGCGACAAAAAGGTAGCGGTGAACGGTATTCAATTTAATTCGCGAAATGTTGTTCCTGGCGACTTGTTTCTATGCTTGCCGGGCCATAAGGTCGATGGCCATGATTTTGCTGCTCGCGCAGTAGAGCAAGGAGCTGTGGCGCTTGTAACAGAGCGTGAGCTTCATATTGCTGTACCGCAGCTTATCGTGAACAATAGTCGGCTTGCTATGGCAATAATCGCGGATTATTTCTTCGGACAGCCAAGCCGGAAGCTGAAGCTTATTGGTGTTACAGGGACGAATGGCAAGACAACGATAACTTACTTGCTGGAGCGTATTTTTGCAGATGCAGGGTTTATGCCGGGTGTTATTGGAACAGTAGAAACACGTTATGGCTCCACGACACTGCCGATGTCCGGCACTACGCCGGAGGCGCTTGATCTGCAGCGTTATCTTGCCGAGATGGCTTCGGCTGGAACGGATTATTGCGTCATGGAGGTTTCCTCCCATGCGCTGGATCAAGGACGGGTGAAGGGGTGCCGTTACCGGACAGCGATTTTTACGAATTTGACGCAGGATCATTTGGATTATCACGGTACGATGGAGCGTTACGCCGCTGCGAAGGGACTGCTGTTCTCCCGCCTTGGCAACTGCTATAGCGAATCGCCGGAGGAGCGATCCTATAGTGTGCTGAATGCGGATGATCCGGCTTCAGAGGCATTCGCTGCAGTAGCCGCAACCGAGGTCATTACATATGGCGTGGATCGCGAAGCAGATGTGAAGGCGACCAATATTCGCATTACGGCGCAGGGCACTTCCTTTCATGCGGAGACGTTCAAGGGCAGGGCGGAGATCACTTTGCGCATGGTTGGCAAATATAATGTTTACAATGCGCTAGCTGCCATTTGCGCGGGATTGATTGAGGGTATTCCTTTGGAACAGATAAAGCAAAGTTTGGAAGCTCTCCCGGGTGTGCCGGGGCGCGTGGAATCCGTCAACGAGGGGCAGTCCTTCGCAGTTATTGTTGATTACGCGCATACACCTGACGGGCTCGAAAATGTGCTTCGCGCGGTCAAGGAATTTGCGGTTGGCCGTGTCATATGCGTCTTCGGCTGCGGTGGCGACCGAGATCGGACGAAGCGCCCCATCATGGGTCAGATGGCGGTACGGTACGCCGATTATGCCATCGCAACCTCGGACAACCCGAGATCGGAAGATCCCGAGCGCATTCTAGCCGATATTGAAGAGGGGTTTGTGCAGGGAGGAACTCCGCGATCGAAGTACCAGATATTGCTAGATCGACGGCAGGCGATTCAAAAAGCGGTTGAAATGGCCAGCCCTGACGATGTAGTATTGATTGCGGGGAAAGGTCATGAAACGTATCAAATCATTGGCGGTGTCACGTCCGATTTCGATGATCGTGAAGTGGCCAAAGAAGCGATAAGGAGTCTTACATTGTGATAAAACGAACGTTAGGGGCCATTGCCTCCATGTGCGGAGGAGCATTAAGCGACCCAATCTTTGCCGATATCGGTATCGTTGGTGTGACGAAGGATTCGCGCGATGTCAGGCAAGGCCAGCTGTATATACCGTTAGTCGGAGACAATTTTGACGGTCATGATTTTGCTGTCAGCGCACTGGAAAACGGTGCAGCGGCTTGTTTGTGGCAGTCAGATCGGCCACTGCCGGAATCATTGGCAGCAGTGCCGCTGGTGCTGGTTCAGGATACGCTTGTCGCGCTTCAGCGGCTCGCATCCAAATACCGTGATGAGCTGGACATTCGCGTCATTGGAATAACTGGAAGCAACGGCAAAACGACGACCAAGGATATGGTAGCGTCCGTGCTTGGCGCTGTTTTTCGCGTTCATAAAACCGCTGGGAACTTGAACAACCACATCGGACTGCCGCTGACTGTGCTGCAGCTGGACGAGACAATCGATATTGCGGTATTGGAGATGGGGATGAGCGGATTCGGTGAAATTGAGCTGCTGGCCTCGATCGGCAAGCCGGATATCGCGATCATTACGAATATAGGCGATGCACATATGCTGCAGTTGGGCTCACGCCAAGGCATTGCCAAAGCGAAGCTGGAGATCATTGCCGGATTGAAGCGCGGCGGGCTTCTCCTAATGAATGGCGATGAGCCGCTTCTGACTGACAATGCGGAGCTGCACAATATGCTGTCTGCTGCGGGGGCGAAGGTGCAGACTTTCGGACTTGAGGCTGGCAATGACTGGCGCGCTGCTAATATGTCAATAACGACAACGGCCTCCGAATTTGATATTGTGGCTGGAGAAAATATGCAGGATAACACGGCGGCAAGCGGGCTCCGAGCTGCTTCCATCCCGCTTCCCGGGCAGCATAATGTGGCGAATGCATTGGCAGCGATTGCGGCGGCAATCAGGCTCGGAGTAGATGGCGAGAGTATCCGGCAGGGGCTTCAAGGAATCGAGCTGACTGGAATGCGCATAGAGCCCGTACGCGCGTACAATGGTGCGATGGTGCTCAATGACGCCTACAACGCGAACCCGACAGCTGTTCGTGCGGCAATCGATCTGGTAGCGCAGTTGGACGGATACAGGCGCAAGTGGCTCGTATTGGGCGACATGCTGGAGCTTGGGCCAGACGAAGCGGAGATGCATCGTGAAATAGGGATGTATATTACGCCCGATAAAGCCGATGCAGTGCTTACATTCGGAGAACTATCGAAGCAAACAGCGCGAGGCTCTGCGGAGCAGTTCGGCATTCAAGCCGTGTCATCAGACGAAGCGGGCGAGCGTGCAGTTCAATCATTTGACGATAAAGAACGGCTTATAGAAAGATTGCATGCACAGCTTCAGCCGGAAGATCTTGTACTTGTGAAAGGATCGCGCGGCATGCGTATGGAACAGATCGTTCATGCGCTGCAGCGCGATTAAAGAGGTGGGGTCAACATGGACATCAAGGTTATATTGCTGTCAATCGGCGCAGCCTTCTTGCTAGCGATATTATTCGGGCCGCTGTTCATCCCGGTGCTCAGACGAATGAAATTCGGGCAGCAGATACGAACGGACGGTCCGCAGAGCCACCTGAAGAAGTCGGGCACGCCAACGATGGGCGGAGTTATCATCATGCTGGCGATGCTGCTGGCATTTCTCAAATTTTCAGATAAAACCGCTGAGTTCTGGGTGCTGCTAGTCGCGTCGCTTGGCTTCGGGCTGGTTGGATTTCTGGATGATTATATCAAAATCGTCTTCAAACGTTCATTAGGCTTGACAGCTCTTCAGAAGCTGATTGGGCAATTTTTATTTTCCGTAATCATATGTGTCCTACTCTATCAGATGGGTCATAGTACAGAGGTTAGCATTCCAGGAACCGAGATGGCATTCGAGCTTAGTTGGGGCTATTATCTCCTGGTCGTCATCATGCTGTTCGGAACAACGAATGCGGTTAATTTTACCGATGGCGTAGATGGTCTGCTGGGCGGGACTGGCGCGATAGCCTTTGGCGCATTTACAATATTGGCAATGCATGTGAGCGAGCATGAATCCGCTGTATTCTCAGCTGCTATGGTGGGGGCATTGCTGGGCTTTCTTGTGTTCAACGCGCATCCGGCGAAAGTGTTCATGGGGGATACTGGATCACTTGGAATCGGCGGAGGGATGGCAGCAGTAGCAATTTTGGCTAAAATGGAAATACTGCTTATTATTATAGGCGGCATTTTTGTTATCGAGATGCTGTCAGTGATCCTTCAGGTTGGCTCGTTCAAGCTGAGGGGCAAGCGCATATTCAAAATGAGTCCGATTCATCACCATTTTGAGCTATCCGGCTGGACCGAGTGGCGTGTAGTTACCGTATTCTGGTTCGTAGGACTGCTATTCGCAGCCATCGGACTAGTGCTGGGAAGATAATCAGCAATCGCTGCGCTGCAGCAGAACTAACACATCGCAAACGGAGCATAACTGCAAAAGTAGCACGATGCTTCGCGAACGGAGCACAGCTAGAAAAGTAGCACGATGCTCCGCAAACGGAGCATAGCTGCAAAAGTAGCACGATGCTTCGCGAACGGAGCATAGCTAGAAAAGTAGCACGATGCTTCGCGAACGGAGCACAGCTAGAAAGTAGCACTATGCTCCGCAAACGGAGCATAGCCAGAAAGTAGCACGATGCTTCGCGAACGGAGCAATAGCTAGAAAGTAGCACGATGCTTTCGCGAACGGAGCATAGCTAGAAAGTAGCACGATGCATCGCGAACGGAGCATAGCTAGAAAGTAGCACGATGCATCGCAAGCGGAGCATTGCTGCAAAAATACATCAAAATTCGTCAAAACAGAGGGAAAAGAACAAGCTTACTGCAAAAATACAGTTAAATCCGAAGTATTTGAGTAAAAAGAGTGCAAGCCATTCATTTAGATGTATTTTTGCAGCAACGAGGCTCAAAACGAAGAGATCACTGATTCATAACTGTATTTTTGCAGTAATGGTTGAAGCCTTACAAGTAACTTGGTTGAAATTTACATGGTTGAAGCCTTACAAGTAACTTGGTTGAGATTTACATGGTTGGAGCTTTAAAGTGGTTGCAGTTGAAACTCAACATGAGCGGGTCTTACCACGAAGTTTTAGAAAAAGCTATCGTGTAACATTGAGCTTCGGTGGAAGAGCGACTGTAAGTGCTGCGTATGCGGCAGCATATGGAACTATAGGATTTTCGCGTATGGAGCAGGTGCATGCGGCAGCAGGCACAGGCAGGCACAGGGGAGCGTCGTCGATAGCTGTCAAATCGTACAGAGCTAGCGGGGGAGATTCGCGGTAAGGTGAGCGAGTTTACCGGCATCACGCACCGCGTACAGCTCTTAGAGCGCGGTTTCGCTGCATGACGGCGGTGGTCCGCCGACCACTAACAAGGCGTAGTAGAGCGTGTCCCGGAGGGACGAAAGCGACAAAATAGGAAGAAAGCAGAACAAAAGAGAGGCTCTGCAGCTGGGACGTTAATTGGGACGTAGTCGTCGTAGCTGGGGAGCGGGAGCAGATGAGTGTGTCCCGGAGGGACGAAAACGGGAAAATGCGTCGAATAATGTAGGGAGCGGCGCATGAGAGCAATCGACAATCGTCGGGTGTCCAGAGGGCGGAGCCCTTTGGGGTCCCCCTTACCAAGGGGGATTTAGGGGGTTGTCACCTATTTAGGAGGGAATAAACATGGAGAGTCCGGCATCATACCGGGATAAGCGCATCGTCGTGCTTGGCCTCGCCAAGAGCGGCGTCAGCGTCGCCAAGCTGTTCCATAAGCTTGGGGCACAGGTTACCGTAAATGACAATAAAGATCGGCAATTATGCCCCGAAGCGGACGAGTTGGATGCTTTGGGTGTTTCTGTTATATGCGGGGGTCATCCTGAAGGACTGATAACGAAGGAGACGGCGCTTGTTGTCAAAAACCCGGGCATACCCTACAGCGTGGAGCCGGTGCGCCAAGCGCTTGAGCTCGGCATCGAGGTTGTGACAGAGGTTGAGGTTGCCTACCTGCTGTCGCCAGCACCGATTATAGGCATTACAGGCTCCAATGGAAAAACAACGACGACAACATGGATAGGCGAAATGCTGGAAGCAGCGAATATGCAGCCGATTGTCGCAGGTAATATTGGAACGCCACTATGCGAAGCGGCTCAGTCGGCAGAAGAGGACAATTGGATCGTTGCCGAGCTCAGCAGCTTCCAGTTGAAAGGAACGACCCAGTTCCAGCCCAAGGTGTCACTGCTGCTCAACGTAGTGGAAACCCATTTGGACTACCACGGTGGAATGGACGATTATATCGCGTCCAAAGCCAAGCTTTTTGCGAACCAAGCATCTGAGGATTGGGCCGTTCTTAATGCGGACGACCCTGTTTGCCGACATATAATAGAAGAGGGAAATATTAAGGCGCAAATTATCCCCTTCTCCATTACACAGACGCTTACATACGGCGTATTTATAGAACCGCCATTTCCTGAGGACCTCGCTGCACCCGCAGATAGTGCGGCGGAGCGTATGATTGTACATCGGGACCGTGATGGCATTGCACATCCGATTCTTCCTGTCTATGAGCTCGGCATTCCAGGTCGCCACAATGCGGCGAATGCGCTTGCCGCTATCGCAGGCTGTCTGGCAGCCGGCGCAGAGCTTCAATTACTGCTGAAGCCGCTGCGGGAGTTCCGCGGCGTCGAGCATAGATTGGAGCTTGCAGGAGAATACAAAGGAGTTGCTTATTATAACAACTCCAAGGCGACCAATTCTGCAGCCACGATTATTGCGCTGCGTTCATTCCCAGGACGCATTGTACTCATCGCCGGAGGATTGGATCGGGGCTCTGATTATTTGGAGCTGCTGCCCCATTTCCGCGATCAGGTGAAGGCGGTCGTGCTGCTGGGCGAGACACGAAGCAAGCTGGCTCATGTTGCGGAGCTCGCAGGTTTAACAACGGTCATTATCGTCGAACCTGAGAAGGACGCCGAAGCGACGCTGCACCGGGCGGTGCGCGAAGCCGCCTCCATTGCGGAGCCGGGAGATATTGTTCTCCTCTCTCCAGCCTGTGCGAGCTGGGATATGTTTAAATCCTACGAGCAGCGCGGGAGAATGTTTAAGCAATCGGCGCATACCTTGTAAGTAGGGGGCTAGTCCCTACTTACGGATGCAAGAGGTGTTTGCGCGATGGCAAAAGCCAAGTCCGCTCCCGATGTATGGATGATCGGTTCAATTACACTTATACTCGCCATTGGCCTAGTAATGGTTTACAGCGCGAGTGCAGTGCTCGCCTTTCATGAGTTTGGCGATCCTTACTATTATGTGAAACGGCAATCACTATTTGCGCTGCTAGGTGTCGCAGCAATGTTTGTCACGATGAACACGCATTATTCGATGTGGAAAAAGTGGTCGAAGCCAGGTCTGATTATCTGCTTCGTATTGCTGGTGATCGTTCTGATACCTGGCATCGGAGTAGTTAGGGGCGGTGCGCGAAGCTGGCTTGGGATCAGTTCGTTCGGTATTCAGCCCTCAGAATTTATGAAGCTTGCCATGGTTATTTTTCTGGCCAAAATGCTGTCGGAGAAGCAGCAGGCCGTCACACTTTTCGCTAAAGGGCTGCTGCCCCCGCTAGGCATACTCGGCCTTGCGTTCGGAATTATTATGATGCAGCCTGATCTCGGCTCAGGAGCTGTAATGGTTGGTGCTTCTCTTATTGTCATCTATACGGCAGGGGCGCGGCTGGCTCATCTTGGCTCGCTCGCCATGATTGGCGTGCTGGGTCTCGTTGGTCTAATTATTGCGGCTCCTTACCGCATGCTGCGCATCACGGCATTTCTGGATCCATGGGGTGATCCGCTGGGCGCAGGTTACCAGATTATTCAGTCGTTGTATGCGATAGGACCAGGCGGCTTAGTCGGTCTAGGTCTTGGCATGAGCCGTCAGAAGTTCAACTATTTGCCTGAGCCGCAGACGGACTTTATATTTTCTATCGTCGCGGAGGAACTGGGATTCATAGGCGGGGCCGCAATTATTCTATTATTCGCCATCCTGGTATGGCGTGGAATGCGGGCCGCAATAGCCGCTCCGGACACATTCGGCAGTCTGCTGGCAGTAGGAATTGTCGGCATTGTCGCTGTACAGGTATTTATTAATATTGGCGTCGTTATCGGCATGCTGCCGGTGACGGGCATTACACTGCCGCTGGTGAGCTACGGCGGGTCATCGCTGACGCTGCTGCTGACAGCGCTTGGCATCCTGCTTAATATATCCCGTTATTCGAGGTGAATTGACATGCGTATCGTATTGACAGGCGGCGGAACAGGCGGCCATATCTACCCTGCTCTTGCGATCGGCAAACAGGTGGTGGAGGAGGATGGGAGCTCGTCCATTCTGTATATCGGATCTCCTAACGGATTAGAGAGCCGGATTGTGCCCGCTCAGGGCATCCCTTTTGAACCCGTCGAGATATCAGGGTTCAGACGCAAGCTTTCTTTTGAAAATATTAAAACCGTCATGCGGTTTCTAAAGGGAGTCCGCAGATCCAAGCAGCTGCTGCGCAAGTTCAAGCCGGATGTCGTAGTCGGCACTGGCGGCTACGTATGCGGACCAGTAGTCTATGCGGCAGCGAAGCTGGGCATACCGACGCTTATCCATGAGCAGAATGCTGATCCTGGATTAACGAACAAGTTCCTCGCCCGCTACGCGGGCTGTGTTGCAGTGAGCTTCAAGGAGTCGCTGCCTCGCTTCAACGCAGCGAAGCGGATTGTCAATACTGGCAATCCTTGCGCAACGAATGTTGTGCGCGCGATCGCTGACAATGGCTATCAATCGCTGGGCTTGCAGAGCGGAAGCCGGATCGTGCTGATGGTTGGCGGGAGCCGGGGCGCGAAAGCGATGAATGATGCCATGGTGGACATGGTGCCGCTGCTGGGGCGGTTGCCGGATGTCCATTTTGTATTTGTTACTGGAGAGAGCTATTATGATGGGACAATGGAACGGATGAAGAGGGTTATGCCGCGTATTTCGAACAACATTCACCCCTTGCCTTATTTGCATAATATGCCGGAGGTGCTGGGCGCTGCAACACTTATAGTGAGCCGCTCCGGGGCATCATCCATTGCGGAAATTACGGCATTGGGCATACCATCCATCCTCATACCATCACCCAACGTGACGAATAACCATCAGGAAGCCAATGCTCGCAGTGTTGCCCAGTCAGGCGCAGCCGAGATGATTATAGAGAAGAATTTGAGCGGGGAGTCGCTTTTTGAGCATATTTATTCGATTATGACGGATGAGCAGCGGTTAAGTACAATGAGTGAAGCCTCTTTGAAGCTTGGCATGCCGCAGTCTGCCTCCATGATCGTCAGTGAGCTGAAGAAACTAATAGAGGACCGATAAGCGTCATATAGGCGGTTGTCACACTCCTGTGCGGGAGGGCATAGTATACCCTATAATCGTGACCGTCACCCGGCGGGCCCGCCATCCGAGGATGGTGTTCTCAGGAAGGGGCTTCCCGGCTTGACAACGAACGCCAGTAATCTGACAATCGCTTAAAGCTAAGGAGGTACGACAAATGAAGCAACTATTGACAGAAATGCAGCAAACGAATATTGGCAAAGTGTTGTTGAATGAACCGCTTTCTGCCTATACAACATGGAAAATCGGCGGACCCGCCGACGTTCTTGTCATTCCCCACAACAAAGAGCAGCTTATGTCAGTCGTCCGCCTGCTTCATAAGAATGGCATGTCGTGGACCAATCTTGGGCGCGGCTCCAACCTTTTGGTTAGCGATAAGGGGATTCGAGGCGTCGTCATCCAGCTGGGGGAAGGATTCAATTACGTGCAATTCCAAGGCTCGCTCGTTCACGCCGGAGCCTCTCATTCCTTCATCAAGCTGTCTGTATTGGCGGCAAAAGAAGGACTGACAGGCTTGGAATTTGCAGGAGGGATTCCTGGTTCCGTTGGAGGAGCCGTCTATATGAATGCCGGTGCCCTCGGTTCGGATGTGTCACGCATTTTCAAATCAGCAGAGCTTGTGCTGGATACAGGGGAATTGGTAAACCACAACCTTGAGAGGATGGCGTTCTCCTATCGCCATTCGGTATTGCATAAGCAGCAGGGGATTGTTGTCAGCGCTACGTTCGAGCTGAAGGAAGGCGTCAGGGGAGAGATCGCATCCTGCATGGCTTCTAACAAAGAACGCCGGCTTCGCACGCAGCCGCTGCAGTTGGCAAGCGCAGGCAGCGTTTTCCGCAATCCGCCGAATGATTATGCCGCGCGTCTCATAGAGGAGGCAGGGCTGAAGGGTCTTCGCACCGGGGGAGCGGAGGTATCGACGCAGCATGCCAATTTCATTGTCAACACAGGGCAAGCGACAGCTGAGGACGTTCTCACCCTCATGGCAACGATTCGCAGCACGATTAAGGATCGGTATGGAATCGATCTGGTGCCGGAAGTATTGGTTGTGGGTGAGCGGTAATTCGGAGGTGATACATTGGACAAATTGGTGATTGAAGGCGGGAAACCACTCTCAGGAACCATTGTTATCCAAGGAGCGAAAAATGCCGCTTTGCCGATCTTAGCTGCCAGCATGCTGGTGGAAGGAAAAGTGACGATCGATCACGTACCCAAGCTGCTCGATATCGACGTCATGCTGAACATATTGCGCGATCTGGGATGCCGAGCAGAGCACAGCAATGACACTGTCATGATTGACAGCTCCTCAGCTGTTTCCTCTCATGTTCCGGAAGAGCTCATGCGTTCCATGCGTTCATCCATCTTCTTAATGGGGCCTCTTATTGCTCGATTTGGCGAAGTGACCATTTATCAACCAGGCGGCTGTGCGATCGGCGAGAGAAAGATCGATCTCCATCTGCGAGGCTTGATGTCGCTAGGCGCACAGATTGAAGAGAAGGGCAGCCGAATTGTCTGTCATGCTAAACGGCTGAAAGGCGCGGAGATCCATCTGGATTTCCCAAGCGTGGGTGCAACGGAGAATATTATGATGGCCGCTGTTCTGGCGGAAGGGTTAACGACAATCAGCAATGCCGCTCGCGAGCCAGAGATTCAAGATCTGCAGCGGTTTCTCAACACGATGGGCGCCAAGATTATCGGTGCAGGCACAGATACGATTACGATCGAAGGCGTTGAGAAGCTCACTCCCTGCCGGTATCAGGTCATTCCTGATCGAATTGTGACGGGGACGGTCATGGTTGCAGCAGCGGCTACACGCGGTCAGGTCACCTTGCAAAATACGAACCCCGCCCACCTGACATCCCTCATTCATGTGCTCAGGCGCGCAGGTGTTCAAATCGCAGTAGACGGTGATATAATTAAAGTCGGCTGCGCCAACCGTCCCAAGGCGATAGAGCGGATTGTAACCTCGCCATATCCTGCATTTCCAACCGATTTGCAGTCGCAGGTCATGGTAATGCTCGCACTCGCAGATGGTGTAAGCGTGATGAAGGAGACCATATTCGAGGGGCGCTTCAAGCATGTTGAAGAGCTGTCGCGCATGGGCGCAGATATACGGGTGGACTTGAATGCAGCCTTTATCAGAGGTGTTCCGCGGCTATACGGAGCAACGGTTGAGGCGACAGATCTGCGTGCGGGCGCTGCGCTTGTCATTGCCGGATTGGCGTCGCAGGGCAGGACAGTCGTAGAGCAGGTGCATCATATCGACCGCGGGTATGACCGCATAGAAACGATGCTGGGCCGACTGGGAGCGCGTATTTCGCGGCAATCACCCGTTCCGAATAATGGAATCGTTCCTTAGTTGATTAGATGGATATATCGTGAACGGCGGCGTTCTTTCCAGGCGTCATGCCGTTCTCGTTTGCACGGAGAGGGGACAAGCTATGCAAGAGAAAGTGCCCGTACTGCGGGAGCCTGTCCGAAAGAAACGACGAGGCGGCCGCAATTTACTTATCGTTATTATATTGCTGTTCATCGTCATACTATGCGTTCTATTCTTCAACTCTTCGATCAGCAAGGTTTCTGCCATTTCTGTAGAAGGGCAGAAATATTTGACGGAGCAAATGATTCAGCAGGCGGCAGGAATTGTATCTGGCGATGCCTATTTCGGCACTTCGGCGTCTGCCATCGAAGAGCGTATCAAACAATTGAAGCCGATTGAAAAGGTTGAAGTGACTAAATCTTTTCCGGGACGCATTCAAATAGTGGTGCAGGAATATCCTACAGTCGCATACGAGCTGTCCGATAAAGGAGAGCTTACTGCTATATTGTCCAATGGCGTCAGCGTTGCCGCTCCAAGCGGCGACTTGATTGTGGACAAGCCTATACTCTCCGGCTGGGAGCCGGGCGACCCCTTGAAGACAGAATTAAGCAAACAGCTGGCGAGTATACCTGCTGCTTCGTTAACTGATTTCTCAGAGATTATTCCATCCCCTACGAAGTCATTCCCGGATCGTATCCGCATTTATACGCGCACCAAGTTTGAGATCATAACGGCTGCTTCGCTGCTGCCTGACAAAATTTCGATCCTGAACAGCGTGGTAGAGACGCAGGAACCGGGGCTGGTGACGATGTTAATCGCGGATACATATGAATCTTTTGTACCAGAAGAAGTAGAAAATGAGGAAACAAATCAAAAAGAGGCTACTCAATAGCTTCAAAGAGTGATAGAATTTTAATTATGGGAATTTACAAACTCTTTTTTCTTTCTTAACAAGTTCTTGTACGGAATAAGCCGCATGCAGCGGCGCTGGAAACATTTGCAACCTTGAAAACTTTGTTGAAAAAAGAGGGAAAATATAAACCGCGTTGAATTAGTAGGAAAAGTGCGCGGAACTAACATATGACTGTACCAAAAACTGTTGAAACGGAGGTGCCACGGCTTGAGCAGCAACGACATCATCGTTAGTTTAGACATCGGTACATCCAAGGTTCGAGCTATTATTGGCGAAGTGAGCAACGGAGCCATTAATATTATTGGAGTTGGATCTGCCGACTCGGAAGGCATTCGCAAAGGCGCTATTGTTGATATTGACCAAACCGTGCAATCCATACGCAATGCGGTGGATCATGCAGAACGCATGGTTGGTATTCAAATAAGCGACGTTTACGTCGGAATTCAAGGCAATCATATCGCGTTGCAGACCAATCATGGCGTTGTAGCTGTATCGAACGAAGACAGGGAGATCGGCGAGGATGACATCGAACGGGTGCTGCAGGCGGCGAAGGTAGTCGCGCTTCCGCCTGAACGGGAGATTATTAACCTTGTACCGAAGCAATATCTGGTCGATGGTCTGGAAGGAATCTCTGATCCCAGAGGAATGATCGGTGTTCGCCTTGAGGCTGAAGCAACGGTCGTGACCGGCGCTAAGACGGCGATACATAATTTAGTCCGATGTGTGGAGAAAGCCAATCTGCGTATAGCTGGCGTCATTCTGATGTCGCTGGCATCCGGTCAAATGGCGCTCACCAAGGATGAGAAAATGATGGGAACCGTTCTGGCCGATATCGGGGCAGGGCAGTGTACGATCGCAATCTTTGAAGGCGGCAGCATTACGGCCACCTCTACGCTGCCTATCGGCGGCGAATATGTGACAAGTGATATCTCTTACGGACTCCGAACTCAAACGGAGCAGGCGGAGAAAATTAAGCAGAAGTTCGGCTGCTCGCTTATTGACGATGCTGCCGAGGATCAGAAGTTCAAAGTTATGCGAATGGGCAGTAATGTAGAGAAAGAATTTTCACAAGTCGATTTGGCCAATATTATCGAGCCGCGAATGCAGGAGATCTTTCATCTCATTCATCAGGAAGTGCGGCGTCTTGGATACGGGGACAAAGTGAACGGCTATGTTCTAACCGGCGGCTCCGTAGTTATGCCAGGAACGCTTGCACTCGCCCAGAGCGAGTTGGAATCATCAGTACGCATTGCGGTACCCGATTATATCGGCGTAAGAGATCCAGCATTCACAAGCGGCGTGGGGATGATTCAATACGTCTCGAAGTACATGCGTAACCGTTCTGTCAGCACAGCTAAGAAGAGCGCTAACAAGAAGACGGGATCCACTGCGTCGCCGAAACCCGGACTGTTCGAGCGGCTGAAAAATATGTTTAGCGAATTCATTTGAACGGGGGATACAACAGAATGTTGGAGTTCGATTTCGATATGGAGCAACTGGCCCAGATCAAAGTTATCGGTGTTGGCGGCGGCGGAAGCAATGCAGTCAACCGAATGATCGAGAATGGCGTTAAAGGTGTAGAATTTATAACGGTGAATACGGATGCGCAAGCACTCCATATGGCCAAATCCGAGCAAAAGCTGCAAATCGGCGACAAGCTGACTCGCGGACTAGGCGCAGGCGCAAATCCTGAGGTCGGCAAGAAGGCGGCTGAGGAATCGCGCGAGACGGTCATGAACACGCTCAAGGGCGCGGACATGGTATTCGTAACCGCAGGCATGGGAGGCGGCACAGGCACAGGCGCAGCGCCCGTTATTGCTGAGATTGCCCGCGAATGCGGAGCGCTCACAGTTGGGGTTGTCACTCGCCCGTTCACCTTCGAGGGCCGCAAACGTTCCGGTCAAGCTGAGCTTGGCATCGAGGCGCTCAAGGAGAAGGTCGATACGCTTATCGTCATTCCCAATGACCGCTTGCTGGAAATCGTAGATAAGAAGACGCCGATGCTCGAAGCATTCCGCGAAGCGGATAATGTACTGAAGCAAGCGGTGCAAGGCATCTCCGATCTGATCGCTGTTCCAGGCCTCATTAATCTTGACTTCGCTGACGTGAAGACCATTATGACAGAGCGCGGTTCTGCGCTTATGGGCATTGGCGCAGCAACAGGAGAGAACCGTGCGGCGGAAGCTGCGCGCAAGGCGATTCAAAGCCCGCTGCTGGAGACGTCCATTGACGGAGCGCGCGGGATCATTATGAATATTACAGGCGGAGCTAATCTGTCTCTCTATGAAGTGAATGAAGCTGCTGAGATCGTTATTTCTGCATCTGATCCTGATGTGAATATGATCTTCGGCGCAAGTATTGACGAGAACTTGAAGGAAGATATTAAAGTGACGGTTATCGCGACAGGTTTCGAGCATCGCGGAAGCCAAGCGCTTCGCCGTTCGCCAGGTGCTCAGACTGCGGAGGCTCCAGTGGAAACACGTCAGCCGTCGACAGGTACGAGCACAAGCACGGGTCCTAAGCCTTTTGGCAGCAACAACATTTCAAGTGACCAGCTTGATATTCCAGCATTCCTTCGCAATCGTCGCAACAACGATAGATAATTCTATCCATGCGAACCAAACCGTTTTCCGGATATTCGGAGAACGGTTTTTTCATGTGAAAATCAAGCTCAAAACTCAGCGGTTGACGTATCGAAGAACAATCCGCTAGGAGGCTCCGGGTTCGGAGGGTTCTTCCGATCGCTGTTAAAGCCCGATTTCTTCATTGTAGGGTGATTATAGGTTGAAATCAGGCTTTAAAGGCGAACACTATCGTTTCTTCAGAATCCCTCCAACCCTCCGCTGTGCCCGAACGCAAAGTCAACTACTGAATTTGAAATAGAGCTCAAATTGAAATAGAGCCCAAAATGAAATAGAGTCCAAAATGAAATAGAGTCCAAAATGAAATAGAGCCCGAAATGAAATAGAGCCCTCATATGCGTAACAGGATGAAAGATAACGGACAAAACCGACTACAGTGTTCTGAATGATGAGTGAACGTTGTAAAAGCGTGAAAAACCGGCTCGCAGAACGAGCGAGGGGATAGAAAGCGTCGATGATCTATGTTTACTGAGAGCGTCGCAGCTATCTTCAAACGTATAAGGACTGTCAGGGCTTCGCTGACGTTTTTCTACCTGACAGAAAGTATAAAATCGCTGCCCTATAGAGGAGAATTTGGTCTGTGGGAATCCAAAGAATGGACTCAAGCTGCTCGTGTACGAAGGTTGTCATCATATGCATGGAGTGCGGGGCGTCGATGCAGGAGACTACTGTAAGCGGGAAAAGCCTGCTTAAAGCTGCTGAAAGGAACGCGATCGGCCGTATAAGCGGGAAAAATCGTTTTACAGCCTTAGCGAGTGAGTGAAATGGGCTTCGGTGGGGGCTATAAGCAGACAAAAACCGCTTACAGCTACCAGAAAGTGCGCGATTCTTCGTGTAAGCCGGAAAAATCGTTTTACAGACCGGCTCGAATGTGTGAATGTGATGTGTTTTGGAGGTATCTCTTTTCACATCAATTGGGACTGACTCATTGGACATTGGACTTATCGGACAGCCCTGTTTTTTCTTATGCTGTCTGACGATATGGGCCGGTGGATGAAGCGGGCGGCATCGACAAAAAAAGATGGCTGGTGACGGCATGTTTAGACAGACATTGTAATAGGCTTTAACTATACTAGACACAAGCTGATGATCCTTATCCGAGCGCTCGGCAGGAGCAGCCTCTGGAATGGGAATGAAGGGCAGGAAGGTGAGTGTCTGGACGCTGTCTATATCGATGTGTATTTCATGATCAATCTGCTCATTGATGGCTCCGCTCTCCTTATGACAGCATGGGTACGGAACATCAGGGCCAAATGGTGGCGTGTGCTGCTGGCTGCCTCTATAGGAGCGCTGTACGCAATCATGCTTGTATTCCCGCCGTTGTCCTTTATGTTCACCATTGTGATCAAGGTGGCGCTGTCTATCGTCATGCTGCTCACCGCGTTCGGCTTCGGAAGTATACAGCAGTTCATGCGGCATATCGGCGCTTTCTACGGGGTGAATTTTGCTGCTGCTGGCGCTGTGCTGGGGGTTCATTACTTATTAATGAGCGGTTCAAAGGAATTATGGAATACGATGACGTTCGTGAACGGTACGGTTCAGCCTAAGCTGAAGCTGGGCATCGTGTTTCTGTTCAGTGTAGTTTGCGTCAGCTTCTACATCTATCGTTCCGTTATGACACAGCGCAAGGAACGAGATCTTGTCGCTAATCATCTTGCGGAGGTGAAGGTAACGATAGGCGAGCTGGAGCATCGCTGCATCGGACTCATTGATACAGGCAACCAGCTGTATGAGCCGCTCACGCGCACACCTGTCATGGTCATGGAAACAGCGGTATGGAAGGAGCAATTGCCGGCTTCATGGATCGCCCGTATCCGCGAATCGCAGGTGGATAAGCTGATTGCAGAGATGAGTCATGAGGAGGGTGATTCGTTCCCCTTGCAGGATCGTCTGCGGCTTGTGCCGTATCGGGGTGTCAATCGTGGAGCGCAATTCATGCTCGCCATTAAGCCGGATCTCGTGGAAATTGTGCGGGAGGGCGAAAGGTTTCAATCGCGCAAGGTGCTTATCGGATTGGATGCTGGCAAATTAGTCGCAGATGGGGCTTATCAGGCAATTATCCATCCATCATTACTGAACAATCGCGTTGCCACGGTCGAACCAGTACACACTTCTTCGGGGAGGGATGGAGCAGCATGCTCGTCAAATGGAAATTAGTCCTGCAGTTATATTATTATCGTGTTTTGTTTTTATTCGGATTGAAGAGTGAGGAAATCTATTATATTGGTGGAAGTGAAGCGCTGCCGCCGCCTCTTACTCGTGAAGAAGAGGAATATTTGCTTGAGAAGCTGCCTACAGGCGACACAGCCATTCGCGCCATGCTCATTGAGCGCAACCTGAGACTGGTCGTTTATATTGCCCGCAAGTTCGAGAACACAGGTATTAATATTGAGGATTTGGTGTCTATCGGAGCCATTGGTTTGATTAAAGCAGTGAATACGTTTGATCCTGAGAAAAAAATCAAGCTTGCCACCTATGCATCTCGCTGTATTGAGAATGAAATCCTCATGTATTTGCGCCGGAACAACAAGACGCGAACAGAGGTTTCCTTCGATGAACCGCTTAACATTGACTGGGACGGGAACGAGCTGCTGCTGTCTGATGTGCTCGGCACCGAGAACGATACGATATACCGCAATATCGAGGAGCAGGTGGACCGCAAGCTGCTGCATAAGGCGCTGGATAAGCTGACAGATCGGGAACGGACGATTATGGAGCTCAGGTTCGGGCTGGCTGACGGAGAGGAGAAGACTCAGAAGGATGTCGCAGACCTGCTCGGTATCTCGCAATCCTACATTTCAAGGCTGGAGAAGCGGATCATTAAACGGCTCCGCAAGGAATTCAACAAGATGGTCTAGCTGTACGGCTGCTTGGGCGAATATAAATTTTTTAGTTCGGGTATAGATGGCCAAGTATGCCTCTAAGTAGTGATATGAACGGCTTCTCCTGCTTTTTTAATAGCGGAGAGGCCGTTTTTTCATGGGAATAAAATGGGGGGACGGGGAGATACTGTACATTAATGTTTCTCCTTGGGAGGTAATCACGTTGACCCGAAACAAAGTCGAGATTTGTGGAGTGGATACCGCGAAACTGCCTGTTTTGACTAATGCTGAAATGCGAGAGCTGTTCACCGCATTGCAAACGAAAAATGAATGGGCGGCAAGAGAGAAATTGGTCAACGGCAATTTGAGATTGGTGCTAAGCGTCATTCAACGGTTCAATAACCGTGGCGAATTTGTCGATGACCTGTTTCAAGTGGGATGTATCGGATTAATGAAGGCAATTGACAATTTCGATCTGGGCCAGAATGTGAAATTTTCGACTTATGCGGTGCCGATGATTATCGGTGAAATCCGCCGTTATCTCCGGGATAACAACCCGATTCGCGTGTCGCGCAGCCTGCGGGATATCGCGTATAAAGCGCTTCAGGTGCGGGATAGCTTGACGAACAGAAATTCAAGAGAGCCGACGATTCTGGAAATATCAGAGGCGCTTAACGTCCCGAAGGAGGATGTCGTATTCGCACTTGATGCGATTCAAGACCCGGTCTCATTGTTCGAACCGATTTATCATGACGGTGGCGATCCAATCTATGTGATGGACCAAATCAGCGATGAGAAAAATAAGGATGTATCTTGGATTGAGGAAATCGCGCTGCGCGAAGCTATGCATAAGCTCAACGAACGTGAGAAAATGATTCTGTCCATGCGGTTCTTCGAAGGGAAAACACAGATGGAGGTAGCCGATGAGATCGGCATCTCGCAGGCGCAGGTGTCCAGGCTGGAGAAATCGGCCATTCAACAGATGCAGAAGCATGTGAAAACGTAATTCGGCGCGCCATGCGCCGCTCAGATTGCTGAGACATTTAATCAAGCAAACAAGAAGTTGAGGGCGGGGATTAACCCCGCTTCAACGCCCATAAGAGATCGTCTCCAATTCTGCTTTCTTGGCAGTATGGAAGGCGATCTTTTTAATGCCGTCAGCATGTGATAGCGGCTGAAAAATATCCCAAGGAGCTTTAAGCGATGACTTTTTCAGTGGGGACAGGACATTTTGCCGGGTACGGGCATATAGTAATAATAAAGGCAAATTGGACGAAATCTCTGAGGGAAACGTGGTGAGCGACGGGATGAAAATATCTGATTTCCAGACGAAGGATGTTATCAATATCGTGGATGGCCGCAAGCTCGGACAGGTGAGCGATCTGGAGCTTGACCTGCGGCAGGGGCGCATCGATTCCATCGTTGTGCCGAACTATACGAAGTTTTTCGGCCTGTTCGGCGGCGGCGGTACTGATGTGGTGATTCCTTGGCGGAATATCGTGAAGATTGGCACCGATGTCGTACTTGTGCGAATGGATGATGCGAAGGCATTCCGCGGTGACGAGGATGAAGCGCAGGCGCGCTGATTCGAGAGGGCTCTTGCGTCCGTGCGGGTGATGAAATTGGCTTCCTCACTCGCATCGGTGTCCGCAGCTATGGTACACTTGTGGCGAGGTGAGGCTGGATGGAGGCTTTTAAACGCAACGATTCCGCGAAGGGACCTTCGCTTTTTTTATTAGAGAAATGGATGCATGCAGATAATCGGTTGACCAGCGGATTTACGAGCCGTATGGGCGGGGGGAGCGGGGAGCCGTGGACTTCGCTCAATTGCGGGCTTCATGTGGGCGACGCGTCTGAGGATGTTGTTCGCAATCGGCAGCTGATTGCGGATGCGCTGGATTGGCCTTTCGATGCGTGGACCTGCGGAGAGCAGGTGCATGGCAATCATGTTCACATCGTGAGGACAGCGGACAGGGGCAGCGGGCGGGCTGATCGCGGCAGCGCTGTTGCGGATACGGATGCGCTGATTACAGCGGAGAAGGATGTGCTGCTGACCTCCTTCTATGCGGATTGTGTTCCGCTCTATTTCTACGATCCGGTCTGTGAGGTTATTGCGCTGGCGCATGCAGGGTGGAAAGGAACGGTTATGGAGATTGCGCTGGAAACCGTTGCGGCCATGCAAACCGGGTTTGGCTGCTTGGCTGAGAACATACGCGGGGCTATCGGTCCTTCTATCGGAAGCTGCTGCTATGAGGTCGATGGAATCGTGCTGGATCGGGTAGAGCCGCTTGTGAAGGAGCTTGCCCGCTCGCAATCGCAATTCGGAGCGGACTTCGAAGTCATGGTGAAGCATGTCGGAGAAGGGAAAGCGCACATAAACTTGAAAGAAATAAACCGACAGCTTATGATAAAAGCAGGAATTTTGCCGATCAACATCGAAATGACTGAGTGGTGCACTGGTTGTTCGACGGATATCTTCTTTTCCCATCGTATGGAAGGAGGAGCAACTGGGCGAATGGCTAGCTGGATCGGCATGAAAAGAGGTGAAGCGAGCGCGTGACATTATTGGAGCGTATTGAAACGGTAGAGCGTCGTCTCGCCGAAGTATGCCAGCGCAGCGGAAGAAGCAGAGAAGATGTGCAGATTATAGCTGTAACCAAATATGTCGGCATCGAACAGACGGAGGATACGCTTCGCCACGGATTGCGCCATCTCGGCGAGAACCGCTGGCAGGATGCTTCCGCCAAGTGGAATGCGATCAGCGGAACAGGGGCTGAAGGCAATGACAGGTCCGCGATCGACGGACAAGCTATCTGGCATTTTATTGGCTCGCTTCAGACGAACAAGGTGAAGGACGTCATTGGTAAATTTACATATATACACTCACTGGATCGGCCTTCGCTTGCTGGAGCTATTCAGAATCGGGCGGAGCAGCTCGGTATTGTTGTACCGTGCTTTATACAGGTCAATGTATCAGGCGAGGACAGCAAGCATGGATTAGCGCCTGAAGGCTTGAAGGAATTCGCAAGGTCGCTGGCGGATATGCCGCATATCGAACCTGTAGGCCTTATGACAATGGCCCCATTGGATGGCGAAGCTGAACAATCGAGACCTGTGTTTCGCGGCTTGCGGCAGCTTAGGGATGAACTGAACGCCGCAGCGGTGCTTAGGAAGCCGGTGAATGGGTTATCGATGGGTATGTCGGGTGATTATGAAGTGGCGGTTGAAGAGGGCGCTACATGGCTCAGGCTGGGAACAATATTAGTGGGGAGGAATACGAGATGAGCGTTATGAACAAGTTTATGCATTTTTTCGGACTGCAGGACGAAGAGGAAGTTATAGAACGCGAAAGAATTGATCAATATGAAGAACAAGAGGTTGAAACTTCTCCTTTCGAAGCGCGTAAACAATCAACGAAGAGCAATAATGTCGTCAGCATTCATTCGCAGAAGAACGTGCGCGTTATTCTGAACGAGCCGCGTTCGTATGATGAAGCGCAAGAAATCGCTGATCACCTGCGTTCGCGCCGATCTGTCGTCGTTAATTTGCAACGGGTGCGCACGGATCAGGCAGTCCGGATTGTGGATTTCCTGAGCGGTACAGTATACGCGCTTAATGGCAGCATTTCGAAGCTGGGTTCGAATATTTTTCTGTGCACGCCGGAATCTGTTGAAATTCAAGGTGCTATTTCTGAAATACTGGCAGACGAGAATGACTACAAAAAAATGAGGTGACCTTGAGTTGGATCAAGTTGAATCTTTTGTTGGAACGCTAGTCTATATATATCGCATATTGATCATCGGCTATATCCTGCTTTCCTGGCTTCCGAATGCAAGAGAAAGCTTTATCGGCGAATGGCTGGGCAAGCTTGTCGAGCCTTATCTGGCACCGTTCAGGCGCGTCATACCGCCGATTGGCGGCATGATTGATATTTCTCCAATCGTTGCTCTGCTCGCTCTCCAGTTCGTTGCGATGGGGATTGTCGCGATTATCGGTATATTCGTGTAATGAAGAACGACCTGTACGTGCATTTTCATCCCAATGAGCGTCCGTTCGTCGATCGGGCCTCTGAATGGGTGGAGCGGGCAGCTTATGCGCATGAGCTGAAAGCAACGGATTTTCTAGATCCGCGCGAGGCTCAAATCTTGCAAAGCCTGGTCAATCGCAATCCCGATGTTGGACTCAGGCTTGTGGGCGGTTATGAGGGTGCGGAGCGTAGGCGGGCATTCATAGCCCCGGACTATCGGGTGTTGGACGATGAGCCGGATCGTATCGCACTTCTCAAGATTACCGGCGGCTCGCAGGGACATCTGGAGCTGGACCATGGCGATTACCTGGGGGCGCTGCTCGGCCTTGGCATCAAGCGCGATCGTATTGGCGATCTGCATGTTCATGATACGTTCTGCCATTGTCTCATCATTGAAGAGATTGCCGATTATTTGAACATTCATTTGCGGCAAGTCCACCGGGTTCATGTCCTGACGGACATCATTCCTTTATCCGAGCTGCAGGTTGCGAAGACGGCGCTGGAGGAAATGAACTTGTCGGTGGCTTCTTTGCGTCTTGATGGCATATGTAGCGATGTGTACCGAATCAGCCGCTCCAAAATCGTCGACCCCATCCGTGCCGGAAGGTGCAGAGTGAACTGGAAGGTGGAGGAGGACCCGTCGGCGCAGCTCAAGGACGGAGATGTCATTTCGTTCAAAGGGCTGGGCAGATTCCGTGTGCTGAACGTAGAAGGGATAACGAAAAAGGGCAGGCTTCGAGTCAAAATCGGCAAATATATATAAAAGGTTTGCAGGATTTTGTGCGGAACTGTCGAATCGCTAACGAAGAAAGATTTCTTCGAAAACTCGGATTATGCTTACGAAGATCGTTTTCTTCGAAAACTCTTAGGAGGTGCGCCAATGCCGCTTACGCCATTGGACATACATAACAAAGAATTTGGCCGTCGTCTGCGCGGTTATGACGAAGATGAAGTGAATGAGTTTCTGGATCAGGTCATCAAGGACTATGAAACACTCATTCGCGAGAATAAAGAGCTGCAGAATCAGTCGCTTGCCCTTCAGGAGAAGCTGAATCATTTTTCCAATATTGAAGAAACGTTAAGCAAAACAATCATCGTCGCGCAGGAAGCTGCAGATGAGCTGAAGAGCAACTCGAAGAAGGAAGCACAGCTTATTCTCAAGGAAGCGGAGAAAAATGCGGATCGCATCATTAACGAAGCGCTCTCGAAATCCCGCAAGGTTGCGCTTGAAGTGGAAGAGCTGAAGAAGCAGGCCTCCATCTATCGTGCACGGTTCCGTACTCTCGTTGAAGCGCAGCTTGAGCTTCTCGGCCTGGAGGGCTGGGATTCTCTGGAGGGTGGCAGTGCCCCTGCCAGAGAAATAAATCGAGATTAAACGGCCTCATCATGTCAATTGACATTCTTTTGCGAATGGCGTATAACTAGGTATAATAAGTTGGCTTAACAGGTTAATTTCGTTGATGAGAACAAGTACGCTAATGATGTTTGCTCCCCAGAGAACCGGCCTTGCGCTGAAAGCCGGTGTGCAAACCGTGGCGGAATATCCTCTCTGAGAAGCCGCGCCGAAACCGGAAGCGTCAGCCAGATTGCTGCCGCACTGTAGTAAGCGCCGTGCCGGATGTCCACCGTTACAGGGACCGCGGATGTATAGATCCGTGACTAAGGTGCCGAATGAATGACGGTGCAGCTATCGTATCCTTGGGATGCGGACAGCTTGCAGGTCATGAATCGGAACAAGGGTGGTAACGCGAGCAGGCCTCGTCCCTTTACAGGGATGGGGCTTTTTTTATTTTCCAACGAGAATTGAAAGGGGATTGACTGCAATGGAACGCGTAGATGTGAAGGAACGGGCAAGAGCCCGCGACATGCGGATACTAGCCAAATGGAAAACGGAGGATACGTTCAAGCGATCGATCGACCATCGGGAGGGCAAGCCGAATTTTGTCTTCTATGAAGGACCGCCAACCGCTAATGGGGCGCCGCATATCGGCCATGTGCTGGGACGGGTTATTAAAGATTTTATTTGCCGCTACAAAACGATGGCGGGTTATCGTGTCGTCCGCAAAGCGGGATGGGATACGCATGGATTGCCGGTTGAGCTGGGCGTTGAGAAGCAGCTCGGCATTTCGGGCAAGCAGGAGATTGAGAAATACGGCATTGAAGCCTTCGTCAAGAAATGCAAGGACAGTGTGTTCGAATATGAGCGCCAATGGCGGGAATTGACCGAGGCGATCGGCTATTGGACGAATATGGATGATCCGTATATAACGCTGGACAACAATTATATCGAGAGTGTATGGCATATTCTTTCGAACATTCATGAGAAGGGGCTGCTGTACAGAGGCCATCGCGTCAGCCCGTACTGCCCATGCTGTCAGACGACGCTCAGCTCGCATGAGGTTGCGCAGGGCTATGAGGATGTCAAAGATTTGAGCGCGACGGTGAAGTTCAAGCTGGCCGATTCCGATGCTTCGATTCTCGCATGGACGACGACGCCATGGACACTTCCTGCGAATGTAGCGCTGGCGGTCAACCCTGCTCTGGACTACGCAAGAGTTAAGCAGGATGGCGAGACCTACATCGTTGCAGAGGCTCTCGTGGAGAGTGTGATGAAGGGCGAGTATGAGGTGGAATCAACCGTTAAGGGCGCGGAGCTTGTCGGTCTGAAGTATGCGCCGCCATTCCAATATGCGCAGCTGGAGAAGGGGCATATCGTTATTCCAGGCGATTTCGTCAGCGATGCGAGCGGTACAGGCATCGTCCATATCGCGCCGGCTCATGGCGAGGACGACTACAAGGTCGCACGGCAGAACGGCATTGACTTCCTGAACGTTATTGACGGAAGAGGGCACTACAACGAAGAGATAACAGATCTCGCAGGTCGTTTCGTCAAGGATTGCGATATCGATATTGTCAAAATGCTTAGCGAGCGCTCGCTGCTGTTCTCGAAGGAGCGTTATGAGCATAGCTATCCGTTCTGCTGGCGCTGCAAATCGCCGCTGCTCTACTATGCGACGGAGAGCTGGTTCATTGAGACGACGGCGATCAAGGAACAGCTTATCGCCAACAACAATGAGGTGAACTGGTATCCCGGTCATATTCGCGAAGGCAGGTTCGGCAAGTTTCTGGAGGATCTCGTCGATTGGAACATCAGCCGCAACCGCTACTGGGGCACGCCGCTGAATGTGTGGGTGTGCGAGAGCTGCGGCGGGCAGCATGCGCCCGGCAGCAGAGCGGATCTTGCGGCACGCTCGGTGGAGCCGATCTCGCCGGATATCGAGCTGCACAAGCCGTATGTCGATGAAGTGAAGCTGAACTGTCCGCATTGTGAGGGCGGCGTCATGACGAGAACCTCGGAAGTGATCGATGTTTGGTTCGACAGCGGCTCGATGCCTTTTGCGCAGCAGCATTATCCTTTTGATAACGAGGCGGCATTCCAGGATCAATATCCTGCGGACATTATTTGCGAGGGCATTGACCAGACGCGCGGCTGGTTCTTCAGTCTGCTGGCGGTTTCGACGCTCTATAATGGCAAAGCGCCTTACAAGGCGGTTCTCTCCACAGGCCATATTCTCGATGAGAACGGACAGAAGATGTCCAAGTCCAAGGGCAATGTAATCGATCCGTGGGAGATCATTCATGAATACGGCACGGATGCATTCCGGTGGGCGCTGCTTGCCGACAGTGCGCCGTGGAACAGCAAGCGCTTCTCGCGCGGCATCGTGGGCGAAGCTAAATCGAAGGTTATCGATACAATCGTCAATACACATGCGTTCTTCGCGCTGTATGCGACGATAGACGGCTATGACCCGCTGACTCAGCCGTATCGCGTCTCCAGCGGCAAGCTGGACCGCTGGATCGTATCGCGTCTGAATAGTCTGGTCCGTGAAGTGAACAAGGAGCTTGCCGAGTATGACTTCTTGAATTCCGCCAAGGCGATTGAAATCTTCGTAGATGAGCTGAGCAACTGGTACATTCGCCGTTCGCGCGACCGTTTCTGGGGCAGCGGGCTGTCGGATGAAAAGCTGGATGCGTACGGAACGCTGCGCCATGTGCTGCTCACCTTGTCGCGCTTGATCGCTCCATTCGCTCCGCTGCTGGCTGAGGATGTATACAGCAATCTCGGAGGCGTCGGCGAAAGTGTCCATCTTGCCGACTACCCAGAGGTGGACGAGGCAGCGATTGACGAGACGTTGGAGCGCGATATGGAAACAGCTCGCGTAATCGTAGAGCTTGCTCGCAATGTTCGCAACGAGACAGGCATTAAAACCCGCCAGCCGTTGTCAGAGGTTATTGTAGCTCTGGACCGTGATGATTTCGAGCTGTCGCCATACGAGGGCATTATCAAGGATGAGATCAATGTGAAGACGATCACGATTGCAAGCGGCGATAGCGGCTTCGTTGATTTCTCCTTTAAGCTGAACCTGAAAACGGCGGGGAAGAAATACGGCAAGCTTGTTGGTCCGATTCAGGCGCATCTGAAGACGTTAACCGCTGATGAGACACGGGCAGCTGTGCAGAGCGGCGAGCTGACCTTTACGACGGCGGAAGGCGAGGCGCTTCGGATCGAACTGGAGGAGCTGCTTGTAGAGAAGCAGGCTAAATCCGGCTTCGCATCAGCGTCGGGCTCCGGGCTGACGGTTGCGCTTAACACGGATATTACGCCGGAGCTGGAGCAGGAAGGGCTTGTGCGCGAGGTGATCCGCGCAGTTCAGGATACGCGGAAGAAGCTGGATCTGGCCATCGAGAAGCGGATACAGCTGCTGCTGGATGTGGATCAAGAGCTGCATGCGGCTCTGCAAGCGTTCGAGCATGTGCTGTTCGAAAATGTTTTGCTCAGCAGTGTGGACTATGGAAGTCGTGATGGAATGGAACGGGTTTCTCTAGGCGATAAAGAAATTGGAATTCTAATCGGCGGTTAAGGGAATACTGCCCATACAGATGTTAAATAACGAACGCCCATGCGATAATGACCTGCGAGCGGAGCAATCCGCTGGCGGTCATGCACGGGCGTTTGTTGTTGCCAGCCCCAAGCTGGGGCACGTTGGAGGAATGTTGATGACAGAGGAGAAGAAGGATATTGCTGCGATGCGGCGTATTGTCGATTCGCTCAATAATCGGCTGGAGAAGGTAGCTATTGACCTGGAACGCTCGCAAATGGCTGATTATGTGGATTTGCTCAACAGGCCGTTCTCGCTGATGTGGCGCAATCTTCTGGCTGGAACAGCCAGAGGTGTTGGTATCGCCATCGGCTTCACGTTTTTTGCCGCGACGATTCTTTATGTGCTTCGACTGCTGGGTGCTTTGAACCTGCCGATTATTGGCGACTACATTGCCGATATTGTACGTATCGTTCAGCATCAATTGGAGGGCAAGGCATATTAATGTATGGAAGAGGGCTGAAGCTTAATCCTGCTCCAGCCCGTAATCGCCTTCCTTATGATCCAGATATTCATAGTAGGCTTTGTTGCGGATAACACTGACATAAGTGCCTGTAATGTCGGTGGCGAGAAAGCTTTCAAGGGGCTCCACGTAACCATCGGCTTCATCGGCCTCAATTCCGATATCATCATAGGAAAACACGTCGCGATTCTCGGACATGGCCGGTGAATCGGAATTGCCCCATTGCTCGACAATTTGCCAAGCATCCTCGCCATCGAATCCATTGTAGCCCTCGCGTTCATCCAGACTGGAGCGGCCGAATGGCGGTGTAAGAAATTGTTCCTCGATCGGCCTGCGATCCGAGGGCTCCTGTCTCGGCGCGTGATCGATACAGTGCAGCGTATCGGGCAATGCTTGCAAGCGCTTGAATGGGATCGGAATGCCGCATGACAGGCAAGTGCCGTAAGTGCCGCTGCTCATAGCTGTCAGGGCGGTCTCGATCCGGCTGAGCCTCAGATCCTCCTGTTCAAGCAGGGCGATATCCTTGCCCCGTTCATACATCTCGGTCGCCAGGTCGGCAGGATGATTATCCATCGTTGACAGCTCGCCTGTTTCATCCCGCAGAGAGGAAGCAAGTCCATAATGCTCGCTGTCTGCCAGACGCTTCTCAGTCATGGTCTTGTCGGATTGGAGCCGTCTGCGAAGATGATCGATTTGTTTCCTGGTAAGATGGGGCATAAGCGCACGGCACATCCCTTCAGTCTAATGTATGAGCGTATGAATGTTGATACAGCCATTAGCTTTAGCATCTCCGTTCTATTTTACAAAAGGGCATGTCTGGGGGGGCTGGAATTGCTAGTCTGACACAGGGAAAATGTGCTACAATGTGTTGGGAACAGGAGGGGACGACGAGGTGAAATATTACTATTATTGGATCGCCTTAATTGTATTCGCAATCGATTATGTGACGAAGGAGATCATTGAACAGAAGCTTGAAATTGGTGAAAGAATAAATGTTCTGGGTGAATTCTTCATCATTACTTCGCATCGCAACAAAGGGGCTGCCTTTGGCATTCTGCAGGAGCAGACGCTATTGTTCATTTGTGTTACTGTGGTGGTTCTCATTGGAATCATCTGGTACGCTCACACGAACCGCAACTCCGGCAAGACGATGCTGCTCCTTGGCTTGGGGCTGGTATTAGGCGGAGCGTTTGGCAATTTCCTCGATCGCGCGTTGTATGGCGAGGTTGTCGATTTCCTGCAGTTCACTTTCGGAAGCTATATCTTCCCGATCTTCAATGTGGCCGATATGGGGATCGTATGCGGCGCTGGACTAATCATACTGGATGCATTCCTCTCCATGAAAAATGAGAACGGAGATTCTAATGAACGAGATAAACGAAACGAACAAGATGGACAGCAAACCGTCCACTGAGGAGCCGCTTGAATTTATTGTCGGCGAGAGCGAAGCAGGCGAGCGTCTTGACAAATATGTAACGGAAAGTCTGGAGGAAGGCGCTGCCGTATCCAGAACACAGGTGCAGGAATGGCTGAAGTCAGGCGCCGTGAAGGTGAACGGCCGCCAGATCAAAGCGAATTACAAGGTCATGGCCGGTGATACGGTTGCCGTTGCCATTCCTGAGCCCGTAAGCGCTGTTATTGAGCCGGAAGACATTCCGCTCGATGTGGTGTTCGAGGACAGTGATGTCATCGTTATTAATAAGCCACGGGGAATGGTTGTGCATCCTGCGCTTGGCCATTATTCGGGAACGGTCGTTAATGCGCTCATGCATCACTGCAAGGATCTGTCCGGCATCAATGGTGTGATGCGGCCGGGCATCGTGCATCGGATCGACAAGGATACCTCAGGACTCCTTATGATAGCGAAGAATGATGCCGCACATGCCTCGCTTGCTCACCAATTGAAGGAGCATACCGTGACCCGCAAGTATATGGCGCTCGTTCACGGCAATGTGCCGCATGAGAACGGAACGGTCGATGCGCCTATAGGACGTGATCCGCATGACCGCAAGCTGTTTACGGTAACCGATCGCGGAAGCAAGCATGCGGTGACGCATTTTGCTGTCGTTGAGCGGATTGGCGTGGATTTCACCTTGCTGGAGCTGCAACTGGAGACGGGACGGACTCACCAAATTCGTGTACATATGAAATACATCGGATACCCGCTTGCTGGAGATCCTGTGTATGGACGAAACAAAACAATCGGCCTGAAGGGCCAAGCGCTGCATGCGGCCGTACTTGGCTTCATTCATCCTCGCACTGGCGCAGAGATTATGCTTGAAGCTCCGATTCCGGAGGATATGGAGCGGGAGCTGGCGATATTGAGATCCCGATAGCAGACGATAGACGATGGTCAAAAAGTGCAAACTTTTGGCCATTTTCTTTATTATGCTGGATGTCTGAATTAGGCTATGATGAATGCAATTGTTGCATAAGCATTCAGTAGCTAGAAAGGTGAGGATGATTCTAATGACACAAATCAATCATTATTATACAGAGCTGCAGGGCAGCTACCTGTTCTCGGAAATTGCGAAGAGACGTACGAAGTTTATGGAGGAAAATCCAAACGCAGCCATTATCAGCCTTGGCATTGGCGACGTTACACGCGGCCTTCCCGAGGCGGTAGTGAAGGCGATGCATGCTGCTGTTGACGAGCTGGCGAACCCGGGATCATTCCGTGGCTACGGACCGGAGCAGGGCTATGATTTTCTCATTCAAGCGATTATCGACAATGACTATAAGGCGCGCGGCATCGACATCGCAAGCAATGAGGTGTTCGTCAGCGACGGCTCCAAATGCGATGTCGGCAATATCCAGGAAATATTCAGCCAGGATGCGGTTGTTGCTGTTCAAGACCCTGTGTATCCTGTCTATGTAGATACGAATGTTATGGCTGGCCGTTCAGGCAAGTTCAATAAGGAAACGAATCAATATGAGAATATTGTATACCTGCCATGCAGCGCTGAGAACAATTTCACGCCGAGTCTTCCAGACCGCAAAGTAGATCTGATCTATCTCTGCTACCCCAACAATCCGACGGGTATGACGCTGACGAAGGAAGAGCTTAAGCGCTGGGTTGATTATGCCAAAGCGAATGATTGCATCATTCTGTACGATTCGGCCTATGAAGCGTTTATTCAAGAGAAGGACGTGCCCCGCAGCATTTACGAAATTGAAGGCGCTCGCGAGGTCGCGATTGAATTCCGCAGCTTCTCCAAGACGGCTGGCTTCACTGGCGTTCGCTGCGCTTACACGGTTGTGCCGCGCGAGCTGCAAGCCAAAGATGCGAACGGCAATGTCGTGAAGGTCAACGATCTGTGGAACCGCCGCCATACGACAAAATTCAACGGCGTTTCCTATGTGACACAGCGCGGCGCTGCTGCGATCTTCTCGCCGGAAGGCAAAGCGCAAATTGCATCCATCGTCGACTATTACATGACGAATGCACGGATTATCCGCGACGGACTGGCCTCGCTTGGCCTTGAAGTGTTCGGCGGCGTGAATGCGCCGTATATTTGGCTCAAAACGCCGAACGGCCTGGATTCATGGGCATTCTTCGATAAGCTGCTCTCGGAAGCCAATATCGTCGGAACGCCAGGTGTCGGCTTCGGTCAAAGCGGTCAAGGCTATTTCCGTCTGACGGCTTTCGGAAGTCTTGAGAATACGGAGAAGGCCATAGAGCGGATTACGAAGCTCAGTCTGTAATAGCGGCTGGACTTTTCGACAACATTCATGGCAGTAAATGATGCGGAAGTATTGACATCAATTGTCGAACGTGGGATAATTCTTTTGATAAACAGCAGTACCTTTAACTCAGTCCAGAGAGGCTGGCAAGGTAAGCGTTAATAATTGAATCCCGCGAATAGATTGGACGAACCGCTGGCGACTTGTGCGCAAGCGGTGCTTGTCTGAATATCTGCGTGTCGATTCATATGAATTACGCACTCCTTGCGCTTGCCCGCAAGGAGTTTTTTGTTTGAGTGAAGATCGTGCAGGCTTGAGGAGGCGGACGACGCGCATGGATGAGGAACATCGAATCATCAGAGATGAGGAACATCGAATCATCAGAGATGAGGATCATCGCATCATTATGGATGAGACTGCGATCCGCCGGGCTCTTACACGAATTGCGCATGAAATTGTCGAGAAGAACAAAGGAATTGAAGACTGCGTTCTGATCGGCATTCGCACAAGGGGGATTTATTTGGCGGAACGGCTTGCCCAGCGAATTCATGAAATTGAGGGGCATCCAGTCGAGGTTAGCGAGCTGGATATTACCTCCTATCGCGATGATCGCAAAGCAATCATCAAGTTAGCTGGGGGAGAGTCAGCTGCAGCTGCAGAATCGGGCATTGTCGCCAAGCCGATGATTGTGCAGGACAAACGGGTAATACTGTTTGACGATGTGCTGTATACCGGTCGAACGATTCGGGCAGCGATGGACGCGCTGATGGACTGCGGCAGACCGCAAAATATTCAACTGGCGGTGCTGGTGGACCGCGGGCATCGCGAGCTTCCGATCCGCCCGGACTATGTCGGCAAGAATGTGCCAACCTCCAAGCAGGAGCAAATTGTCGTGTCGCTGCAAGAAGTGGATGATGAGGATAAAGTGACGATAATCCATCAAAGGGGGCACACAGGATGACGCTAACAACTTTAAAACAACGGAGTTTACTGGGACTAAAGGATTTAAGCAAAGATGAGATTGTTTCGCTGCTTGATCGGGCTGCCCACTGGGAGGCGCAGCCGGTCAAGGTGAATCCGGTGCTGCAAGGCAAGTTCGTGGCCAATATGTTCTTCGAGAACAGCACGCGGACGAGATTCTCCTTCGAGGTTGCGGAGAAACGGCTTGGCACAGAGGTGCTAAACTTCTCGGCAGCGGTCTCCAGCGTCCAGAAGGGCGAGTCGATCTACGACACTGTACGCACCTTGGAATCGATGGGTATTGATGCAGGCGTTATCCGCCTCAAACCAATCGGAGTTCTGGCTGACCTAGCGACAAGAATCAAAGTACCGCTCATTAATGCCGGAGACGGCAACAATGAGCATCCAACACAAGCTTTGCTTGATATCTATACGATGCGGAAGCAGTTCGGTGAGCTCAAGGGGCTGACAGTGGCCATAATCGGTGATATTTTACACAGCCGGGTAGCCCGTTCGAATCTGTGGGCGCTGCAAAAGCTTGGCGTGAATGTGCGCTTCTGCGCTCCTCCGAACATGGTAGCGACAGAGCTGGACGCAGCCTACATTTCAATAGAAGAAGCACTGAAGGCGGATGTCATCATGATGCTTCGCGTTCAACTGGAACGGCATGAGAATGGGATGATCAAATCTGCTGAGGAGTACCGTGAGCAATACGGTCTGACTGTAGAACGGGCGAAGAGGATCGCACCGCATGCCATTATCATGCATCCTGCGCCAATCAACCGCAATGTGGAAATCGACGATGAGTTGGTCGAGCATCCGCAATCACGCATTTTTCCCCAGATGGAGAACGGCGTACCCGTACGCATGGCTGTTATTGAACGGGCTTTAGGGTAATAGACTTGAAACGCTTGAAGGCGCCGAAAGGAGAATGTAACGAATGTCAACCTGGATACTGAATGGACAAGTGTGGAATGAGGCTGCCGAGCAGCTGGAGGTCAAGCATGTTCGCGTGGAGAACGGTGTAATCGCAGCGATCGCAAGCGGTGCAGACGGTCTGCCGGATACAGCCGGACATGAGACGATTGATGCGAAAGGAATGCTCCTCTCCGCAGGATTTATCGATATGCACGTCCATCTGCGCGAGCCGGGCTTCGAATATAAAGAGGATATTGCAAGCGGTACGCGATCGGCTGCGCGCGGCGGCTTCACAACTATCGCCTGTATGCCGAACACAAGACCGGTTATTGATACGCCGGAGACGATCAAGTACGTGCTGGACAAGGCAGCGACAGAAGGAATCGTGCGCGTGCTGCCTTATGCCGCGATTACGAAAAACGAGCTTGGCCGCGAGCTGACCGACTTTGCAGCGCTGAAGGAAGCTGGCGCGATCGGGTTTACGGATGATGGCGTGGGCGTTCAGAATGCGCAAATGATGAAGGACGCGATGAGCTTGGCCGCTTCTATGAATATGCCGATCATCGCGCACTGTGAGGATGACACACTCGTTGTTGGCGCTGCGGTAACCGAAGGCAAATTCGCACAGAAGCACGGACTGAAGGGAATACCGAATGAATCCGAAGCGATTCATGTCGGCCGTGATGTTCTGCTGGCTGAAGCGACAGGCGTTCATTACCATGTTTGCCACGTCAGCACAGAGCAGTCTGTCCGCCTCATTCGCCTGGCGAAGAGTGTCGGTGTGAAAGTAACCGCAGAGGTATGTCCGCATCATCTGATTCTGTCAGATGAAGATATTCCGAGTCTGGACGCCAATTGGAAAATGAACCCGCCGCTACGTACACCGCGCGATGTGCAGGCGGTTATCGAAGGGCTGGAGGACGGAACGCTTGATATGATCGTTACCGACCATGCGCCTCATAGCGCTGAAGAGAAAGCGCGCGGCATGCTGCTTGCGCCTTTCGGCATCACGGGCTTCGAGACTGCGTTTCCGCTCATGTATACGCATTTCGTGAAGAACGGCAAATGGCCGCTTGGCTTCCTGCTGAAACGTATGACGACAGATCCAGCGCGCGTGTTCGGACTGCCGACTGGCTCTTTGGCTGTAGGCGCGCCTGCGGATGTCACGATTGTAGATCTGGAGGGTGAGCGCGAGGTAGATCCGCAAGCCTTCGCTTCAAAAGGAAAAAACACGCCGTTTGGCGGTTGGAAATTAAATGGATGGCCAGTTCTGACGATGGTGAATGGCGCTGTCGTTTGGTCGGAGCTGTAAGCAAGCAAGACAATAAGCAAGCAAGTCAATAAACAAGACATGATGGAAATCAGCTTAGAATAGCGAAGGCTTCCTCCGAAGCGAGTTTTCTGCTCGCACATAAATTGGAGTTTCGCAGAAAACCTTTGAAGGAGTGATACGGATGCAAGCAAGATTGTTATTGGAAGATGGAACATTGTTTACGGGTCTGGGATTCGGCGCTGAAGGCCAATCATCCGGCGAGGTTGTATTTAATACCGGTATTACAGGTTATCAAGAGGTTATCTCCGATCCGTCATACTGCGGACAAATCGTTACGATGACCTACCCGCTTGTCGGCAACTACGGCATTACGCGCGATGATTTCGAATGCATCCATCCTTTCATTCACGGCTTTGTCGTACGCCGTCATGAGCCGATGCCAAGCAACTGGCGCGCTGAATATTCTTTGGACCGCTTGCTTAAGGAATACGGCATTATTGGCATCAGCGATATCGATACCCGGATGCTGACCCGGATTCTGCGTCATCATGGTACGATGAAGGGCATTCTGACGACTGGCGCGGAGCGCGTGGAAGAGCTGCAGGAGCGTCTTGGAGCTTCACAGCTTATGACGGATCAAGTAGCGCGTACTTCGACGAGCAGCATTTTCTCAAGCCCGGGCAACGGCGAACGTATCGTGCTGGTTGATTTCGGCGCGAAGAGCGGCATTCTGCGCGAGCTGACCAAGCGAGGCTGTGATGTTGTTGTCGTGCCTCATGATACGACAGCAGAACAAATCCGCCGCCTGAATCCTGATGGCATCCAGCTGTCCAACGGCCCTGGAGATCCCAAGGATGTGCCTCAAGCAGTCAAGATGATTAGCGAGCTGCTTGGCGAATATCCGATCTTCGGCATTTGCCTCGGACATCAGCTGTTCGCTCTGGCTTGCGGCGCTGACACAGCGAAGCTGAAGTTCGGCCATCGCGGCGGCAACCATCCTGTGAAGGAGCTGGCAACGAATCGCTGCTACATCACATCGCAGAATCATGGCTACACAGTGCTTGAGGATTCCGTCAAGAATACGAAGCTGGCCGTAACGCATATCAACAACAATGACCGCACAATCGAAGGTCTGAAGCATACCGAACATCCGGCATTCACGGTGCAATACCATCCCGAAGCCGCACCAGGTCCATTCGATTCAAGCTACCTGTTTGATGAATTTCTGGAGATGATCCGCGAACATAAGAGAAATAACCCGAAGAAACCGCGTCAAGCCCAGCTTGCGGAATCGCTGAGAGGAGAGCTGCTGTATGCCCAAAAATAATGAACTCAAAAAGATACTCGTCATCGGCTCTGGTCCTATCGTTATCGGTCAGGCGGCTGAATTCGATTACGCCGGCACGCAAGCTTGCCAAGCGTTGAAAGAAGAAGGCTACGAGGTAGTCCTTATCAATAGCAATCCTGCAACCATTATGACCGACACGAATATGGCGGATAAAGTCTACATCGAGCCCATCACGCTGGAATTCGTAACGCAAATAATTCGCCAAGAGCGTCCGGATGGCTTGCTGCCGACATTGGGCGGACAAACCGGCCTTAACATGGCCGTTGAGCTGGCACGCGCAGGCGTGCTGGAGCGCGAGAAGGTGAAGCTGCTCGGAACGCAGCTTACAGCGATTGAGAAAGCAGAAGACCGCGACTTGTTCCGCGATCTGATGCGTGAGCTGGAACAGCCGGTTCCTGAGAGCGTCATCGTTACGACGGTAGAGGAAGCGGTAGACTTCGCTAATGAAATCGGCTATCCCATCATCGTCCGTCCTGCCTATACATTAGGCGGAACAGGCGGCGGTATTTGCTCCAGTGAGGAAGAGCTGCTGGAGATTGTGGCATCGGGTATTCGCTACAGCCCGATCAGCCAATGTCTGATCGAGAAATCGATTGCCGGCATGAAGGAAGTCGAATATGAGGTTATGCGAGACGCCAATGACAGCTGTATCGTTGTCTGCAACATGGAGAACTTTGATCCTGTTGGCGTTCATACCGGCGACAGTATCGTCGTAGCGCCAAGCCAAACGCTGTCCGATCGTGAATATCAGATGCTTCGTTCGGCATCGCTCAAGATCATTCGCGCGTTGAACATTGAGGGCGGCTGCAACGTCCAATTCGCTCTTGATCCTTTCAGCTATCAATATTATGTCATCGAAGTGAATCCACGGGTTAGCCGTTCTTCCGCACTGGCCTCCAAAGCAACTGGCTATCCAATTGCGAAGATGGCTGCGAAGATCGCAATCGGCTATACGCTGGACGAGATCGTCAATCCGGTTACAGGCCAAACTTATGCATGCTTTGAGCCAACATTGGATTATATCGTTTCCAAAATCCCGCGCTGGCCGTTCGATAAATTCATCTCTGCAAACCGCAAGCTGGGTACGCAGATGAAAGCAACCGGCGAAGTAATGGCTATCGGCCGTACCTTTGAGGAATCCATTCACAAAGCGGTTCGCTCGCTGGAGATCGGCGCGCATCGCATTCATTTGAAGGAAGCGTCCCAGCTTAGCGACGATACGCTTCGCTTCCGTCTGAACAAGCCGGACGATGAGCGAATGTTCCTTGTTGCGGAAGCATTCCGCCGCGGTTACGAGCTGCAGGACGTTCAGAATATTACGAATATCGACTGGTGGTTCCTGGATAAGCTCGAAGGCATCGTTCGCTTCGAGAATGAGCTTCGGAGCGCGGCAGAGCTGACTTCTGAGCTGCTGTATGCAGCCAAGCGCAAGGGCTTTACCGATCGCTCCATCGCAGAAATCCGCAGCGAAGGCGGACATCAATTACTGGCAACGGAGCAGGAAGTACGCGAGTTTCGAGTTAAAGCAGGCTTCAAGCCTGTTTACAAAATGGTAGATACCTGTGCGGCCGAATTCGAAGCGACAACGCCTTACTACTACTCGACTTATGAAACTGAGAATGAAGTGATCGAGTCAAATAAAGAGAAGGTTCTTGTGCTAGGTTCCGGTCCTATCCGGATCGGCCAAGGCATCGAGTTCGATTACTCTACCGTTCATGCAGTATGGGCCATCCAGGATGCAGGCTATGAAGCGGTCATTATTAATAACAATCCGGAGACGGTATCAACCGACTTTAGCACATCTGATCGCTTGTACTTCGAGCCGCTCTTCTTCGAGGACGTGATGAACGTAATCGAGCAGGAGAAGCCGATCGGCGTTATCGTTCAGTTCGGCGGGCAAACGGCGATTAATCTGGCTGCGCCGCTTACCAAAGCAGGCGTTCGCATTCTGGGCTCCTCTCTGGAGAGCATCGACAATGCAGAGGATCGCAAGAAATTCGAAGCTTTGCTTCGCAAGCTGGATATTGCTCAACCAGAAGGGAAAACAGTCGTTTCCGTGGACGAAGCGGTCGAAACGGCACAGGGACTTGGTTATCCGGTGCTTGTAAGACCTTCTTATGTTCTTGGAGGACGCGCGATGGAAATCGTATATTCCGATGAAGAGCTCCTTACTTACATGGAGCAAGCGGTGAAGATCAATCCAGAGCATCCGGTTCTGATTGACCGTTACATGCTGGGCAAGGAAGCAGAGGTTGACGCGATCTGTGATGGCGAGACAGTGCTTATTCCAGGCATTATGGAGCATGTGGAGCGCGCAGGCGTTCACTCCGGCGATTCTATCGCGGTCTACCCGCCGCAATCGCTGTCCGAGGATCTCAAGCAGCAGATGATCGACATCACGATCAAAATCGCCAAGGAATTTGATGTTATCGGACTCGTCAACATCCAGTTCGTTATTTATAAAGATCAAGTGTACGTGATCGAGGTAAATCCGCGCTCCTCCCGTACAGTGCCGTTCCTGAGCAAAGTAACGAATGTGCCGATGGCGAATTTGGCGACCAAGGCGATTCTGGGCACGAAGCTTGCAAGTCTGGGCTACTCCGAGGGCTTGTGGCCGGAGGATGATTATGTATCGGTTAAGGTTCCTGTATTCTCCTTCGCGAAGCTTCGCCGCGTAGACCCGACGCTGACTCCTGAGATGAAATCGACGGGCGAGGTAATGGGACGCGACCAGCAGTATGCAAAAGCACTGTACAAAGGCTTGATCGGTGCAGGCATGCGCATCCCGCCGACAGGCGCGATTATTGCGACTGTTGCGGACAAAGACAAGCCGGAGGCGATTGAAATTTTGCGCGGCTTCTACGAGCTGGGCTACAATATTATTGCAACAGGCGGAACGGCGGACTCGCTTGAAGAAGCGGGACTGCGCGTGAAGCGTGTGAACAAGCTGAGCGAGGGCTCGCCGAACATTCTCGATCTGATCCGTGACGGTCAAGCGCACTTCGTTGTCAATACGCTGACGAAGGGTAAAACTCCAGAGCGTGACGGATTCCGTATCCGCCGTGAAGCGGTTGAGAACGGCGTCGTCTGTATGACCTCGCTGGATACTGTTCAGGCGTTGCTCACGATGCTCGAAACGATTAACTTCTCCTCGCGGCCTATGCCGGTGCTGCAGAAGAAATAAGCTTTGCGGATATGAACGGCCAACGTCGGCCGAGACATCGCCTGCCTTTCGGCAAGCTGTCTCGGTGCGGATGGGTGGCCGTCTCGTCTGTACATATCACATTTTCGCCAAGAGGGGGCAATGCAGATGACAGGTTTGACGCGAGAAGAAGCGGCTGGACGAATAATGGTCGCGCTGGATTATCCGGAAGCAGGGGCTGCAAAGAAGCTGCTGCGCGACCTTGAGGGAATTCCTTGCTACATCAAGGTTGGCATGCAGCTGTTTTATTCCGCTGGACCAGCGTTTATCGCTAGTCTGAAGGAAAGCGGCTACCGCGTTTTCCTCGATCTGAAGATGCATGATATTCCGAACACCGTTAAGGGCGGAGCAAGCAGCATTACGAAGCTTGGCGTCGATATGTTCAATGTGCATGGCGCGGGCGGCAAGGAAATGATGGAGGCTGCTATGGAAGGTGTAGATGCTGCGCTGGCAGGGGGTTCTACCGGCGGGTATCGTCCGACTGTCATTGCGGTCACTCACCTGACAAGCACTAGTCAAGTTGTGCTCAATTCCGAGATTGGCATAGCCGGTTCCGTCGAGGATGCGGTTATCCGTTACGCAACGCTTGCCAAGTCAGCGGGCTTGAACGGTGTTGTCGCATCTCCGCAGGAGGTGCAGCTCATCAAGGCCGCTTGCGGCGCTGAATTCAAGACAGTAACGCCGGGCATCCGTCCGGCAGGAGCAGCACTGAACGATCAATCCCGCATTATGACTCCCAGCGAGGCGCTTGCGCAAGGCACGGACTATATGGTAATTGGAAGGCCGATAACAGGGGCTGCTGATCCCCGTGCGGCCATCGAATCTATTATTGAGGAGCTGGTTGGAAATGAGTAAGGAATTGCTGGAACAATTGCCATATGATATTGCCAAAGGACTGCTGGAAATCAACGCGGTTGCTCTGCGTCCGAATGATCCGTTTACGTGGACTTCCGGAATGAAATCGCCGATTTATTGCGACAATCGCTTAACGATGTCTTATCCGGCTATCCGCGATTCCATCGCTGAAGGCTTCGCGGCAATCATTAGAGAAAGCTACCCCGACTGCGAAGCGGTTGCCGGCATTGCGACAGGCGGCATTCCGCATGCAGCATGGGTTGCACAGAAGCTGAATCTGCCGATGCTGTACGTCCGCGACAAAGCAAAGGGACACGGTAAGACGAATCAAATCGAAGGCCATTTTACACCCGGTCAGAAGGTTGTTCTTATCGAGGATCTCATCTCTACGGGGGGAAGCTCGCTTAAAGCGGCTGTTGCTGTTCGTGAAGCAGGCTGCGAGGTTCAAGCTGTTGTAGCGATCTTTACTTACCAATTTGCGCATGCGATAGAAGCATTCGAAGCTGAGAACATTCCGCTCACGACGTTATCGAATTACTCCGCATTAATCGATGTGGCGGTGAAGAACGGTGCTGTGCAAAGCAGCGATGTCGCTGTTCTGCAGGCATGGCGCGAGAATCCACAATCGTTCGGGGCATAAGCGCCGTCATCGAACGCACACCACGCGGTGGGCGCTGAGAGCTGGACGCAGTGCGGAAAATTAGGATCTGACAAATCGAGGCTGTCCCATAAGTAGCTGCTCACTGCTGCTAATGGGACAGCCTCGTTGCCGCTTAAGAGGCCAATACGTCGACTGCCGCTAAGAATCGTTGAAAATGGAGCGGGGAGTTTTTTTTATTCTCGTTTAAAGTCAGGTTGCAGAGAAAGCCAGTCCTGTATAAGGCGGAAAAACCGCTTTACAGCACGGAAATGAGGATCGAGGCGCGCTGTAAAGCTGAAAAACCCTCTTACAAATGCCAAGGCATAGCAGAATACTCTTCGGCTATCTCCATAAGGCGGAAAAACCGCTTTACAGCTCGAAAAAATGGATCGAGGCGCGCTGTAAAGCTGAAAATGGACCTCTGTCAAGAAAGTAGACACCAACTAACGTTGCTTACAAATGCTTTTATAGTACTCAGCTTCAAATCGGTCAGGAGATAGGTAACCCAATGAACCGTGGATTCGCTTCCGGTTAT
>NZ_CAKMMF010000021.1 GCF_927798095.1 Paenibacillus plantiphilus | reverse complement strand
TCTCAATATCGTCCAAGAGCGGAATGCCGGTGTGATCCTCACGCAAATGAAAAACACTGTGGTAGCGGTTGTTGGGCAGACAGGAGTAGTTCAAGATATTGATGGTCACGCACTTCTTTAATGTATTGTAATTGCTGCCCTTCGGAATCTGATGGTAGTACATCTCAGACCAGTAAAACAGCGTTCGCTTTTCCATATGGTACGGGTTAAAGAGCTGCATCTCGATATTCAGCAACTCTCCCTTGGCGGTCTTGGCCTTGATATCCATAATGGATTGCTTGTCATCAGGACTATCTGCCTCTGTGTATGGGTTGAGCAAGACAATCTCCGTCAAGGGCGGCTCGCCTGCGTCACGAAAAGTACTGTTTAAAAACGCCAGCAGTACATCCTTGTTATGCTCACTGCCAAAAATACGCTTAAAAATGACATCGACACGCGGATCAAGCAACTCCAACATGAGCATCTCACTCCATTCCATCACTACTTTTATTATAGCATTTCCTTATACTTTGATGAATAGCAGGAATCGCCTCGTTGTATTCCTATTACTTACTCCACATGTATTGAGTACTTAATATTGACGTAAAAATACTCTTTCCATTTTGGATTGTGCTGTTCAAGCAACATGGGAAAGCAATTAAATTGCTATCCACCAAAACACACACCACATTTCTCGATCAGATTAGGAACGGCTAATGACCAGCCGGTATCCCTCTTATATGAAAAATAAGGTTATCCTGCACGCCGGTAAGCACATGCGGGATAACCTTGAAGTTAGCGAATATCAGATTAGATCAGAAAGCTGGAGCAGGCGGTGTATGATGGTTGCAGCCTCGGCTCTCGTCACGAAGTCTTGTGGTGCAAGCTTTGCGCCGTTTTTCCCCTGTATGACTCCTGCCTGGATACTAACTGCAATTTCGCCCAGCGCCCACTCGGAGACGGAAGCCGCATCAGTTTACGGAAGAAGCACCTCGTCTGCCGCTTGGCTGGGCAGCTTAGCTTTCAGTCCCGTGAGCGACATTGCTCTGGACAACATGATCATCGCTTGCTCGCGGGTGATTGTATCTTCCGGATGAAACGTTCCGTCTTCAAAGCCGGTAAGCAAGCGATAGGTATACGTTGTATGCACGACATTGTTGAACCATGCCGTCGAGGGAATATCAGAAAATGGAGCAGCCCCATACTCGAAAGGAAGTCCTAATCCCCGAACGAGAATGGCTGCAAACTCCGCGCGGGTAACCTCCCGATCCGGCTCATACGAGTTATCTCCCGTACCCATGACAATCATCCGCGCACCCATGAACGTTATCCGGCATCTCTATCCAATGTTCAAAGAAGGTGTTGTAGTTTAATGTCCTGCAAGGCGACTGATTCACCAAACTGGCTAGCTAGAGCTTCGATGTTGATTTGCTGCACCGGCAATACATACTTGGCCTGATTCGTTTTGAGAGTGATGACAGCTTGCTTTTTTATCATGCTTCTAACCAATTGGCCGTCCATTTCAGCCACAACCCTGTCAAAGGTTGTGTTCGCCCGATATGTGATGATCGCACCTTGCCCTTCTGCTGCAAGTCGATTCTCAAGCTTGGTCCCATCGACAACTATCGTCAGCATCCTGTTGCCGAGATCTATTGTTGTTTTCGCTCCCGCTTCGATCACTTGACCGTTAAGAAGGACATCCGCGATTGGAGCTGCCGTCTCTCTGTCATCGTCATTATCGCTGCCGCTGTCGTTGCCACCGCTGTTGGACGGGGAACTTGGGGTGACTGCGTTGGATGCAGAAGAAGACCGGCTGCTCCCGACTTGGTTGATCGCTTTTACAGTGAAGGTATAACTTACGCCATTGGTCAGGCCGGTGACCGTGATCGGGCTGGAGGCTCCGCTTCGCACGATGCTTCCCGATGAAGCGGTCACTTCATAGCTGGTGATGGCATAACCACCGTTATCGGTTGGTGACGTGAAAGAAATCGTTGCCTGCCCATTCCCGGCAATGGCTCTCACACTCGTAGGTACAGCAGGAACGGCAGCAGGCGTGGTGGCGGCTTCATTCGACGCCGCACTCAAGCCTCCTGAATTGCCGGCTTTTACGATGAAATAATATGTCGTGCCATTCGTTAGCCCGCTTATGTTGTACGTTGCATCCGTTACTGTTGCGGCTGCTGGCTCGGTAAACATGCCTTGAGCAGTTGACAGGTACACACTGTAATAGGTTGCGCCGGTCACAGTGTCCCAGTTTAAATTAACTTGGCTGTCCACTCCATCCACAGTCAGATGCTGTGGTATCGCAGGAGTCGGGTTTGCTCAAGAAGCGAACATGCTGCTTATGCACGGGTTTGTTGCCTTGAAGGACAGGCTGGCCCTTCAATTGCATTACAAGCAGTATGAAGCGCTGTTGAAGCAAGAACTCAATATTCAGCCTTCGGCAGAGCTGATCGAGTGGTACGGTCGATTGTAGCTTGTTTCACAGTCGCGTAAGGAATCTCCGCTGGACGATGAGCATTTTCTTCATCCAGTTACTTGAATCACCTGCCCGCGACCTCCGAACATACCAAAACCCGCCTGAATGAAATTACTCACTCAGGCGGGATTGAACCGCATATGACGATTGGATCAATCGATCATTCCAAGCTGTTGCAGCGTACGAATCAATACGACCGCCGCCTGCGCGCGTGTTGTTGCACCCTTGGGACTAAATGTATCCTCGTCAATGCCTGTCATGATCTGAAGCTTCACCATCAAGCGAACATCCTCCAGGTAAGACGCGTTCACGCTCCCGATATCCTTATAGCCGTCCAGACTCGCATATTCCTCGATAATCGGCAGCTCATGAATGGCAATCGCCGCAGCCAGCATACTCGCCATTTCCTCGCGGGTGAGCGGCTGATCGGGCTTGAAGCTGCTGCCACTCGCGAAACCTAACAATCCTTGCTCCTTCGCGGCTGACACAGCCTCAAAATGCCATGCATCCGGAGCTACATCGTTATAAAACCCACTTCCGTCGTAGGTGGCGGCGCCCCGCGTCAAAGCCCGAACGAGCATGGCTGTAAACTCTGCTCGCGTTATCACCCGATCGGGGTCAAACTGTCCGCCTCCGATCCCTTCAACCAAGCTTTTGGCTGCAGCAAGCTCTACTGTGGATTCGCTCCAATGCCTCTCCATATCGGCAAAGCTCACCGCATTTGCCGCCGCAACATACACACTATTTGTATAAGAATGGATGGCTGCATACCACACGCCGTCTTGCTTCAGCTTCTTCGCCGGGACAAACTCTAGCTTCTTCGTCGCCTCATGATAGCGGAACGCTCCCCATAGCTTTGGCAATCCGGCCGTGTTGTTCGGAAGCGGTATCCATCTCGTCAGCGCCTTTTCGAACTTGTCCGCCGTTCCAATCGCAAGGCCAGTCTTCGTATGAACGATATCGATGCGAAAATCCACAATCGGCCCCAGCACTTGGCTGTTCGGCAATGCGTTTGCTATCCCAGCTTGCACGTTCTTGTCGCCGGATTTATCGGCCAACGTAATTCTAAAGCTAATATCCACGGCTTGAAGCTTGTTCTTCACAAGCAAATCCGGCAGCTCAGGAATAAGCAATGCCAGATTGGCTGGCACTTGATAGCTGCCGTATGGCGTCTTGATTACTACGTAAAAGCCGGCATTTTTTGCGGCAAATTCCGTTAAAATAGCCGCCGGAATACCAACAACAACCACACCGTCTGTCGGCACAGCTTCAGCTTCAAGTGTGACAAATGGCTTCCCGGTATCGATGCCGGAAGGGTCCAGCTCCCGGCCGTTCAAATCGATAACAGGCTTGCTAGTGACAGGCTCGTTCACAATCGGCGCTGAGCCGCCGCCTCCAGTATAGGGCGGCGCAGAAACAGGCGCCTCCCGGGTAACGACGACCTTGTACGTCCTAGTCGAGCCATCCTGTGCCATCACAAGGATCGAAATCTCATTGTTTCCCACATTCAGCGGCTGCGATGCGGATGCAGCGCCGCTTGCCACCGGCACGCCATTCACGGTCACTCCCGCGTTGCCATCCGCGACCGTCGGCGTTACCGCAATGCCGCTTACGCTATTTCCTACGTTCGCTGTGTAACTCGCTGTTCCCGATCCGAACGACGGACTTAGCGTACCGTGCGACAGCATTAATCCGTTCAAATTCGCGTTGCTGCTTGCCGCTCGCGTTACCATTACCGTGTACGTCTTCGCCGTGCCGTCTTGTGTTCTGACGAGGATCGAAATCTCATTGTCCCCCACGTTCAGCGGAAGTGAAAAGGCTGCCGTGCCGCTCGACATTACAAATGGTCCGTTGATGAGCGTACCAGCGCCATTGTAGACGCTCGCCGTCGTTGCAGCCCTGCCCGCATCAGACATGTCCATCGTAACCGTGACGCTATTGACGCTGTTGCCCACATTTGCCGTATAGCTGGTTGCGTCCGGTTCAAACGCCGGGCTCAGCGTGCCGCCCGACAGCGTTAATCCGCTCAAGTCCGCATTGCTGCTTACCGCTCGCGTTACCGTAACTGTGTACGTCCTTGACGAGCCGTCCTGCGCCACTACGAGGATCGAAATCACATTATTCCCCACGTTCAGCGGCAGCGATGGAGACGCTGCACCGCTCGTCAATGCGTGCGGGCCGCTCACTCGCGTTCCGCTGCCATCATATACGCTTGCCGTTGCGGAGGCGCTGTCGGCAGCCGACAATGACGTCGTTACCGTGACACTGCTCACACTATGTCCTACGTTCGCCGTATATGTGCCCGCAAAAGCCGGAACCAGCGTACCGCTCGACAGCATCAAATTGCTCAAATCCGCATTGCTGCTCGCTCCCCGTGTCACAGCAACCGTATATGTCTTGGTCGTTCCATCCTCTGCCGTGACCACGATTGTAATCGTATTATTCCCCACGCCGAGCGGCAGCGATGGAGATGCCGCCCCGCTCGTTACCGTAAATGGTCCGCTTACTAACGATCCGCTGCCACTGTAGAGACTGACCGTGGCTGTGGCATGAACAGGATCCGACACCATCGGCGTCACCGTGACGCTGCTCACCTGATGGTCCACGCTCGTCTTGAACGTACCCGGTATGAACGATGGAACCAGTACGCCGCTCGACAGCGTCAAATCGCTCAAGTCCGCATTGCTGCTCGCCGCTCGTGTTACCATGACGGTGTACGTCTTCAACGTCCCGTTCTCTGCCGTGACCTGCACCTCAATCGTATTGCTCCCCACGTTGAGCGGCAGCGCTGCGGAGGCAGCGCCGCTTGCCACCGGTACGCCATTCACAGTCACTACCGCGCTTCCGTCCGCGACCGTCGGCGTTACCTCAATGCCGCTCACGTTATTTCCAACGCTCGCCGTATAACTGGTTGTTCCCGATCCGAACGACGGACTTAGCGTACCGCTAGACAGTGTCAGCCCGTTCAAGTCCGCATTCGCGCTTATCGTTCTCGTTACATTTATCGTGTATGTCTTCGTCGTTGCTTCATCCTGCGCCGTCACAACGACCGTAATCTCGTTGCTGCCCACATTTAGCGGAATCGATTGAGATGCCGTACCATTCGCCACCGTCGTCCCGTTCACCTTCACGGCAGCCATAGGATCAGCCATAGTCGGAGTTACCGTAATCGCACTCTGACTTGCGTTCACTGAGTAGCTCGTCGTATTCGAAGCGAACGCCGGGCTTAGCGTGCCGCTCGACAATGATAGCTGACTCAAATTCGCATTGCTGCTCCGCAATCGCTCTATCGTTATCCTGTATGTCTTCGCCGTCACACCATCCTCAGCCAAGGCCACCAACGTAATCGGATTATCCCCTACATCCAAATTGATGTCTCCTGACTGGGCTCCGCTTGCGACACTCTCGCCGTTCACCTTCACCGTCACGAAGGAATCCGCCGTCGTCGGCGTCACGCGAATACTGCTCACGCCATTAACGACACTCGCTGTATAGTCGGTCGTGCCGGATGCAAACACCGGGCTTAGCGTACCGCTAGACAGCGTAATATTGCTTAAGCTAGCATCGCTCGAAGGAATATATGGCAATTGTTTGCGTACCGCATAGTTGTATTTATCAGCGATGTACAGGTTCCCGCTGCTATCTATCACTAATCCGCTCGGAGAGTCTATTTCTGCAAGCATACCCGGCCCGCCGTCTCCCGAATAATTAGCAGCACCCGTCCCTACTAATGTCGTAATAATACCACTCGGGATCACTTTCCTTATCCGGTTGTTGTCCGTATCGGCGATATACAGATTCCCGCTGCCGTCAACCGTTACGCCTTCCGGCTCATTCAATTGTGCGCTAACGGCCGGACCTCCATCGCCGGAATAACCATCGACTCCCGACGACCCAGCCACTGTGCTGATTATCCCGCTCGTATCTACTTTCCTTATCCTGTTGTTGTATGTATCGGCGATATATAGATTTCCGTGACTGTCCACCGCCACTGCGTCCGGGTAATATAATCTTGCCGTAACTGCCGGCTCGCCGTCTCCCGAATAACCGCTATTATCAGATCCCGCTACCGTAGTGATTATGCCATTAGCATCTACCTTCCGAATTCTGTGATTGGATGTATCGGCGATATACAGATTTCCTTCGCTGTCTACGGCTACTCCGCCAGGACTGCTTAGTTGAGCCGCAACGGCAGGACCTCCATCGCCCGAATCGCCATTCCCTCCCGTTCCCGCAATCGTGGAAATAATGCCGCTCGTGTCTACCTTCCGTATTCTGTTGTTGTATTTATCGGCGATATACAAATTGCCATCAACATCCACGGCCACTCCTGACGGACTGCGCAGTTGAGCGCTAGTAGCCAAATCTCCGTCTCCTGAATAATCATAGCCTCCCGACCCAGCCGCTGTGGTAATCGACCCATTCGTTAATACTTTCCTTACCTTGTTGTTGCCTGTATCGGCAATATACAGATTCCCGCTGCCGTCTACCGCCACAGCCGATGCATCTGATAATTCAGCATCGACGGCCGCTCCTCCATCGCCCGAATCGCCATATTCCCCTCCCGCCACGGTATAGATCTCCCCTCCGGTCCCTGCATACGCACGTTCGCTGCCATATGGCGCGATCTCTGATAATAGGCCGAAAACGAGCATACAAACTACCAATAGCGCCATCCTGCGACGAAAATTGAACTCCATTGTTGTTCTTTCCCTTCCATCTCTGGTGTAGTGATACAAACGAATGCCATGTTTCCAACTGAAGTGCTGTTAACGCCTGTTTCGGGTTCACTTCCATGTGAAGAGAATTATACCAACTGTTCATTCTGCCGACTCTTAATGTAATCTTAAAGGATTCGATAATAGCGTTGTTCAAATGACAAATTGCAGACTAGACATGTTATGATCGAGTTAATCTATACTATTTGGCGGTGACAACAATCATATGGAACGAATACTCGTAGTTGACGATGACCCGCAAATTCGTGAAGTGATTCGCACTCATATCGAGCAATCCGGCATGCATGCGCTCGAAGCCGAGTCCGGACGACAAGCGATTGAGCAGTTGGAATCCGAGCAGGTGGATATCATCATACTTGACCTCATGATGGATGATCGCGACGGATTCGAGGTGCTGCGCTACTTGCATACTCGCAGATTAGACATCATGACTATCGTGGTCAGCGCAAGAAGACAGGAACAAGATAAGATCACCACGCTTGGACTCGGGGCAGACGATTATATGACGAAGCCCTTTAGTCCAATGGAGCTAATGGCCCGCATTCAAGCTGTTCTGCGCAGACGGTATCCTAAATCCAGCCATTCCTCTTTAGTCCTTCGTCTGAGCCCTATGATTCTGGATATTGATAACTATACGCTGCTCATCTATAACGAGAAGATTTCCTTAACGATGATAGAGTGCGGACTGATGCAGCTCTTCATGCAGAATCCCGACCGCGTCATGACGAAGATCGAAATCTATCAACAGGTCTGGCAGCATGAACGGTACGATGATAATAACCTGAGCGTATATATAAGCAGGCTGCGCAAACAATTGGAACAGGCTCAATCCTCTTGGGAAATTCAAACGGTACGCGGCGTTGGATACCGGTTAACGGGGGCTGGAATATGAAATTGCGCACCAAGCTGTGGCTGTCCCTTGTGCTTAGCGTTGCATTGAGTATGGTGCTGTTCGGCTTTACGACTGTCTGGATCGGGAAGGCGGCGAATAAAGGGTACGCGCTATTCGAGTTAAATCCACTCGCCCAATCCATTGTCGATTCTATTGAGGAGCAGCCTGAATTCGGGAGAGACGCACTGAAACAAACCTTGGATCGCGCGCACACAGAACACCCTGCCATTCGATGGGTGTGGATGGACGATCAAGGCCAATCCATCTATGATACGGCGGGGCTTAATCCGACATTTACATTCCATGACTTGGCGATGCTGATGCAGAATATGCCCGAGAAATACTTAACGGAAGAAGAGGTTCATGTCCTCACGCCCTCGACCAAGAGCGGACAATCGTATTTCCTGCTCCTCAGCATACCCGCCTCCGCGATGAAACAAGGCGAGGTTTATTTTCTCATTCGTACGTTGAAATCGTTGCTCTCCTTGGTTATTCCGCTTCTTCTGTCGTTCTCATTGCCTTCTCTAGTGGCCTTATGGTTGTTCTCATCCTTGAATAAAAGAATTCGCAGACTTAATCATGCCCTGAATGAACTGAATATCCAGAGCGATTCTCCCCTTGTAGAGCTGACCGATACATCCAAAGACGAGCTTGGCCAGCTGACCCAGCATTATAATTCCATGGCACGTCGGATTCGATCTCAATTCGCGGAAATTCAGCAGTTCGAGAGCAAGCGCAAGCTTCTGCTATCCAATCTGTCGCATGATCTGCGAACGCCTCTGACGACGATGCTAGGCTGCGCCGAAATGATTCGCACCGGCAATTATAAGGATCAAATTGAACTCCAGACCAGAGCCAAAATCATTCTTCAACGCTGCAGATATATGGATAAATTGCTGGATCAAATGCTGGACATCTCGCGCCAGGATGCGGATAATCTGACCATTCACTTGGCGGATCATAATCTATCCGAGATCGTTCGCAAAATCGCGGTCGAATATATCATGATACTCGACGGCGATCAGATTCTGCTCGATGTCGATGCCCCGGATGAGGATATTCATATCTCTATCGATGCCCCTCTTATGGAAAGGGCACTGCGCAATCTGCTCGATAATGCGATTCGGTACGGGAAGGATGGACGGTACCTCGGCATCCAGCTGATAGTGGATGATCAATCCGTAAATATGATTGTAAAGGATAAAGGAAGAGGTGTTCCTCCGGAGCATCAAGCGTTTATTTTCGAACGCTTTTACCGGGTGGATGACGGAAGAAAGGGAGAAGGATTGGGGATTGGCCTCGCTATTGTCAAGGACATCGCTCTTGCCCATCAGGGCAATGTGGAGATGAGCAGCACGCCGAACGTGGAAACGGTGTTTCGGATCAAGCTGCCTCGTTAAAAAAAGACGCTTCCATCTCCACAAATACAGTGGCTTTGGAGGCGTCTTTACACATTTTATGGGACTGACTCACTTTTCAATTTTATACTCTGTGGGCTTTAGTCAATGAACGCGACATGCTGCAGAAACCGATTCAGCATAACAACAGCTTGCGCTCTGGTCGCAGGCTCAGAAGGCATGATCGCGTTATCTGCTCCCAGGATGATGCCTGAGGCTACGGATTGCGCAACCGCCGATTGTGCCCATGGGGATATTGCGGTGTGATCATCAAACTGTCCAAGAATGCCTTGAACATGATCGGCGGCAAATTCGGGATAACGCAATAGCGTGAACGCATTATTGAACATGACAGCCATCTGTTCTCTTGTAATCGTGACGCCGGGCGCAAATCTTTCCTTTGATATACCGCTTACCAATCCGGCTTTAACGCCTGCTTCAATGACCGGCGCATACCAAGCTTCCTTGGCAACATCATCGAAAATGGCGCTCTCTACGGTTTGTTCGGTTCTAATTCCTAAGGCGCGAACCAGCAACGCAGTGAACTCCGCTCTTGTGATGGAATCGTTCGGCGCGAAGCGGCTGTCGGATACCCCGCTTACAATTAGCTTTGACGCAAGCAGCTCCACGCTGCTTCTCGCCCAATGACCGTTCAGATCGGAAAATGATTTGTGCGCCGATTCCATGATCGCATAGATGCTGTTGTGCGGTACTTTCATCGCTACTTCCGGCCTGCCGTCATTTCTCGCTGCCGTCACTGCCGGAACGAAGGACAGGGCTGGCGCTTCGGGATCGTACCAAACAGCGGTGATACGTTTGCCCGACATATCCTCGCCTGGCGCAATCGCCCGAATGATATACGTTCCGCCAAAATCGCGAACCTCCATTGATTGTCCGCCAGCTGACACGATTACTTTGTAATCTACCGCATGACCGAGCAGCTTAAGTCCGGCTTTGCTCGCGAATTGCTCCAGCTGTTCCTTCTGTTGTCCGACAACCTTGGCGATGAGGACATTTACGTGCATGCTTGGCAGCGCAGCGCCCAATTGTTTGGACAATTGTTGCAGATCTGGCGCATTCACTTGCAGCTGATAGCTGGAACCGTTCAACTGGACCTCGAACACGGTATTCGGGTAGGCGCCCTTCACCTTCTGGAGGGAGGCCGCTGGAAACTGTACCTGAACGGCCTGCTCGCTGTCATCGATTACGACGGTTACAAACTTTCTTTGTGCTTCTCCTAGCAATTTCAGCACTTGCTCGATAATTCCATCGGTTAGCACGACATGTTCGACGATTGTACCGTCTTCGAGCGTTTCTTTGACGAGATAGGATGAATGGATCAGAATAGAGATACCGCCGCTGGCATCGACCATAATTTTAGGACCGATTGAAGGTATAGGAAACACAGGCGCGGGTTCAGTCGGTTGATTGTCTGGGGGCATCCCAATATTCGAAATCGTAATTTCCGCCACCGCTTCATTGCCCGCCGCATCTTTTGCATAGACGGTATAAGTGCCATTCTCTGTGACTGTAAATTGCCCGGCCGCTACTATGTCGGTTCCGATTGTCCCGTCGGCAAAATCGGCTGCGGAATGGCTTCCCGGCAGCCAGTTCATCCTCGTTACCGAGTTTGCAGCGCCATGCACACCCGCTGTGGCGGTGACGGAAACCGAAGGGCTGGTTTGTGTCGGGCTGTGGGACAGGCTGATTTGCGGCAGCTCGTCAATAATATTGCCGATATCGATCGTTGCGACACCACTGTTGCCGGCTTCGTCTTCGGCATATACAGTGTACGTTCCATTTGCGGCAGCCACGAAGCTGCCACTGGCAAGCGAATGGCCTTCTGCTGCAAAATAATCCGCAGCTCTCAGCCCTTCCGCCCACTTGGTTGCAGCAATAGCGCTTCCTGTGCCGTCGGCTGACACCGTTACTGTCACGGGATCGTTAGTCATTACCGCGCTCGCTGGCTGCTGCGATAACGTGATGTCCGGTTTTACGGAATCGATGATGATGCCGGTAGTCGCCATAGCAGGCAAAGCAAGCGAAACAGGAACAGTTGTCCCAGCGGCATAGATCTCGGCGCCATCCGTCAACTGGATGTGCGTTCCGATTTCAAGGTCGTTCGCATGCACAAGTCCTGCCTGCACGACATACGTAAAGATCAGCTTGTTTTGCTGGCCTGGAGGATGTCCGGAGTAGGTGGCGTACACTGTCGTTGCGTCTGCCCCTTCTCCGATTACAACAGGAATTGTCGGATTGCCTGTTACTTCGATATTTCCTTCATAGCTCACACTAAACGTTAATGTATCGCCCGCGATGTAGTAGTGGGCGGCCGGAATGTCGAGTCCGGTCATCTCCGGAGCGGGAACCTTGATCGTTAGTCGGTACGCGCCTTGAGGCGTGCCGTTGACATTGTCGGTTCTGATCATAATCACATTGCTCCCAGCGGTTACAGCCACTTGCGCCGAGTCGGATGCTGCAGCGCCGATCGTCACCGCCGTATCGGCAGCAGCGGGAATGGCGGCAACATTGACGGCTTCCACGTAGCGGTCAGCTTGCAGCTCGTATGCGCCTTGAGCCGATGCGAAAACAGCAGGAGTCCAGCTAACGACGCCGTCCGTTGATGCTGCGCTTAAAGCCTGCAGCTTCACAGCGTCGAAGTGACGGATGAACATCGGATACGTTGACCCGTTCATAATGGCCCAAGTTCCTGCGAAATCCCAGCCGACATATGTAGCTGCCAGCCGCATGTCTTCCGTTGTTTTTCCTTCGCCGCCGCCGGAAATCAAGAGCCCGCCGATCTCGGTATCCCAATACGAATTGGCAGCAGCGTCGCCGGTGTTTTCACCGATCAGCCCTCCCATATGATCAGTGCCGGTTACGTGACCTGCGGCATAGGTGTACATCACGGCTGCTGCGCCGCTGTTTAGCCCGATTAGTCCGCCGACATGCTCGTCTCCGGCAACATTGCCCTTCACATAAGCGTTCGATACCGTTCCCGAGTTGCTGCCGACCAATCCGCCAACTCGGCTGCCACCCGATACGGAAGCATCCTCAAGGCCAATATTTCGGATTGTGCCCGAGGATGCCGCGAACAGACCGGCATCGTCGTCCGCGCCGGTGACGGTCAAATTGCGGATAACATGCCGATTGCCATCGAATACGCCGGTAAACGGCGAGCCCCCGGCTCCGATCGGCTCCCAATCCAGACCGGACAACTCGATATCGTTCATCAGCTCATAGCTGTCACTCCGTTCATATGCGCCAGCTCCGATTGCCGCCAGCTGGGAGGCGGTTGTAATACGGTGCGGAAAATCCGTGCCGTTCTCGCGAATAATGTTCAACGTATAGTTCGTCTCATACGGATCAGTCGCTGCGCCGGGAACCGATACGTTGGTCAGCACCGTAACGTTGATGACGTTATTGCCCGGCAGCAGGCTGACGCTCCTCGAATTGGTGGCGACTCCCTCGATGGATACGCTTGAATTGGCATTGTTTGTATAGACCGCCACCGTCACGCTGCCCACTTCGCCCGTTACCCGGCTGGAATATGTCCATACATCGCTGGCGAACGAAGGTGTAAACGCGATGTCGCCATTGTCGACGGTAAGCTCGTCCAATACAATTTGTTCAAATGTCGCGCGGTGCATCGGGTACGTCGCGCCCTCAACAATGCCCCAACGGCCTGAAGGAGAAAAGTCCCACTCATAGAAACTGGCTGCGCTTTTCATCTCATTGGTCGTTAATCCAGTCCCCAAAGACGAGTTCATCGTTAAATTCATGTCGTAGTATGTCCAAGTTTGATGCACATTGCCCTGCATATAACCGGCCAAACCGCCGATATCGGCAGTCGGGGGACCGGTTACTTGAACTGCAGCGTAACTATAATGAATTCGGCTGGGGTTAACCCCCGTTCCGGTGGCATATCCAACCAAACCGCCAACAGTATCAACGCCGCTGACAACTCCGGTAACATAGGAGTTTTCAATCATCGAAACTTCTATGGCGCCAACCAAACCGCCGACGTCGCTGCTTCCTCCGTTGCCCGCAACATCAACATTGATTAAGCCTACATTTCTAATGGTTGCCCCTTGTGCAACACCAAATAATCCGACTGAGCCGGCATTGCTGTTTATTATCAGATTGGAGATTGTATGGCCGTTTCCGTCGAATGTGCCGGTAAACGCATAGGCAGCGCCTCCTCTAGCTCCAACAGGTTCCCAACCGTCTCCGCCATTGTATCCGTTGCCTCCCGGACTCAAATATTCCGACATGTCGATGTCCGCACCAAGCGCATAATGAGCCCCCAGATTTTGTCGCATCGTATCCAGACCGTCGGCGTCAGTAATGATGATCGGACAAGCGGAAGTCGCTCCGGGCGTTATGCCGCTGCATGCAGAAGCAACCACCTTCTTTTCCGCGCCAAAAGATAACGTCACTGTCGTGAATAAGATCACGACCAGCAGTTTAGTCAACCACTTGTGGTTTAACAAGCTCTTCATGACTAGTCCCCTTCCACCCCATATATAACAAAAACGAAATTTCATAATTGATCTGAAACTTCTCCAGACAATCGACCAACTCCTGCTTACCCAGCACCAGAATGTAACGTTTGCGCGCTTCGCCATGAAAGTTAACTCTTTGGCTCCAACATCCTCATCAGTACGGTAGCTGCCTCTGCCCTTGTAGTGCTGGCATCAGGGTCGAATTCATTTGAACCTTTACCTTGTATAAGGCCCCGTTTCTTAACAGCTGACACTGCGCCCCTCGCCCACGCCGGAATATCCCTGTCATCCGCAAAACCGGTTGCGGCGTTCGCTTCGAGAGACAAACGCGATGCGTTTGCAAGCATCATGGCCATCTCGGCACGCGTTATTTCTGCATCCGGGCGGAAACTGCCATCCTCATAGCCACTAATAATTCCTGCTTGTACAGCCTGCGCGACCGCTTTCTGCGCCCAAGAGCCGATCTTCGCTGTATCAGTGAACGTTAGTGCCGTTCCTTCTCCTGGCAGCTTCAGTGTGTTCATCAGCATCACCGTAAATTCAGTGCGAGTCACCGTACGGTTCGGCTTGAATGTACCATCCGGGTAGCCCGCGACGATACCGATGCTAGCGGCTTGCTTGATGTATGCCTCGGCCCAATGTCCATCAATATCGCGAAATGCAATGGTCGGGTTCGTATCTGTCGGAGGCTGCTCTGTTGAAGGCTCCTCTGTTGATACCTCCTCTTCACTTGGCACCGTTGGTGGTGCAGTTGAACCGCCACTGCTGCCATCATTGGATGCGCGGTTCACTGTAACTTCATAGGTCTTCGTTGTACCATCCTCCGCTGTCACGACCAGGTTAATCAAATTGATGCCCACGTTCAGCGGGAGCGACGGGGACACAGCACCGCTTGTCAATGGGATTGGGCCGCTGGTTATCGTCCCCGCGTTGTTGTACACCGCCGCCGCAACCGTGGCATTGTCGGCATCGCGGACCATCGCCGTTACCGTAATGCTGCTCATACTGTTTCTCACATTGACCGTATAGCTTGTTGTGGCTGCAGCAAATGTCGGGCTCAGCGTACTGCCCGGCAGCGTCAGACCGCTTAAATCCGCGTTGCTGCTTTTCCACTTCGCATACAGTGTAACGTTGGCGGTTTCCATAGTGAAGATCGCTCCCGCCGCGTAGTTCGCTCCGTCTCCATCTGCTTGCGTGTTCCAGCCTGCAAACGTGTAGCCCGTTTTGCTCAGATTTCCCAAGTTGCCGTACACCGCTACCGCAACTCCTCCCGCATAAGAGCCGCCATCCGTGGGTGCGCTTCCGGACGTAGCGCCGTTGCCGCTATACGTCACAGTGTATCCTGGCAGCGTCGTGTTGCTGACCGTGATCGCCAGCGTCTGATCCGCTCCTCCGCTGAACGTAAACGTCAAGCTCGTGGTCCCTACCGGCTGCGCGACCATGTAGCTTTTCTTAATCGACACCGTATTCCCCGCTGCCGTATAGTCGGTGCCGGACACAAGCGCCGATGTTCCATTGCTGATGCTAACGAGCGTGTTGCCGTTCAGTGTCAAGTTCGTCGTTACATCCGCTTGCGCGGCGATCTTCTTATCGAAGCTTGCCGTTGTCGGGCTGATCGTGCTGTCCATCGGTGTCAGTGCTGTGAGCGTAATGATCTGCTCCGCGCTCTTGAAGCTGGTTGTCGTTGCTTTGACGCGAACCTGATAGATTCCTGCATCGAGATTCACAATTTCAGTACCCGTTGCATCCGTCCAAGCGCCGGTCGAAGACTTGTACTCCATGACCGTGGTCACGCCGGTAATTTTACCTGTGCCACCAATGGTCGTCGGATCAACACCCGTTGCCGTCGGGGTTGCTGGTCTTGCCGAAATAATCAGGTTTTGAGCCAAGCTATCCGTCGTCGTCGTACCGTTGCCCTTCTTCACGATGGCAATCGTCGTTCCGATATAGCCCGCAACATCCAGCACACCACCAACCGGAGCTGCCGGCGCACCATCGATGGTATAGCTGCCGCCTACCATAAAACCTGTCAGCTGTTCCCCATCATAGTCGATTTCAATCACCGGCGTGGTCTCCGGTTCCGTGACATATTCCCATACAGCAGTCAGCCCCATACCGTTCGTATAGGCGACTGTTTGCCCTGGGGCATAGGTCGTGCTTGGGTCCCCCGTTGTTTGCCAATTAACAAATGTCATATCTTCCGGGGGAGTCAAGCCTGTGCCGCTTGGCGCAGTGAACTGATCTCCACCGCTAATGATGTGAATACGGTTTTCTCCATTCATACTCCCGCCGCCAAGTTCAAGGCGAACGGCCTTTAATCCATTAGGACCCCATGTGTCGGCATCCCGAACTTCCAGAGCAGGTCGGAACCCAAAGTTATTATTGGAGCTATCATTGCTGACGCCAACCCAGTTACGCACACTCGCAAATCCCCGCGAAGCACGAACCACTCCATTTACTTCACCGGTGTCCTGCATCAATGAGAATAGCGGCCAGTTTTTTATCCAGGACCCATTCTTATTCAAAATTTGATCCCATTCATTGGTCGTTGGTGTCCCGCCAGAACTACCATTCGGCTTACTCCCCCCGCTTAGAGAACGCAAGGTATAGTTGGTATCAAAGGTTTTACCAAAGATCAGGTTGTTCGCGTTCAGCGTATCCCATGAAACCGTATGGCTTACGACATAATCCGCTACAAAAAGACTACGATTGCTTGCAGTTGCATTCGCGGACGCATTCGAGTCAAAGCTGCTTGAACTGTCGAGACTATATGCGTTGACTGTTCCCGTATAGGTGAACGGTACATAGTGCAGAGTAGGATCGGGCACGGCCGTGTTCACAGTGCCGATATGGCCTGCTTCGCCTGACAGGTCGAAATAAAAGGTGTCTCCAAGCGTCGGTTCCCACTGGGCATATAGCGTTGTAACCGTGTCTGGAACGCTTGCCCCTGCTCCGTAGCTTGTGCCGCTGCCATCTGCTTCCGTGTTCCACTTGCCAAATATCATATTATCCAGCGGGGTCAAGCCCGTACCGCTAGGCGCGGTGAACGATCCTCCAGCGCGGACGACTTGAATACTTGTTTTGTTGTCGAGACTGCCGCCATTCAAATGAACAGTAACGACTTTTAACCCATTAAGTCCCAGCGTACCGGCATTCATCACTTCAAGAGCGGGTCGGAAGCCGTATCCGGAACTGGCCCAATTCACCTGGGCGCTAAGCGTATAGCGCACGCCGCCCGAGCCTCCTCTCGCACTGCGCGATCCCAAATTATTCTTATACGTGTCCTGTCCCCAAGTGCGGATGGACCAGTTTTTGATCAAGGAATCATCTTTGTCTAGAATTCGATCCCATTCATTGGTTATTGGTGAGCCAACATCCTCCGTGACATTCCCCATACTCAGTGATCGCAATGTGTAGTTGGTGTCATAGGTTTTGCCGTAGATGAGGCCATTCCCATTCAACGTATTCCACGAGACAGAGTGGCTCAGGTTATAATCCGCCACAAAAAGACTGCGATCGCTTGCAATGGCATTATCCGAAGCGCTTGAATAGCCGCTGCTTGAGCTGTCGAGATTATACGCGTTGATTGTTCCCACATAAGTGAACGGCACATAGTGCAGGGTTGCATCTGGCACAGCAGAGTTGATTGTACCGATATGGTCCACTTCGCTGGATAAGTCAAAATAATAGGTTTGTCCTGTCGGGAGAAAAAACTCCTCGCTCGCAGCAACCGCCATCGTTGGCGATATGACCAACATCGGCAGCGCCATACATACTGAAAGCAGCAGACTGCTCAATCGTTTCCCTATTTGTTTCATTGCCTGGTTACCTCCGTCATGTTATTATGTATTTCCTCATCTGAACTTAGCAACAGATGGTTTTCGTTAACCCACACTCGTAAGTGTGTTGTTACCCTACCAGAAAATTATACGTAGTAGTCCCCCTGTAAACTCTTAAAGGAATCTTAATAGATTCAGAGAAATCGCCAATCGACGCGCCTCGGACAGCCTCCTGGATGCGTCAACTCGATGAACGGCTTACTCATATAATAAAATACTATACAGTAGGTATATATTAAAGCAGGGAGCTGCCATGGTCAATGAAGCCATCCCACTACGACAGCAACCGGACCAAGCCCTTGATCAATGCTTGATCGTTCACGCCCCCAAACAGCACGGAAAATATCGTATACCCTTCATTAAAAGCGAGCACTTGCATCGCGGTTAGCTGGATATCTTTATCTTGAGAGACCCAGCCTTGCTCCTGCAATACCCTCACAAGAGTAGAAATCTCGGATATCCATAATCCGTATTTCGCCTTCAGCCTCTCATGATACTCGGGATGATGTTTCGTCTGCAGATAGAAGTCGACCAGTACGACAATCCAGTTATCGACCCCTTGCAGCTTCTCTGCAAGATTCACCACGGTGAGCCTGATGACCTCTTCCAATGTCGTATCCGCCGGGCTGTAGTGTTTAGGTACGTCTGTCCACCCTTGCGTCTGTTGATTCTGGTAATCCAGCACGTGGAAAAACAGCTCTTCCTTGCTCTTAAAATGACCGTAGAAGGCTCCTTTCGTATGTCCGGTGCGCGCAACGATATCTCCTAACGTCGTTGATGTGTATCCTTTTTCGGAGAAACACAACAAGGCCGCATTTAGCAGCTGCTGATACGTAGCTTCTCTTTTTAACTGAAATTTGTTCTTTTCCAAACCGAGCTCTCCTCCTGTGGCTTATCCTCCAGCAAGACGATATTTTCACCTTGTTGCTGTCTCATTTTAATATTTTCTTTCCCCCAAGAACACATAACATCAACGATACTATTGGCTGTAACTCCATATTCCGTGAGGGAATATTCAACCTTTGGCGGCATCTGCTGGTAAACATATCTACTTACGAGTCCATCCTTCTCAAGCTCGCGAAGCTGTTGGATGAGAACCTTTTGTGAAATCCCCTTAATATTGCGCTGTAATTCGCTTGTTCTCTTTGTACCGGACATCAAAAAGCAAATGATCAGCGATTTCCACTTTCCGCCGATGATTTCGAGTGTTGCCTCTATGCCCATATGATACTGTTTCACAGAATAACACCCCGTTCATGCCGTTCTTATAAAGCCGGTCTAAATATTCATTGTTTCATAACTTTTATTCCGAGTCCAGTACACACTTTGAAGTAACCACCTTACTTTATTGTGTGTATTTTCTTTTTTCTAGACCTGCAGGATAATGATCGTATTCTAAAAAATGAGCCAAGGCGCTTTGAAGATACATTCTTGCATAGGGGCCTGGCGAAGGGGAGATTCATAATGAAAACACTAGTCATTTTGGCACACCCGAACCTTGAGGTTTCAAGGGTAAACCAGCGATGGAAAGAACAGCTGCTGCAACATCCGAACGATATTACAATTCATGAGCTTTACAAAGAGTATCCGAACTGGAGCATTGATGTTCCTCGCGAGCAGCGTCTATTAGAAGCCTATGACCATGTAATCTTGCAATTCCCGTTGTACTGGTACAGTTGTCCGCCTCTATTGAAAAAGTGGTTGGACGATGTTTTTGCCTACGGATGGGCTTATGGATCGAAAGGTGACAAGCTCAAAGGGAAAAAGTTCGGGCTGGCCATGTCCATCGGCGACAAAAAAGAAAACTATTCGCCCGAGGGCTCTATTACGTTCACCGTGGATGAAGTAATCGTGCCTTTCAAAGCCAGTCTAGGACATGTAGGCGCAGTGTTATTGCCCTATTTTGCTGTCTTCGGAATTTCATTTCAAGCTAGCGATGAGAAAATCAATCACAGTGCAACCGACTATATCGACTATATCTTTAAGCATCAACAGTAACCGGGCTCTTCCGATCCTCACAACCCTATTAGTCCCCGATGATACGTTGACGAAGCAGCCTTAATCAAAGCGATTTCTTTTCCCATCGCGTGTTAGTCTAGATCACTCGGCTTTCATTCTTCTATAATCAGCGGGGCTTAGGCCTAATTGCATTTTTATAAACTTGGTAAAGCTTGACGGTTGTTCAAATCCAAGTCTCTCCGCTATCAGATAAATGGGGTCTTTGGTCGTCGCAAGCAATCGTTTGGCAATCTCCAGCATGTGCAATTTAATAAATTCCTGTGCCGTTTTCCCCGTTTCTTTCTTCAGCATATCCGATAGATAGTTCGGGGAGTACCCCATCGCTTGCGCAAGTCCTTTAACGCTGGGCATCCCTTCCTCTTCAATAGCTTCTGTAGAGCATCGCTGCTGCAGGAGCTTTTCAAATTTGGCAACGGAGTCTTTGACAACGGCCGTCCTTGTAATAAATTGTCTCCCATAAAAACGCTTCGCATAGTTCAGCAGCACTTCCAGATTCGATATGAGCAGGTCGTTGCTGTAGGTATCCAGGTTTCCGCTGTATTCAACCTGAATATGGCTAACGATACGATCTACAATTTCCTTTTCCTGGTCAGAAAGATGCAAGGCTTCATTTGCCTCATATTCAAAAAAGCTGTATTCCGGCATTTTATGCCACAATGCACTGCCTCTGATCAAATCGGGGTGGAAGCATAGCATCCATCCGTCCGATTTCTCATTGCTGTTGCGGTTCCCCTTTGCCAGGACTTGTCCGGGCGCAGCAAACATCAGGCTGCCTTCGTGGAAGTCGTAATATTCTCGTCCATAAATAAGCTCACATTCGGCATTCTGTTTCAAGGAAATCATATAGAAATTCAGCTTGAACGAGACATTGTAATCGGAAGCGCGAGGATTGATCGTATTGTAATCAATAAGGGTGATCAATGGATGCCTCGGTTTGGCGCAGCCCAGAATGTCATGCAGCACAGAGATCGATTCGATAGTTATCATGTGCCAAAACTCCCTCCAAGCAAGGCTCGAAGTGAGCTTTGCCAAATCGTCATTCAAAAGTAAATGCCATTATACACCCGAATTGACGCCCCATACATAGTCAAATCCACGATAAACTTGTGCCAATTACGGATATGATCCGATCAGTGATTCAGACAACATGTTCTGTAATCCGGATATGTAACCATATCGGTTTTTCATTTATTGTACAGAATAGAAACACAAAAAATAAGACCTCCACTTGGTCAGAAAAAGGAGAATGCTGTATTATGAAGGATTTTACATTCTACAACCCGACGAAAGTTGAATTCGGAAAAGATAAAGAGAACTTGATCGGCAGTTACATGGCACCTTACGGCGTGAAAAAAGCTCTGCTCGTATACGGATCGGAGCGAATTAAAGCATCCGGCCTGTTCGACAGAGTTGCGAAATCGCTCGGGGAAAACGGAATTGAATTTGTCACTCTGAGCGGGATCAAAAGCAATCCGGTCATCAGTAAAGCCAGGGAAGGCGTACGTATCGCCAAGGAGAACAGCGTGGATGCCGTTCTGGCCGTAGGCGGAGGCTCTGTACTAGATACGGCAAAGGTGATTGCTGCTGGAGCGGTATACGATGGCGACGTATGGGATTTGTGCAGCTACAAGAAATACCCGGATGCCGCGTTGAAAATTTTCGATATTCTGACCTTATCGGCAACCGGCAGCGAAATGAACGCTTCGGCGGTCATTACCAATGAAGAAACGACGGAGAAATTCGGCTTCTCCAGCCCCGCCGCTTTCCCGGCTGTGTCGGTGATTAATCCGGAGCTCCAGGAAACGGTAACCAACGTATATTTGGCTTACTCCGGCGTTGATATTTTGTCCCACTGCATGGATTTATATTTTACCGCCTCCTACATTCCGGAAATGACAGCGAATCATATCGAGAACATCATCAGAACGGTCATTCGAACCACAGACGTCCTGCTGAAGAATCCGGGGGACTATGAAGCAAGAAGCGAATTTGCCTGGGCTGCGGCGCAAGCCCTGAACCGGACCACCTTCGCCGGAGTGGAGGGCAATCGCTATGACACCCACTTAATTGAGCATTCCCTGTCGGCCTTGTACGATGTGCCTCATGGCGCTGGTCTCGCTGTCGTTTACCCAGCATGGATGAATTGGCATCTTCCCATGAATCCGACTAGATATGAACAATTCGCACGCAATACGTTCGGATTGCAAACAGCCGAAGAAGGCATCGAGGCTTTAACGAACTGGTTTGTCAGCATCGGCGCTCCGGTCAAGCTGGAGCAAGTTCATATCGACAAAGACAAAATCGAAGAGATTGCCTCCCATATTTATCGAACCATTGAAATGGCCCGAATGCAATCCCTTTACCCGAAAGAAACGATTGTCGAACTGCTGAATCGGATGTAGTCAGTTTCTCGAAGGGGCTTTCCGAAAAGTCCAATATCCAGTGAGTCAGTCCCAAATGATGTGAAAAGATGCTTCCAAACCACTAAAAGGTGGGACAGGAAGCATCTTTTTCATTGTATATGGGGACTCTGAAATCATCCAACAACTTTCCGGACACCCCCTTTCGCCTAGCTCGAAGCTCTCTGAAAAAAGGCATGAAAAAAGACCGCTCAAGTGAACGGTCCGCATGTTTTCCAGAAGTCTCGTTGATCCGACTAATCAGTTAGCAATTCATTTATCTTTTCCTTAACCTAGCTTACAATCGTTTGATTGACTCGGCCGAATTTTTTGACCACGATTTGCTTGGACAACGTATAAATCTTATCTGCCCTAATACCTGAATCAACCTTCAGTTGCCCTTGTTCCAAATCGTTGGTGGTTAAATGGATGAGATATGTGCGATCCGATAAGTTGGAAGTAATGCCCGCTACCAGGATATCCTGTTGAGACCCGTTATACGCGAATTGGATAAAACAAGTACCGGGCGTTGCTTAGTGGATGACAGATCGCTGAACGGGAAAGGAATAAGTAAAATATCGCCTTGCTTATACATGATTCCAAACCTCGTCATCAATTGGGTTGTTCCAGAATTCGGTGCTCGAAGCACTTGCTTTTTCAAGATCACGGAAGGATTCACGTTCCCGCTTCATCTTTAAAAAACCTATAAAATCAAGCACTTCAGCCGCATCCTGTTCAGGTATCGTATCAATTAATTTTTTTATCTCTTCTTTGTTCGCGCTCAAAATGATCGACCGCCTTTCCTTGTAAACCTTATACATATTATTATACCATGACTGATGGCGTTCAGACATATACGACGATATCGTCTTCGTTCGAGAAGTCCTCGGTCAGAAAATATGGTGTGTCAGTGCTGTTCTTGATGATCAAGTTGTTTATCGGTCAGAACTTCCGGGCTGTAGTGTTTAGGTACGTCTGTCCACCCTTGCGTCTGTTGATTCTGGTAATCCAGCACGTGGAAAAACAGCTCTTCCTTGCTCTTAAAATGACCGTAGAAAGCGCCTTTCGTATGTCCAGTGCGCGCAACGATATCTCCTAACGTCGTTGATGTGTATCCTTTTTCGGAGAAACACAACAAGGCCGCATTTAGCATCTGCTGATACGTAGCTTCTCTTTTTAACTGAAATTTGTTTTTTTCCAAACCGAACTCTCCTCCTGTGGCTTATCCCCCAGCAAGACGATATTTTCACCTTGTTGCTGTCTCATTTTAATATTTTCTTTCCCCCAGGAGCACATCACTTCAACGATATTATTGGCTGTAACTCCATATTCCGTGAGGGAATATTCAACTTTTGGCGGCATCTGCTGGTAAACATATCTACTTACGAGTCCATCCTTCTCAAGCTCGCGAAGCTGCTGGATGAGAACCTTTTGTGAGATACCCTGAATATTGCGCTGTAATTCACTTGTTCTCTGAGTACCGGACATCAAAAAGCAAATGATCAGCGATTTCCACTTTCCGCCGATGATTTCAAGTGTTGCCTCTATGCCCATATGATATTGTTTCACAGAATAACACCTCGTTCATGCCGTTCTTATATAGCCAGTCTAAATATTCATTGTTTCAAAACTTTTATTCCGAGTCCAGTACGTACTTTGAAGTAACGACCTTACTTTATTGTGTATTTTCTTTTTTCTAGACCTTCAAGATAATAATGGTATTCTAAAAAATGAGCCAAGGCGCTTTGAAGATACATTCTTGCATAGGGCCTGCGAAGGGGACATTCATAGTGAAAATACTAGTCATTCTGGCACATCCGAATCTTGAGGTTTCAAGGGTAAACCAGCGATGGAACGAAGAGCTGCTGCAATATCCGAACGATATTACAATTCATGAGCTTTACAAAGAGTATCCGAACTGGAGCATTGATGTTCCACGAGAGCAAAGTCTATTAGAAGCCTATGACCATGTAATCTTGCAATTCCCGTTGTACTGGTACAGTTGTCCGCCTCTATTGAAAAAGTGGTTGGACGATGTTTTTGCCTACGGATGGGCTTATGGATCGAAAGGTGACAAGCTCAAAGGGAAAAAGTTTGGGCTGGCCATGTCCATCGGCGATGAAAAAGAAAACTATTTGCCCGAGGGCTCTATTACGTTCACCGTGGATGAAGTAATCGTGCCTTTCAAAGCCAGTCTAGGACATGTAGGCGCAGTGTTATTGCCCTATTTTGCTGTCTTCGGAGTGTCATTTCAAGCTAGCGATGAGGAAATCAATCACAGTGCAACCGAATATATCGACTATATCTTAAAGCATCAACAGTAACCAGGCTCTTCCGTGCTAGCATAAGTATGGGCTATCCCAAGTCTATATCAATGACTTTAAGGATAGCCCTTACTTTGATTAACAATGGTCTGCCAAATATTCTTCGAGTTGATCGAAAGTTCCTCCGAAGCCCTCCTGCATGGATTCTAACATGCCCTCAAAAAAGCTTCTCTCTTCCTCAGTTGCATTGATCGGTCCGCTGCACAAGGTCATTGTGGTAACACCGTTATTTTCACTAAAGGTTACCACATTACGTATTTCCAGCGGAATCAAATCGCTAAATGGGGCCCGAACAATGTTGCCCGCTTCATCTGAAAAGCTGTTGACCCAGACAATCTTTTCGAAAGCGGGTCCCACCATCGCTTCAGATGCTCGACCTCGGACCATGCTTTGAATACAAGCTCGCGCGGCGCATTGAGTACACGTGTTATAACTAACTCCTTGCCTTCCGATTTCACTGTCATATCCATTCCTCCCCCTCTTGCGTTAATGAAGTTCTCGCAATTTTTCGGCATATCTATAACTAATCGGTTGTTTGTCTACTGTTTCTAACCATCCTATTTCATTATGTGCATACTCACTAATTTTCCGGGAACCATAATCTCTAAAATGCGCTTCAATTTCCTGCATTGTCTTTAATTCATCATCAGAGAAAATGGTTGAATCAAAAGGCTCAGAAGATTGAATCATCATCATAGTCCAGCCTTCATCATTCGTGCGTTCATCAACTTCAATCACATTCATATGTTGCAAATGAGCTAAAGCGATCTCGTGATCCTTGGGGACCGGACCATATGGATATTTAACATAAGTTGCACCTGTTATTGATACCGTTTGTCGTTTGAAATACAAAAAATCACTATACCACATCAATTTCATAAGCTTTGTTTTCAACACACCATTTGTCGCAAAATACAAAATCATATGAATGAACTTTTCTAGGGAAAAATCACTATAGCCAGCCAAATCCGTTACTTCATGAGATCTATAAATAGATTCAATAATTTGTTCGTCTGTTTGAAATGATTGTTCAGCCATTGTCCAAGCATCCAGTGATGCTTCCACCATTTTTAATTCCCTACTAGATAGTGAACCTTTATTTCTGTTGAAAAATTCTAATATAACATGTGGATGCTGCTGCAGCCGCTTATAAAGCTCTAAATGGGTCGCTTGCGGTAAACTCCCCGATTCATATCTGGTTACACTCGCGGAACCAATATTCAATAACTTAGCAAAGGGCCTGACCCCCAATTTATATTGCTGCCTCACATTCTGGATCTCAAGTGATGTCAACCCATACTTTTCGGTATACATTCGCGCTACATTAACCATTGTTTCGGATTCCAACTCTTCCACATCAATCAATGAACCACAATGGTTACAAAAAGCTATCCTTCGTTCAAGCTCAATATCCTGCTCCCTAAATCTAAATAACTGAAGTTCTTTTTTTATCGTATAAGTATGCTCTGTATGGCAAGATTCACAATAGTTTATTATTGTCATTACTATCCCTCCTACTTTATTCAGAGTTTATGTAAGTAGAGTTCGGATCCTCTACGATCCAACTCAGGCGGCTTGTATTGGTCACTAGGCTTCAACTTCATGATCTCCCGCCAAGCTCCCTTTCTGTCTTCAATACCTAAATCAAAAAGTGCCTGAACAGTATCATAATCGTTTCGCTTGGAAAAATAAGTGCGTCCGCTGGAAATGAGTGCTTTCGCTTACCGTAAAAATTCCGCCGTCGTCATCTATATGGTTCACCCCCTATGAATAAATTATACTATTCGCATTGTAAAAGTGTAATCAATTGATTACATTTTAAAATGATCCAGACATGAAGTTCAACAACAAAAAAGACAGTGCATAAGCGACTGTCCCTAGATTTCCTTTGAATAAAAATATTCGAATCTTATTTGATCTGATCATCGAGGTTACAAGCAAGACGAATGGTACTCACACAACCCTATTAGCCCTCCCGATCACTATGTCCTTCTTGAAATCCTGAATTCTCATAGATAACAATATCGTTTATCATACTGCAATCACGGATCCCTGTTCTATTATTTCTACATAGACTTGTCCATACCAGGATGAGTCTATGGTGCATGCGTCCTCAATTCCGGAAAGAAATAAGCAACCTCCGCCTCATATCTATCTTGTGCCGACAAGCAGGTATCCAGCAAATATCCTTTTTCTGAAGAATACTCCTTTAGGCCGCGATAATAAAACAGCTTATATTCATGGTCAATGATAAATGGGAGTAAGCCATGGTTCAAACATTCCTTGAACAGAATGATCCTGCCGACACGACCGTTTCCGTCCTGAAAAGGATGAATGCTTTCGAAATCATAATGGAAGTCTATGATGTCCTCAAACGAAATATTGGGCTTTTTGTGATACGCGTTGAGCAGCTTCCCCATCTCGCTAGCCACTTTTCCCGGAGCAGTCGTTTTCATATCTCCTACCACATTGGGCCTAGCTTTGTAGTCCCCCACGCGGAACCAGTTTTTTCTTTCATCTGAAGTATTTCTTTTTAAGATGCTATGGAATTCCTTGATCATTGCTTCGGACAAGTCTTCCTTCGCATGAGTCAGCATATAGTCAAAGCAGGCGAAGTGGTTAACCGTCTCTATAATATCGTCTACACTTACGGTTTCTTCCGGCTCTACGCTTATTGTGTTGGTTTCAAAAATATATCGTGTCTGATCCTCAGATAACCGGCTGCCTTCGATACGGTTGGAGTTATAGGCAAGCTTAATTTGGGTCTGATGGTACAGCCCTCCCTTAAGCCCCATCTTCATTTCTTCCTGTAAGAGTTCTACTAATGATTTATGCTCCATCAACATTCCTCCCAGAATGATCCACGTATCCTAAAACTCAATATATTCAATTAGCTGTTATCATTATAGCACTCTCTATTGTAAAATATGCGGTTGTGCAAGATTCATCTCTGTGGGCACGCTACAATAAGAAGGGGGCTTAGAGTCCCTTTGTAATAATTCCGCCAATGTAAAAAGTCTTTAATCATGGAGGCGGCGGCGGTAAACTTATAAAACAAGTTTGCCGAACAACTTTTCTTATGATCTCAGCAAACTCTTCAGAAGCTCCGCAGTGGATGCTGATGCAGTATAAATCATGATCTTTAGCGCTGGAAGGTTTGGTTGCTGTAAAATCACGTGCTCGAACTCCATCTCCCCGAACATAGGGTCACTCCATCGCTTGTGGCAATCGGTGATGACTTGAACGTCATGCCGCAGCCAACAAGAACGGAACAGTTCACTTATCTGCATAAATTCCTCTATCAGTTCCTTGAACCTCGGGTCATATTGACAGTACGCGTAATCTGCTCGAAACCGTGCAATCATGACATGCGCTTTTTCTTCCCAATCCAAGTTGTTCATTCGAAGTGATGGATCAGTCAAAAACCGTCTTAACCAATTGGGCCGTTGCTGCATTTCCTTAGAGAATGCCGGCAGTCTGAACACAACCTCCGCTGCTTTGTTCCACATCAACAAATCCCAACTTCTCCCCAGTATGAAAGCAGGGTTAGGATCAAGAGCAAACAGTGTTCGCTCCAAGCCGGTACTCACCTCTTGATCCACTTCATCTTTCTCCAAATCTGTTTGGCTTGCCAGGATGTGGAGATGACGTCGCTCATCCATGGACAATCGTAACCCTTCAGACAAACTATCCAATATCTCCTCGGATGGATTAACCACTCTGCCCTGTTCCAAAGAGGTATACCACGAGGTACTCATATGGGCAAGTTGGGCCACCTCTTCACGTCGAAGTCCAGGCGTTCGGCGTCGACCATATGACGGCAATCCTACTTCTTCCGGAGTAAGGCGCTCTCGACGTGCTCGCAAAAATTCACCCAGCGATTCGTTTGTATAACTCTTGTTCATAGCTTAATCCCCTTTATCCTGACACTGCCAACCGTACGATAAACACAGGAAGGCAGTTGATTCCACAGTCTGTAATACTGCTAGTATATCATCGACAATATGAGGAGGGCATCGAAGTGAATATTTTCGTAACTGGAGCAACAGGGAAAATAGGAAGTCGGTTTGTTCCACGTTTGCTGCAACGCGGTCATAATATTAAAATTCTGGTTCGCGATGTTTCGAAGGCGGATTCTTTTCAACAGCAAGGGGTCGAGGTTATAGAAGGTGACCTTATGCAAATAGAAAATCTCGCAACTGCATTGCAAGGCATTGATACCGTGGTACATCTGGCGGCACAATTTCGTGGAGTGGATGAAGCAACTGCGAGAATATCAAACATCGATGCCAGCATTATTTTAGCAGAGGCTGCTCTAAAGGCGAACGTTCCAAGGTTTGTGTTTGCAAGCACGAATTTAGTGTATGGTGCAAGTCCTTATAGCAGAGCGAGCCGTGAAGATGATACACTACGACCTGCATTCCCTTATCCACTAACTAAAGCTGCGGCTGAACAAGAATTGCTTCGTATGCATCGTGAGCAGGGATTAGGGCTTCGTATCTTAAGGTTTGCTTTTGTCTATGGGGAGCGTGATCCCCATATCTCGGAATTTCTGCCGATCATGAGCAAATGGAACCCTGCTAAAAGACTCCATATGGTGCACCATGCAGATGTAGGCCAAGCGCTGCTGCTTGCCGCCTCCACGCCGGACATAGATGGCCGCATCTATAACGTTGCCGATGACTCCCCCATAACAGTGTCAGAGCTGATTCGACTCCATGGTTATCCCGACCAAGAATTCGCGGGGTCCTTGCAGCAAGAGTTCAATCCATGGGATATGATCGTGGATACAACCTGCATAAGGAACGAATTAAACTATCGTCCGATATTCCCTTCGTTCTATACGGCAAGGGATGCAGGCGCATTGTAAAATCTTTCAAGCCCCTTATCGGGGCTTCTTCAGTTTCATATCAGATGCTAATTATGCATCCTTATCGGAAGCAGCGAAGGGATCGGACAATAGCGCAACAACAAGCCGCACACCATCCCTCATCCCTTGCAAATACAAGTGTTCATTCTCCTGAGCTCGCTTGATATGATGCTTGTCCTCCCATTCCATAAATTGTGGCGATTGCTCTATAGCTATGCCGGAAAATAACGCCTCAAAGCCTTCTCCTCCTCTGCGCGATATTTACGCAGTTCAGGTTGTTGCTCGATCCGAGCAGTAACGTATTCCAACCGCCGCTGAATCGCCCTCTGGAACCATGACGGAAATTCCATGACCTCTCCTCCTCGCAAGCAAGCCCTAACGCAGCCTTTGCCCTCTTCCGGCCCTTCCTCGATGGAATCGGACAATCAATTCGTCCACCTTCCGGCTTTGAGCTTGAACCGCCTCGTTCTGAGCAAGAGGAATTCCCTTCTCAAGCGATTTCTGGCCCAGTTCGTTCAGCCTTTGCTTCTCTTCTTCATATTTGCGCAGCAGTTCGTTCATGGGTTAGGCCGCTGTCTCCTTTCAACCAAATTGTATGCGAGGATAGCTACATTTTAATGCGAATAACGAATTAAAATAAAATAAACCAATTTCGCAGTAAATAAGGACTGCTGGGCGAGGAATCGGAATATACTACACTTAAAACTACTTTAAATGTTACGTTTAAAACTCATTATAGTCAACTCTAAACTTCTCCATAATAGGAACTAAGAGCTCTTATAGATCTGTTTGGAGAGGAGTCCGTCATGTACACTTATGACAAGAGGAAGGTAGGAGAGCGCATTCGGGCGCGGCGCAAGGCATTGGATATTTCTCAGGAAGAATTCGCCGAGCGAATTGGCCGGGTCCCCAAGTTTTGTGCCGATATTGAACGAGGCCAAACCGGCATGTCCATTGAAACGATGCTCAATATTTGTTCCTTTCTCAAGCTTTCCCCTGACGAGCTTCTCTTGGGAAACAAAAGACATCCCAGCCCTCACAATGAAACGGAACTGATTATTGCAGCTTTGCAACAGTGTACAGAGAAGCAACGTAAGGATGCTCTGGCTCTTTTAAAGCTGTTTCTAACCGCGATTCGTTAAGTCCAAGCCCCAAGTTTTTCACCACCAACCCGCCATTTCCAGGGACCCCACGAGCATCAGCATGTTAACAATCAATTCCCGATGTACGTACCGACTTCGTAACCTCTCCTATCCCTTCCTCGACAGCCTGAGGCGCGGACTGCAAATAAACGATATCTAAATCTCAAATAAGTACGCGTCAACGCAGTGCACTTTCAATAGGACCTGAATCCATGAGAAAATGAGGCCAACTTCAATTTACAGGAGGTTGTCCCATGAGCAAACAAGAACAACGTCGACAGGAATGGCCAATTAACAATGTAAAAGGTGTAGGTCAAACGGAGCTCGACACCGATGCAGCTTGCTTGGCATCTACATGTCATGTCAGCGAGTATATGTTCGCACCTCCATAGTAATGAAAAAATTCGCAATATTTATAGAAAAGTATACAAGTTATGAAATTAGATCAAAGAATATCCGATGCAAACTCTAAGAAGTGGCTAAGTGTTCGGGGAGATTCAAAGCTCTTCTATCTAGACTTCAAAGATCTTGCTACAATAATTAATAATAACTGGGACATTTTCAAAGATTACTTCCCCAGTCAAGATTTCATCATACCGAAAATCAAGGAAATGGCTGACTGTAGAAATTTAATAGCACACAATAGCTTGATTGATGAAACGGAACGAAATGTCATTAAAACTTCTTAAAACAAATTTCGAGCGTGTTTAAATAAATGGCAATAACAAAGATCTCAGGCTACTTACTTTTGCCCGAGACCTTTTGACTTTACGATATGTAAATGTGGCTCCAAATCACTACTCCCTCACCAACAACACACAGCACTCCACATGTGAGAGTATATAGTGACAACAAACATGTACGTGTTGGAGTGAATGTGCTTGCTCTCTAGTGTAGATGACTCTACCCACTTTTAATAATGGTAGACTTCTCTTTTAAGACGGAAAAATGAAATACATCAGCCCCCCTTAAACCCAGTACGGTCATTAAAATGCTTAAGTAGAAGCATGATCAGATTTCCATGCGAGGCTAATACGTTTTGTTCTTACCATTCAGGGATTCCTTCCATTACTACACTAATGGCACGAAGCATAGCCATATCGTTTAAACACCTTTGTATTAAAAGTCGTTTAGAGCAAAACGTATGTTGGATGGGTAGCTAGTGTTTTTCAAAAGTCCAATTAATACATCATGATAGCTTAAGAATTCCTTCTCAATGATATATGCAATTTGTTGGGAAAGTCCGCCTTGACCCGTCAAGGTAGAGAGAATATCCACCAGTATATCCTGAGTCAATTGATTTCCCTTCTTCAATGCAATGACTAGAATAAGATGTACTGCCATTAATCGTAGCTCACTATGCTGCGTTCCTTTATAGATTTCCGCTATGCGTAATGAAACATGATACCATTCCTCGACCTTACAGTTTATCCCATCTATGTTATTCCTTACTGTATGCATGAAGGGAACCATCACAGTCCAATGTCTTGAACATTCTGCCAGTACATTGAGCGGCACAGAGATGAACGGCTTAATAAATGTCCAAAGAACTTTATTCACTTCCCCAATATCAACTGTTGTCAGACATCTTAATACATGATTCACATCTGTGGTAAAATCATTAAATTCATAATTTATCAGACTTTCAAATGAGTAATAACCTGATGCCAGCGGACTGTTCATCATATCGTTCCACAACTCTTGAACCGTTTGATAACGTTTAGAGCGATCATCTTCCATAGCTTTCCCAACAATATGCTGATAAGTAATAAACGATTTGAATCTATTTTCAGGTGATGTTCCACTAAATATATAATAAAGCAACGCCCCAAGTGAATAAATATCGGATAAAGCATCAGCATTTTTCAGACTTTCCTTCTGCTCTGGGGCTGTAAACGCCTCTCTTCCATATGAAGCCTGCGAATATCTTGTGCTGGAAGAGAACGATCGATGATCTTTAGCCAAGCCCAAATCAGCTACTTTTGCCACTACCTTTCCATCGTCTTGTTGAAACAACAAAATGTTTTGAGGAGCCAAGTCCCGATGACTAATCGGATGCTGATGAAGATAAGCAACGCCACTTAGAATATTCTTGAAAATGCTTAACTTCGTCTCATCTGATGCAGTGGGAATAGAAGATATCCATTTATCTAAAGAAGTTGTTGCCAACGGCATTGTGAATAGGACAGGATCATGTTCTAGTTGTATCTTATCAATCTCAATGATATTGGGATGGTCGATATCATCTCGAAGCAATTTAATCTCCCTTTTAAAACGTCGTAGATACTCTTCCCCATCTTTACCATATGAGTGTAAAAAATATGACCTTTCAAACAGTACTTTACAAGCCCATTCTCTTCCTTCAATCGGGTCAAAAACCCTATACACCTGCGCAAAAGATCCCCGATCAATTTTCCTCAGGGGAATTAACTGATAACTTCTAGTCTCCTGACCATTCTTATCATCCGATATCCATAATCGCTGTGCCAGTTTATTAGATTCTGGACAGAACAAGATGCCATACTCCTTCAAAAGTTTCTCTATTTGTTCTTCTTCGAGTTTCGGAAGAACTTCAGCATCTTTATCCAAGTGATTTAATACCTGTAAAGCAAATATCATCATTTTCCCAGCATCCGAGTTAGGAGACAACGCATGATAGTCTTCTCCAAGCTTATAAGCAAGCATCGGCAGATAGATATCTTTGTTTAATGGCAACTGCTCAAACAGATTCTTTAGTAAAATTAATAAACCCTTGAGTGATTCCGGGCTTTTTTTGTAGGCGTGATGAACCGATGGTGCATTTTTGTAAGTTTTGATAAACGAAATAAATTTGTAAAATAAACTTTCCATCTGGGCTTCACTCAAAAGTGCTTGAAAAAATCCCATCTGTTCTGCTTCATAACGACGCTTGTCTTCACTTTTTGAAGTTAGCTCCCCTCCATAGTACATTTTCAGAAAATCATTTAGATCATATCCATCGAATAATGCTCGATATTTACTATTCCGGATTTCCCTCTCCATTTTGCCTGCAGCGACTAGGATTGTCTCCTCTCTTCCATAAGCCGAACCAAAAAATCCATTTAATACTCGTAATTCTTCAGATGTTGGATCGTCAAGAATAACTGTGGTACTTTTGGTAATTCTCCCGTAACTTCTGTATTTTTGACGAAAAAGTAAGAACACTCTGTTAAAACCATCAATGTTTCGGAAAATCTCAACTAATTGCTGTAGTGATGTTTCCATCTATCAAGTTCCTCCGGTATATTTCCTATACGATTTTAGTCAACATATTGAAGCTGAGTATTGCATTCGCCTACATTGCATGAGGTAGTATGCCATACAACTCAAAATAATGTAGAAGATTGAACGTCTTCACTTGTTTCATACGGCTCTTCCACACGCGTCCGCTTAATACCATTCCATGAGTATGAAGTTGAATTAACAAGGTTTGAATTCCCCATTCGATTCAGAACATAAATCGACAGATCCGGCACTACGTCGAAACACCCCCATAAGGATTGTGAGTTTAATGTGTAATCAAAGTCGTACATCTCAATAACTTTGAATGCTTCTTTGATATTGTTATCATCTACGCCAGCAAACGCTTCGTCTAATGCAAATATACGAGGTGCTTCACAGTGAGCATTTTGCAAACGTGCATCAACCGCTGCTAGGAGTGGCGTATACATCGCCATTGCTCGCTCACCACCGGAGAAGGTGTTGTAATTGCTTTTCTTCATTTCTTTACGCTTTTCTCCTGTTTTTTCATAGTAAATAATGAATTCGTACCAATCTCGATAATCCAAGACCAACTTAATATCTTCCATGAAGGTTGGTGTACCGCTCGACTCAGATTTGCGTTTCGCTTCATACACCTTGGAACGAAAATGCTGGGCTATCCTTTTCCTATCCGGATCCGCAAGCCATATGGGATCTTTCTCCAAAAATCGAACTAATTCTATCGTATCGAGTTCTTGTTCACTATCAGTCTTTTTCGGGGACCACTCGACATCAAACTTTAGTCCGCTGGAGTTCTGCGTCTTTTCCATTATTGTATTGATACGTGTTACCCATTCTTTCGCATTTCGAATTTTGTTTTTTATCGTTTCTCCGACATGGTTAATCAGGATGTCTTCGTAAATTTCACGGTCCTTTTCAGCCATTACCTCTGCAAGCGTTTTGTCTTGCTCGGTCAGCTTGGTTTTGGCAAATGACGGCGAAACACGACGCGACTGATACTCTAGTGTAATTTTTTCACGTCTAGCTATCATTTTAAGCATTTCCACACGACTTTCATCTTCGATAGCCATATTAGAAAACTCGAACTCGAATTCCACTGGCTCCATCATTAAGTTGTATTCCGGCAGTCCCTTGTCCGCCCCCGAGAAGACGTTACCCAACTCGCTTTTATTTTTCATTCTATCCTTCTTCGTGAGGAGTTGCCCAAACTTCGACATGACACTCTCGGCAAGCGATTTCGTATCTGATTCGGTTTCAAGCCCAAACTTTTCACTGAATTCTTTCACATCCTGCAAAAAAGCAGTTTCCCAAGCCGAAACTAGCTCCTTCATAAACTGTTCTTTCTGAGCGCCAATCGGAAGGCGGCCTCGAAGATTTTTCAAATCGTTTTTTAGATCATTAAGTTGCCCGTCCAGTGCCCTTTGGTCCTTTGGCAATTGTTCCAGTTTATCGTTAATGCTTTTGGCAAACTCACGAATGTTATCCGCGCCAATGTCCTGTAATTTCTTTTCATAGTTTTCTATTCGAACGCCTATGTTCTTAATTTGCCCATCTAGTGACAGAACGGCCGCCCTTGCGTCATCCACACCATCTTGAATAGCACCAATCTTGTCATCTTGATTTTTTAGAAGACTTTGTTTGTCCCCTCGTGAACGGTAAGAACTCTTTAGATTTGATAACGCTCGCTCAAAATGGTGCAAACTCTCACACGCTTCAGATACAACCTGCTCATTTTTCTCAATTACGATGTCTTCAAACTCTGAGTTCAGGTTCCTAATTTGCATCTCCACGCAGGTCTTTAGTTCCTTGAACTTTTCGTTTAACGACGCGAGCTCAGGTTCCAATAATTCTATGATGCGTTTTGCAACGACTTCAAATTGTTGCTTGGCATCCTTTAGATCCGGAAATTTCGGAAACGATTGATACTCAACTTCAATCTTCTTTTGCCGCGTTTTACTTTCATTAGAAAGCACTTCAAGCTCCTCAATTTCAAAATTAAGAGAAGTTGCTTTTTCTTTTAACGCTGTGATTTTACGGAGCCGCTCTTGTTCCCGAGCATGCTTTCCAATATATTTGGCTACACCATACTGCGAAGCCGTTCCGGCTGTAAAAGAACCATTAAATGACCCTTCAGCCGTTACAAATTGGGCGTCCGCATCGGAAACCGAAATCCCCTTCAGAACTGCTAGCACATCATCATGACTCACATCGCCAGCAGCTGGAACCGAAACATCTAGATACTTTGTTAGATTGTTTGGTGACTGCGCCTGATGAGTACTAAGAACCGTTCCGGACAACGCTTCGTTATAACGGTTAGCGGGTACAACCAGCGATGTTAGTACACTAGTTTCGGTCAGTACCGACTCCAAACGTGACTTCTGTTCCTCAGTAAGGTCCCCTTTGAAATCAACCACAGCGTAAAACGGTATGTATGGAATCCCTTTTTCTTTGAACTCGCGTAACTGGTTTTGCTTAGCTACTGGAAGTTCAGGTTCAATTTCATCAGTGCCCTCAAGAGCAACGATTTCTTCTTTAATAATATCTCTTTCTTCAACCTTTGATTGCATTTGTGCTTCCAGTGATGCTTGCTCCTTAAGGCACTGGGAAACTTGTTCTTCGCGCGCACCCGAGATTGGCGATATTAACTGTTCTTCAGTCACATCTTCTAGATATCCATTAATCATCCGTTTCACACTCGTGCTACTATTAACGCTAAGCACAAGAGCTGTTAAGTCGTTTATCCAGTTTTCAAGCTCTACATAAGCGTTGTTTCGTTCCATATCATAGATGTTAGCAAGGGTCGTACGCTTTTCTCTTTCATGTTCAAGAACATCTTGTTTCTCTTCGATTTGCTGTCTCATACCATCTAGATCGCGCTTCTTTTGGTTCAGTTCTTTAATTTGTTTAAGTAGCCCCCCAAGTCTTTGCAGCCTTATTCTTATTTCAGATTCCCAATTTGAAAAATTATAATTGCCAGTTTTTTCATACCGCTCGAAATGGTCAGAGAATGCGAGATAGATGTCTTCAAATGCCGAATCCATCCCCAACTCCTCCAAACTTTCCAACGCGGCTTTTAGTTCTTTCTCCATTGCCCACAATTCATTTTCAATATTACGCCGTTCGGTATCAGCATCCGTTAATGCTTGTTTCTTGGAATCATAGCGTTTTGTTTGGTATGATTTTTCATTCGATATTCGGGCTAGCTCTTGTCTGGCAGATTTAAGAGTATCATCCAAATCAACTATTTTATCATGTCCCAATTCCTGCCTTGCTTGCTTCAGCCCTTCAATTTCACGTTCAATGTTTCGGATTTTTTGTTCGGTCTCATCGTAGTCAAAACTCTTGGTTTCAATACCACTTCGTACCGTTTGATGTTCCAACGTAATGGCATTCCACGTGTTGTTGCTTTCCAAATAGTACTTAGCCTTCTCCGCAAATACGTATGAAACATAATCGTCATAACCTCTATCCAGTTTCGTTGCAAAATCAAGGTCGCTTTGTGTTTTGAGGATTTCCCGCTTTGTTTGGTCTTGCGCTTCTACGGTAGTAGTTAAAGCGGACAATTCATGGTCGGATAATGGCGGCAATGATTCGTTCAATGTTTCCTTTAAATCGTCAGGCCCCCCGCCTTTGGTTAACTTAGGGCTCTTAAGCCGTACGAGAACATCGGTAAAAAGCTTAAGTCCTGTTACATCTGGAAACTTGAACAGTTGCTTATTAATCAGTTTCGCGTAATCTTTACTGTCAACGACCGTACCACTCTCACCGATTGCTGACGTTATTTGTTTTCTGTCTAAAGGAATTTGCTCCGGTGAACCATCTAATACTTCTACCTTATAGAGTGAGATCGGATTTGGTCCACGCCCAATACGTCGAGAACGATCATGAATCACAAACCCCCAAGCATCTTCCAACCTTCTGTTTTTTCGTTTGGAATGCAGTCCAAATCCCGTCGTGATGTACTCCTTCGTGTTCGTCAACTTATATTCAATCACAACATAACCAATGCGCTCGATGATATCCTTGTTTAACGACTCTTCTCCAAGCAAGATGTCATAAAACTTGCGATCACTTGACTCAAATGGGTCCAACCGCTTAGGGTCTTTGTTTCCATCCAGCATGAATGTAAAAAGCGTGTTCATAGCAATCGACTTTCCGGCACCATTATGACCACGCAATAGCAGTCTTCCGTTCTTGAAGTAATATTCTTCATAATTAAAATACCAAAAATTAAATAGGATGACGCGGTGAGGCTTCCAACGCCGTGCATTGTTAGTCATCATCATGCTCCTTTATTTTTTAGGTTTTTCGAAAAATCTTCCTATTACATCGTATAGTTTCAAATCGCCTTCTTGCGTAGTCTCCGCTAACTTCCATTCAAATAGCATGTTTTTAATTACATTCTTAACTTCAGCAACACTCATGCTTTTTAGGCCCGTCGTCCATCCATGACTATGTTCATCTATAAGCTGCCGACACATAATATCCAAATCAATATTCGTTAAAATGACCGTTCCATCTTTTTGTTCAACGAGACTGTCATTATCGTCGATGATTTTAAGCCGTAACAACGTTGCAAATTGAACAAGTAGGTTTGATTCGGCATTGCTTGCTGGAAAAAACCGCCGAAAAGTGCCGACATTCTCTTTTACTAAAAAAGCACTGCTCCCGTAGACGTCTACATTCATATCGTAGTATTTTTCGGCATGCTCATTTAGATAGCGACCGTACTGTCTTAAGTAATCAAAATCTTCCGCCGATACTTCATGCCGATACAAGGCTGGCTCCAAAAAAAGTTTCCGGTACAGTAAATGCTTTCTTTCTACACCTAATTCCCGTTCCTGCGTTTCTTGAAGCGACACGATATCATTTAGCGTCAATTTCTCTTCAATATTAAAACTGATATTGCGCATAAAATATTTCACAAGCCCGGTTGAACGCAGCAGTGCATCATTTGTTTCTCGGTCTTGGAAGTCTTCAATATTTTTATCCATTACTTCTATCAAACACCGCCGAGCAGCTTCTTTCAATGCACGGACAAGAGATAGTCGGTTTTTATACCCTTCGTTACCCTTCCATGTTAATACCGGTGTATGTTCACTGACTATTCCCTTTGAACTCCTCGGATAGTACGAAACGACTGCTTGGCAAACGTCCGACAACGCAAATTGTTTTGATGCCTTTCCATCCAAAAACGCAAGTACGCAGTAAAAAATGACGTAATCTTTCACTTCTTTGAAATCTGATATGCCTGCTGACGGTTGAGGCGTTACTTGAAACTTCTCGACTTTTGCAAAATTTGCCCCAACCACCAATTTAAAACGGAAGTAGTCCTTAAAGTAATCCCGTAGAAACCCTTCGTTTTGTTTGATTTCATAAAAGAGATCCGGATTTTCCTTACGCACAATCCAAAAATTATCAAGCAATTGATGAATGCAATCAAGAGACTCCTGCGACAGCTTTTTCATGTGTTTTCACCTCTGTGAATGTCATTTCGAAATCCGGCAAGAAGAGGATTCCATCCGAACAATGCAATTCGATGATATCGTTACTAACCTTATAGAGTTTAAATTTCACTCCAAATTCTATAGTGCCTTCATAGATGCCATAACCAACTGGATTCAAAAGCGCTGCACTTATCCAATCCAACAATGCTTTTCGAACAAACGGTTCAACTCCGCTGTCCAAATCCTTTAGAACCAAGCAAGGCTGCTCCACGAGCGCCTTTAGTACACTTTCCTCATATGCCAGCCGCTCCACGAACAACCGTTGCAGTTCGAGTGACTCCTGGCTCACTTTCGATACCTTCAAATTCTGTTTTGTTGTTTTGTCGGACGGCGGGCGAATACGGTACGACACATCTATTTCATCAGGGTCAAAATCCCATACCGTACCATCATTCCTTTCCGACGGTTTCCTTGCGACTTTGAAGTGCTGGATGTCTTCGAATCCGAATAAATAAGAAAAAACTCTGTGAGCCTCTTCCAAGTTGCCGGACTCATGCACCATGTCTGCAAGTCGTATAAACTCTGTTACTCGGCTCTTTTTCACAAATTGCCGCTCCGCATGAAAATGTGCAAGCTTAGACATTTTACTGATGGCATCTCGAGTACGAACTTCAAGATGAAACGCTTTGCTCGGTTTGGTATCACTTTCCAAAAACCAATTGCGGATGCCTGTCCATACATCAAAAAAGGTATCGAAATACTCTTTGTCCGACACAACCGTCGTGGTCGGAATATTTTTCTTATGACGGACGAGTTGCAATATGATTTTCTGAATTTTCTTCTCCGAAATACGTGTAATAATGTCAATTATCACAGGTGAATTGCGGTTAAGCTCAACCATAAAATCCGTTAAATAAGAACGGAACTGATTTTTAAACACGATGAAGGCGTTGGTTTCCATTTTGCTGTCCAATTTATCACCGCTGATATGATTCAAATAATCCGAAGCATCATTATCAAGCTTTGAAAACCGTTCGAACAACTCGTCCCACGCTTCATATAATTGAACAAGCGAAGTCGAATCCAAATCGATTTGCACGGAGAATCCGTTTAATTTAACAAGCGCATCATATAAGCGCTCAGTGAGTTTTTTGTCCAATGAGCCACCACGTATACGGTGAAGTTTTTTCTCCATAAAAATAAGCATTTTTTCAAATTCAATTGTGTAGTCCGTTAATGAATACGTTTTTCGATTCTTAATAAGTTCTTCCAATGTAACAGCATCCGTATTATCTTGATTCAACACCAAGTTATTGTTTTGAACTAAAATAGATAAATCAGAATCTTGCTCTTCGAGTGTATAATCTTCAAACTCCGGAAATTGTTTAAGATGCGTGAAAATTTCTATCGGTAAAACATCGTTATTAAATATACGATGTTGCTCATACATGTATCTTAATATTGGACGATATCGATATGTTTTTTGTGTCGACAAATAACTTGCTTCTTTTATTACACGCGTCAATGACAAATCCAAACGAAACACTCCTTTTCGAATGCCCTGAGTTTTAAATAATTGATAAACGCAGTATAGTTTCTTAATATTTGGAAATACCGATATTATTAATATATAACATCGGGGCCGGATACTAAATGAAAAATATTCAAAACGCGGCGATAATTCATGGTTCTTGACAGTTAATGCTGGCAAAGATGCTAAGAGAAAATACATGCGCTTCAACAAAACTGTTCATTGCCGAACATAACGGGAGAAGGAATGCGAATCTAGGAAATTTCGACTGATCCAATTTCTCGATAAGATTAGAAATTGCTAATACCAGCCGGTATCCCTCTTTATGAGGAAATAAGGTTATCCTGCACGCCGATAAGCACATGCGGGATAACCTCAAGTTTGGAATATCAGATTAGATCAGAAAGCTGGAGCAGGCGATGTATGATGGTTGAGCCTCGGCTCTCACCACGAAGTCTTGTGGTGCAAGCTTTGCACCGTTTTTCCCCTGGTGACGGTATAACCACCGTTATCGGTTGGCGCGTAAAGGAAATCGTTGCCTGCCCATTACCGGCAACGGCTATGATATTTATATGTGCAGCAGGAACGGCAGCAGCCGTGGCGGCGGCTTCATTTGACGCCCCACTCAAGCCTCCTGAATTACCAGCTTTTACGATGATATAATATGTCGTGCCATTCGTTAACCCGCTTATGTTGTACGTTACAATATGCTGCTTATGCACGGGTTCGCTGCCTTGACGGACAGGCTGGCCCTTCAACTGCATTACAAGCAGTATGAAGCGCTGTTGAAGCAAGAACTCAATATTCAGCCTTCGGCAGAGCTAGCCGAGTGGTACGGTCGATTGTAGTTTGGATCGACGGATTCCACACAGTCGCCCGAGCAGAATGTACAAAAGAACGCCCGGCAACGGACGATCTCTTTATTCTAGACCCTTAGGGAGCCACGGAACCCTCTGGCACCATAATAGGATTCTGCACCATTGTGGTACACGAAGACGGTGTCATAGCGACGATCGCAAAAGATGGCCCCGCCGAGTTTTCTAATATTATCGGGTGTTTCCACCCAGCTTGAAGTTTTCAAATCGAAGTTTCCAAGCTTCTGCAGCTCCCGGTATTGTTCTTCTGTTAGAAGCTCAATGCCCATGGCCGCCGCCATTTCTATCGCATTATTTTGCGGCTTATGTTCTTTTCGTGACTCCAGCGCTTCACGGTCGTAACAAACACTTCTGCGACCTTTAGGACTTTCCGCTGAGCAATCGAAAAAAATGTACTCGTCCGTCTTATTGTCATGACCAACAACATCCGGTTCACCGCCAGTCCCTTCCATTTCATGAAGCGACCATAGTTTTTCTGTTTGAGCTTCAAGCTTTGATTGTACGTTAGCCCATTCAATACCTTGATGACGGGTCATGTTTTTCTCAAAACGGGCTTTCAATGTTTTAAGCAGCCCCTCGCGTTGTTCCAGAGATAACTCCTTTATATGGCTATTTGGACTAGTTTTCATGTTTTTTTCCCCTTTCAAATATGCTGCTCCCTAGTGAGAAATACTACGCACTCAACATGACTTGAGTGTCGGTCACTGTAAACTAAGCCGTAAGAAGAGCGGTGGCGGCAAACTTGTAATGAATGTTTACCGCGCCATCCGCTTTAACTTCAACTTTATCAATAAACCGATATACCATTTCGGGAGTTAGTTCACCCAATTTCATAAACTGCTTAAGCTCTTTTTTCAATCGAACGATACTTTCCTCCGAAACTTTATCTCCTTGAAGAGACTGGAAGCCGTTTAGCTGTTCTTGTAGGCTATACAGTTCCGCATTACCACTTTCCGTTGCTTCCTTATACTCTGTCTATGTAATCGTACCGCTCGCCAACAGCCTGATTAGACCTGTCTTTTGTTCCTTCATTTTTTCTATGCGCCTTTGTAGTAATTGCATTTGCTTTTCTGCTTGCTTTCTTGCTTGTACGGTCTTTACCTCAAGCCGCCCCATAATCTCGTTCTCATTAAGCATCTCAGCACTACTGCGAATGTCGGTAAGGATTACCTCAATGAGTTCCTTTTCCTTCACGCTATGCTGACTACAAACATGCTTTCCGTGCTTATAATAGTTGCCGCAAACATAACCCTTCCCACAATCAGCACAGAAGAGATAGTTTGTAAACAGGTGCTTCTTAGCCTTGGGCTTTGCTTGTTGTCGCTTTCGCCCCTTCATGTACTGTTGGACGGCTTCAAAGTCTTCTCTTGATATTAAAGCTTGGTGGGCGTTTTCTGTAATGATTTGCATTTCCCTTGGGATTTCTTCACGTACCTTAGACGTAACGCTAACTGTTGTCTGCCTTCCTTGAACCAACTCACCAACGTAATGAGGGTTAGTCAGGATTTTCTTAATGGAAGTGCCTTGCCAGTATAGCCCTGCATTTTTCTTTCCGATAACTTGAGCAGGCGTTGGGCATCCTTCACGGGTCAAAGTACGTGCTATTGCATCAAATCCCTTACCTTCTAGGTACATTCGGAACATCCATTTTACATTGTCAGTCGTTTCATCCTCCGCAAGAACAAGCTTTCCACTATTCAACCTGTAGCCGTAAGGCGGAACCGAACCCTTTTGAACTAGCCCTTTTTTGCTTTACTGTGTGGACGTTCGCTGTGATTCTTGCTCATACATCCAAGCATATAGCCCGAACATTTCACCCTTACCCTCAAGAGTGTTGATTGCATTGTCTAAAGTGACAATATGAATCCAGTTCTCCATCGCTATATCCCTAATTTGATAGGAAAGACCGCCATTCCGTGCAAGTCGTGAAAGTTCTTTTGCCGCAATAACGTCAAACTTGCGTTTTTTCGCATCCTTTATTAGACGTTGCAAGTTTTCTCTTTTTCCAGTCGTTCCACTCTCAACGTCAATATAGAAATCAAATACATCCCACCCTTGTTTCTCTAGGTATTCGTAGACTAGGCTTCTTTGATTCTCCAATGACGTTTTTTGCTCTTCTCTATCTGTCGAAACACGAATATAAACTGCACATCTCATATTGCTCTTTATGTAAAGTTCGGGGATTGGAGTAACGAGATTCGCAAAGTCCACCAAGTTCAAGACTCTGCCTTATATGAGCAGATGTACAACAACATCGACAAAATGAAGGAAGTTCCACTTCTCGTATTAGACAACATCGGAAGTGGGCGGATTACGGATGTGATTCGTGACCTACGATGTTATAGATAAACGTAAAGAGGAGCAACGTTCAACTATCTACACAAGTAACCTTGTCGATTCTATCTTAAAGCAGGAGAGTAACTTAGGTAAGGTTATTGTGTCAAGAATCATGTATAATGCCGTCCACATCGGTTTAGGTGGTCGCGATAGAAGGATTATGTAACGTTCAGAAGCAGAATATTTTCTGTGACAAACAGAAAAATATCCACGAATTAAAGAAGTATCGCAGAAATCATTCCGTGAGAAAGTGCCAAAAACCCTTATGTATCAAGGGTTCGCGGCATCCCTAATAAGTAATACTTGAAGTAGGGGTAAAGAACTTTCTAAGAAGTAGTACGGACTTTCACCTAAAGTGCTTCAATATCAAGGTGGTATGATATAAGTTACTTGTTTCTATTTTCCAGTCTCCTGTTTTCCGATTGTACCAAGTGCAACACAGCCGCCTTTATCATGGCTTTTACTGAGCCAAGCGTTTTCCAGTAAAGGGACATACAAAGTTAGGCTTTACCTGTTCGTGTTGTGTACCCAGTGCCTAGTAAACTACTTTTGAAGTTTTAAAGATAGTTTATGGTCGTTATACACGCATAAAAATTTTCCGAAATTTTGATATTCACACAATAACAGATTACAAGAAACCCCTAAATTATGAGAAGGCGTTACTATTAAGCGTATTTACGAGATTGGCAAGGTATTTCTTTGAATAGAAAAGTTAATTATCCATTTCAGGATACTCTTATCCCCATCCAAGTATAACTTAATGTTATTCGCAAGCATCTCTGAGTTCGCTAACGGCACAACGTAATCAAATACTTTAGCCATAGTAACTAAAGATTCATTCGTCCATTCGCCTTCAGTTACAATTATTCCAAGCATCTCAGGATGTTTACCCTTCCAATTAATAGCACTGAACATTTTATCTTTAGCATACAGAGATGCATGGCGACTACTTGATTTGCGAACTTCAATAAATGCGAGTGGATTTTCAGCATTTGGAATAACAAAGTCAGCTCTTATTTTATAGACAACTCCATCGATACCTGAGTATTCAGCTTCTGTTAAATAAGGGACATTTGCCTTATCAAGTGCATTCTTTACAACAGACTCTAGAAGAAGTCTACCCACCAAATCACGAATGATTCCTTCCAGTGTTCTCTCTACTCTTTCAGTTACTTGAACAGCAGAAACCGTATGGGTCGTAAAATAATTATTGGCATACTCAGATATCTTTTCTGCTGAAGGTTTACTAATTAATCTGTCGGATGCAGAGCCAAATATTGTTTTTAAGTTGGCTTTACTACCGATGGATAACGCCGCTTGCCAAATAGGAAGAAGGTATGAATGCTCCTTAATTACTATTGGCTCAATTGAAGAAAAATTGTTTGATAATTCAGTAGCAGTTTGTATTAGTGTTTGAATATACGTTCGAGTGTGTTTATAAACATAAAAAGAAACCCCTTTTTCTACATCAAAACTTATAGATGAAACCCTCTCTAACTCTTTTAGACAATCCTCAGCAGTAAAATCTTGTACATCTAGCGATTTTCCTGCTAGTACCATTTCCCTTGTATCAAAATCTTGTAACAGGTCTAAATTAAAAACTTGAAAACCTGAGGATAAATTTGCAACTTTTAAATAGTGCTCAATAGAAGTTGTCATTACCTCTGTTGCATATTCATATAAAGTCTTCACATTCCCTCACTCCTTCGTTCCGAATATTTCATACTCACCTAATTGCTTTCCACTGCTAGCTCTTTTATCTAGAATCCAACGTTTCCCTCTTGTACGCATTTGTTCAATAGACACTTTTGAATATCCCATATCTCTCATTAAATCTGCAAGATATTCTTGTGTGTCAATGTGTATTCCGTAAAATGCGGCATCACTTACTACAATATGGACAGCCCCTCCCGTTCTTAATGCTGTGAAACATCTCTTTAGGACGGCCTGCATCTGAGCCAAATAAGGGTAAATTATTAAATTATAATCTTTCTTACTGGGCTTTTCTTTCCTTAGGAGGAATAGCTCAGAAACTATAGGTTCAACCTTGGCTAACACTTCATTTGGAAGTGATTGTCGATACTGTTCTTGTTGTTCTAAACTTCTCACGAGTTTTAAGGCTGTGGTTGTATTAACAAGCATATGATTACGATGCTTATCCGAGATTTCTCTCCACGAACCTGCTTCTCCCCAAAAGTACATATGCATCCGAGTCATCTCAGCAAAGTCAAAATTATTTAGATAGGGTGGACTAAAAACAACAAGGTCGATTGAATTTTCCTCTGGTTGAAAGTCTACTGATGAATCAAAGATATACTCACTCAGACTTTCATGGTTATTTAATAGAAGACTGTCTTCGTTGAAAATTGTCTCAGCTAATACTATAGAATCTTCAACAGTTCTATACTGTTTCCTAGATGTAGGAGCTTTGTATATGCCATCGGTCTTTGAATGAGTTACCATGTCAATTACCTTGGACAAAAAAATAAACCCTGCCACTTTCTTTATATCCCGATAACCTGAAACAACTGACTTAAGCTCAAGAAGTTTTTCTAAAGAACCTTCTGGAAACAACTTCAATAAAAATATTTTAGCATCTGCAGGTAATTTAGATAAATTTCCATTTGAAACTGTATTAGATGCCGATTCTAAAAATTCTGCTGAAATATCATTAATGTAACTACGCACATCTGTCGCATTTGTTTTAGCTAATCCAATCTTATAAAAAATCGGATTTCTTTCAACTCCAATTGAAGGAATGTTTAAAGTATTGGCGACAACATTTGTTGTAGCACATCCTGCGAAAGGGTCATAAATCTTAATAGGGAAATGTCCCTGTCTTTCTTTATAATCCATAATCTTTAAATGAACGTACTCCGGTGAATATCCTGCCACAAAATTATACCACCGATGAATTGGATAATGGTTTGCTGTCGTAGCAGTTGGCATTTTCTCTTTAGATATTTGTTCCATTTTCATAATTGTACTCCTTATCACTTTCATAACTCACTTCAATATGATATCACAATCCGATACCCGTTTCTTAGATTAGTTATTTCATAATATTGGTCTTATATTGTTTAGGTCCTTAAATAAATAAAAAAGAGGGGTAAGTAACCCTTCTGAATTAGATATACGCCAATACACCTCAACTATTAGTCTTTCCTAACCAACAGTGAGCAACACTCCACATGTGTTGAATAGGCAGAGTCTATACGTTATTCAACTAATTTTTCGGGGACGCCTAAACCCAAAGGTTTAGTCCTTCTCTAGTTCAAAACTCAAATAATTCTCGGGATTTTATTAAAATAACCTTCTTGTAATAAATATCCTCAGCGTTCAAGGTGGTTGGGCAACTTTTCCAACGAAAAGGCCGCCTGTGTTTCACCTATTCTAACCATTTGGACAGAGAGGGGCCTCGATCTAAGACGTAAATCCTTCCCCTACCTCCGACTGTCTTTACCTTTGAACTGACATCCATGTAAACACGTTTGTAAGTTCTGCATTGAAGTAAGGCTCTATGATTGGCTTTATCGGATCATCTCCGATTACTGCTCCGAAAGATGCCCCACTCGTTTGTCTCTCGTTGGATTCTTCAGGCTTTATCCCCAAGGATTGCTCCAAGGTTCCCTTCCAAGTATCGACTAGACCCTCAATGATTACTTTTCCTGATTGAAGGGCTAACCTATCCTTGTTACTATACCTCCTAATTATATCATATGGGACATCTGTCAACAGAGCTTCCTGCAGATCGTGGAACGTCCCAAGGCATTAGGCATCACCATCAAAGCTGTGGAAGAATCTTATCTTGTCAACGTGGTTGTTAATCTGGATCACGCTGAAGCTTGTTGCCGTGTTTACATTGACTTCGGTGAATGATGCCGGAAGATCACTTAGGTATACAAAAGGACACCTGTAAGGGTGTCCTTGACTTAAGTTTGATCTATAAATGTGCCTGAACATGACCTACCATTGCTTTTATCAGTAGCTCAATAGTCAAATCTAAATTGGGTTGCCTATAGTCCCCTATATTGAAAGGGTCTGCAATTAAGAAAGCACATTTATCGTATAATTGCTCTTGAACCATATGCTTCATGAAAAGTTCGGCTCGTTCTTCATAATTAGCAGGTAGACCCGTACGCTCGAACCTAATGAAAGCTTCTAATGGAGGGAATAACGCCCCATTCCGATCCATCCCGCCAACCAGTTCTAGGTCTTCCGATAATACATAAATATACCCAAGGAATGGGCGAGTCGCGCCAAAGGCGCCATTCTCAAAAGCCTTCCATAAATCAGTACTGCTGCCAATGGCTTCTTCGACACGATTATTGAGGTTCTTTCCGACAGATCCCTTCATGGACTTAAACTCCATGACACAAAGTAATCGTCGTGAGCCGTCAGGTCTGTTCTGAATAACAACCATGTCCCAATCCTTCGACAGCCTGTAGAAGCTAGGAAGCTTTGCTGATCTACCCATGATTATCTCTGTGTTTGCTACACCACATCTATTTAAAACATCTTTAATCATATCGGCAAAACCGTCCATTGTTTTACCGCCTCTTACTGCACTATCCCCTTGATGACGCAGACCCCAAAAAGTTTCTAAGGCGACTTTAGTCATAGCTTTAATCTCATCGTCTGTTGGCATCCATATGATTACAAGCCCGCCTCATTTCAATTACTGGACGAGTTCTTGAATTGTTCGAAGCTCGTCAGCTGACAAATTGTAAAGACGCGACACAATCTGATCAATTGCGTCATAATCTTCCAACTGATACATTCGCTTTAACTCTTCACAATCCTTTTTTGTAACGCCTACTGGAAGGCGAATTTTTCGCAAGTATTGCGCTTGATAACGCAGGTAATCGCCGCGCATTTTTGTAGCATACGACCAGATGAAGAATTTGATGATTGAGCTCACCAGCAATGCCTGTAATGCCTTGATATCCCATGTTCCTGCAGTAATATAATACAAACTGTGCTCCGGGTAGTAGTTGCCCTCATCAAAAACAATAAGATTCTTAAGCTTTATGTCTGGAATCAGCAACTTGGGTTCCTTAAGACGCTCTGGGAAAATGCGGTCAATTGTTTTATACCATTTGCTTGGGTTATTTTTTGCCGTACTCCGAGAACGAAGCAGCTCTTCATGATTCATCAAGTATGACTTTAACTTCGGGAAATTTCCCAAGTCAACAAGTGATCCATCATCATTATAGGGGTTTATCACATAATGCCCGCCCCAGGAAATATACCCCTGAGTGATATCATCCTTGGTTACGGTCGGCAAAAGAACTTCAGGCTCAATATCTACAATTTCGGGTTTAATTATATAAACTGCAGTAGCACCAGTAGCAACACCAATACCAATTGTGATTGTATGCGGTGACTCTGAAATTAACGGATGATTCGCCTCCACCTTTTTAAGTAGTGTTTGAGCCAGTTTTCCGTTAAGAACCCAAGGATCAATCCCGTGAAACCAATCCTTAATCGTGTGCGTTTCTACAAGATTATTTGGGATATCCTGGCCCTCGATGAGATAGCTCCTTGCCAGTTGAAGATTCTGTGGGGATACTTCATCCATTTTCAGAGTTCGAGCCTCTCCTCTTGGTGCATTACGAAATGTGAATATGCAAGGGTATGCGGAAACTTCATCTATAAACGGCTGCGAGTTATGGATATCAAGGAAGTGCAGCACTTGGTACTTCTCATTGACTAGTCGACGTATTTCCTTGCCGTAACGATTCTTTGTGAATCGGTCTGTACATATGAAACTTAAGAGACCATCCTTCTTTAACATCTCAAGGCTGTGTTCAATGAAGGCAACGTAGATATCCGCTCGGTCAAACAATGTCTTATATGTTGATCTGTATTTTTTAGCAACTTTTACTTCAATGTTTTCGATACGAATGTAAGGTGGGTTACCAACAATAAAGTCGAAAAGCTGTTCGACCGGTTGGTTCCAAAATAGAAAGTCAGTATGAACCAGCCATCTGTTGAGCAGGCGTTGACTTAATTGAGCAGATACCCCTTTTTTCATGAGTACTAGTGTGACAGATTTGATCAAGTCCTCATGCTTCTCCTTATTCACTTCAATCGAACGGATCGCATTATGGAGTAAGTTATAGGACGTATCATCATCATCAAAGATCTGGTTTCCAAGGTGATTAACTACTGAGTCCAAAAGACGTTCGACTGCCGGAATCAGAAATGCTCCTTGCCCTGTTGATGGTTCAAGGAATGACTTTTCATATAATGGATAATCTACAGTGTAGCCCACAAGATCAAAGATAAGAGAAACAATCTCAGGCTTTGTATAATAAGATCCCGATTTCTTTTTAACCATCTCATCAGGGGCACTGATGGAAGTAGCTCGGTCGTAATCGAATAAGGATATATGAGTAGTCTGATCCCGCTCTAGTTCTAAACTGTTCTTCATAAGTTGCACCTTTCTTCGACTAAAATCTAATTTCTATGATATGATACCATACCACTCGATGGCTTAATGACTTTAAGAAAAATTAGGAGATCCCTCCATTGCGGGGAACCTCACTTTTGAAATCGATAAAATGGATTGTTGTTGTATGCGGTTTCTTCAAATAACAAGAATACCTTCCAAAGGAGAACTTCGGAAGGTAAACGATCTGCTGTCGATGTTCAATCAGAATGATAGGTGACGATTACAAAAGTATATTTCCCTCTATTCTATGTCCCATGTGTAGAACCTCAATAACAGAACAAATGTTTCTATAATTATTGTATTGGAATGGGTCTGAAACTGCAAGAAGAAACTTCTTTCCTGATTACTACCGGATGCCGGATTTTGATGTTGCGACATAGTTAGCCATCAGGCAGATCAGCAACTCTACGGAGCGTTGATTGAAAGGGGCAAATATACTTGATATTCTGAGGTTACAGGAGGCGGACAATATGGATTGCATCAAGGTGGGAAGGCTGATTCAGAGTCTTCGTAAAGAGAAAGGAATGACTCAAAAAGAATTAGCCCATCTTATGAATATTAGTGATAAGACGATTTCAAAATGGGAGCGCGGTTTAGGGTGCCCGGACGTGTCCTTGCTTGGGGAGCTATCCAACATATTAGGAGTAAATATCGAGAAGATTCTATCCGGAGATCTAAATCCGAATGAGCAAGACGGAGGAAATATGAAGAACGTGAAATTTTACGCGTGTCAAAGCTGTGGCAATGTTATGACCAGTACGGGGGTAACGAGCATTTCATGTTGCGGTAGGGTACTGGAGCCGCTGCTTCCCCAATCGGAGAACGATGAGCACGAAATAACCGTTCACGAAATTGAAGAGGATTACTTTGTTACCATTATGCATGAGATGAGTAGAGACCATTACATCTCTTTTGTAGCCTACGTTTCGTATGACAGGGTGATGCTCATCAAATTGTACCCGGAACAACTCGCAGAAGTGCGCTTCCCAATCATGTACGGCGGAACGTTGTATGCGTATTGCAACCGACATGGACTATGGAAATATGAGATGAAGAAATTGGGATCAAGGAGGGTCATCTGAGATGAGCAAGGCGCTGCTGATTATTGACATGCAGGTTATGCCATTTATATGGAAGGACTATGGCGGGAAACCCCTTTACCAGGAAGAGAAACTGCTAGAAAATACAAAGCAATTAATCGATAACGCTCGAAAGGCAAATTCACCTGTATTTTATGTCATGTTTACTGAGCGGCAGGGTTCATTAAGATCGGAGAATGAGCCGCTATGGCAAGCACATGAACAGATCGCTCCCCTTGGACATGATCCTATCATTATTAAATATTACGCGGATTCGTTTCTAGATTCCGAGCTCAATCACCAGTTGCGTGATCAAGGTATTGACACTTTAGTCATATGCGGCGTACAAACCGAATATTGCGTGGACACAACGGTGAAAAGCAGTTACTCGCACGGCTACAAAGTAGAATTGGCAGAGGATTGCCACAGCACTTACGATTCAGATCATTTAACGGCAGAACAAATCATCAACCATCATAATAGCATTCTCACCCAATTTGCTACAATGGTTCGCTCAAGCGAAGTCCAGTTTTAGAATCCAATCATAAGCGTCAAACAGCCCTCACCTTGTCATCAAGATCAAGATGAGTGCTGTTTTATCCACGCCCCTTAAATACGATCAATTCCAGTTCGTAAATAAGGAATCGCTAATTTAATAAATTGTTCCGGTGATCTCTTCTTGCTATCTCTTCTCCATTCTACAGAAGCCCCGTAAATTCCCCAGTTTAATAGGACAGCTGTAAGTTCTAGAGCCTCATCCCTTTCCGTTTTATGTTGCTTTAATAACATTTTGTGAAAAATAACTTCGAGCTGTTTCTTAATAATACGTGCAATGGTATCTTCGTAACCTCTATGGCAACGACTGGATAATGATTTCTGAAAATTTGTCACAGATTCAAAAATACTCACAAAGGCTTCTTCATTTAGTTCGTCATTTTGATAGAAATCATAATTCAAATTAACCAACAACACTTCTGACAATACCTTTTCCAATAAGTCATATATATCTTCAAAATGATAATAAAAAGTTGCACGATTAATCATCGCTTCTGTAGTGATATCCTTTATCGTAATATCCTTAAATTCCTTTTTCCCTGAAAGTTCAATGAAAGAATCCATAATTAATTTGCGGGTACGCAGAACTCGGGGGTCCGTCTTAGATTCGGTCATTTTGTTAACCTCCTACTTTTTAAACAAGTTCTTAGATCTGTTGTATAAACGACAAATCCGCAGAACTATTGGTGTTGATGGTTTTTATTATGATTTAAAATTCAATTGCAAGCAAACAAATATGTACCTTGGAGGAATGATAATGGCGAACAATAATAATATGGTTTGTGATCTACAAACAGGTGTATGCGGAGTAGCTGAAGATGAGGAAATGGAGATTATTGATTGTAATCAGCCGTCAAAAGCAATTAATCTTTACTATGTGACCGATCCTATTTGTTCGCATTGCTGGGCGCTAGAACCTGTGCTTCGTCGTTTTGTAGCGCAATATGGGAACTATTTTAACTTTCATAAAGTTATGGGCGGCTTACTGGAAAAGTGGCATGATGGACCAATCGATCCGGCCAACGGCATTCATAAACCAGCCGATGTGGCTGTTCACTGGAGAGAAGTTGGAGCGTATTCAAGAATGCCCATTGATGGGACTTTAATGATAGCTAATCCAGTTCAATCATCCTACCCGCCTTCTCGTGTTTTTAAGGTAATTCAAAAAAGATTTACTGATGCAAAAGCAGCACAATATTTGCGCCGGTCAAGAGAAGCACTGTTTGCATTTAATCAAAATATTGCAGATAAATCCGTTATGATTGAAATCGTAAATAAGATCGGCCTTGATGGAGAAGCTATTATAAACGAAGCCGAGCAACAGGTCGGTCATCAATTGTTACATGAAGATTTCGATCTAGTTAGAAGCTTGGGTGTCAGAGGCTTTCCGACCATTATTATGACCAATGAGGAGAATAACGGCGTAAAAATTGTTGGTAGCCGTCCGTTAGAATCCTATATTAACGGCTTGAAAAAAGCTCTGAATATCGAAGAGCTACAACCCAAACCAGTCCCTTCCCTTTCTTACTTGCTAGACAAAGAAAAGCTTCTGTTCTCCAAAGAAATTGAAGTCATGTATGATGTTGAGCAATCAGAGATTAACTCTTTTATAGAAAGCAACCTTTCATCAGATCGTTATCATGTGAATGAAATTCTAGGAGAACTCTATTTTACAACTACTGAATAAGCAAGCTTGAAGTCAATTCTGACATACTCACTGCCGTTCCGAGGGAATGTGTTTGCTCTAATATAAAATCACTCTGCCCATATTCGACGAATGTTGGGCTTTTCTTTTTCATTCGTCGTTCCTCCTTATAAGCCGATGTTGCTTTTTAGACCCTTGTAGCTTCCTGACTCAGGAAAGCCATTCTGAACAATCGTCATAAATTTCTCAGAGAATCCATGGGCTACAAGGTCATGAATCAGAACCATTTCCACACCACTTATAGGATTACTATCAAACTCGTTCGATGGGAGGCGTATTTCCCCGCCTATTTTTTCGAGTAGGAACGTTATATGTATGAGTGAAGGCGAAGCATCAGGTTTATCGCAAATGTATAATAACTTGGAAACTTTTGTGGCAATTCCAGTTTCTTCTTCGATCTCTCTTACAATTGCATCTTCAAGTGTCTCGCCTTGTTCAAGTCTACCTCCCGGTAAAGACCATTTTCGGTCAGACGCTACGTTCTGTTTGACCAATAAAATTTTCCCATCCTCAACCAATAACCCTGTTACTCTAACCTGCAAAAGATTGCTCATCGCGACTCGCCTCCCAAATAATATTCAAAAAATCACAATAGCACAATTCACCTAATTTTGGAAGTGATTAGGGTGAATGTACGTACATCAAATTTCTAAAAAAATTCTTGCAGACAGAGCAAGCTCATTTCAGAACTTCCAAAAATTTGTGGTAATATTTACATGGAAAGTAGTTACAGGGGGTGAGAGTTTGAAGATGACGAAGATTTCCTTTGATATAGAAACGGTACCATCAACAATTAGGCAATATTTAAAAAATGCAACATCTTTTTATGATAGTAGTTGTTCCGAAAATGCCAAGACTCTTTTTGTACAGGGAGCGGATAGCGCTTTTCTAAAGATTAGTAAAAAAGGGAGTCTAGAACGAGAGTACAGGATGTCAGATTTTTTAAGCAGCCACAATGTTGCACCGAAAGTTTATGTCTATGAATCAGATTTGGATAATGATTATTTATTCTCAGAAGCAGTGTGTGGTGAGGACGGAACGTCAAGATTACATATTGAAAACCCAAATAAATTGGCTTGTGTATTCGGTCAATATTTGAGAATGCTACATTCACTTCCTACCGAGGGCTGTCCCTATAGTAATAGAACGACTGAATTGTTAAATGAAGTGAATAACAAAGGGATAGACCCCAGTATATTACACGAGTTTAAGTATTCAGCTATCGATGAAGTTATTATTCATGGGGATTACTGCTTGCCTAATGTCATTATGGACAACTTTTCATTCAAAGGCTTTATTGATTTAGGATATGGCGGGGTAGGCGACAGGCACTACGATATTTGTTGGGGGATATGGACACTTAACTATAACTTAAAGACTGATAAATATAGGAATTTATTTTTAGATGCTTATGGAAGTAGTGACATTGACGTTGACGGGCTGAATTATTTTACAAAACTGATTACGTTGACTGATTAAAGTCAGTTGTGCTGGAATCTGTTTTAGATAGACGTTGGTCCCGCAAAGAACAAAAGAGGCCGCAATTGGCCTCTTTTTCATAAGCTTTGCCAGCTCATCCATAAAAGCTGGTCGTTTATGATCGTGAGCTTTTAGAATTTTACAATCTTCCTATTAGCCCATGATCTTAACCGCATTCTCTTTTATCTTCGTAACCATCTCTACAAGCTTTCTTTGTTTCGTACCATCAAATAGTTTGATAAAGCTTTGTGGTTTATCAAAAGGTGGTTTTGTGAGTTCAGCTACATTGTCAATATAGCCATTCTGGACGATATAATCGATAACCTTTTTGACAAAGACGATTTGCACCTGACTCAGCGACTCGTCGTTAATAAATTCAGAGAACGCCACAATCGCAGCTTCATATTCAAGCTTGGCAACTTTACGCACCAGTAAGCCGAAGGGTGTATCTTGGAACTCACGTTTATAATCCTCTGTCGTACCAAGTTCCCCTGTAAAAATCTTTTCTAAACTCTCATAGTCAAGAGCAGTAAGAGGAATATTATTACGAAGCTTATATATAGCGAGTGTGTCACGGTTCTGCTCAATATAACGGTTAACCTTCAGCTTGTAATCCTCAAAATCATAAGCCTTGTACATGGCTTTCCCCTCACTGACTGTGAGAATTTCGTCAGCAAGATTGGTATAGATCGGGCTCCTTCCACCCTCATCTACGATAAACTTCACTAGACTTCGCAGCTCCACACGTACCTTCTCAAAATTCAATAAATCAGAGTTCTCCCAGAACTCGTCTGTTCCGATCGTGTTAATGAGCTGCAGCTTTTCTTTGATCTGTGGAATCGTAGCACGCTCCAATAGTTTGATAGATACATCTATCAGCTGCTTCTTGCCTTTTTTGAATTGTGGTAATCCTTCAATTTGGGCGATCATTAAGCCATACATGGAATTGTCGAATCGCTTGGCATACTCGTCCGTGTCGTCCATATACACAATAGGCGCAATGTACTTGATCAGGTTGGCTTTATCTACGTCTGATAAACAGACAAAGGCTTCCGCAGATTTGTACTTCTCGATATATTGCAACTGCATCTTCACCGAAACCAGTTCCGTATTAAGAGCATTGATCTGCTCCGTGACCGTTGTTATCAGTTCTGTACGGATCGTTTGATAAGACTCATCGATAAAGACGGACTGCTGCATATGATGAATCAATCGAATTCGCTTTGCAAAGATAGCTTCGGATAGACTCAGGGTTTCATTGCCCTGCAGCCCCTCCTTGTGTTGACGGAAAAACTCAAAATTGCCAAGATAATCAAAGATGACGAAGCGAGTTTTATCTTCTCCCTCTCCGAACAAACCTTTGCACAATCTCGTCCCACGGCCGATCATTTGCCAAAACTTCGCTTTTGAACGAATACGCTTAAAAAACACCAAATTGACGATCCCCGGTACATCGATGCCCGTATCCAACATATCTACGGATACCGCGATATGCGGCTCTTTACTAGCGGCCTTAAAGTCATCAATAAGACTTTGAGCATAACTATCATCGGAGACAATACGCTTCGTAAAGCTGCCGTTATACTGCGGGTAAAGCCTATTGAATCGTTCAACAATATATTGAGCGTGACTTTTATTTTGAGCAAAAACGATTGTCTTCCCCAGCCGATCCCCGCCTGCTACCTTAATACCCTTGGTCATCAAATCTTCTAGCACTCGATCAACCGTAGATTGATTAAAGATAAATTCATTGACCGCAGGTGATGGAATAAAGTCAGGCATTTCGCCATCCTCATCTGTAAAATCCTCTTCATATCGCGCCTGATCTTCTGGAGAAAGTTTATCATAGGTAATCCCCTGCTCCAGGAACTTCGTTGTGACCTCAATATTATGGTAAGGTACCAACACGCGGTCAACCTCTACTGCGGTCTCATAGGCATAAGCATAGGTTGGCACGCCGCTCTCCATCTCGAAAAAATCATACGTATTGCGGTCAACTTCCGTCTTCGGGGTTGCTGTCAAACCTACTATGATCGCGTCAAAATATTCAAATATCGCACGATATTTCTTAAAAATACTTCTGTGCGCTTCATCGACCACAATCAAATCGAAGTGGGCAGGAGTAAACAATCGCTTACCATCATCACTCTTCACATTATCAATTGCGTTAAGCATGGTCGGATAAGTTGAAAATACAATGCGAGCGGTTTTATCATCCTTATTGCTTAACAAATTACACAAGGACATGTCAGGCAAATAATTTTTGAAGTCGTCCTTCGCTTGTTTAACTAGGGCCGTTCTGTCTGCCAAAAACAAAATATTCGTTACATATCCTCCTCGGGATAACACATCGGTCAAACTGGATGCCGTTCTCGTCTTGCCTGTACCTGTCGCCATAACGAGTAATGCTCGTCTATGGCCTGTTATAATATTTTCACATACCGCTCGAATGGCTTCCTTCTGATAGTAACGGTCTGTGATCCTCTCATCAATAAGCACTTCGTCTAACATTTTACGTTCGTTACGGCGGTTCATCAGCTTTTCCAGATCAGCCTTGGAAAATATACCACTCACCTTACGCTGCGGAGAGGTGACATCATCCCATAGATTGGTTTCAAAGCCGTTCGTGGTAAACATCATGGGGCGTCTGCCGGTCATTCTCTCTAAACAGTCAGCATACAGCTTCGCCTGATGGGTTCCGATCTTCGCATCTTTGGAGGTGCGCTTCGCTTCAATGATCGCAAGGGGTAGTCCATCTTTGCCGTAAAGCACATAATCGGCATAGCCCTTCTCTTCGTGATTAGGCATTCCGTGAAGCTCTACTTCTTCTCGCACATCATCGCCAAATGTCCAACCAAGCAGCTTCAAGTCCACATCGATATATTTTTTACGAGTTTGGAATTCTGATATGTCCTGAGGCGTGAACTGGCGTTCTTCCTTGTGCTGGTCTTTGTCTGCGGTAAGTCGATCACTCATAGACGCGATCTTGGCGCGTAATGCCTCGATCTCGGAATCCTTTTGTTCAATTAAGCTGTCTTTCTCTTTGATCTTCGCTTCGTCAAGAACGACCTTTTCCGCAGGAATACTCTCTTCTGCGAAATAGCGTTCTTCATAGTTTGCACCATAGCAATAATCCAGCCACTGCACGAATTCAAACAAGGCGGAAAGCGAAAGAACCGCATCACTTCGGCTGATGGCTTTATCCGTATGTACCGCAAGGTTCCCCAGCTTGATGATATAGGGCAGCTTGCCCCATGTCTGGTTTTCCATTGCGAATTTGAAGGAGGGCTCATGAATCAATGCCTGCAAATTATCCTTATACGGCATGGTGATAGTGTTATCCGCAGCATACACCCATTTCACCGCAAGCTCCAAAGCCTTACGGCTGCCTACTGCAGCCATAGCTGGAGAGGTGGCAAGTACCCGCTCCGCTTCGATGCAAGCAGTAGCAAATAAGGTGTATTCTGTTTGTCCTTGTAAGAATTCGAAGTTTGCAGACATTAGGTTCACCTCTCAGTTTAAAGTTATTAATTCACTCGAAATACTCGCTCATTAAGCTGTCAAACAGGTACTGCGTTTCGTCTATTGCCTTTTTCACAAGAGCTTTTTGCTCTTCGATTTTGGTGACGATGTTGGCGAACTGGTTTTGGAGTTCGATGGGTGGGAGTGGTATCATCAAAGCTGTTATATCCGAATTCGATATATTTGCTTGCCTTATCCCTCTACTTATACCAGTCAATTTCCCCTTAATTTTTGTATCCCTTAATAAATACAATAGATAATAAACAACGATATTTTTATTCAACTCTAATTTAGCATTACGTTGATTTAGATAATATTTCGGATATGAATCTGGTAGTATACAAACATTTGCATAATCATCTTTACCTACAGTGCCTGTTAGAGAAATAACCACATCTTTGGGGAGTAGTGAGTATTTCTCAAGTTTTCTATCGTGCTTCCAAAAGGAAATACCTTTATCATTAAAGATGCCTGAATTGATATTCCCTATTTTAATTACTGGGATTCCATCATCAGAGAAATCAGTACTTTTAAATGCATAACCCCCAATAATACTCATGCAGTCACTTAATCGATTAATATGCCACCCTTTTTCATTAACAACAGGATCACCAAACATATCATAAAAGGTGGATTTGATAAGATTGTCCAGCTCTGCAAGCTGCTGTTTGCGCATGGCAAGCAATTCTGCGGCGATGTCTAACGTTTTGGCGATATGCTTTTGCTTTTCTATTGGCGGAAGAGGGATTTTTATATTCAATAAGTTGCTTTTTGTAAGGCTTGGTATTGTGACCGTTGTATTAAGCTTTTCAAAATTAAACTTGATGCAAAAATAATATAAAAATTTTGAGCTCAACATGTTATTTTTCGGGCTTAATCCAAATGCTGTGTCCACATTCCAAAACTTTTCACTAACGTATATAGGTTTATTGATGTTACCTTTTCGACCAATAATTACAGTATCTTCATTACATAGAAAGTCATTTGCGTATCCCATTACCCCCCCACTACCATATATGGGATATCGTCCATTACTATCTTCAACAGCTTTTTGATTCCTGCCGTTTTTTATTTCAACAATTTCACTCCACCTAACCATTTCCCACTTACTCACCAAGAAGCCTCCTCAATTCCTCCATCTTGGAGGCGATATTAAGGTTTAGCTCATCAAGGCGTCCCATAATCACTGCAGGCGTATCATACTCCACCTTGTCATAAACAACTTCTTTATATCGATTGATTGATAAATCATAATCATTGGCTTCAATAGCAGCCTTGCCCACCAAGAAACTCGGCTCGGTTGGCTTGCGGTCAACTTCACCTTCAAGGTTGTGGAAACGGGCAAGAATATCAGGAATGTCATTGGCTTCAACAGCAGAACGTTTATCATCCAAGGAGAAGCCATCGGCTTTCATATCGTAAAACCACACTTTATCCGTACCGCCTGCACCTGTCTTCGTAAACAATAGAATGGCTGTGCTAACACCTGCGTATGGCTTAAAGACACCACTTGGCATGGAGATAACAGCCTGAAGCTGATGATTCTCTACAAGCTCTTTACGCAAGGACTTATGTGCCTTGGTAGAACCAAACAAAACGCCATCAGGCACGATACAAGCGCAGCGTCCGCCTTTACGCAGAATCCGCAAAAAGAGCGCCACAAACAAAAGCTCAGTCTTTTTGGTATCGCAGACAGTCTTCAGGTTATCGTGAATACTCTCAGCATCAACTGTACCTGTAAATGGAGGATTGGCTAGTACAATATCGTATGCGGAAGAAGTATGATTCTGCTTCGATACGCTATCCACATAATCAATATTAGGCTGCGTAATCGAGTGAAGCATTAGATTCATTGCCGAAAGCCGAAGCATCGTGCGGTCCGTATCAAATCCTGAGAACATCTCCCCTGCAAAATGCTCCCATTGCTCGCTAGTCATCTCAGCTTCATATTTTTCTCTAATATATTCTGAAGTTGATACAAGGAATCCCGCCGTTCCGCATGCCGGATCACAAATCTTATCATTTGGCGTTGGAGCAAGAAGACCAACCATCATATCGCGAATATGCTTTGGTGTTCTGAACTGACCATTCTGTCCTGCGGAAGCCAGTTTACCGAGCATATACTCGTACAGGTCGCCCTGCATATCTAGCTCTTTAATATCGTGTTCATACAGCTCATCAAGGCCTGTAATCATCTTTTGCAAAACTTGCGGAGTTGGGACCAAAAACATGGCATCCTGCATATATCGTGAAAAGGCAGTCGTATTGGCTCCATTCAATTCTTTAATAAATGGGAACACTTTCGTGCCAACAATATCATATATAATTCGCGAATCCTTAGTTTTAAATTTACTCCAACGCATTGCTTGTCCATTCTCATCCTGCGGGAAAATCTTCGGCATCACTTCACCGCTTAATGCCTCAAAGCTTTCATTTTCCAGTTCCTTCTCATCGAGGGAACGAATAAACATCAAGTAGGTTAGTTGTTCTATAACGGTTAATGGATTGGTGATCCCACCTGCCCATATATCTGACCATATTTTATCTATTTTATTGCGAACTTCTCCTGATAGCATTGTTCTAACTCCTATCTATGTCTTCATTAATAATAGTTCTATAGGCTCATTCGACATTTCTCCCGAATAACCCTCTATTTATTAGTATATAACTCAACTTTCGCATCCTCAAATTGGCCCGAACTCCATGCGGCTGTGAGGCTTGACAGAAAACAGGGCCGATCCTTTGACATGCTGATTAGTCATACTTACGACCATCGTTTTTGCCGCTACCTCGTTGTATTAGAACCCGAAATCCCGCTCCATCTGTTACAATCGCTTAATATCGCATCGAATCAACGTCAGCATATCCTTATAAGATGCTAAATTTAAGGAGCTTTCAGGATATATGCTAGTTGCCAGAAGTGCACTGCAAGCGCGATCTTAAAGTTTTCTTTATGTTTCATAGATGGACTAATCTACCATGATACAATTGAAGGAGGAAAATCGATATCATATATCTTACTTCAGGGGGACAAACGATGAGGAAAAAAATTGTCGGATTATTGATGGCGGTGCTATTGTGCTTTCATTTTTCCATCAGCTTTGCAGCAGGCGCAACGAAGACTTCAGCCGACTTTACGGACTTGAAGGATCTGGATGCAGCAACGAAAGCCAAGTTCGACGCGATGATCTCCGCTGGTATATTCAACGGTGTGAGCGATAGCAAATTCGGTATCAAGGAAGAGATGAACAGGGCTCAATTCGCTAAGGTTGCAGCGTTGATTTTCGGTTTGAAGGTGGATACGGACTTAAAGACGTCTTCATTCAAAGACGTCAAAGCCGACGATCCTGCAAATGGATACGCGTTGCCGTACGTCGAGGCGGTGAAAGCAGCAGGGATTACGGATGGCTACGGCAATGGGATTTACAATCCTGCCGGTAAGGTGACGAAGGAGCAGCTCGCGACGTTCCTTGTTCGCGGACTCGACATGAACGAGGAAGCGAAGGCAACGCCAGGCGTGAATGATGCTACTGTATCTAACTGGGCGGAGGGGTATGTCGCCTTGGCGCTGAAACTAAAATTGTTGGACAACGGAGCGGACGGAAAGTTCGGCGGTCAAGCCAACGCAACGCGCGCTCTGCTTCTTACGGGCGCATACGAAGCCAAGGGGCAATACGTAGCACAGGTAGAACAGGTAGAACAGAAGAAGAAAGAGGAAGAAGAGAAGAAAAAAGAGGAAGAACAGAAGAAGAAGGAAGAAGAAAAGCCGACAACCGATTCAACAAGCACGCCGAACGTTACGACTCCTGTACAGACTCTCGCGACACCGGCAGCCAATCCTGCTAGCGGAGCTGTCGTGTCAGGTACGCAAGTATCGCTTAGTGCAACGGGTGGCGCAACAATCTACTATACGACAGATAGCAGCACGCCGACGAGGACGAATGGCCTCGTATATAGCGTTCCGATCATAGTGAATAGCGCAATGACGGTCAAGGCTCTTGCGGTACAAAATGGCATGAGAGACAGTGAGATCATGTCAGCGTCGTACACGATTAGCGTGCAGAAATCGCCACTAGATTTGATCAATGAAGCATCGGCTTCGGGTGAATGGGACAATGTTGATGAAATGACTTTTGCCAATGCGGGAATTACGGGCGTAACCACATCCAATGTATCAGCTGTTAAAGCCGCGCTGGACGCGGACGGAACGGCTCCGTGGACAGTTTCGGAAATTCAAGCCATCGTCAATGCGGTTATCGACGATATTGCGAAGCAAACGGCACTAGATTTGATTAATGCTGCATCGGCTTCGACTGTATGGACCAATGTTGATGCGACGACTTTTGCCACTGCAGGTATTACGGGCGTAACCACATCCAATGTATCAGCTGTTAAAGCCGCGCTGGACGCGGACGGAACGGCTCCGTGGACGGTTTCGGAAATTCAAGCCATCGTCAATGCGGTTATCGACGATATTGCGAAGCAAACGGCACTAGATTTGATTAATGCTGCATCGGCTTCGACTGTATGGACCAATGTTGATGCGACGACTTTTGCCACTGCAGGTATTACGGATGTCACATCAGATAACCTATCCGCCGTCCAATACTATTTGGAAACCAGTGCAACGCCACTTCCAAGAACATTGGCTCAAATTCAAGCGATTGTTGTTGAGACTATTCAAGCAATTATGGTAGATGCAATCTATGCTTATTTGAATCCTTACGGTGGAGGATCTGCCCCTGACGAAGAAGTATTCAATCTTGCTGGAATAACCGGAGTGACAGCTTCGAACTTAAGTGATATCTTAGATGCCCTTGTATTTGCCTATCAGGATTCCAGAAGCAATCCTTTTGGAACACCTATGTCTAGTAAACAAGATATTCAGGACGTTGTTGACCTTTACTTACCATAAGGATTAAGGAAGGTCATAATCGTAACACTGCTAAGGGTTCGCACATTCAACATTGAGCTCAGGGCAGCTCTCGAACGAAAATATGATTTAAACTAGCACAATAGCGGTGTAAGGGAGGTTATCCCTTCACCGCTATTTTTTAATGCATTCGATCTTTAGGTTTTAATGGGGTGACAGTGCCAGGGGACTGACTGCTCCTGCCACGGATTTCAATCGTTGACACCGCCAACCTTAACGCTATGTTCGCGCTTGCAGCGCACTTCTGGCAACCAGCATATATCCGGCCCCTCGAATCGTAAATATTCTCTCAGGATTGGCAGGGTCAGCCTCGATTTTTTTGCGTAAATTACTGATGTGTACAGCGACCGTTCTGATATCCTCCAAACTCTCCATTCCCCAAGTAACCTGGAACAACGCGTCACTACTAACGACACGATTGACGTTTTGTGCCATATAGGACAGTAGACCGAACTCTTTTTTAGTTAAAAAGATAGTTTCTCCCCTCATGATGACGGACTGCGCGTAGAAATCTAGTGTTAATCCCGGTAACTCTAGCAGTTGATCCCTTCTGCCCGACGACACTCTGCGAAGATGAGCCTTGATCTTGGCCATGAGTACTCCCGGACTGAACGGCTTCGTCACATAATCGTCGCCCCCATAGGATAATGCGCTGATTTTCACCTCGTCTTCCTCACGGCTGCTCAGAAACACGATCGGCGCATTCGTGTAGCTACGTGCGTTCATGCACCAATCAATACCATTTTCATTAGCCAGCATGACATCCAGTACAATCAAATCTGGCTCGAAAGACGCAAGCAGCTTCATGGCTTCTGTCCCGCTATGACTGTAGGAGGATATGAAACCCTCCCTCTCGCAATACACCTGAACAATCTCGCATATATGGGGATCATCATCGACGATCATTATTTTATGAGTGTCCACCACACCGTCACCTTCCTTCATTTACAATACAAGGAAGCGATACATAGAATATCGACCCCGTCTTGCCGTCGCTCTCCGCTCGAACCGTCCCTCCATGCGCTTGTACGATTTCCCTGCAAATCGCCAGCCCGAGCCCGCTGCCCTCTACTCCCTTCTCCACGCCCGGTCGATCATACTTGTAATTGCGATCGAAGATTTGCTCAAGCTGATCTGGAGGAATACCCGTGCCAGAATCTTGTACGCTAATTATCGCATTGCGGGTATCATTCGCCTCGTCCACAGCTAGCGCAATACGCACCAGCCCCCCCTTAGAGGTGAACTTCATCGCATTCGACACTAGATTAAACAAAGCCTGCTCTAATCTTTGCGCATCCATCTCGACAACAGGCAAGTTAGGTCGTTGATCTTCCGCATCTCCGATATCCAGCATGAAATTGAGCCCTGCGTCACGCACGACCAGCTCATATTGTTCAAAAAAACCACGCAAGAAGTGAATCACATAAACCGGCTCCATTCGGTACGAAACTTGTCCCGTCTCCAAAAGCGACAAGAAGGACAACTCCTCGATCATGCGGTTAATCCTTATCGTATTGTCCCGGATATACTTCAGGTACTGTTCATTGCGCTCCGGCTTAACCATGTCCTGCACAGCCTCGACATAACCAAGCATGCTGGACAGCGGCATGCGCAGATCATGCGTAATATAGGCAAGAAGCTTCTTCCTCCCTTGCTCGGAGTGAAGCAACCGGTCATACGAAGTTCGGAGATCATCGTGAGCTGCGGATAAGGCCTGTGTCCGTTCCTGTACGATCCGTTCCAAATTCATATTCATTTCGGTCAGCTTGTTGTTAGCGTCCTGCAGCTCACGTGCAATTCTCTCCTCGTTCGATGCCGCCCTCGTAAATCTCGAAGAAAGCAAAATCATCTGTGCGATCGTAAACACCAACAGACCAAGCGGAGATGTATCTCCAATCAGCGACCATTCGTTGTAATATAAAAAATCGTTGATAACCGTAACTAAAGCAACCACCGACACCAGCAGGAAGATCAGCGCTCCCTCCATACGCCGCAAAGCCGCTTGGATCAGCCCAACCATCAGATAAACCATATGTAGAACAACGATCACACCGATCATCGGTAACATTTTTGTATAGATAATGGCAGGGGTCGCCACAACAACGATACAGAATGCGCCGGTTACAATCCGCGTGCTACGCCGGAACCACTGCGATATATAATTTGGAAAGATGCAATCAGAGTACATCGTGATGATGTACCCACCGCTGCATAAAATCAGATACTCGATCTTGAACTGCAATTCCCACGGAAAAGTCGGCCACAACTGTGTGAGCAATAGCTCGCCGACCAGCAACGAGCGGATACTGAACATTAGGGTGAACAGACCAAAGAATAATGGTGCCCTGTCTTTGCGTCGCAGGGCGAACAACAGCAGGTGATACACGCCAATGACCAGCAGGCTTGCGGTGATGAACATTTCAGCGGCAATTCTAAGATTTGTTCTGACCGTTAACGCATCACTTCCGCCCAGCTCGATATACTTGGTGATGCCGCCTCGCTTATGATGGAAGTTCGCTACCTGCATAACCAACTCCAGCCTGTCATTCCCCAGCTGGATGAACACTTGCTTCGTTGTCAGATTAGGGGTCACTCTACCCTTGTCCCGACCAACCACACCGACTTCCGCCAACAGCTCGCCATTCGCCCATAATTTATACGCATGAAAAATGGTAGGCAGCCGCAGAGAAAGTCGCTCATTCCTATCCTGCTCGCTAAGCTCAATGACCACTCGAAAGGTTGCATAACCTGTACCGTTCAGCCGCTGATCATCTAGCCGATAGCCTAGCCAGGAGTTCGGGATGCTGATCCAGCGGTTATGAATTCCGTCCCTTGCTAAGCGAATCTGTATATCCTTAGGCGACAGCAGCTCTTGCCAGTAGAACTCCCACTCCCCTGCTAACTTTAGCGGATTCTCACTGACATGAACCTGCGTTAAATCCAGAATGCCTTTCTCACTTTGGAACTTAGGGGAATCCGGTGCAGAGATGACGGAATAGCTTGCAACCAAACCGACAACAACGGCAGCAGCTATATAAAGCAAGATCGTACGAGAACCGAATCGGAGAATACCCCTCATGATGAACCCAACCCCAATCTACAAAAGCGCAATGAGCACGTTGATTATCCAAATAATATCATCATTAAAGGAAAATGTACCCTGCAAATATCTGCTAGGCGTTGAACACAAACATCACAATGAGGTCCTTTTTAGAACGTAAGAAAAACCATCCAGCCCCGGATGGTTCATTTAACGTGCAAACCCAAGTTTTAAACAAGAAGAAGGGAAGGGGTAACGAAGCAGACTCACCGATCACAGCGGTAGATTCAGACGCCGTTTTCTTACTTCACAATGTGGCGTCTTGCTTCGAGGATATCTCCCATGATTTTGCGAGGGGGGCCATAGCCTCCACGACTTTCGTCGACCCGTTTGACCATCACAAACACAGAAGCCTGAATACTACATACATTTGGGCTTCAATATCCAGGTAAATACGACTCTTAACTACTACTTCCTTACGAGCGACACACAGCACTCCACATGACTTGAGTATCGGTCACTGATAACAAGCCCTAAATAACGGCGGTGGCGGCGAACTTATAATGAATGTTCGCAGTACCATCCGCCTTGACTACAATCTTACTTATCAAGCGATGAAGCATCTCTGGCGTGAGTTCTTCAAGTCTCATGTACTTCTTTAGTTCGTTTTCAATCGCAACACACTTTCCATGCTGCCGTTTTTATAGTCAACTTCCATTATCGTTCCACTGGCAAGAAGTTTTATGAAGTTCTTCTTTTCCTCTTTCAACCTCTCAATTTGTCTCCACAAGGACTGTACTTGTCTCTCTGCTTGTTTAGCCGCCTGTTTGACTTTGAACTCTAGTTGCCCCATAAACTCTTTCTCATTAAGCGTTGCTACTAGGCGGCGCAAGTCATCAAGGATTACCCCAGTAAGTTCTTTTTCCTTAACACTGTGTTGGCTACATGCTGTCTTACCATGCTTGTAATAATTACCACAAACGTAACCTTTACGATACTGTACGTACCATAGGCTCTTTCCACAATCTGCACAATACAAATGATTCGTGTACAGATGCTTTTTAGCTTTCGGCTTTGCCTGTTGCCGCTTCCTTCCCTCCATGTACCTTTGAACAGCTTCAAAGTCTTCCTTAGAGATAATGGCAGGGTGGGCGTTTTCAACCACAATCCTCTGTTCCTTTGGCAGTTCTGAACGTTCCTTGCAGATTACGCTAGTTGTCGTCTGCCTACCTTGCTCTAAGTTTCCGACATAATGAGGATTACTGAGGATTTTCTTCACTGACGAACCCTGCCAATATAACCCTGCGTTCTTTTTGCCTATAACTTTCGCAGGTGTAGGCAATCCTTCACGTGTCAGTGTTCTAGCGATTGAATCGAAGCCTTTTCCTTCAAGGTACATGCGATAGATTCGCTTGACTACGTTCGGTGTGTCATCATCAGCAAGTATTAGCTTGCTTTGTTGAATCCTGTACCCATAGGGAGGAACAGAACCTTTGAACTCACCATATATACTGGTTTTTCGTCCTATTTTTTTGCCATCCTTACCTATCAAGCTGACATGAGACTTCACGAAGTGAAGGCTCGGGTGGGCATCAGAGAAGCACCGACAGATAAAGAAAACTCTCCTAGTAATATAGGAGAGCAGACAGAAGGGATATGAAAGTATGAGAATCATTAAAGACAAGCTAAGAGTCGTTGCATCTTTAACAACTGAGGAAATAGAACGTATCAAGATACAGTATCCTAATATCGTTACAATACAACCTTATACTACGGGGCGGTCATCAGGTCAGCATGTACGGTCTGTCAGTACAACAAGCAGAAACAACTTAAAGAAGTTCACGGAGTTGATTCTGTACCTTTGACAAGAATTGAGTTTCGATTGAAGCCCAAACTTAAGCCGATAACAGAATATGAAAAGCAGGACTTTATTAAAATGGAAGGGTTCCGGTTTGTCTCGAATACGAATGAAATGAGAGGCTTTAGGTGCTTACTTAAAAGCATCACCAACGGAAAACGTGAATGGAAAACGCTTGGGCGGAAAGACAAGCAAGAGATAACAGCGGCGGTCAAGGTTAGAACAACAGATATGCATAAGCTTTTCCTCAACTATATTGAAGGAGACCTTACAAACGCAAGCTATAACAGAGTTTATGACTGCTTGACGCGCCTGAGATTTTTTTGAATACTCGATAGATGTAAATAATCGCCCATACAAGGGGGTAAGAAAGCTTTAAAAATAATGACACTTATGATATTATCCATGACTTCAAATTTGTAATAAGATTGTTCTTATTACAAGTAGAATTGTATGGTAAGATTAGGAAATAATATATTAGGAGGAAGAGCAATGATAAAACCCAAAAGACTTAAGTCTGGTTCGAAAATAGCGATAATTTCACCTTCAAATGGTCTACCTTATTTGTTCCCAGATATCTACGAGCTTGGTATAAAAAATCTTCAAGATAACTTGGGATTAGAAGTTATTGAGATGCCAACCGCAAGAATGTCTCCAGATGATTTATACAAAAATCCACAAATTCGTGCAGATGATATAAATAAATGTTTCGAGGATGAGAGTATAGATGGCATCATCACTTCAATTGGCGGGTATGAATCGGTTAGAATACTGCCGTTTTTGGATACAAAGACAATCCTAAAAAACCCCAAATTTATCATGGGTTTTTCAGACGCGACTACTTTTTTAACTTATTTAAACCAATTGGGTATGGTAACTTTTTATGGACCTTCTGTTATGGCAGGTTTAGCCCAAATAAAAAGCCTTCCAACCAAATATACTGAACATTTAGAAGCGATTTTGTTTCAAGGTCGTTTCCCTTATACATATTCTCCATTTGAGAAATGGACCAATGGATATAAAGATTGGAGCAAATTAGATACGCTAGGTGAGTGTCAACAGTTTTATAATAATGAGACTGGATGGACGTTTTTACAGGGAAGCTCCACCGAGAAAGGGTATTTGTGGGGTGGATGTATCGAAGTATTAGAATTTATGAAATCAACTATCTATTGGGCTAATGAATCTTTCTGGAAAGATAAAATCCTATTTTTCGAAACTTCAGAAGAAAAGCCTTCACCTATGCAAGTTGGATACATGTTACGGAACTATGGTATGCAAGGAATATTTTCGCAAATTAAAGGGGTCATTTTTGGAAGAGCGAAAGATTATAGCCAAGAAGAGAAACAAAAACTTAATGAGATAATCTTGGAAATCATAAAAGGTGAGTTCGGCGTAGGCAATATGCCAATAATCGTTGATTTTGACTTCGGACATACAGACCCCAAATTAATTTTACCGCTCGGGTGTCAAGTAGAGCTAAATCCCATAACAAAAGAAATAATTCTGTTAGAAAGCCCATTATACGGATAAATTGTTAAACTAAAGAGGAAAGTTTGCGAAATAATCACGCGACCGCCTGAAACCTAAATGGCGGTCGTCTTTTTGTTCATGAATCAACACTGTATGTTAACAGACCGTAAGCGTCAAATAAGACGGTGTATAGAATCAACTGCTAAACTTTGAGAGAATTTTGTTAGACTAGAGTCTTTAGAGTTTTTCGACTTTAGTCGAAAAACTCTAAAGGAGATGTTTAGCATTGAATACGAAAGAAGTCACCAAGCAATATCGATTAAATAAATGGATGGAGATTATTCGTAATTGTCGTGGCAGTGGTCAAACGGTCAAGGCTTGGTGCACGGAGCATCATGTGAGCTCCAAGAGCTATTACTATTGGCTAAAGCGTGTTCGTGAAGCAGCATGCGAAGCTTTACCTACCCTTCACTCTGACCAGAGAACGATCGTGCCTGTCGACCTGTCTATGCCAAGAACATCGAATGAACCTATTTATCCTGCATCAACAGAATCGGATATTATCGTTCATATGGGCTCTGTTACGCTCGAAATTCGCAACCATGCATCACTAACATTAATTGAACATACCCTCCGGGCATTGCAGCATGCTCGGTGATGTCTCCAAAGCAGAGAAACTGTACGTTGCTTGCGGTTATACCGACATGCGCGTGCTCGCGTTCCCGCTGTTTTCGGCGATACCAGTTCTCCAACAACTGCACAAGCAGGTCTTCCTTTTCCTGTGCGGTAAAATCTTGCGGGAAGAACTTGTCTACTCGTTCGTTGCGGATCGTCAGCTTCTCCTTCTGATTGGGCTTCTCTTCGGTCAAAATGCCGAAGATGACATCCCCGTTCAGCTTGCCGTCCTGGCTGAGCTTTTTCATTCGCTGCGCCTGCGCAAGCGAAGGCGTACACTCCTCGGCCTGCATCGTTTCCAACAGGGCTTGCTGTTCTTTCTCGGCCAAGTAAGAAATTTCAACGGCAGGACTAAAGGCCATGTCCTTGTTGTCTACCATTTCGAGAATGGGAGGCAGAAGTTCGGTTAGACGGATGTAGCGTGAGATTTGATTTTTACTTTCTCCAACTTGCTCAGCCAACAGTTCCCTTGATTCCTTACCGCCTAACTTCCGCCCAACTTGGGCGGAAGTTAGATCGCTGCGTTGGCCTTGCCTTTTCATGGCATCCAGCTTCATCCTGTAGGCGAACGCCTTTTCACTCGGAGCCACATGCTCCCGTTGCAAGTTACTGTCTACCATAATAATCGTGGCCTGATCGTCATCCAAATCCCGAATCAGGTATGGAATCGACTCTACCCCCGCCATTTCACTGGCCTTCTTTCGCCGATGCCCGGCCACCATTTCATAGCCGCCATCCGTTTTGGGGCGTACCAGTACAGGCACCAGCACCCCATATTGCTTGACGCTTTCCACCATTTCCAGCATCGCATCGTCCGCCTTTACCTTGAAAGGATGATCGAGGAAATCGCTGATCTCCGCCAGAGGAATGTCCTTGATCTGTTCCTTCTGTACTGCATTCCGAGTTTCTTCCGTCGTAAACAAATCATCGACTGTGGTCAGCTTTATGCTGGCGCGTCTGTCTTCTTTCGCTGCCAATACCCTGCACCTCCCTTGTTAAAGAAACGTATGCCTTGGCAACTTGTCCATTCGGATCATGCGAATAAATGCTTTTGCCGCGAGCGCTGGTTTCCGCCGCGCGGATCGATAAGGGGATTTCCGTTTGAAACACACGCAGCTTGTCGCCGTAATCACGGCGCAGAACGAATGAGATGTCCTTGGCAAAATTGGTACGGCTGTCTACCATCGTGAGCAGCACCCCCTCCACCACAAGCTTTTTGTTGATCTGGCGGCGAACGCGGGCAACCGTCTGCAACAACTGTGTCATGCCCTTTGCGGGCAAATAATGCGCCTGGACAGGAATAATGACGCTATCTGCCGCAGCCAACGCATTGATCGTCATCATGCCCATGCTGGGCATGCAGTCAATCAGGATATAGTCGTAGTTGTCTTTTACCGAATCCACGTACCCGCGCAGTATCGTCTCCCGGCTCATCGTGTTGACAAGCGCCACTTCCACGGCGGACAGTTCGATATTGCCGGGCATCAGGTCAACGCCTTCATGATGCTGCAAAATCCCCTCCTCCGGATCATAGGCTTCTTCCGCCATACACTTTTGCAGCATCGTCGCCAGCGATACCGGGAGGTTGTCCGGCTCATGGAAGCCGAGCGAATCCGTCAGATTGCCTTGTGCATCAGCATCCAGCAGCAGCACCCGGTTTCCTTCCGTAGCCAATCCGATGCCGAGGTTGACCGCTGTCGTTGTTTTGCCCACACCGCCTTTCTGGTTGGCAAGGGCAATCACCTTGGCCATATGTTCAGTCTCCTCTCCATAAAGAAAAAGCCGGTTGCATCGAGGAACCCGAGCACCGGCTTTTCAAGGATATCTATATAAAAAGAGTCATCCACGAAGGATGAACTCTTGGATATTCAACTTCAGTAGGGGCATTTCCATCTACGTTAGCATGTGGCATTTCCGAATAAGTTGCCTTGCTTCTTGAGTCGAACCTGAACATTAGATTATCCACGAGTATATTGATTATTTCGTCGCGGCAGAGCCACACGGTTAATGAGTGAGAGCCACGATGTTAATGAAATAGAGCCACTGTGTTAGTTGGGAGAGCCACCGCTAAATCCGACAATTCTGTAGTCCGAACACAGTAAGCCAGTCAAGGCCGCGAAGCGTTCATTTCAGCCTTGACTTGCGTCCTTCCGCACCCACACTATTCTCTGGTCCAGCAAAGCCTTGCTGGGCCTGCCACACGGCGAGTGATGGGGTGCAGGGGGCATGCTCCCTGCGTTTCCCCCAGAGGGGGACGGAAGGGGGAACTTGCATTTCTTGACAATAAAAACATTGCGGCTCTCGCCGTTAACATCGTGGCTCTAAATGATTAACGAGGTGGCTCTCACTCATTAACTCAATGGCTCTCTGGCACCGAAATACTCAAGTATATTTAGCTTTTGATGACTCCACACATGCGGACAAACTAAAATAGAAAGCTTCTTTATCCTTCGGGATAATCTCTTATGGCGTGGAACAGGTAAACATAGAAAAATTTATCCGGTGGACAGCGGTGGACTGTCTCCATAAGCGCAGGCTTGCGCTTCCCCCAGGATCGCTGCAGGCCGCCCCCATTGCGATGAGCTGTGGCTGGACGGAAGTATCATTATTCCGCCATGCAGATCATCGCCAAAAATGGAACCACCATTTCATTATGCATCGCGGGAATCGCTCTCATCTTGTCCTACGTCTTGAACAGACGGGTAGGAACAATACGGTCATGGCGCGCTGGCATACAGGCTTTCCTTTGAGGCTGCATGGGGAATGTACCGAACAAACTCGTATTCGATTTTCAAGGAGCCATTTTGAGAGATTTTTTGTCCCTCTATAAGCCGTTTCATTTTTCGGGCAAAATCGGGTAGCTTGTGGAAAAGTTTTTTGAAGAAGGTTTTTTGAGGATATCTCTCGGTCTTCTGTCTGCGTAAAAAGAAGTACCTGCTGAGGATTCAGGGTTTAATAATAAATAGAATGGTACGAGGGTAAACCATTTTTTGAGAACGAACTCACATTTCAGTTGGGGGAGCAATATGCTATGAACATTCAAATTAGACAAGAGGCCTGTTCGGCTGAGCCTTACGAACGGCCTTAATTTGCCTCACTAATCGCTATAAAAAAAGAAAAGAATGATATCCCCCTACGAGCACTGGTGGATATCATTCAAATAAGCTTTAGTATTATGTCCTTGAAGCTGAAATAACCTGATTTACTATATCATCCAACTCTTCGATTGAGATATAGTATCCTTGTGCACGCTCAATTTCAGAGCTGTTTTTGTAAATTAAATCACCATGCTTTTGTAAATGCTGCGCACCCGCTTCCTCCAAGATCATTCGTGATGAATTGGCATCGTTCACTCTCAGAGCAAGTCTTCCATTCAACTGCGATTTAATATTTGATGGAACTAGATTGGCTGCTGGGCGCTGCGTGCATAGCACTAAATGAATACCCCTTTTCCTACCTATCTGTGCGATACGCTTTACTGGAGTAAAGAATGCCTCCTTATCCTTCTTCTTTTCAAGTTGGTCAGATAAGTCTGCGAATTCATCAATAACAACAACCATTGGAGCCAGCTTAACCTCAAATTTCTGATTATATTGGATTATATTCGCAACCCGAGCGTCGGCAAGAATCTTTTCTCTTCTTTCAAATTCCGTAAAAACTACATTCTTTATGACTTCGGTTGCCTCATGGGCGTCTGAAATAATCTTACCGCCAACGAGGTGTGGTAATCCTTCAAAATGAACAAAGTCCTCCAAGCCCGATGAAGAGAGCAGCAGTTGTAGCTCATTCTCAGTCGGATGGGTTTTTAAAAGCGAGGCTAACAGCGTAAACAAAAAGACCGTTTTTCCAGACCCAGTGCTGCCACCAATTAGAATATGAGGCATTTCCCCCAAATCCTTTATAATATCTCTTCCATCTGGAGTTCTTCCAATTGGGAAAAAGAGCTTCTCAGGCGATGTTGTGTCGGGGAGTTTGCCGACTACCTCAGAAAACAATACTTGCTCCCTTTGAAGACGCGGAACATCCAAGATAATTTCATCAGAATTATGAATTACCTGAATTAAAATTCCTGTTCGTTTCATTTCACGCCCTATATCCTCTAAATGGTTCTCAACCGCCTGCAGACTTTGTCCCCTAGAAAGCTTGAAGTAAAGTCTGATTATACTCGGCCCCACAACTGCCTTACTGGGATCACATTCCTTTAGATTAATATGATAATCAGAGCATGATCTTGTGAAATCGCGAGCTAGTTGCTCAATTTCATCCTTAGAGACCACATCTACAGATACCTTAATATCTTTTTCCTCTTTTTTTGTAGCTATCAATTCATTATATTCCTTTGTAGCAGCAGCCTCATTGATTGCAACAGCTTCATTTGGAGGATGACTGTATTCAATCGAAGCTACTTCTGGAGACTGTTGTACAACCTCATTTATCACATCCTCTTCCAAGACATCGTTATCGATTTCGATTTCAGTCTCAGGAGTATTCTCCGAGGTTTCGTCAAAATCAATTTCCTTCACGGAATTAGTCATTGAGAATGGAGCACCGAAAATATCCGCCTGAATTTCCTTGGCAGTAAGTTCAACAAATTCAATTGGACAATCATCAAACTCTGGGTGTAGGGCATGTACAGTTTTCCCACCATTAGATTCACTAAGCTTGATGTGAAGAAGCATACCCGAAACAAAAATATTGATATTGCCTGCTCTTGTCGTACTAAAGGCTTTTTTCAGCACCTGACTCCATTGCTTTTGCCACTTACTATCATGAACATGTCTAAAGCACTCAGAAACTACCTGGTACTTGAGAACCTCTCTCCGGGCAGCTACAAACATGTTAAGACTTTCTGTTTCGACCAAATTGAAAATTTCCTTCAGCATTCCCACAACTGAAGCAATCTGGTCCGCTGCATGTCCCGTTACTAGCTTAGCACCTGTATGCTCATCGACGGAAAGCCTTGCATCTGGTGAGTCATCCCTTGTTTTCACCTCAATAGGTTGAATATATAATGAATTTGTATCTTCATCATAGCGCAAGCCAATAAGATCAGCCCGTTCATTTCCAATACTACTATCATTAAGCCAAAGACGTGCATCTGGCGTATCCAATGAAGCCACTAAAGCATTTGGATATTTCTTTGTATACCAGGCTGCAGCAAAAACGGTGCCTATGAGCCCTTTTTTTCTATTAGCAATTGCTTGGGCGTCTGCTCCAGAACGCGGTATACTGATTAATCCCTCGGATGAAATGTGACCAAACTGAGAAAGTATTTTATTTAAAACCTCTTTATCTGGATAAAGATTGTATTGCCGCAGAAGATTAAGGTACTGTCCAATAATTCTCGAATCCTTGGCGGCCCAAATACTTACCATTCTTCTACCATATTGCTTTTCTCCAATAGGAATTGTATTCCGCGGCAAATAATTATTTGTAGTTCTGTCTGCAGCAATTAACCACTGCGTCTCCCCATTTTCGATGGTAGAAACAACACTGCTAATGTCCGCATCTGGATTATAAGTAGGCCTTGGGTTTCTATTAGCTGTTACGATTTCGGCATGGCGCATTACCTTATGATAGTCCCCAATCAAGCCGGAATCCATATCAGAGGAGGGAAAAATGTCTCCTCTATGGGTTATATCATCAAATTCATAATCATAGGTTACAACTAATGGATTAATATAAAGACTTTTTGTACTCGGACCGTAATCAATTGAATAAGCAGCCTGGTCAAAATAGAAGGCGAGATGCACTGGTTTTTTTTGCAGCTCCTGCTTCACATCATTTGACGAAGCTACATTTTTTATACTAATCGAAATCCTACCACTCTTAATCAAATTTCCAATCTCATAATCCTTGGAGGAGTAATCAAGCTTAGCGAGCTCACTATTACCATTTTGATTTCGTGTTAGATAAGCAAAATATACGATACGCTCACAGCCATTATTATCAATAAACAGTTTTAGTGACTTTAAGATACTTGGCAAATCTGGAGCATCAACAGTACAAATTCTAACCTCGCTTTTAGTGTACGGTGCAAAGGCAACCCAACGCGATAGTATTTCTTCAACAGCTTGCGTACCATCGTAGCCAAGGTACCGATTTGTTTTATTTTCGAAGGTAGGAAGCATTTCAATGCTTCCAGAGCAAGGCAACTCGGTGCTAACGGAATTAGTAATCATCTTATCCACTACCAAAAAATTCATTATTTGAGGTAATGACGTGAAAACCTCCGTTAAATTTTTTGCGTCCTCCTCACTCATTTGCTCCCTGTTGTTTGTTAGCTCCTTAAACACCTCATAGTATCTCCACAAGTAGAGAGGGTGTAGGGGCATGAGCATCCCCTTCCATTCTACTGGAGTTTTAATATACAGAACATCTAGCAGCAAAAGGGCTCTAGCTACAAAGTTACTTCCCTTTTGACTAATTTCATGCATTGACAGTTCATTATTACAATAGGCACGAAGTAGGCTGGCCCAACTCTCTACATACTTGTTCAAGGCTTCTAGGAGATTTTTATCAACACCAAATGACAAAACCGGATAGTACATGATCAAATCAATATGCTCAAGAAGTACCTTCCTCGATTCGATTATTCTGTTGATAATTGGCATAAAGGACTCTGCTGATTCCAACTTCTTCTCGGAGAATTGATCATCAAATCTAGACATAAAAGAGAAGAGTGAAGAATTATCAAAGCTGGTCTTCGTATCAATGCTATCCGGAACGAACGGAATAAAGCCTTCAGCCTCTGAAGCCACAACATCTCGTAAAACAATTTCAGAGGTCTCTAGAATTCCTCCCCAGTTAGCTTCATTGCAGGCCACTCCAACAAGCTTGCGCAATGGAGTGTTATGAGCCTCGAAAACAATTTTCCGATCGTCGAATATCCCCCCTATACTAGTATAGGAGTTTTTACTCTCATCAGTATTTTCATCAAAACGCTTCTTAAGCTCGCCAAACAACTCGTTTAAATCCTCAAGCTCGTCCTCGCTTGGTGTCACAATTGTATTTGTAATCAGGCTCTCAAGCTCTTTGCCATTAATTATCGCCGCATTTTTTTCATCCTTAGGCGTGCTGACTCCCTCAGTGTTTTCCATGATTCTGTTATCTGATTTTGTAGCTGCAAAGAGCTTTTGTACAATTTCAAAGCTTAATAGGCTTAGTGTATTCTTACGGCCAAACTTATAAAAGTTCTGTAAATGCTTATATGCCTCTTGGAGATGCTCCTTATCATCCTTAGTAGCCTTGACTAAGGAACGACTCAATTTTTTTCGCGACTCCTCGCTCATTTGGCCAATCGCAACTATTAGCTCTCTGTTTCTCTGGAGTCGATCCGCGGGTTTAATATTGGTGCTTAAAATATCAAAATCACATAATAGACCTAATATCCACATGCTCTTAGGAATGGCGGCGTTTATATCGGACTCATTAGTCACAGCTTCAACAAACGCATACAGTGTTTCATAGGAGTAATAAGAGGAGGTATCCAGCAACGCCCTCCAAAAATTAATTGTTGGTGTATTCGTTTCCTGTTTTATACAGTACTCCAGCAGGTGCTTCGAAAGATCACGAGCTGAAACAAGGTCAAATTCTGCCAGCGAGTGCAGCTTATCACTGTCTGTCCTTACGAAGGTGATAATTGCCCCAGCCTTCTCAGGCTCACTTCTCCACATAACGGCCTTTTCTATTCTTGTTGATACAACTAGATCGTTGCCATCTATTTCTTCTATATTTTCGTAGCCCACTGCGGAAACAAATATTTTTTTGTTAAGCGCCGCGGCAACAGCTACGGATATAGCATCAGGGGCAATGTCATTAATACCTTTTATTAGTATTCCAATCTTCGTCTCGGAGAGTCTATTTATCAGCAGTTCTATAAGTAGCTCCTGCTTGGCTTTCATTAGGCAGTCCCTCCCAATCTAATCTGTAGTATCCCATCAGCCATTATTTCTGCAAAATTCATTGCTTCAAGGGTCTCTGCAAAACGATCAAAATTTTGATTTAAGGAGTCTGAATCCGCTTGAAGAATACTACCAGATTCCTGCAGCCTTCGCATTTCAAAATCACTGCCTCCAATTAAAACTCCCATACGCTCCCACAATCGCTCCCTCAACTCAGTACCAGAAAGTGTTTCAGAGGGAGCCACGCAGCTTCTGACTACCATTTCAAGTACATCCTGAGAGAGAGCAAATCGTTTGTTCACATGAAAATTAGTTGGCGGATACAAAACCCCTGACAAAACACCAATTGCTCTAAGATAGTTCACCGGATGAGAGGAGGCTTGTAGAGCCAGCATATCATATATAGTTGTCCCAAATATAAGCCTAGCTTCATCCTCGTCAACCAAGGCGGCATCACTTTTTGCCAATTCCCAAATACGAGCCAGCTCTTTTTCATCAGTTTTCGACTTTTTATTTGGCTCGTATTCAGGAGTTTCCGAGGACAACAACTCCTCCTTGCTAAAGGCCTTTAATTCTTGTGCGTATCCCCAAGCATAAAATCTTGATATAGAACGATGGACCTGCGTATACGACATGACAGATGCACGAGCAATACTTGATTGACTGTCATCAGAAAAATCCAACAAAAATGGACGTATGCTTTCCCCACAATAGAATGCCTCGAGAAGTGATAAATAACGGACAAGATTAAACACACAGAAGAAATTAAAAAGCCTGAGTTGAGTAAGCGAATTAGAGTGTTGTTGAAAATGTGCTAATAGACACTCCCCTGAATCCTTTAACTCCTTTAGATATTTTTTTAATGCATCGGACTGCTTTGCAAAAGCCTCTATATCTACATGTCTGCTCTCTGCATATAACCGGTCAGGCTCTTCAATTAATACAGGTGTAAAGAGAATTGTAATTGGATCATTGTTGCCCTCCATTAGCTGAGAAATATATAAGGCTAATTCGGGACAGTATTCTTTAATGAGTCCACCTATAAACTCACCTGCATCCTAATACATTGCAAAACGAGTAATAAAATATTTTGAGCCAGCGCTATATGAAACCATTCCATCATCGGTTCCCGAGAAAACCCCATCATCAGCAGAAAGCAGCTTTTGAAGCATATTTCGTAAAGAGGTTAACTCCTCAATTCGAATATCCTCATCCTCAATAGCGTCTAATTCCTCCAAAAAACTAATCACTTTCTCAGGAGTATTAGCCGCGGGAGTTTTCCCCTTAGCGTTCGCAACATAAGACAGCCTTTTAATTCCGCTGGTATCGGCAGATTTCCCATATATAACACGAGTTGCCCCGCTAAATATATGTACAGGCTTTATGCTAGAGCCATTTGGCTTAAAGCCAACAAACCTTTTATCTACTGTATCTCTCAGTTTTTTCAAATAAAGCTTTTCCATTTATGACCGGCCTCCTATTAATGCTTGCCACCGCTCTGAATGGACAGATATTTTTTACTGTCCCTATCAATCGTAACATTAATTTCTTTTTTGCCCTGAACGTCAAGAAGAGTAACTGAAATTTCATCCTCGTCCTTATGTCTATCCTTTGATTGTAGCTGCTCTATAAATCGCCAAACCTTTTTTACATTGTCATTTTCCATAAACAGAACAGGCACTCCTCTCTCTGCCTCTAATAGCAAGCAGTACAAGGAGAAATCAATCTTTAAATAAATTGATTCCGTATTGAGCTTTTCTAGTCTCAAGTAGTTTTGAGTCATTTCTATCCCTTGACTCATATACGAATTGAGTTGTGGACGGCCAATGCAGAACTGCGAGCCTGAAAGTCTTCCTAAGGAAACAAGAATACGACGAGATGAGTTATTAAAGCGATGGCCTGACCAAATTTCCAATTCTGTCCCAGGCTTTGTAATTCCAAAGAAAGAATTCAATTTTCTAATGAGCTCTTTAATTATTTTCTTATTATCCTGTTCTAAAAAAGTCTGGAATTTCGACACATCGTCGTCGCTAATGCTTAAAAGCTCCTCACCATGCTTATTGAAAAAGAAAAACTGGCGTTTTCTTAATTTGAACAATTCAACATTATTAACGTCAATCGCTTCAGACGAGATCAATAGGTCTTCAACCCACGTATCTTTGTCTATATTATTTTGAAGCAGCTTTTCATCCCAAATAGGATGAGAGACTCGAGCAGGATCAAAGGATTGACGAACAGCATCAAATAAAGCTCCCTTGCCGCTATAGATTAGGTTTACCAAAGCAAATTCATTTTCACCTGAGGTAGCGTGCATTTTCTCACATGTACGATTCCCAAACAAAAGGTACGAAATAAATCCAAACAACTCTCTTAAGGTCGCATGATGGCCTTGAAGCGCGACTCTCGTTAAGATTATTGAGAGTCTGTTCTGGAATAATGAATTCTTCAACAACTCTGCATTTCTTAAAACCTCGCAGGAAGAGGTAAACTGGCAAATACCACAGCCTTCAAAATTGCTTTTATTAGTTAAATTATCAATGACTCGTTTAACAATGCTTGGTGATAATGCCTCACGCTTACTGAGGTCAAATACAATGGATTCTTTAAATTCAAAGCTTTCATTATGAAAAACAGTGGAATTGATCATTTGCATCTTTGCTTCGGCAATTGGCATAAAATCTGCATATTCATTAGAGAGAGAAAAAAGAACGGCTGCATTTATTGCAATAACGAAGGGAACCCCCGCCTGCCTAGAGGCACTCCAGCGTTCAAATATCTCTTCATTAGACAAGGTACTCGCATCAATCTCTATTTTGGGTGGGTTGGGGAGCTCAGATAACGTTGGTAGGAGCATTCGAATAATATGAGTCTTCCCATCTCCCGGGTTTCCAGTTAAGACTACATCCTTTCCCGAAGAAACAGCATCTATTATTGCAGTGTCCAGTTCTGTAACAACATGAATTTGGGAAAGATACTGGTTATCTACATTATCCGCATATGCACTGCTGCCGCGATAAAAGCCACTAATGAAATTGAAGACGGATCGATCAATTTCCGGATAGTGCATGATCAAGGCCTCCTTTAGCCTTTCAAATTTCCAATCTGACTGCTTTTTTATATCGCTACTGACTAAGAAGGCAGTTTTATCAAAGGCCCTTATCCGATCAAAGATGGGAGTAAACCTTAAACGACTTAAAACCCACCTCTGCTGCCAAAAGCTAATAATCTTCTTTGTTCCCACGATGTAATCCTCAATGTCAAAGCCATAATTTGCTTTGTCCTCTAAGCCAAGAAGATACTCCTTAGTATTCTTTGCTAATGATGCACCATAAACAATTCGTGACATAGCATGCTTCGAAAGTTCCTTTGCTTCCTCTTGATTCGTTTCAAGTAATTCACGTATCGCCATACTCATCAGTCGCATTTTGGGGCTTGCGCCTTCTCCAAAAACGTGATTGATCCGTGTAAATCCAATATCACTTGTAGCCTCTGTTAAGCTCATAGTAGTAGCCTTGCTGATATGCATGGTTCCAAAGCCAAAGGTCTTGCCTAATCTACGCCACTGGATATCAAAATCCGTTTCTAGAATCTCCTTTGGAACCTTTAATCTATTATACTGACTAGACCCAACATAATAGAGGGATGTAGTACCAATATATACTAGCTCAGCAGATCTTCGAACATCCTCCCCCTTTAGACGACTTGCGATCTCGCTCCTACGTAAATCATAGCGTTTATAATAGTCATATATCACCTGAGGGGAGGTGGCTAAAAGAGCCACTAGCTTACCTCCCAGAATTTCGTTATACGGGGGGACTGCGCCGCATACATTCAACTCCATCATGCTTGAGCCAATATGCTTACCCTTTTGAGCAATTAATGCAGTTCGAATTGCTGAATAGCCAGTCTCACTTTCGGCAAAGGGAAGCCACATTCGCTCAAAATTCGAGCCAAACATCAGATCGTTTAACAGCTTTTTTGATTGAAGCAGCTTTGATAATTGCTCAGCTCTTTTTCTAAGGTACAAAGCATTCTCGGTCTCTCGAGAAATACTTCCCAATTCACTTTTTTCTTCTAATTCATTCCGTTTCTCACTCTGGGATAGCTTGAGTAAATACTGACGCTCTTCCTCAGCTGCGGCTGCCTTGAATTGCAGCATTTTCACTGTTTCCTCAGAAGGATTTAATATTTCTGCCTCTGAGCACAGATCCTGATAATCAATCCCTTGTATTCCCTCTTCTAAAAATGAAAGTAACCGCTCAAACTCGCTATAAACTTCCTTTAATTCCTTAAGGGCAACGAGCTTCTTGGTAAAGGATTTTGGTGTCCAGCCAATATCATCATCCCTACAGGTTATTTGCATTGCACAATTTTCAAGTGAAGCTATCCCCATAACAGCATGCATAGGATGTGCAGCATCTCGAATAAGGTATTGCATTGTACGTCCAGGTGTTGTCTCGGCTGGAGTTGACCAAGTTAATCTAAAATATCTCCAGATGTCCGAGAGCCTCAAGCCCGTAAACGTATCTCTTTCATTTTCTTTAACGAGCTGTAGGTAAGGACTAACCGCATCCTCAATGGGAGTTTTTTGATTTAGTACACTTTGAAGCTTATCTGCCAAATAGCCTCCATCTGCTATTAGACATGAAATATCCTTTTTACCTGACGCGGGCGCCTCCATTCGGGTAATGAAATCCGAATAAGAAAGCAAGCGATCTAGCCGACTTTCTTGCATCCAACTTCTAAGTAAACCTTTTATTTCAGGAGTCGAAGCATCTTGTATTTCATTTTGGTCCAATATCGGAAGGCGCATTTCTAGGACGCCCTCTCTGTAGCACGCCTTCCATGAGGCACGAATCAAATCTCTAAACAATAGCCAGACAGCACGATATTTTTTTCTTTGAGCCATATTGACCAAGCAATCATTTTCAACCCATGATACTTCGTCGTCTACAATTTGCTCAATATTGGCTATAGAGGTTGTTTCCTGAATTAAAGAAACTGCATTATAAAATCTCATTCTAAATTGGCCCTCGAGTTTTGGCCTGAAAGAGATTGTTCTATTCAGCATTCAATAAGACCTCATTTCCCAAAATGCTATTCTCTAGATGACTGTCACGCTCTATAAAAAATTGAAGCTTTCGAGTTACCTTTAATCGATACGTTTCAACCCTCATACCTAGCTCAACACATTTTTTAAGCCTTAAATTAAAATCCGCAGCTGATTTGTCCAGTGTTACATTGTCTATATAAGATGAGAGCAATACCAAGCAATAGCGCACATGGTAGCCCTTTAGCAATGCTTCTTCAAGTGCTTTTAGTTGCCTGACGGAGCGTTCCCCGTTTACTGACGGAAATCTTACTTCTACTTTATCTGAAAGTATACTCTTAGCCTCAACTATTGTAGGCGGAGCAGACACCACCAGGTGATCTGATTTATACCCCTCAAGCGTAAATTTCTCTTTTTGGATGGATATATCAGAAGAATATTCTTTACGAATAACCTCTAGCAAAAGAGTATTCGCTGCGCTTAGATTAAGTACAATATAATCATTAGCATTTTTCACCGCATACAAGGTATACTCTGTCCTTGTCCGAGCCCCCTTGTTCTTTATTAACAAGACCTGCTTTCCTATTAAATCGACAAAATTAGATAATCTTGCTGAACTAGCAACATAACAAAGATGCTGCTCATTTTTTATTTTGACCAGACATAAAAATCTATTTTTACATTCTTCTATAAAAATCCCTTTTACAAAACCGCTCATCCTATCGCCTAATTTCATATGTATTAATTTTCATTATCTGTAACTTCCATGATATCACCTATATCACAATTCAATGCTCGACATACCTTAACAAGAACATCAGTAGTTACGTTCTCATTTCGGCCAAGCTTAGCAAAGGTACTCGCGCTAATTCCTGACATTTCCCTCAACTGAGTTTTTTTTATGTCCTTATCAATTAGCAGCTTCCAAAGCCTCTTATAGCTAACGCCCATTTATTCATCAGCTCCAGAATAAAAATCTCACAGGGTAAGTCTTTCCCCCAATTATACCGTTAAATGCAGGTGTACACAATAAATAATTACGAGATCTCAAACTTATATGTGCAATACCATAAATTATGAGGGAAACAATTGCACCTCAATTATCCATAAAAAAAGATGTTGACACCCTCCCGCATTTTATGGATAATTGAGGAAACTAAATAATCGTCCGCTACAGCATCGCTGTAGGTGATAGAAATGTCACTTACCAGTCGGGGAGGCGTCAACGATGAGAAAAAACTTCAAGGTATGATCCTTTAATTATACAGGAGTTTATTTCCACGCGTTCTACCGCCCTACTTTCAAATGTATGGGCGGTTTTTAGTTTCCAAAAAAAAAACGTGGAAAGAGGTAATAAAATGCAAAAAACTGAAATCAATGCTGCCGATAAAAATGGGTTGCTCCTAGCACCGTATGTTAAGAGTCTGCTTGCTATTGGACCGACAGGAGTTGGCAAGACGGCCCTAGTAAAGCAATTTGCTTCTGTATTGTTTCATCCCCTATTGGACGACATTATAGGTGAAGGTAGTGGGACTGTTCGGGAAAAACGATTTATTTTTACTACCGCTCTAAAGGAGAGAATAATTGTTGCTGTCAAACCCAAGCAGCCATACGTGCCTTACGATGATTTTGTTAATAAAGCAGCAGGACCGCTAGCAGATTTGATTTCTCGTGATCATAAAAAGGTCAGAGAAATGGAGCAAACTCAAATTAACGAGGAACTGACAAAAAAAATCACACAACAGTTTTTCACAAAAAATAACACAGAAGCTCAGTATAATCTAATCGATGAAAAACTCGTAAACGCCACTGTGGAAAAACTATCAAAAGCCTTGAGTCCTTTTGCCCTTGAAAATGCCAGTTGGATTTATAACGAGTCTGTCAATAACACTGAGGAAAAAGATATTAAAAAACAATCTCGAAAGCTAAAAGAGCTTATTTTGATGAATACAGTTAATCATCTTCAAGCAAGCACGGAAACACGGACAGTCTTAGATGAACTGTACAATGAGCTCGAGCTCTTGCTCGGCGAAAAATTCCAAGCTTACTTTAATGAGAATGATGTTTCAGACGACGGCTACTTCTTTGTTGAACTGCATCATCATCAAATGGACAGTGAGTTTGCCAAAGCATTCTTTACAAACAATGATCTTCAAAAGGGAAAGCGCCTCTCGCTTGAGGTACTTTGCGAGGAAATCCTTATATATATACCAATGAATTCTGTGCTTGAAATGAATTTTGTTTCAAATGAAATAAATAGCACTCAGGTGAGCAAAGAGTTGCAGCAAACCTATGGCACGTTCGAGGGGCATTACGCATTTTCCTTGGAGGATACCCGCGGGCTTTATCACAACAGCGAGGATGATGAAGCAGAAAAAGTGAATCTGAGAAACTTCCTTTATAATAAGCAATATGATGCTCTTTTAGTTGTTCTTCCATTGATGAACAATCCCAACCAAAAAAAAATGATTAGTCATTTGTCTGAAATCCTTGAACAGTACAGAAAAGAAGTACCCTTTATCCTAATAGGCACTAAAGCAGATGAATTTGCTGATTCTATTAGAAAAGACGAAGCTGAGAAGGAGGAGGAGGGTCTTGAGGAGACTCTTGATCCAGAGGAATTGGGAGTAAAACTGGAAACAGAATACCAGGAACTTACTCGACCTATTCGGGAGAGTATGGTCCGGAAGAATCCAGCAGTAACATTACCAGTAATGTTTAAAAAACCGCTCGATAAGCAAGATCGTAAATACTTATATCCTTCTTTTAGCCCTGCACAGGTCGTTCCAATGATATTGAGCGCATTAGCCAAGGACTTTCTTGTTTCAAATACACGAATTCATTTTGTATTAAAAGACGAGGGCGCTCCCTTCAGAGTTCAAAAATCAGAGGTATTTAAAGTCCTTAGGAACTTCTGGCTCAGCGATCCATCTGTTAAATCACAAGTAATTGATCCTTCTCTTTCTAACATTTCAAAAAACACTGGATTAAACCCACATGGGAACAGTTGGAATACACTTGTGAGGAATCTTCGGGATGGCCATGGTTGGGTATCTAACATTAATGAAAATTATTTTTACAATTGCAAAAACATCACTATAACCTTCCCAACAAATGTCCAAAACTTTATTAACCCGAATCTTATTATTGCTCTGCTAGATTCAGCAGTAGAGTTAAATGGAGTCATTTCAGATGAGGATAAGGATGAGTTCCGTAAGAGAGTCATTCAATACTCAAATCCAGCAGCATTTGCTGCAGCAATACTGTATCGCCACATCATGGCAAATGTTCTCTCTACGAAATTCGGAAAAGAGCGTTTCCCAGAGTTTTTAAAAGCATCCGAGGAACTGCTTCGAACGAAGGATGCTCAGTTCGAATTGTACCATGAGTATATTGAAAATGGCTACCAGCAAGATTTGTTGATAGATAAAACAGAACACGTGCAAAAAATGATCTCTGCCCTGACAGATGCTTTGAATGCCGCTCTTATGTTTGTATTTAACTATCACGTAAAACAAGCCTAAAGTGTCGTCGCCCACGTTTGGTGGGCGAATTTCTGTTATATACCAGGAAATTTGTAAGTTATATTCTTGAAGCTTTAGCAATTTAGCTTAGCGGAATTTATGATATCTGTGTAGCCTGAATGCCCACGTCCAATGTCATACAATGATAATCACTGCCGCACTCATGGCTCATTTGATTTCTTCAAAGGTTTTTTTCATCCACTCAAGCAAGTTTTTATTGCGCTCCTTTTGTTCTGTGTAAGAAATCCATTGATTGTAAATTTGAGTAATTTGATGTTTGATTGATTCCGATAATCTCCCATCTTCTTTTGCTATATTTGCTCTCAACGAAGCAATACTAATTAATACTTGTTTCAAATTATCCAATCTTTTGATTTCCATTTCCACTTTAACAGAGTAATTAGAAGGATAATACTTATATAATCTACTCCACAATTGTTGCAATACTACATCAATTTCATCTGTATAATATCCATTTAGATGACGTAACCAATTGTGGAATTTTTCCCAAACATAATCATATATTTTTAAAGCTAGAGGACTTTTCGCTTCCCTAAGAAAGTCAGTTGCATGAATCGCCACAATATATAAATGAGTTATATTAGAAAATGATGAGTAATATTTTCCCGCTTGATATCCCCAACCTTCCGTGGGTAATTCAATAATTGAAAATGCTTCAATAATACTTACATCTGGTGATTTCAACAAAAACAATGCCTCACCCATCGCATGAAGTAATTCTTCATCATCTAAAATCATACCTGGCTGATACCAATAATACGTTTCTGTAGAAAGGAATGTTGAGTAAGCCCTCCACACTTCCTCCACCATATTCCTTCTGTTTTCTTGTTTACAAGCTATCCTGGCTCCGCTTAAAAGATAATTTTTTGATTTTTTTTCCAAAAATACATTAAAAGAAATTAAATCCAAGTTGTTGGAAAATAAAAAATCTAGCAATTTCCCACGTAATAGAACAACAAACTTAGTTCTATTATTCCTAGCATTTAGATGGCACAACATCGAAGTAGTTATTTCAACCGACAGTCCTTCGTCACTCGAATATAATAAATTGAAAACATCATCAATCCTCTTGGGTAATTCAATTTGCCAATTTATTTTCTCCTCTTCAACTTTTTGACGAAAAGTTTCATCACTTGCTTGAAACACTGTTCTCTTATCACTTTTGTTTACTAAATTTTCATCGATTTTTCTCCATAAATCCACAATAACCCAAATCAACAAAGCTACCTTTTCCTTCAATGTTTCTTTTTCTAATCCCTCAAAGTTTAAAAGGATAGAAAGAAATAATTCAGTTTCATCCAAATCCGAGACCTCTGTTAATGCATATTCTTGAAAATTTATCAGTGGAAGTTGTAAGACCCATTGCATCCATAATTTTTTGTCATATCGATGTATTAAGTTGGATTGAAAATTGAGTATTGGTTTAAAAGTAAAACCCTCTATCATCGACAACGATTTTTCAATAAACTCCCAAATATCAAGAGACTGTGCTCTTAAATCTTTGTGTCTTTCCATAAAATAATCCCAGTTGCTACGATTCATTAAGCTCCCTATTGGGTTCACTAATTCAAACGGATGCTCAAACTTGGGTAATACTAAAAGCCGCTCCACATTAGAATTAATTGTTTCGATTGGGAGATGAGCACACCAACTATCACAGATGACATACTCTCTTCTAATACTTGTATAGACTGTTTCCCAACTTTCAAAATCTTTCCCTGTTAAGTTTGCTAAATTCATTCCGATTAATTCATATATGCACTCGATTTCAAATTCAAACTCATATTCATAATTTTCATTCATTATTTGAAAAAGTTTGTTCTGAACAAAGATAAATGCCTTCATTAAATTAGATTCATCTATGGTGTTATTGCAAATTATCTTATCTTGTTGCGGACTCTGATTTTCACCCAATTGACTAAACCATTTTACAGTAAAAACCCTTATTTGTTCCATCCAATATTCGGAAGCCAATTGGTCACGAATACTTGATATTAGCAAATCCTTATCGATGTTTATATTACTTAAAGATAAGTTAAGCCTCCAATCACGGCCCATGCACTTCACCCTTTAACATGAATTAGTTTTTTAAATACTTTACATAAAACACTGAAGCATTTCTGTATATAATTCAAAGATGCTTCAGTTGATACTTTAACTCTCTCTTCTTCCAACCATTGATTTAAATCTATTGTCATTTTATCGTCCTGCCACCAATCCTCTACTTGATTAATTAATCGACTTGGGTCAGGAATACGAAATAGTGTTGTCGCTCTTGATCCGAATTCATTTAATGAACTACCTAACATGTATACTTCATCATCCAGTATCAAAAAACGGTCATGAAGTGGACTCTTGTTACTTCCTAATAGAAGTTTAGCTTCTATTCTTAATGATCTATCTTGGTAAAGAATGCTTTCGAGGACCTTGGACATTTTTTCTCCGTGTGTGAGATTACTAATGCTAGAGCCGTCAAAATTCTTTTTCAAAAAAAATTGTGAACTTAATAATTGTATACTTACGTCAGTATTAGAGACTAGTGTTGCAAAGCGGATAATGTCATCTCCAGAAAGATAAGTATCACATATTACACATCTACTGTTCGCACTGCCCAATAATTTTCTAATTACAGTTTTAGCATGCTGTAATGAAGATTCACCCCCAGGAAAATAAATGAAAACATGCTCTTTTTCTAATTTATTGAGCATTCGTCTTTCTTCACTTAATCTTAATTTTTGTGTAACTGATAAAACAGGGGGACTAGGAAAACTGTTAAAAGGATTTCTTGTTTCTACAATAATTTCTTCTTCAACCCCATCCTTCCTAGTATGAGTTATTCGTCTTGTTGGCCCTGAAATACTCGCGTTAGTAATAAATCCTTGGATGAATGAGCCTTTCATATCTTCTAAAATTGTACCATTTGGAGAATATATAATTGTTCGGAGTTCTTGGGGAGAACATGGTATTGGGATAACCATTTTTGTTTCAGTAATTTTAATATTTAACTCAAATCCATTCCCTTGAACCCTCTCATCTACTATTAATACTTTCCCACCAATTATTGATTTATTTTCTCTTTCACGAAAATCAAGTAGTACTTTGTTTCCCTCATTATTAATACTTTCTTTGAACTCACGTAAGTAAGAATTTGCAAAACAAAGGACTACACCACCCATGTATTCTTCATAATCAAGAAGATTAACAGAAATAACTTCTATCGAAAACTTTTCTATAATTTGTTTATCTTTAGCTGAAAATGAATTTAATGTTACCCCCTGTAAATCAAAGAGAGAACATACTCGTATTGAAACAGGACGATTTGGAAGTAGATCCAAGATAGCGTTCGCCTTATCCGAGTTATTAGATACCAGTACTGGAACTTCGTTCGGAGGTTCTGATTCAAGTACGTTTAGTGATATTAATTCATGTTTCTTACCTTCAATTTGGATGATCCTTTTTTGATTTTCTATACCTCGAAAAAACAAAATAGCATCTGCAGGATTATCTGTAAATGTGCGTATCGCATAAATTGTTCTATTCTCATCAAGTGATTCTCTAAGCATTGAATAAGTTTTAAGTTCTGTTTTATTCTCAATCACTTTGGAGAGGGGTTGTTCGGATGGACACATCTCTGCTACAGAAAATATATTAACAAATCGATTTGTATTTCTTTCATGAATAAATAAGCTTGTAATTTCAGAACGGACGTATTCAAGAGAAAATTCATCTAATGTTTTCATAGGTTGTTCCTCATATTCTTATATATTCAATGAGATCCAGAGTCAATTCTTCCCATCCCTGCTCCCAAAAGTTTTGACTTAATTTTGTTTTATATTGGATCAAAATTGACTGTTGATTTAAACAATACTCTCACCAATCAGACCAGTTTAACTCGTGGAAATTGGGTGCATATTTTATTTTCTGAACACCAAGTAAACGCCTAGTTCGTATATGTGGGCTAAAAAAGTTAAAGTTATGCAAGATCAAAGCATCAAAAACGAAGCAAGAAAAAAACTTACTGCACAAAGATTATGGCATTTCTGAAGTTTAACACAGATTCGCATAATATGGTGTACTACGAAAAGCCACCTTCGTTTTGCTATGAAAGTGGCCTTTTGTGGCGAGTAATTTTTTGTTCCACGTTTTAAGTTTACCTCATAAAAAATGAATATCAGATCATTTATGCACAGACTTATAAATCCAAAAAAACTCTCGCTAAAAGCACCCTCTTGGCTACATTGTCATTCTCACTAAACAAAAAACTAAAAACCAATCGTCATATCTACCCACTTCAAATCCAACACAACCGAAACCTTAATCGTATCTCTTAACACTTTGTTCTTATAGTCACCGTCATCCTGTACAAAGGAGAAATACTTCGCCGAATGCTTAAAACTATAGACTTCTAGGTATCGACTCGACATATCCCCACCACGCACTCCACATGTGTCGTATGCGGGAACATATCCACCGGCTGTACCTCAACTGTCCTATACCCGCCGTCCTCCAACACCCGCAGATCCCTTGCCAGCGTCGAAGGATTACACGACACATACACTACTCGCTGAGGTTGCATCGCGAGTATCGTCTCAAGCAATTCCGCATCGCAGCCTTTACGCGGCGGGTCCACCACAATGACGTCAGGCACAATACCTTCCTTCCGCCATCGCGGAATAACAACTTCTGCGGCCCCTGCTTCAAAAGTCGCATTACCAATGTCGTTCAGCTCCGCATTGCGCTTCGCATCCTCGATTGCCTCCGGCACAATCTCCACCCCATACACGCGGCCTGCGCGACGTGCAAGGAACAGCGAGATCGTACCGATTCCGCAGTACGCATCGATGACCGTTTCCACGCCGGTTAACCCCGCATACTCGACAGCTTTACGGTATAACTCCACCGTCTGAGCCGGATTCACCTGATAGAACGATCGAGCTGAGATGGCGAAACGAATCCCGTCCAGATCATCATAGATAACATCATTGCCCCACAGCACGCGAGTTTCATCGCCAAAAATCACATTAGTCTTCCTTGTATTCACATTCTGGACAATGCTCTTCACACTTGGAATGCTCTCGCGAATCCGTTCAATCCAACGATCCGCCAGCGGAATTTTTGGACCATTGGTTACTAGCACCACCATAGCCTCGCCTGAGACAACGCCAACGCGGGCCATAACATGGCGGAGCAGGCCTTTCCCCGTTTCCTCATTGTACGCGGTGATACCCAATTCTTGTCCAATTGCCTTCACGCGAGCAATGATATCATCATTACTTGCATGCTGAATCAGGCATTCATCCATATCAATAATGCGATGGCTTCCACGCGCATAAAACCCGCCGACCAGGCGCATCCCTTGCATTCCTTGCATCCCCTGCATTCCTTGCATTCCTTGCGTTCCTTGCACGCCTTTTACACCTTGCGTTCCCTGAAAATCATGCGCTTCCCGCATCCCCATCGGCACCTGCGCCTTATTCCGATAGCGCCAAGGCTCATCCATCCCGATAGTAGGATGTACAACCACACTTGTCCGCTTTTCCTCACCTGAAGGATCGGCGCCCCCAGCTTCACCATTAGCAACCCGCAGCTTCGCAATCCGCTCCAGGTTATCCACCACATGCTGCCGCTTCCAGCTTAGCTGGGCGGCATAATCCATATGCTGCAGCTGGCAGCCGCCGCATTGCTTATAGATCGCGCAAGGCGCATCCACACGGTCTGCGCTCTTCGCAACGATCTCCAGCAGCTTGGCGTAGCCATACTGCTTCTTCACCTTCAGCACCTTGGCCCGCACACGCTCGCCGGGAAGTGCCTCCTGAATAAAAAGGGTAAAGCCGTCTGCGCGGCCTACCCCTTCCCCATCATGCGTCAAGCCGACAATGTCGACGACAACCTCATCATTTTTGCTAACTGGCACACTCATGAGTACTATTCGCTCCGTTACACTCAATTTCCGCATCATTTCGCATTGCAATATTTGCATACTAACACATTGTATTATTCCCTAACGATACTTCGACTCCCCAGCCTCATCCACAAAAATCCTCAAATGCGACGGCAGAACCGTGAACGTACACGGAAGCGTCCCGCCATATTCCCCGTCCAAATTAAGCTGCACATAATCGGGTGTTGTGACCATTAGTTCCTTGGTCTTGAAATGCACCACATGCGGATCATTGAAATGCTCGCCACGTAGAGCGAGAGAAGCAATACGAATGAACTCCGCCAGATTGCACTTCTTCAGTACTACCACATCGAACATTCCGTCATCCAGCTGCGCTTCTGGAGCCAGCTTCTCGAAGCCGCCTACAGAATTGCTGTTGCAGATCAGGAACAGCATAATCTCCTCGTGGATCTCGCCAATTTCCTTCGCCTGGAGCTTGAGCTCAGTTGGCCGCAGCCGAGTCATCTTCTCCAAGCCCTTCATATAATAGGCGAGCTGCCCGATCATCGTCTTCAGCTTGCTCGGAACCTCATAAGTCAGCTCCGTCAGCGAGCCTCCGCCGGCAATATTGATGAAATACCGCTGATTCGCTCTGCCCAGATCAATGGGAACCGTATACTGCTGTGTGATGAGATCAATCGCATACTCCCAATGCTTCGGAATTCCAAGCGCTCTTGCAAAATCATTCGTCGTCCCCAGCGGCAAAATACCAAGTGGCGGGCGAGCTTCCTTCTCCGCGAGCCCGTTAATAATTTCATACAGCGTACCATCCCCGCCTGCCGCAATAATCATATCGAAGCCGCGGTCTGCCGCATCCTTCGCCGCAATCGTAGCATCGCCCTCGCAAGAGGTGGCGTGGCAGCTCGTCTCAATACCACCCTGCTCTAAACGCTGCAAAATATCCGGCAGCCGCCGTTTAATCTCTTCCCGCCCTGATGTCGGGTTATATATTAATCGTGCCCGCTTGTAAGACATCATGTCCGCCCCCATACATTCCGACCCGCTCATGAAACACAATCCACTCTACTATACAATAAACCCATCCAGCCATGCGTCAATCTGCCTGTTCATCCAACGCGCAATACAGGGATGAGGCAGCATCGACCGCCCATTGTAGCGATAGGCAAGCTCACCGAATCTAGCTGGAATAACCGTCCGTGTAAAATAACCCGTGCTCAAGAATAGCGGTACTACGATCACCGCTTGCTCCGGCTGCTTGCGCAGCATAACGCGCAGCTTGCAGGCCGCTTGATTCGGCAGCAGCATCGCAATCTCTGCTCCTGCATAACCGCCAAGCTCGCGCAGTCGACGCGCGAGCCCTGTCATGCCGCTTCGCCAGCGGCCATGGAATCCCGCTTCGACGGAGCCATGCGCCACAAGCAGCAGGCGCTCCCGGTCAGGAGCTTGCGACAGCTCGCGAATGTTGGAGAGCAGCAGCTCTGCAATCTCCGGATCATCATCAATCGGCTGTCCGAAGTGTATCCGCAACCGCTGATTCTCGTCGGAGCCGCCGCTGGCCTCAGAGCCGTCCCTAAAACCGCTGCAGTCACCATATCCCGCACTATTGTCTGTACCGCCATCCGCACTGCTTTCCGCACTACTTTCCGTAGTACTTTCCGCACTACTATCCGTACTGCTTTCCGCACTACTATCAGCCCTGCCATCAGCACTGCTTCCGCCAAGTCGAAACGGCTCCAGCTCACCCTTGCGGGATGCCGATACGGGTGGCAGGCCAAACGCCTGTGCAATATCATCCACATGTGTACTGCCGGACGACACAAAGAGCGGAAGAACGTACACATCCGTTACGCCTTCCGCTGCTAGCTGATCGATTCCGTCTTGAATAAGCCGACCATCGACAATTTCCAAAAACGATGAGACCACCGGCACTCCGCCAATCGGCCAATTCACATAAGCCGCGGCGACGTCCGCTACCGCTTCATCCACAAGGCGCACCCATTCGGCTTCGCGCGACCCATGACTAATGACGAGAATTCCTGGCTTCATCGACTTATCGTCCCGCGCGCTCCAGCGCCATCCGATAGCCGTCATTGCCATAATTGAGGCAGCGCTTCACACGCGAGATTGTCGCCGTGCTGGCGCCCGTCTCCGCTTCGATCTGATTATAAGTAGAGCCCTTGCCCAGCATACGCGCCACTTCAAGCCGCTGCGACAAGGACTGAATCTCATTTACCGTGCACAAATCATCAAAGAAAACATAACATTCCTCTACCGTCTTCAGCGTAAGAACCGCCTCGAACAGCTGGTCAATCGTCTTGTCGTTCAGTTTCTTTAGCTGCATCATCTGCTCACTCCTACGAGAACTAATTATTCTTCTCATTGTATCGGTTTCCCTGCTACTTTTCAAGCATTACCGTATTCACGCTTCACCGAACAGAAGAGCTGAAACCGCTCCGATTAATAATAATCCTGCCACAATCGGGCATTCGTCCAATCCTTATGTTTGCCTATCCCATAGACTAATACCAAAACCATCAAAGGTTGTGATCCGCGTGAAATACCGCTACGATCCGTCTATGAGAAGCGTGCAGCAGCAGCCCCCGCCCCAACGCCAGAACGAGAGCGCCTTTCCCGGCATCTCAGAGCCCTTTTTCAGCGGAGGCAGCAGCAATAGCAGCAGCATGGGATCAGGCATGCTTGTTCCATTCGATACCTCGCAGTTCCAATCGAATACACCATCTATAATGATTCAACCAGTAACAACACCGATCAATCTTTCGCCCGCCGCCCCGTCAACGACAGCCGACATAGTCGAAACAGCCAAAGAATCCAGCGGCTTCTCCCTTGGCAACAGCTTGAATGATATTAAAGGCTTCGTCGATCGCATCGGCGGAATCGACGGGATCGTCTCCACCATGACAAAGGTGCAGAAGGTCGTCAGCAGCGTCTCCCAGATGGCGCCGCTTATCAAGGTTCTTGCCGGCTCCTTCGGCAAGAAGGGCGCTTCCGCCGCTATCGCCGATGATGATAACGAGGGCTTCAGGCCGCGTCGCAGAAAACGCCGCCGTACCGGCGGCGGAGCAGGCAGCGCACCCGGACAGCGTCGCCGCCCACGCCCGCGCAAACGCTAAAAAGCCACCCTGCCACATGGCAACTGCACACGGTGCGAAAACGCACTGCCAATAATTGCATGCTTTGCATGTTTCGCATCACATCGCAATCCCATCCCACCGCACCACCAGAAGCCCACAGTCCCCTGTGGGCCTCCCCATAATAAAAGCCGGACACCGGCAGGCTGCGCTCCTAAGCGCCTGCCTGCCAGCATCCAGCTTCAAATTAACACCCGTTTACATAAACAATTCCATTACACGGTACACCAGAAACGCAATAATCATCGAAATCGGAATCGTAATAATCCAGGACATAATGATCCGTCCGGCCATTCCCCACTTCACCGCAGAGAAGCGTTTGGCGCTGCCGACGCCGAGAATCGCCGATGTAATAACATGCGTCGTACTAACCGGCAGATGCGCCAGCGTAGCGGTCAAAATAACCGTGGCTGACGTAACGTCAGCGGCAAAGCCGTTGATCGGTTCGATTTTGAAAATTTTCGTACCCATCGTCTTAATAATTTTCCATCCGCCGAGGGAAGTGCCGAGCGCCATTGCGAGGGCAGCAGACACCTTGACCCACCATGGGATGACATTAATATCTTCATGCAATTCCGCCGCCACAAGCGCAAAGGTCATAATCCCCATCGCCTTTTGCGCATCATTCGTACCGTGCGTGAACGATTGGAATGCAGCCGTAATCATTTGCCCTGTGCGAAAGCCCTTATTAACCTGATGAGGGCTCGATTTGGCGAAGACCTTCTTCAAGATCCACATGACCGCGAAGCCTGCGGCAAAAGCAATCAGCGGCGACAGCACCAGCACCTGAACGATACTGATAAATCCGCTCGCATTAATGCCGGCAAGTCCATTGGCACTGACGACCGCTCCCGCAAGAGAGCCGATAAGCGCATGGGAGGAGGACGACGGAATGCCGAACCACCATGTAATGAGATTCCATGCAATAGCTGATATAAGCGTTGCAATGATAACCTCGACACCGTTGGCGATCGTCGTCGGATCGGCCACGCCGCCCCCGATCATTTTCGCTACGCCTGTAAACATAATCGCACCGACAAAGTTCATCGTCGAAGCGATTAATATCGCCATTCTCGGGGACAATGCCCTCGTCGATACCGACGTCGCAATTGCATTCGCCGTATCGTGAAATCCATTTATAAAATCAAATGCCAACGCTAGAAAAATAACAATACCAACTAAAATATAAATATCCATAGCCGCCCGTCACCTGCTCCTTAGCTGTTACGCATGATGATCGTTTCAAGAGTGTTGGCGACATCTTCGCAATAATCTGTCGTCTGTTCAAGCCGTTCATAAATCTCTTTGCGTTTAATCAGCTCAATAGGGTCGTTTTCCTTGGCGAACAGGCTTTTCACGCATACACGCAGCAGATCATCGGCTTGATTCTCCAGCTCGTTGATATGTATAGCGGGCTCGCGAATGGCAAGCAGCTTCTTCTCCGAGAGCAAGTAGATCGCTTTCTTGATTTGCTGCGCACAGCGGAGAATATTGTCCGCGAACAGCTGAATGTACTCGTCCGGCTCGCGAACATCATACATTTCGAAGCGCGACGCACAAGCTTCAATGCCATCCAGCACATCATCGAGCGAAGTCGTGAGCGCCATAATGTCCTCGCGTTCAATTGGAGTAATGAACGTCTTGTTAAGCTCCGTCAGAATCGTGTGTACATGTCGATCGCATTTGGTTTCGTACTCTTTCATCGTCTTTGCAAACTGAGTAACATCGTCGATTTTCGAAACATTCTGTTCGAAGTACTGTACAGCCTCCAGCAGAATGTCCGCCATCGCTTCCAGCGTCGTAAAAAACACATCTTTTCTTTTGAACATCGGTAAGATATCCCCTTCGTCATGTGCAGAATAACGTTATCGGTACACAAATAACCGACAATATCTTAACATAGTTTACCTTTCAATTGTTAAGGGATTGTAAAGGTTTTATGACAATTTTCAAATTATCAGCAGAAATCGAGGTTTTTTTTCAATTCCTTATCTTCTATTGTTTTCTGACAACCCTGTTTCTACTCCTCATCCCCGCATTTTCACGCAAAAAAGCCGCAAGCAGCAAATTGCTGCTCACGACTCCCTCGAATAAAGCCTACAATCCCCATCCATTAACTCAACTTCACATGCTCCGCAAAGGTCGGCTTGTTCGGAACAACATGATAATACGTTTTGCCGGGAACAAACGGCAATTCCTTCCCGTCCTTCATCAATCGGATCACACCATCGCCGCCGCGCTCCCACGTACAATCGACAGCTTTGCCCAGCTGAATCAGTATTGCCGGTCCGCCGGATTCCAGATCAATTTCCAATCGTCCAACATCGTCATACACCTTATGCGTGGCGCTGAGCACAGCGATATTCGTTGTTGTCAGCTGCTTCTCCGTCGTCAAATCGGTATGCGGCTTATCTTTTATCGAACGAGCATATAAGTTCTGAACAGCATCATACACATAGGAAACCTTATAATCCTTGAGCAGAAATTTAATTTCAACATTCGTTGCAGCAGTTCCCGCAGCTGTCGCGCCCTCCGCTGAAAAAGGATAGGTTGGAATAGGTGTGGTGCTTGTATATTTCTTCTTCTCCGCTCCCGCACGAAGCTTCTCCAGATCGGAATACAGATTATGCGGCGCCTTGCGGAACTTCTCCCGCCAGAAGTAGCTGCCCGCATTCGTTATCTCATCCAGATAAGGCTTCTTCTGACGCTGCAGAATCGCATACCCGTCTGGACTGCCGCCCGCATGCGCCAACACGGCCCCGTACGACTCGCCCAGTGAGATCAGATAAGGCCGGATGCTGCGGATCGGTCCGATAGGGCCAGTAAATTCATCACTTTGAAAAATCGCCACCAGCCGCGTAATGCCACCCTCAGCCAGCACCTCCCATACCATATCGGCATGCGGCAGGCCGGATTGCGGGCGCGCAGCTGAATAATTGTTAATCATGACCGCAATCGGCCGTTTAACCGCTTCCTGCTGCAGTCCAGCACCTGTGAGCGGTGCGACATAGGCAGGCGCCGTTTCCACAGGCGGCGGAGCAGGCTGCTCCTCCTCCACCGGAGGCGGCGTCTGATCCGTCAGCGGCTTGGGCTCCTCCGTGGTTTCTCCACAGCCTGCCAGCAGAGCGGCAAGCAATATTGCCGTCAACCCCATTCCAACTGCGAGACGTAAGCGGTTCCAGATTCTATCAAACATATGTACGCCCACCTTCACCTCAAGTTACCCGGAATAACCCGGTTCCCTTATTAAACCATATGTATCGTTCCGTTGTCTCGCATTTCATGTCATTCCCGCGCATTCACGGCAGCTGCAGCACAGCTCCCGGCGCGCGATGTTTCGCTGCATGACGGCGGTCAGTCGACCACAATTCCAACAGACAGGGTATACGCTGCAGGCTGCTTCGCATACTACCTAGAAGCGTACAGCAGCAATTAGCGATAGGAGGTCATGAAGCATATGCGTGAATTTTTTGACTGGATCGCCCTTCACTGGCTGGCAGTGTCCCTGGTCTTCATCTCTGCGCTGGCACTTGCCTATATTTTCGTCAAGCGCAAATCACTATTCTATAAAGAGTAGCGGCAGCTAGGCGGTGCTCTCCTGCTTGCCTGGGAGCGGCTGCTGAACAAGCGGAACCGTCAGCGTGACAACTGTCCCCTCGCCGACAACACTATCCACGCGGAGCGTGCCTCCGTGCAGCTCCACAATTTCCTTGCAAATTGCAAGGCCGAGCCCACTCCCCGCTCGCTGGCTGCTGCCTTTATAGAACTTGTCCGTAATATGCGGCAGATCCTCCGGTTGAATGCCGCGGCCTGTATCGGCAATACTAATTCGCGCCCAATCTGGAGAGGCAGCAGCAGCGGCAATCGTAATCTCGCCGCCTGATGGCGTGAATTTGAGCGCATTGTCGAGCACATTGATGAACACCTGCTTCAGACGATTGGCATCTGCTTCTACCATTAGAGGCATATCGCTCAGAATGCCGATCAGCTTGACGCCTTCGCGCTGCCCGCGAACCTCGAACTGCCGTATCGTTTCCTTAATCGGCTTGAGCAGGTCAAGCGTCTCCGGATGGAGAACGATGCTTTTCGCATACAGCTTGGAGAAATCCAGCAGATCCTCGACCAGCCCCGACAGACGTTCCGTCTCGCGATCAATGACAGCCAGACCAAGCTGCAGCTCATCTACATCTGTCAGATCTCCCGAGGCCAGCGTCTCGCTCCAGCCCTTGATGGAAGTGAGTGGAGTGCGCAGCTCATGAGAGATGGATGAGATAAAATCATTTTTCAGCTTCTCCCGCCTTGTCAGCTCAGCTGCCATCTTGTTCAGCGTCTCAGCCAACCGCCCGATCTCGTCACGTTCATACAGCGAGGCACGGCGTGACCAATCCCCTTCCCCCATCTGCTCGGCGACAAGCGTCAGATTTCGGATCGGTCTGGCGATCCGGTTGGCCAGCAGCACACTCATCATGAAGAAGAGCAGGACGACGACAGCGCCAACAAGAACAGTCAGCCATAGCATGTTCCGAACCAATGCATCGATCCGCTCCAATGAGGAGGAGTAGCGAAACATCGCAACAACGCGCCCATTATCCACAACAGGCACCGTTACAGCCGCTATCCTCTCATTCGTCGTTTCATCATAGCCGCGCCAGGAACCGGTTTCGCCGTTCATCGCCTGTATGACGTCAGGCGTCCCCAATGTCCCGACTGCCCCGCTAAGACCGTTGCTTTCCACAACGATAAGCCCGGAGTAGTCGAGAAGCTGCAGATGGATGGAGCCTTCCGTCATATTTTGCAGCATATACTCCGCCTTCGACTGAAGCGGCCTGGTAGCAATACTCCGATTATGGAGCGCAGCTTCCGTTTGGGCACGCTGGAGCAGCGCTCCCTCTGCACCGCCATAATAATAATTCCATACCAGCGTTACAAACATAGACCCCAGCATGACGACGACGAGCATAATGAGAACGCCATAGCTCCATACCATCCGAGATCGTAGACTGTTCATCGCCCTTCGCCCCGTTTCCACCTGTAGCCATAACCCCATAACGTTTCGATATATTTCGGCTCAGACGGTTCATCCTCGATTTTCTGACGAATTCGGCGAATATTCACATCCACAATTTTCAAGTCCCCGATAAAATGGCGCCCCCACACCGCGTCCAAAATTTCGTCACGGCTAAGCCCAGCGCCCTCCCGCTCCAGAAGCAGATTAACAAGTGTCCACTCCGTAGGCGTAAGCACAATTTCTTCGTTTTCCTTCCATAGCTTGCGCTCCAACGCCGATAAGCGAAACGGTCCCGAATGCAGTTCACTCCGCAAGAGGCGGGACCCTTCACCTGCAACATGCAGTCCGCTCGCATCGCTCCTATCAGAATCAGACCCATACGCGCCTGTCTCATCGACGGTCGCCCCGACTTCCGCTTCAGCCGTTCCATCATTCCGACTTCCCTCAGCGCCCTGCATCATAAGCGGCGAGGCTGAATCCTGCCAAGACAGGCCGCCCGGCATCATCCGGCGATGCAGCGCCTTAAGTCTGGCGATCAGCTCGCCGGGACTGAACGGCTTCTGAATATAGTCATCTGCGCCAAGCTCCAGACCAAGAATCTTATCCTCCTCCTGAGACTTGGCTGTCAGCATAATAATGCCCATACGCGGGAACTGTCCCCGCAGTTGCTCGCACACTTCGAATCCGCTGATCGTCGGCAGCATGACATCCAACAGTGCAGCATCGAATGGAGGGGAGGCCGCTTCCGCTAAAGCGAGCGCAGTTTCGCCATCCTCCGCTTCAACAACCTCCATTCCGTTCCGTTTCAAATTGATTCGAACGAAACCACGAATCGCTTCCTCGTCCTCAAGCAATAAAATGCGCAATGCTTCAACCCCCCTCTCATTCCAAGCACAGTGCCTGGTAATCTATGCTTCCAATCCCTATCCTCGCAGGGGCATCAACACGGCTTGTCACCTTGGAGGCAGCAGCTTGAACAGCTTGTCCAAGCCACTCTTATCGGGCTGCACATGCCAGAACATTTCCTTCTCGCCTTTGCTCCACTCGGCAGACGGCTCCCCCCATAAGACTGCGTACTGGATGCCGGCCGCTTTAAGCAGCTCGTCATAATGAATCCCTTTGTCCTGCCATTTCTGCTCAGCCTGTCTCCAATCCGCAGTAGGGAAGGCATATATGGTGAACATTGGAGCACTATGCGCCGATTTCGTATTCATATATTCGAACACAATACCTGCATGCTCATCTTCCGGCCTGCTTACAGTGTAGCGCCCCCTCCATTTCAGCGGAACATCTACGATAAAGCCCTGCATGTGATTGACGTACCGCTCCTTAACGAGCTGGAACCCATCGAATCCATCCCACTGCTTGTACTGCTGGATCCACAGCGTCTCCGCATAGGAAGTATCCGGCTTCTGGCCCGGCGCCTCTTGCAGAACATGCAAATCAAGAATGCCATCCGCATTTCCATCGCCGCTTTCCGTGGAATATACATTATCCCCCTCATTGGGAATGTTTGACCTCGTGGATGGATAGACTTGTTTCAGATTCCCGTTGCTCCAGGCGAACATCGTCGTCGTGGAAGAATGAGCGCCTATACTTGCCTCCGTTACAATGCCATACCGATCCTCTGCAATTTTGCCAACCTTCAAATTGTAATACCGGTTCACAATTCCGTTCAAAGGAATTGACATCGCTTTATAGAACGCCCAATGCTTGACCCGATAGATGCGAAGAGATGCCTGCTTTCCTTCGCGATCCAACACAATAGTTACGACCTCCGTGTCCCCATCCCCGTCCACATTGCCAACTTCCAGCGTATCATAAGGCAGCTCAGCAATCGGCAGCAGAGGCTCCTTGCCTGAGTGGTACTGGCGGACCTGATACACATTCAGCAAAAATTCCGGCTGACCGTATACTTTCCATCCGATCATCACCTCTGACTGACCATTGTCATCCAGATCTTCAACCACAATCCGATCAATCCCGTAGCTGGACATTTCAGCGAACGTGAACCAGTAGTTCCAGGTCCCGTCCTCTCTTCCTCTCAGCACCATCACCTGTTGATTACCGTTCTCATTCATGAATGATACGAGAGCATCTACAATACCATCGTTATCGACATCGCCCATCACAACTGCCGAGGTTGCTTGCGGGTGCAACTGAAGCGATAATTTCGCCTTGGCCGGAAGCGCGTTCTTCATCGCATCTGCGAGTCTTTCTGTCTCTGGCATTACTTGCGGATTCTGCAGCAGATCAGCAGGAGTGGCCGTATATTGACACCCTGTAAGCCCGAACAAGCCAATTAGAATGAATCCCATTATTCCCAATCGCCGTCCGAGGCGTAATAACATCATCTCGCCACCCTCCCGTCAATCCGATAGCAATGAGCGCTGCAGCTGCCATGGCGCATTACTTCTTCTCCACCGCATTGCTGCAGCCATGGCGCTTACTTCTTCTCCGCCGCATTGCGCTGCTCATTGGCAGACAACAGCTCGTCCACCGTCACAAACGTATATCCCTTCTTGCTCAAATCCTCAATAATGAGCGGAAGCAGCTCAACCGTGTTTTTCAGATGCTTGCTGCCAAAAGAATGCATCAGAATAATACCGCCAGGCTTCGTATTCTTATTCACATTTGCCCGCATCCTGGCGACCGATTCGCCCGCCCAATCTCGGGTATCCACCGTCCAGCCGATCAACTCGCGGTTGTTGTCCTTCATTATGCTTCTTACGAGCGGAGACAGAGCCCCATACGGCGCACGAACCAAACGCGGCACATAACCGGCCGTCTTCTCGATAAGATGATCCGTCCATTTAATTTCCTCTTTAATCGTCTTGCTGTCAAGCTTGGATAAATTCGGATGATGATAAGAATGATTGCCGATCACATGTCCATCCTGAGCAATGCGCTTCATAATTTCCGGATACTTCTTAACCTGTATGCCTACCGTGAAGAACGTTGCCTTGAGCTTATATTCCCGTAAAATATCCAGTATATCCATCGTATAATTCTTATCCGGTCCATCGTCGAAAGTCAAGGCTACCAGCTTGGCACTCGATGGAGCTTCATAATCGACAATAGGAGAGGTCGTCTTATCGAGCTCGAAAGAAGAAGCCGGCTTGTTCGGACTCCCATCCTCTTCAGGAGCAGCTGCTCCCCCTTGCGGCTTCTCGCCCTTACTGCTATTATCGTCTCTGCCACCAGGCGTTTCACCCTTACTATTATTATCGTCTCCGCCATCAGGCGTTTCGTCCTTACTATTATCATCGTCTCCGCCACCCGGCGTTTCGCCCTTACTATTATTATCGTCTCCGCCACCAGTCGCTTCGCCCTTACTATTATTATCGTCTCCGCCACCAGGCGCTTCGCCCTTACTATTATTATCGTCTCCGCCACCAGGCGCTTCGCCCTTACTATTATTATCGTCTCCGCCATCAGGCGTTTCGCCCTTACGATCGTCTGTCCCTTCTTGCTCGCCCCCGTCACTTTCATTCGAAGCGTCAGCAGGACTGTCCTTCCCGTCCTTATTTGATTCCGCCCCAGTTAAATCGCCTTTATTCTGGCTATTGTCCCACTCAGCGCCGTCTTGACTTGATCCCGACCATACCTCATTGTTCCACACAAGTAATCCGCTGCGCGTATTGCATCCCGCAACAAGAACAATCCATGCTACAACAAAAACAATAAAGACAACGAAAAACCGCCGCCGCTTCTTCCTTCTCACACTATTCATGATGTCAAAACTCCCTCGCTGCCTTATAGTGTCATCCTATAGGAGCAGAGCCAGGAAGTCGTTACAAACTAGTAACATGAACCTCCATACAGCGAGGTAATTTTACCCATAATAAATACACAACAAAAATTTCCAATTTATATAATAAAAAGCCGCCGTTCCCTCTCCAAACAGGGACACGGCGGCTTCAACAGCCTTTCAGTAGACAGCTAGCCTTTCAGCACTGCTTTTGTCGCTTTAGCGCCAATGTCCGAACGGCAATGCATGCCTTCGAACGAAATGACAGCGGCGGCTTCATACGCATGTGCGCGAGCCTCTGCAATATCGCGGCCACGGCCTACAATACCGAGTACGCGTCCACCGTTCGTCACGATGCTGCCGTTATGCTCGGCCGTCCCGGCATGGAACACAAGAGCGCCCAACGCTTTGGCGGCATCGAGCCCTTCAATGGCCTGACCAGTCCCGTATGGACCGGGGTATCCGCCAGATGCGGCAACAACACATACAGCCGCTTCATCGCTCCATTCAATATCAATCGCATCCAGACGACCGTTAAGCGCTGCCAGAATAATATCGAGCAGATCCGTCTTCAGGCGCGGAAGCACCACCTGTGTCTCCGGATCGCCCATGCGCGCATTAAATTCTATCGTCTTCACGCCGTCCTTCGTCATAATGAGCCCTGCGAACAGCACGCCGCGGAACGGACGTCCTTCGCTGACCATCGCTTTGGCAGTCGGCTTAATAATATTTTCAATCGCATCCTCGACCAATGCTGGGTCGATATGCGGCAGTGGCGAATATGTGCCCATCCCGCCTGTATTCGGACCTTTGTCATCATCGAATACAGGCTTGTGATCCTGTGCAGGAACCATCGCGCGTACAGTCTCGCCATCGACGAATGCGAGAATCGACATCTCCTGTCCTTCAAGGAACTCTTCGATGACGATGCTGCCGCCCGACTCTCCGAACACCTTGTCCACCATCATCTCGTGCAGCGCCTTCTCCGCTTCCTCAATCGTGAACGCAACAGTAACCCCTTTGCCAGCTGCCAGACCATCGGCCTTCACCACGATTGGCGCGGACTGCTGGCGCAAATAAGCAAGCGCAGATTCATAATCCGTGAACGACTCATATTTCGCCGTTGGAATATTATAGGCCTTGAGCAGGTCCTTCATAAAAATTTTGCTGCTCTCAATCGACGCCGCATTCTTCCGGGGTCCAAAGATCGGAATATTCCGCTCCTCGAAAGCGTCTACAATTCCACCCGCAAGCGGATCATCCGGACCGACCACAACGAGGTCCACCGCATTATCGATCGCGAATTGAATCAAATCCCCGAACCGGTTAACCGGAATCGGCACACACTCCGCCAGCTCAGCGATACCCGCATTGCCAGGCGCACAATAAATTTGCTTCACCTTGTCGCTCTTATTAAGCGCCCATACAATAGCGTGCTCGCGCCCGCCGCCGCCAATTACCATAATACGCACAGAAAAACCCTCCTATTGGGACTGAATAGTAAAGTCATAGCCAGAACCGCTACATGTGTGGCAAACATAGAGGGCAAGCGGGACATGCCCCCGCAAAGTGCGAGACATGCGGTCGCGGGACATGCCCTGCAAAGTGCGAGACATGCCGATCACCGCTTGTCCTTAAACAATCCGCTTGCCCTAACCTTGCCTTACTATTAGTGTTTGAAATGACGAACGCCGGTCACAACCATTGCAATGTTGTTCGCATTGGCGACTGCAATGGACTCCTCGTCCTTAATAGAGCCGCCTGGCTGAATGACTGCCGTAATGCCAGCCTTTGCAGCCATCTCTAGCGTATCGCCCATTGGGAAGAACGCATCCGATGCCAGCACCGCACCCTTCGCCTTCTCGCCTGCTTGTTCAATTGCAATGCGAGCTGCGCCTACGCGGTTCATCTGACCTGCGCCTACGCCAACCGTCATGCTGTCCGAAGCAAGTAGAATTGCATTCGACTTCACATGCTTCACGATTTTCCAGCCAAACAGCAGCTGCTTCAGCTCTTCCTCGGTCGGCTGGCGGTTCGTAACAACCTTAATATCGTCTGGCGACAAGCTGTGAACATCGCTCTCCTGTACGAGCATCCCGCCGTCAACGCTCGTAACGAGCCATTCCGGCTTGCGCTCTGCAGCCGCTTGGAACTCGCCAAGCTTGAGCAGGCGGATATTCTTCTTCTTCGTCAGTATATCCAGCGCTTCAGGCGTGAAATCCGGCGCAATAATAATTTCGAGGAAAATTTCGCCGAGCAGTCCAGCCGTATCCGCGCCAATCGTGCGGTTAGCCGCAACGATGCCGCCGAAGATCGAGGTTGGATCAGATGCATAGGCTTTCTGATACGCCTCATGAATATCCTTGCCGATTCCTACGCCGCAAGGGTTCATATGTTTTACCGCAACAACGGCTGGCTCAACGAATTCTTTTACAATCGCAAGCGCCGCATTAGCATCATTAATATTATTGTAGGACAGCTCCTTGCCGTGCAGTTGCTCAGCCGTAGTAATATTGCCTTGCGCAGCTAGCGGCTTGCGGTAGAAGGCAGCTTTCTGATGAGGATTCTCGCCATAGCGCAGATCCTGCACCTTCTCGTACGTCACCGTGTAGCGCTCAGGCAGCGGATTGCCGCCCAGCTTGGACAGGTAGTCCCCGATCAGCGCATCGTAAGCGCCGGTGTGGCGGAATACTTTGGCTGCGAGCGCCTTGCGCGTTTCCAGTGTCGTATCGCCGCCAGCCTTTACTTCCTCAAGCACAGCGCCATAGTCCGCCGCATCGACAACAACCGTTACGAAGGCATGATTTTTCGCTGCAGAACGAAGCATAGTCGGGCCGCCGATATCGATATTCTCAATGGCATCCTCATAAGAAACATTCGGCTTCGCGATTGTCTCTGCAAAAGGATACAGGTTCACGACAACGAGGTCGATGTAGCCAAGGCCAAGCTCCTCCATCACCTTCTGATGCTCTTCGTCGTCACGAACAGCGAGCAGGCCGCTATGTACAGCAGGATGGAGCGTCTTCACGCGTCCGTCAAGAATTTCCGGGAACCCGGTCACATCGGAAATTCCGATGACGGGAAGACCTTCCTTCTCCAGCAGGCTCGCAGTACCGCCCGTCGAAATAATTTCCACACCCAGGTCCGCAAGCGCACGCGAAAACTCAATAATACCTGTTTTATCCGACACACTAATTAAAGCTCTCCGAATTGCCACTTTTGTATCCTCCTTAAAATTCTGTTGCCTTTCCTTCGAGCAACTGCTCCGTTCATGCGTGTATATGGCACAGTTTCTACGAAATGCGGCATCGTCTCAGTGAATATACAACCATTTACACACATATGCGGCACCATAAATACAACCATTTCCGCACATATGCGACGCCATAACTGCCAATACACACCATAAATCACGCGAATATGCGGTACCATAATATGAAATATATACCATATAATCTTCAATATGTGGTACCGTTTCTGCGCATTTATTGCACCATTTCCGCGTATATGTGGTACCGTCTCTGCGCATTTATTGCACCATTTTCGCGTATATGTGGTACCGTCTCATCATTTACATGAAAATCCCAAGCCTGCTAAGAAAGATCACCGGGAACATTCTCAGTGAGTATACTGCACTAGCCAAATTTCCCTCTCCGATAGTCAGAACTCGGCTTACAGCAACAATCGATGTGGTTTCTGGCGCTCTCCACCAGCTGTAAGAGGATTTTTCCGTCTTACAGCTGCTCGCTCGCCACTTTTCCGTGCTGTAACATCGATTTTCATGCTTACAGCAACAATCGATGTGGTTTCTAGCGCTCTTCACCAGCTGTAAGAGGATTTTTCCGTCTTACAACTGCTCGCTCGCCACTTTTCCGTGCTGTAACAACGATTTTCACGCTTACAGCGACAAACGATGTGGTTTCTGGCGCTCTTCACCAGCTGTAAGAGGATTTTTCCGTCTTACAGCTGCTCGC
>NZ_CAKMMF010000020.1 GCF_927798095.1 Paenibacillus plantiphilus | reverse complement strand
CGGCAGTATGGACTTTGACTTGTTATGCAGTCTCACCCAACATACGTTAGCCTTATATGAAGTTCGTGTTCCTCAGACCGGAGATTTGCCGCCAGCTTCCTTCAGATCCCACCTCACGGTGAACACCCTTGCCTTAAGCTATGGCTACTACTGCCTTCACCATTCGGGACTTGAACCCTAGAGATAGCGCCCATGCTGGGCGCACATAGAACAAGCAGGTGTCATTTGTATAAAACACCTGCTTGCTTGGTAAAATTAGCTGCAACCACATGGAGTTGTTTACACTCGCATGAAGCTTATATCATTTAAATAACCTTTTAATAATGCTCTTTTTGCGTTTTCCATTAATGGAGCTATAGAATCGTTCTCTTGGTAAGCATCTAATATTCATTTCACCGTATCGAATGTTAAAATCCTTGTATTTCTCTCGATACAGCTCATTAACAAAAAACAGAAAATCCTCCTTACTCGTAAAAGCAAGACAATTACCATCATGATCCTTTAACGATATTGGAAAAATGCAAGTGTGAATCAACAATAAGATCTCGTAAATTTTGAGAGTGCATTCATGAAACCAAGAAAAACAGCCCTCAATCGATAGTTCCCTTATCGTTTCATAGTCTGAATGTACGGTCATAATCAAAAATTCTTCCAATTCATATTCATACGTTGTAATCGAACTATATATAACATTTAAATTATTAAGTTGACTTAGAAAGTCATCCTTTGAAATTCCATTATTTACAACTGATGACTTAACATAGAAACTCTCTGCTCCCATTTATTTCTCCACCTTAATAGGGACTTTTTTTAGACCCGATTGTTTTGCCGCCCACCAACGATGATGACCATCCACAATCTGCATAGTCCCATCATCAAGTATTTTCACTACTATCGGACTCGATATCGTACCATTCTCATTTATATATTCTCTAGCTGCCTTTAATGCTTTTGCATTATAATTACCTCGATTATAATCGAATTCATCTAAAGGGTTTTTCACCAAATCCGATACATTCGCTTTAATAGTCTTGAACGAATTTAATAAGTTAACGGAGTTCTTGAAAGCACTGGCGACTTTTGGAGTTAAAGTAATACCAGCCGCAAACACTGACTGTAAAACAGTAAGTGCCTTAGCATAATTTTGGCCATAGGCATATGCTTCATCCTTCGTAGGTTTTCCGTTTAATACATGTTCTCCATATTTACCCAGATACACAAATGGCTCGGAAAGATTTTCTCCAACGGCCCCAATAATAGCGTTGATACTAATATTACCATTGTATATTTCTTTAGAGAGGTTCCACACTGCCTTATAAGTACTCGGACTGAATACTGCCTTTACTCCATCAATAGCAGAATTTATTAAGTAATCTTGGCTTCCTCGGGAAATATACCATGCAGCTTTGAAGGTGAGGTGACCTGTTGGATCTACATGAATCAAAGGATTGTTATGCACATACGTATACAAATTCATCGTCAGCGGATTGTCAATCTGCCCTTCATACGTATCCTTGCTAATAAACCGCCCGACACTCGGATCATACCACCGCGCCCGTAAATACTGCAATCCTGCGCTCTGGTCCCACAGCTCACCGGAGTAACGAAACGGATTCGCTACGCTCTCCACCGTCGTCAGCGGATTGCCCCACATATCATACGTATAGCGGTTCAGGCTCACATCGCCTGTACTGTTCCGCAACTCGACCACATCGCCATGACCATTATGCAAGTAGTATTGCTTGCCGCTGGAATCTTGACGAGCAATCAGCCCTTTGCCCCGGGTATACTCCGCTTTCATCGTTACATTACCATTGGCTACAATGCCTTCTGCAATCACCTGATCGCCATCATAATAATAGCGAACTGTCGTGTTATTCTCTGTCCGTTCATAGAGCAAGCCGTCGCCGTTATACCTGTAGCTTACTTGCCCTTCCCCGCTCTTCGAGACACTGGTCAACCGATTCCACGCATCATACGTGTAATTGGTTTCCCCAACGGGAATATCCGGCATCCTGTCGCTCTTCAACGCGATCCGATTGCCGCGGTTGTTGTACGTGTACGTCTCGTTGAATTGCGAGGAGGTCGCTATCCGGTTCAAACTATCATAGCTGTAGCCGTATGCAGCAAGCGGGCCGTTCTGTCGGACCGTCTGGCCCGTGATGTTCCCGTTTCCGTCATAATCATAGTCAAAATAATTGATTTCACTTCCGTTGGCCTTCGTATGAATCAACGTATTAATCGAATAGCCGTCATACGTGAACGTACTCTTATTCCCGTTCTTCTGCTTGATTTCTTTCAACAAATTATTGTTGTAGTAATCGTATTCGGCCTCGAAGGCCGTCGTTGAAGACCCGACCGTCTTTAACCGATTCAAATTATCATAGGTGTAGACGTTCACTTGGCCGAACGGCCCAGTCATCGTATCGCGCAGACCAAGCTGATTATAGGTGTACGAGATCCTCTTCGTATCTGGGAATTGAACCTCAATTAGTTCGCCTGTCTTGCCTTTATAGGTATAGTTTGTTGTCCCCGTGCTATCTGCCATCGTTTTCCGTCGCCCGGACAGGTCGTACGTATAGGTGACATTGTCATTCGGTCCGCTTTTGCCGGTCAAAAAGTTTCGATTGTTGTAATGATAGTAGAATATTTGTCCCTTCTGATCTACTGTAGCAGTGAGATTGCTGTTTTTGTCATAATACATTTTCTCGAACTGTCCCAGCGCATCGGTTTGTCTCACCAGTCTTCCCAACTGGTCATAACGCTTCTGCGTCGTCGTAGCATCTGGGTAGCGGATTTCCTTCAAAAATCCGGCCAAAGAGTACGCATAACTCGTCGTATCATTTTTCGGGTCCGTTACGGCAGTCATACGCCCCATCGCGTCATATTGATATTTGGTCGTATGCTGAGCATCGGTGGAGAAGGTGATATTGCCCATGTCATCATACTGCGTTGAACTTAGCTGCTGAAATCCAGCGCCTTTGTTGATCTGCGACAAAATTTCACGACCCAACAGATCAGCTGTCGTTCGCGACTGTATGCCCAATGGGTCTGTACTTGTCGCTGTCCGGTTCAGCTCATCATATCCCATCGTCGTGTACGCGCCGTTCGGAAGCGTTGTCCGGCTTACTCTGTTCCAGGCGTCATACTGATAGGAGGTGCGATGTCCGCTGCCATTCTGCTCCCACAATGGCCTGCTCCACGCGTCATAGTCATATTGCTTGACCACACGGTAGCCGCCGTCTATGATGCCTTCTTCCATTTTGCGGCCGAGTTGATCCCATTTCTGAATGCTAGTAACACCCGTTTCATCCACGACTGTTACTTGATTGGTCACGTCATTATAGCTGGCAGTCATCCTCGACTGGTCAGGATTCGTAACAGTAGTCAGTCTACCTAGCTTGTCGTATTGATACGTAGTCCTATGATTATTGCCCGGCTGATGGTTGCCGTTCGTGAATGAGGTGACCCATCCGGTGCTTGAATCATATTCCAGCTTGTTCTCAATGGTACTTGGTTGCCCATCCGAATCCGTTACTTGAACGGTTTGTTTCGTTGGAAGAGCGCCTGAGTAACCGTATTCCATCACATATTCCATGTTCCGGTCATCATCCAGAATGGTTGTTTTCCCAATATTTCCATAGTTGTCAATTTGCTCAAACTTGCTATGGGCCAGCTTGGTTCCGGCCTGATTGGTAACAATGATCGCTGTAACTTTCCCCTTAGCATTGCGCTCATAAGTCGTATTGCGGGTTTGATTCGCGTCCACTCGCTCAGTCGAAGCCGCAAGCAGATGGGTCGTCGGATGGTACGAAAATGTCGTGGTCACATTAAGCGGATTGGTCTGTGACAGCACATTCCCATAGTCATCATAGCTGACCCGTTCAATGGTCGGCGTTGCATTGGTTCCCGCTTTGCTGAATGTGTTCGTGGTCACGATCGGATTGGTGATCCGGCGCGCCGCATCATATTGAAAGGTTGCTGTCCGTTTCTCATCTCCTGCTGTCTCTACAATGCTTTTCGTATACACGGTAGAAGAATCGTCCACATAGGCTTTGCGATAGTCAAAAGTGGTGCTCTTCAGTCCATTCTGAATCGTCGTGCCGAAGCTGGCGATATCCTGAGCGCTGCTCCCTATATCGGAATGATAGGTGAAGTCCAACTTGTTGAACTCTCTGTTGTTGCCAACATCCTTTCTCGACTGCATCCGGTAAACCTGCTCCGATGCGCTCGCGCCAAGCAGCCGGTTCGTAACAGTCCCAGCATAGGTGTAATTTGTAGAGGCACCCGTCGGATAGGTAACCTTGATCAACAAAAGCAACGGATTTTTTTCCGTCGGCGTAGTGCCGGTAATGCTGAATTTCGCACTTTTTTCTTGATAGTTATACCTTGTGACCCGTCCAAGCGGGTCGGTAACCTGCGTAAGATATTCGTTCGACAACGTTTCAAAGGGTGGCCTCGGGTTCTCTCTGTACTGTGTGCCTTTATCATAACGAACAACCTTATCCCCTTGCGTTAACGTTATACTCGTATCGGCATAAGCGATCGTGATCGAATTGTTGATCGCATCGGTTATAGAAGTCAGCACTTTGCCATACTTGGCATCCTGGGAATACTTGAATTGAATCGTATTATTGTAAGCGTCTGAGATTTGAATTAGTCGTCCATCTGTTGCAAAATGCTGATAAATGCCGTCCAGCGACTTGATGGCGACATTTGACCGTTCCTGATTAACAACAACCGTAGTGTCCGTCAGAACGGTCAAATCCTTCCACGGATAGCCCTTAAGCGTATTGTTGACCATTTCATAGGTGCCCTTGCTTCCCATATTCAAAAACCTCTTATCCCCAAACTCAGTCTTGATATAGGGGATATCCCACGTCCAGCCCGTTCCGAGCGGATAAAGCTGCTCTTGATACGGCTTGTTTGTGGCTACATCCGTCCATACAATACCGCCATAGCCATTACCAAAGTCATAGTACCTTGCATCCATATACGAATTATGATTGGTTTTGATCTCCTGAATCGTGCGAGTTTGAATCCCATTCGAATCTGGCTGTGACCAATTGTTGGCAAAGGCCACCTGACCCGCTCGTCGTATGATATAGTTCAACCACCGCATAGCATAATAGGAGTTTGTCATGGTGGAGCTATCAGGAACGTGATTATAATCCATCATAAATCGTCCGTCATCGATATATGAACGTGTCGTTACACCGTTATTCGTATTATAAGTCTCCTTGTATCTGGTTGCGTCATAATAAAGAACACAATAGCAGAAAAGTCCGAACGACAGCTCTTTATCATAGACATTGGCGGCGGAAGAATCATAATAACGATTCAATGAGAAGGATAGCCCATTGCGTCCAGGCAACGAGAGATCAGTCTCTTGTAAATCCAATTGGCCGCTGACTGGTGAAATGCTCTCCGCGCCAGCATTAATCTGAAAGGGCGACTGGATGTTTTTCATATTCAGATTGCTGATTGCAGATAAGATGCCTGGAGGAGGCGTAGGGTTGGACATCGTTGTCATCATCCTGGCGTTCTTGCCGTACACGGAGCCCGTTACGGTTGAATGATCTCCGTATACCGCATCAGCGACCTGAGGAAGTTGATCTAGAATCGTAACTCCATCTTCATTAGTCAGTTGAATGGGGGGATCGATACGCTCGATAGTACTAGTTTCCTCTGCTCGAAGCGGCTGATTTTCGAATGGCACGACTGAGTATGCTTTTGCATCAGGCGTCCTTTTATTGGTAGGCTTTGAACCCGCACTAGCGATGTTAATGCTTTGTAATAGGAGAGATAGAACAAGCATTGCTATTAATAATTTCCTCATTTAAAGCGCTCCTTGTATCGTGTTATATGTTACATACTTCATACTTATCTCATTTCCGTCCGAATACTTGTTCTCTTAATTACATTACCGTTTTGGTCATATATATATTGGGTTCCTACACTGTAAATTCCCCATTGATGAGTGATAGATTGCAAACGTCCCAATGAATCATAGGTATAGTTGAATGTATTGTTGTTAGTGGAGTTCTGCACAGGAGTCACCGCCCATTTGTAGGGTCCTCCAATATTCGTTGTGGTATTGGCGATACGAATAAAGTAGACTTTACCTGCGATTGTATTGAAATCAATCTCCAGGCTGGTTCCATGTCCAATTGAATTGGACAAAGGTACAATTCCCTGCAAATTTTCATCAAATATTTGAACATTTATTTTTATATCGTTTGAATATGCCCCAGTAAGATTTTTCAAGGATAAGTGATTTCCCCCTGTATGGGATGCAGTAAATTTAAAGAAATCCACTTTGTCCGTATTCGAGCTGAAACCTCCATAATTAATTTTATTCATCTCGCTCATAGGTACATTTGCATTAGTTTCTGGAGCATCTATGGAGTCTATCACAACATCATCTCTAACAGTCTCATAACTCCACTGAGTACCATCAAATACAGAAACTTTAAATCTCCACAATCCCTGAGAAAGAGGGACTGCAAAATAGTGATTGAAATAGCCCTCACTACTGTATATTTCCCCCGACTCGTAAGTTTGAGTTCCGTCAATCTTAGAACCCGAAACTCTGTATTTCACCTGTGCATCAGAATCAGGGTCACTATACCTCCCCTCCAACCTATTATCCCGAGTATATAAAGGAAGGTGGCTAGCATGAAAACTCACACTTGGCGGTGAATTTGTTGCACTGGTTTTATAATTGACAGTTAGTGTGTTCAAATTACATGAGCAATCCATAGAAGGGGTCCATTTCATCCAAAGCCGCTTCGTCGTCCCCGGACCGCCTGAACCAACAGGGTAGAGAACCATCGAAACTTTTTTTGCTGAATGTGGAGTGTATATATTTTCAAAGCTGCTTCTAGTCATAGTGGTAACATCCCAATATAAAAAAACTGTTTGCCATGGTTGATTACTTGTTATTCTTTGTAATTCCCCACTGTTAGCAGTAGTGTGACTTGGACGATTATAATAGGTCAGTGTTTGCGCATCCCAGTTTCCAGTGACCTGATAAGGAATAATATCTACATAAGCCGAAGGCTGCATTTCAAAACTCGACATTTTTGCGCCAAGGATAGCGCTTGTAATTTGTGCATTTTCCGGTATCTGGTTTAGCGCAAACTTGAAATAAGATAAATAAATATCTCGCGTGCTTCCGTTGTAGCTTTCACCTGCCCATAATGTAGTAGGATGTGTCGTGCTTGGAGAATACGATGATGCCCCAGCGCTATTCCCACCATATGAATAAAGGCTGACACTCGGATCGACCGTTATCGGATAACTCATCCCTTCCGTGTCGATTTCGATATGAAGCACGTTCTTCTTGCCTTCGACAGCAATCTTGGGCTGAATATATTTGATCGTGCCTTTATCGTCCTCCATCCAGAGTGGTTCGATGAGCAATTCACCCAGCCGGAGATCTTCCTTCAGCTTTGTATTTACCTCGAACGAAAACTTCTTGGGAGCGTTTTCATTCTTCAGATAAATAAACTCCTTCACGCCTCCATTCGTTACGATTAGATCAACATCAGTGTGCTTCCAAACATTCTTGTAATGAATGCGATTCTTTTCCTTCATATCGATCGAGCCGATGGATTTATTGGCATTAATCGGTTTAAAAGTCAGCTTGTCTGTCCCTTTGGTAATCGAATAGCCCTTGCTGTAATCCTTCGGAATGATCGTATCGAATGGCACTTTGACAGAGCGAAAATTGGTCTGGCTTCTGTCTATTCCTTTCTTCGCCTTCGCTTTGTTGTTGCTCGTAATTTCCTTGGCCTCTCTGGCAATATCCTTCGATACCTTCATCGCAGTGACATCAATATCCGCTTCGTCAACTAGTGCTGTGTTAATCTCTTCCCAGTTGTTAGCCTCGTCCTGATAATGCAGATTCCCTTGGTGTATTTCCGCTCTCATGGTCCCGTCATCCATAAGGAAATGCCTTGTATTGAAGGTCCTCTTTTCTTTCATCTCTTTCACTGCTTTAGGTTCGGTTTCTTTTTCCAGCTTGGATGCATCCAAACTGGTTTTCCCCTTGCTGCTGTCAGATTCCATTTCGATTGATGTAGTATCATTGTCCTTCGATTTGCCTATGGCAATACTGGGCAGCAACAGCATCAAACACACGATTATTAACAGCATCCTACTGATTTTTCTTTTCCCCATGACCAATCTCCCCATAAATGTTTTTGTTCAGAACTACACCAAAAAAACATGTCACCATCCGATTATCAAAAGCAACGCTCCCCTTTCAATATTTATTCTTGCAGTTCTAAGATATCTTATATTTTGTGAATATAAATTTCATTCAGATATTTTGTCGTTTAATGTTGAAAATTGTTTATATATGCATATTTATATTATATTTACAAAATATTTAGGTGATGTTCGCATAATCTCGACATGTCTCATAGTGCACACAATATGTTTGCGATGGAATTTGAAAAACCAGTGAGAAAGCGAACATAACAAAAACAGGTTAATCATGGTGGTATCTGACCATAATCGACCTGTTTAATGTAACTAAATAGCGTTATTTAGGTTATAAAATCAAACATTCGTGTGCATACCACAAAATTCAAGAAATCATTATACGGCTCCTTTCAACCATTTAAATTTCAATCGCAATCCATGGCGATACGGGAACATAGCGTTAGCCGCTGTACACGTTTCTTCCCGAATGATCGCCAAGCATAAGGCGTGGTGAAGAAACGACTGAGGGTATATTGTGCCAGCTTGTAGGGCTTAGCATTGCTTGTCCCTGACATCATGACCATCGACATAAATTTTAAGTGACATGACTAAATGCCACTCTCCCGTTTCTCTCATTGTGCTGGTTCCACCTAGACAGAAGTTCTGTTCTGAGGTGTAAGTCCGGACAGGTACAGCGGGTGCTTAATCATGTAATAAGAAGGATGTTGAACGTTATATTTTAATACTAGTTCGTTCAATCTGTGATTCTAAAACATCATATAGAGCAAGCTTATAATTTATTTTATCCAAGTTGAAATAGAGATCCCTTATGCTTCTCTCTATTTCTTTTTTATGATTAAGCATCATCAATTTTCGTTCTGAAATTGTTGAATCCCCTTCTTTGTATAAGTATACGTACTTCTGAATTCGAGCAATAGGCATGCCTGTTGCTCGAAGTGCTGTAACAAAGTGTATCCAGCTTAAATCTTCTTCGTCATATAATCGCTTTCCATTTTCATTTCTTTTGACATGTGGGAGCAGTCCCTCCTTTTCATAATATCGAAGTGTGGGAGCGGCTATTCCTGTTATTTCAGTAACCTTTTTTATAGTCAACATAAATAAAGCTCATCGCCTCCTATTAAAGTACACTTTAAACAAATATCCAACTTTACTAATCAAGCTTTTCTAATTTCATGCCATAAAAGAAGAAAATCTATTGCTAAATCAAAGTATTTTCTAATTTATTATACACGAATTAATTTACGAAAAAACCCTTGACTTAAAGTGAACTTTATACTTTATGATAACAATGTATTAAAAATGATTTTCGAGAGGATGAACTATCGTTGGAAAAGAAAATTTTAGAACATGAAGTTACCATGACCAATATTTCAATCGTCACGGGCGGCAGTCGCGGACTAGGTCGCAATACTGCCATTAGTATTGCACGTCATGGTGGTGATGTTATTTTGACCTATCGTAGCCAAGAAGAAGAAGCAAAATCTGTCGTTGCTGAAATTGAAGCTCTGGGGCGTAAAGCAGTCGCTCTACAACTCGATATAGCAAATACATCCAGCTTTACTGATTTTGCCGAGACAGTTCGTTCTACCCTGCAATCTACTTGGGGTAGCTCCACTTTCAATCATCTGGTGAATAATGCCGGCCATGGAGAAATGACCAGCTTTGCCGAAACAACAGAGGCTCAATTCGACGGCCTGTTCAATGTACATGTTAAGGGCGTGTTTTTCTTGACTCAAGCCCTACTGCCGCTTCTTGCAGATGGTGGTCGTATTATTAACTTTTCATCAGGTCTTACTCGTGTCTCTTATCCCGGCTTCTCAGCTTACTCTGCGGCTAAGGGCGCAGTAGAAATTCTAACCATCTATATGGCAAAAGAGCTTGGCCACCGCGGTATCACTGTTAATACCATTGCACCTGGTGCAATCGAAACCGATTTTTTAGGTGGCGCTGTACGCGACACGCCTGCTTACAATGATGCATTTGCTGCGATGGTTGCCCTTGGTCGTGTCGGTGTGCCCGATGATATCGGCCCCGCAGTTGCCAGTCTACTTGGTCCCGACAATCGCTGGGTTAATGCACAGAGAATCGAGATCTCCGGTGGTCAGAATATTTAATTACTCATGGCGACAAAACGACTTTAATCTAGTTATAGAAGGCCACTGAGTAAATTATAGCGGCCTCTTAATATGTCTGAGGAAAAGAAAAAAACAATGCCGATGATTATTATTCACGCAGCTGAAGCTGCGTTAGATGTAAAAGCAAGGCAATCAATTGTCGGAGAACTCTCCGATTTCGCACTTGAATGTGAAGCGTTACCAAAGTCTCCCTTCGTCAAAAGTACAGTTTGGACATATTATAATCTTTACGATAAGGATACCGTCTTTATGGGGGAAGAAGCGACAATGAACGTTGTCAGCGTTCAAATTTTTGTCATTGAAGGAGGTTTAGACAGCAACGCCAAAACAAGTTTAGTCAAAGGAACTACCCAAATTATTGGACGACAGCTCAGCACTTCTAATTTCATTCCAGTCTATATCATCATTCATGAAGTCTCCGAGGAGAATTGGGGAATCTTTGGCCAGAAAGCAGATTTAGCAGCTTTTAGAGCATCATCAATTGACGCAACTGCTCTTCAATTCAAGTAATATACTTAAGACAGATCGTTTAATGGATACCATGCTTCCATTAATCATTCTGTCTTCTTATCTTTAGAAATTGCTTAATTCTGCGGATTCGTTTGCTATCGATGTTCTCATTAAAATATATGAGCTTAACTTTCTTAGACGGAGGTGCTACTGGTGAGAACCTGGCTTAATAACTCTCTTTCAGCGTCTTCTCATCCAGCTTCCCTATGGAATCGCGTGCCTTTTTCGTTGCCTCGGATCGTTTGACACTTGCTCTGTACCTTCGTCAGTTCACATTGCTTCGCTCAAATCAACCTACTTCCTCAAATATCCCCTAGTTGAATAAACAACTCAACAGGTATTCATCATAATTCCCTTTCACTCAGATAAAAAATAAGAATAATAAACGGCATCCTGCATATTCATTAACTACACACCACTTCCCACCGACACAATGGCACAAAGAAATCAATTGCCCACGTTGTCCAGCATTTCTAACCACTAAATTTGTAACCGCTTTCTTAAGAGGGGGTTGAGATGATAACAGCCCAGCATGGAAGGAGCTTCCTACTCTTAACAAAATCATCTTATCAATTCAATAGATATCAATTACGTAGTGCCTCAAGTACCGTGAAAAAAGTCTCAAAGTAATTGACGCGCTTTTAGGGAAATGTTATGTTGAGGCTAATGCTAGGATTTTTGATGAAAAACAGAGAATAATGCAGCAAATGCAGGTAATGGAGGGATTTCATTCCTTAATATGGTGCACAAAAACAACTCGGCTTAGTCAGAAAAAGCGACTTCATATATAATATAAAAGATAAATCGGGAATACCCGAGTCGCTGATCACTTTCATTAGGGTCGACTTCGCACTGGCACGAAAACACGCAGAAAAAGGGGCATTTTAGCACAGTAAAGGGTGTGGTCAGGAAGTGGATTTTGTTTTATTTATGGTGTTTGCGTTGATTGAGAATCTCGGTATGCTTACTTTAATATTTGCGCTTTACAGATTGAACTTGAAAAAGTATTGGTTTCCTGCTCTTGTCATCAGTATCATTATGCATTTGGTGAATTTCTACATTAGAAATGAGTATCTAACCGCCTACACACCCGTTATTGTACTAACCTTCATAATTCTCTTGTTAACTGTAGTTAGAATTCCGTTAACATGGGCGATCGTCGTTGCGATAACAGGATATATTGCGTTCAACTTACTACAAGGAACTTTAGTGCTCTTATCCTCTCTGTTACATTTTCTGCCCTTGGGCCAAATTGAAGATTCCGGTTGGAGAGTCAACGTCCTTCAATTAATTACAGGTGTATTGTCATTCATAATTGGTCGTTATTTATACCGCCGTGGTATGGGATATGCTTTCCCGTTCGAGCGGCTTCAGTTTCGGTTAGGCACAATCGGGCTCGTTATTATGTTAAGTATTGTAGCGATTGTATCCAGTGCAACTCTCTATTTCAATAATCTCTACTTGGTAATGGGAATCCTCTTGATAGGATTCATTTCCCTTATTTACTGGGCACAGAGAAAGGAGAAAGAGGATGGAGACGATATCTTATAAACTCGCCCATAGCTTGAAGAATCGCGTTCCTTCCCATCCTGGCAGCGTTGAGGTGTACCGATTCGCTATTGAAGCACTGCTTAGCGTTATTAATCCCGTTATTCTTGCTTTGGTAATCAGTTTGCTCACAGGACAAATATCTGCAACCTGTTTGTCACTAGTTGCGATGGCCTCTCTACGAATGATTTCGGGTGGACTTCACTTTAAAAAATTATGGGTATGCACTTTAGTTACCGCGACAACTGCTGTAGTTGCAAGTATATCCGATTTGGGGCTAACCTACATTATGGTCGCAACAAGTGTTAGTGTCCTGTTAGCCTTAATCTATTGTCCTTCCAGAATCAAAGGACAAACGAGAATTCCAAGTAAATATTTCCCGCTTCTCAGACTAATCGCGGTGATGCTTATAGCTTCAAATTTCTTAATCGGTTCATCTATAATTGCCGTTACATTCCTTATTCAAAGCTTGACGCTTATAAGAAAAGGAGGGCATCATAATGAACCGTCTTAGCAGCAAGCTTTTCTATCTCATTTGTACCATATTGGTTTGGGTCGGTGTTGTCTTCGTTTCAACGGCATGTGCGTGGATTCTATACCAACCAAAAGTACCTCAAGAGCTTCTGAAAAAGTAAAACCGAGGAGTTGCCCATGGAATTAACGGTTACAGGCAGCAGAGACGGGAGCGGAGGCCTCCTTTCGATTGATGTGAGAGACATCATCTTTTTTGAATACATCGGCGGAAGTGAAGCACAGATTCGAGTCCACAAACTGCATGAAACTTTTTATACTATGGGGACTCTAAGATACTGGGTTACGGCCCTTCAAGCTAGCGGGTTTGAATTCGCTCTTGTCGACCGTAATAATGCCGTCAATATCCGAAGTATTAAGAGACTGGACAGCCAATTCAAGATAGCCTACTTCGAAGAAGAAATTACTCGCGATTCCAAATACTGCACTCTCGCTTGGGAGAAATACAAAGCCTTGGTGAAGAAACTGAAGTCTATAGATCAGCCAGTCATCATTACCTGAGGCCTTCCCTTAAAGGGGTGGCCTATACATACACCCACTATTAATCCGCACATACCTGCAAAAGTACATCTCCTACATCAAATTCAGCTGCTCTCAGCCGAAGTAACTGCAATAATACATCAAATATCGCTAGAATCCAGTATATGCGGTACTTTTCCACTTTTTTGATGTACTTTTGCAGGTAAATCGTTTGAAATGCTTCCCTCTGGCCAGGTTAACTGCATTATTGCAGTAATGGAGATAACCCGCTTGATAAACCATACCTAATTACTCTGATTTCCCACCGCTTTCTGCATTATATTTGCAGAGCCCTTGATTTAGACCATGAAAATCAATTATATTGCTGGATATACAATATAGCATGTCTACTTAAACAACTGTAATCCATTGACATCCGCATCATGAGCCCATATATGTAAACGAAGTACAGCTAATCACTGATTCCTTTAAAGCCGGAGATCCTCTACCGTATAAGTGAGAAACGAGAAAAGCCAATCATTTAGTTAGCGTGCGCACGCTACCTATTTTTTTCGGAGATGTTCAATGAACAAATCAATTAAGATATGTGGAATTGAAGCTGTCTATCTCGCCCACTGACATCAAACCCGTCTCCGCTGGAAATCCGCGATGCTCGCATACTCCTCCGTCAACAATCGGGATACTCTCACATAGATCGGCACTAGTTCTCTGTACACTTCTACATTCTCTTTCACCGGCACATGATGATGGCTGCCTCCTACCATCTTGGACACCTCCTGCAGCGAATCAATTTCACCCATGCTGTATAGCCCAAGAATGGCTGCTCCCAGGCAAGAACTCTCTGCACTCTCCGGCACGAACACCTCTTGATCGAATATATCCGCCATTATCTGCCGCCAGAGCGGTGAACGCGCGAATCCGCCTGTAGCTTGAATTTTACTCGGCAGGCCGATAAGCTCCTCAAGGGCAAGGAATACAGTGTACAAGTTGAAAATAACGCCCTCCAGAGCCGCCCGAATCATATGCTCTCTCTTATGGTGCAGACCCAGCCCGAAGAACGACCCTCTCGCATTCGCGTCCCACAGAGGGGCCCGCTCACCTGTCAGATACGGATGGAACAACAATCCGTCCGACCCCGGCTTCACCGTGCTCGCCATATCTGTCAGCATCTCATAGGCATCTGTCCCGAGCTGCTTGGCAGTTTCAATCTCCAATGCCCCGATCTGGTTGCGTACCCACCGGAAAATCATGCCGCCATTGTTAACCGCCCCGCCAATGACCCAGTAGTTCTCAGTCAATGCATAACAGAAGGTCCGCCCCTTCGGGTCTGTAACCGGACGGTCCACGACTGTCCTGATTGCTCCGCTCGTACCGATCGTAACCGCGACAACGCCCGGTTCTATCGCATTCAAGCCCAGATTGGACAGCACGCCGTCAATGGCGCCGATGACAACAGGGGTAGATGGTTTTAGCTTCATTCGGTCCGCGTAGAATTGATCCATCCCGCTCAAACGATGCGTAGCAGGCACCAGCTCCGACAGCTGCTCCTTCGTCACGCCTGCCACTTCAAGCGCCCCAGCATCCCAAGCGAGCGACTCCAAATGAAACAAGCCTGTTCCAGAGGCAACAGAATGATCAATGACATACGTATGGAACAGCTTGAAGAAGACATACTCCTTAATCGAAATGAATTTATAGCTTCTCTCAAAAATTTCAGGATGCTCATGCCGAAGCCACGTCAGCTTCGACAATGGCGACATCGGATGGATGGGCAATCCTGTACGCATATAAATTTCATGACCGTTCATCTCATGCTTAATTTTCTCCGCCCATGCGGCGCTTCGATTATCCGCCCAAATGATGCATTTGGTAATCGGCTGCCCCTCCTTGTCCACAGCAATGACGCTGTGACCAGCCGAGCTGAAGGAGACGCAAATAATGTCATCAGGCGTGATCCCGCTTGTCCTCATTACCGTCTCAACCGTGCCTATGACAGCATCCAATATCTCCTCCGGGTCCTGTTCAGCCGTATCCGGCGTAGGAGAATAGATCGGATATTCAATACCATGCGTTGCAATAATAGATCCGTCTACCGCGAATAAGACAGATTTGGTGCTCGTTGTGCCAATATCAACACCCATTACATATTTTGTTCCCACTGTGCGCGACCCCCTTGTCATCCATAACCTCAACGATAGCCTAGTAGAGCCTGCAATGCAATCCAGCGGGATGCGCGCTATCCCGCTTCGCCAATCATTCGCTTCAAAGGAAAGTACAAACTCACAGTCGTGCCATGGCCCTCCTTGCTATATAAACGCAGGTCGCCTTGATGACGCTCCATAACCTGAAGGCAATAGGACAGCCCAAGTCCGTAGTTGCGTGAATCCCGTTTGGTTGTATAGAATGGCTGCAGCACTTTGACCAGCTCGCTTGCATTCAATCCATGTCCAACATCCTCGAAGGATATAATTAGCCACTTTCCCGTTGCATAGATCCGAGCTGTCAAGACACCTTGATTATTCATGGCCTCGGAAGCGTTGACGACGATATTCCCGATCGTCTCCTTCACATGCGTCGGGTCACAGCGAAGAATCGGTACAATTGAATAGTCCCGGATGATGCGGATCGCCCCACTCATTTGCTCCAGCGTTGTTAGATTGGCTTCTATCAAAGGCACCAGGTTAACCGATTCCTCGCACAGCAGAATCTCCTGTGTCTGTGCATGAATGCGGTCGGCCCATTCCGTCAGGTGATGCCCTGTATCGGCTATGAGCTTCGCTTGGCGGACAATCTGCTCCTTCGTCGGATTCTCAGCAATCTGCTTCAGCCGTTCTCCGAACAGAACGAGAAGAGCAGCCTGATTCTTCATCGTATGATTCAATTGAGCGACACCCGAACCGAAGCCGCTTATGGCCGACAAGTATCGCTGCTTCTCCAGCCGAAGCCGAAGACCGAACAAACCACGCTTAATGAGCACTACAATGAACCACAGAAATATGACCGTAATTAACACGGTATTCAGAAAAAACATATTTAAATAACCAAACATAATACCTGAATAACCCGTAACTAAATCCACCAGCATGAGCGGCACGAAGATGAGAATCGCATCCTTCCGATTGGTCCGTTTCACCGGATTCGGATCACGCACATAAGAGGTAATGATAACAGTGGATGCCCCGATAATCATAAACGCAGCCCATATGAAGTTGAGTTGCTTCCCGAATTCGGTGTATGGAAGCGGGTGTTCATGAAACAGTACTAACGATAAGGCCACTGGCCAATGGAGCCAGATACCCGCTTTTGTCATCCATGTTGTCTTGCGAAACTCCCAGTACGAATACGCATAATTCAAATAGCAGCATGGCAATACATACACACTGATTCCAATGCCGGTCTTAGCGGCGATTACGAGATACGGCTCCATGAATGCAGACACAATTCCAGCAGTCACGAAGCTTCTTATTAATTCAACAGACAACGCCCAGCCCAGGAAACCAAACGCGCCGGAAAACATCATAGAAGCCGCCCACTTCGCAGACGCCGTCCGATTCCCAAACATGATAACTAGTCCAATCGTGAACGCCAGAATAAAAGCGTAAAACAAACAGACTCCCCCTTTATATTTTCAATCATTCTATCTCTATCTCTATCTCTATTTCTATCCTCTATTTCTATCTCTATTTCTATCTCTATTTCTATTTCTATCTATCCATATAAGGCCCGATGCCGGCATAGCTGCATTAAGTCCAATTTATTGTTAAATCGTCGCCGATCTGTTCCCGACTTGGGGAGCGCGCCGATGGTCGCAATGAGCAGTCAGTAGAAGCGTATTCGGAATGGAGTATGAATCTGGAGCTGAATAACCCGATCTGAGAAAACAGTCTTAGAAATTCCCTACATCGTATCAAACATGGCTATTCGCGGTGATATAATAGTGGATGAGATAACCATAACACAAACATAAGCAAAGGTTAACGAACCAAATTATGAAAGGAGTTCTATCATGAGCAGAAGAGCAACGATTCTATTCCTACTGATGATCGTCGGGCTCATAGTCACCGGATGTATGCGAAGCTCTGAGAAAGCAGGCGGTCATAATGATGCCGGTTTAACCTCAGCAGATATCCCCTATACGGTAGACGTAATCGCATCGGAATTGGATGTGCCCTGGGAGATGGATATCGCTCCTGACGGCCGAATTTTCTTCACAGAGAGATCGGGTGCACTTCGCGTTATTGAGGACGGACAGTTGAACCCCGAGCCTGTGATCACCCTCGACAGCCCTTTCATAAGCGATGGCGAGGGCGGATTATTAGGGCTGGCACTTGACCCGGATTTCTCCGCCAATCATTATCTGTATCTCTATCACACCTATGAAGAAGACGATGAGGTCAAGAATCGAGTGCTGCGACTCATTGAGAGCAGCAATAAGGCGCAGGTGGACAAAGTGCTGATTGATGATTTGCCTGGTTCATCGAATCATAACGGCGGCAGAATCAAGATCGGACCCGACGGGCATCTCTACATGACCTCCGGTGACCGATACGAGCCGACAATAGCTCAGGACCTGGGCAGCACCGGCGGCAAAATTTTGCGGATCTCGCTCGACGGCACGATTCCCTCCGACAATCCGTTCCCGAACTCCCCCGTATACAGCTGGGGACACCGCAATCCGCAAGGGCTTGCTTGGCATCCTGCAACAGGCGAACTGTATAGCGCCGAGCACGGACAATCTGCACACGATGAGATTAATCTAATCAAGTCTGGCGGCAATTACGGATGGCCTCTTATTGAAGGGGATGAGTCGATCGAAGACAAGGACACTCCATTGCTGGCTCCGCTGCTGCATAGCGGCAGTAATACTTGGGCTCCATCGGGCATCACCTTCGTAACTGACGGCCCATGGCAAGGCGATCTGCTAGTTGCCGCATTGCGCGGGCAGCAGTTGATTCATGTCACATTAGAAGAAACAGCATCATCCGTACATTCTGTATTTTATGAGGAATTCGGACGTCTGCGCAATATATATAATGGAGCAGATGGCACGCTCTACCTGATGACGAACAACCGCGATGGCCGCGGCAGTCCCAGCCAGGAGGATGATCGTATCATTCGTCTGACCCCGAAACAATAACGGTCTGTCTTGTTTCCGCGGCAATCGCCGCTCACATCCAGGATAACCGAAACAAAAAAAGGCTGCCCTTCGTCATCCAGGATGACTTGGGGACAGCCTTTCGGTTTGTTGTTCTTACAGTTTTACAACGTTCTCAGCTTGTGGTCCACGGTTGCCTTGAACAACGTTGAATTCAACGCGTTGTCCTTCGTCCAACGTTTTGAAGCCTTCGCCAGTGATTGCGCTGAAGTGTACGAATACATCGTTGCCGCCTTCAACTTCGATGAAGCCAAAGCCTTTCTCAGCGTTAAACCATTTAACTGTTCCTGTTTGCATGGGTGTTACCTCCAAAAGTAAATTTAACATGTTTATTTATTCTTATTACAAATAAAATTCACACATTGTAAAAGGTATCATCCAACACAATGCAACCCTTTACAATATGTGAATTAAGGTTCCGTCGATATGAGTGATTTCATCATACCACATCGTGTTCACAAAAAGCAATCCTCCCCTTTACTTTTACGCTGCGTTAATGTTTATCATTAAGGAAGAAGGAGTGTGCTGTTGTGAAGATCAAGGAATTGGCAGACAAGCTCAACATATCGGCGCGAGCCATCCGTTTTTACGAAGAGAAAGGGTTGCTGTCCCCCCGTAAGGAAACACATAATTCGTATCGCACCTTCGAGGAAAAGGATATTTGGCGGCTCCAAACGATTATTTCGCTCCGAGAAGCCGGCATGCCGCTGTCTAATATCAAGCAGGCGCTCCAGGAGATCGATTCCAAGGGGCATGGGGAGCTGCACTATTATCTGGAGCTCCAACGCTCTGTCATGATGAAGCAATGGCTGGAGATCAGGCAGGTCATTGAGACGACAGACCATATGATTTCCCTGCTCAAGAATAATCATACACTTCCTCTGGAAGATATTTATTGCCTCGCGGCTCACTCCAAGCAAATGCGGGAGCAGCGCGGCAATTGGCAGGACAAATGGAATTTCAACCGATTGGCCTCGACGCATGACATAAGAGTGACAGGCAATTCCGGCACTTATATGGACTATGAGCTCGCGTTGGAGGAGCTCGTGAAGTGGGTAGCACCGATTCAAGGGGAGCTTGGGCTCGATATCGGAACGGGAACAGGCAATCTGGCAGGCAGGCTGATGGACAGGGGCGCTCTTATGTCCGGTGTCGATCAGTCCAAAGAAATGCTTCGCCTCTGTCAGACTAAATACCCTGCTATGGATACAAGACTGGGCAACTTTCTGGCGCTCCCTTATCTTGGCGGTCAGTTTCATTTTATCGTGAGCAGCTTTGCCTTTCATCATCTGACGGAGGAGCAGCAGGTGCTTGCATTGGAGGAAATGCGCAGAGTCGCACGGTCGCACGGCCGAATCTGCATCGCTGATCTAATGAATAGCGGTCCTGCCGCCGCAGATGCTGAACAAAGGGACCTCGATCCAATGGAGGACAACATCTCCCTGCCCTCCCTGCTCCAATGGTTCGAAGACAATGGATATGTCACGAAGCAGAAGCAACTTAATCGCAGGCTGCATATTGTGTACGCCATTCCGATACGGGGAACACAAGGGGATTAACGCACACGCAAGCTTGTCGCAATCGCCATATTGCAGCTTCGGTTCAGCACCTTACAGAACAACTTGGTACAGCGACCAATATCATGCTTGACCTTCTCGTTGCGTCAACATTTACGATGGTGGAAACGAAGGAGGTTTGTATTCATGCCCAATCATGATGAGATTTATGAACAAGAAGCACAGAAGTACCATCAGCTTATTTCCACCCAGCAGGATCTGCACACGTATATCGATGCAATAAGAGCCTACGAGGGACTGGACATCGTCGATATTGGCGCAGGCACTGGCAGACTAACCACAGTGTTAGCGCCCAAGGCGGGGTCCATTATAGCGCTCGATGCTTCAGCGTCTATGCTTGCTGTCACAGCAGACAGGCTGCGCCAAGCAGGACTTGCGAATTGGCAGACCGCTGTGGCGGATCATCGCAAGCTTCCACTTGCTGATGGGAGCGCAGATCTGATCGTTGCAGGGTGGAGCATTTGTTATCTAGGCAGCACCAATGTTCCCGACTGGCAGACGAATATCCGCACTGTTATGCGCGAGCTCACACGCATTCTTCGTCCTGGAGGTACGATAATTATTATTGAAACATTGGGAACAGGGACAGCAACGCCGTCCCCTCCAGATTTTCTCCAAAGCTATTACACGGCTCTAGAGCAAGAATACGGCTTCTCCCGCCAAGTAATCCGAACAGACCTGGTATTTGACAGCATCGAAGAGGCCGAGAGACTGACCCGCTTCTTTTTCGGTGACGGGATTGCAGATCAGGTAGTCGAGAATAATTGGATTACAGTGCCGGAGTGCGCAGGTATTTGGTGGAGGCACGCAGACTCGCACATGATGCATAAGTGAGTTGCTGCACTTGGGCCGCCACTGCATATGGAATATCCTGCTATTATCGCCTATAATAAATCCAAGAACCAAGTACGCAGGGAAAGGATTGTGAGCGCATGAAAGCAATAGGATACCATCGCTGTCTGCCCATCGACAACCCGGAAAGCCTCATTGATCTCATACTTGAGAAGCCCGCCGCAGCAGGACGCGACCTGCTCGTACAAGTGAAAGCAATCTCTGTTAATCCTGTTGATGTCAAAATCCGCGCGTTCAAAGAAGGCTCTGAAGACGCCCCGAACGTAATCGGCTGGGACGCAGCAGGAATAGTTGAAGCCGTCGGGCCGGATTGCACACTGTTCAAGCCTGGTGACGAAGTGTATTATGCCGGAAGTATCGTCCGACCTGGCTGCAATAGTGAATTCCACCTCGTTGATGAACGTATCGTCGGCAGAAAGCCTAATACATTGAGCTTCGCAGAGGCTGCCGCACTTCCCTTAACCGCCATCACAGCCTGGGAAGGCATATTCGACAGGCTGGGCGCATCAACCGAGCCAGCCAATAATACTGGCAAAACAATACTTATAATCGGCGGAGCTGGCGGCGTAGGCTCCATCGCTACACAGATCGCCAGCAAGTACGGTTTGACCGTCATCGCTACAGCATCCCGTCCCGAATCCGCCCAATGGGCGCTGGATCATGGAGCCGCCCATATTATTAATCACCATGAGCCATTCGCCCCGCAGCTCAAGGCGCTTGGCTTCAAGTGGGTGGACTATATTTTCTGCCTGCATCTGACCGATACGTATTGGACACAGATGGCAGAGACCATTGCGCCTCAAGGCGCCATCTGCTCCATTGTGCAAGCAAAGGAGCCGCTGAACCTCACGCTGCTCAAGAATAAGAGCGCTACATTCGTATGGGAGTTCATGTTTACAAGAGCAATGTACGAGACACCCGATATGCTAGAGCAGCATCGGCTGTTGAACACCATCGCCCAGCTGATTGATTCCGGCGAGCTTCGCACAACGATGGCTACACGGCTAACGCCCATCAATGCCGCTAATCTGCGTCATGCTCATGCCCTACTGGAGTCGGGCAGCACCATTGGCAAAGTTGTTCTTGAGCATTTCGAATAACTGACAGCCATGCCGTTGCTGTATTCAAGCTTAACTTAGCGGGGTTCTAATATATTTTTGAATAAGTAATTCTCTATCTACATTTAAATCCTGTATTTGGTGCTGCTTGTATTCTTTCAGTATTGAGCATAGTATTCTTGCAACTAATATACTGTCGCCCAAGGCGTTATGTCGAGGTACATCATCCGAGTCAATATTATAATAACGCAATAAAAAGTCGGTTGAATACGTAGCCTTTATTTCAGGATGGATAGCAGCAAAGAGTACCTTGGTATCCATTGTCATCAACTGAACACCCATCATCTCATTTCTTATCCATTCATTACTGAGCAAGTGGTAATCATATTCGAAACCACATTGTGCTACCAAAATTGCATCATCACCGATAAAATCAAAAAAATCCCTCATCACTTCTTTAAAAGCAGGGGCAGACTCTAAATCAAGGTTATTTATATTAGTGAATTTCTCTATTTCAGGTGGAATTCGTTTCGGGGATTTGACGAGTGATACGAATGTTCTACTATAATCTATTGCACCATTCTCAACAAAGATTGCGCCTATTTGGGTAATATGATCATGTTTCTCATCAGGACCGGTACCTTCTAGATCGAAAACGCAATATTTTCTATGCAATACATTTTCTATTCTTATATTTTCAATTTTGTACTGATACCTATCTTCCTGAACAATTCGAGGGATTAACATCGGCCCTTTCCCTTCACGGCGCCAGAAAATACGAGCCCTTCTGGAATGCGGACAGCATTGCTATTGCCCCACTTACTGATCGTTGTAGTTGTCATTAGGATCATGTCCCTCCCATTAGATAATCCAATTTTATCGCACCTCCTTCAGGGTGTATATACATAGCTCCTCCCACGAAACAATGAGGATGTCCCATGAGCAGCATTCCGCTCTCGGAACATCCTCGTATCATGTTGCTTCAATCCTCGTGCTCGGGCTCATGGCCTACGCCATTGAGCAGGTCTGTGCCGTGGAATTCATCCTTCGGCGCCGCCGGATCAACAGGGCTATTGCCCATTCTATCCTCCGCCTTTGACACTCTGTCCTCATCGACTCGCAGCACTTCATCATAGGGATAAATCTCCAGCAGCTCATCTTCAGCAGCCGGAACAGCAGCCTCTGCAGCCTCATCGACAAACAATCCATAATCGGGATCGATGTCCCTTTGGGTAACCAGATCCCTGTCATCTTGATCCTTCATCACCATACTTGCCGCCTCCTTTGCAGTAATCGTGAATGATATCTATTACCCCATTCTCGATTTCTGAACACGTAGCCTTCACGCCAGCGTAACAGTAACATGTGGTATCCCCAACTCTCGCCAACACTATTCCCTGTGCGCCCCACTGCGCTTCACTCACAACAGCTCCGCACACTGGTTCAAGCTTGCCATCGCCTCCTGCAGCTGCCTCTCCAGCTGCTCTTGCGGCCACTTGGCAGCCCCTCTGGCCAGATCCCCAGCTATCAAGCTCAGCATCCAGAGCGAGAACACACAAGCAAATTGTGCATACCCCCGTATGAATTCCTCTTCCGATTCTGACCGATGCGCGAAGCTGCGACTTTGTTCTCTGTAAGCAAGCAAAATCCCCGTTCGAACACTGCTCGTAACTGTCTTCGGGAAAGAAGGATGAGACATGTCGATAATATGGTACAAATCCCAATAGGGCGAGCTTAGGTGGGCATGCTCCCAATCCAGAACGACGATTCTTCCGTCCACCTGCGCATAATTCCCCAGATGAAGGTCGCCATGACAGAGTACCCTTGGCGTTGTTGAGGAGGGCTCCCGCTCCAATATATCGCGGATAAGCTCCCATATAGCCTCTGGCACAGCTACAGAGAGCTTTGCAAGCAGCTGCTTCATCCCAGGTTCATTCCTAAGCAGCTCCGCCGCCATCTCCTCCACCTGGGGCTTCGGCCCCTTCAACGGGAATTCGGTCCATCGGTCCGTGGGCAGCGCATGCCACCAAGCGACGCTTTCTACCAGCTTTAGCGCAGCAGCTTCACTAAACATATGATGCAGATTTCCGATATCTTCGAAAATAATCCAATGCCGCCCCGTATCAGGGTCCGCCGATTCAGCCAGCATTTTAGGATACAAAGGCGGAAAAGCAGGCAGGACATTCTCGTACACCCACTTCTCCTGTCCCCACTGCCCACTATTCGTGAGCGGCTTGAAAATATAGCTTTGCGGTGAGGCAGACATGTAGAACCGTTCTACGGCTTGTCCATTCATTCCGCGATACAGCACCTCGCTCCGCAGGGCCCATTTGCCATTTAGCGAGCCATCCGGCAGCACAATATCAGCAGGAAATGCACTCACCCCGCTAGCATTCCCCTGCTTCTTCAATACACACCGTCCCCTTCCATTATTATTCCATCAGAACCATTCGAACCAACCCTCAGGCTGCAACATATCCTGTGTACAGAAAATCCTATCCATTGGAGCTGAAGAGAATGCCGCTTCCGACAATAGATATTATGATTCCAGCAATAGAGAAGGACCTGGAGACGCTCCCCTACGTGATCGACAGCGTCAGAACGATGGTTAAACACCCTATTGGCAAAATTCTGATCATCTCGCCGGACACCAAGCGGATGAAGCAGCTATGCAGCCGCAAGGGCTGCACGTTCGTTAATGAGAGGACCGTACTGCCTATTGCGAAGAGCAGCATACACTATCAGTCGAAAACCTGGAACAGGTCCGGCTGGCTGTACCAGCAGCTGTTGAAGCTGAGCGGCGACAAGTTGAGCAAGCAGCGCTATTATCTCGTTATCGATGCCGATACCGTACTCATTCGTCCGCATGCCTTTACAGCAAATAAGGGCCGGACCATCTTCTACTATCGAAGATGGAGCCAGCCGGAATATTTTCGCACCTATAAAAAGCTGATGGGGCGCAAGGCCGCCTCTCCCGTCTCGTTCGTCACACACTACATGCTCTTGGAGCGCGCCAAGGTCAGGAGGCTGAAGCAGGGCATCGAGGCCAGGCACGGTACTCGCTGGTACAATGCCATCTTGCGCAGTATGAACAAGAATCGGCAATTCGCCTTCTCCGAGTTCGAGACCTACGGCAATGATTACCACTCCCGCTATCCCGGCAAATACAATTTAAGACCCGCGCTCAACAAGAGCTTGTCGATGAATGCCGCAGGACTAACCAGCGAAAAGCGCAGGCGGCTGGCGCTCCGATACAGATCCGTATCCTTCCACAAGCGGAAGGGCTACAGCAAGCGATAAATCAGCCGCCGCTAAGGCCATTGCTATTGCCGTTGCTATTGCTCGATGCCACCGCCACTGCCGCCATGCTGCCATTACTGCCATTACCGCCACTGCCAGTACAAACAATCCGTTACCGCTTGCCCGAATCGAATGGCTCCCCTGCCGCCTGCGGCGCTCGCGACGACTTCGAGAAGACGATCAGCGCCAGCAGTGTGACGACATACGGGAATACCTTGAGGATGACCGGCGGAAAAACAGCAAGCGACGGAATCACTTGCGATACATTCGCCACTGTGCTGGCAAAGCCAAAGAACAGCGTAGCTGCAAGAATGCCCAGCGGCTTCCATTGCCCGAAAATAAGGGACGCAAGCGCAAGGAATCCAAGACCGGATACACTTCCGGTAAACTCGCCCGCGAAGGTTACGATAATAATTGCCCCGCCAAGACCAGCGAATGCTCCCGAGATCATAACGCCCATATAGCGCATTTTTTTAACATTGATCCCAGCCGCCTCCGCCGCATGCGGATGCTCTCCGCATGCCCGAAGACGAAGCCCGAAGGGGGTCTTGTACAGCACGATGGTGCTCACTGCCACGATAAGAAGAATCAGCCATGTCGTGTCATACGTGCCCGTGAACAGCAGCTTGCCGATAATCGGAATTTCTGAGAACAGCGGGACATCATAGCGGCTAAATCCGCTTGTAATGCGGATGTTCCCGCTGCCTGTCATATTTCTGGCCAGGAATACCGTGATAGCGCCAGCGATCATATTAATCGCTGTCCCGCTTATAATCTGATTCGCGCTCAGATTGATACTGGCAAATGCGTGCAGGAGCGAGAACAGCACACCCACAAGCATGGCCGCCAGCAGTCCCAACCATAGCGCTGCGACATTATGGGGCCATAGCTCTTGGAACTTGAATATAACGAAGGCGCCCGCGAATGCCCCAACCACCATTAGCCCTTCAAGCCCGATATTGACGATACCGCTTCGTTCGCTGAACAACGCGCCAAGCGCCGTAATGAGAAGTGGAATCGTGAACACAATAGCGTACGGCATAATTTGTACAATCGTTGTCCACATGATCAATCCACCTTCCTTTCAGCTGATGATCGCGCTGATGCGCCTGACGAGCGCCGCCTGATGAGCCATCTCACCAATCGTTCTATCAGAATGCTTGTAGCTGCAAAATAAATGATGATCGCAATGATGGAATTGGCGATTTCCGGCGGTATCTCTGTCATCGCATTCATGAAGCCTCTTCCCGAATACAGCAAGCCGAAGAAGAGCGCGGACAACAGAACGCCAACCGGCGTATTTGCCCCTAACAGCGCGACAGCAATGCCATCAAACCCCTGTGACGGCAAAATCCCTATCTGAATATTAGCCGCATTGCCCGCGTACTGTGCCACTCCGCCCAGCCCAGCGAGCCCCCCTGCAATAACCATCGACAGCACAATGCTGCGATTAACGGCTATGCCCGCATATTCCGCAGAATGCCGGTTCAGGCCAACCGCCTTCAGCTCGTAGCCCAGCGTCGTCCGATTAATAATAAAAGCAAACACAATAACGGCGATCACCGCCAGGAACAATCCAAGATTGATGTAAGAGCCGCCAAACATTTCGCTAAGGAAAGGCACATTCAAAGTAGCCGCTTCCGGCAGCAGCTTCGACTCCGTCTCCAGAAACTCTCCTTTAAAATAAGCGGGCACCGCATAATAGACCGTCCAATATGCGATCCAGTTCATCATAATCGTCGAAACGACCTCATGTACGTTGTATTTGGCCTTTAGAATGCCCGGAACGACCGCCCACAGCGCCCCGCCCACGAATCCGGCGATGATCATAACGAGCAGCAGCAGCGGCTTGGGCAGGTCCAGACTGAGCCCTACTGCTGACGCGAGGAAGCCCCCGAGCAGCATCTGGCCCGCTGCGCCGATATTGAACAGCCCCGTACGGAAAGCGAAGGCCACCGATAGCCCTGTGAATATGAGCGGTGTCGCCGTTGCGAGCGTGTCCCCGATTCTCTCCGGACTTTTCAAGCCGCCTTCGAACAAATACATATAACCTGTGATCGGGCTATGACCGGTAACCGCCATCAATACAGCCCCTGCCAGCAGCCCGAAGAGGACAGCAATTAAAGAGATGACACCGCTTCTCATGCTTCTCCCCCTCCTTCTGCTGTCACGCCAGCCATCATCATGCCGATTTCGTTCTCGTTCGTCTCAGAAGCATTGACGACTCCAATCCGTTCGCCTTGATTCAGGACAGCAATCCGGTCAGACAGATTCAATATTTCATCAAGCTCCAACGAGATTAGAAGTACCGCCTTTCCCTTGTCACGCTGCTCCACCAGCCGCCTATGGATGTATTCAATCGAGCCAACATCCAGTCCCCTTGTTGGCTGTACAGCAATGAGCAGATCCGGATTGAGCTCGATCTCCCGGCCGATAATCGCCTTCTGCTGATTGCCGCCAGATAGCGAGCGGACAATCGACGAAGCTCCTTGCCCGGATCGAACGTCGAAGCTGGCAATAATCCGCTCCGCGTATTGCTTGATCGCAGCTTTGTTCAAAATTCCCCGCTTGGAATGCGGCTCACGATGATAGACCTCCAGCACCATGTTCTCTGCAATCGTATAGTCCAGAACGAGCCCCCGCTTCTGACGATCCTCGGGAATGTGCCCGATACCCCGATGGATTCGGCTGCGGACCGACAGGCCCGTGATCTCCTCGCCCTTCAGCCGAACACTGCCCGATTCCGGCTTCCGAAGGCCTGCAATCGCTTCCACTAATTCCGATTGGCCGTTCCCGTCCACACCGGCAATACCGACAATCTCACCAGCCCGCACCTCTAGAGAGAAATTGTTCAGCGCCAGACATTTCTTGTTGTTGTTCACCGATAGCGAATCTACCTGCAGCACAATCTCGCCTGGAGAAGCAGCCTTCTTGTCTACCTTGAAGGTCACACTGCGGCCTACCATCATCTCCGCCATGACCAGCTCACTCGTCGAAGCCACATCAACCGTCCCAATCGTCTTGCCGCGTCTTATAACGGTGCAGCGGTGTGCGTTCGCCTTGATTTCCTTGAGCTTATGCGTGATCAGAATGATGGACTTGCCCTCTCCAATGAGATTTTTCATAATGATGCCGAGATCCAATATTTCCTGTGGCGTCAGCACAGCGGTCGGCTCGTCCAATATAAGCACTTCAGCATCCCGATACAGCATCTTCAGAATTTCCACCCTCTGCTGCATGCCGACCGATATATCTTCAATCTTTGCATGGGGATCTACATTCAGGCCGTATCGCTGAGACAACTGCTCTATTCGCTTGCTAGCCGTCTTCACATCCAATACAAGCCCCTTGCGGGTCTCGCTGCCCAGAATGATATTCTCTGTTACCGTAAATGTACTGACGAGCTTAAAATGCTGATGCACCATGCCAATACCCAGCTTGGTCGCCACATTAGGATTGCCGATGCGCACTTCCTTGCCGCTCACCTTAATCATCCCGCGATCAGCTTGATACATGCCGAATAGTATGCCCATCAGCGTTGATTTGCCCGCTCCGTTCTCGCCCAGAAGAGCATGAATCTCCCCGCGCTTCAGACGGAGCGTAATATCGTCATTGGCGACAATGCCCGGAAATTCCTTTCTTATGTCCAGCATCTCAACCGCATAATCCATCGAGCATCCCTCCCTTATAGCCTTAAACCAAAAAGAGACGGTAGCCCGTCTCTTCCGGTATTTAATTCATCATCAAATTGCTTGGATCAAACTGCTATCTACTTAATCAGGCTTCCTTGCTCGCCCGCTACTGTAATTTCACCAGCCTTGAGCTTCTGAAACAGCTCATCGGCCTTCGTCGTCGTATCCGCACTCAGATTCGGGTTTTCCACCGGTATGCCTACGCCATCATTCTTCGCATCGAATACCAGCGTCTGTCCGCCTGGGAACTTGCCCTCCTGCTCTGCTTTGATCATGTCAAAAGCAGCATGGTCGATCTTCTTCATTGCCGAGGTAAGAATGATCGACTTATCATCCTTATAGACACCATCCGCATATTGATCTACGTCTACACCGACGATCCATACATCTTTACCGCCGGCAGCCCGTGTTTTCGCTTCATTAATTGCACCTACGCCAACTCCGCCCGCCGCACAGAAGATCACATTAACGCCACGATCGAACATTTGCGCTGCAAGCTGTCCGCCGCCAGCTACGTTATCGAAGCTGCCTTCGTAGATTACGTTCTCCTTCTTGATGGAGATCTTCGTACCCAGATTCTCGTTCGCGTAATTCACGCCTTGCTGGAATCCCCAGTTGTACTTCTGTACCGGTGGAATTTCCATACCGCCGATAAAGCCCGCTTCGCCTTCTTTCAGCTGAAGCGCTGTTGCAACGCCTGCCATAAATCCGGATTCATGCTCCGCGAAAAAGATCGATACCGTATTGTCATTCACCACGGCCTTGCCGTCTCCGTTATGCGGCGCACCGTCAATCAGTACGAACTTGGCATCCTTATATTTGTCCTGGGACTTGAAGATTGCCGTCTCGAACTTGAATCCAGGCGTTACGATGAATTTGTACCCGGCATCAAAGAGATTGCCGATTTCCTTCGTATATTCCGCTTCTGTCGTTCCGTTAGGCTTCAAGTACTTGCTGTCAAGCTTGAGCTCCTCGGCTGCTTTCTTAATTCCTTCCCAGGTGCCTTGGTTAAAGGACTTGTCGTCAATTGTGCCTGCATCCGTGACCATCCCGACCTTGAAGCTTGCAGACCCCGCATCTCCAGATCCTTCAGAGCCTCCGTTCTCCTTGCTGCCGCAACCGGCAAGCAAACTTAACACTAATGCACAAACGGCTAATACGACGATTCCCTTTTTCATTGATGAACGCACCCCCGGTTATGTTATGTTTGTTGACATGAAATGCATGCTTACTAATAGTATAAACCAAACTTATTCATTTGTGGACAACATTTTATGCAAGAAATGATTCCAATTCCGATTCCATTTACGATGCTATTTCGCATAGAACAGCAAATAATCCTCGACATGCCTGCTCCAATATTCGCCGCTGTGTCCACCCTCCTGAATATGCAGCTCTGTCGAAACTCCACGTTCGGCGAGCACCTCATACAGCTTGGCTGAACGCGGGGCGAACGCATCATAGCTGCCGCAATCCAGATAAACCTCCATCGCCGACAAATCGGCATATTCCGCAAGCTCAAGCGGATCGCGCTTGCGCTTCGTATCCTTGTCTCCGAACGCCCATAGCTTCTGATCGTAGAAATCCTCGGAATCCTCCAGCCACAGCGATGCGCTGTGCCCGCCGACTCTGCTGTACAGCTCCGGATTGCGAAAAGCAATATGAAGAGCACCGAAGCCGCCCATGGAGATGCCGCCAATGTATCTGCTCTCCGAATCTGTAGCCGCGGCATAGTTCTTCTCTATAAATTTGCGCAGATCCTGCGCGATATAGTCCTCATACAGCCCCTCGCTTACTCCAATCATGTTCACAGTAGCAGGGCCATCATTCGAATTAATGCCGAAGCTGGTATCAATCTGCGGACTAACGACGATGACCGGCTTGATCTTGCCGTTCCTTATAAGCCGATCCGCAATCCGCGGCAGTCCGCTCTGCGGAATCCAATCCTGATAATTACCGGCGAATCCATGCAGAAGATACAGCACCGGGTAGCTTTCCGAATTCGTATAGCCCGGCGGCAGATACACATTAACGTCCATCTCCTTCTGCAGCGATTCGCTGTAGAAAACCTCTTTGTTCCAGACAGGTCCATTTCCCAAGTCATTCTTCTCCGGTTCCAGCGATGTTTGTGCCGCTGCCTCTATTGGAGGCGATTCGTCGACATTGTTTTGTGGCTGAGCACAGCCCCCTGTTATTACCAGAACGATGTTAATAATAATTGCACATAACCATTTGCGCATATGCATCCCCCTGCCCTCTAATCAGTACCACCCATACGCACCGCATGAAGCGCCTGATCGAACCCTGTGTAATAGATTATATCGCCTTGCACGACTGGCGTAGTCTGCAGCTTGTAGGTCGGATGCTTCCACTTCAACACGCCGGTCGCAAGCTCCACCGCATAGAGAAATTCTTCTCGGCTGCCATTCGCATAAGCATAGCCTGAGCCGAAATAGACAACCCCATCTGCAACAGCGGGCGCTGCCAATACATTGCTCTTCAGCATAAACTTCCACAGCATGCTTCCAGTATCAGGTTCAACTGCTTTCATGAAAGTGCCATTGGAGTTGCCCGCCAGCAGCTTGCCCTCTGCTAAGACCGGGGATGCGACCCAAGCCGGCTCCGGCTGCTCCCAGAGCACAGTTCCCTTGGCGGCATCCAGTGCATAGAGGGAGAAATTCCGGCCTCCCACATAGACGACCCCGTCCTCAACCCACGGCGTTGACTGAATCGCTTTATGATGCTGATTCGGCTTTGTCTGATACTCCCATATAAGCTTGCCATCCGTTTTATTCAAGGCATACAGCTTCCCGTTCCAGTCTCCCACATAGACACGCTCATCATCATGAGCCGCAGTCGCCTTAATAGGAGCCCCCGCCTTGAATTGCCATAGCATTTCACCTGACTTCTCCTGAAGGGCGTACATCATTCCGCTGGCATGGCCTATGTAAATCCTGTCGCCGTCCACAGATGCCGACGCATCAAAATAGTCCCATTGATCCATCTCCATCTGCCCCTGTACCGCGCCCTCCTTGAATACCCAAGCAGCCTTCCCGCTCTTGGCATCCAGCGCGTAGACGACGCCGTCATGATTCTGGAATATCACGTTTCCCGAGCTGGTGAGCTTAGGGCTGGAACGGACTTCACTTCCTGCCTCGAAGCTCCACTTCACCTCTCCGCCCTCCGCCGATACAGCATGCAGCTTGCCGTCGTCACTCCCGAAGAAGACAGCGTTTTCATAAACAAGCGGTGAAGACGTAATGCGTCCCTGCGTCTCATACTTCCACAGCTCCTGTGTCGCTTCTTTAATAGCCGCTTCTGCAGTGCCGGCCTCCCCCTCTGCCTTCTCAAGCTGCTTCTCATTCTCCTGTACCGCGGCAGCATCCTTCGCTGGCTGCTGATTATTCTCTGCACAGCCCGTGACGAATACTAGCAGTAGTCCGAGCAGGCAAAAAACGGAACGTAAACTTAGGTTTAAATCCTTCATCACTTCACTCCCTCTGTTGTATATCGAATTGATTGATCATTCTCCTACTAATGACCCGAGGCCGCCCCCTGTCTCTGATACATTTGGCGTTATTACCATTACACCTAGCTTAATCCATTATCTGGATCGGTGTAAAGATCGATTACTTATCTATTGCTGATCCGATGCTTGTCACGTCGATGAGAGCCGGAAGAAACAAGCTGCGGTACAGCAGCAGCCGCAATCCAGCATAATGAACAGCATGCATTCTCCATGCATGCTGTGCTTCGTTTCATTTGCTGTTGTGTCTGCCGTAGCTTTTGGCGAAAGATAGCATTCGGCTGAACGCCTTGCGGTCCAAATTTTTAAGTGGATGGAATTGCGGGTGGTTGGAGTTCACTTCCAGGATCCACAGGCGATCATTCTTATCATAGGCGAAATCAATCCCCATCTCACGCATGCCAGACCGCCTGCTGCTCAATGCTCTGGAAACCGCAATCGCCTTGCTGGATAGCGACTGGATGCGCGATTCTCGCCGTGAATCGGAGAATCCCTTCTTCTTGAGGTGTTTCTGAATCGTCTCGATGGTCCCTCCTTGATAATAATTGGTCACGATATGGTTCGGTCCGGCACCCACTTTAACCAAGAAGCCTGTGCATGTCCACGCTCCGCCCGGTCTTCGCTGAACCATTGCTCGAATATCATATGGGCGATCATTGACACGATCAAGTGCAATCGTTGTTTGAACAATCATTCTGCTCTTATGTCGGGCTTTTATATGGCGATACACCGCCGAGACAGAACCGAAATGGTGTCGATGCTGCTGTCGCTTGGTGGTCGAATACAGCTCGAAGCCATCCGAAATGCGATTCAGCTTATACACGCCTATTCCCATCGAGCCTATATCCGGTTTGATGTATACGGATTTGTACATTTGGGACATGGACTTGAGATTAGACTCCGTTAACAGAACCGTGTGTGGAATATGTTGTTTGAGCCCTTTGCTGGCGGCCAAATATTTACAGACACGGAGCTTGCCTCTAATATTATTGCTGTTATACCTGCGTGCTTTCAATATAAGTCACCTCTACATAAAGTATGAGTGCCTTATCGAGAGAGATTGTGCGATCGTTTAGTGGAGGAAAAATAGACCCTGACCGTTCCCCGCCTCAGCAGCTCGCCAGACCAAACCTCCGCCTCCTCCAGACCTATGGCCATTATCCCCTTCGCTCAGTTAACGCTGGGGCCATGGGGGCAGGCTGGCCCTTGCTCCACTATCCCTTTCACTCAGTTAACGCCGGGACCGTGGGGGCAGCCAGACCTTTGCTCCACTATCCCTTTCGCTCAGTTAACGCGGGCCGTGGTGGGCAGGCGGCCCCCTGCTCCACTATCCCCTTCACTCAGTTAACGCGAGGGCCGTGGGGGCAGCCAGACCTTTGCTCCGCTATCCCTTTCGCTCAGATAACGCGGGGGCCGTAGGGGCAGGCGAGCCTTTGCCCCACTATCCCCTTCCCTCAGATAACGCGGGGCCGTGGGGGCTGTAAGCCGTTGGGTAACGAGATGCTAGCTCCACTCCCTCCTTCACTCAACTGCAAGTGGGTTTGGGAGCTATCCACCGATCCATCTGAGCGAAAGGGATAGTGGCCAAAAGGAGGTAGGTACAGGGTTCCCGACCGCTGCTGGAAATCCCCCTCCCTCCCGACGACACACCAACACACCGACAACAAGCCCCTCCGCAAACAGGAGAGGCTTGTCTTTCTTTTCGCGACTAGTAGTCTGTTGCTATTGAATGGCTATGCAAATTTCCACCACTGCGTGCTGGGGATCGAACCCAGCTCCATCATAGCGCTCGAAATCCCCTGTATACGTACGAACAAGCGATGAGGATTCGAACCATGCCCAGATGTAATGCCACGCCTCTATAACTACCTGCTGCACGGAGCCTCCCGTCGCCTTGAATACGATATACTTCGATGCGGGCAGTGCTGACGGTGTCAATCCTGCCTTGATCGCCGCCGATTCGCTCTCCCACTCATGTCCTATTCGTACGGTATACGCACCGTTCACATCGCTCTCGTAGTCCGTGTACAGCACGTATGTATGCTGCGGCGGCTGCACCCCTGCAAGCTCGGATAATTCCGCATTCATGAACGTCTGCCAGAGCCCCGGTATACAGCCATCCGGCCCCGCTTCACGCCGATTGTCCGTTCTTGCTTCCACCCCGGCTAGTATCATACTTGCCAGATGCACTTGTGTCTGGTTGATTTCCATAGTGTCCACGCTTCCTTTTCTTATCGCTATCGTCAATCCCATCATTCACGAGCTGACTCCATTGTACGATGGCAAAGTGGACACCATCCTGTCATAGTTTCACTTGCTGCTCCGCATTTTTTCTATCGTTCTCCGCCATTATTGCCGCAGATGTGTTTAATTCTATTGATCGGGGTATGTAATTATCATGAATGTGACCCACTATTCGAAAGGGGAAATGAAGCATGGAAAGAAACACTTTTAAACCTTGGTCCAGACTGCTCCTGACAGCAGCCCTGAGCATTACTCTTCTTATGGGGGCATCCGCATGTATGAAGGACAGCAACGGCAACAGCAATGGCAATGGCAATACGAATAACGAGGCAGAAACCAACACGCCCATAGTTACTCCCGCTGAGCCGGATGTTAATATCAATCCTGATGCTGACAACGATAGCACGCAGTAATAATGCGATCACAGCTGTCTTGTGATCGACCTGCATAGGGTCAATCCTCCTTTGCCAGCGTACAGTCGAGAATATCGTTCCGCACAAGCAGCGAGGCTGTCTCCTTGGTAGCATGCTACCAAGGAGACAGCCTCTGATTAGTTTTTATTGGGCTTGATGCCAGCAGATTGCGCCATTTGGATAATCCGCTCCAAGCCCTCGATATATTGCCTGAACATACTTATCCCCTGTTCGGTTGGCACGCAGGTTGTCTTGGGCCGCTTGCCGGCGAAGGTTTTGTTCACCTGTATGTAATTGGCCTCCTCCAACACGCGAATATGGTTGCCCAAATTGCCCTCCGTTAGCTGAAGCTCATTGCGGAGAAAGACGAAATCGCACTCCCCGTTCACCATCAACAGGCTCATAATGCCTAGACGCGCTTTTGCATGAATGGTATCGTCAATCGCATCCAGTATATTATCACCCATGCTTCCGCCCCCGCAGCTGCAGGAATACGCCCATTAATACGATACTCCCTCCACCCATCAGGCCAAAAATAAAGTTCTGATATTCGATGAAGAACAGCTTGGTCAGAACGGACAGCACGATAAACCAAATGCCGAGAATAATCGGTCCCCTGCCGATCAAGGTGCCCAAATAAACATAAGTAACACCGGTCAAGGTTAACCAGAAGAATCCCAGATATTCCTTCCTAACGATATCTAGCGCCATCAGACTATAGCCCGCGAGTATCATTACGAGGAAGGGCAGCCAGAACATCCAGTCGCCTCTTCCACCCTTCGTCACACCACTCTCGCGACTTTGCCTGATGCCGATTATCGCCGAGAGTATACCGCCAACCACTGAGCCAATCGGCCAGAAAGTTATCGCCCAGATCAGCCCTATGAACTGCATTCCGATAAAGCCGAGCATCATATACGTACCCCAGATGAACAAAAACGGAGCGCCCTGCTCCAGCTTCTTCTGATTCCTTGCCATGAGCTGCTTGATGAACTCTATATCCTGCAGCGCCTGCAGCGGATCATGTCCGCCGGCTCCCGCAGCGCCGTCTGTATGCCGTGTCTGATCCTGCTTAGCGGATAATGAGTCCTTATTGTCCACATCACTGTCCAATTGCAACACTCCTCTAGCCCAGCTTATCCACTAATTCTCCCATCTAAATAACCAGAGCGCAAGCCCTGTGAATATGACAGCCGAGCCGCCAAGAACGGCAAATTCCATTCCGAACGATGAGAGCGCCGTCCCCTGCCACACCCCTTGCGCCAGCTTGACCATATACGTCATCGGCAGCCACTCGCTTATGCTCTGCATCACTTGCGGCAGCAGCTTCACAGGCATCGTAACCCCCGACAGGAATAGCATCGGGAAGAATATGATCATGGCCAAGCCGCTTGCAGCCCCCGGATTATTCGCAAGACCCGACATCGCGAACCCAAGGCCGAAGAAAGCAATGCAACCAAACAGCAAGCAGCCGAGCAGCGTTATCAAAGCAGAAGCCGTTATCTCAATATCCCAGATAAGCTTGGCGACGAGGATAATTTCCAATGCGCCTGCAAAGACGAGCAGCAGCCCCTGTATGGAGTGAGAGAGGAGTACAGCGGACGAACGGATCGGCGTTACCCGATATCTTCTCAGCGTGCCATTCTCCCGATGCGTAATCATATTTATCGACAGAGTGAACAAGGCGACAGAGATTATATTCAGAACACATAGCGCTGGCACATACGTAACGATGAACCTTTCCCCGGTATCGGGATCCACTTGATCGCCATACATAGAGCCGAATATGACAAGCATGAGAACCGGATAGATAAGTACCCAGAATATCGTTTGCCAGTCCCGCAGATAGAGCCTTAAATCAAATACGATCAATCTCATGTAGGCATTCATTCTGTTTTGCCGCCCCCTTGCAAGGTCATTTTGCTGAAGACGTCATTCATGGACGCATCCTCCAGCTTAAGTCCGCTAACCATCCAGCCCTCGCCATCTGCAAGCCGGAACAGCTGCTGAAGCGTCTCGTCCGTGCTTGATGAATGCATCTTGATCCAGTCCTGCTCCCAATCCACTTGCACAACATGGGCTAAAGCCGTCAACGTCTCCCTCTTGGCTCCCGCCGTCGCCTTGAAGCCGATCCGCTTCGTCCCGCCGAGCAGCGTAATGAGCTTCTTAGGCGTATCAAGCGCGATTAATTGCCCGTTGTTAATGATCGCTACCCGATCACATAACGCCTCTGCTTCCTCCATATAATGAGTGGTGACCAGAATCGTTCGGCCCTCGTCTCTTAATCTGTGAATCATGGCCCACATCTCGCTCCGCGCATTAGGGTCCAGCCCCATACTCGGTTCATCGAGAAAAATAATATCAGGATCATTAATAAGCGCCAGCGCCAGCGATACTCGCTGCTTCCAGCCGCCCGACAGCGACTTGTAGAATTCATTCCCCTTGTCTTCCAATCCAAGGAACTGCATAACCTCCTTCAGATCGGCTTGTTTGTTATAGAAGGATGGGAACAGCTTGAATACTTCCTTCACCTTCGCCTTCGGGGGAATCGAGCTGGATTGCAGAAGCACGCCAATCCGCTGCTTGATCGCCTCCGTCTGCTTTCGAATATCCTGCCCCAGTATCGTGATCCCACCGCTGTCAGCCCAGCGCAAGCCTTCCAGCATCTCAATTAATGTGGTTTTTCCCGCTCCGTTAGGACCAACAATTCCGAATATCTCACCCTTGCCTACTGTAAAAGAAATACCGTCAACCGCAACCTTCGTCTTATATTGTTTGCGCACCTGATCAAGCACAATAACGTCCTGCAAGCGATCCGCCTCCTTGTTGGGCTTCAAAATTCCAGCTCAATTTATTCACTCTGTAATACAGAGTAATCTGAAATTAAGAAGCGGTCAAGGGAATTATTTACACAAATCGTTTTCTACAGGAATATTAAAGGCATCTAAGCACCTGGTACGGTTATCATCATCATTGCGTAGTTCTTGCACATTATGTAAAATTATTTCATACGAATTAGAGGAAATCATTTCAATCCTCGCAAGTAATTGTGAAACAAAATGAACATTTTGAAAGAGAGGGATCGCATGAAAGCTTCAACAAAAGAGATTGTACTTGCATTTGTTTTTCTGCTATCGAGTCTGTTATTTATGATTACTTTTTTTGATTACGAAAGCAGTTCCTTAGAGTTAGTGCACAAGGGATCGGGAATTATTATATGGGCATATATGATTTTCTTTTTATGGAAGATCAACAAGAAACGAATTGGTTCCACCTTAATCGTAAATACAGTGCAGGTGGTTTTCGTATTCTTTGAAATTATTTACATGTATGATTTTATTAGAATCATGATTTAACTGTTGCATAAAAAAAGAGAGCTGCCAAGCCGAAGCTGCCCTCTCTTTATTCTGCATCATAATATCGCTGGCTATTGGTCCAGACTGCGGAACCACTCGGCCAACGACTCAGTCGCTGATGCCGCCGCTACCGTCGATCCGCTTTACCATATGATCATAGACATGACCGCATAGTTCGATTTGGCCGTCAGGCTCGTAGCCCTTCTTGATGTAGAGCGCCTTAGCTTTATCGTTCCCGTTGATTACGATCAATGCCAGCCGCTCATGGCCTCGGGCTCTGCCCTCCGCCTCGAATGCCTCTATAAGCGCTCCTCCGATGCCACGGCCTTGATACTGATCGTCCACCGCGAGCGAATCCAGATAAAATTCGTCATCCCGCGACTCTCTGGTGAAGCTGACAGCGGGGTTACTCGTTAATGCAGCAATCCGATCTACTAAAGGCTGATCCAATTCAACGATGCGGCTGCCATGATAAAATAGCACGCAGCCAACAGGACGCCCGTCAGCCTCTGCCACAACGATATTCTCATAGCTAAGACGATTGCCGCTGCGTTCGAAGAAATTCTGCATCACTTCTGTGGCGAGTCGGGCGTCACTTTCACCAGTCAGCATAGCTGCGATATCCTGACCAATCGCGGCATATAGAAGCGGAACAACATATCGGCCTTCATCTGGCCGAGACCATCGAATCAAGCTCGCTTCCTCCCGTCCCGTAACTTTCCCCTTCATTTTCTCCTTTATTAGCTGTAGCTGCGTCCACTTCCACGTTTTGATATTCATCTACATCTACATATTCATCTACATCATCTTCATTCGCGTATGATATGCCTGCTCGCATGGGAACACCTCATTACTACTTTACTCACAAATGCAAGGATTCGTGAACAGCCATGAGCAGCATCGGCAATTATTGTTCATAGACTGCATACGCCGGCTTTATGCAATAGCTTAGTCCGAGGCTCTGTCGCTCCTGCAGATACTCTTAATATGGTGCGCGATTACCGATTTCATAACATCGGAATTAACCTCGCTCGGCTTCATGACGCTATGAATCGCCAGTCCGTCCAGCAGCGCGTACAGCCGCTCCGCCTCCAGCGCCTTTTCTGCTTCTGTCGCAGCTGCAGCTGTGTTATACCTGCTGAACAGCTCCTCAATAATGGAAATCATGCCGAGCTTCATCTCCGCATAGATTCGATCCTTCAACGGCTGAAGCATCGGATCAGACAATGCTTTGGCTGTAAAAGCCAGCCATACCGCCATCTCCGCGCTTCTCTCCTCATCAATCGGCAGCAGCTCCCACAGCAGCATCTGCGCATCGGCTATCGGCTCGCCAGTGAAGGGCAGCCCCTTGATCCGTTTCTCCACTCTTATGGATACCAGCTCCATGGAGAAGGCCAGCAGCTCCGATTGTGTCGAGAAATAATGACGCAGCGAACCGACCGACAATCCAGCTTCTTCGGCAATGTTGCGGACAGATGCGCGCTCCATCCCGTCACGGAGAATCACTCTCCATGTGGCTTCCGCCAGCTTTTCTCTTTGTTTGTGGTGATCAACTATTTTTGGCATAGCTAAAGTATATCACGCATTGATATTTTAATACAGTTGTGCTAAATTAACTCGGTACAGTTATGAGGTTAAAGGAGGGAGTGATTCACTATGATCGGTTGGCTTATCGTTGCCGGAGAGGTGGCTTTCTGGGTTTTCGTCTTGGCGGGGTTGTTCGCAAGATATGTGCTGCGCAAAGAGAAATTAGGCACCCTTTTGCTGCTGGGAACCCCTATTATTGATTTGCTGCTAATCGTCTTCACTGTCATTGATCTTCAAAATGGAACCCCTGCAGGTACATTCCATGGTCTGGCCGCTATCTATGTCGGCGCAACTGTCGCCTTCGGACGCAGTATAATAGCGTGGGCTGACGCCCGCTTCCTATATTGGTTCGCCAACGGCCCCAAGCCCGCAGGCAAGCCCAAATACGGGAAGACCCGCGCCCGGCGCGAACGGCTAGGCTGGTATAAGCATCTTCTGGCATGGGCTCTGGGCTCCGCTCTTCTATACGGCATGATCTTCTTTGTAGACAATCCGGAGCAGACCAAGCCGCTTCAGCAGATGTCGAACGTCTGGTTCGTTATTCTGATCGTTGATTTCGCGGTCAGTTTCAGCTATACACTCTGGCCTAAGCAAGCCAAAAGCGCGGCCAGCGATTAAATTCGCCGTGCCGCGCCTTTGCGCAAGCTCTTTTTTTGCCCACTACCACAATGTAGGCTTCGCTACCATAAACCACAGCATGATCATAAGCAATGCAAGATAGATCCAGACCGCCCGAGTCAGCTTTCGCATGGCCTGGTCCCGGTCTGTCTCAGGCTCTGCAAGCTTTCGTATCGAAGGGGAGAACGCGCGAGCCAGGAAAAATAATGAGCTTAACAAGATCAGAACGGTCACGACAATCCATGAGGTTGTCCATGACCAGGAAGCTTCCATGACGAGCAGTACTCCCGACACAACCAATACATGTCCCGCGTGCTTGGCTAATCGAACAGCAGCTCTGAAGGTATCCAGATATGCCTGCTGCACATGCAATTCCGAGGCCCGCAATTTACTCAGCAATGGGATGAGGATGAAGAACGGGCCAATGGACATGATCGCACTGACAATATGGGTGTACAGGAGCACCCCATGCAAGAAAGGCAAGAAGCGCTATTCCTGAACCGGGCTGAATTCATGAACCCATACTTTCATGTGCGGCAGCCAAGGCATTCCTGGGTGGAACGCTAGAATCGCTTCTTTATACTCCTCTACACTAGCATAGCCTTCCTGATGCGCATGCTCATCCGTCAGCTCGCCCAGCGACTGAGAATAGATCCGATTAACGACGTAGCTGCGGTCTTGAAGCGTCATAATCTCGCCAATATCCGCATATCTTCCGTTGCGGCGGGTTGCGGTCTTCTTTCCTGCGAGGACTTTGTCGATATCCTCCTGAACCGTAATCATGCGTTCAATCGTACAAGTTTTCGGCGGCAAAGCCGCGTTCTCGTGTTCCGTGCTCATGTAATAGTAGCCTCCTAAAAAGTTTGCTGTGCACTCTCCTAATCATCCTCTGCAACGCAGAAAAAAACTTCGGAATCAAACACTTCATGTTCTGTTCGGGTATTGTCCCATTGTCGCCAGAACCAACCTAGCATCGATTCTTCATTCCCTGTACAAAAAGGAGCTATTTGCATTGTAACCCAAACCGCTACCCTTTACTATTGAATTAGCCGTCCGGTGATGAACACCGCAACGCGCACGGAGGTCACAACGATGAACAGCAGCAGTAGAAACTATGCATATATTGCGGCCATATTAACTGCCGTTATTATTGGTTTTTCATTCCTATTTGTCAAGCTGGCCCTCACCGCATCGAATCCGGCAGACCTTCTGGCACACCGGTTCACCGTCTCCTTCCTGGCTGTTCTGATCTGTGTAGTCGCCGGTCGCTTGCCGCTGGCAATCAAGCTCAAAGATGTGCTGGTCCTGCTGCCCCTCGCAGCCCTGTCTCCAACCTTGTTCTTTGCGTTTCAAGCTTTCGGATTGCTCCATATCTCATCATCAGAAGCAGGCATCGTTCAGGCTGCCGTCCCCGTGTTCACAATGATTCTTGCCTCCATCTTCCTAAAGGAGCATACCAGCGTATGGCAGAAGCTGTCGATCCTGTTGTCCGTTGCAGGCATGGGCTATATCCTCACTCAGAGGGGCGTGCGGTTCGAAGCATCCGACACGATCGGCTACATTCTCATCCTGCTATCCACTTTGTCTGTCGCCGCCTATAGTGTATTTGCCCGCAAGCTGATCGGCTCCTACAAAATCACAGACATTACCTTCGTCATGATCACCATCGGGTTTCTATCCTTCAACCTGATGTCCATAATCGAGCATATCTCGAATGGAACAATAGCAGCATACTTCCAGCCCTTCACAAGCCAGAGCTTCGTCCTGTCCATCATCTATTTAGGCGTCTTCTCTTCTTTGGTAACGACCTATTTATCCAACTACGCTTTATCCCGGCTGGAAGCTTCGCGCGTGAGCGTATTCAACAATCTATCTACCCTGCTGACGATGTTCGCAGGAACGATCTTCCTCCAAGAGCAGCTTTACTACTACCATTACATTGGCGCGCTCCTCATTATTCTAGGCATTATTGGAACGAATTATTTTCAGCCCAAGCCTTATAAGCTGACAGACAGCGACGCTGTTTAAGGCGGATTGGGTGGTTTTGATGAGGCGCTTAAGTCGTCGAGACGTTAGCACGTTTAAATTCACCTAAGACGTTCAAATGAATGCATCCAATTCAACCATTTCAAGTGGTTTGGAGAGGGGACCCTAGCATCGTCGAGTAAATAACACGATTATGGACATCATCATTACTGCACAATGAAAGAACAACACATTGCTGCAAAAATTGTGCTGTTGAGAACGTGCCTGAGGACATTTCCAAACGAGGCGGGGGTTACATCAGCCGTTGCTTGCATCTCAAATATCAAGTGAACCTCCCGATACATTTCCGTGCTGTAACACGATATTTCCGTCTTATGGAGATAGCCAAAGCGGATTCTACGACGTCTGCCATCTGTAAGAAGGTTTTTCAGCGTTACAGCGCAACTCGGTCCACTTTTCCGTGCTGTAACACGATATTTCCGTCTTATGGAGATAGCCAAAGCGGATTCTACGACGTCTTGCCATCTGTAAGAAGGTTTTTCAGCGTTACAGCGTGCCTCGGTCCACTTTTCCGTGCTGTAACATGATATTTCCGTCTTATGAAGATAGCCAAAGTGGATTCTACGACGTCTTGCCATTGTACAACGCATGCCTGGATTGACCTTTTCAACAAACGCTGCAGCATGTTAATCCGTTGTCTTCGACAGGCATGTCTGACGGTATTCGGAGGGGGTGGCATTGTACTTCTTGCGGAATACCTGAGAGAAGTGCCGGATGTCATGATAGCCCACGCGCTCGGCTATATCGGTGATTTTCAGCTGTGGGTTCCGCAGCATTTGCTTGGCCTGCTCTAGCCGCAGATGGATAATGTATTCCTTGAAGCCCTTGCCTGTCTTCTGCTTGAACAGCTGGCTGAAATAGACCGGGTTCAAATATACGATCGACGCTACCTTCTCCAGAGACAGATCCTCGTTATACTGTGTCTTCATATATTGCAAGGCGACTTCCACCGCTCGGTCGCCGCCGCTGGCATAATGCTCATACACCTGAGTTGTGGATGCCTGGCGCATCCGCTGTACCTCTGCAGGCACTGTATTAAAATGGTCCAGACGCTCGGAATGCATCATTTGGAACGGGACACGCAAATATTTGATCAAATGCTTGCGCAGCTCCTCCAGCAGCTCATTCAGCTTGACGCACTCATGCAGCATCACAAGCCCCAGAAGACTTTTGCTGTCATGTATGGTTACGAACCCGCTCCCATTCCGCTCAATAAGCTCGCTCAGCACATTTTCTATCATAAAATGCTCCAGATGAACGACTCTGTCACTCTCCATCTTGACCATGATGAGATGGAAATGCGGGTAGCTCTCCATGAAGGAGCTCAGGTCAATCCGCCCGATATCAAGGCCGGATGCCCATCGCTGGAACACGGCTTCCCGCAAGTACTTGCGGTTCTCCTTCAAGATATGCGCCTCATGGGTAAGCGCCGCATCCCGAACGACCTCTTCACCCAACTGCTCGACCATCTTGATCAGCACTTCCTTGCCTATTGGCTTGAGCAGGTAATCCTTGGCTCCGAGGCGCACGGCCTCCTGCGCGTAAGCAAACTCCGAATACGCGGAGATGACCACCCACTTCACATTCGGATGGCGGCCTCGGGAAATGCTCATGAGCTCCAACCCTGTCATGCCAGGCATCAGAATGTCGGTCAGCACGATGTGGATGCGATGCTTGCGGAGCAGCAATGCCGCTTCCTCCGGACTGGAAGCCAGATAGATACGAGAATCTGGAAAACGATTATGCAAAGTTCGCTTGATTCCTTCCCGTATAACCGTCTCGTCATCTACAATGAGAATGTCCATTGTCTACCAGCCACCTTTCGCAGAAAGCGGGATCGCAATAATAACGGTTGTCCCTACTCCTTGTTTGCTCTCAATTCTAAGTCCATAGGATTCCCCGAACATAAGCGCAATACGGCGGTGAACATTAGGCAGACCGATTCCCCGCCTTGAGCCGCTATCGTTATCACCGTTACCGCAGCGGCTGGCGTTACTGCTGCTGCCGTTGCTGTTCCCATTGCGGCTGCGGTTACCGCTGCTGCCGTTACCGCCGTTGCTGCCCCCATTGCGGCTGGCGTTACCGTTACTGCCGCCGTTACTGCTGTTGCCACTGCCTTTGCCACTGCTGCCACTGCTCTCCAGCATCTCCTGCAGCCTCATAAGCATATCCTCATCCATACCGACTCCGTCATCCGCAATGACAATATGCAACTCCTGATCGCTTGCCTCTGTATAGACTTTAAGCACCCCTAGACGATCCAGCGGCTCCAGCCCGCTCTTCACAGCATTCTCAATAATCGGCTGGATGGTCATCTTCGGCAGCGGGATATCAAGCCACTGCTCGTCGACTTGAATATCCGTGCTTACTCGGCCCTCCAAACGACTCTCGATAATCGTCATGTAATGGCGCATCTGCTCAAGCTCCTGCCGCAGCGTCGTCTTCGACGCCTCCTTCCAATCGCTGCTGTAGCGGAACATGTGGGAAAGCGCCAGTATGACACGCCCCAGTCTGTCGTTCTCCCGCTCATCCAGCATCCAGTAAATCATATCCAGCGTGTTGTACAGAAAATGCGGATTGACCTGCGACTGAAGCGCTTGCAATTGTGCGTTCTTCTCGCTGATGGAGGATAATGCGGTCCGCTCGATCAGTTCGTCCATCCGGCGCACCATCCGGTTGAAGGAGGCGACGAGGCTGTTGATTTCCTCGAACGATTTGACATTTACCGAGCCTCTGAAATTCCCCATCTCCACCTGCTTCATTTCACGAATAAGCAGCTTCAGCGGCGATGAGATATTGCGCGATATCAGTGACGCGAGCGCGGTGGACAGGACGATAATAACAAGAATGACAACGATCAAATATTGCCTCGTCTCATCAAGCTCCGAGCTGATGTCCGCCTTTGGCGTCAGACCAAGCACGGTCCAATCCGCCATCGCCGCCTTGCCCGCCACAATAAGCTCATCCGTCCGGTCATCGACTATGATTTCGTCCAAGGCAGGACGCGGCATCCCTTTAATGAGCGGGAGACGGCTCCCTTCCTTCTCGGTCGAGGCAACGATTCGATCCTCATTGTCCGCTATATATACCCGGCTATTGGGACTGATGGTCACATTGGTGAGAGCCGCCAGAATCGGCGCTGGGTCCGTCTCTATGAACATAATGCCGATAGGCTTATGCGTCGATAAATTGTAAAGCTGTCTGCCGAATACGAACACAGACTCCTTCTGCATATTATTAATGGGAGAGCCCTGGCTCAAACCCAGCCAAACCATCTCGCCGCTTGAGCTCTTGAGCTTGTTGTACCAATCCGACGTCTCGTAGTTCATATCAATCATACCAGCAAAATGTTTCTCATAATTATAGATTTTTCCTGCATTCGTAATGACATGAATACCGATAATATCATCCCGCGAATAAAAAACAGCACCCATTATGTTCGTAATGGCGCGCTCGTTTATACCGCTGATCGTCGGCTCAATCGGCTTCTCCCGCGCTTCCAGCAGCCGCAGCAGCTCGCTGTTGCTGTTCAGCGACTTGGTTATGCTGTCGTACCCTTCCAGCAGGAGGTCGAATAGTCCGACGGTTTGCGAAATATTTTTCTCAGCCATATCATTGATCTTCGTATGGATGATCCTCGCTGTCTTCTGGTAATAGAGGACGCTGGCAATAATGAGAAGTGTCATCATGCAGGAGAGAAACAGGAGAAACAAACGGTTATGGATCGTATGCATGCCTCTCATCTGTGGCGCCCCTTCCCCATTGCATCTTTCCCCATAGTATAGCAGGTCATAACAGGAGAAGGAGAGGCGAAATTACCCTTTCACCGCTCCCGCAACCATACCCTTTGTAATTTTGTCCGCCAGCAGGAAATAGACGATGACAACCGGCAGTGCGCCGAGCACCAGAAACGCGCCAATCGCTCCGTAATTCACGGAATACTGGCTGACGAAGCTGTACACGCCGAACGGGAGCGTCTTCAAGCTCTCGGACGAAATGAAGGTTGATGCCATAATGTACTCGTTCCAGATGTTGATAAAAGTAAGAATACATACCGTCATCATCGGCGGAACCGACACCGGCAGAATGATGCTCCTGAAGATGCGGAATACACCCGCTCCATCCACAACCGCCGACTCTTCAATCTCATGCGGAATGGATCTCATGAACCCGCTTAGTATGAACACCGCTATCGGCGTTTGGAACGCAATATAGGGCAGTATGATCGACAGATGTGTGTTGAGAATATTTATGTTTTTGAAAATAATCATGAGCGGCAGCAGCGTCGCCTGCATCGGGATCATCATCCCGACCAGGAACAGGACCATTACCGCCCCGCCATAACGCCACTTGAACCGGCTGATCGCGAATGATGCAAGCGCGCTGAGCAGCAGCACCCCCAGCATCGTAACGGTCGTGACGAACAGGCTGTTGGTCAAGTATTTGAAGTAATTCCCGGACGCGATCGCATCGGCGAAGTTGTTCCATTGTGGAGATGCCGGTAGGGAGAAGAAGCTTCCTGACAGAATTTCCTCGTTATTTTTCAGAGAATAGATCAGCAGCCAGAGCAGCGGATACACCTGCGTGACGAACAGAACAGACAGGATGGCGAAGACGACAGCCTTGACAATCCGGGAGCGGCCTTTTCCTGTTCGAGCTATCGGCTTGGCGCTGACCGCTGCTGCCGCGCGGATGGATGGGTTCATTGTGCCGCAGCCTCCTTTACGTATATTTTCTCTCCAGCCGGTTGAAGACCAGATTCACGAGCACGGTTGCGACCAGACAGAGCATGACGAGGAATGCCGCAATCGCGCTGCCATAGCCGTACTTCATGGACAGGAACGACATGTTGTACATATGGGTAGAGATGACATCTGTCGCATGGGCGGGGCCGCCGCCCGTCATGACCATGATCATGTCGAACGCCTGCAGAGAGCCGATAAAGGCAAGCACGATCGATATTTTGAAAATCGGAATATTCATTGGGAGTGTGATGTACCAGTCGGCCTTCAAGCCTTCCGCGCCATCGATTTTGGCTGCCTCATAAATGTCAGACGGGATATTCTGAATGCCTGTAAACTGAATCAGTGTATGGTAGCCCAGGTATTGCCACAATGCTACAAAATATAAGGAGTACATCGCAACGTCAGGCTCAGTCAGCCATGATCTTGTCCAATCGCCCAAGCCTACCGCTTCCAGCAGCTGGTTGAGCATGCCTCCCATGGAGGCCGGGTTGTAGATCGTTTTCCACAGCTGGCCGATAATCACTACAGATAGAATAACGGGCAGAAAATAGCTCGATACGAGAAAATTCGGTTTTTTCACGAATCTGCTCAGCAATATGGCGACGAATAGCACAACTGGAATTTCCGCCATGGAGAATATCGCGAACACTAGCGTTCGCTTCACAGACGGCCAGAAGACAGGGTCATCGAACAGCAGCTGCTTGAAATTGCCCAAACCAATAAACCTCGAATCGCCAATCCCGTTCCAATCCAGCAAACCGCTATATAATGAAACGAGTATAGGCACAAACACAAGGCAGACGTAGAGCAGCAAGCACGGCAGCACAAAAGCGGCTATCGTCCATCTGGAGACCCTCAACACATTCACCTTCATCGCCTCCTCCATGTCAATTTTCCTGATGCTCGCTCGCTTTCGGCAGGCTGTAAGCGGGTTTTTTCACGCTTTCAGACCTCACCGACGCGGCTTTCATCCACTTTCCCCGTGCTGTAAGCCGATTTTGTCCGCTTACGGGATCGCTCGCTCGCTTTCGGCGGGCTGTAAGCGGGTTTTTTCCGCTTTCAAACCTCACCGACGCGGCTTCCATCCACTTTTTCGTGCTGTAAGCGGATTTTGTCCGCTTACAGCACTGTTCGCTCGCTTTAGGCAGGCTGTAAGCGGGTTTTTCACGCTTTCAGACCTCACCGACGCGGCTTGCTTCCACTTTTTCGTGCTGTAAGCGGATTTTGTCCGCTTACAGGACTGTTCGCTCGCTTTCGGCAGGCTGTAAGCGGGTTTTTTCCGCTTTCAGACCTCACCGACGCGGCTTGCATCCACTTTTTCGTGCTGTAAGCGGATTTTGTCCGCTTACGGGATTGTTCGCTCGCTTTCCCCGTGCTGTAAGCCGATTTTGTCCGCGTACAGGATACTATTCACCGCAAATGAATAAAGGCGTCTTATACTTTCTAAATTCGCTGGTTATTACATCCGCGCAATTTGAAAATCTGGAGAAGGGGGTCGATTCGAACCCCTTCCCATCCGTATCAAATGAGCTTGAACTGCTGCGCTTATTTGTTGCTGCTGTACACGGTTTGGTGGTCCTTCGCGATTTCTTTGGAATCTCGCTTCTGTCCGAACAGATCCTGGATGCTTGTCAGATGCCCTTGCGAGGTTGCCGGATTCATCGTGTTGTCGAACGACAGGTCGCCGCCCTGCACTTCCTTGAACAGACCAAGGATTTCCATGGCCATATCGGAATACCCTTGCGCTTTGAAGTCTCCATCTACTTTCTGAGCGATGCCGATAGCGCCTTTAGCCTCGAACATGACCTTCGGGAAGTTCAGCATGAAGTAATTCAGGAAATCCTTCGTTTCTTGCAAATGCTTGCTGTTGGCCGAAATCGCAAATCCGCTGCCCGGTGCAAGCATGAATTCGTTCGGGTTGCCTTTGCCTTTGACCGTAGGGAATTTGAACACCCCTACCTTGCCGTTAACCGAAGAGGTTTCTATACCGCCAGTTGCCCAACTGCCCATATAGTACATCGCGCTTTTGCCCGTCTTGAACAGGTTCTCCCCTGCATTGTAGTCGAAGGAGGTTGCGCCATCCTGGAATGCCCCTGCCTGCACGAGATCCTGGAAGCTGTCGACTGCATCCACGAATGCCTGATCCTCGAACGTCTTCTTGCCATCCTGGACATCCTGCAGGAAGCCCGGTCCGCCATTGGTGCGGAGCAGCACGTTCATGAACAGGAAGGAGCCGGTCCATGTATCCTTCTCTCCGATGGCAATTGGCGTAATCCCTTTCGATTTAAGCGCTTTCACAACTTCGATCATTTCTTCAAAGGTTGCAGGAACCTTCACACCCGCCTGCTCGAACAATTCCTTGTTGTAATAGACGACGCCGATGTTGTTGCCATCCGGCAGCGCGTACAGGTTGTTGTCGAAAGAGTACCAGTCCAGAATTCCCTCCTGGAACGTATCCTTCAGTCCGTTCTGCTCCACCATATCATTCAACGGGGCGAACAAGCCCGCCTCCACGAAAGGCTTCATCTGAGCAGACGGGTTAACGACCGTAATGTCGGGCACTTCTTTGGAAGCCGCTTGCGTCTTAAGCTTCAGCTTCTGTTGATCCGTGTTGAGCGAATCCAGCTCGATGGTGATATGCTTATGCTCGGCCTGATATTGCTCTACAATCTTCTTCACAGCACCGTGCTTGGGGTCTGTCGGATCGGGATATATATTCTGGAAGGTGATCGTAATATTCTCCTGCTCCTGCTCCTGCTTCTTGCCATTGCTGCCGCCATTCGCCGCTTTGCCGTTATCTCCGCCAGTCCCCGAGTTGTTGTTCGCGCCGCATGCCGCCAAGCTGATAGCGAGCGCACCGACCATGGCCAACTTTAACCCTTTGAACATTATCGTCATTATGTTTCCTCCTCAAAGTTTACTGCGCCGCTTCCTTAGCAGCTTCTATCGTGCAGAAGGCTGCTTCGCAAGCTCACGCTCTGTTATAGGTTTATTATGGCTCGCTGCAGATGGCCGTTCAATGCAGGAACTTAGGGTATGATGTTTGCTTTCTTTAGATTATCGTCCATTAACGCTGCCTCACAACATTACCCTATCCATGCCTGCTGGCTGCATCTTATATCCCAATGAAAATGAATAGAAGGGCTCACAATTATTCGCCTTGATTCGACACTCATAAATGTTATTAAATGGTATAGTAACTGTTTGATGGTATTCAATCTGCTGCAACAAGGCCGACGCCCGCCTATTATCAATCGATAAACCTGAAATGATCTTCTCCACCCGATGGGAGGCATATAACGGATGTTTTTTATTTTTTTCTGCAACCTGCTGTTTGCGATTATCCTTTATGTTAGCCAGCCCAAAGGAAATCAGGCCAATCGATGGATGATCGTGTTCTGTCTGTCCGCATCCTTAGGCGGCCTGTCCGAATCGCTGATCAGCGATATCATACCCGAGCTTGAATTGATCGGGGCAGGACCGCGCTTGTCCATGCTGCTGTTCGAGGCACATATTTATAGTCAGTTCCTGGCGCAAGTCGTTTCGCCGTATGCCATTCTCATGTATGCGATTGTGTATTCGGATATCGGGAGAAGTCCGATCAGGAGGCGGCTTCCCTTCATTCTGGCAATACCGATGATTGCGATGATTGTCTTCACCGATTTCTACCCCGATATCACCATTAACTTCCGGGTACTGCTCCCATGGGCCGCTCCTTATATTCTGGCTGCAAGCTGGATGATGCTTCGCGCCTGGTACTGCGAGAACAACAGATATCGGAGGAAGGCACGGCAAAACATACTGCTTGTTCTGGTTCCTGTCTGGCTGGGAGTCCTCATCTTCAATTATATTGCCCGGGCAATCGATCCAAATTCCGAGCTTTTCCGTCTCACACCGCTTTTCTTCGGCATTGCCTATCTTCTATTTATCGGTTACATCTTCCTCTCAGGGGTATTCGGCATCCGAATCAAGGTCGAGAAGCAGCAGGTGCTGGACAAGTCAATCCAGATTATGAGCAGCGGCACGGCCATTCTAAACCATACGATCAAGAATGAAATTGAAAAAATCAAATTTTCCTTCAATCTGGCCAAAGCATCCCTCGAAAAAGAGGACCTGGAGGAGACCAAAGCCTCCATCTCCTCCGTCTTCTCTGCAATCGAAAGCATCGACAATATGGTCGATCGCATTCGCTCCAGGACAGAAGCAATGATTCCCGTCGAGACCGAGGTCCCGCTTGTCCCGTTAATCCGGCAAGCTATTGAAGCCGTGCGGCCCCTCTGCAGCTTCAGAGGCATTGAGATTCGGTCACAGCTAATTACCGAATGCACTGTACGGTGTGATGGCATTCTGCTCGCTGAGGTGATTAAGAACATTCTTAATAATGCGATGGAGGCTATTGCCGCTCCCCATGGCATGATTCAAGTTCGATTGTTTCCTAGAAAAGGCGGGGTTACAATTGAAATCACCGACAATGGCTGCGGGATTCCAAGGGAAGAGCTCAGCCGAATTATGGAGCCCTTCTTCTCCACCAAGAACAACATTAAGAATCACGGTCTGGGACTCAGCTTCTGTTATATGGTGGTCAGAGCGCATGATGGCGATATGCTGGTACGCAGCGAGGTTAACAAGGGGACATCTGTCATCGTCAAGCTTCCTAAGGCTCGAATTGTGACCACCGCAAATTCGCATTCTGTCGGAATAGGATGATGAGGCCAAATGTTGAAACGCACAATAACCGTAGCGCTCGTAGAGGATGATCCCTTCTGGCAGGCGAACATCTCCAAATATATTGAACAGGAAAGCCGGCATATCAAGGTCGTCTTCGTTACAGGCTGCAAGGAGGAGGCGCTCGCATTCATCGAGAGCCATCCATCCACAGACATTGTATTGCTGGATCTTAATCTTACCCGTGCCAATCTGGACGGTATGGAGCTGATTGAGAAGCTCAGCAGGCTGGGTCCCAAAATCATCGCTCTTACCTCCATCGTCGACGATGATGTCATTGTAAGCTCCTTCGAATGCGGGGCCGTCAATTACATGAACAAATCCAGCATTTACGATATTATTAAAGCGATTCAGTCGGCTGTTGAAGGAAATGCCCCCATACATTCCGATGCATCGCCAGCGCTGATCGCCAGGTTGAAGGAAGCCAAGAGGGTACAGATTCTCACTCCCAGCGAGCTGGAGATTTATTACCTTCAGCAGAAAGGCTACAGCAAGAGTAAAATTGCCGAGATGCTGTTCAAGTCTGCCGACACTGTCAAGAAGCATATGCAGTCCATCAGGAGGAAGCTGAAGCTATAATGCCTTTTATAATCCTGCGCGGCTGAACGAGCGAGAAAGCCTTGGCGTCCGCTGATTTCTCCTATATTTATTCTTCTATTTACATTTATTTCTATTAATTGAAATCGTTTCGCAACAATCCCTCCAACTTAAGAACTAATTCCTCCCTGCACTCACGATACCTAATTGACAAACAGACACATTCTGTAAATGATAGAGTGAGGGGAGTAAGCGCTTGCATATTTAGATAGGAGGAGATGTTGTATGCGAGACAAAATCATCATTGTCGATGATGATGATGACCACTGCAAGCTTCTGGTTCAATACTTGTCCAAACATGGGTTCGAAGTTATTGGCTGCTCGTACAGCGGTCAAGACACAATCGGATTGTTCCATTCTCACGTTCCCGATCTTATTATTCTTGATCTGCTGACGCCGCGTTTGGAAGGCCTGGAGCTATGCACAGAAATACGTAAAGTCAGCGATATTCCGATACTCTTCGTAAGCACGTATGCCGATGATTATGTTAAAATATCTGCTTTCAACCTGGGGGGAGACGATTATATCTCCAAGCCGCTGAACCTGGATGTGCTTCTCGCGCGAATCAAGGCACAGATTCGCAGAAACAAACGGGCTTTTCCCGTCAATCAGCGTCACCTGCTGCAATATCCCGGACTTGAAGTGGATCTCTCGACACATACCGTTCTTTCTTACGGCAAAGAAGCCATTCTGTCCACTAAAGAGTTCCAATTGCTGGTCCTCCTCGCCAAAAACCCTAACCGTGTTTTTCATACTGAAACCCTTTATGACCTTATTTGGCGAGACAGCAAGCTAGGGGATGTCCGTACCGTTATGGTTCACATCTACAATCTGCGGCAAAAGATTGAGGAGCAGCCCCACAATCCGCGATATATTCATACCGTAAGAGGCGCTGGCTATAAATTTAATGGCGCCGTCTCTCTCACTGCAATAGAGTCACATTCTTAGAAATTTATGAATAATAGCTTTCGCATTCTACAAAAATGTGAATTTTTTCATTTTTTCCGCTTCTATCTTTAACTCTACTTTAAAATCGCTTGTTAAAATAGGCGTAGCTGTGAAAACGTTTGCACATTGAAAGGAGGATGTACCGGTACAGCGATATCTTGACAACATGACCGGGCGAAAGAGCCCCGCCTTAGTTTCAGAATACGTAAACTTTAGGAGGAACAAGTTACATGTTGAAGAGGAGTACCAGAATTATTTTAAGCCTGATGATTGTCTGCTCAATGCTATGGGGCGTTGCAATTGGCGCCCCTGATAATAGAGCAGAAGCAGCTTCCGGTGAAGCGTCTGCCGCCGCGCCGACAGCAACACCTGCCGGTGAGCCTCCAGCTGAGGTCCCCATTAACGGCACAATGATGCAGTATTTCGAGTGGACGCAACCTACAACAGGCAATCACTGGACGAATATGGGCAATGATGCCGATCACCTGAAGGAGCTTGGAATTACCAGTGTGTGGATTCCGCCAGCTTACAAAGGAAATTCCGGTATTAACGATGTCGGATACGGTGTCTATGATTTGTATGATCTGGGTGAATTCAACCAGAAGGGTGCAGTACGGACCAAATACGGTACGAAAGGCGAGCTGAAGCAAGCGATTACCAAGCTGCACAGCAATAACATTCAAGTCTATGCCGATGTCGTCGTCAACCACTTCATGGGCGGCGAAGCAAGTGAGGATGTTAAGGTAATCGAGGTTGACAAGTATAACCGCAATCAAGCCATTTCCGGCGAGTTCACGCGTGCGGCCCATACGATCTTTAATTATCCCGGCCGCAACAACGCCTACTCCACGTTCAAGTGGAACAAGAGCCATTTTGACGGAGTAGATTATTATGAACGAATTTTCCGTTTCTCCGAAGGACCGAAGGGCTGGGATAATCCAGTAGATGGTGAGAGAGGAAACTACGACTATCTGATGGGTCTTGATATCGATTATGATCACCCTGATGTTGTCGCGGAAATTAAGAAATGGGGCGTTTGGTACGTCAATGAGCTTGATCTTGACGGCTTCCGGCTGGATGCAATCAAGCACATCAAATTCAGCTTCATGAAGGACTTCGTTAACGAAACACGTACGAAGACAGGCAAAAACTTATTCATGGTCGGCGAATATCTCAGCGGTTTGGATAAAATGGGAACTTACATGCAGGCAGTAGGCAGCAATATGTCGATGTTCGACTTCCCGCTTCGCAACAATTTCGCATCGGCTTCGAGTGCCAGCGGAAACTTCAGCATGCGCAACCTGTCCAGCGGTACAATGGTGGGAAGCGATCCCGTACATGCGATGACTTTCGTTGAGAATCATGATACACAGATCGACCGCGAGCACCCGCATGGCGACCCAGTGCTTGACTGGTTCAAGCCGCTTGCTTATTCCTATATTCTGACTCGCGAGCAAGGCTACCCTGCTGTATTCTACGGCGATTACTACGGTACCACCGGCGAGCATGGAAGAAAACAAGCTTCACTCAAGAACAAGCTTGATCCGATTCTTAAAGCGCGCAAGGACCACGCTTACGGCAAGCAGAACGACTATCTGGATAGCGATGATCTGATCGGCTGGACGCGTGAAGGCGTGGCATCCAAGCCAGGCTCCGGCTTAGCGACGGTAATGACTGATCGTACGGGCGGCTCCAAGACGATGAATGTCGGCACAAGCCATGCCGGCGAGCAATGGAAGGATATAACGGGCAACTTCACGGATAAAGTAACGATCGGCTCCAATGGCAGCGGCACATTCAAGGTTAAGGACGGCTCAGTATCGATCTGGGTTCCTGATGTCCAGACGCCTGTCGATCAGCCGCCGACTGCGCCGACGAATGTACAAGGAACCGCATCTGGAACAACTGCTGTTAACCTCACTTGGAATGCATCCTCAGATGACAAAGGTGTCGTGAAATACGAGATTTACCGTGACGGCACACTTAAAGGCGAGTCAACTACCACCTCCTACACAGACAACTCGATATCAGCCAACCAGACTTACTCCTACACCATTAAAGCAGTAGACACCATCGGACAGAGATCGGGCGCAAGCACGCCGGTCAACGTGCCTGTTGGGGGAACCGGAACGGATCAGCCTCCTACAGCGCCAACGAATCTACAAGGAACCGCTGTGGGCACAACAACTGTCAACCTGACATGGAATGCTTCTACAGATGACAAAGGCGTTGTGAAATATGAGGTGTACCGCGACGGCGCTCTCAAAGGCCAGCCGACAGGAACCTCCTACTCGGATACGACTATAGCGAATAACAATACCTATACCTATACGGTCAGAGCTGTCGATACAATCGGCCAGAAGTCAGGCCCAAGCGCTCCGGCGACGGTCAAGATCGGCAACGGCGGACAGCAGCAAGCAGGAATCCCCTTCAGCTGGGATAATGCAAACGTGTATTTCGTTATGACCGACCGTTTCTTAAACGGCAATACGAGCAATGACGGCGCCTATGGCAGACCGAAGGTCGATGCAGGCGGCAAGAGTATCGCTACCTTCCATGGCGGCGATATTAAAGGATTGACACAGAAGCTCCAGGAAGGCTACTTCACCGACCTTGGAACCAATGCCATCTGGATTACAGCTCCATGGGAGCAAATGCACGGCTGGGTAGGCGGTAAAGAAGGCGACTTCGCCCACTACGGCTACCATGGCTACTATGCGCTTGATTTCACTGCGATGGACAAGAGCATCGGAACCATCGATGAAATGCGCGAGTTCGTTGATCTCGCACATACCAAAGGCATCCGCGTTGTCCTTGACGTTGTTATGAACCATGTGGCGTATCCGACGCTCGTCGACATGGCGGAATACAACTACGGCGACCGCGGCGGACTTGCCGGCAACTGGACGCCTAATCTGAGCGGCGGCCAGAACTGGCACTCGCACAACAACATTATGAATACGCAAAATGCAACCGCTTGGGCAACCTGGTGGGGCAAAGACTGGATTCGCCCGAACGGCATCGCTGGCTATGATCAGTGCAGCGGCGGCGACCTCCCTAATTGCGTCGGGTTCTTGCCTGACATCAAGACCGAGTCGACGACTCCTACAGCATTGCCGCCAATTCTGAAAACGAAATTCGGCAAAGAAACAAGCGGCTTTGACAACTGGATCGTTCCAGCTGCCAAGCAATACCGTAAAGACATGAATGTAGCGCCTAAAGACTACATGATCAAATGGCTGTCCTCATGGGTTGAAGAATTCGGTATCGACGGATTCCGTGCGGATACTGCGAAGCATGTCGAAGCTACGAACTGGGCTGCACTGAAACAGGCAAGTAACAGCGCACTTGCGAAATGGAGACAGAACAACCCTACGAAGCCAGGAGCAGATTGGGACGACAACTTCTGGATGACGGGTGAAGTATTCGGTAAAGGTCTCGGCAGAGACGGCAATTATTTCGATAATGGGTTTGATTCTCTAATCAACTTCGAGTTTCAAGGAAAAGATTACAATAACCTGGAATCGCTGTTCTCGGGTTATGCCACCGAGTTTAACGGCAGCGCAGCGAACTACAACATGCTGAGCTACATCTCTTCACATGATAAGAGACTATACCCGCGTAGTAATCTGATCCAAGCAGGAACAGCGATGCTGCTTCTCCCTGGCGCGGTGCAAACGTTCTACGGTGATGAAACGGCTAGACCAGAGGGCGAGAACGGTTCTGACCCGGATATGGGTTCACGTTCAGACATGAACTGGGGCAGCGTGAATACAGCGGTTCAGAGCCACTGGCAGAAGATTGGCCAATTCAGAAACAATCACATCGCGATTGGCGCAGGTCAACACGCCAAAATCGCAGACACTCCTTATACGTTCTCCCGTACGTATGAGCAAGGCGATATTCTGGATAAGGTTGTTGTGGCCGTAGGCGCTTCGGGCTCTGTCGATGTGAACGTGGGCAACATTTTCCCAGACGGCACGACAGTACGCGATGCTTACACGAAGAATGAAGTCGTAGTCAGCGGCGGCAAAGCGAAATTTACGGCTGGCGCGAATGGCGTTATTCTGATCGAGAATGTGGGCGCGAACAAGAAATTCCCGGTTCTGACGGCATCTCCGGCAGGCGGCAAGTTCAAGACAGAAACAACAACCGTTACCCTTTCGGTGAAAAATGCGGATAGCGGCAAATACACGCTGGATGGCAGCGATCCAGTGAACGGCATTGCATTCACGAACGGCACAACGATCACGATTGGCGCAGGCATGGCTATCGATGAGACGAAAACGTTGAAGATGTATGCGGTCAATGAGAACGGCGAAGGCACAGGGTCGTACACCTTTACGAAGGGCGATCCGAACGCCAAGCTCGATATTTACTTCAAGAAGCCAGCAGGCTGGGGAGCACCGGCGCTGTACTTCTATGAAACAGCGCCTAAGCAAACGAATGAGCCTACATGGGCGACAGCTCCTGCTATGACAGACGCTGGCGACGGCTGGTATGTGTACAGCTTCGACACCGCTGAGAAAGCAACGATGATTTTCAAAGACAACACGGGCAAACAGCTTCCTGGCCAAGGTCAGCCTGGCTTCGCAAGAATAGCAACAGGCTGGTATGACGGAACAACTTGGTATGATACAGATCCACGCAAGCTGGAACCACCAACGAATCTGGCTTCATCGGCTAAAACAGATAAAACGGTAACGCTGACTTGGACAGCATCCGTGAGCACGGGTATTGCGGGATACGATGTGTACCGCAACAATGCGAAGGTTGGAACGACAGCGGCAACGACGTATACCGATATGGGTCTGACGGCAGCAACGGCGTATTCGTACAAAGTGATCGCCAAGAGCCAATCGGGCGCCAGCTCCGATCCGAGCAACGTCATTAGCGTAACGACGAACCCGGCTGGTACGACGAAGCCGACGAAGCCGACGAATCTGGCTTCATCGGCGAAGACAGACAAGACCGTATCCTTGACTTGGGGCGCATCCACAGATGCTTCCGGCATTGCAGGCTACGATGTCTATCGCAATGGCAGCAAGGTTGGCACGGCAACGACAACATCCTTCACGGATACAGGCTTGACAGGTGCAACCGCATACACATACATGGTTATCGCACGCAGTCAGGTTGGAGGGGAATCCGATCCAAGCGATGCAGTGAGCGTAACAACTGATCCTGGAAACACAAGCAACTCGGTTACGGTTTACTACAAAAAAGGCTTTGCAACACCATATATCCACTATCGTCCAGAGGGTGGTACGTGGACCGCTGTACCAGGCGTGAAGATGGTTGAGTCCGAGATTCCGGGCTATGCCAAGTACACGATCGATCTTGGAACGAGCACAGCTACTCGCGTTGAAGCTGCATTCAACAACGGCAGCGGACAATGGGACAGCAATGGCCAGAAGAACTACTTCTTCAACAAAGGCGATAATACGTATAAGGATGGCGTGGTCATCCCGGGTAAACCGGATGCTCCACAGCCAGGCAACAAAGTAACGGTCTATTACAAAGAGGGCTGGACGAATGTCAATATCCACTATCGCGCAGAGGGTGGCACTTGGACAGCTGTTCCAGGCGTGAAGATGGAGAATGATCCGCTCAACCCTGGCTACAAAAAAATGACAATCGACATCGGCACGGCTACCCGTCTGGAAGCTTGCTTCAACAACGGCAGCAACGTATGGGATAGCAATGGCCAGAAGAACTACTTCTTCCCAGTAGGCGACAGCACGTACATTCCTAGCACCAATGGGGGGGCAGGTCAAGTGAAGCCTGGGGAGAAACCGACAGGAGTCGATACAATTGCTCCTTCCACCCCCGCTAATCTGGCTGGCAACCTCAGCACAGGCACTCCGAAGACCGTTACACTGTCTTGGAGCGCTTCGACGGACAACATTGGCGTAACCGGCTATGAAATTACACGTAAGGCAGGCACAAGCACGGAGACATTTACGGTGAATGCAACCACCTACATCGATAGCACAGTAGCGGCTGGTACGACGTACAAATACCAGGTTCGCGCGAAAGATGCAGCGAATAACTTCTCCGGCTACAGCAATGAAGTTACGATTGCAGTACCAAGCGATGTGGATACGCTCAAGCCATCCGCGCCAACGAACGTAACGGGTACAGCGGCAACGACCTCCGTTGCCCTGTCCTGGACCGCTTCGACGGATAACGTAGGTGTAACGGGCTACGACATCTACAATGGCAGCGTACTGGCTGGCAGCGCAGCTGGAACAGCTACCAGCTACAACGTGACGGGCTTGACGCCAAACACGGCGTACAGCTTTACAGTAAAAGCGAAGGATGCAGCGGGCAATGTGTCCGATCCAAGCGCAGCATTCAGCGCAACGACACAGAACGTTGCAAGCAGCAACCTGCTTGTCAATCCAGGCTTTGAAACCTACACGGGAACGACAGGCATAGCGAACAGCTGGGCTAAATCTGTAACTGCAGGCGTTACGTCCACCTTCGACGTGGTAACCACGCCAGTTGCTTCTGGAAGCAAGGCACAGAAGCTGACGGGCTCCGGCATGGCAAGCGGAAGTACATCGAAGCTGTCCCAGTACGTTCCGGTTGAAGGCAACAAGCCGTATACCGCAAGCGGCCAGTTCAATGTTCTCAGCCTGACCAATGCACGCGTTCAGCTGTACGTTGACTTCTACAATGCAAGCAACACAATTGTCGGATATGCGAAGGTTGATCAAAGTACAGTAACGAATGGTTATGTTGCGCTGAACTTGAGTGGCCAAACTCCAGCAGCAGCAACGAGAGCAAGAGTATATGCGATCATTCGCAGCACTGGGGCGAGTGGCGCAGGAGTCTTGATTGTCGATGATATGAAATTCTCGGTTCAAGGGGACGATGATACTCAAGCGCCTACAGCACCGGCGAGCCTTGCATCGACCGGCAAAACCGACAAGACGGTTGCCCTGTCTTGGACAGCCTCAACCGATAATGTAGGCGTAGATGGGTATGAAATTTATCGCAATGGAACCAAAGTCGGCACGTCCGCAACAACGAGCTTCACAGATACAGGACTTACAGCAGCAACTTCATATAAGTACACCGTTAAAGCTTACGACGCTGCTGGCAACCTTTCAGGTGCCAGCAACGAAGTAACGGTGGTCACGAATAATGGTGTCGACACGCAAGCGCCAAGTGTGCCTGCAGGTCTTGCATCCACGGGCAAAACCGATACAACGGTAAGCCTGTCGTGGACAGCTTCCACAGACAATGTGGGCGTAACAGGCTATGACATCCTGCGCAATGGCGTTAAAGTCGGCACGTCCGCAACGACGAGCTTCACAGATACCGGCTTGACGGAAGAAACATCGTACGACTACAGCGTGAAAGCATTCGATGCGGCGAATAACTTCTCCGCAGCAAGCGCAGCTGTTGCCGTTGTGACGTTGAAGGGAACGATCATTATCCCAGGTGGCGACAAGCCGTATTCCACCAACCCATCGTTCGGCAAGCGTGTAGCGACGCCCATTACAATCGATGGCGTGAACGGTGGTCAATGGACCGACGATATGCTGATCGCCATCGATATGGCTGGCGACGATCCGCGTACACTCGGCAGCAACTGGACGCTGCACGAATCACCAATGGATCTGTCCCATCTGTGGGCAGCATGGGACAATGAATACCTGTACCTTGCTTGGCAGTATGTAGATGTAACGGACATTGTGGACCCGGCGAATGCCGGTTCTGCAGGCGGTACGCCAATCCGTTCCATGGATATGCCGCAAACGATCGCCATCGATACGATTGCTGGCGCAGGCGCACCACTGGACATGTGGAAGAAGAACGGTCTCCAGCCAATCTGGGGCGGTGCGAATCTGCCTGATTACCAGTTCAACATCGCATCGAACATGTTCCATTCCGGTTACATCTCCAAAGCAGTCAACGGCGTATTCCCCGTTGACGATGCTGGAGTGAATTACAAAACAGGCACTGCTGCAGGCATTACGGTGAAGTTTGCCAAAGGTGCAGGCTATACGAAGCTCTGGGGAGTGAAGGATGTAGACGATGCAGCGGATGCCAGCAAACTGGTGGACTTCAAGGCACTCGGTCATGATGTGAATCGTGACACGTTCTACGAGGCGAAGATTCCACTGAGCGCAATCGGCAATCCGAACATTGAAGGTTCAGGTATTGGAGTGAAGCTTCACCAAGGCGAGTTCTCGCCGGTAGATACGATTCCGAATGATCCTGCTACAACCGATACACCGGGCGTAAGCGAGTCCAACTCACCTAAAGAGTGGGGCGATGTTGACTTGTTGACAACAGCCTTCGCTCGCATCGGCAAATAAGCAATAAGGGAACAAAGGTGCTGCCCCTGAAGGGCAGCACCGAATGAGTAAGACCATGTACAAACAAAGAATCCTCCAGAACCACTGCGAAGTGGAACTGGAGGATTCTTTCGTACAGAGCTTGCGCACAACCCCCGACATGACGACGTATGTCAGTTGAAGCTGCTCCCGCAGCAATCAGCCTGTGCAGCAAGTCTGCGGGGCACTTCCCCACAGGATGCACTGCTCCAAACTTGCCGCCGTCCCAACAACCCGAAAATCACCTCTCATGCAAAGGAATTTTCGGCAGCGGCAGGTAGACTATGCCGTCTCAAACGGCAGACTTTGCAGTTTCTACGCCCCGCTGCATCTGCAAGACGCTTTTTCACGCTTACGGCGCACCTGGCTTCGTTTTTCCGCGCTGTAAGACGGAATTTCCGCTTCTCAAACGGCAGACTTTGCAGTTTCTACGCCCCGTTGCATCTGTAAGATGCTTTTTCACGCTTACGGCGCATCTGGCTTCGTTTTTCCGCGCTGTAAGACGGGTTTTGAGCCTTACAGCGGCAGATTTGTGTTTGACTCTGTTGTGTTAATTTTGATTCAACAAGCGGCTCATTGCCAAACTCACGATACTTCGATTAATATGCGCACACCTGCCGGGATGTTTAACTCTTCACTAATTTGAGGTATTGGTTTCGATTTGAGGTATTGGTTTCGTTTGCTTCTGAATGTCCCCTACTGTCTGCTCCTTAAATGCTTCACTGTAACGCCGCCTCTTTTCACCCCTAGCGGATACCTCTTCAACCAAACCTTCAGCATTTGCTTTTACTTATCCAGCCCGCTTGCTTGTTCCAACTCGCCGCCTGCCCTTGTAAACCGCGTTTCTATTCGCTTGCTGATCCACAGCGATATGCCGACGAAGAGCAGAACATAGACAAGCTCGATTGGACGATGGATGAATCGGGCAAGATCATGTCCTATGAAGGATACAGACAGAACCATTATCGCCTTGCCGAACAGGATCGCAATCAGAAAGGAACGAATCTGCATCCGTGCGAGTGCGGCAGCCATATTAATGACGACAAATGGACCTACCGGAAATATACTGAGCAGAAACACATAGCTGAACGCATTGCGGCGAACCCATACCATGCTCTTCTGCACCTTGGGCTTCTGTGCCCATCGCTCCAGGAAGGGATGTCCGGATACACGGCGCACAATCAGGAAAGTGACCATGCAGCCGCACACCATGCCGATCCAGGAGTAGAGAAATCCGAGCCATAATCCGTATACAGCTGCATTCACACCTACAATGACAATCGTAGGCAGTGGTGGAACAAACGACTTCATAAAGGTCAGAAGAACACCCGGCAGAGGACCAAAAGAACGATACTGCTCCAACAACTGCTTCAGATTGTCTTCTGTCATATAAGATAATAGATCCGAAATACTCATAGCTGGCATACACCTGTTTCCCGTGTTCTTTACCCTCTATCATATACCATCTCGGCGGCGCTCACCACTTAGCTCTCTCATCCAGCTGACAAGGCCAATCCCGTACTCCGATTGGATATCTTCAACCGCCTCATAGCCACGCACCTCGCCCTCATGAATCAGCATCACTTTATCCAGCAGCGGCTCGATCTCTCCTACCTCATGCGTGCTCATAACCAACGTTTGGCGCTCCATATCCACATTCGCAATCAGGCTCTTGATAATCGACTCACGCACCAGCGGATCAAGACCGGACAGCGGCTCATCCATCACAACCAAGGGTGTCTGTCGAGATAATGCGAGCACGATTTTTAGACGCGCGCGATTTCCCTTGGACAGCTTGGCGATCCTCTGGTCCAGATCCAGCTCGAAGGATTCCGCGATGCTGAGCGCTTTTGCAATGTTGAAGTCCTGGAACATAACCCTGTAGAAATCAAGCGTCCTTCTCACCGTATGCGCCGAATAGAACACATCCTGCTCCGGTAGAAAGGCTACATCTCTGCAGCTTAGGCGATTAGCCGTCTGTCCATTGACGAGCACCCGCCCCCCAGACGGCTTCTGCAGGCCTGCCATCAGCTTCAGAACGGTTGACTTTCCGCTCCCGTTAATTCCAATTACACCGATAATCTGCCCCTTCGGAATTGTGAAGCTCATATTGCTGACCGCTGTACGGCCGATAAATTTCTTTCCCACTCCTTCGAATACAACAACTGCATCCGCGCTATTGGGTTGACCTGTCATTCTATACAGCCTCCTCTGAGCGATCTATTGATCGGGACTCTTCTCCAGATGGGATCGAACACTGGCGACAATCTCCTCATCTGTGAAACCCACATCCCGCATTTCGTCGGCAAATCTTGTGACCAGCTCCTCCTTGAGCTGCTCCCGCATCATAATAAGTCTAGGCTGATCCTCTGTGACGAACATTCCTTGCCCTCTGCGGCTCTCAATAATGCCCATCCGCTCCAGCTCCATATTGACCCGCTGCACCGTATTAGGATTGACCCCGAATTGAACCGCCAAATCCCGGACAGAGGGCAGCTTCTCACCAGGCTGTACTTCATTGCGCACAATCTGCCGACAAACCCGCTGCACTAATTGCATATAAATCGGCTGCGTGCTGGAGAATTGTTCAACCATATGCTACACCTCCACTTTACGATCCAGCAGCCAAGCCGGAATATAGACCAGCACGGCCAGATTCAGCGCACTCCAGAGCAGTTCGCCCGCGTAGATAGGATCCTCACCCGCACCTCCAAGGCTGACCCATTCAACCAGCACGCTATAAACCTCCGTCATCTCAAAGCTAATATGAAGTGCCACATAGGCGCTCACTATTAGAAGCGACAGGAGCCACCCCATCCAACGTCCAACCCTGCTTGACATCACCATCGCGATAAAATAAATATTCACAACCAGAAGAGCAAGCATGGCAGCTATAATTCCGGTTGCTACAATCCACAACCAGCCCTCGCCCTGTAGCAAGCCGTAGAAATATGCTGCTTCTTCAAACGGAAAACCGCTTCCCTTGAGCCAGTCCTCCTGTGATGTCTCAAGCTTATAGACGACCAGAAACATGGAGAGTGCTGCAGCGAATCCAACTATCAGCTCCAGCACAGCAGCTGCATACTTGGCAGACAGCAGCTTCCACCCTGACATCGGCAATTGATACCACAATGGCGAGCGCTCCCGTTCTTTATTCAAGCTTCTCACCATATAGAGCACAGGAGCCAGCACTTGAAAATAAATAATGAACAGCCAAATCTTACTCACCGCGCCCGACTTGAAATAGTAGCCCAGATAGGCGGACAATATCATCAGAATAAATCCTAAGACGACCAATGCCTGCTGAGATCGTACCATCTCCGTTCCGAAGCTGATCTCCCTCTTGAACAAACTCCACCACATCTTCACGTACATTCCCCCTCTTATTTGCACATGCATAGCACTTGTATTTGTGTACTAGTTGAATAGTACACTGTAACAATAATTCTGTCAACTAAAAATTGGCAATAAAAAACCACCCGCAATGATCATATGCGGATGGCAGAATTCTATGGGCAGTGAGTTTCGCGCGGAGGAACCGCGCTTGACCGCTGCTCTTATATTGGAGGCATCGCGCATGAGGAAGCACAACGTCGATGGGGCTGTTCAGCGATCAATAACCGCAGAACAGCCCCATCTCCTATTATTTGAACAGCTTCACGCGGTCTTCAAGCGGCTGGAACGTTTTCTCGCCTGCAGGAGCAGTCGGCTTGCCGAATGGAAGCTGGGCTACGAGCTGCCAGCTTGCTGGCAAGCTCCATTCCGCCCTAACCTTCTCATCGATAAGCGGGTTATAGTGCTGGAGGCTTGCTCCCAAGCCTTCTTGCTCAAGAGCAGTCCAGAGAACGAATTGATGAATGGCGCTCGTATGCTCCGACCATACCGGGAAACGATCCTGATACGTTGGGAAGCCAGCTTGCAACTGCTCCACTACAGATTGGTCTTCGAAGAACAGTACAGTTCCATACCCGTTGCGGAACCCATCCATTCTTTGCTTCGTCGCTTCGAACTGATCGGCTGGCACGATGGCTTTCAGAATATCGGTAGTCAGATCCCACAGCTTATCATGCTGCTCACCTAGAAGAACAACCAATCTTGAGCTCTGCGAGTTGAATGCGGAAGGCGAGTGCTTCACTGTTTCCTGTACGATTTCCAGAATACGCTCGTCTGATATCGTCGATTCTTTGCTGATCGTATAAATGCTGCGTCTTTCGCTAATAGCAGTCAAAAAGTCGTTAGCCATAGGTTTAATCTCCTCCGAATTGTAGAATTAGTGATTCCTTTTCACGTTGTTATTTTAATTCCTATACTTTATACTGTAAAGTACGCAATATTTTTATATGTTGTAAAAAATAATTAACTTGCTTACTATTTGTAACAGGGGTGATTGCAATGGAGGATTTTAAAGAAGGCATTTGTTCCTTGCATGTCATGAAGGTGCTGAATATATTTGGCGGCAAATGGTCTTTTCTCGTTATCACGCAATTATTCACAGGTACGAAACGATATAATGAGCTTCAGCGTCAATTGAATCATGTAAGCTCCAAGGCGTTGTCCGATACACTCAGACATCTGCTGAAGAACGAAATAATCAGCCGCCAGGTGTATCCCACTATTCCTGTAACTGTTGAATATGCCTTGACGCAGAGGGGCATTGATTTCCGCAATGTGATGATCGAGATGAGCACGTGGGGGCAAAAGTGGCTGGACGACCCGCTCGTCCCTTCGAACGATGACCACGTCGATAAACAGCAATAAAGAGGCCTTCTCATCAGTTGAAGGCCTCTTCTCTATGACGGACGGTATCTTTAACCATATCGCTGGTAGCCGATACGGCTGTTCAATATCAATAACCTTATCGCTGACATCAGCTGCGGCTGCTCAGTATCTCTAACCTTATCGCTGGCAGCCGATAAGGCTGTTCAATATCTTACCCGTGCTGGCTGCGGCCGCTTAACCGTCTGTGAATTTATTGCCGTACTTCGATACAGGCGGCATTCTGTCGGATCGCTGCAGCTTAGCCCTTGTTCTCGACTCCGGCTTGGAGGCATCCTCGTTCATTTGCCTCCAGCGGTGCATCGGGATAACACTGACAATGGCATCAGGATCAATCGATTGAATGAGATCCTTGACCGTCCGCTCCTCAAGCCTGTAGATCAGCATCTGCATCGTGTGCTGCATCTCCCCGTCCCCTATGCTTCTGCTCGCTACACGCACCACCTCACGGTTGATCGTCTGTCTTATAGCTTCGTCGATTTCATCAGCATACATGCTGCTGATCTGCATCATTCGTGTCGAGGACGACCGTTTCGCCAGATGGTACGCGGCGACAAAGGCTAATCCGAGCACTATGACATATGTGGCCGCTGACTGCATAATTCCTGCCGCTGCAGTCCCTTTGGGACCGGCAAGCCCTTCTAGACCTGCCGACATCCCAAGCGTGATCAGCAATGCCAATCCGACAGCAGCCGAGCCGCTTCCACTTCGCTGTATCACCATTCCTTTGCTCCATATTGATTCCTGTACATGTCTCATTGTGAATTCCTCCTCACCAGTGGTTTAGAAGCTCCTTCCTATGAATGCAGTAAGGTTCAATGTTTCTGCGCGTTGACTCGCTTATCCTTAAAGCGAAAGATCCAATTCAGCAGCTTATAGATCGATTTGGTTTCCTTCGTTAGCAGCGGCCCCAGAACCGCCAGAATGAGCACATACAAAGCGGCAAAAGGCTGAACGATCGGCAGCAGGCCTCCTGCTTTGGCCAAATTAGCCATAATAATCGAGAATTCACCGCGCGCCACAATGGTAAAGCCGATATTCACGGATGCTTTTGCCGACAAGCCCGCACTATGTCCCGCCCACATGCCTGCAGCGAAGTTTCCGATCAGCGTTAATACCACTGCCCCAATCGATAGCCATACTGCCCCGCCGAGCGTTGTCGGATCAATCGTCAGACCAAAGCTGAAGAAGAAGATCGCTCCGAAGAAGTCGCGAAATGGCAGGATCAAATGCTCAATTCGTTTCATATGCTCGGTTTCGGCAAGCACAAGACCAACAAGCAGCGCTCCTATCGCTTCCGCAACATGAATCGTCTCAGAGAAGCCCGCGATAATAAACAGAATCGCGAAGATAACGAGCAGGAACAGCTCATTGGAACGAATATTCAGCATTCGGTTGAGCAGTGGAACCGCCTTGCGTCCGATAATAAGGACCAGCAGCATGAAGCCAAGCGCAAGCAGCGCGGACATGGCAATGCCGCCAAGCGAGGTGGAGCCGCTGAGGATAAGACCGGATAAAATCGAAATATAGATGGCGAGGAACACATCCTCAAACATAATAATGCCCAGAATCATCTCTGTCTCCGGGTTGGCGGTCCGCTTCAGATCGACAAGGACCTTAGCTGCAATCGCACTGGAGGATATCGTTGTAATACCCGCAATAATTAGCAGCTCCAGCAGCGGGAATCCGGCCACCCAGCCGAAAACCAGACCAAGCGTAAAGTTGATGAGGATGTAGATCGTGCCGCCAACTGCAATGGATTTGCCAGATTTGATCAAGCGGCCTACAGAGAATTCAAGTCCCAGATAGAACAACAGGAACAGAACTCCGATACGGCCGAGAAATTCGATAAACGGCTGACTCTCGATAAATCGCAGATCGATATGCCAGAATTCGAAGGAATGCGGTCCCACCGCCATGCCGACCAATATATAGAAGGGAATAACTGAAAAACGCAGCTTGGCTGACAATAAGCCCGCAAGCGCTATGAGCCCGATTGCAATTCCGATTTCAAATACGATATAGTTCATGCGCTCATTCACATCCGTTCATCATAATGTTTTTGAAAAGCTTCTGCTGCCCCCTCTCGCCTGCAACAATTAGCGTTGCTTCTGCTTTAATGACCACATCCGGCCCCGGATTAATTTGCTTGGATTGCTGCTTCCCGACAATAGCGATAATGGTCGCTCCAGAGATTTGGCGCACGTTCAGCTCGCCGATTGTTTTGCCCACGCATTTGTACTCCGGCTCGACCCGATACCATTCAATAATAAGATCGTCAAGCGCCACCTCGATCGTCTCCAGCGCCCGCGGCTTGTAGGTCATCCCGCCAATAATAGCGGCAACCATCCGCGCTTCATCATCATCCAGTGTAACGATAGAGACCGTATCATCCGGATTCTCAGGATCAAAGTGGTAACATTCCCGTCTGCCATCATCATGGACGACGATGACCAGCTTGTCGCCACCTCTTGTTGTAACTTGAAATTTCTTCCCAATTCCAGGGAGATCAGTTTCACGGATTGTCATCTATATAAACCTCCTGCTTTGTATTCAAATTTGGTTTAGAGACTCAACAGAACGAGTCCCTTCTTATGATTTCCTATTTTGGGCATGAGCAAACAGAACTTCGACTGTCGTTTTTTTCACAAAACGAAACAGAGAACGCTCATTGCTTAGATTGGACTGGACTAGATAGGTAGCACAAAGAAACCGGTGATCGTTAGCCGAAAAAATTGCGATCTATCGAAAAATACCGAAAACAGCCAAGCTTAATGGATCAATGAATGAAGGGACCTCGAACAGCTACACAAATACGGAAGTTTTCTTAATAGGGGAGAGAAGCAGCCGCGTTAATCGGCGGGCAATCTGAGGGTAGAACGTGAGATGAGTCTCCAATAACGAGCCCCACGTAGCTCTGATCATGGCGACCAAGAGGAAAGATAACGCAGAGAAAAGCGCAGCTAATCGAAGCCCTTCCGGCACGATGTGCTTACGTAAGACGACCTTGTTTACTTTATTCTCAATGCCTTGTGTCAGTATTACGCGTGTCGTTTCACTGACATAAGACTCGACTATCGGAGTCGGCATAGCAAAAACCATAAACACAACAATTAAAACAAGAGAAAACGAACGATTAGACGAGATATCACGAGATAACATGCAACTTCACCTCCTTTTCTCACGAATATAACGAAATTATACCATAAATCGACGCTTAACTCAAACATTTGGGGTTGCAAATATTAGGGATATCAATATAAAAACAGGCATACAAGGCGTGTTATTTAGTGGGTAAATACGATATCCGGCGCTTGAATGAGCAGCTATGGGGCGCAGCCTTCCAGTGTCCCCATGCAACGCACACATACAAAAAAGGGAGGGATGCCGAATGTCACCCTCCTTGGTAGTGCTTCCCAATTATTTAAGCCCAGCCTGGAATTTGACGCAGATCGCCGTCCCAGATTTGGAACTTGCTCTCCACCTTCATATTGTCAGGAGAAGAGGCGGTGTGGAGATAGCAGGCGTCGATCCCGATCCTTCTCGCGCCTTCCAAATCTGTTCTCGGATCGTTCCCGATCATAATCGCCGAGGATAGATCTGCCCCGTATGTGCGGGAGAGATATTGATAGAAGAGCGGGTCCGGCTTGCTCAGCTTAGCCTCGGATGAGATCGCAATACCGTGAAACAGCTTGTAGATGCCCAGTCTCTTCAATTCCGCTTCAATGAAGGTTTTCTGTCCGTTGGACAGCAGGTATACCTTCTTGCCCTTCGCTCTCAGGCTCTCCAATATTTCTACAACGCCATCATATAGGGCAATATGGCGCATGGACACAGTACGGAACCATCTGACCGTTTCTTCCAGCCAAGCCTTCGACGGCTTGCCATTCAGCTTGGAGGCAACCTCTGCCAGCACTTCCTCCATTACGAAATCGGGAACCTCGCATTTCTTCCGTTCCTCGGACAATTGACGCTCCACTTCCTCGTCAACAAGCCGCTTCAGCTCGTCTGCGGTAGTCTCCATCCCTTTATAACGGAAATGATGCATCATTGCATCCCATAGGCGCGGACAATTCTCATCCGTCTCAATATCTATTAAAGTTCCGTATAGGTCAAAAATATAAGTTTGGTACACGTCCTTCATCCTCTCAGTCTATTCATGCTCTGCAGTATCGATCACAACCTTCCAACGGCTGCTTCTCTCTGCATAGATAATCTTTCTCTGAATAATATTATCTGCTATCAGCTCCGACATATCAATATCTATCTCTTTCACGACCGGCTTGCCCCTGTACATGTCATAATCTCCGCCCCCGGAAGCCCGATAGCTGTTCATAACGACATCATAGTGCCCATCGGGCTCAATCGGCTGTCCCTTGCTGCCCATCAGCTTAACAACCCGCTCCCCAATTGGTCTGGAAACATCCAGCTCGTACTCGATGCCCGCCCACATATCATAGTTGTAATGCAATAACTTGGGCTCAATATACGAGGGATTCACGCCAAGAGCTCCGCCCGCTTCCACTCTGAAGTAGGCGGCAGTCTGCTCCAGCGCCTCCCGAATGTCGCTGCCGGTCAGCCGCAATACAGTAAGCGTATTGGGGTACATAAAGTTTGTCAGAATATCCCGCATCGTAATAATCGATCCAAACCCTTCCGATTCATGATTGAGCAGAGCTGTATGCGACAGCTCGACTCCGGCTATTTCCATCTGCACCTTGTTAATAAAGGCGATGAACGGATGATCCGCTCTCCGGCATTCCAGCGGACTAGTTATCGTCATATCCCCGACAACTTGGCCAATCTGCTGATCCAGCCACGCTTGCGTCTCTGACTCCATGTCCCGCGTCAGCTCCAGCACCGCTTCATCCGGCGCAATCGTATGATCGACACGAAGAAGCTCCGCCTTCTTCGCGGCAATCGTCCATTGCCCTTCCACATCTGCGAATTCGACACTGACCTTCCCTACTGCTCCTCCATTGCAGCCCGGCTGAATAATCGTTACGCCATTCACTTCAGCCGCAAGCGAGCGATGCTGATGACCGGTAATCAACACATCAATGCCCTCAACCTCCGTACACATCGCATAGGCCTGATTCTCACTTGTCCCCCTGCCCTCCGGCAGCCCCGTAGCGAGATTGCGCTCGAACCCGCCATGATAGGACACAACGAGCAGTTGCGGATTCTCTTCCTCCCGGATGCGAGCCACCCAGGTGCGCGTCGTCTCCAGCGCATCGGCAAAGCTCAGGTCCTCGATATGCAGCGGGTTCTCCCAATTCGGTATAAAATGTGTCGTTATACCAAGAATCGCGACCTTGATTCCATCGCCCACCACCTTCGTTATATATGGCATGCCGAATGCAGGTTCATTGCTCTTGTCATCCGTAATGCCGGCTGACAGCCATGGGAAGCGCGAATCGCGCACAATTGTGCGCAGCGCATCAAGGCCATAATTGAATTCATGATTGCCTAGCACGGCAGCATCATATTGAAGCTCATTCAGCACGACAACCGCAGGATGCGGCCTGTCTCCCTGCTTGCGAGCGTAATAATAAGCTTGCGGCGAGCCTTGAATCAGGTCGCCATTGTCCACGAGCAGCAATTGAGGCGAGACAAGCCGCTCGCGCCGGATAATCGTCGCCGCTTTGGCAAGGCCCATATCCCGAACCTCGCGAGTGCGGTAATCCGTCGGATATATGTGCCCGTGTATATCGCTCGTAACCAGAATATCCACCACATGCGCCGCAGCGCTCCGCTTTTCCATCCTATTGCTCCTTCTCTCCAGCTTCTAGTATCTCTACATTCTAGCAGGTACAGACTTGCATGACAGATCTATATCGGGATTTACAAAACATTATCGGGCATCTTACGGACAGTTAATATTCCATCCTTATAGTTAGAGTAGTAATCCTGCAAGCTCAGCGCTTCGGTGTTGAAGACACGACTGGCGCTCCGACAGACCAACTCGTCGATTTCTACAAATCGATGATTATCGTAAAGAAAGATTCTCCGATTCAAGCTGTAGCCGACCTGAAGGGCAAAAAAAATCGCCTACCAGAATGTCACCTCATCCGCTGGCTTCGTATGGCCTGCTGCGATCATGATGGACAATGCAGTTGATAGCGTGGTCCGCGAAAATTCAGCAGGCATTCATTGATATCGGACTCGACCTGCAGGTCGCGCGATTATTAAAGAAATCTATTCCCATGAAGGCTATGTGAAGTCCGAGGACAGCATCTTCGAGGTTGTTCGCTAATACGGGCAAAAAGTTAAAACCGAGTAGCACCCCTTAGTGCCAACGTTTGCAATTCCCCCGAACAATGGCCTTCCTGCAGCCAGTCGAGTGTTCCCACACTTGTGCTGGCTGTACTTGTTCTATGAAACTCTTACAAAAGGAATGATATACGGCTATGATCGAAATTCGCAACATATCCAAAACCTATCCCAATGGAACCAAGGGTCTGAACAGCATCAATCTATCCATTGCCAGCGGAGAGTTTATCGCGATTGTCGGGCTGTAGGGAGCAGGCAAATCGACGCTGCTGCACGCTATTAATCGGCTTCACGATATTACAGAGGGGGACATTCTAATTGATGGAAACTCAATCACGAGGGCGAGCGGCAAGCAGCTGCGGGCGATCCGCCGCAATATCGGGATGATCTTCCAGAGCTTCTATCTGGTAGCGGTCCTCCGTCCTTCGCAATGTGCTTGCCGGACGCGTCGGCTATCATTCCACACTGCGGACCATCTCGGGTATGTTCCCCGAGAGAGAGCTGGATATCGCCTTTCAGGCGCTGGATCGGGTGAATACCGTGGACAAGTCCTACTCACGGGCAGACGAACTGTCCGGCGGTCAGCAGCAGCGCGTAGCCATTGCCCGCGTGCTGGCACAGGAAGCCAAGATTATACTAGCCGACGAGCCAGCAGCATCGCTTGATCCCCTGACAACGAAACAGGTTATGGACGATCTCAAGAGGATCAATCAAGAGCTGGGCATTGGCCGTCCTATTGGCCATGATGAACAGCTGGGAATTGGGATTGAGTCAGGACTAGAAGCAGGTTTAGGGTTAGGGAGTCTGCGGTATGAACAACAATGCTGCTGCGCGATGGGAGCGTCCGAAACCTCCGGGGAAGCTACAGCATTATTTGACCGCGGGAATCATTGCGCTCATCCTCTGGGGAAGTGCTGTCAATACCGACTCCACCTTCGGTGCTCGCGCTAGGCCTGCATTCCGTAGGGATGCTGGGCAAGCTGTTCGCCGAAGAGGTGGAGAATATAGATCGGGGACCGATAGAGGCGTTGGTGGCTGTCGGAGCCAGCTATTGGCAGGTAATGTGGTTCGCGGTCATTCCACAGGTGCTCCCAGGGTTCCTGTCCTATACGCTCTATCGGTTCGAGATTAATGTCCGCTCCGCAACTATTCTCGGCATAATCGGGGCAGGCGGCATCGGCGCGCCGCTCATCTTCGCGCAGAGCTCGCGGGACTGGGATCGGGTAGGCATCATTTTGCTCAGAATCATTGTGATGATTACTTTGATCGACTTGGTCTCCGGCGCCATTCGGAGGAGGATCACGTAAAGGACCGTTCGATGGCGAGCAAACGAGCCTGATTCAGGCATGATTGAAGGGTAGTCTCAACAGACTGAATTACAGCAAGCCTTTGCGATAGAGTACGGTCAGCAGTCTGTAGAAGTCAAAGCTCCCGTTATCCGTCATATCGATCAGGTTTGCGCCTACTGCAGCGGATACGGCTTTCTCCGCCCAATGGGGAATGGACATGCTATGCTGTTCTTCGAGAGTTTCCAAGCGTTTCCGCAGCGGTTCAAGCACTGCCGCTCTATGGTTGGCGGCCTCTAGTGCCGCTATCCGCTCCTCCAGCGCTTCGAGTTTCTCTTTCGTTACAGTGATGTTCACGGTCACTGGCTTCACAGCTCCTTCTGTCGGTAGTGGCGCTGTCGGCTTGGGCCTCCTGCCGGCAGCGTAATCATTGATCGTAAGGCCAAACGTCATCTGCAAGTGGGGGTAGTCTCGGAAATGCGGCCAATCCCCGCCCCACTCAAAGCCAAGCTTCTTGGCTTCATCGACGACCTCTATCCAATCCTTCTGTTTATTCCCGTTGCCATCCCGCGTCATATCCCAAGAGCAGCTGCGTCCATCGGGCAGCAGCAACGCAAAATCAATCGCCACACCATAGTTATGGAAACTTCGCCCGCCCTTGGCATTCGTGACGATCGGGCCAGGCTTCGTCCGCCCCTGTGCGTAAAGCTCATTCTGATATTCAATTGTGCGGAGCCCTTGGGTAATGATAATGGACACGCCGCGCGCAAAGGCCCTTTCAATCAGCTTGTCCGCTGCTGCCAGTACGACGGGATGAAGACCTGTGAGGCGTTTGGCTGATTTACTTTTTACTTGATCCAGAGTCAGCATCCGTATCCTTTCCTTTCCCATTGAGCTGTGTCAGAAAGTCATGAATTGCACGCGGCAATGGTACGCCAATCGTGCCCAGATTTTCGATAACCGACAGTCCCTCACGCCCAGTGTAGAAATAAATAGCGGCTGTGCGGAAGATCGGCGCCCCCGGTTGAATCCAATTATCAATCATTGCACCTAAGCCAACCACTACCAGAACGACGATCTTGCGGATGCCGCCCCAATACATGATATCGCTGTTGAGGTTCTTGTTTTTAGCGGCTCCAAGAACTCCGGTTGCGTAATCAACTACCATAAGAGCAAGCAATATCCCCAATGCCTGATCCCATCCTCCGAGTAAGCCGCTCAAAAATACGCCAGCAGCCGCAATATAGCCGCCTATCGTCGCCTCCTTGCCTGATGTGCCGATAGCTGCTGTTACAAGGTTAATTCCGTATTTTTTCAAATGATCCACCTTAACCCCTCCCCTCTAATAGAAAAGGCCCCGCTATGCGGAGCCCTCTTGATTTAGTAAAGCTAATACAGCAGCCTTGTCCCGATCCGGCACATCGTCAAGCGTCTTGATACCAAGTTGGATCAATCTAAAGTAAACTGCAGCCACTAGGACGCACCTCCTGATTGCAGCGTTATTAGCTGTTCGTAGATGTCCGCCATAGCAGTCATCAATGAGACGTTGTCAGCCTCCAGTTGTTCAATGCGCTGCTGCTCAGGAGACTTTGGCGCAGGAGGCAACGCCGCCGCCTCGTCGGCAAGCTCCTGCTCTGTCTTGAGCCGGATCGTCTCTTCGTCCAGTTTATACAGGCTAGCAGCGCCGCTGTAGGTTTGCCATTGCTCGACAGTAATCGGAATGGCCTCCTCTGGGATGTTTTCACCGTGGATCTCGTCCACATAAAATCCCGTTATACTCCCTCGCTCGTTAAAATCAACATAATATTTCATGAGTCTACCTCCCTATCGCTAAATATGATAAATTACGCACACCGCCGCCTGTGTGGTGGACGTTAAAGCCGAAGTTTGTAGCGTCAGTGTAATATGCGTATCCATTGGCGTTAAGTGTTATCAGTATTGCTTGCAGTTCATTGAAGACGACTGGGAATGTGACATAGCCTCCGCTGGCACTATTTACGTTAGTGTATTGGAGGATCTTGCCGTCTGGAAATCTTTGATACCAAGTACTCGATGGTGCGTTACCCTCATGCCAAACTTTATGTCCCGCCCCGGTATACATTTCAGAGCCATCGACTGGAATTTTGAGTAAATCGTTATAAAACCCACCTGCAATATTGTTTGTAGGAACATTTTGCAGATTATAAAACCCAGCGTTAACGCTGGATCGTAACGCCACATTATCTAGCGTGTTCCATAGCACCTGTAACGGCAAGCCTGCGCGTACCGCATAGACCATTTCAGCTGTTAACGTTCCCCCCACACTTTGGGATGCACTGAAGTGATTATCAATATTTGTCTTGGCCATGTTTGCATCTTCGGTATCAACATATCCCTTTGTTGCCACATCATCCGCTGCGCTTGGTGCCCCAACTTTAAACCTTCCATTGGCATCGCGCAGCGCAATACGGCCAGCAGTCGCCGCACTCGTTGCACCATGACCGTCTGCCGCCGACACATGCTCATCAAGCTCCGAAAGCTTCTCATCGAGCAGATCCGCGTTGGCATTGAAATTCTCGACTGTCGCGTTGTCATTGGCTTCATATTTCTTCATTCCGCTTGGCAATGTCTCCAACCGTAATCCCTCCCTATTATAGATGTCTCTTCTCCAACTGCTCGAACGTAATGCCTGCGGCTTCAATATCGCCGAAGGTCATACCCGATTCATCGAGCTCGCCGAAGGTGAGATACGTGAAAATAAATTCAACGGCCAGATGCGCCGGCATAATATCCAATATGGCCTTCCTAATATCGGACAAGTTGGCGGGGACGCCCCGGGTGCTTATAAAGGTGACCATCACCTTATAATTTTCCGTATCCTCGCTTACTTCTACTTCACCCTTGTCATAGGCGACCGCCACATTCTCAATCATCGCTCTCGTTACCGTGCCGCTGCCGCGCATCTTGGAGATGACGACCGAACGGCGCTGATCCAGCGGCTTCCCTGCATCCTGCGGAATGCCCAGCTCTCGCTCCCACAAAGGCATAGCCGTCGTAGCTGTCTCTGGATGAAATTGCTGCGGAAGCCTCTCTACCTCAGCGGCTACAGTATCAAGCTCCTCGCCTTCGGCTGCGGTTATCGCCTGCATCTCCATAATTTCGTCGTAATAGGACGGAAGAGAATCTCTAAGCTCCTCTACCTTACTCATTCACGGTCACCGTCCCCAGAATGGCAACAGCCCCCGGATCGATCTCCATATTGCCCGTCCCGCCATTAACCGTCAGATTCGTATAATCGATGATCGGGGGAATGTCCAGAATGACGTTGGCAATGCGTGTATATCGAACGAGCGGATCAGCGAATGCCAATGTTTTCAAGTATTCTCTTAGCCCAAGCTCCAACTGTGCCTTCACCTGGCTTAATACAGCCCCGCTTGCAAGGGTTACATCTACCTCAACATGAATCGGCACCTCAACCGCCCCGACAATAGTCGCGACGGCTCCAATAGGAGCCACACCCTCGCCCATTCCATCCTGCGAAGGATCGATATAGGACTGAACAGCATCAACAACAGCCGAAGGCGGTGCTTGCATATCACTGCCCAATAAGGCTACCTTCACCGTCCCCGGACCGTTCCACAACGGAAAAGCCTTTGCCTTGCTGACACCATTCACCTCGCGCGCCCACTGCTCGTATTGATAGCGATTGCCGCTCGTAATCGGCCGTGAAATCTTGTCCTGGTAACGTTCAAGCAGCTGCTCATCAGACTCTTCATCCTCGCCTGGAAGCAGCAACTGGGACAGCTGCGCATAGGCCATGCCAGCAATATAGTCCAGCGGCAGCAGACTGCCGAACACTTCATTGCCAGCAGCGCCCGCTGTCTCGCACTCCAGCTTGAATTGTCCTTCCGCGAGCTTCTCCGTTACTTTGTAGTTCAAACTCGATATGGAGAATCGGCTGCCAATCGGGACATCGAAAGGAGCATGGCTGTTATCCTCGAAAATCCCCAGAAACTGAGCCTTTGTCGCTGTTTTCCGCTTAATGCCCGACCATGCTACAGCCTTATCCAGGTCCTCGCCGGCAGATTCTGCGGCAAACTTCAATTTTACCTGCCGCTCCAGCTCCCCATACAATAGCGTAAGCTCCCAAGCAGCGGGCGCCAGCGCATCATATATGATGCTGCCCTGCCGTTTGTCGAGTTCAACTGGAATCCGGTCAAGCTGCCGTTCCATGATGGCCTCGAATGATTGTTCCTCATACATTTGCACTCACCCCCTTTGAAGCTTCGAATGTACCGAATGTCGATACCACCGTGAACGTAATTAATGCACTGTCCCCATCGAAGGAAAACACGATGTTGTCTACAGATAGAATGCGGTCATCCTGCAGCAATGCCTCTACGAGCTGGCGGCTCATCTCCACCTGGAATGCAGCGGCATCCAAATAGAGCATAGACTGAAAACCGTAATCATAATTGTAGATGTAGTGATCGCCACGGGTTGTCTGCAATATTTTGAATACCGCTTGCTTGACGGCATCTATGCCATCTATATAACCGACAATTCGCCTATCCTCATAATGAAGCTTGTAGGTTCGGCTAGCCTGCTCCAGCGTTTGAACCACGCCCTCCAGCGGGAATCCACCCTGCGGAATCATTACCCCACCACCCTATCCAGAACAATGAACTGCTGTCCGCCCTGTACTCGCATGAGCAGCACCTTGTCGCCCACGCCCAAACCTTCCCGAATAACCAGCTCTTCTCCGCTGCTCAGCGTGACCTTGTACTCCGTCAATCGCTCTGGCACAACTAAAAAAACCTCCTTCAGTGACAGTCGCTGCTCGACATTCACTTCCAGAGGATGGATTGAAATCACGATTCCTTGCATGACCACTACGGGGTCAGATACGATATGTGTAGTATTGCTGATCTTTCTGATCTGGTCCACGATCGACACGACTATACACCTCCAATTGCAGCTTCATCTTATGCTCATTGCCGTCAAAATCATGCGTGCATTCATTCACAATAAAAAGCTGGCTCATCTCCAGCTCCTCAATGTTAATATGAACATAACAGCCTGCACGAACCGTCAAATCTCCGAACGCGTCAACACTAAGCGTCCTCGTCTCCCTGTTCTTCATCCTCATCACATTGTCAATAAGCTCCTCAATCTGAGCCTTGTTCATCTTCTCATCCACGACCCGGTAAAATTGCAGCTGCCCCCATTTGGCGACATTCCCGCTATCCTTCAGCACATAGACATCGCGTTTCCCTGTCTTCTTGTTGTCCTGCACGAATTTCATGTAATTAAAGGTATCGGAATCAATGGAAATTTTGTGCGAATAGCTCATAAGCTGACTTCCTTCGCCAACGGAATGCGCTACGATCATATCCTTGGCATTGCGCAAGGTCAGGGAGCCGAAATCATCATACAGGATAAAAATTTCCTCCGTGGCTGTCAACGTCTCGTCGAGCGCCTTAATAATCGTATCAATAAGCTGCTTGTTATCCTCCAGCATGCTTGGGATACGATGAACGGTATCCGCCAATTCACCAACCCTAATGTTGAATTTCTCGGCAATCCCCTTGATGATTTCGGTTGCCGTTGCATCCTCGAAGGCGCTGACATCCTTGTTCATGAGATACCGAATCTGATCATAGGCCATGATCTTCACCGTTTCCTTGTCACTGGAATCAATGGCAAAGATATAGCCGTAGAACAGATTGAACCCCTTTACTTTCACCCGCAGAATATTGCCTGGCGTACAGTTGAAATTCCTGTCCTGACCCACGCTTCCTTTAATAAAGGTCATATCCAGACTGCCAGCCTTCCCTTTGCGGCTCGTCTTCCACGATATCTGCGTGACAAGCTGCGAGATGTTCCACAGCTTCCCCCCTCTATCGTCCAATATGATCTCAAGCATCATCCATCAGTCCTTTGGGATCTTAATGACAGATCCAATCTTCAATGTCCGCACCTGCTTGTCCGTTATGCCGTTGAGCTTCTGCAGCTCGCGCCAGCGCTTGTCATCGTTCAGAATGAGCCTGGCGATGCCAATCAACGTATCACCGGCTTTAATGGTATAAGTGGCTGGACGGGCTCTGTCATCCGAACGTTTCGGATCTTCGGTCTTCGCATTCTTTTTGCCGTCCTTACCCGTAATCACCTTAATTTTCTGCGCGGAATGAAACACATATTCTTTCATTGTGATGTTAAAATAAATGTCTCCCGGTTGGCCCGCAACCTCCCAGCGGTCGAACTTCGTAATACTTACAGGCAGGTTGATCGGGAAGTTGGGACCGGTAAAGATGAATCGGCTAGGATAGGGGCTATCCTGCCATCTGGCAATAAAGTTCACAAACTCGATCGCTGGCAGCAGTCGATTCCCACTCTCTGGCTCGGTCGCCTTGCTCCCGCTTTCGGGATAAGTAACAAAGCTGTATGCCTGCGCGGGAAAAAAGCTCTCGAAGCTAATTTCCGCAAGCTCACGATTGCCGATAACATTCACTTCACCAATGCCTACAATATCATGGGTTTTACCGCTGCCCTTCCGATTCAAACCAAGCTTCTCCGGCAGAACAGGGAAAGTGATCGCCTCTTTCTGATTGTTATAGCTAAGCGACATTTGATAGGCCGGTACGATTATTCCCATTAGCCATACGCCCTTTCCGCCGAAGAGGTAATTTCCCTCTCCATCGCCTGTTCGATCTTCACCAGCATGTCGCTAACATCCATTTCCTTCGTAATGGGACCTGTAGTTACCTGTACTGTTGGCGTAAGCGTCACGAAGTTCTGGATGCTGTTCATCTCAGCCAAATCGCGCATCATCTGAAGATCCTCGCTGGATATATCTACCTTCTCGTCAATGCTGCCGACTGAGCCAACCTCGTCTACGCGGGCAATATTGCCGCCACCGCCTGCCATTCCGCCACCGCCAAGGCCGCCACCTGCACCGGCTCCTGCGCCAGCGCCCATGCCAGCACCGGGCCCTGCGCTTGCTTTAGCGCCTGCGTCTGCGGGTCCATTCATTTCGTTATATGCGTCATTAGGGTTCTTTTTCGCTGCACTCTCGGCTTCCTTCGCTGCTTGCTCTGCCTTTCGGTCACTAATCATCTTATTCACTTTCGCGTCGCGTTCCGCAGCATTTTTTGCCGCTGTTTCAAATGCCTCATCTTTTTTGTTTTCGGCGAACTCCAGTACGTCCTTGGCAATGTCCTCCATATTGAATTTCGCCTGAATTTTATAGCTGGATCCCGTAACCAGATTAATGATCGATAATACGGAATTGATGCCGTCAATAATGCTATTAATGACACCATCGTATACTTTTCCAATACTTCCCGCCCACCATACAAAAGGGGTCAGCATCCATACGGCAAGCTGCCAGAAAAAAGGGACCAATAAACCGACGAAGTTCATAATGCCATTCCAAGCACGCATTAATGCAGCCGCGAACTGGTCATTGGTATTCCACAGATTGTACAGCCATATAATCAAGCCGATAATGGCGGCAGCAATGAGAATGAATATATTTTTCCCCATCGCTTGATTGAGCGCCACCCAAGCCGCTCTAAGACCATATGCGGTGAACTGTTGTATAACCATTGCAGCCGTGCTGCTGCCCAATGCGAATGCCTTTATGCCCTCTGCCGCCGCTACATAAAGCGACTGTGCCCGCCAAGCGACCAATGCAATTATAATGCCCCATAGTATAGGCTCCACTAGACCCCATGAAGCAAAGAAGGAATAAATATTATAGGCAACCTCGATCAGCCATGCGCCGAGTCCAATAATGTTATACAGCCCTATACTCAGCACATCGAAGAAAGGCTGGAATTTGCCAGCTTGGAAACCATCGAGCAGCATTGCGATGACTGGAGCCAATGCCTCCATAGCACTGGTGCCGGCATTCGACAGAGCGGTATTGAAATTGTTGCTCAATGCGCTTAGCTGCTGAAGCGGACTTTCCATTACCATCTCATAATTGGCCTGGCCCATATTGCTGCTTTCCATCGCTTTATTAATCGCAGCGATGATTGCTTCAGGGTTGTTCTGCGGCGCCTTCCCAAGTTCATCCAAGGCTGACAGATCGAAGCGCCCCGACAGTGCTCCCATGTCTCCTTTCATCGCCTCCGCAAGCTGGGAGAACGCCTCGGCTTCGCCACCTCCAGCGGGATCAAACGCGGCCAGCCGCTGCGCCATATCGTTGAGCTTAGACAGAAACTCCGCGTCCTTTGTAATCGGAAGAAGCGCCATTATCCCTTTCATCGATTCATTGACATTGCCCCCTGAAGCGACTATTTCTTGCTTAAGCCGTTCATACAAGGCGCTGCCTGCATCCTTGTTTCCGGTTCTGGCAATAAACTTCGCCTTAATCTGATCCTGGCTCATCGCCCCGGCGATCGCTGCTGCTCCCGTTGGTATGATGGCTTGTATGATGGCGCCGACCTTCTTGAACGCGTTAACCATGTCCTCAACTTTATTCGCGCCTTCGTCTACTTTATTATTAAGCTCATCCTGCAACTTCTTGATCTCTTCCTCCAATACGGCGATACGTTGCAACCCTGCCTGCAGCTGCTGGTGCCCTGTTATCCGCTCCATCGCGGCTCCAAGCAGGTTGGCACTTTGAACCGCCCGCTCCAACTGCTGATTCACTTCCGTCAGCACGATAACCAGGCTATTGTATGCCGCGAGGCCCGATAGGATGGAATTCATAATCCCCCTCCTTCCCTATAAAGTAAATGCGCCCCTCGCGGGGCGCAGAATCCATTAAATAAGTATGACCAGCAGCACATTCCTGCCTTAATAAACCGACCTTACAGCGGGCGGGCGAAGTGCCGCAAAATCCACTTTTTCCGCCTCCGTAAGCTTGAAATTCGGTGTTACAGCGCGTAAAAATGGAACGAGGATGGCTGTAAAGCTGAAAAACCACCTTACAGCAGGCGAAGTGCTCTAAAATCCACTTCGTCCGCAGCCGTAAGCCTGAAATTCGGTGTTACAGCGCGTAAAAAGTGGAGCGAGGATGGCTGTAAAGCTGAAAAACCACCTTACAGCGGGCAATGTGCTCTAAAATCCACTTCGTCCGCAGCCGTAAGCCTGAAATTCGGTGTTACAGCGCGTAAAAGTGGGACGAGGATGGCTGTAAAGCTGAAAAACCACCTTACAGCGGACGAAGTGCTCTAAAATCCACTTCGTCCACCTCCGTAAGCTTGAAATTCGGTGTTACAGCGCGTAAAAGTGGGACGAGGATGGCTGTAAAGCTGAAAAACCACCTTACAGCGGACGAAGTGCTCTAAAATCCACTTCATCCGCAGCCGTAAGCCTGAAATTCGGTGTTACAGCGCGTAAAAGTGGAGCGAGGATGGCTGTGCACTTCGTCCACCATCTACTATCCACGCTCCATCAGCTGCTATCCGCGCCTCACCATCTGCTATTCTCGCTTCATTACCTGCGCCTCGGCTTCTTCTGAGCCTTCTTCTCCGCTTCAATCCGAACGTCGATCATTGCGAATATCGCAGCCTTCTCCAGCCGCGACATGCGCACAAGATCATGCGGCAGAATGCCGAGCTCATGGAGGGCGTAGTAGGCATAATTGGCCTCGCCGTCGCCCTCCTTGATTAGTTTTTTACCTCGTCTGTCAGGTCATTCAGGTTCTTGTCGTAGCCGTTCATCTCCTGCACCTTGCCAAGAAGGCTCGCATATTCGCCCGGCAGGAGCATCTTCTTGAGCAGCGTCTCCGAGCCAAGCACGCCGTACGATTGCTGCAGCTCCGCATCCTTCAGATTGGGGAATACGACGCTGGCGGAGACGAGCTTCGCCAAATATTCCTCAGGGTTCGTCTCCGACACCAGCACGCCGCCCTTGCCCTTCACGCGCCTGGTCGCTGACTTGCGGCACTGCTCGTTCTCCTCCTCGGTCATGCTCCGCAGCTTCCAAGGGACCGGGGTTCCGCTCTGATCCTTGAAACGCTCGGACACGATAAACGACTCCGTCGTCTCCGCATTCGCATATTGCGCGAAAAACACACTTAAATCACCCATTCTTCAATTCCTCCATCTCCATTTTTATTGACTTGTCACAGGGTTTCCGAATTTATTGGTCTCCGTCATTTGCACACCTTCGAAGGTAAAGGAAATTTCCTCTTCCAGCGCCTCGCTCTCCGTATCCAGGGACGCCATAATGACACTGTCCAGGTTGACGCCTGTCAGCCTCACCTCTTGCTTGCCAATGCTGGAGCTCTTATCTTCATTGATAACGCGGATATCAAAATAAATATCCTTCCCGTTATTGATGTAATCCAGCATAATTTGGCGGAACTTGCTCGTTACATAATAAATGGTCATCGAGCCTGACCCGCTCCAGCCGATAGCCTTATGCTGCGTGCCGAGCCTGCCCAGCGTTTTGATCTCCGCCTTCTCCTTCTCCACCGTCGCCTCAATCGTCTTCACATAGAACATTTCTTCCTGATTGCCATCAAAAATAGCGTACGCGCGTCCGGCTTGTCCCGAAATCGTATCCTTTGCTTGCAAGAATCCCATCTTACATCACCCGAACTTTCATATAAATTTTCTCAACCGCATCCACCGGCTGAATCGACACTTCAATATATACGCTGTCCGCTTCCTGACCGGCAGTAACAGCAACATCCTTCTGAGCATCAAAATTTTGAATTGCCGAGGCATTCTGCAGCGCTGTCAGATAGGAGACAATCTCTCCTTGCAGCAAGCTGCGGCCGTCCGCATTATTGTCCACCTTGCCGATATAGTAGCGTTCGAAGATGCTCCGAATATCATTGGCAATGCCGTCAAACACGCGAATAACCCGGTTCTTGGCGAATACCCGGCCGTGCTCAGGCGTAAAGCCTGTCAGCGTGTTGATATCCTGCTCCACAACTGCGCGTCCGCCGCTTGGCACAAACACCAGCTCGCCGCTTAGCAGGGCAGTTTCAATCTGCGAATTCGTGTAACGGATTCCAGCATCGACCGAATCATCATAAGCCGTATACGTCAGTGACTCGCTGATCGCCGCAGCGGCTGTCGCTCCAGCCACCCATGCCGTAGCCTCGCTTGCGCTGAGCGTCGTGCCATCGGATAGCTTCACGCCGTTCTTGACGCTGATGACGCCCTCGTAATCGGCAGTCGGATAATTCTCCACAACGACCTGAATTCGCTTGCCCTCCTCTTCGCGAAGCCGGCGTGCAAATGCCGCGTAGAGCGACTTGAGCGCAGCATCTGTGGATACGAGTGCAATCGTATTAAAGTCGAGCAGCTCCACAGCAGCCAAATAATTGCTATGATCGCCATTCGTCACGGTCCCATTGGCTCCACCGGTAAGCGGCACACCCACCGTAGCCGTCAATGCGCCTGTTCCGCCAAAATCAGCCCATGCATTATCCGCAAGCGCCCCGATATTAGCTACTGTCTGCGTGTCCACGGCTGCACCGGCAAAATACGTGACAACATCGAATTTCTCACTGTCATCCACGTTCTCCTGTACGACAATCGTAATGTCATTCCCGCGAACACCGCCGTATTTGGCGCTGATCGTCAGGCTGCCATGCGTTGCCGCTGCTTTCGTACCGGCATTCAAGCGATAGAGCAGCAATGTTTTGGCGCGCTTGAGCGCCTCTCTAATAAGAAGCATTGGCGCTTCTGTCATTCCATAGCCTAGCAAGGACAAGACATCATCCCCGTTGTTGATCGTCAGCATCGTGCCCGATGGACCCCAGTTCAATGGCAAAGCCATCGACGCAATGCCCCGTTCTCCGACCTTGCCCAATGAAGACGGCTCCGTTGCAAAATGAATATACACTCCCGGACGTACCTTGTTCTGCGTTAACCATGCTCCTCCTGCCATAAGTTACCGCACCCCCTTATTAAGAAATAGTTGCAGCGCTCGCTGCGCCTCTTCATGCGTATAGCTCTCGGTATCGCTTAATATAACGATCAAGATATCCCGCTGCCGGGACGTGTACTGCTTCGAGCCCAGAAGCTGCGCCTTGGAGTATCGAATTGCCGAATTCTCTCCCTTAGCGCCCTTTGGCTTCTGCTCAGACTGGTCTTCGCTCTTGCTCTTGCTCATTTAGGACGAACCTCCCTTTCGGCTGCCTGCATTTTCGTCTCTGGCGTCACGACGCTCAGAACGTGGAAATTAAATTGGATGAAGAAATGGAGAATGCCATCGATAATCTCATGCCTCATCCCGCTGCCCCGAATCAGGCCCCCGTCTGCCGTTATGTGCTGGAGCGTACTGTAAAGCTGATCAGCAACATCATGAAGCCCTCTGTAGGTTGGAACAGCTGCAGCATATTGAATGTTGAACTCATGAGAGAACCGATAGCGGCGCCCCATCTCCCGATTGTGCTTCACGGATACAAGCCTGACCGCAAACAGCGGTCGTGGATGCTCTTCCCCGGCATCGCCAGCCACAAGCGTAACGCCCGGGTATTGACTTGCCAGCGCATCCATAACGCCATCAAGCACATCATTCACCGCGATGCTCACCGCCGAACACCTCCTGCCGCGCTCGGGCTCCGACTAACGGTGCCGTCCGCTGCCTGCCTTAATCTTGAACCCATTCACACATCCTCCCTGTCGATTGCCAGAAGCCCTCTCATTCGAGCTGCCTCTCTCGTCTCCGATGTCAACGAATCATCGCCTTTCTGCTTTGAATTGGTGTACCGGTATAAATCAGCAGCAACCGCGTTCCCAAAAATAAGAACATTTGTTCGGCTTCTGTACTCATAGGTGGCAACCGTAAGACAAATAAAGACCACTGATGCAATATCAGCGGTCCTAGTAAAAAATACCTATAAAATGTCGAAAAACCTCGTTAGGTTTTTACACTCTTCAACGTTATATATGATGTAACAAAAGATTGTCAAAAAAAATTTAGGAGGAGTCATTAGAATGAAAAAAAACACTCTTACAGCAGTCCGTATTAGTTTGTTGCTCGTCATCGCATTATTAATTCTGCCCAGTCACATCTTTGCGAACGGCACAACACAGATTGCTGGAGCGAAGACATCACCTCCACCGCTGTTAATCACTCCGTTTACGATTTTTGATCCCTCATTTATTTATTTGGAAAAGGGACAGGGCTATATCTCTTACTCGGGGACTACCGGCAATTATAAAGTGAATATATGGGCCGAGACCTTCGGAGTTATAAGGGTCGACGAGATCGGTGTAGTTCCTACCCTCCAGCGTTGGACAGGATCAGCCTGGATTGATGTGTTCTACGGCTCCAATGCGATAGATTACGATTCTGCCTATACGTATCAATCACACAACAATATCTCTGTTCTGTCCGGCTACTACTATCGCACCAAATCCTATCATTGGGCGAAGGAGGGCACGACGACCGAGTCCGGCTACCGCTATTCCTCGTCCGTTCTAATCCCTTAATAAACGGGTTTATTGACCTAGTCCCAAAGACCTAGCAAATATCCGCCTCAAACAGCCTCCATTCCACTTGACGGTGGTTGGAGGCTTATTCTTTTAAGCAGGCCATCAGCTATCCGTGTTTTCGACATTTTACTACACAACATGCCCTTAATATGACTTAGGATTGATAAAATATTCAGGAATTTTCAGACATAATCAGGAATTTATTTATTAAATAAGGCGTTTAATATTGCTAATTAAGCACTATATATAAATGACAAATTAAGGCATTATAATTCAACTATAGAAAGTAAACTGTTCCAAAAATTAAAAAGCAAATCTCTGCAGCCCTACATGGATAGCCTGCAAGTATGTCTCCCGGAAAACGATTGTGAGTTTTTGTATACCTATACGCAAGGCATTCCCGCCAGTTGAATATACATGCAATTCCGTCAGAATACGAAAAAAAATCGGCCTCTGACGGTTTTTGCAGTTTGCTCAGACACTTTTATCTGGAGGTTGCATTGATTTGGATAAGAATAGACTGGCTTCTATTACAAAAGTAATACTCGCAGTAGCAGCAACTCTTATACTAGCTATATTCACAATCGCACTATTGGTCTACCTCGTCAAAAGCACGGATATGATCAGCATTCGCGTTCATTCAACTGCGTCTATGTTCGGATTTATCGGAATACTGCTCATCATGACAGGCGTTCTGAGCGTATTTGGAACGTTGTTAGAGACGCTTCGCATTCACCTCTTCAAGGAACACTTTCGTTATGCAACAGTAACAATCCAGGAATTGGTGCTAATCATTTTATTCGGTCTTTGCCTGCATGTGGTAGATCTGTGGATCGATGGAGTAGAGATTATGAATGCACAGTCGGAAGTTATTCTGACCCTTGTCATTTACGCATTTTTCTATCTTATCGTGAAATTTTCAGACAAATTAAAAGCACAAGACGCTGCCGCAAAGAAGGAACATCGCTCATGATTGTCAAGAGGATATCCGGGCTTTTACTAATGGTTGCACTCACCTAGTTCCGAGCAAGGGGGAACGGCAACAATAAGTGTACTTGCGAAATACCCTTTGCATCATGGCGCAAAGGGTATTTCGTCTCCATTAAAACCTGCAACAAGCCTGGCTCCTGGCTTACTTCATAGATTCTGCGAATTGAAGAAGCTCGCGTTCTGTCAGCTCGCCGGAAATTGAAATTTTAATATTCTCTTGGTTGAGCCACTCTAGACTGTGCATGCCTTCCGGCAAAATAATGAGCACCGCCGGCTTGTCCAGTACGAAGATATCCTTAATCTCTCCCGCGTCTGTCGCCACCTCTGTCTTCAACGCACCCGACTGATCGCTCACAAGCCGTTGACTCAGCTTAATGATTCTCCCGGCCTCATTCACATACTCCAGATAAACATTCTTGTATTGATTGTCAGATTCGCGGAAAATTCTTACAATATCCAGATTGAAACCTTCGGGTACAATATCAGGCGTCAATATTGGGAAAGCCACCTTGGCCCTTGCTTCTTCCAATGTCGTTATTTCCGGTGCAGTTGGCTCCGTTTCGTATACTTCATCCGGTGGAGGCGGCGTTTTGGCATGTCCAGTATCTTCTTCCTTGTCAGGATCTTGAAAGAAGATCTGAATCACATGCTCCTTCGCTTCCTTGAACAGAGAGGTAAACCCTGCGTAGGTAACCGACATGTTGAGGTTCAAAGCAATATTAATGAACAACGAGACGACCACGATGGCGATGGATACCTTGGCGCGGTTCATCCATTTGATGCGTCTGCGTCTTTTGTGCAATTGCTGCTGCGCCTTCTGCCATGAACCAGCCGCCTCCGGAATCTCCACGTCATTGTATAAATTGCGAACCATCTCCTTGAGGTCTGCAGTTGGTTGCTCCACTTTATCTTGCTGCTCTACTTTATCTTTCATAACGATCAACCCATTTTCTTGAGAAGTATTGGAGCAGCTTTTTGCGTGCTCTGGCCAATCGCTGAGTAACTACCTGCTCCGAAAGCTGAAGCTCCCTGCAAATTTCATTATAGGATTTCTCCTCCACATAATAGAGCAGCAGCAGAATCCGGTAGTCTGGCGCCAGCTCGTTGATCGTTTGATGCAGCAGCTCGTCCCGAAGCCTGTTCTCTACCTCGGCGGCAACCCCCTGCTCATTCAAGCCCAACGTCTTATTCTGCTCTATGATATTCACAATGTCCAGATCTAGATTCTGACGATTCCTCTTATTCTTCCTTAACCAATCCATCGTCGTGTTACGCGTCACCTGCTTGATCCAGCCTTGAAGGTTGGAGGCATGCTTCACTTTAGGACATTGCACAACAACCTTGATAAAGGCTTCATGAATAATATCCTCTGTTGATGGGTGATCTCTAACTAGAAAATAAATATCTTTGTAAACAAATCGCCGGAAGGAGTGATAGATCATTTCTTGGGACTCGTTGTCCAAAGTTTCGATGTTGTTACGCAGCAAGTAAAACCACTGTTCCATATGAGTTGTACCCCAATCTTCTTCAATGATAAAGGGGCAGCGCAGTGGGCCCTATAGAATACATAGTGCTGAATCAACTGGTGTTTGCGGCCCGCCCAACTTTGGCATGAATTAAAAATTTTTAACTTTTTGCGTCAGATTTTTGATGGATGTTGCGTTATTTAAATATACCGCTTTTTCAAGATAAATGCTGCCTGGAATCGAATTCCTTTATATACAAGATTAACATAGGAAAATATTTAATGTCCAAGATTGACCAAATTTAAGATGAATTGCAACTAGAAGCGATAGAGGAACAGAGACCTGCCTTGCGGTTTCTTCCCCGTTCCTTTTCAATCTCACTTGGAAAGGAGCGCTTACGCACAGAGTTAGGCGGGATACAAATAATGACTTCTACCATGATTAAATTTCGAAATGTGTCCAAAACAATAGGAAACAAACAGGTGCTAGTGAGAATCCGGTTAACCGTGTCGCAAGGAAGCGTAGTTGGCATCATCGGCGCCAAAGGAGCCGGTAAAACCACTTTGTTGAGACTTGCTGCGGGTGTACTCTATCCTGATGCAGGCGAGGTATGGGTAACTGGGAAAAAGGTACACCCCGGCCTTCTGGGAGGACTGCCCTCAGGTATAGGCGCACTCATAGAGTCGCTCGCCTTCCTTCCACAGCTGTCAGGCTTGCGCAATTTGGCTATGCTTGCCAGAATCCGAAGAAGAATCAACACCAATTCCATACGGACCTCTATGCTTCGAATCGGATTGAATCCTGATAATCGCAATCCTGTATGGTCTTATTCGTTGGATATGCGTCAGCGATTGGGCATTGCCCAAGCTATTATGGAGGAGCCGAGCGTGCTGCTGCTCGACGAGCCTACCAATGGTCTTGATCAGGAAGGAAGACGCTTATTGGCAGATATTCTAGAAGAACAGACCAGAAGGGGGGCCTCTATTTTGCTCGTATCGGATAGACAGGCGGACATTAATCCGTTCTGCGATAAGCTATATTCGCTCGAAGAAGGCGTTCTGTTGCCGATTCGGCAAAGAAGAGAACACAAGTGGATCATAATGACGAATTCCGCAGAGGATTTAGAGCTGTTGAGCCTGAATATCCCCTCCTTTCAAAAAATCGGTTGGATGAATAACAATCTTGCCGGCACTTGCATGGGAGAGTGGGAAACGGACGAGGAGCTCTTCGCTTTCCTCGCTCTTAAAGGAATCTATTCGACAGCGATCAGAAAGGATCATTAATGCTTTTATTCGAACTTTATTATCGTCGGCAATCACGCTGGCTGGTCGTTTACAGCCTAATAACGATTCACTTTTTATTGATGGGACTCATGAGCAGCGGACTGGCAAGCATATGGCAATTTGTCATTTCAATTTTTACACAGCCGCTGGCAGCGATCGTTATTTTCCCCATTCTATTCATCATTATGTTTGCCGATCTCGTGTCTGCGAATGACAGTGATCGATTCACAGACTACACGTTAACCCGCTTCAAATCCAGGGTTGCATGGTTTCTTTCCAAGATTGGCGTATTGGCTGTATCCGCATTTCTATTTACTGCGATCAGTATAGCGATTGCCCTCCTCCTGGCGATTTGTATCGGATTTCCGATGGAGTCCATTTCGAGTGAGCATTCACTAGTGGGTAAACAGAGCATGCCGCTCTCTGATCTTCTGATGATCATCGTTGTTTATACCTGTACACTTGCAGCCTTCGGCACATTTGTCATCATGATTTCCTTATTTACGCGGTCTGCCAGAGCTGCTGGCTGGATAGGCGCTATTATGAGCCTGATCGGATATGGCTGCTGGATGGAGGAAAGCTTGCGAACCTACCTCAAATGGACGCCGACCAGCCAAATGCTCGTATCCCAATTGGCTGACAGCAACAGGGGAAGCCTGCTCACCATACAATGGTCTTTTACCTATAATTCGTTCCTATTCGTTCTATCTCTGCTCGTTTGTATTTCCATTATCAGGAAGGTTGATTTGTCGAAATCAGTGTGACATGCTTCATCCCATCTCCAGCTTGACCGTAATTTTTCTTTGCGCTCGCAGGACGTAGGTATACACGGATCCCTTGCTGATTCCGATCATCTCCGCGATCTGCGCCAGCGAGAAGCACTCCCCGTGCGCCATCATGTAGCATTCACGCTCGCGCACAGTCAGTCCCGATAACACCTTCCCGATTCGTGTCCGCTGATCCTCCGAGAGATTGGCAGGACTTCCGCCGGTGCTGGACTGTACGAAGGATTGCATCAATATCGGGTCCATCAGCTTCTCGCGCTGGTACGCAGCCCTGCGTTCAATACCGCGCCGATTGCCTGGGCGTCTTCCAGTCTGCATCCACTGCAGCGAATACTCGCAATCGCCGATCATATCGCCGACAATTCGCCGTTCTGCTCCATCTGTTACCAGCGTGCGCAGCGCCCGTAATGTTCGCCTTGTATCCTTGTAACAAACAATCATGTCCTCCATCATTCATCTCCCCCTTTCTCCCGACCGACTTCTTCCGCATCAAACTCGCCATCCCGGATCTCCTGCTGCAAATTCCGCAGCACCTCTGCAATTCGCTGTTCATCCTTGCCCTCCGCCAGCTCAATACAAACATCCAGATGATCACATAGCTTGTCCTTGTCTATTCGCTTCATATATTTGTTTCCTCCTAAAGTTTTGTGCGCTGCTTCTTGAATTTACTTCACCGCAAGCAGAAAACTGCCTCGTAAGCATATGCTTAGTTTTCTGTGGAACTTCTTGAATGAACTACATTGCAAGCAGAAAACTGCTTCGAAAGCATATGCTTAGTTTTCTGTGAAACTTCTTGAATGAACTACATTGCAAGCAGAAAACTGCCTCGTAAGCATATGCTTAGTTTCCTGTAGTTGTGCTAATAATATTTACAATATATAATGGACATAGTAAATATTATTAACATCACGCCTATGAAAAATCGGTTGATCTATACCGTGTACCCCAACAGCTTGAATGTAACATGTAAATAATATTTTCGTCAATAGTAAATAATCTTTACAATCAGAGGAGCGATTACCGTGCACATTGGAGCAAGAATTAAAGAGCTGCGAATGAAGAGAGGGTACACGCAGGATCAAATGGCCGAGCAGCTTGGGATGAACCGGGCTAACTTCTCCAATTACGAGAGAGATGTCGCAACACCGCCTGGAGAGACGTTGACCAAAATCGCCGACATGCTGGACACCTCCACCGATTATCTTCTGGGGCGCAAGGATCATGCCATTCCAGAATGGGCAACGGGCAAGGACAAACGCGACTTCAAGCGCATGCTCGAAGAGGACGGCGAGATTATGTTCGATGGCGTGCCTATGTCCGAGCGGGATCGCGAGCGGGTATTGGATGTATTGACAGGTCTTTTCTGGGACGCCAAGCAAATGAACAAACGCAAGAAAAAAAGCGACAGCATGGACGACTTCAAAAGCAATCAAAATCGATAGGGTGACGCCATGGATAAACTGATCGTAAAGCTGGTCCGCAAATTCCAGACCAATGACCCCTTTGTTATTGCCCAAGGCATCGGCATTCATATTCGGTATGCCGACTTGGGCGAACGAACTAGAGGACTTTATTATAAGAAGCTGCGAAGACGCTTCATCGTGATTCACGATCAGCTCTCTGACGATTGGAGCCGGTTCGTATGCGCGCATGAGCTCGGTCATGACAGGCTCCATCCCGGGTTCAGCCGATTCTGGCTGGACGAGCAATCCTTCTTCAATGTCGGCAAATTCGAGCGTCAAGCCAACAAGTTCGCCGCCCGTCTCCTGACCGCAGGCGACTCGCCCAAGAACGGCGAGGCCATTGCCGATATGCTTAGACGCAATGGCGTTCCAGAGGAAATGCAAACATTTTACTTCTAATTAGCAGGAGCTGAAGGATAATGAAGAACGAGATCATCAAACGTTTCACTGGTTATGTGCAAGTGGATACCCAATCCGATGACAGCAGTGATTCCTGTCCCTCCACACCTGGCCAGCTTACGCTTGGCCGCATGCTTGCAGACGAGCTGAGAGAAATTGGGATGGAAGACGTAACGATGGACGAGAACGGATATGTCATGGCTACTCTCCCCTCCAATACGGACAAGGCGGTTGCAACGATTGGTTTTCTCGCCCATATCGACACTGCGACCGACTTCACAGGAGCCGGCGTTAAGCCGCAGCTGGTAGACAATTATGACGGCAACGATATTATATTGAACGAAGCCGGTCCCATTGTGCTGTCGCCTCGGGAATTTCCTGAGCTTGCTGGCTATAAAGGACATACGCTCATTACAACTGACGGCACTACACTGCTGGGCGCCGACAATAAAGCAGGCATCACCGAGATCATGACCGCAATGGCTTATTTGCTTCAGCATCCGGAGATCAAGCACGGCAGGGTAAGAGTTGCCTTTACACCCGATGAAGAGATCGGAAGAGGACCGCATCGCTTCGATGTGAAGGCCTTCGGCGCTGAATATGCCTACACCATTGACGGAGGACCGCTTGGCGAGCTGCAATACGAGAGCTTCAATGCTGCGGCAGCCCGCATTACATGCCGTGGCACGAACGTCCATCCCGGCACGGCCAAGGGCAAAATGGTTCATTCCTCCAAGATTGCAATGGAATTGCATCGGCGTCTGCCTGCAGAGGAAGCGCCGGAGCTCACAGAGGGCTATGAGGGGTTCTTTCATCTGATTTCCATTCAAGGCCATGTAGAGGAAACGAAGCTTCATTATCTGATCCGGGATTTCGACCGTGAAGCGTTCAATGCCCGCAAAACCATGCTTACCACCATCATTGAAGAGCTGCAAGCCATCTATGGCAAAGATGCGATTGCGATGGAAATCAAGGATCAATATTTCAATATGCGGGAGAAAATTGAGCCGGTCAAAGAGATCGTCGAGATCGCTCACGAGGCGATGGTCAGCCTGGGTATTGAGCCGATTGTTCAGCCGATTCGCGGAGGAACGGACGGCTCTCAGCTCTCCTACATGGGATTGCCTACACCGAATATTTTCACCGGCGGGGAAAATTATCATGGCAAGTATGAGTATGTTTCGGTCGATAATATGATCCGCGCCACTAATGTTATTATTGAGATCGTCAAGCTGTCCGAACAAAGAGGGATCGCCGCCGACTAGTACTGAATAGCTGAAAATCTCCAACAGTTCCCAATCGGTGTGAAATGGGTAAGAAGAAGTAAATACTTCGGACCCTACCGGGAGGGATGCGAGATGATCACTGGACCAAAAAAAAGACCGCTCAACCTGACCGACAAACAGCGTGATGTGCTGGCAAGCCTTGTTAGACGTCGACTGACACCGCAACAAGTGGCGAAACGGGCGCGCGTCATTCTGGAATCTGAGCAAGGAATCAGCAATCTGCAAATCAGCAAACGAATTCCATTTGACCGCCCGCAGGTTGGTGTGTGGCCGCGAACGCTGAATCGACCAAAGCGAGCGTCTGGCGGCGATTGAAGCCGAGCAGCCCCGTGAGCTGGAAAGCGTCATCGTTGAAATACTCAGCGATGGGCCGAGGCCAGTGGTTGTTCAAATCGTCGCCATTGCGTGCGAAGATCCAAAAGAATCCGAGCGCCCGATCTCCCACTGGACACCGCGGTAGGTTCGAGATGAAGCCATCGCGCGGGGCATTGTCAAGACCATATCTGAGCGGCAGGTCGGTCGTTTTTTAAAATCAGGCGGATCTGAAACCGCATCGCACCAAGTCATGGCTGAATGCCTGTCCCCAAGATCCTGAACAATTCGCCGAACAGGTGTGTGTGGTCTGCCGTACCTACCAGTATGCGCCCATTCTACATAACGTCGGCGTACGCGTCGTCTGCATGGATGAAATGAGTGGGATTCAGGCGCTTGAACATCTTCATCCCACGCTGCCGACGAAGCCCGGACTGATCGAACGGCGCGAGTTTGAGTATGTCCGCCATGGCACTCAGTGTCTGATCGCAAATCTGGAGGTGGCCACGGGGCAGATCCTGATGCCGACCGTTGGCGATTCCCGCTCGGAGAAGGACTTTGCCGAGCATATGGAGCGGTTGATTACTCAAGACCCTGACGCCGAATGGGTTTTTGTAACGGACCAGCTCGATATCCATCGTTCCGAAAGTGTCGTCCGTCTCGTCGCTAAGCATTGCGGAATGGACGAGTCTGTGCTCGGCATCAAGCGAAAAGCAGGTGTCCTTAAATCGAAGGCGACCCGTTCTGCGTTTCTTACAGACCGAACCCACCGTATCCGATTCGTCTACACGCCCAAGCATTGCTCCTGGCTCAACCAAATCGAGATATGGTTCAGCATCTTGGTTCGCAGGCTAATCCAGAGAGGAAACTTCACTTCAAAACAGGACTTAAAGGAGCAGGTGCTCGCCTTTATCCGCTACTTCAATCGCACCATGGCCAAGCCGTTTAAGTGGACGTACGCTGGCAAGGTTTTGCAACGCTAATTGTTCGATGATTTACGCATTACAGTACTAGATGAATGGGAGCTCTCTCATAATCAAGTGAGAGCGTATCAGATGCAATACAAGAACAGCTCAAACAATCGGGTTTATTTTACAAATTCTAACAAAGTAACATTAGCTGAATGGCCAGTAACGTGCCGACCCCTGACGGGAAAAAGTATAATTTGGACAAAACATATATCGGCAATGCTGATATTTATGCTTCTTTGAATAAACCTTAAACAATAATCTTATCAGAGACAGCAAAATTAATTTAAGAGAAAGCTAGTTAAAGTTCTAAGTAATTAAGAACTTCAACTAGCTTTTATTTTTTATGATTTTACTAACGTATGGTGTTGGCCATTGAGATCAATTCGATAGTATCCCAACGACTGTAACCGCTCTTCCTGAGTCTCTCCAAGGCGATTCCAGCCATAGGTCGTTATGCCGCTTGAATCAATGGACCATTCGTAGGCCTTGCCATTCATGTCATAGCCGTAATAGAATCCCGGTTCGCCTACATACGTCACAGACCATTTTCCATTGCTCTGCGTTGCTTTTCTTAGGTTGCTTATTCCAGGAGGGTCCATTATGCCGTAATCGTACGTTGCCAAGTAGTAGACATCATCCTGGTAGGTTTTTACGTTCTTAATTTGTGCTTTGTCAATCGCTACCCTTGAGATCTCTTCGCCATTCACCCGATATAACATATATTCCTCTGTGGTGTCCCAAGCATGATTCACATAAAACTGGCTCGTCTCCGTTTTAAACCATATGTCTCCGAGTTTAGTTTCATTTGGTGTTTCAATATATTTTTTGTAGGCAAAAGGAATGAAACTAAGGGCGAATTTAGGTGAAAGGTCACTAATCCATAATTTTCCGTTTTCTTTAATGACGACCATATAACGATCGCTATAGACGACGGCTTTCCCTTGATATAGCAAATCCAAGACACGGGTCAGATTAAGATGTTCAATCGCTGTAGCGTTATGATCCCTTAAAACAATTAAGCTATAGGATTGATATTCTTTCTTTTGGAGATAGACCACTTTCTTGTTCAAAGCCTCGCCAATATCCCTCAGAGGAATGTACGTGACATTGTTTTGAATCCTTGTTACCACGTCCATCCTTTTGGTTTGACCGTTAATGGAAACATTCTTGCTCCCTAACTTTAGAGAAATGGTTTTACCGTTGTGAACAATGGTGATGGATTGATTTTTCGAATTGAAGTCCACCTTTGCCCCAAACCCCTCAGAAATAAAGCGAAGGGGCACCAATGTTCTGCCGTCTTTAAGAATAGGCTGAACGGCAGCTACCTGTTGCCCGTTGACAAACCCCTTAGCGCTTTCAGGTGAGAGAATCATACTGTTTTTCAAGTCGGCTTCAGTAACATCCTCATACGTATTTTGGAGACTTTCCGCATGGACCGCGTAACCAAAAGACAGAAACAATGCAAATGTAAATAAGGCAGTTACTAGTTTTCTCTTCATAACTACACCTCTCTGTATAATTGGATTCAATTACAAAATCGTCTTCTTTTTATTTTGAATATAGCTTCTAGCCTCCAATTTCGTTCGTTACCATCGGAAAGCCTCCAATCACCCGATTTTATTTTACGCTAAAGAAGTTCCTCGCCTTATCCACACGATCAAAAGTGATCTATTCAAATCGGTTTTTACAATCACTACTCCTTCCTGGAAGTGGACATTAGATTCCTATCTATATAGATAGCTCAACTACCCAAAAAGTTTCAAAAATTACATAAATAGATCTAGGCTCCAAGCTAACAGGAGCTTTTTTAATGCCCTAGAGCGCTAATGCTACGGGCTCTAAGGCGGCTGGGAAACGCCGCCGCCCAAGAGCCGGTACGCACCGCTGCGGGGTTACTCCGACCGATAACCAGAGCGCCTAAGCCGGCCAAAAACGGCCCGACCAAGGCGCTCTAGGTTCCTGGCCGTCGTTTAGCCCCCGCACGGAGCCTAAGAGCGGTGGGGGCGTTTCGAGGAAGGCAGGGCGCATCATCCGCGCTTCGCGGTGCTAGAGATCGTCGAGATCGCGCATGAGGCGATGGTCAGCCTCGGTATTGAGCCGATTGTTCAGCCGATTCGCGGAGGAACGGACGGCTCTCAGCTCTCCTACATGGGATTGCCTACACCGAATATTTTCACCGGCGGGGAAAATTATCATGGCAAGTATGAGTATGTTTCGGTCGATAATATGATCCGCGCCACTAATGTTATTATTGAGATCGTCAAGCTGTCCGAACAAAGAGGGGCCCCCGACTAGTTGGCCTTACCGCCGCCATGCAGCATCGCAACTGCCGTCTGCGCGATGTCCGCGGCAAAAGAAACGAACAGTGAAAAAGAGCATCTGACAATACAAATAATGGATAGAGGAGCAGACTACAGCTGCCCTTCTATCCATTACCCCTGTCTATCCATTCCGCATCTCATATTCACTTAGCAGCAATGAGAACACCGCAAGATCAACATACTTGCCCTTCTCAAACTCCAGCTGCCGCAATACGCCTTCCTTATGGAACCCCAACTTATCCATCAAGCGCATGGAAGCTCCATTCTCGGGCTCCACCCTTGCTTCTATACGATTCACCTTCATCAATGAGAAGCCGAAGGAAATGACGCGATCCGCAGCCTCTTTCATCAAACCTTGCCCCCAGAAGTCAGGCGACAGATCATAGCCGATCTCAATTCGATTATGTGTGTGATCAAAATTCAGAAAACCGCATGTTCCGATCACTTTCCCTGATTCCTTCTCTTCTATTAACCACCGCATACCCGTTCCCTCTGCAAAAATTCGCTGATGCCAATTCATCTCATCTATCGCCTCTTGGATATCTGCAAACGGCGCTAGCGGCATGTATGCTACAACAGATTCGCAGGAATACAGCTCAAAAATAGCCTGACAATCCTTCTTCTCCCCTTGCCGTAGAATAAGACGGTCCGTCTGCAGTCGGGGAAATTCCTTCAATGCGAACCTGGACTCCATACTGACAGCGACTCCTTTCTACTGCAAGCTTGAACTCCCTATTATCGTTGACTTCTGCCGACTCTCATCCCACCCGTTAGCTTCCCGTGCTGGAAAAAGCCTTCAGCCCCTTCTTCCAAAGCCAATACGCGATCACTACAGCAATAGTCGCTACCACTGGCGACAGCAGCCCGATCTTCTCAAAGTCCGCATTCTCGACGAACAGGGTCGCGGGATAGAATGCCGTGAAGCCGTATGGAATCAACCAGGTGAGTACGAATCTGACTCCCTTGCTGTAGATCGTCATTGGGTAACGCGTGAAATCGCTTAGCGTGAAGACCGCGCCCATAATCGGTATGCTGTCCACGATCCAGAAGGAAAGACTGGCGAAGAACAAATTAACCGCCATGAAGATCGCACCGCTGGACACGATCAGTAGAGCAAGCAGCAGCAGATCACCCATTCCCCATTCAATCGGCAGATTAACCATCGCCGTTATAAGGACAATTAAGCCGATTATCCCCTGCCCTAGCCCGTCAGCCTGCAATTTGTCAGCAAGAACATGGAATAACGGGTTAATGGGACGGACCAGCATCCGATCAAACTTGCCTGGTCGAATATAGTCCTGGCCCAGCAGCCATAAATTATCGAAGAAAGCGAATTCCAGCGCTCTTCCCGTTTGAGCAATACCGTAGATGAACAGAATTTGATAGAAGGTCCACCCATGAAGCGCTTCAATATGCTGAAATACAATGGCTACAAAAAAGATCGCCGTTCCTTGAATGAGCAGGACAGACAATATCCCGATCAGAAAATCGACGCGATATTCCATTTTGACCTTAACATGCATCTTGAAAAATTCCCAATATAATCTGGCATAACGATTTATCATTGCTCCGTATCTCCCCTTTACCCCCCGAAGATCGTCACTTTTCTTAATGCGAACGACCATAACAACCGTATTATTGTGTAGACCACGACTAGCCACGCCAACTGGAGCAGTATCGAAGTGTACACATCATTCCCTATAATTTGACCCGTATAGATCGCAACAGGAACATAGACAATAGACTGGAAAGGCAAAAATTCACTAACGGTTTGCAGCCACTCAGGAAACATGCTGATAGGGAGCAGCGCACCGGAGAAGAATAAGAAAACCGCATTGCGCAACACTCGCAGCCCCCAAATGTAGAACACCCAGAAAGCCAGAATTCCGATAATCATATCCAGTTGGGCTCCGAGGAATATCCCGATGATCGCACTGAGTATACTAAGCAGTCCCATCAGCCATGTATGCGGCAGGCTAATGCCTAAGAAGAGAAATGCAAGGATAAGGATCGGCAATGTATTGCGAATGGAATTCGTTATCTTCATCCCCAGATCGAGCGCTACAAGCTTATGCATAAGATCATAGGGGCGCATAAGTTCAATGGCAACATTCCCATCTCGCACTTGATTCGCAAGCTCATAGCCTACTCCCGCAGAATAATTGCTGAGCATTGCAGCAAGAATAACGTAGGTAAGCATCATATTCAGCGGCATGTTGGAAACCTCTACCCGATGATCATAGACCGCATTCCAGAAGGAATAGATAACAAACACTCTCAGCATCGTCGCGACAATTCCCGACCAGTACCATATAGAATAGGCAGAATCGAGCTTAATTTGCGATTTCATTAATTCCCAATATTTTCTCATCTGCGCTACACCCCTCGCTCATAGATCTCATGAACGATTGTTTCGATCTTAGGGTCGGCTATCGTTAAGTCCCGCACGCGGTACTCGGCAAGCACTGCAGAAATAACGTCAGCCGCATTCACATCCCCACTGGAGAAGGACAAGCCGATCTTACCCTCCTCTTCGCCCGCGATCACATCGGCTTTGCCCTGCAGAGCGTCGGGGAGGGAAAATTCTCCTTCAAGCTCCAATTCAAAATGAATGACCCGCTTCTGGCCAAACCGCTCTTTAATCGAGGCCAGACTGCCATCGTAGAGCACCTTGCCCTCATCTATAATAATGATGCGATTACAAATCTCTTCGATATCCTGCATATCATGCGTTGTCAGCAGCACGGTTGTTTGATGCAGCTTATTCATTTCCTTGATAAAAGCACGAATTCTCGTCTTAACAGCGACATCCAGCCCAATAGTGGGCTCATCCAGATAGACGATAGAAGGATTATGCAGGAATGCCGCTGCAAGCTCACAGCGCATCTTTTGCCCGAGTGACAGCTGCCTTACCGGCGTACCCAGCAATGGACCGAGATTCAATACCTCGGTGAACATGTCTAGCGTATCCTTATGCTGCTTGTCTGGAATTTGATAGATATGCTTGAGCAAGCTATAGGATTCCCGTACAGCAATATCCCAGAACAGCTGCGTTCGTTGTCCGAAAACAGCACCGATACGTTGGGCATTCTTCTTCCTCTGCTCGTAAGGAATGATGCCGTTTACCTTCACCTCGCCCGCGCTGGGCGTCAGAATCCCTGAAAGCATCTTGATCGTCGTCGATTTGCCGGCTCCGTTAGCGCCTATGTACCCGACTAGCTCGCCTTGGTTAATAGAGAAGTTAATATCATCAACCGCTCGCTTCACCGTGTAATCTCTGACGAAAAGCCCTTTGATTGCCCCTCTCAAGCCTGGACTCTTCTTCACAATCGTATACTCCTTGGTTAAACCACGCACTTCGATCATGCAACATCCCGCCCTTTAAAACTTTTGTATATATCTGTAATATTAATTACCCATTATGGACCTATATTTGCTATTTTTCAACAAATTTTTCTGAGAGAATTTGTTGCATGAATTTGCATACTCGATCCTATACAGCTAGATTTGAGCAGGAGACTAGCCTCAGGTGAATCTTTGGTCAGCTTGTAGGCGCATCAAGACAGGCAATAGGATTCATTGAATCCGAATAGTGCAGGGCATCGAGAAGAAACCCGCCAGCAATTTCTGCTGACGGGTTGTTCTCATTCTAAATATGGACCAGGACAATGTTTACTTACAGCTTTGCTCGTTTGAAGAAAACGACAATCAGACAAGCTATCAGGAGCAGAACCACTGCAATACCGGCAGTAATCGCTTCGCTTACACTGCCTTCGGGCTGCTGCTCACCTTGCCAGCCCGGGCCACCGCCCATGCCCGGACCGCCTCGCATGCCGCCAAATCCACCAGCCTCGCCCGGTCCACCTTGCCCCCCAGGCTGCATCTGCCAGCCTTGGCCCGGCTGCGCTTGCCCGCCCGGCTGCGCCTGCACGCCCGGCTGCGCTTGCACGCCCGGCTGCGCTTGCACGTCTGGCTGCGCCTGCACGCCCGGCTGCGCCTGCACGCCCGGCTGCGCTTGCCCGTCCGGCTGCGCTTGCCCGCCCGGCTGCGCCTGCACGCCCGGCTGCGCTTGCACGCCCGGCTGCGCTTGCACGTCTGGCTGCGCTTGCACGTCTGGCTGCGCCTGCACGCCCGGCTGCGCTTGCACGCCTGGCTGCGCCTGCACGCCCGGCTGCGCTTGCACGTCCGGCTGCGCTTGCTCGCCGTCCGCTGCTGGCGCGGCGTCCGGGCCTCCATCTGCGGCGAACGCGCCCCTAACCGGTCCTGCGTCCGCACCATCCCCAGCACCCGCTGCGGCCTCGGCTCCCTGCCGGCCGCCGAACTGCTGCATGCCTCCGCCACCCATGCCGCCGCCGCTGCCAGAGCCATCTCCAGCCGAAGGCGTCGTGCCATCCAGCTGTTTCCTGAACAGCTCCGCCTGCTGCGACACAAATGTCTTGAGCCCTTCAACGCCTTGCTCATACTGCGCGTAAGTGTAGAACGCTGTCGGGTCCTTTTCTACATAGGAAGAAATCATCGCCGCAATTTCTTGCACACGCGCTCCGAATGCCTCATCCGACAAATAGCCTTGCAGCATCTCCGTCATATACCCGTGATACTTCTCCTTATACGCATCGACTCCGAGCAGCTTCGCAATCAGAGGCCGTTCAGCCAATGCGCCTTGTGTCGGTTCGTCGATCAGAATACCCGTCCCGCCAAGCCCGCCGAACGCCATATTGTAATCCCATGGCAGAACGGAGAATATCCCGTCATCCTCATACAAATAATAATTGTGCTTGTTCTGTCCCAAGTAGCTGTCCATGTTCGCTGAAAGCGTATTAAGCGCAATGAATTTCAACGCTTCCTCCACATCCAGCACGCTCTCATAATCGGAGCCATTGTTCAGCTCGTCCAGCATCCCCAAAATGATATCATCGTTCGAGGAGGCTGATTTCAAATCGAGGCCCGTGTACGCGCTCATTCGCTCCAGCCACGACAGCTCGCTGCCGCTGCCGCCATTGGCTTTATACAGCGCCCCGTTCGAATTGCCAAAATTTCGCTCCAAGTATGCCTCTCCCACCTGCTCCACAGCAAGATAGAATCCCCGCAGCTCATCATTCACATACACATTGACAAAAGAATATTTGGGCGTTGGCAGCCCCATCTCTTCAGCAAGCTCATAAGCCAGAAACTCTCGCATGTAGGACGCATCGCTATAGTTGTTGTTCAGATTGATCTTCGTTATTCCGTTCAAGCTCTGTCCCGCGATATATTCGTCGAACGCCAGCTTAAAGCTGTATCGATCCGAATCGGAATTGATCACACTCCGCAAGCTCAGATTCCCCTTCGTCCTAACCGCAATATTATCAATCTGCTGACCATTGTAATTGACCGACGCTGTCTTATATTCCTCGTTGCCGGCGTTGTCCAGCATATCTTGATAATCAGCCGGATCGACCGTTATTCGTACATCTACAACCTTATCCTTGGGAAAAACCGTCTCATCAACAAGCTGCTCTTGTTCCGTGACTGCGGGCAACGCCACTTCTTCAGACTTTGCGCTGCCCGCTTCCTTGTCCGTCAGCATACAGCCGGTCAATCCCAAGATCAGACAGATGCAGAGAAGAACTAGAACGATAGCTGCTCTCTTTTTCATCCTGGGCCCCCTCCATCTCTAGGATACATAATCGCCGCTGTAGCTGATAAGCACAGCATTCCGAACACCGTCAAGCTCCGAGATTCCGTTCACGAATTGGCCTTCATTGTCGCGCAGCCGAATTTCCAGCGTTGTCTCGATATTGCCTTGGGTGACGGTTTTTTGCTTCACATTGTATCGCTTCACCATTTTGCCAACATGCTGTTGAACGGCCTGCTCGCACTTATCGCTATCGCAATTAATGACAAGCAGGTACGGCGTTTCGAAGGTCGAGCGTTTAATAAAGAAGAACATAATCAGGCCAATTGCAACAGAACCGACCATCGCAAGCGTATAAAAGCCCGCTCCCGCCACAATGCCCGCCGCCGCAGCCCAGAACAGAAAAATCAGATCCGTCGGGTCCTTGATCGGCGTCCTGAACCGGACAATCGAGAGCGCGCCGACCATGCCGAGCGACAGCACAAGATTGGAATTGACCGCAATAATAACCATTGCTGTAACCATCGTCATCCCGATTAGCGAAATATTGAAGCTTCGCGAATAAAGAACACCGCTGAACACCCTTTTGTACAGCACATAAATAAAGTAGCCGATCAGAAAAGCAATCCCGAGTGTAAGCAATATTTTCGTAATATCAATGTCGGATATAAAATTGTTCACCACCGATTTCTTTAATAAGTCGGCAAAATTTGTTGTTTCCGTTGTCGTCGTATCCATAGACTAATGATCCTCCCATGTGTTGAATTTCAGAAATTTGCGGCATATCACATACTTCGATGCAGACTGTCTGGTCAGCCCTTGAAGCTGGAGCGCCGTCTGGATATAGCCCGGCAGGTACTCGTCGTATTTCACCTCAAGAATGATCAGATTCTCATCGATCGCCCGCACCGAGTTCAATTCCTTGTTGAAAATATCTGTTGAATGAAGACCCGTCCGCAACTCCTTATCGAACGTAATTCGCACGTTGCCGTTGCGGCATACGTAAGGCTCGCGAACATAATCAACAATGACTTTGGGACGCAGAAAGTTATGCGTCATTTCATTGTAGAGCTCCATCATAAATGGCTTGTCCGGCTGACGGAGCACCTCATAATTCCCTGCAATAATGGCCTCGTACATATCGCGGGTCAGCGGCTCCTTCACCTTGGCGATGTAATCATTGCGCTTGATCTTCTTTTCGAAGTGAATGACATTGTCCTCCACGTTGTAGATGCGCACCCGATACTTCACACGGTCGCGAACCCCGCCCAATTTCTCATGAAGCGCCTTATTGCTAATGTCGTCGAAGTACAGGCTCCGAATATGGTACTCCCCTTTAGGTCCCGCATGTTTATCCCGACTCATCAGATTCCGCAGCCGATTGCTGATCAGATAGAATTGATGGTAGTTGATCAGAAATTTCAATTCATGACGGTACTTCAAATTGCTGTTCATTTCACACCTCTCTCTCTGTCAAACGGTTCATCCGTGTTCCAACCGCCGGTTATACATCTTATTGTAAAAAGCGTACATGAGCCCATCCTTAGCGATAACTGAATAGCCGCTGAATGTTTTACAATTCCTTAATATGAGGCTTATACTGACTGTACGAGGAAAGGGCCGTCATGCAGCGGAACACCGCGCAGCGCCGGGAGCTGCGCGCGGTGCGAAATTTGGCAGGGCGAGTATTTCAGCAGCTTTATGCAACGAGGAGGATTCTCATTTGAAGCGGAATGCATATAGAGACACCATCCATTTAACAGCGCTGCTCATTATGAGCATGATCGTCATGATCGGCTGCAATGACAGCATGGAGATAGACAACCCCGATTCTCCAGGGGCAGCCACTCAGCCCAAATCCATCGTCACCACAATAACCGGCGATGCGCGCACTAGCCGTTCATTCACCTGGCATACGGGGCCTGCGGCTTCAAGCGCAGTTATCCAGCTCGTAGAGGGAAGCTGGAAGGACGGACTGGACGAGAACAGCATGCTCACCGTGCAGGGCAGCACAACAACAATCGAGACGGCGGACAATGTTCAGCAGGGCGTTCACAAAGTCGAGGTAACAGGTCTGAAAGCCGGAACGGCCTATTCGTACCGAGTAGGCAGCGGAGAGGCGAACAGTTGGAGCGAGCCTGCGCAATTTCTAACCGAGCCTGCTGCGGCGGAGGCGTTCACCTTCCTTAATGTGACGGATTCGCAGGGTATTGTGGAGAGTGATTTCGAGCTGTGGGGACGGACATTGGATAAGGCCTTCGAGCAGCTTCCAGATGCCCGCTTCATTGTACATAACGGGGATTTGACGGAAAATCCTGAGGATGAGCTTGCATGGGATTATTTTTTCGACAAAGGACGGCGGTGGCTGACTCGTGTTCCGCTCATGCCGGTTACTGGCAATCATGAGGAAATCGATCATAAAGCGGATCGCTTCACATCGCACTTTCTAGTGCCTGATAACGGGGCAGACGGCTCTATTAAAGGCACAACCTATTCGTTCGATTACAGCAATGCACATTTCGTCGTATTGAATACAGAATCCAATATTGATGGGCAGACAGAATGGCTGCGGGAGGATCTCGCCGGGACGGATAAGCCGTGGATCATCGTCGCGATGCATCGCGGGGCATATGGCGGCAGCTCGTACAAGAAGATTAAGAAGTGGGTGGAGGTATTCGATGAATTCAAGGTAGACCTTGTGCTGCAAGGGCATAACCATGAATATTCGAGATCATTCCCGCTGCGGAATGGCGAGGTTGTCGGTGACGGAGAACGCGCCGTGACGGGCAAGGAGGGCACGGTGTATGTCGTAACCAATACGTCCGGACAGAAGTTCAATGAGAAGAAGGACGATAAATTCTATCATAAGGTCCATTTCCAGAATGGCCAGCAAATGTTCGCAGGCATTACCATTGACGGCGATTCCCTATTGTACAAAGCCTATAATGTGGCTGGAGAAGAGCTGGATCGCTTCGAGATCAAGCACTAACATGCGAAAGCCGCCCCCCTTGCGCCATCAAAGCAAGACAATCCACGGGGACGCGGGTCTGACGTTACACTCAATTGCATAAAAAACCAAAATTTTGAAACTAATTTCAAGCGCGACCGTATCTTATTGAGCATTAATAAAATAGGGATGGTGCATATGAAAAAAGTTGTTATGATCACAATGCTAGTTTGCTCTCTAACCGTAGGGTGTACGACATCCAATAACCATCAAAATTCGGTACCGAGCTCTGCCGCCCCGATACAGACTCAGCCGCCAGTCAGCTCAGAAGTTGAATCCTTCTCAGACAGAGTAGATGCCCTTCTGCACAAATTCGAATTCAGCGGTTCTGTATTGCTGGCTAAGAAAGGTAATATCTTAGTTCGTAAAGGATATGGGATGGCGAATCTGCAGAAGAAATCACCAAACACCCCAGACACCATTTTCCAAATCGGCTCCATCACCAAACAATTCACTGCGCTTGCCATCATGCAGCTTCAAGAGCAAGGAAAGCTGAATGTGAAAGACCCTATACATGAATATCTGCCTGATTATCCACATGGCGACGTAATCACGATCCACCATTTACTCACCCATACTTCCGGCATCCCGAATTTCACCACCTTTCCGGATTTTCTGGAGAGGATGGGGCAGCAGATGACGGTCGAACAGAGCTTGGACAAATTTAAAGACGAACCGCTGAATTTTGAGCCGGGAAGACATTTATATCATAGCAATTCAGGCTATATCGTACTAGGTGCCATCATTGAACGGGTCAGCAAGCAGACATACGAAAACTATATTCACGAGCATATTTTCAAACCACTTGGGATGAACGATTCAGGTTTACGGGATGGCGGTATAGCGGATAAACAATACGCGGTAGGTTATACCTACGGTCTTGATACGCCTTCCGAGGAGGCGCCGTTCGTCGCTATGAGTTCCTCCGGAGGGATCTATTCGACGATCGATGATCTGTACAAATGGGATCGGTCGCTCTATACGGAACAACTCATCAAGAAAACCTCGGCAGAGGCCATGTTTACACCTTTCAAAGCTAATTATGCCTACGGTTGGAGAGTCGAAGAAAGAAAAATGTATGCTCAGACCCCCGGACGATTTATTAACGGTTTCGTCGGATATCTCATGCATAACGCGCTGGATGACATGACCGTCATTGTGCTGAGCAACAAGGACAGTGTCGAGATTGACAGAATAGGGGATACACTTGGAAAGATGCTTGAGCTTGAGAATCCATGAGGACAGCTTTCGGAGCTTCAGCATCCCCTTACTGAATTCACAAGCGGCTCGAAGCCGCCGCTAATACGGCATTCCACAACATCCCCATCACGAATGATGACTGATCCCGGCGTTCCTGTAAGGATGACATCACCCGGGAGCAGGGTCATCACCTGAGAATGGAAAGCAACGATATACCAGGGCTGATAACGCATATGAGCAATCACATTGCGATGGCAGACTGCGCCATTCAGCACCGTCTCTACCGACAGCGCCAGCACATCCTCGATTTCGTCCGCTGTTATGAAATGCGGGCCGAAGCTAAAAAACGTATCGAAGCTCTTCGCCCTCGTCAGAAACCGCTGATTCTTCGCATGAATATCCGCTGCGGTCATATCCAATGAAGTCGTGAACCCTGCAACGGCATCCCGCGCCTCGGCCTCAGTCACATTCCGGCACTCACGTCCAATAATGATGGCAAGCTCCGCTTCTGCAGTCGGCTCCTGCGACTGACGCGGAAGCTGGATCGCCTCGCCGCTGCCGATAATAGTCGTGTCCGGCTTCATGAAGCTTACCGGCTCAGCATCTGCCGGAATGAACGCCAGCTCTGAAGCGTTCTTCACATAATTCATGCCGATTCCCCATATTTTGCGAGGATGACGATATAACGGCGCATATTGCGCTTCCGCTAGAGGAACGGAGGCCATTCCTGCCAACAGCTCTCGGCCCCCGTTGCGATACCACTCCTTGATCGCATCCAATTGCCCCAGCCGTATCAGCTCAAGCATACTGCTGCTCCACTGCATGTTCATCGCAGCGTTGATCGTGTCGATCAGAATATAGGAGGATGACTCAATAATAGCCGCCAGCTCTGCGCTGCCTTGTCTAATTGTTGCCAGCTTCATAGTAAATGCGCTCCCTACCGACTAACGTTTTCTTAATTCAGAAATTTCAAACCTGCTTAGCTCTACAAAGGCTTTAGCCAAAAAGTCGGTGATCCGCTCTTGAATGAGAACTCCCTTATCGGCTGTAGCCTTCGTTGCATCTCCGGCTACACCGCTTTCCGAGATATCGCTCATCACCCAAGCGAACCGCACTCTCCCCTCCAGCGTTAGCTGTTCATATTGCGAGAGATCCACCATTTCCGATACAGCGAGCTCATCATGCACCCATCCCGGCTTGATTGCCTTCACAATGGATGTTTCGTAGTCCCCGCCGTGAATGCCGTACTCGATTTCCTCAGCGGTCATTAGATCATTAGCCATGTCCAAGCTATGCGGCGCCAAATAAAACACCATCAGCCCCGTAGCAATACGCACCTCGCGCGCAATAACATTGAGCATATCCATATTGCCGCCATGCGTATTGAATAGCAGCAGCCTTCTAAATCCGCTCCGCTGCAAGCTTGCAGCAACATCCATGACGATACTTTGCAAGGTTGCAGCCGATAATGCAATTGTACCTGCAAACCCGAGATGCTCATTGCTTTTGCCATATGCGATGGGAGGCAGCATCCAGATCTGCTCACTGGAATCTATTTTCTCAAACGTCTGCGTCAGGGTCGCCTCCCCGATAAGCGCGTCCGTCATGACGGGCAGATGATAGCCATGCTGCTCCACCGCGCCCAATGACAGGATGCAAAGCGCGTTCTCCTTAGGCAGCTCGCCAATCTGCTTGCTCGTCAGCCTGGGCAGAAATTTATCCTCCCATGCCCTTCCCTCATATCTGCTAAACATAACAGCACCCTCTTCTCCCTAATTCCGCCACACATACCATAGCAGCTATCATTGCCATCGCAGCCGTTCACTCCGCATTACGCCCTTGAACTTTCTCCTGCCGCTTGTCTCTCCGACAGCTCGTACACTAACTCAAGCAGCGGAATATCGCAGCCACGCCCTGCAATAATAGACAGTCCGACCGGCAGGCCATTCACACGGCAAATCGGCAGCGTCACTTGCGGCAGTCCAGCCAGACCTGCAATACAGCATAGTTGCAGCGTTCTCATTCTTGTCTGCTCCAGCTGCTCGGACGGCAAATTCAATAGTGGAGCGGGACCCGGAGCGGTTGGCATCACAAGCAGCGAGCCGTCCCCCAGCAATTGCTGCATATTCCCATGTATCCGTTCACGAGCCTCCTCCAGCACAGCCTCTTGCCCGCTTCCATCCAGTGTCTTCGTCCAAGCAAACCGCTCTGCAATACCGGGACCGAAATTGGGCTTGCACGATTCAATCCATTCCCCATGCGACCGCCATATCTCTAGTCCTTGCAGAACACGGAACGTATTCATCCATTCCGAATATCCGGCCTCCTGCAGCACGAGCCGCTCAACAGGACCGACATACTGCGCTATATTTGCAACTGATCCTTGCAGCGCCTCGCTGCAATCCGGCTCCGCCAAGCTCCATATATCCTCCGCATGCAGGATGCGCTTGAACCGCTTCACAGGCGAATCCGAATCCCCACCGATCAGCACCTTGCCGACAGCCAGCAGGTCCTCTGCTTCCCTGGCCATCCAGCCAACCGTGTCAAAGCTGGGCGCAAGCGGAATCAGTCCCTCCGTATCCACTGCGCCATGCGTCGGACGAAAACCGTAGATGCCGCAATATGAGGACGGGATGCGAACAGAGCCGCCAGTATCTGTACCGATTGCAAAATCCGCTTCGCCCGCTGCAACAGCTGCTGCCGAGCCGCTTGACGAGCCTCCGGGGATGCGTCCCGGCGCATTCGGATTAATCGGCGTGCCATAATGATAGTTCTCGCCGTTCAAGCTGTACATCAGCTCATCGGTATGCGTTGCCCCGCATAGCTTGGCGCCTCCTTGGAGCAGCAGCTCGACAGCCTTCGCTGTAGCAGTTGCAGCTTCATGGGTATTCAGCCAATCGGGATTGCCCGCTGCATTCCGATGCCCTTGCACAGCGAACACATCCTTCATGGCAAAAGCAAGACCGTTCAGAGGACCGCTGCCTAGCGGCCCCATAGTCAGCGACTTATCCATGTAAGCATGGTAACGGTCCTCCATCTCCTCACCCCTTATGCAAGAGAACCTTCAAGTCCTCTTCGTCCAGACTACTCTGCGACCCGGAGAGAATCAGCTTGGAGAACTTCTCGTCCGGGATCATCGTTGTGAATACATACAAGCGGCCCTCGCCAGTATTCTCGATCTTATGCGAATGCTTAGGCGGCACAACCAGATGCGCCCCCGTCTCAATAGGAATCACTTGATCGCCAATCGTCGCAACACCACTTCCCGCAATGACATAGAAATGCTCGAATGCTTCCTCATGCGTGTTGGGCGGCGTCTTGCCGTCAACGTCGAAGATTTCAATACAGTTCATGAAGGGATAAAATTCCCCATTGCTAAGAATGACGAACTTGTTGCTGTCGGCCTCCGATATTTTGTGAACAGGGCAATCCTTCAACATGGCGGCGAATGGTTTGTAAATATCCATATGGTCAGCTTCCTCTCGATGTTAGGTGAAGTACGATAAATCAGCGCGGAAAGGGCTAGGCCGCCACTCTGCCGCTCACTGTGCCAAGCAATAAGACGTTTTTTTCGTCTTACAGCTGGAGAGATTTTAGTTTGCGGCGCTGTAAGCAGGTTTTTCCGTTTTAAAATGGTAAGGTGAGCGGCTAGATTGGTTATGTTGGAGCGATAACACGATTTTTCCTGCTTACAGCTCCCCTTCGTGCTGCTCTTCCTTGCTTTAACACGGAATTTGCAATTAGAATAAAAAGTGGACACCTCGTAACGTTGGACAGATAATAATCCTAATAAAAGGTGAGGTGTTCACAATGGGGAAAACGAGGCAGCATTATAACGACGAGTTTAAATTGC
>NZ_CAKMMF010000019.1 GCF_927798095.1 Paenibacillus plantiphilus | reverse complement strand
TAACCGGAAGCGAATCCACGGTTCATTGGGTTACCTATCTCCTGACCGATTTGAAGCTGAGTACTATAAAAGCATTTGTAAGCAACGTTAGTTGGTGTCTACTTTCTTGACAGAGGTCCAACTCCCGATGGGAGTATGGAACATGTAACATTTGATTTCAATATTTCTCCAGAACAGCAAGGAGCGGATTTACCCGTAGTAACAATTAATAATGACACAAACATCAATACCGGCTTATCGCTCATGGGAAATGCTGTTTTAAATATCAGTCCGGCTGAAAAGCCTGTATATCCCAAGACCGAAACAAAAAATTACGATTTGTTAAATCTGCTAAGTATTGTTGGAATTCAATTGTCAAAACAACAGAGGTTCGCTGGGGAGTATAGCATCTACGTGAAAGACTTTTACAAACAAGCCGTTGCCGGCAATGTTGTTATTGAAAAAGGGGACAAACAGTGGATTGCTGCTGCAAGAATAAACATAGACAGGGAGCGTGATGACATAACTACAGTACCTTTGGACTCATTAATCGAGGTCAATACAGATCGGTTGCGCTATTTTGCAAATCAAATAAAAAAGAACGCCTTTCATAGCGAAGTTATGAAACTACCGATTGAGGTCACGCCAGACGAGGATATTTATAAGCCGTAGTTGTTATTATGCATGGTTCAGATAGCGCTCTGAAATTATTGGCATGCCAGTTCCAGCTCTGTTTGATTCATCCGAAACTGATTCACCCGCATGACAGTTCGCCCAACATCCCGTTGCCAAAAGCCATTCTTACCGAATGCACCTTCGGCGGATGTTGGGCCGCCATTTCAAGCACTGCTATAGAATTGAGCCGCGAAGTTAAGCTCTGCGCCGCTTGACTATCGCCAAGCTCAAAGCTGCCAACGCAATAAGCAGCGCTGCAATGGAGACAGCCAACGTCACTGTCTTCATCGTATCGTCCTCATTATCCGCATTCCCGGCTGCTGCTTGCTGGTCCGGCGTATCGGCAGCGTTATCGGCAGGCTTCTCTCCGGTATCCGCTTTGTCCGCCGCATCAGGCGCAGCCGCAGCCGGCTCGCCCGCACTGTCCTTGCCATCATGTCCGCCGTCGCCCGCAGCCGCACCGCCATGGCTGTGCCCGTCGCTCTCGCCCGCTCCGGCGGTAACAACAGTTAATGAGGCCGGATATTGCGAATCCGTATTCGGAGCGCCGATCCATTCCACAAGCTCGCCGTCACTATAGGTTTGATAAGCCTTCCATACGAGCTCCTTGGCATCGGCCGCTACTTTGCCCTGCATACGGAACTCGCCGAATTCCGTTGCCGTCAGTCCTTCGCCATCAGCTGTCCATGTAATGGACTTGACGATGCCATCGGCTGTTTTTTCCAGCTCATACGTCCATCCGGCCTTAGGCTCGATCCGCTTGAATTCGACGCCCTCCGCTATTCTGACCTTAACGCTCTTGGTCGTTACCTCTTTCTTCTCGCTCGGTACGCGGACCGTGAACACCTCATAACTCCCCTGCTTCGTTTCCTTCGGCTGCACCGTCACATGCGCGCTGGCAACTCCTGCGAGCAGGAACAGCGACAATGCCATTCCTGCAATTGCAAAACTAAATTTCATCTGTTTCATTATAAAAAGCCTCCTAAATGGTTTACATCGTAATAACATCAAGCATCCACGTTCAGAAGTGAATCCTTGGCTATTATAACGTGAAGCCACATAGCTGCAATGACTCGAAAGAGCTATATCATTGTGACAATGCTGTGAAGCGCCTTACCGTTTAAACAGCCCCTGCTCCATTGCATACCGGGTTAGCTGGACACGATTCTCCAGATGCAGCTTTTGCAAAATATTCCTGAGATGATTCTTGATCGTATGCTCCGATAATCCAAACGTCTCTGCGATCAGTCGATTGGAATCGCCCGAAGCGACCCGCTCCAGCACCTCGCGCTCACGTTGTGTCAGCGGCGTCCTGCCCGCTTCACCATAGCCAGAATCGCCCGCCGCAGCCTTCCGGACCGCTGATCTCGCTTGATCCCCGTCAACCCCAGCGTTGACATGGCCTTCCCGCGTATCGCTGACTGCGGACAACTCACTGCTCCGAATAGCGTTACTCCCGGTTATGCCGTCCCCCGACAGCCGCTCATCACGACCGCTGAATCTGCCTCCAGCAGCCCCTCCGCTCCCGCCAATGGCCCCGGAATGGTGCGTGGGCTCCGCCATGTAGCCATTGAACTCCTGCAGCATTCGAAAAGCCAGCTCCTTCGACAGCGGCGCTTCATCTACCGCTACAGCACGCAAATATTCCAGCCATGCCGAAGGCGACAAATTTTTCAGCAAATAACCTTGCGCCCCCCGCTTGATCGCCTCGAACAAATCGGTTATATCATCCGATACCGTCACCATGACAATCTTGATTCTCGGATCGGCGTTTTTAATAAAATGCGTAGCTTCCATACCATTCATAATCGGCATATTAATATCCATCAGCACGAGGTCAGGCTCCAGCTCAATCGCCATAGCAACAGCCTGCTCGCCATTGACCGCTTCGCCGACAATATCAAAAGACGGGTCGCAGCTCACAATTTCACGCATGCCCTCGCGCCCGTGAGGATGATCGTCCGCCAGCAGGACACGAATTGCCGCTTTTCCTTCCGACATCCTCTACGCCTCCTTCACCACTTCTACGATCATTCCGTTCCTCTTACCCTGTTCACTGTCGATCCGCTTGCCTTGTTCACTCTCGACCCTCTCGCCTTGTCCGCTTTCACCAGACTTGCCTTGTTCGCTCTCATCCCTCTTGCCCTGTCCGCTATCGTCAAGCTTGCCTCGTTCGCCCTCGCTCAGCTTTCCAATATGCAGCGACCAGCCCATCGCCTGCGCGCGACCCTGCATCATACGGACGCCATAGCGTCCCTTGGCAAGCAACTCGGACATCTCAGCGCCTTCGCCGTCATCCTCTATCGTACAACGAAACCCTTTGCCCTCAGGCTGCGGTACTGCGCGTACAGTCAGGCGAGCAGCATTGGCATGCTTCTGAACGTTCAGCATGGACTCCCGAACGATGGCAAGCAGCTCCACCTTCTCCTTGGCCGTCAACTGGCTGTCCGACAGCCGCCAGTCTATAACAACGCTCAGACCTCCGAGCTCCAGCTCTTCCGCCATTCGTTTCACCGACTGCATCCACTGCACCTCTGTCTTGGAGGGGTCGCTCTGCAGACTCGCAATGGATTGTCTTACATCATCATAAACATGCCGAACGGTTGAGCGAATTTCATCCGTAGTTTTCTGCACATCGCCGTGGTCCTTCGCCTGCTCCAGCTTATCCAGCTTGACAGACAGAAGGAACAGCGATTGCGAGATGCCGTCATGCAGCTCGCGCGCCAGCTGTTCACGCTCCATGAATGCCGCCTTCTCCGTCTGCTCCTGATGCAGTGAATCAGCAACCTCCTCCATCCTTCGAAACAATTTGCGCACTAACGTTATCGTAATGACAAATACAAGAATCGGGGCCAGCACATTGCCCAGATCCATCGATATAATCGGCAGCAGGAAGGCATGCCGCACATACTCCCAGATCGCTAGCGTTACAGTCGGAATAACTAGAATAAGCCATTTGATCCGTTGATAGGACGGCATGCTCCGCTCCCCCTCCGATTATTAATAATTAGTGAACTCGTACTGCTCAACCTTCTCATTATCCTCTTGATCCATGATCCGTATCTCTGCTTTCCATCCACCGGCAAAAGGAATGAAGGGACCTTCAGCAACATAATCCGCCTTAACGAAGCCCTCGAAGGAAGTGAGGTCCTTATCTTCCTTATTTATTTCCAGCGGCACATCAATCGGTCCAAGCTCCTCTCGGTCCAGGGACCGCAGACGCAGCAGCACCGACTTCGGCATCCCCACCTCTTCCGGCAGCCATACCTTGAGCGTGAATTTGTTCACCCCCGGTTTATTGGGCGAGATACGAAGCGTATAGTGCATGTCAGCCCCCATCTTGTGATTGTAAACGGGCGCATTCGCCGGCAGCGGACTAATATAGGTAAAGAGCGCGGCAACAGCGATAATAAGCGCCATTAATCCGATATCGATGCGCAATAGCGAATATGTCGGCAGATCGCCCCTCCTTGCACGCAAGTGCAGCAAGCCGCCTGTTAGAAACACGAGGCAGACAAGCCCTGTTTTGATCAGAAGCAGCGTGCCCCAGCCGGTATAGAACAAGTAGCTCCAGCTTGGCAGGAACATCAGCGTCATCCCGATACCGCTCAGTACAAGCAGGGCAAGCGAGATGAGAGCAGCTCTGGAGAAACGGGCAGCGAAGCGCCCCGCCTCCTTGCGATCTGCGAACCAGAGCGCCAGCAGCAGCGCGAGTCCGCCGGCCAGAACAGCTGAGCCGGCCAGATGGATGAAGTCCATAAGAACCGTTAGAAGGGCTGGCTTAAACACGACCGCATGCCCGCTCCAGCTTTCCAATCCCAGCAGAGCTGCCACCCACAGCACCCGCACAGTCCTGCCAAGCCGCAGCAGCATGAAGCTTGCCACCGTCAGCACAAGGAGCGCAATCCATCCCCGTCCAACCGCGGTTTGCAGAAACAGCCGGCTATATTCCTCACTCGGGAAACCAATCAGAATATCCCTTGCATGGACAAAAATATAGAGGATCGCTGCTATGAGAAGCGCGCGCAGGGCGAACAGCTCCCACCCAGGAACAACCTTGCTCGCCGCATCGACTCGCACGCCAATGACGGACCAGAGCACAAGACCGGCAGCAAGCAGCAGAGCCAAATAATAGAGAATACGCACCGCATAAATAATAAACTGCTCTGTTGTTAACTGCGTTTCAGCCGTATGGCCTTCATGGCCCATCTCGCTATGCGGATTGAATGCCGAGGCATCCACACTCTCCGGCGGGTTGCCCACGACGAAAATATACGAGCCGCTCACAGGATGTCCGTCGGCAGAAACGATCTGGTAAGAGACGGTGTAGACGCCTTCCCTGAGCTGAGGCAGCGCAAGGCGCAGCGACTTGCGGTCACTGCCTGCCACTGCGACATCCTCTGTCACCCTGTTCGAACGCGAGTCAAGCACAGTGATCGAGCCGACATTGGCCTCGATCGCTTCGTTAAAGTACAGCTCCACCGCCGAAGGGGAGACATCCACCCTCGTATTGGGATCTGGCACGGCCTGCTCCAATTCCGCATGCGCTCCCGCTGTTCCCGGTGAACCGATAAGCAGCAGTATAAACAACAAGCCCGCAGCGATCCTGCTGCAAGCTTTCCCTATCGAAATCAAATAACGCGGATAAACAAACATAGCGTTGTATCCTCACTTTCTCTCCTGTACAAATATTGCCGGGCAACTATAGCATGGTCATTCATTAGTTTACTAAACGATTGCGGACAAAACCATTCCATAAATCCGAATTTTTTATGAGCAAGCAATAAATATTTATGGAGGGCCGATTCGCTGAAAGGAAGCATAGCCATTCCAAGAATATGAGTCGCGACAAGTTTTCATCGTCTTTTCAAAGGAAAAAAAAGCCCTTTTTGGCATCCTTTCATGTCGAACTGCACACCTTGACACACCACTATATATTGGTGTAATTTAGTTTAGTGCCATCAACATATTGTGTATATAGGGGTTAAAAACGACACCCTTCGACAAGGAGTGAATCCGCTCGTGGATATTATTAAAAGGAACGGACAGAAAGAAGAACTCATTTTTTCCAAGTTAAAGAAAGTTATCGATTTCTCTTGCGTTGGTTACAACGATTGCGATCCGCTTGAGCTGGAGACGGCGCTGCTGCCGTACTTCCGCAACAATATCACAACGAAAGAAATTCAGCGTACGCTCACACAAGTAGCAGTGGAGAAAACAAGCATCGAACAGCCAAATTGGCAGTATGTTGCGGCGAAGCTGCTCGTGTACGATCTCTATAAAGAATCTGCGATCAATCGGAAGTACGGCTATTTCGGCTACGGAGACTTCTACTCTCTGATCACCTATTTGACCGACAAGGGCTTCTATGGCAAGTACATATTGGAGCACTATACCCGTGAAGAAATTCGCGAGCTCGGCAACTATATCGCGCCTGACCGTGATTACTTGTTCAACTATATCGGTCTGAAGACGCTCGCTGACCGTTACCTTATTAAAGGCTTTAACGGCGAGGTGCTGGAGCTGCCGCAGGAGCTGTTCATGGGTGTTGCCATGCATCTGGCCATGAAGGAGAAGGACAAGCTCGGCTGGGCTCGCAAGTTCTACGATGTGCTGAGCCGTCTGCAAATGACGGTCGCCACTCCGACCCTTGCGAACGCGCGCAAGCCGTTCCATCAGCTGTCCAGCTGCTTCATCGACACAGTGCCGGACAATCTGTGGGGCATCTACAACGTCGATTCCAGCTTCGCGCAAGTATCGAAGTTCGGCGGCGGCATGGGAATCTACATCGGCAAGGTGCGGAGCCGCGGCTCCAACATTCGCGGCTACAAAGGCGTCGCTGGCGGCGTTGTGCCTTGGATCAAGAACTACAATAATACCGCAATCGCGGTTGACCAGCTTGGCGTTCGTTCCGGCGCTGTCGCCGTCTATCTGGACGTCTGGCACAAGGATATTCTGGACTTCCTCAATTTGAAGACCAATAACGGCGACGATCGGATGAAGGCGCATGATATTTTCCCAGGCGTATGTATTCCCGATCTGTTCATGCGCAAGGTGCAGGAACGCGATTCCTGGTATCTGTTCGATCCGCATGAGGTTCGCTCCTACATGGGATGGGCGCTTGAGGATTCATGGGGCGAGGAGTGGGAGAGCCGCTACGAGGAATGCTTGAACCACCCGGAGCTGTCCCGTGAAGAGGTTCCTGCCATCGACATTATGAAACGGATTCTGACCAGCTCCTTCGAGACCGGAACGCCTTTCATCTTCTATCGGGATACCGTTAACCGCGCGAATCCGAATAAGCATAAAGGTCTCATTTACTGCTCCAACCTGTGTACGGAAATTTGCCAGAACATGAGTCCGACGGAATATGTCACCACGACGCATGAGGACGGCATCATTACAACACAAGTGAAGAGCGGCGATTATGTCGTCTGCAACCTGTCTTCGCTTAATCTTGGCCGTACCCGCACGCGGGAAGAGATTGAAGAGGTTGTTTCCTGCCAAATGCGGATGATGGACAATGTTATCGATCTGAACCACTATCCGATTCCGCAAGCGGAAATTACGAATCAGAAATACCGCGCAGTCGGACTTGGCACAAGCGGCTATCACCAGTGGCTTGCCCTGAACGGCATCTCATGGGAATCCGAGGAGCATCTGGACCGTGCGGACGAACTGTATGAGTGGATCAACTATTGCGCTGTTAAAGCATCGATGGAAATTTCCAAGGAAAAAGGCGCATATCGCGTATTCGAAGGCAGCGAATGGCATACGGGAGAGTTTTTTGACCGTCGCGGTTATGAAGGGCCATTGTGGCAGAAACTGAAGGAAGACGTAGCCGAGCATGGCGTGCGCAATGCATGGATGTTCGCAATCGCGCCTACAGCCTCCACATCGCTCATTGCCGGTTCCACAGCAGGAATCGATCCGATCTTCAACAAGTTCTTCGTTGAGGAGAAGAAGAATGCTGTCATTCCGCAAACCGCGCCGAACCTGAACGATGAGACGTTCTGGTTCTACAAGGAAGCGCATCATATCGATCAGCACTGGAGCATCCGCGCAGCGGGCCGCCGTCAGCGCCATATCGATCAGGCGCAATCCTTCAACCTGTATATTACACCTGAATATACAGCCAAGGAGTTCCTTGAATTGTATATGGCCGCATGGGAGAACGGTCTGAAGACCGTATACTATTGCCGGAATAAGAGTTTGGAAGTCGAGGATTGCGTAAGCTGCAGCGCATAAAGCGCTGCAGCTTTGCTGCCAATGGAGACATAAGATAACCATGGCGATGAAACACGGCACTGTACCATGCCGTGTTTCATCTCTGCCAATTGAAGGTATGGCCTTATAGAGCAACGAGTGTAAAATGTAGTATTGAATTGAAGGAGGAGCAAACATGGAGTTACAGAAGAAAAAGCTGTTCAATGAGGACGGCGACCGCGACTGGGGCAAACGCCGCATGATCGGCGGCAACACGACGAACCTGATTGAGCTTAACAATGTCAAATACGACTGGTCCACCAAGATGTACCGGACCATGATGAACAATTTTTGGATTCCCGAGGAAATCCCTCTTGCCCAGGATGCCAAGGATTACCGCAACCTGTCGCTCTCTGAGCGCAACAGCTATGATAAAATCATCAGCTTCCTGATCTTCCTCGACTCACTGCAGACGGCAAACCTGCCCAACGTGAATGAGTACATTACCGCACCGGAAGTTAATCTGTGTCTTACCGTTCATACCTTCCAGGAAGCGGTGCACAGCCAATCCTACTCCTATATTTTGGATAGTGTCTGCTCTGCAGAAGTACGCGACCAGATTTACAATCTGTGGCGCGAGGACAAGAACCTGCTGAAACGGAACCGTTTCATCACCGATCTGTACGAGAATTTCATTGCAAACCCATCATCGCAGAACCTGATCAAGACGATCATGGCGAACTATATACTTGAGGGCATTTACTTCTACAGCGGGTTCAGCTTCTTCTACGCCCTTGGACGTCAGGGAAAAATGCTCGGAACGGTCTCCGAGATCAAATACATTCAGCGCGATGAATTAACTCATCTGGCGTTGTTCCAAGGCATCTTCCGTGAAGTTCGCAAGGAGAATCCTGAATTGTTCACACCTGTTCTTGTTGAAGAGCTGCGCCAAATGATGCGCACTGCCGTTGAGCACGAGATCGAGTGGGGTCAATATATAACGAACAACCAAATTCCAGGCATCACGAATGAAATCATCGATCAATATATCAAGTTCTTGTCCAATGAGCGTCTTCGCAAGCTCGGTCTGGACATCCTCTACCCAGAGGTCGTGGATCACCCGATGAAATGGGTCGAAAGCTTCAGCAACATGAACGGTATGAAAACCGACTTCTTCGAGCAGAAAGTGACCAACTACAGCAAATCGTCCAACCTCAACTGGGGCGACCTGTAGTACGAAGAAGCAACGGACTCCACAAACATTTGCACTTCGCAATACAAGCATCTTCAAGCCGTCATTCCAACTTGACTGGCTCGAAGGTGCTTTCATTTTAACGGGGATATAGAAAGCCCCTTTGTTCAGCGCACATATCGGCTCACGACTTAGTCTTGTATGGAAAATATCAAACAGAAACCGCAAATATATGGTATGATTTCAATGGAACTTATCTGATCTGATGACGAGTCCATTGATAGGCCGCCGTGCCGTGAGGTATATTTGCTCCCACTATTGTTTGATTGATACTGCTGACTACATCCTGAAGATTACGATCGTACGCGACTTAAGTCTGGCTTCAAACTAGACTGCAGACAATTCTTCCCGTCCTGCCGTATCTGTAAGATAAGGGAAGTGAGTTGAACTGGGGGAGTTATAATGTTAGAAACGCTTGATCGGGCAGTTGCGATTGCCTCTCTTGCTCTTGTATTACTGACACTAATGGCCGGATATGGGGCCGGCAGCATTGCATATCGGACGAAAGTCGCCAGTATGCGTCGCGCTGCTGTCGTCAACATCGCGCTGCTTGCATTGACGGGACTTACTGCACTGGTAATTCTGCTATTGTTGGCTTATTCAACTTCCTTGCACTCCTCTTACCTATGGAAGAATACTGATATTCTATTTATTCCGTTTGTAGTCGTACCGTATGCGATTGCCATCCTGCTGACGATGCCTCGGCTGCTCACGCTGTCACGCCTGATGCCAGTTCAGCAGCATGCCATAGCAAGCCGCACGAAACGGAGAGCTGCGGCAGATGTAGCACTCGTCGTGCCTGTCCAAATGCTCACACTAGGCTCGCTGCTGTACACGTACCTTGTTATTTATCCGATGCCATTGCAATTCGGCACCATATTAATCGTTATCGCACCTGTAATGCTAACCGCCGCCTCATGGCTCATATGGCGTCAATCGGTGCGGCGCAGACGCATCCATCGTGATAACGGAACATCGTTGATTCATTCGGTAAAACGAATTAGCGTATACACCTCCGCGTGCGGCTTAATCGTCTTAGGCATCACGTATCCGGCTGTTAATATCAAACAGGGCAATAATCTGCTGGATCTCGATGATTACGGAGCAATTGAGTATGAATTCGGCGTTCAACCACCTGAACGCCCTCCAATCGTACCCGCTCCATACGATTCGCCCATCGAGATCGAGAAGATCAATAACAGCGAAAGCCATGTACCGCATAATCAGTTGTCTTCACAGCCCTACAGTACGATTATTCCGGACTCATCCTTGATCAATGAGGAAATAGCTCTGCATCATGTCACGTTGGCCTATGAATATAGCGGCAGCCACTAGAGGCGGGACGGGTGGAGACAATGAAAAAGGGGTCATTCTCCTTGCGCTAATGAAGCGCATAGAGAATGACCCTTTTTTTAGATGAGCATGCCCACTCTGCCCCATTAGCAAATCCGGGACAACAGCGATGGAAAGTACATTCTGCCTCCAATGCCGCTTCCCTTCCTGGCATTGCCCGTCTTGAATCGCCTGCCTATTCAGCACCCATCTTGCTGAAGTAGAAAGTCGGCCAATATTCCTCCATAATGGGCGGATATCCACGGGAAGTGTCCCAGACATATACCCATCCGCAATGCTCCGCTTGATGGGCATCCGCTGTCCATACGCGATCATAATCGTTATCCTCGTCTATACCCGAGAAGCCCTCCAGACGATCCATCTCACGCAGTCCATTCCGATCAATCACGATCCACATTCCTCTGACCGATCGACCTTCCAAGGCTGCCTTGTCATCTCTTACGAGAGCAGGATAGGGTCCGAAATCAACCAATCGACCAGCGATACGGCCTGGTCTCGAAGAGATCACATACGCTGCGACAACATGATGATTCATATGACCCGGCAGAAGGCTGCCGTATATGAAAACAGTGATATTCTCTTCGTTCATATCGATGAAGACCCTCCTGCATAAAAATTGCTAAATTATTTGTTCGCGATGTCGATACCAATTCTCGAACAAGTTGGCAGGGATTGGCTTCGTAAAGAAGAAGCCCTGCGCTTCCTCACATTGACGCTCGCGAAGCAAGCGGACCTGCTCGTCGTTCTCAACGCCTTCTGCTGTAACCTTCAGATTCAGATGCTTGGCCATAGCTGTAATCGTAGTCACAATCGCGGCATCACTGCCGTTCTTGTCAAGATCGTTGACGAAGGAACGATCAATCTTAAGCTTGTCGATCGGGAATTTCTTCAAGTACACAAGCGAGCTGTAGCCAGTGCCGAAATCATCAATGCTGATCTGGACGCCAAGCTCCTTCAAGCTGGTAAGCATTTCAGTCGCAAATTCGACATCGCTTGTCATGCTTTCCGTTATTTCCAGATCCAAATATCGCGGATTCATTCCCGTCTGCTCCAGTATGGATTGAATCCGCTCTGCAAGTCCATGCTGTCTGAATTGCCGCATAGACAGATTGACGCTCATCATAATCGGCGGAAGCCCTGCATCCTGCCAAGCTTTGTTCTGCTTGCATGCAGCTCTGAGCACCCATTCGCCAAGCGGCAATATTAACCCGTTCTCTTCGGTGAGCGGGATAAAATCACCCGGTGGCAGCAGACCGCGCTGCGGATGATGCCAGCGGACTAGCGCTTCAACGCCGACAACTTTGCCGGAATCCAAATTAATAAGCGGCTGGTACGCCAGTGTGAACTGCTCCTGCTCCAGCGCCTTGCGCAAATCGCTTTCCATTCGCAGCCGATCATGGGCTTTGACATTCATCTCCGGCAAATAGCTCGAAAACTCATTTCGGTGTACCTTGGCGCTGTACATCGCTGTATCCGCATTTTTAATCAGCACATCAACACTCTCGCCATCCTTTGGAAAGAAAGAGAGTCCCACGCTGATCGTCACGTGGTATTCCGCCTCGCCCAATACGAACGGGGCGTCGAACAATCCCATGAGTGCCTGGGCATGCTTATCGGCAGCCTCCGTACTCTCCAGATCAGGCAGCAGAATGACGAACTCATCTCCCCCCATCCGAAATACATGGTCAGGCTTGGCCGCTGCATGGCGCAGCCGCTGCGAGACGGCTTGCAGCATTTGATCGCCGAAGGAATGGCCCAGTGCATCGTTGATCGTCTTGAACCGGTCAATGTCCAGCAGCATAATCGCGAGCCTGCTGTCATTCTGACGCGCTCGCTGCATCTCGGCATTCAGCCGTTCACCGAACAAGCGGCGATTCGCAAGTCCTGTCAACTCATCGTGAAACGCCAAATAATGAATGCGTGAGTCCGAACGCTTCTGCTGCTTGAACGGCTCCTCGATCGTTACGAAATAGATGCCTTTCATCAGAAAATAGTAGCCGACAAGCTTGTACACATGACCAAACAGCATATCGGTATCATGTATATTAGCGCCCAGAATGAACTGAATATTCGAGAAAAGGAAGAATACAAGCGCCTGAATGATCGTAAGCAATGCCTGTGGACGCTCATTGCGATTGCTGTACAGAATGGTCCCAATAGTGAAGAGGTAGAACATCAGAATCACTGTCTCGCTCAATGAATACAAGTAATAGAGGCCAGTGCCTGCCAACTGCTCTGCTGAAAACCAATCCCCGATTGCGTAGATGAGGATCGCCAGTATTGCACCTGACCCTAAAACGATGCTCACAACCGGCAATCTTTTGTCCGCTCCAATCGGTTGATCTTCCTTGCGAAAAATAATATAGAGCCCGATTGCGCCGATCATCTGTGCGGAAGCCGCATAGATCAACGATAATGAAGTGTCGCCAACCAACCGATAGAACGGCATGCCCTCCATTGTGAGCGCATGCAGCATATCAAACAAGCCGACCACACTGAACAATGCAGCGGTGAACAGACGCTGGCGGGAAAGTGACTTCACGAAGAACAGCCATCCCAGCACCAGCATGGTGAAGCTAACTGCAAAGCTGATGAACTCCATGCCAGAGTGAAGAAACAAGTAGGTGCGGCTTGGTATTAATAGATACAATTCGTCATGAAAAACTCTCATGATAATAAAGCTGAATATGGCGATGAATGCTGTCCATATCGTTATTTTTTCCGCCCGGTTAATTGACACGTTGTCCTCCTTTTGAAGGAAAGCCAGAAGATGTCTGTTTGTTGGATGAAGTATAGGATGAATAGAGCAGTTGGAACTGCGATCATAATCTGAGTTTCGATACTTGACTTATAACAATCTATTGTGGATGCTGCAGCCTGATGCCTGCCTCCTGGAGTCCTTGCCTAAGCGAAGCTGCCAAATGCAGCGCATTGGGGCCATCGCCATGCAGACAGACCGTCTCGGCCAGCACCGCAGCCTCACTTCCTTCGGCTGTGCGGGCTTTGCCGCGGATAATCATATCCAGCGCTTGTCCAAGCGCCTCCTCCGGCTCCGTCAATACGGCTTTCGGCAGATGCCGTGGCGTTAGAGCCCCGCTCGGCAAATAGGTTCGATCAGCGAACACCTCGGCTATCGCTCTCATTCCCTGCCTCCTCGCTTCCTCCAGCAGCAAACTTCCCGATTGGCTGTAGATAAACAGCGCAGGATCAAGCGACTTGACCGCCCGAACAACCGCTGCGGCAATGGCTTCATCATGCCCCGCCATATGATAGAGCGCCCCGTGAGGCTTCACATGGCGAAGCTTGCCGCCGGCAGCCCGCACAAATGCCTGAAGAGCACCCACCTGATACAAGGTGTAATCACAGGCTTCCTCAGCGCTGATTGCCATCTCCCGTCTGCCGAAGCCAAGCCGGTCAGGAAGTCCCGGATGGGCGCCGATTGATACACCGGCTGCCATTGCCCGTTCGACCGCTTCGCGCATCGTATGAGGATCGCCGGCATGAAAGCCGCATGCGATGCTCACAGATGTCACATGCTTCAGAAGCGCTTCGTCCTGACCGAATGTATATGCACCGTAGCTTTCGCCAAAATCACAATTTAAATCGACGGTTCTCATGCCAGCCCCATTCGATTGGGGTTGAAGCCCAGTCTTCCTTAAACGCATGAGCTAGTCGCCCCTCTCATGTACAACGGACTAAACAAAAGCAACGATACTTATTGTGATACTTATAGTGATACTTGTAGTGATACTGACAATTCGTGCTGAAAGTGATACTAACAATCTTGGCAACCTTAATAGAAATGCGGTGCTAAGACATGCGGAAATGTTAAAGCATGAAAAATGCTAAGTCTTGAGACTCTGCTAAGGCAATTGGCATCGAATTCCTGCAGCAAGATGCCGCATCTCGCGCTCGAATGCCAATTCGATGCGCTGCGCCTCAGCAAGCGCCACCTCGCGAAAAAAAATGGCGGCCCCAGGCCTCGCCTGCGCAAGCAGCGGCAAATCCGCCGCGATGACATGCGCAATCTTGGGATAGCCGCCCGTCGTCTGGCAATCGGCGGCTAACACGATTGGATTGCCCCCGTACGGCAGCTGCACCGTGCCGGGGACAACACCGTGCGACAGCAGCTCTGTGCTGTAGCGCTGCTCCAGCGGGGGTCCCGCCAGGCGGACCCCCATCCGGTCTGATGCCGGAGCGACGTTGAATCGCTCCGTGAAGAACGCTGTTCGGGCTGCTGCGCTCAGCCGCCCGAACTCGCTTCCCGGCATCGCGCGCAGCTCGATGCCGTCCGCTGCGCCGCCGCCATAGGCGAGCGGCGGCGCGAACCAGCCCGGGGCCGCGAAGCCATCGCGGCCCCGCGGCTCTGCCGCTGCGCGCGCAGCAAGTCCCGCGCGCCACAAGCGCGCCCATGCCGCGCGCGCTCCGCTGTCGCTTCCGCGCTCGCCGCAGGGCAGCGCATCGCCCGCCTGCAGCGGGCGACCGTCCACGCCGCCAATGCGCGCGCGGACATCCGTGCTGCGGCTGCCAAGCACCGCCGCAGCATCAATACCTCCGGCCACCGCGATGTACGCGCGGCAGCCCGCAGAAGCCGCGCCGAAAGTAATCCGGCTTCCGGCGGCAACCCATACGGGGCGCCACATCGGCAGCTCCCCGTCATCCATTTGCGGCGACATATATGCGCCGCATATCGCCAAGAGCATATCCCGCTCCGTCGTAAAAGTCGGTCCGACGAGCGTCAATTCAAGTCCTGCTGCTCCCTCGTCATTGCCTACGAGCAGATTGGCCGTTCGCAGCGCGTAGCGGTCCATCGCCCCGCCCGCAGGAAGACCGTCCTTGCGCCAGCCGTTCCGGCCCAAGTCCTGTACAGTCGTGAAGAAGCCGGGCTTCAAGATGATAAGACTCATTGCTGCCCTCCCCACGCTTCCAATTGCTTCTTGTCAATCGGGATGAAACGAACCTCGTCTCCCGCTTGCAGCAGCGAAGGTTCCTCTTGCCTGACATCGAACAGTACGACAGGAGATCTGCCGATCAACTGCCATCCTCCAGGCGAAGAAAAAGGATAGATCCCTGTCTGCATGCCTGCAATTCCGACAGATCCTGCCGGAACTCGGCTGCGTGGCGATGATTTGCGAGGCTGTTGCAGCTCTCGCGGTAGCCCGGTCAGGTACGGAAACCCGGGCATAAAACCAATCATGGCAACACGATATCGAGCGGAAGCGTGGCGCTCGGTGAACTGAGCCGCGCTCATTCCCGCGCGCCCTGCCGCCTCCTGTAAATCTGGTCCGTATTCACCGCCGTAGCAAATCGGAATATCAACAACTTTCGCCATGCGATCAAGCTGTTCATCCGTTCGCTTCAATAATTGCTGTATATATGCAAACGCTTGCGCATATGGCGTGCTTGCAGCCCGCTCTGCTTCTGTCATCATGTCTGCCAGCAGGACGGGGTCATAGACAATCGTAACGGTGTCGAAAGCAGACACGACGTCAATCATCCATTCTCTGCCCCCAGCTCTCAGCTTACTAGCGATAGCAGCCATTAATACGGGATTGCACGACTCGCTATCCCCTGTCCAGCGCGCAACGAGCGCTCTGTCGCCCAATGGCTCCAAACGCATATCCGTCCTCTCGGAATGGCTCACAGTACTCCCCTTCTTTGACAAGGTTGTATTTTTGATATAATGAAATGGAAGCAACTCCCGTGATGCCCTAATCACTACTAGTTTGTACCATTACAGTACATCTTGTCTAGACTCTTTCTAAAGCTTTGTTAAAACTTTTTCTACAAACGTCTCGTCTTTGCATCAGGAGGAGAAACATCCATGCTATCGGCTACCAATTTAGGTAAGAAATATAGAAAAATATGGGCAATTGAGCCCTTGTCCTTGCAGCTCTCTCAGGGTATGTACGGATTGCTCGGTCCTAATGGAGCCGGCAAATCCACGCTGATGCGGCTGCTGGCCGGCTTGCTGGCTCCATCGACCGGGGACGCCACCGTGAACGGAATTTCCGTTCGCAGCGGCAGCAAGGCCCGACTGCAGATCGGCTATGTGCCGCAGACGTTCCGGATGTACCCGCAGCTGTCCGCCCGTGAATGGCTCCGTCATGTCGCCAAGCTGAAAGGAATCGGCTCCTGCCGCGAACAGCATTGCGAGGCGGACCGCCTGCTCAGCCTCGTGCATTTGGAGAAGGAGGCCGACCGCCCTGCGCGCACCTATTCCAGCGGGATGGTCAAGCGGCTTGGAATCGCGCAAGCGCTGCTCGGCAGCCCTGCGGTCATTATTGTGGACGAGCCGACAACAGGACTTGATCCCGAGGAGCGCGTCAGGCTGCGTCATGTATTGTCTGAGCTGGCGCAATCCAGCGTTGTGCTGCTGTCTACGCATGTGCTGGGCGATGTGGAATCCAGCTGCAGCGATGTCATTGTGCTAGGAAACGGCAAGCTTCATTATAATGGGCGCGTGGCGGGTCTGGCTCAATTCGCAGAAGGCAAGCTGTGGGAGTGGGAAGCTTCCCATCACGAATGGCAGGCAATCGCGCAGGAGCGCCTGCTTGCAGCGCGCAAGACGAGCGAAGGCGTTCTGTGCAGAGCCATTGCCGACACGCCGCCAAGCCCTTATGCAACAGCAGCGAAGCCCGCGATGGAGGATGGCTATATGGCGCTTATAAGCAGCTTGTCAGCTGCTAAGGGAAGATGAGAATACTGCTGCTGCAAATCATGCTGGAGCTAAAGCTTCTGGCCAAAATGCGCTGGCCGCTGCTGCTGCCGCTGCCTGCGGGCGGCTGGCTGCTGCTGCAGACAACCAATCAGAGCCACGGCGCAGCCATCGACATTGACCTGTATGCCGTCAGTGCCAATACGATAATTTTAACTTTCGCTATGGCAATCCCTATACTGCTTGGCGTTCTGCTTATTCGCCGCGATACACTCAGCAGCGCATACGAATGGAGCCTTGGCCTGCCCGTGTCCAATGCCGTCATCATCGCGAGCAAATGGATTGCCGGGTTTCTCTACAGCAGCTTGTTCACGGTATCCGTTCAGGCCGTCTACCTTGCCTTGGCATGGCATCACGGACTTCCATGGTCTTCCACATTGCAGTTCATGCTCTACTATAGCTTGATTTACGAAATGGCTTTTGCAGCTGCCGTTGCGCTGGGGCTTGTGCTGGGAGCGATGATGCCGCTCAGATTCTCATTGCCGATCGCATTTTGCGGCTGGGTGTTCGGATCACTGTTTGTACCCGCATATCTGGTGATGAATATGGGTATGTACCCGCTCAAAGCATTCAGTCTGAACCACCTTACTATTCCTTCAACGATGAGCAATGTAGGGTGGTATAGAAGCTTAAGTGATCTGGAGAATATCAGAATGTATCCTTTTGTCGCCCTGTTCAGCCTGTTCATGCTGACAGCAGCCGCAGCTTTAGTCGCTCGAACCAGACCCGTTCGCCGACCTCGGCTGCCTGTCATTATTATGCTGCTGACACTGCTCCTGTCAGGCATTAGCTACATTCCTTACGGCAAGCTGTGGATGGATCGGCTGGAACAGCTGGATGTCATGCAGGCTAACGCAGCTGACATAACGCAGTTCATCCAGCCGCATGAGCCTCATGTGTTCCGAATCTCCAGCATGAAGCTTGATGTGAAGCGGCATCCTGACAACGAGCTGGAGATGACTGCTGTCATCGTACTGCCAACTAACAAGGGCCAGCTGATTCCGGCAGCGCCTGGAATCAAGAAGGTTGCACCACAGCAGGAAGGATACGTTTCCTTTCTGCTGGACCCGCTGCTTGAGGTTCAGACTCTCACAGTTAACGATGCAGAAGTCTCATGGAGACAGCACGGACAATTCGTATCCTTTGAGCAAGCTGCGCTCATGGATGGAGCTGGCGATAAGCACACCATCGAGTTTCGCTATCGCGGCACGATTAATAGATGGCTTCCTCTATTCGGCGGCGAGAGCTACCTTGCCTTCGCTGTTGATCAAAGTGTCTTCCTTCCCAGTTATTTCGGCTGGTTCCCGCTGCCTGGGGGTTACGGACTATATGTCGATAGTGCAAATGTACGGTCCAGAGGGGATATAACACGATATTTGCGCGCAGACTTTGAATTAACAGCAAGCGGCTTTCCCGGTCCGCTCTATTCTACCCTTCAAGCGGCGCCGGATGATACGGCACAGCGGAGACATTTTATCCAGCATGACTCTGAAGCTCCAGAACTGTTCGGCGGTGATCTCGTAACGGTTCGTATCGAAGGTGAGCCTATTGCGTTTATTACGACAAAAAGCCGCGAGCAAGCGGGCAGACAATTTTTGAAGGAGATCAATAAGCAGCGCAGCTTTTATGAATCATGGCTTGGTAGGCCGCTTGATTCCATCCACCAAATTGTTTATTTTCCAATGGGGTCCATGTGGGACTGGATGAACACGGGTGAAAGCTATTCCAACGGGAATACGATCTATATTAACGCACAGAGGTATCAAAGCCTGGATGCCTCTCGTGCTCAAAGCATAATAGGGCGTCTATTATTTGACGACCCCGTGAACGCGCACCAGCATGTGAATAACTGGGCGGACTATAAGAATCCCAATGAGGACTACTCGATGATACAAGAAATTCGCACGCTCATCTTATCGCTCCATCGTCTTGAATCGTTGAAGCGCGAGGAGCTGACGTCGTCCGATTATTTTGTCGCTAGCTGGTTCAAATTAGCAGATCCAATGATCAAGATGGTTAAGGAAGCCTACGTGGAGGGCAACTCCGATCTGGTGAAAAGAGTGCTCAAACGCTTCTATGACGGAGGACTGCATGTGGAGGACCACTTTGAAAGAGGAGCTATGACCTCTCAGATGGCACAGGGCACACGCTATCTTTTCCCAACAATCAATTGGCAGGACTGGCTGGCGGTATGGAATGAAGAGAAGGGCAGGTGAGGACGACGTGACAGATGATGATATGCTCCAAGGGATGGCGTCAGGCGATCAGGCGAGCTTCGAAGCGCTAATCCATCGCTACCATGCGCCATTATCGGGGTTCCTGCAGCGCCAGCTTAACGATACAGGCAAGGCCGAGGATTTCGTGCAGGAAACATTCCTGCGGCTGATCAGGCAGCTGCAGCACAAGCAAGCGCCGGATAATGTGCAGGCCTGGTTGTATCGGGTTGCGCTTAATATGTGCCGCGACTACTGGAAGAGCGCTCAATATCGAATGGACCGCTTTCCCTTCGACGAGCCTCCGGAGCAGCGCGATGCAAGTCCCTCTGTTGTAGAGCTTGCGGAGAGGCAAGAGACGCGCAAGGAGATGCAGCAGTCGCTGGAATCGCTGCCAGAGGTTCAGAAGGAGATTATAACCCTTCGTTTCTATCAGGATCTGAAGCTGCAGGATATTGCCGATATTCTCAGCCTGCCGCTAGGCTCGGTCAAGACCCACCTGTATAACGGCTTGCGCAAATTGAAATCGCGACTTCGTCCCGAACAGCCAGAGACGAAGGAGAACAAAGGAGGCAAACGGTATGAACGCGCCAAAAGACAATGAAATCAAGCAGCTAGAAGACGAGCTCCGTCAGCCATTGTCGCAATTGATGGTCAAGCCAGTTTCATCAATGGATACGAGCATGCTGATCAAAGCGCTTCAGCCTGCCTTCGACACGTTGAAGGAATCCGCTGAGGAAGAGCGTTTCGCAAGACGTGAAACGATCCGTTCCCGTCACCCCTCCCTCCTTCGTCTTTTGCGCTCGCAGCTGTCCTCCTATTCAAGGATGTATTGGCTTGCCAGTCTGTTTGTATTCGGGATGCTGCTGTACCTGCTGCCAACCGACAATCATACCTCCTACATTTCAGTTGGCGACACCTTTTCCTTCGTGCTGCCCGCCCTGCTGCTGGCTTCGCTCGCCTACAGCTTCCGAACCTGGAACAAGGAAATGCGCATCATCGAAAGCATTACGCCATACCCTCCGGCGCTGCTGCTGATCGTGCGGATTATGATTGTCATCGGCCTCAACCTCGTATTCGGCATTACCGGCTCCATCTATATGAATGTGCAGGTCGAGGCATTCCCTCTCCTTCCATTCATGCTCCAATGGCTGTCGATTCTGCTGCTTTTAAGCGGGGTGACCGCTTATGTACTCATGTGGAAAGGCTTCAAAGCCGCCTTCTCCTGCTCGATCATCCTGTGGATCAGTTGGCTCGGAATGACGCAGGTCGATTCCCCTATAAGAGAAATGGCGGATCACCGGAATTGGACTTCCCTGCAGGGCACGGCGCTAGCCGCAGGTCTTCTCCTGCTGGCACTGGCTTACCGCAGAACTTTCGGGATGAAGCTGTTGCCCTAAAGACTGCAGACGATTCATGACGATATTACCTTGTCAATCCCATGAATCGGTTCGCAGTATTTGAATCAAAGAGGAGGCTCGACAGCTATGCTGGAGCTGCACCAATTAATGTGGAGAAGAATGCGAGCCGATTTTCACCTGCACATTCCCAGACTGACCATCAAGCCGGGAATCACACTGCTCGTCGGGCGCAATGGCGCGGGCAAATCATCGCTTCTTCATCTGCTGGCTACCGCACAATTTCCGAATGAAGGGGATATCCGTTACAACGGACTGACAGCAGCCCGCGACCTTCCGCTCATTCGTTCGCAGATTGGCTTCGTGCCGACAGGTATCGAGCTGTATGAAGAGATGAAGACAGAGAAGCTTCTTCATTATCTTGCCGAGCTCAAGGGCGGCGCTGAAGCAGGCGAGCTTGACAGGCTGATGGATGCCTTCCAGCTCATGTCCTTCCGCAACAGCAGGATCAAATCATTGCCCCAGGGCATACGCCAGCGGGTCGCCCTTGCGCAAGCATGGATCGGCTCGCCGCCGTACATCTTTCTGGATGAGCCGCTCAATGCGCTTGATTCCATTGAACGGCTTCGATTCATTCGTTTCGTGGCCGCACATGCCCGCAATCGGACAATCGTCGTATCCACTCATGAGCTGAATGAATGGGAGGCCTGGTCGGATCGCATCCTGTGGCTGGACGAAGGCGCGCTGCAGTTCCACGGCTCCCTTCAGGAATGGAGCAGTCATCTGCCGCTCTCTGTCTGGGAGGGAACGATTGACATGCCTGCATACAGAGGGCTTGATCCCGCGCATATTCTGCACATGCGGATGAATGAGCAATTTTATACGGTGCGGCTGCTGGGCAAGAAGGCTCCTGCTCCGCAGTTCACAGAGCAAGAGACGACGCTTGAGGATGCCTATTTCATCCGTTGCCGCAATCAACATTCCTCCACAGCATGACGATACCGGTTAATGCCCAGCTTCATAGATGGGACATGGACCGGTTTCTTTTTAAGAACATTAACCGCCTGAAATAGAGGATTGCAAAAAACGAAGTCCGACATTACAATCAAAACAGGACTGCTGTTCGAGTTTTTTCGACATCGGAAGGAGTCTTTAGAAGGAGGCATTAAGTCTTGGACACGTATCTATTGGAGGATCTAACTCTCACTTATGACGATCAAACATCGAAGCTGCAATTCACATCTGCTGTACTCGTGATTGTGACAGAAGCAAGCTATCGGCTCTGGTATATAGAAATTGATGGTATGACACAAATAGAGCTGCTGCAAGCCTTTTTAGAGCGTGAAGACATCCGTGTCGACTTATCCGGCGTAACAGCTGGCGGTCTGCGATTCGAAGGCATCGGCTACTTGCATCCGAATGTTGCGCATCATGCCGCTGCAATAAGGGGAGATGATGAATTAACAGGCTTCTTATCTCAATAGCAAGTAGCTCCAGTGGAGCTGTAAGCGCATGACCATTAGATTGGGGGGAAGATTGCATTGAACAAACTGGACATTTTACACAAAAGGAACAAGCTGTTAGTCATACTCGTATGGTGCTTCCTATGTCTTGGACTCATCGGAGATTTCATTACCGACACAGGGTTGGATTCCATTCTCGCCCTTGTCTATGCAGGTGTCGCAACAGCGGGCACTTTAACAATCCTTATGTATAAACGCTGGTTAATCAACCACCTTATGTACCTCATCGTTATTAGCATTGCGATCATCACCTATGTTCTTATCAGTACCGGTCCCATTCTGACTACATATCTTATGGTTTACGTAAGCCTCGGAATTGCATCGCTGTACAACAACTACAGGCCTATGCTGCTATCCTCGCTATTCGGGTTATTCTATACCAACCTGTTCTGGTTCCAGTACCGGGAAGAAATATTCGGCGCTTTCCAGGATGACAGTCTGATCTCCTTCAACTTGTTCTTCTTGCTAACATCAGGCTCGATGCTTACCGCCTCCATATTCGGTCAGCGTCTTCAGAATCAGGTGCTGGTCCAGCATGATGAGACTAACGCAGCCAAAGAGCAATCTGAACAGATGCTGGAGCAAATTCAGACCTCTGCCCAGGTATTGGAGCAATTCAGCTCGGAGCTTAGCGGGCATACCGATATGACTCGAACGATATCCAGGGAAATGACGACCTCCTTCTCCGAGATGTCCGTCAGCATTGAGACGCAGACACGCAGCATCAGCGATATAAGCGACGCCGTTCAGCAGATGGATAGCCACGTCGGACAAGCGTCAACGAATGCCGCTGTATTGCGCGGGCTCTCCGAATCGACGCAAGGGCTGACAAGCTCAGGGAGCAGCGAGATGAGCATTCTATCGCAGGAAGTGACGCGTGTAGCTGACATTATCACGGCAACTGCCGAGCGAATGAACGAGCTCAATGCCCAGAACGAGCAGATCAGCGACATCGTTGTCAAAATAACAGCCATCTCCAATCAGACGAATATGCTCGCCCTTAATGCGGCCATTGAGGCAGCTCGGGCAGGCGAGCACGGCAGAGGCTTTGCCGTCGTATCCGGCGAGGTGCGCAAGCTGGCTGATACATCGCGTCAGGCAGCGGAGGAAATAGCGGCGATTATCGGAGACATCCGAGATCGGACGAATGAACTGACGGATCAGGTGGCGCTTGGACTGCAAGCCGCCAAGGTCAGCCTCAAGGCGACGAGCACAGTCGACAACGTATTCCGCGACGTCGCAGGCAACACGACCGAGGTGCTCTCGCAATCCGAAGCCGTCGCAGAGCTCGTCCGCGAGCTGCAGGGGATCAGTCATACAGTCGCATCGGAAATGTCGCAAATTGCCGCCTCCACCGAGCAGAACATGGCCTCCGTGCAGGAGATGCTGGCCGGTCTGGAAACACAGGACAGCAAGATCAACTCCGTAGCCGAAAGCGCCGTCCAGTTGGAGACGCTGACGAAACAGCTGCAGGGGATGAGTTGAGGGATTGAATATGGAAAGGGCACCCGCATGTGACGGGTGCCCTTTCCATATTCAAGTATGCTGTGAAGCTCATCTGTTTTAGCCATTAGCTCAACCCTGTTTTTGTACTCGTACATAATATCTGCTTCTTCTAATGGTATGCTCTTATCCATGTAATCCTTAAGATTGAGAGACATATTCGCATATTGGATATAAGAATCACCTATTATATAATCTTCATTACGAAGAAATTTAATAAATGCATACGTTCCCTTTGCTTCGCGACTTAATGCTTCCTCATTTAATTCAAAATTCCGTTCAATACTCAGCGTATACTGGAGATTCTCCTTATACTTTTCCCTATATATTTTGTAGCTCAAATATTGCTCTTCAATTTTCTTGTCTCTTATAAGTATCTTCGGAAAGACTTTCACTTCTTCTTGGAAAATTTCATATAAAATGTCTTGAAATTCTGTTCCAGCATCTTTTTCAACTATTTTTTTATGCATAAATTTTAGTGATTCGAAATCTAAAGCATCATTGGTAGGGAGTGAAAAGGGAAAATTAATTCGTTCTATATATCCTCTTACTAAAATCTCAATCCCATACTTCCCCCTAGTAACGCTTTTTAATGTAACCTCTTCCTTTAATAAACTTTCAATTTTCTTCTCCGCCTTTTTCATAAAAAAAACTTCTTCAATTACGGAACCATTTTCCTCATAATCAAGCAGACTAAATAACAATGCACATGCGAAAATAAGTACTAAAATTTTTTTCATGTTACCCTCCGTAGACTCATGCCTTTAAGCTGACTATTCCTAGTATACATCATATCATTTATATGGTAAATTATGTAAATATTGATTTTTATAAAGTTATTGATCATTGATTTCTATGTTTATTGAGCACTACCCGAAACAAAAAAACAGCTATGTATTGCGTCATATAACGCAATACATAGCTGTTCTCCCAATATCAATCCTACCTATATAACTTGAACGAGGGAAGAACAACAGCGATCGCAAGAACATTCCCCGGCGCAGCCGCCTGCTTGTATCTTTCACCCGTTCAACTTATCTAAACAACAATCCCCTTAAAAAACAGATCAAACGTAACCACCATCTGTTCATTAAGCTTCTCCTCATCCTCTTCCATGGACCATAGAATGAGGGTCCCAAAGTACGTATGAAGCGCGAGCTGTGCGATCATGTCCGCAGGCATTTCCTTGCGCAGCTCGCCGCATTCCTGTCCATACTCAACAAGCGGGATGATAACATCCTTCAGATCCGCGATTAGCTTCCTATGCTTCTCCAGCGCCTTATCGCTTCCCAGAATGGCTTGAAACAACGCCCTTGTGAGTCCCTTATTAAGCGGAAACTGCCGCAAAAGCTCGAAAATAATGAGCTGCATCTTTGGAATTAGAGGCCCCTGCTTGTCCTTCAGCTTGATGATTTCATTGATAACGAATAATCCTTGCAGATCACATATAAGTTCATCTTTCGACATGAAATAGTTAAAAAAAGTCCCCTTGGCGACACCTGCCAGCTTCGCGATCTGTTCAATCGTCGTCGATTCGTAGCTTTGTTCGGCGAACAACGATAACGCCGCTTCTTTAATCCGCGTCCGTGTCAGCTCTTTCTTCGTCTCACGATTCATCCTTGCCGCCTCCCTCATCTACATCATCCGTCATCGCTTCCCTGTATTGTATCATAGGACAATTTAAAAGGGGAGAATTTTATTGACTATTGGTCACTTATTATTCATCCCCCATCCCTTAATACACGCAATTGAAATCGAATTCACAATGAGGACTTGCCTTTTTTATGTGAAATAATTATGACCAATAGTATAAAATTGTTGATTTTTTATTGTGCATCCGCTATAACTAATCGTAGAGGAATCATCCGCACCACAGCGAAAGCCAATAAGCTTAATGCACAATAAAGGGAGGAATTCAAGATGATTGAACGGCTAGTTCGCGGTCTGGCGCGCACCAAATGGATCGTGCTGATTGCCTGGATCGCCATAACAGCAGTCTCCATTCTCGCATTGCCTGATCTACAGGCGATCGTACGGGAGACGGAGCAGAAATTCGTGCCTTCCGATTCCGAATCGGTTGTAGCGAAAGAAATGATGGAGCGCATCGATCCTGAGCAAACGACCAAATCCAATGCCATTATCGTTTATTCCCGCGCACAAGGTATTACCGAACAGGATCAGCAATGGCTGCAAGAGAAAGCCAAGACGCTTCAGAATCTGAAGGGCGATGACAGCATTAAATCTGTGCAATCAGCCTATGAAATGCCTGAGATGGCATCTAAATTCCGCAGCGCCGACGGCACAACCGAGCTCATTATCGTCGGTTTCCAGCGGGCTGAGAATGATACAGTCACACAGGAAGCTGTTGATGTCCTTGAAGAGTCACTCAGCGGCGCTCCCGAGGGCAGCAGTGTTGCGCTGACAGGCAGCGCGCCAATCAGCAAAGATTTTCAGAAGAGCTCGGAAGAAGGATTAAAGAAAACAGAGCTGCTCACAGTAGGACTCGTCCTCGTCATTCTGTTGATCGTCTTCCGGTCTCCAATCGCGCCATTCGTGCCGCTGCTCACAATCGGGCTGTCGCTCGTCATTACAAGGGGGCTCGTAGCACTCGCAACCGAGTACGGAATGCCGGTATCCTCCTTCACAGAGTCTTTCCTTATCGCCGTCCTGTTCGGCGCCGGAACCGACTATTGCATCTTATTAATCCAGCGTTACAGAGAAGAGCTGCGTGTTGACAATGACCGCGTCGAAGCGTTAGTGCGCACGATGCGCACAGTCGGCAAAACTGTCGTATTCTCTGCCAGCACCGTCTTTGTCGCCTTCTTCTTAATCGGATTCGCGCAGTTCGGCCTCTATCAATCCGCGGTCGGCGTATCCATCGGCGTTGTTGTTACTTTAATAGCTGGCTTGACACTAACGCCCGCCCTGCTGTTAATTCTGGGGCAAGCGGCTTTCTGGCCCTCCAAGGTCAACAGCGGACAAGGACATGGCGAATCGAAGCTATGGTCTGCAATGGCTTCACTCGCTTCCAGACGTCCAGTAGCTGTACTGCTCGTTACAGTTATTTTGCTGGCGCCTCTCACGCTGCTGTTCGAGGGCAAACGCTCATTCGACGATATCGCAGAGATTGATCCGGGGCATGGCTCTGTTCAAGGCTTCCGTCAGGTCGAGCGTTCGTTCGGTTCAGGGGAAGTATTCCCCGTCTCCATCGCTCTCACCTCCTCTGATTCCATGCGCACGCCAGAGGCGCTCGCAGCGCTGGAATATGCGAGTGCCAGCGTCGCTCGCATTGACGGTGTGAAGGAGGTTCGCAGCGTCGTCAGACCTCTTGGCGAACAGCTCAGCGAGCTGACGGTGCAGGATCAGCTGACCAAGACTTCCGCAGCGCTTGAAGAGATGCAATCCGGTGTCGATAAGGTTGCCGCTGGACTTTCAACCGCCAGCAGCGAAATCGCAACTGGGCAAGGCGATATCGACAAGCTGACGAGCGGCTTGCAAGAGATGTCCTCCAAAACGAAGGATGCCAAAAACGGCCTTCATCAAATTCACGGCGGTCTGGTAAGTGCCGCCAAAGGCACAGACAAGATTGTCGGCGGCCTTACTCAGAGCTCGAATGTCGCCTCATCCATGGCTGCCGATCTTCAAGGATTGCTCAAGGCACATCCGGAGCTCATGAATGACAAGAATGTACAAATGCTGCTAGGCAAGCAGCAGGGGTTGACTAAAGGATTGTCCGAACTCAAAAAAGGATCAGCAGCTGTACAGAGCGGCTTTAAGAAGCTCAACCCTTCCCTTGACAAGGTTGCTGACGGATTGGGCCAACTGGCAGAAGGCCAAACCCAAGCCGCTGACGGAGCCAAACAGCTCAAGGGCGGGTTGAACGAGCTGACCGGAGGACTGAAGGATGGCGCCAAAGGGCTCACCGATATTTCATCGGGCTTGACGCAGGTTAATGATGCCCAGAAGGCCATCGCAGACAAAGGCGGCAACCAGATTCCTGGCTGGTATATGCCAGAGGAAGCGATAAACAGCCCCGAATTCCAGCAAGCTTTGGACTTTTACATGTCCAAGGATGGAATGACGACAAAACTGGAGGTCGTGCTGGATGTGAATCCATATTCCGGCGATGCCCTTGTTACTGTCGATCGAATCCGCGACACGCTGCGCCAGAACTTGTCTGGCACAGCAATTGCCGACCCGCAAGTGCTGCTTGCCGGAACGTCGGCGCAGATTAGCGAGCTGAAGGATATATCGCAGAATGATTTCACCCGTACCGGCACACTCGTGCTTATCGGCATCTTCATTGTTCTGATGATTCTATTGCGCTCCATTCTCGCACCGCTATATGTGCTGCTCTCTCTCGGCTTCAACTATCTCGTCACGATGGGCATTGTGGAATTTATTTTCGTTGATCTGCTTGGTGAACCAGGTCTCTCATGGAGCGCTTCCTTCTTCGTGTTCCTGATCATCGTTGCGCTCGGCGTCGATTACAGCATCTTCCTGATGGCCCGTTTCAAAGAAGAATATCGTCCGGGCGGCATTGCATATGCCATGTCCAGAGCAATGACAACGACAGGCGGCGTTATCATCTCTGCCGCTGTCATTATGGGCGGCACATTCGCAGCGCTCATGATGTCTGGTGTTAATACACTGCTGCAGATCGGGGCAGGGATTGTGATTGGCCTCATTCTCTACTCCACCGTATTTATGGGTCTCGTCGTCCCGGCATTGGCTAATCTGATCGGTGAAGCGAACTGGTGGCCGTTCCGCAAGCAGAATTCAGCAGCGGTCGTCGTCAAAGAAACTCATCAGAAGAAAGCCGATCCCGTCCTTGAAGGTTGACATGAATGAAATTTAAATAGGCTGGCCCCGTATCCAGCAGGCAGATTGTGCAGCCTGATGAACGGAGCCAGCCTTTTTTTCACCTAACCATTAGCAGCCGTGCGTGAGTAAGCGAGCAGCTCGATCAATTCATGACGCTGCAAATATTGAAGCACACCCCTCGTGCTCTCAGCAGCCCGGCCGCTCTCCTGCAGTTCAATGGCATCGGTCAATAGACCAGAATTCCAAACGTGCTGATGCTGCATCTCGCGCAACAGCTCAATCATTCTATCTTGATGTGCCGCAGCAATCCCATCTATGCCTCTGCTGATCCACTCCGCTGCCTTGGGCCCGATGGAGTGCATGGCAGGGTGACTACCGGCTTGATAGAACCAGTACTTGGAATTAGAATAATCCCCTTCCATCCGATGCATCAACCCATGCCAATAGCAGCCAGCAGCATCGTCCTCGATTTCCTGTGAATAGGAATGGGACCGGTCCAGACTGTCATTGCAGAGATGCAACCCTGCCTTCAAAGCAATCATAGCCGTAGACGAAGCCCCAGGCAGTGAATCAAGAGCAGTAATTTCCTCATCCAACGCAGCATTCCAAACCTTGTCAGGCCGCAGCTCAGGCAACGGCTGACGCGATTCCAGCAGATGAACAATACGGTCCAGCTGTGTCCGCACACTCATTCCTTCTCCCCGTTTCAATGTAAGATCCGAACTTTCTGGCTTCTTCAACCAATCTTCAACCGAACAGTCCCAGACATATAATGCCCGCCGTTATTACAATCGATGACCATATTCTCCGCGCGCCCTGCTTCTCCTTAAGAAGAACTACAGCGAATAGTGTCGCAAAAACAGTGCCAATCTCGCGCATCGGAGCGAGGACCCCTAATGGAGCAAGGCTCAGCGCAAACAAAAACAGCAAGTACCCGGATGGCGCAAGCACCCCGGCAACGATAATAGCTCGCTTGTTCTTTCGCCACTCCTGCGACATGTCATTGCCCCGCATTACAACAAACGAAAGCACAGCAAGATTGCCGATGTTTGTTATTAAATTGAGCAAAGCCGGCTGCACGAATTCAAGCGCAAGCTTGTCGATAACCGTATACATCGTAATACTGATACCGACTGCAAACGCATAGACAGCGGCTAATCCTTGCGAACGAAAATGAAAGCCGTTACTTATCATGAAGATACCTGCAACAATGATAAGAATGCCGATCCATCCGCCAATCGGCAAAGGCTCCGCCAGTACCGTCACCGCGACAAGCGGAACGAGCAGCGGACTTGTACCGCGCATAATGGGATACACCTGCGACAAATCGCCAACGATATAAGCCTGGGCCAGCAGCAGCATATAAATGCCGTGTATTACAGCCGAAGCCGCTAGCAGCAGGACGCTTTCCCATACAAAGCTCGCAGTCTGCAAATCCATAATCGCCCATGGCAAAAAAATCAGGATCGCAACAAGCTGGCTGTACCAGAGAAACACATTTTTGTTCAAGCTGTTCTTGGCCAGCATATTCCAAGTCGCATGAAATACACCGGACAATATAACAATTGCTGCTGCCGCTGCCTGCTCAACCATACCGTTCCTCCTCCCCCGCCGATACGCAATTCAAAAGCTGTATGATTGCATGGGCACTGACTCCTAGTAAAGAGCCCGTCCCAGAGCCAATAAATTGGCTGCCTGGACGGGCTCTTTGATGTAAACGACTGCCGCACGCTTGCTTATTTGCTATGCGTAACTTCCGGTGTCGTCAGCTTGTCGTAGAAATCTACGCTGTTGTCCTTGTCCGCTGTATCGCGCAGCGCCATTGCCGAGCGCGGATGCTCATCCAGCATACCGGTAATCATGTAAGGAATAATATAGCCCCACTCTTCCTTCTCTCGCAGTGGAATCATATACTTATCAATCATGTCCAGAACCGGACGAACTTTGTACTTCGCATTCTTCAGGTTGGCGACAAGCAGCTCTGTCGGACAGTTTCCTGCTGCACGGCCCATGCCGTATACAGAAGCGTCCAACAGCTCAACGCCCTTCTCAACAGATACGAGCGTATTAGCGAAAGCCAGCTGCATATTGTTATGCGTATGCACGCCAAGACGTTTGTTCGGAAGATACTTCTTGAATTTCTCTACCAAATAGTTGAAATCATTAGGACTCAGGCTGCCATAGGAATCAACGATGTATACAACATCTACTACACTGGCATCGATCATCTCGAACGCTTCAAGCAATTGGTTCTCCATAACGTTGGAGAGCGCCATAATGTTAATCGTAGTTTCGTAGCCGCGGTCGTGGAATACTTTGACCAAATCCAGCGCTTTGTCTACGTCTTGAATGTAGCAGGCGACACGGATCAGGTCGATCAGGCTTTCCTCGCGGGGCAAAATGTCATTCTCGTCCACGCGTCCGATATCGACAAGCGCCGACAGCTTCGTGTTCAGCTTCTGCGGAATAACCTTGCGCAGGAAGTCATCGTCCAGGAAGCGCCAAGGACCGGCAGATTCTGCGCCTTTAAGCAGCTTTGGCGAATTTTTGTAGCCAATCTCCATATAGTCGACGCCCGCTTCGTTCAAGCTGTTGTACAAGTGCTGAACGAACTCGACGCTGAAATCCCAGTTGTTCACAAGTCCGCCATCGCGGATCGTGCAATCGACGATTTTGCAATTGCTTGCTTTTAAATTCATGAAAGTGAGATCTCCTTTAACCTTAACTTGTCTTTTCTATCATGATACTTGAAAAAAGCGCTGAACGCAAAACCATTTTGTCAAACCTCGTCGTCGTTTTCTGGCAATATATCTATCGGTTAAAAAGTCGTCAATCCAGTCATAGTCAAAGTCATGACCACTCTCTCGAAAATCATGACCACATAAGGGATGCCTTTCCAGTATAATGAAAGCAAATGCATGGAAATAGATAGATAGGAGCTAGACAATGGCAATCACTATAATAATCGCTGATGATCAGACACTAATGCGGGATGGCCTGCAGACCATCGTACAGCTGGAGGACGACATGAACGTCCTGGCAACGGCCGAGAACGGCTTGGAAGCCTATGAGCTTGTAGGGCTTCACCAGCCGAACCTCATCCTCATGGATATTCGGATGCCGATCATGGATGGCATTGAATGCACACGGAGAATCCGTCAGGATTACCCCAATACGTTAGTACTGGTGCTGACGACCTTCGCAGAGGATGACTATATCGTCGATGCCCTGGTGAACGGCGCATGCGGATTTCTACTGAAGGATATGCCTGGGGACAAGCTGCTCCAAGCTATCAGAGATGCTATGAAGGGCGAATTGATGATGTCTGCGCCGATCGCATCCAAGCTGGCAGCCCGTATCTCCTCCCTGTCCGCCAAGGATAAGAGACCCAATAAGAGCAGCGCCGCAGCGCAAGCGGGCAAGCAGTTGAACGGCGTTCGGTTCACCGAGCGGGAGAAGACGGTTGTTGCGCTTATGATGGAAGGGATGACGAACAGGGAGATTGCCGGCAAGCTGTTCATGAGCGAGGGCACAGTCAAAAACTACATTAGCACCATCTACGATAAAATAGGTACGAATGACCGGACGCAGGCTGTGCTGCTGCTGAAAGGCATGACTGATATATGACGGCGGTCACTGGTCAATCAACAGAACGTTCCATACAATTAAAGTAATCATTATCTGGATACCCTGTTCAGATAAGCTAAAGGAGACCTCTCTTGAACCTCGCGAATTGGCCCAAAAAGTATCGGCTGCCTTATCTTATAGCTGCGCTGACACTCGTGTTGTTCGCCATCGCGATCGCACAATATTACGTCGCGTCTGATAGCAGCCGCCCCGCTCCCGTCTTTATGAAACAAGTGAGAATCGCCGAAGCATCCTCCGTTCCTCCAGACCATGCCGCCGGCTCTCCTTCCGGTGTACAATGGATGAAGGTGCGGGAGATGCTTCCTCATTTCGACGTACTTCTCCCCCCTGGACAATATTGGCTCAAATTCACGCCTAAGGACGAGGAATGGAAGCTCAATCCATCGATCTATATTCATATGATCAATTACTTTCGCCTGTACATGGATGGTCAGGAATTGTACCGCTTCGATTCCACGAATACGAACGCACCAGTCAATCCGTATTACAATTGGCATATGTTTCCTGTTGATTCCAAGCTGAGCGGCAAAGAGCTGACAATCTGGCTTGATACCGCAGGAATGAAAGTCCCGCTTCCTCAATTAATGATTGAACAGCCAGAGAATGTGCTGTATTACATGATTCGAACAGACCTGGGCAATTACATGCTTGCCGCCCTGTTCATCTTTTGCGCGATTGCCGCGCTCTTCTTCAGCCTGACCAGAAGAGAACGCGCTTACGTCAATTTGTCCATGTTCGCCTTTACCGCAGGCTACGCGTCGCTTGTGCGCAACCCGACATTCAAGCTTTTTGTCGAGAATACCTGGTTTTCTTATGTGCATGACATTGCACTGCCATTCTGCGTATTCGCATTCGTCGCGGTTGTGGAACGATTGTATCCTGAGCTCTATCCCCGAACACATCGGTTCCTGCGCTGGCTATTGCTGGCCTTCTCGGCGCTTACAGCAGTATCGGCATTCGTTTCCTCCTACCTGTATTACTTGCTGCTGATTACCTATTTCCCGCCGTTGTTTCTCGTTGTTTTCGCAGCCATTACAAGAACAATCTATCGCGCCTATAGAAGATATGACGAGGTGGAGAACAGCTGGATGATGGCTGGTTTTTCAATTGTTACGATTAATGCGCTCATTCATATTATGACGACCTCTTTCCCAGCGCTCTATGCTCAGCTCTTGCCGCTGTTCCCTCCGCTTGGATTTTGGAACAATACGCTGCTGTTTTGGAGTATTTTTCTGCTCATGATTTGCTTTGTGAGGGTGCTGTACGGTCGTTATGAATCCGTTAACAGGCAGTTGGAGACCTTCAACCGATCACTGGAGGAAATGGTGCAGCAGCGAACATCGGAGCTGGAGGACACGCATCAGCGTCTCACCGAATCGATGCGCGATTCAGCAGAAGCAACAGCAGCGACACTCGTCATGGAGGAGCGGCAGCGCATCGCTTATACGATCCACGATACTGTCGGTCATACTCTGACCGCGACGATCGTTCAGATCGAGGCAGCCAAACGGCTGATCGACAAAGACAGGGAGCTTGCCTTGAGCAAGTTCGAAGCCTCCCAAGGACTTGTTCGCAAAGGATTGGATGAAATCCGCGGATCTGTCAGGCTCCTTCAGGAGGACCCTGCCGACTACAATTTGCTCGGTGCGATGGAGAAATTAATAGCCGACACATCTGCAGCAACAGGTGTCATCGTGGAGAAGAAGATCGAGCAGCTGCCTCCTGGACTTACAATCTTCCAGAAACGTGTGCTTTACCACGCCCTTCAGGAAGGCTTGACCAATGGAATACGGCATGGCAAATGCGATCGATTCATCTTCCAGCTCACTTGTCATGAGGGACTGCTGACCTTCCAGCTAGGCAATAATGGCCTCCCTTATACAAAAGCCGAGTTCGGCTTCGGACTCAAGGCGATGGAGGATCGGGTGCGGCAGCTTGGCGGTACGCTGCGGGTCGAGCCCGGAACTTGCGGCTGCGTGCTATCCTTGATTCTTCCGTTAAAGAACAGCAATGGACAATAAATAGCAATGGTAGAAATGACTAAGCAGTCTCTTGAACAGCCATTCTGATGGGAGGAACGTTCAAGGGCTCTTCCTATTCGATTCCTGCTTTTCGCCTGCCCGATGTTTGTTATAATGGGGACAGAATAAAGGTGAACTATTGGAGGAGAAGCAATTGGCTCAGCTATACTATAAATACGGCACCATGAACAGCGGCAAATCATTCGAAATTATTAAAGTGGCTCACAACTACGAGGAGCAGGGCAAATCGGTCCTCATCTTCTCGCCTTCCATGAGCGGAAGGGGCACGCAAGAGCTGATCGGCTCCCGCGTTGGCTTCGAACGAGCAGCCATTCCGGTTGAGCATGATACCAACCTCTACGATAGTGTCAAGACACATACCACCCTGCCATCAGCTAACAAAATATACTGTGTGCTCATTGATGAAGCGCAGTTCCTGAAGAAGCATCATATCGAGGAATTGACCAGAGTCGTGGATGAGCTTAACATCCCGGTAATGGCCTTTGGTCTTAAAAATGATTTTCAGAACGAGCTGTTCGAGGGCAGCTATCATCTGCTCGTACAAGCGGACAAGATCGAAGAAATCAAGACGATCTGCTGGTACTGCGACCGCAAAGCAACGATGGTCATTCGATTCCGTGACGGACAGCCCGTCAATGCGGGACAGCAGATCCAGATCGGCGGCAATGAGGACTACAAGCCGGTATGCCGACGCTGCTATAATGGGGCTTTTCACACGGAGTAGCTCAGAAGCAACAACGAAGCCCTGAGGCGAGAGTCCACCTCAGGGTTTCAGATCAACTATCGACCCAGTGGGCTAATAGTCAACCTTCTTGTTGCAGCTAATTATCTTACGAACGTATTGCGCACTCTTTTAGACTTAATAAAATAGGGGATAAAGATCGCACAAGTAAGCGTATCACGGACAACAGCTTTCAATGATTCCCCTTCATCAAGTTCCAGCGCTAACGGAATTTGATACAGAAGAATAAGATTAATGATGCCGAACACAACCGGCGCGATATAGAAAATGATCATCAATCGAGGCACCATGGCTTTTTTTCGATAAAATTGGATCAATATGTATCCGGTAAGCAGAATCAGCAAAGCCATGTATACCAAATGGATGACGACCATCGGTCCCCATAGCACGTGATAATGTATCGACTCCTCTGAAGTCATCCCTTCCCATACCTCTGTGATGAGGATAAAATAAGCGGGAGCACTGAGCAATAATAAAATAAACGTGGAATATAAAACGATTTGTACAAGCACCAGCCAGCCGCCCAATCCTGAAATTCCCTGTGGCGCCGGGTATGGCTCCCTAGTTGCATTTTCCTGTGTATTGCTTTCCAAAGCTTCATTCCCCCATTATTTCACAAACGTATTCTCCACTCGTTCGGACCTAATAAAATACGGAATCCATATTGCACATGTGAGTAATGAACGTACAAATTCCCTAATCAAGCTGCCACCATCAAGCTCTTCTAGTAACGGAATTTGATATGCCCATAAAAGATCAATAAAGGCAAACGCTGCGGATACGCCAAAGAGAATGATCATTAAGCGAGGCAATATCGCTTTTTTTAGATAAAACATAATCAGTACAAATACAGTGAACAACAGTATGAGAATGGTAACTACCACCTCGAAGACAATAAGCGGTCCCAGCAGCACATGAAATTCTGAAAAAAAGCCCCATGCTTCAGAATTCATCATCTCTAAACCATCTAATATTGTTTTAAACATCAGCACAATACTCGCATATAACCCGATCTGGACAAGCACCAGCCAGCCGCCTAATCCTGAAGTGTCCAGCGGCACCGGGTGTCTCTCTCTTTCGATTCTTTCCGTTGTATTACTTTCCATGCTTCATTCCCCCATATCTTCTCTGTTTGACAATTTACATCATTATCTCACGAAAGTATTCTCTACTCGTTCGGACTTTAAAAAGTATGGAATCCATATTGCACAGAAAGCTAATGAACGAATAAATTCTCTAATCATGATGTTATTCTCGGATTGCTGCACCGAAGGAATTTGATACGTCAGTATAAGTTCAATAAAACTGTATGCCGTTGCAACGCTAAAGAGGATGATCATTAGACGAGGCAATATAGCTTTTTTTTGATAAAACAATATTAAAATAATTGCAATGAACAACAGATATAGAAATGAATATAACAACTTGAAAGATACAAGCGGTTCCCAAAGCGCATGGTATCTAACAGAAGTCTCAGTAATCAGCAGCTTCCAATCCTCACTATTGATCAGTTGCATCCCTTTGCTTAAAGAATCAATCGTTTGCCAAATTGCTAGAAACATACCAATTTGGATAAAAATTAACCACCCTCCCAATCCTGAAACTCCAAATGGAGTTGGATACTTTTCTCTTTCATTACTTTCCATCGTATTACTTTCCAAAATTTCATTCCCCCACCTGTTTTCCAATCAATAATCCATTAATGTAAACACTTTGAATATATGGCCCTATCATAAAATATCACATTATATAACAAAAATATATATTTTTTAATGATTGATGTTCGACTCTTAGAACGCAAAAAGCTTCCGAGCTGTGTATGATACCATTCATACAGCCCAGAAGCTCTATTGAATTGATTGATGATTCGCGTGCAATCCTCTGTCGTTCATCCAGCGGTCAGCACTCGCCAGCTTCGCTCGGTTTCCCAGCATCGCTAGCAGTACGGAACGATGACCCGCACCCGCATGTAGCGGACGCATTCGGGTTCTCGATGGTAAACCCGCCGCCCATTGCCGACTCCTTGAAGTCGATTTCGAGGCCATTCAAATATTTCATGCTTTCATTATCAACTACAACCTTGAGGCCGCTCATATCGAATGCTTTATCGCCCTCATTCTCCTCGTCATCGAAGCCCATTCCGTAAGAGAAGCCGCTGCAGCCGCCTTCCTTAACGCCTACCCGCAGAAACAAATTCGGAGTTTCCTCCTGTTCGAGCATTTCTTTTATTTTCTCATTCGCCGATTCGCTAATGTTAATCATACTGTTCCCTCCTTCTTAGACGTCCTGTGACAGTCCAATATCTACAGTATACTCCACATCCTAAATCCGCTCAAGAGACGGAGGACCAAGTTCCGCATCGGTCCGTTTTCCATCATGCTTTTCTAGTTGCTGCACTTGCTCAGGAGGTTTATAATAAGGACAGTCCTTGCTTAAAGACCGTTGTTTACGGTAATTGCAAGTTATTTTTTTCACAAACTATATAAGACAACCGCCAGTACTCGCCAAATCGGCCGTATTCCGACCGAGTGTGCTTATACCTTATTTATTAACTTTCGGACCCAGTCGGCGCCCGGCGGATTAGGAGGAAATCCTCATGAACGTAATTATTCAGACAGAAGACAAACAAATGCAGGAGATTATGGAGAAAGTCCATCACGGCCAGAGACTTTCAAGGGAGGACGGGGAGTTTCTCTACCGCTCTGACGACCTGCTCTCCATTGGCAGAATGGCCAATGAAGCTAACCTGCGCAAGAATGGCCACAAGGTTTATTTTATCGAGAACATGAGCCTGTACTTTACGAACGTATGCGAAGCGCGCTGCGCCTTCTGCAATTTCAGGAAGGACGAGGGCGAGGAAGGCTCCTACACGCTGTCCGGAGAGGAAATGATTGCTTATGTCGATCAGCACATCCATCCTGGTGTAAGAGAATTCCATATCGTCGGCGGTCATAATCCCCATGTCCCGTTTCAATATTATGTCGATTCGTTAAAAGCATTACATGAGCGTTACCCTGAAGTGACGCTTAAAGCCTACACCGCAGCAGAAATCGACTTCTTCTCCCGCATTAGCGGACTCAGCTATCGAGAAGTCCTTCAAGAGCTCATCAAGGCCGGCCTAAAGAGCTTGACCGGCGGTGGGGCGGAAATTCTATCCGATGAATATCGCAAGAAAATGCGTGTTGACAAAGCCGATGTGTCACAATATCTCGATGTGCATCGTACTGCTCACAGTCTTGGCTTGAAGACGCATACGACAATGCTTTACGGATCGGTCGAGAAGCATGCGGATCGCATAAATCATATGCTGCAAATCCGCGAGCTGCAAGACGAAACGAACGGATTTCTTGTATTCATCCCGCTGTCTATGCAGCCGATCAGTCCAAAAGCTGGGATTCGCCGCCGCAACTCGGCATTCGAGGATTTGAAAACCATTGCGATAAGCAGACTGATGCTCGATAATTTCCAGCATATTAAGGCATACTTTATCAATATCGGCACACAGCTAACACAAGTGTCGCTCACGATGGGCGCATCCGATGTTCATGGCACGATCGTCAAGGAACGGATCAGCCACGCTGCCGGGGCGCTTACACCGGAAGGGATTACGCGCGAGGATCTGATCTGGCTTGTCAAAGGCGCTGGGCGTATCCCCGTAGAGCGCGACACCTTCTACAACGAAGTGAAAATTTACGAATAGTACGCTGCACCCGGGCATCAGAACATACTACGGCTTGGCTGATGTCTACAATATACGACGTACAAATCAGAAGGTTGGGATGCCATGAAACGGTTTGTAATTCTTGGCGGCGGCTACGGCGGCCTTACTGTAGCACATGAACTGCTAGAGGGCGAGCTTCCCGATGATACAGTGATTGTGCTTATCGACAGAATGCCCCATCAGGGCTTGAAGACAGAATATTACTCGCTAGTTGCAGGAACCTCTGCAGACATCGATTTGCGTGTCAATTTCCCTTACGATCCGCGATTGATCATTACTTACGGAGAAGTAACAGACATCAACCTGTCCGCCAAGCATATTATGCTCGCCGGACAGGAGCCGCTTGAATATGATTGGCTCGTTGTGGCGCTTGGCTGTACGGACAAGTATCACGGCATCGAAGGCGCAGAGCTGTATTCCAACAGCATTCAGACGTTGTCGTCAACGCGCAAAACCTATCTGGCTGTCAATGATGTCAAAGCTTACGGGCAGGTGACGATCGTCGGCGGCGGTCTAAGCGGCGTTGAGGTTGCTTCAGAGCTTCGAGAAAGCAGGCCAGACCTTAATATTCGCATTCTCGATCGCGGTCCGTCTATACTCTCCGCATTTCCCGACAAGCTGCAGCAATATGTATCGTCATGGTTTCTGGAGCATGAAGTCGAGATGAGAGGCAACGTATCGTTATTCAAGCTGGAGGAGGGCGCTCTGCATGACACCAATAATCCGGTGACGCTTGCAACAGATGTTACGGTATGGACGGCTGGCATACAGCCTGTTCCAATCGTGCAGCGGATGAAGCTTCCCAAGGACAATCAGGGACGGCTTATCGTCAATGAGTTCCATCAGCTGCCCGAGCATACAGATGTTTTCGTTATCGGCGATTGCTCTTCTCTGCCGTTCTCACCTAGCGCTCAGGCCGCAGAAGCACAGGGCAAGCAGGTAGCTGAAGTGATGCAAGCCGTATGGAATGGCAAAACGCCCCGGCTTTCACAAATCAAGCTCAAGGGCGTTCTAGGTTCGCTCGGCAAGAAGGCCGGCTTTGGCTTAATGGGACAACGGTCCATCAAAGGCCGCGTGCCGCGTGTGCTCAAGAGCGGCGTACTGTGGATGTCGAAGCATCATTTCGGCTAAATGCTTACAGTGGTGCTCGGCCGCCTAATCTGCTACATATCGTCGATCAGGCGGTCGAGCGCTTCACGCTCGGCTCGCTGCGATTCGACAGCCTCCATAATGCGTAATAACAGCTCCTCTGCCGTCTCTGCAGCGACAATCTCGCCGTTGACCAGTCCGAAGGGGAACAGATAGCATTCGCCGCAGTTGCCCAGACAGCCGTATTCGATGACATCCAGCTCGGGATTGTCCTCCAGTTGTTTCATAATACGTCCTGTCCCGTGATGCATATTGCTGGCACAGAATTCAATGATCGGCTTTAACATGTATTTTCACCCTGCTTTATATGATATCCATTTTCAATTCGTTCACTTTGTACTATAATAGGGGAGAAAGGAGTTGATTGCAATGAGTGAAAATGCACAAAGCACCATGTACGATGAAGTATTAGACGTTCTTGACAAGCTCCGTCCGTTCCTGCAACGCGATGGCGGCGACGTTGAGCTCGTTGATGTAGAGGACGGCATCGTTAAGCTGCGTTTGGTTGGCGCTTGCGGCAGTTGCCCGAGCTCGACAATTACGCTTAAGGCAGGAATCGAGCGCGCGTTGCTTGAAGAAGTCGAAGGCGTACAAGAGGTTATGCAAGTGTTCTAGGCACGCAGAAACCGCCCTACAACAACAATAAGAGTCTTGCCGACGGATCAGCGCTTGTCGCACTGATGCCGGTAAGACTCTTTTTTCTGTGCCAATCACGGCTCTCGAATCGTGTTTTTAATGGGATCAAAGCCGCCGGTCACATCAATGATATTCCCTGTTAAGTAGTCAGACTGCGGCAGACACAGGAAGGAGATCACCCTTGCGATATCCTCTCCACTGCCTGGGCGAACGCGAGGTGACTCCACATCCAGCTCACCGATGACATCAGCAATTGTCCGCTCCTTGTTCGCGCCGCGTATATCACCGGGGCATACCATATGCACCGTAATGCCATTGCCTGCTTCCTCGACAGCCAGTGATTTCGTAAAAGACACAAGTCCGGTCTTCGCTGTTGCATATACAGCGCGATGCGGCCAAGCACGGCCCTCTCCAGCATGTCCGAAGCCGAAGTGGATAATTCGTCCCCACTTCTTCTCCCGCATGCTTGGCAGAAGCTTATGATCCAGCAGCATAACGCCCAGCAGGTTGCCATTCACAAGACCGATAATATCCTCCACACTATAATCTGCGAAGGATCTCCGCTCCCGGATGAACGGGCCCGCATTGTTGATTAGAATATCCACTCCGCCCGTCGCGGACCAGCGTTCTGCCTCTCGCGCAAGACGCTCCACATCGGTTTGATTGGCAATGTCTGCTCTTATAGCAGTCGCTCTTACGCCCAACTGCTGGATTCTCACCGCCAGCTCCCTGGCTTCCAGCTCGCTGGTGACGTAGTTGATTACAATATCGCAGCCCATCCCAGCAAGCACTAGCGCTGTCATTTTGCCTAGTCCCTTGGCGCTGCCAGTTATTAAGGCTGTCCTGCCCTGAAGCTTCACGAGCGTCCCTCCTCAAGGAAGACGATTCCGATTACTTGCGTTTCCGCAGCTGCGAGCAGGCATGATTGAAGGTTAAGCGAAGCGTCTCCAATACCATATCTACACCCTCGGCAAGGTCATCGCATTGCTTCTGCAAATTTTCCAATCGCGGATTGCCATTGTGAGTCTCATAGATTTGCTTCAGATCGTCCTGCAGCTCAGAATTCATATAATGAATCTCCGTGTTGCGCCTCTTTCGCAGACGAGCGAGCACATCCTTGTTGCTCTCCTTCAAATTGTTCAATGCCACCATCAATTCAATGTGAACATGACGCACACGCATCGTTCGAAGAACAGTGAAATAGGAGAAATGCGGCTTGATCCGCTCTGTCTGCAGGCCAAGAAAATCGTTCATAAGCGTACCCAGCTTATCAAGCAGAGCGAACAGACGGATGAAGGCGTTCTTGTCGTAATACACATACCTTTGATAGAAGACCCGCTCTTCCTGCGACATCGCAAGCAGCAGCTGTGACTTCACCCGTGCCGCATACTGATTCGCGGCGTACTGGCTTTGCTCCAGCTCATTAAGAGACGACAGCAATCCCAGCGTCCATATCTCATACTTGCGCAATCTGGAATCCTGATCACGTTCATTGGCAATTTGCTTGCGAAGCATCTCGACAAACCGCTCCATTGCCTGCATTGATTGTAGAAGTCTGCCTTCCGATATTCGCGGCGGTTCGCCGAAGAGCATTCGCAGCATCGTCGATTCTAATCCTCCTGCGCTGGCAGCTCGGCGCCCGAATCTGTCCGGGCGACTGTCAGCTCAGCTATGATAGTGTTATCTTCAGGCACAACCGTTATATTCAAGTACGGAAATATTCATTCCATCTGCGGTCCACAAGCTCCACAATATCATCCCTCGCCACAACCTCATCCGGATATCCCGGCTTCATCCGGGCATCAATGACGATCGGCAGCTCATAGCCGATATGATGACGATTGACGATCATCCCTGCATAGATATCATCCGCTGGATTAAAGCGTGTGAACACCGTCCAGAGGAACGGCGTCTGCGCTCTGGCGATTGAAGCGTCATCCACCAGCATAACGAGCGGCCAGCGTGTGCTGTTCGCCTGCAGCCTTGCCAGCAGACGCTGCGCAAGCTCTGGCTCCTGCTCGTAAGCCGCCCCTGAGACGACGAGACAGCCGCGGCAGTAGACCTCAATGCCATTGATCTCATCAATCGGTCCTTCGTCATATTGGCCTGGCAGCTCGCGTACAGGCTCGCCAACGCCGAGCATTACCGCCTTGCTGCCATGATTCAGCTTGCCGCTCGTATAATCGAGCGTATCATGCGAGGTCTTATCGAACACATACAGGTCCGTCTCCGGCTTGAACCGTTCCAGAATCCGCTCCAGAAGAACATCGAATTTCGCCAGATCAAGCGGCTGATCCGTGATCATCAGAAATTTAGTCAGCGTAAGCTGTCCTTCACCAAGGATGCGGAAGGCAGTCGCCAGCGCTTCTCTGGAATAGCTCTCCCGCACGATTGCTGCGGCAAGCGCGTGAACACCTGTTTCCGCATAAGCCCATAGATCCTTCACTCCAGGCATAGCCATCGGGAATGCAGGAGATAGAAGCCGCTGCAGAAACTCGCCCAAATAGTAATCCTCCTGGCGAGGCTTGCCGACAATCGTCGCCGGATAGATCGCGTCCTTCCGATGCCACATATGGCTGACATTGAACACAGGGAAGTCATGCGTCAACGAATAATAGCCGAAGTGATCGCCGAACGGACCCTCCGGACGCCGAACATGCGGCGGCACAGAGCCGCTAATTACAAATTCCGCTTGCGCCGGAATTCTGTGGCTGCTGTGCGGGTCCTGTACAACCGGCAGCTTGCCTCCGATAATGAGCGATGCCAGCATTAACTCCGGCAAATGCTCCGGCACTGGAGCAATCGCCGCTGCGATCAGTGCAGGCGGTCCGCCAAGAAAGACAGAGACAGGCAGCGCTTCATTGCGCTTCTCCGCCTCATAGTAATGGAAGCCGCCGCCTTTATGTATTTGCCAGTGCATGCCTGTCGTTGAATCATCGAATATTTGCATCCGATACATGCCCAGATTATGCTTCTTGCGATGCTCGGGATGCTCCGTGTAGACCAGTGGCAGCGTCACGAACGGACCGCCGTCAAGCTGCCAGCTCGTCAGTGCAGGAAGCCCTGCCAAAGGCCGCTCCTTCTTATACACCTCAAGGATCGGGGCCGAAGCAGGCGCAACCCCCTTCAATCCTACCTTTAGCATATCCCAGGCGAGTGTCCGCTCCCCCCATATTGCCTTGGGCGTTGGCGGCATAATCCGGTCAACAGCGCCGATAATTTGCTTCATCAACGCTTCCGGACGCGGTCCGAAGGCCAGATCAACCCGGCGGTTCGTACCGAACAAATTCGTCACAACAGGAAAAGGACTGCCCTTCACATTGGTGAACAGCAGCGCCTTCCCTTCCTCTTCGATAACGCGCCGATGAATTTCTGCAATTTCGAGATAAGGGTCAACCTGCGCATCAATAACCGCCAGATCCCCTTCACGGCGCAGCACCTCTATCATTGCCCTCAGATCTGTTAAGCTCATTCCTTCTCCCGCCCTTCACGCCATTTCCATGATCGAATCGTCAGATCGGCAAGAACGCCGAACAAGCCGGATATAATGATATTGTGAAACATGCTTGTAAATAGAAACCAATCTTCATTCTCAATCGTTGCAGTCAGCCACGCCCCGCTCAGCACCTGACATAACACAAGCACAAAAGCGATTGTGGCCGACAGTCGAAGTCCGCGGTTCGTCTTGCAGACACGATTGACATGCAGTGCCAGCCAGCCGATAAGAATGAAAATAACCATCGCACCCAGACGATGAATGAACACGATACGGGTAGCGCCCTCCCATTCAGGAATAACCTCACCATTGCATAGCGGCCAGCCAAGGCAACCTCCGGCCGATTCCGTATGGCGGATAAAGGCGCCCAAATAAATGACGAAATAGCTGTAGATCAGTATAGACAGCGAGAAAATCATTACAGAGCGCGGGACGCCAACAGCAGGTCTGCTAATACCGCTGCCTCGCTTCATCCTGTTCGCCCACAGCAGCAGCAGCAGTGTGCTTGCAAAGGCCATAATAGAGAAGCCGAAGTGAAGCGCCATAACCGATGGAGATTGCGGCCACTTCACCGCAGCCGCTCCCAGCAGCGCTTGCAGGACAGTGAAGAAGCCCGCGCTGCTGGCGTAGAACACGGCCTCGCGGCTTGTCCGATGGCGTACAAGCGTCATAATGAAAATAGCCAGCACAAGCAGTCCAACAATACCACTTACAAGCCGATGCGAATATTCAATTAGAGATTCCACTGTATAAGCGGGAATAAATTTACCATGACAGAGCGGCCAATCATCACCGCAACCAAGACCGGAATCGGTATTCGTTACGAGTGCGCCTGCCAGCAGCACAATGAGCATTCCAATACAAGTCGCCGCGGCGAGACTGCGATACCGGCTGGAAACCAAAGCAATCACCTTACTTCCGAAAAGAATCAACTTCCATTATATCGAACTAAAACGACAAATTCCATGTTCAAAATGTGAACGTCCGCACCGCAAACAAATAACGTCCGCAAGAATCCGGATTCCCGATTCCCTGCGGACGTATTCATTCCTGCTGCATTAGCTGCCCATCGCTTCGGCAACCTCAATTGCACGATCCAGAAATTGCTCGATCTCCTCGCGCGTTTTGCGCAGCTTGCTCACAAAACGTATAAGCTCCTTGCCATTCCGGAATGCAATGAAGCTTGGAATGCCAAGAATATTAAGCTCACTGCACAGGTCCGGCAGATCATCGCGATCAATCTGGGCAAATTCGATTCTGCCCGCATATTTCGTCTGAACCTCCGGCATGAATGGCTCAATGTAATGACAATCCTTGCACCAGGTTGTCTTGAACACAACTACCGTAATCCCGTCAGCGCCAACTGCATCTCTGAACGCTTCGTCTGTCGTTATCTTTCTCATCTGGACTACTCTCCTTAATTGCGCCGCAGGGGCGCCTATAGTTCGCGTTCGATGAGGAAAAACCCTCTTTCTTCACCATCGTACTCTTCCCACCTCGTCGTACCGCCCAATGCTTTGGCCAAATCTTTACCCGCGACATACGTTGTGCCGCTCACAACAGTCGCAGGAAACGCCCATGTCAGCTTCTTCCCGTTAACGGTTGCTATATTGCTGCCCGTCTTAAGATGAATTGTCGTATTCGTAGCCTCATCATTGATCTTAATCGTACCAGTAGCCGCATCCTTCGTCAAAGTCGCTCCAAGATCGTTAACCGTATCACGAAGCGATACGATCGTCACACCTGCAGGTGTCAGAATCCAATCCGTATATACCGATTGTCTCGTAATATGCAGATCGTTGCGGAGCAGATTGTACGTATCCGAGCCCTTGCTGAAATTGCTGAGCAGTTGATATCCTTCCATCCTGAACAAATCTTCCATCGAGATCGCATCGTCAGCGGCATTCGGCGCCTCAGGAGCAACCTTGCCATTCACATTCCATTGTTCTCGCGATATTTTGATCCAGATATTATCGAATCCGAATCCTCCGTCTTCCTCATTAAGCCGGGACTGGAAATTAAATTCCAGATCTAACTTGCGAATATCCAGCTTGCTGTCCACCAGAAGATCTGCCTTCACATACGTGCCGTCATTGAACAGCTCCTCCAGCATTTCCGGCTCTTCCTTCTCCGTTCTCTCCAGCTCGGCTTTATAATCCGTCAGCATCGTCATATAGAGATCAACGGCCTCATCAATCTCATCCGACTTCTCATCAGCCTCTGATATCGAACCGAAGATACTCTCCCCGCCTGCCGATTCCATCAGCTCGGACTGGCTGTACAGCAGATCCATCAGCTCGCCAAGCATCTCGCGCAGACCTTCCTTATTGTTAGCCAATGCGTCTATGTAGGACTTGGTCCAGGTCCACATTTCTTTGCCCTTTAATTCAGCATGCACCTTGAAGCCGTTCACCGATTCACCGCCAACACTCTCTTGAGCAGGCGCAACCGTCAGATTCGTAGGATTAGGCAGATTGTCAATCGCGAACCCTCCAACAAGCTCCAGCATTTTATTGCTGGTCTCAAGCAGACTCTCCTCGCTCAGCGCTTCCTCTTCAGAGAGCTCCTCCTCCCCTTCTTCCACGGGCTCTTCGAGATCGAACACGAACGGCTTGCTTGCGCCGTCGATCTCAATGACCATAAGCTTATCATTCATCTTCACCGAGAAGCCGACCATCTTGCCGCTAAAATCCAGACTGCCGTCCATGGACATATTCTGCTCATCCGCAATCTTCACATGATCAAGCTGAAGCTTGAAATGAGCAAACAGCTCCATCAGCTTGGCCGTCTCTTCGCCCAGCATGGCATTCATGCCCTCATTCATAACCGATGGCGTCAGCTTGATCTCTATCGTTTCGCTGCCTTCGTATGCAGTTACCTTCAACGTGTTCTTGAGCATGGTATTGAAATCAAGTCCGCCCACCGCTTGACAGCCTGCCACCACGATCAGCACGATTGCAAGCAGCGCCGCCCCTATCGTTTTCCTGCTCCAATTCCATAATCTCATAACTAAAAATCCCCTCTCCATGGGTAAAAAGACTAAGGTCTATTCTACCATGGGCAGGGGATTATTGGAAGAAGGAAGAATCATTGCGAATTGGCGTTAGAACGCGCCGCTATGCGGATTATCGGGCTTAGCAGCTTGCGCAGCGGCCCTGGAAACTGACGGGCATCCTCAGCTGTAACGACACGCAGCAGAACAAGAAGCAGGACATATAAACCAAGTGAAACGATGCCTGTAGCAGCTGCCGAGAGAAAGTACATCGCTTTCCCTGGCAAAGCGTCCATCAGGCTTCTGCATGCCATATCTGTCGCCCAGCCTGCGCCAGCCGAGATTGCAATTGTCAGCAAATAGCCGATCCAGCGCGTGCCCAGCACGGAGAACGCGACCTCTTTCTTAATCACTCTTAAATTAAGCGATGCAATCGTAATGAAGCATAGCGTTGAAGCTAGTATAAGACCATACACACCCATGAACGGCGCAAGCGCCAAGCTTAGGAGTACCTTGATGACTAGCCCAATAATCGTACTCTTCATCGGAACTCGCGTCTTGCCAAGGCCGAAGAGAACCGAGCTGCTCGTCATCATCGTAATTTGAAAGATTGTGCCCACTGTAAGCGCGGCGACCACGCCGCTGCCGCCTGCACCGTCAAAAATAAGTCCTGTCACTGAAACAGCCGCAACAGTTAGCGCCAGCGCTGCCGGTACGCCTGTGAAGACGACGATTCGCATGACGAGCGCCGTTTGCCGCTGAACCTCCTTCACATTACGGGCCGCATAGGCCGACGTAATGACGGGAATTATCGACGTACTGAGCGCAATCGCCAGAATGGGCGGAATGCCTGCCAACGCCTGCGCTCTCATCCCAAGCCAATCGTAAGCCTGCTTGGCCGCATCATAGCTCGTATAAAAGCCGCTCGTCAACCGAAGAAACAAGCTCGTATCGAAATTGTACATAAATTGAACCGTCATCGCTGCGATTACAATCGGAATAGAAATCGAGAACATTTCCTTGTAAATGGACCGATAAGGCAGCTTCTCTTGCGGGGCTTGAATTCTCGCAGAAGCTTGCTTCCCCGCAGCCAGCCCAGTCTTCGCATCCTTCGCATCCATACGACGAAGCCTGCGGGCATACAGCAGCATCACGGCAAATGCGCCGATGCTGCCAAACACACTGCCGAACGTTGCAGCTGCGGCGATCCAGCGGTCTCCCCATCCCCATGTGAGCACAAGCAGCGCAAGTCCGACTGCGACAAGCACGCGCGCTACCTGCTCAACAATCTGAGAAATGCCGCCAGCCATCATCATTTGACGGCCTTGAAAGTAGCCTCTCATCATGGCGATGACAGGGAAGAGAAGCAGCGCAGGCGCAATCGCCCGAATGGAGGTCGACGCATCCGGCACGTCCATAATGTATGCAATTTGCGGCGCCAGCACGAACATCAGGGTAGCAATTACGACACCTGCTGCTGCACCGAACCATAACGCCGCCCGATAAATCCGCTGCGCCTCACCCGGCCTGCCTATGGCGTAACGTTCCGATATCATTCTGCTTATCGCGCTCGGGATTCCGCCCGTAGCAATAATCAATAAGAGCAAGTAAATATTATTGGCGGCACCAAAATAGATGCCGCCTTCCTTGTCCATCATATAATCCAGCGGAATGCGCTGGAAGAGCCCTAGAAAACGGGCTACCAGCGCTGCTGCCGCAAGAATAATTGTTCCTTTAATCAGTGAATCTTTTTTTACCACGCTCAACATCCGCCTTACCTTGTTTATTTCGCCTTGATGGGTTCCAGCGGCTCATGATTGCCGCGGATTGGAGCAGCCGCACCGCTTGGCGCCGCCCAGCGGATGCCGTTCTTGATCACTTGCAGCACATTGGCGTTGTAATAAGTCGGGTAAGTCTCATGACCTGGGCGGAAGTAGAAGATTTTGCCTTGGCCGCGATTGAACGTACAGCCGCTGCGGAATACTTCGCCGCCTTCAAACCAGCTGACGAAGATCAGCTCGTCGGGAGCCGGAATATCGAAGTGCTCGCCGTACATCTCTTCACTCTCAATTGTAAACTGCTCAGGCAGTCCAGCCGCGATCGGATGCGCCGGATTAACGACCCAGATGCGCTCCTTTTCGCCGGCTTCGCGCCATTTCAGATCACAGCCTGTGCCCATGAGTGTCTTGAATATTTTGGAGAAATGGCCAGAGTGAAGGACGATCAGCCCCATGCCGTTCCATACGCGCTGCTTCACACGCTCAACGATGGCGTCGTCAACCTGATCATGCGCCATATGGCCCCACCAGAGCAGCACATCGGTGTTGTTCAGAACTTCCTCCGTCAAGCCGTGCTCAGGCTCCTCCAGCGTGGCGGTGCGAACCTCGAAGTTCTCCGTTCCGATACCGTCAGCAATTGCCTTATGTATGCCGTCCGGATACACCTTGCGTACAACCTCATTGTTAATCTCATGCTTGAACTCATTCCACACTGTAACTTTAATCATACTCGCTTCCGCCTCCTATAGAATCCATATGATGAATAAAACAATCATACCCAATTGCAGAATAAACTTCACAACCATACTGGAAAATAATCCGACAAGCGCTCCCAAGCCAACCATAAACGACTTTTTCAAATCCGAGCCTGCACTCATCTCACCGATTATCGCGCCAAGCAGCGGTCCAAGAATAAGGCCAAATGCGGGAATAACGAATGGACCGATAATAATGCCGATTGTACTTCCCCATACAGAAGCCTTGGAGCCGCCGAACTTCTTGACGCCCCACGCGTTTACCGCATAATCTGCGACGAATAGCACAACGACGATAATTGTCTGAATCGACCAGAACCAGAATCCGAACGGCTCCCACGAGATAAAGAAGCCGTATACGAAGAATGCGGCATAAATTGCGAGCGCTCCCGGCAGAATCGGGAATACCGCCCCGGCCATCCCGACAACAAACAACAGAATCGTAATGATCCAACCGACTATTTCCATAACACTATCACCCCTTCAGGACATAATCCCGAATCAGCTGTGCAACAGCATGTTCGTTATTCGTCACCGCAACAGCATCCGCTGCCGCTTTGACCGCATCCTGAGCATTGCCCATGGCAACGCCAACGCCGGCTTCCCGGATCATCGCAATGTCGTTCATGCTGTCACCCATCGCTGCCACCTGCGACATGTCCAGACCGAGCACCTTGCACAGCTCGCGAAGCGCGGTTGCCTTGGACACGCCCTCGGGATTCAATTCCAAATTCCAAGGTGACGAGTTAGTAATTTCCATGCCGCCCCAGCCCGACACCTCCTCCAGAATACGCTCGCGCATGACGTCATCCTCCGTGTAATAACCGAATTTGAGCCAATGATGATCGTCATAGCCGCCTGCTGGCTTGATCCATTTCTCTTTGTTGTAGATGTCTTCAACCGAGTAAGCCCAGAACCAGCATTCCTCATTGCGGAGCGCAACCTCATGGAGCCGCTTAATATAGCTCGCCGGCATAAGCGAGCGCTTATGCAGAACATGCGGGCGACGCCATATCTCGCCTCCATTGACCGTAATCATCGGCGTATCGAGCTGTAATTGCTCCGCATAAGGAAGTGCGCTTTGAAATCCGCGCCCTGTTGCGAAGCAGACGAGAACACCTGCGTCGATCGCCTTACTGATCCAGTGCGCGTTCTCACTGCTAATCTCACTTTGTTCATTAAGAAGCGTTCCATCCATATCAAGCGCCACTAATTTGATGTTACTCATGAAAGCCTCCCCACTGCTGCATAACAAAGCCAGTTTCATATGCTGTCTAACGTCTAACGACATAGTAGCACATTTTCGGCGGAATCCAAACCGGCAGGCCACCAGCAGGCTCAGCAGATGGAAAAGCTATGACTTCATTATAGAGAATAGATCCTTAGAACGGCTATCCGATCTTGCGCAGTTTTTGTTGTAAATTGGTGTACGAATTTCTCCTGCAAATAACTGGAACTTTTCAAAGAAGTATGTCGTCATCTCTATAGATGAGGAGGTGAACCAATGATAAAACCCTTTATAATTGCCGCAGCCGTTGTCGTCTTATCTGTCGGCAGCAGCGCAGTTGTTGCTCAATCCACCAAAGGCGAAGTCGAGCCCAAGCAGCATAATAAGCCATTATTAGCTTACGCACCGATCAGCAAGCAAGATTTTATCCGGATGGAGAAAATCATTCAATACGTAAACAAAGGGAAGCTGCCCGTGTCTGCTCTAAAGGATGCCCAGCCTCTTCTTGATCGACATCCCGAATATCTGCATAAACATATAGCTGTTCAGCGTTGATCCAATCAAGCATGAAACAAAAAAAAGGCCTGGCAGGGTCAGTCAGTAAAGCGCCCCCCCTTAGAATTCATCGGATTTCCAATGTCTATTCTAAGGGGGGCGCTGCTTTAGTCCCTATCAGGCCTTTTTTGCATGCATATACAGTGTCACACTGCAGTATTCCCGCTCAGTGTACGGCGGCGCAGCTTGCGCGCAACCAATCCATGGGACGGTGACAGCAGAAAAGCTAGAATGAACAGCACGGCCGCCGCACATACCATGCATCCTGCGATAGAAGCATCCAGAACAATCGATACCCCGTACCCAATGCCAGTACTTGCAATTCCTATCGCGACACTGATGAAGATCATGGCTCCGAGACGGTCTGTAAGCAAGTATGCAGCCGATGCGGGAATGATCAGCATGCCGACTACGAGAATAGCGCCTACGCTTTCGAATGAGCTGACCGTCGCCATCGATACAAGACCCATGAGCAGGTAGTGAAACAGCGCGACAGGAATGCCGATTGCCGCAGCAAGCGCCGGATCGAAGGCGCACAGCTTGAATTGCTTATAGAAGAGGCTGATAACCCCTATAATAATCAATAAAGTAATGCCCAGCATCCATACCGCCTTCGGCCCCATATCCATGCCGGACATCTCCCATGTATTCCAGTGTACATGAGCAATTTCTCCGTACAGCACGCAATCAAGATCGATATCGACATTTTTCAGATTCAAGCTGACCAGCACGACACCGATTGCGAACAGCGCTGTGAACACAACGCCGATTGAAGCATCGGCCTGTACGCCGCTCTGCTGAAAAAGCTGGATTAGAAAGACAGTTATAAGTCCAAGCACCGAAGCTCCCAGCAGCATGATGAACGAATCTCTCGATCCGCTCATCATGAAGGCAATAACGATACCCGGCAGTACCGAGTGGCTGATGGCGTCTCCGATCATCGACATCCGGCGAAGGACGAGGAAGCAGCCCAGAATCGCGCAGCAGCTGGCGACAAGCGCACCCGTCAGCAATACCCAGAAATCCGTCATAACGAGCTCCCCTCCTTCACCAAATCGCGCATCCTGCTCTTCTGCTCTTCCATCAGCGTTTGACGCGCGCGCGAACGGACGATCCGCTTGGCCAACAGACCTCGGCGCGGTCCGAACAGCAGCGACACAATGAATAGTAACGTCGATGCCAGCACACTGATCGGTCCAGTTGGAAGACTTGCTGTTGTAGAGCTAAGCCATGTTCCCACGACACCGGCAAGTGCGCCGAACAAGCCGGACATCACCACCATAATACCGAGACGATCCGTCCAATATCGTGCCGAGACCGCAGGGGTAATCAGCAAGGCGGCTACAAGAACAACGCCCACTGCCTGAATGCCCACAACAACGGCTACCACGATAAAGAACATGAGAAGCTGTTCCAGTACGCCTACCGGAAATCCAAGCCCCCGGGCAAATCCGGGATCGAACGATATCAGCTTGAACTCTTTGAACAGCAGTGTGCAAGCAATAACGATAAAGGCACAGACGATGAGCATCGTCTGCACGTCCGAGCCAATCATAGAGGCTGCCTGACCGAACAGAAACTTATCAAGTCCGCTCTGATTGCCATAATCGCTATGTTGAATTTGCGTCAGCAGCACAATCCCAAGTCCGAAGAAGCTGGACAAGACGATTCCCATTGCCGCATCAGACTTAATACGGGAATATCGGGTAATCCAGCTAATGCCGAACGTTGCAAGCAGCCCGGAAATGCCTGCGCCGATAAGAAAGAGCAGGATCGACTTCGTACCCGTAAGCATAAAAGCAATACAAATGCCCGGCAATGCGGAGTGAGCCAGCGTATCGCCCATCAGGCTCTGCTTGCGCAAGTATGCGAAGCAGCCAATGACTCCGCTGCACAGACCTAGCAGTACGCAGCCAAGCAAAATCCATTGCGAGTTTGGATCCGTCATCATATCCAATAGCGACTGCATGTCCTCACCCTCTTCCTTTTCCAGAAAGAAGCGTCAGCTCTTCATCCTCTTGGCGATCAAGGAAAGCAAAGCGCCCTCCGTAGGTTTGCTGCAGATTGGAACGCGTGAACACATCCTCGGTCTTGCCGAAAGCCTGCACCTCAATATTCAGAAGCATGACGGAGTCAAAATATTCCTTCACCGTTGCAAGGTCATGATGAACGACGATAACCGTCTTCCCTTGACCCTTCAGCTCCTGCAGGAGCATAATAATCGCTTTCTCCGTCGCCGCATCCACTCCAGCGAACGGCTCATCCATAAAGTACAGCTTGGCATCCTGAGCAAGCGCTCTTGCCAGGAAGACGCGCTGCTGCTGGCCGCCGGACAGCTGGCTAATCTGCCTGTCAGCAAGCTCTGCCATCCCGACTTTGGCAAGGCATTCCATCGCGATCGCTTTCTCCTTGGCGCCCGGCCGGCGGAACCAGCCAAGACGGCCGTAACGGCCCATCATAACAACATCCAGCGCATTCGTAGGAAAATCCCAGTCCACCGACTCCCGCTGCGGCACATAACCAATCAGCTTCCGCTGTTCATTATAGGGCTTGCCATACACGAGCACGCTGCCCTCCAGTTTAGGGATCAAACCCAGCGCCGCTTTAATAAGCGTTGATTTGCCTGCGCCATTGGGTCCGATAATACCGATAAGCTGCCCTTCTGTCACCTCTAACGAAACATTGCGCAGTACCGGCTTCTTCTGGTAAGCGACACTAAGACTGTTTATTTGAAGCGGCACTCCTGCTGCTTGTAATTGTCGCGACATCGTTCTCACTCCCCGTTTCCATCCGTCACACATCCTGCTCGATTATACGGTCTATTCTAGTTGCTGGGTTGTATGGTTCATTCTATTTCAAAGCATGTACAATGGTGTCCACATTATGTCGGACCATCCCGATATATGTGCCTTCCACTGTTCCACTCTTGCCCATAGCATCCGAGAACAGCTCGCCGCCGATGGCGACATCATGTCCCATCTGCTTAGCTCCCTCGATTACAGCTTCAATCGATTTCTTAGGCACGCTGGACTCCACGAATACAGCTTTGATTTTGTTATCCACCAAATAATTTCTCAGATTGCTAACATCCTTGGTCCCATATTCCGATGCTGTGCTCATGCCCTGAAGCCCCATAACCTTGATGCCGTAAGCATCACCGAAGTATCCGAATGCATCATGGGCCGTAACAAGAACCCTGCTTGCGTCCGGTATGGATGCGATCTGCTCCTTCGCATAATGATCCAGCTCTTCCAGCTTCGCCAAGTAATCAGCAGCGTTCTTCTTATAGTTCTCCGCATTGGCCGGGTCCTTCTCGACGAGCGTATCGCGGATGACCTCCGCCGCGGAAATCCAGTTGCGCACATTAAACCAGATATGCGGGTCATGTACGCCTGCTCCCGATGGATCTGACCGCAGCTCCGTTTCACCCAATTGGCTGGACACCGCAACGGTTGTTTTCGTCTTGCCAACCTTCTCCAGCATTTCAGCCATCTTGCCTTCCAGATGAAGGCCGTTGTAGAAGATCACATCCGCTTCATCCAGCTTCCTGATATCGCCTTGCGATGCTTTATACAAGTGAGGATCGACGCCCGGCCCCATCAGACCAATCGCCTCGACGTGCTCCCCTCCAATATTATTAACCACATCTGCGATCATGCCTATCGTTGTCGTTACTTTCAGCTTGCCCTCGCCTGATTTGAAGTCCTCTCCATTGCTTCCGCAAGCTGTCACGAACAGCATCGCTGCCGTCAAAAACAGCATAGCCATTATCCAGCGGCGAATTGCAGAGTTTGTTTTGAGCCGCATTCCAATTCCTCCTCTTTCTCTCCCTATTCATTTGCCGTTCATATCGCTGCATTTCCTTGTTGATACGCCTATATTCCCCAAAATAAAGCTTGTTTTGCCCAAGAGAACATTAGTTTACTCTATGCCTCTTTTTTACTATTATACAACAATGTTTCTCTAGTGCAACATTTATTTTTTAGAGGTTGTACGACAACAACAAAAAGAACGAACGGCATATTCGCGTTCGTTCTTTTTGTTGAGATCGCTCTATTGAACATTATTAGCAGATGTGCTGCATGAGCCGTAAAGCACATACCCGATTACCAAGTTACCAGTTCACACCATTATGGACGAAGCCGGAAGTCGGTTCTTCAACGGTTACTTCCTCTGTAAGACGGTTTCTCATGCTTACAGCGCTCCACGCTCAACTTTTCTGGGCTGTAACGCGGAAATTCCTTCTTACAGCTATGGCTGAAGTCAGTTCTTCGGCGCTTTGCCATCTGTAAGACGGTTTCTCATGCTTACAGCGCTCCATACTCAACTTTTCTGGGCTGTAACGCTGAAATCCCTTCTTACAGCTATGGCTGAAGTCAGTTCTTCGGCGCTTTCCCCATAATTAAGAGCGTTTCTCACGCAAGGGAACAGCAGGAGTTTTCCTTTTTCAACAGTCTGACTGACGAACCGTATTATCACTTTTTCAACAGTCTAACGAACGGTATCATCCCGTTCATTCTTTTCGTTCGTTCGTTTCCTTCAACTCTGCATTATTGTGTTGCGATTGTTTTATTATCTACTGTAGTCGATGACTTCTTGGGTGTGCCATGCAAGCCGATCTCCTCGTCATACGCGTCGAAGATTTTGCGTGCGATAGGAGCTGCCCCTTTACCCCCGAATCCGCCTTCGGGAACGATGACAGCGACGGCGATAACAGGGTTCTCCGCAGGCGCGTATGCGATAAATACGGCATTATCCTTCTTCACGCCTCCGGCTACAGACTGCTCCGATGTTCCTGTCTTGCGCAGCACTTTATAGGGCGCATCCTTGAATGCATCTACATTAACCAATGACATTCCAGTCTCGACTTCCTTCCAGTAGGCGTCTGGAATATCAATCGTATTCAGCACTTCCGGCTCAAACTTCTTAACGACATTGCCCTCGGAATCGCGAATTTCATTCACGAACTGCGGCTTCATCCGTTTGCCGCGATTGGCAAGCATCGCGGTATACTGCGCAAGCTGAAGCGTTGTGTATTTGGCCTGCTGCCCGAAGGAAGCGAATATGAGCGCCGATTGCGAGCTCGCAACCTCCATCTCATGGAAGTAATCAATAACACCCTTGCTTTCATTAAGCAAGCCGCTGCCGGTCAGAACGCCCAGCCCGAACTGCTTCATGTAGCTGTCCCACAACTCTACGCCTTTACTCCCGTCACGCTCATTGAGCGCATTCCCAATCATTTTGGCCATCCAAGGATTGGAGGACTTTCCGATTGCTTGCGCTGGGTCAAGCGAGCCGTATACATGGCCCTGTGCATTTCTGATAGCTCTGCGATGCACACTACCTTCTTTACCGTATTCGAATTTACCATTGTCTGTCCATCGGTCCGTAGTCCTGAACAGCTTCTCATTCAATCCGATCAGCACCGACAGCGGCTTTAGCGTTGACCCCGGTGGCAGTATGGAGGAAGGATGCTTTCCCAGCTCCTTGGCTGTTTTGTAAGGCCCGTTAACCGTAGAAATCGTACCGTTTGGCAGCATATTTTCAATTTTTTCATATTCTTCCGTACCAATGCCGCCGCCTTCCCAAATATTCGGATCATAGTCCGGCATACTGGCCATTGCGATTACCTTGCCTGTATGGACCTCCATAGCAACTGCAAAGCCGATCTTGGCATTGGGCTGGCGGTCCTTTGTATACGTCGTTTGGAGATAATGCAGCTGGTCCATAATCGCTTGCTCCGTCTTCAGCTGCACATTGCGGTTAATTGTCAGGTACAGGTTATTTCCCTTCTCAGGTTTCGTTATTTCCGGCAAACCGATGATGCGGCCCTGGGAATTAATCGGAAAGTTCTTAACCCCGTTCTTGCCGCGCAGCTCTTCCTGATACATACGCTCCAAGCCATCGTAGCCGACATCCTCCTGCTGCAGGTAGCGCATTCGCGCATCCGGCACTACATCCTTCTTGTCCTTACCCTTGTAGTATTTGGAGGAGTCGCTAACCCCTTTAAATTTCTTCAAGTAACCGACTAATTGAACAGCAATTGTATCCTGGTTATAATGGCGGATGCTCTCCTCCAGAATGTCGATCCCTTTAAACTGATCGCGATTCTCCAGGAAAAAAGCGATTTCCTTGTTCGTCAGTCCACTCTTGATGCGCCGTGGGACCGAGACGATATTTTGGCTATATTTTAAATCCATATTTTTAATAATTTGTTCAAGCGTCAACGCTTCCGCCGGATTGCCCAAGCTCTCGAACACCTTCAGCAGCCGCTTGGCCATCGCTTCAGAATCCGCAATCTTGGAGCCCGGTTCAATGGTGTAATAAAGCGTTTGTGTTGAAGTTGAGTACGCAATTTGCGTTCCGCTGGAATCATAGATATTGCCACGGATCGGAGGTATAAGCACTTGATTGCTGGAGGTGCGCGTCTCCTCCTCCCGGAGAGTGGGCCCTTCTACGAATTGCAGAATCGCCAGTCGAACGATTAGCACACTGAACAAGAAAAATGTAATAAAGAAAAACAGATTCAACCGGAATGAGAAATGCCGTCTGTTGACTATTTCCCTCTTCTGCGGATCGTCCCCCACCGCCATGCCTCCATTCTGCAAATCGCATCTATACAAAGTTCAACGATTGAAAGTCTATAAAAGTTTACGTCTCCCGTATATGAGTACGCTCGAATCCTTGCGGATTGAACCAATCGCCTGTTGATGCCCATGTCGCATCGAGCGGCACCCAGCCCCCGTCAGCATCCGCCAGACGAACCTCATTCCATGCATGCGGGCCGAACCCGCCTCGTCCGTCTGCGCCCTGCCCTGTCACGACTCTTACTTCAAGCCCAACTGTACGGGCCATAACGGCATAGAGACGGGCAACATCTATACATACGCCCCTGCGCGTATCGAACGTTTCCGCAGGTGTCTGTTCCTTCCAGATGCCCTGCTCTTCATAATTGTCAGCCTTGTCCCAGTCATAGGCTATGCGTGAGCCGAGCCAGTCATACAGCGCTCGCGCCTTCTCCTCAGCCGTAACCGCATCCTTCACAACAGCAAGAGCCGCTTGCTCGATATTGGCCGGAACAGCCGAATCGATTACCTCGTACTTGCGCTGCAACACTTTGCGGAATTCCGCCTCGACTGCTTGCGTCAGTACCGGCCCTCGTTCCAGCACATCGCCAGCTACAGGCTGAAGCAGCTCATCCGCCGTCTTGTTATAGAAGCTCGACGCGCGAATGGAATCGGTCAGCGGGCCTTCAGGCAGCAGCGAGACATAGACGAACAGTACTGCAATAATAACAAAAGCTCGACCAGCGCCAAGCAGTGCGCCAATAGCCGCCCCCGTCGTACGGCTTGCTGCCTTGGACATTGTCTCTGATCGCTCCGCTTCACTTCTGCGACCGCCGCCCAAGCTCTCGAACGCCATTGCAACCAGCGGCTCCAGAAACCCCAGCGCGAAGCGCAGCAGCAAATAACCGAGCAGGAACAGCAGGCTGAAGCGCAGCAGCTCGAAATCGCGAATGCTGGTCACCAATGTATACCAGAACTGCGACCATGCGCCAAGCTCCTCACGCGGTACAACAATATTCCGCGCAACGAGAAATTGTCTCAGCCATGGCGACAGCAATGCCGCCCCGTTTCCAGCCAGCAGCAGCGAGACCGTCACCATTGCCGCAGTCCAAATAAAAAAGAAAAGGCGCTTCGCTGATCCCGACGCACCTCTTCTCAGACCTTGAATAAGCGATACCACCAAGACGAGCAGCACCACAAGAGCAACCGGTTCCGGCTTCAATAAAGCTTGAACCCAGGTGTTCATGGCAGCATCTCCTAATTAACCATTCTTCTTCGCTTGTTCAATCAATGTTCGAATCGTCGCATCTATTTCCCATGTTCCAAGCGGAGCGCCCTGAAATGATACCTTGACCTCGTTAGCTCCCGGCGTGCCGATTAGTTCCAGGTTTCGGGATTTGATCGTATAAGTGCCGTCCTCATTCGCCGTATAGGTCGCTTCCTTCGCTTCCCCGACCATCGCATTAATCGCCTCTTGCTTGACACTGTCCGCTATCTTGCCGCCCAGTTCCTTCACATCATCGAAGGTAACGTTGGCAGCGAGGTTCTTGACCTCCTCCAGCGAATAGCCGCTGTACACGACAATACCGAGAACGATTGCCAGAATAAGGAGCCATCTGACGACCGTCTTCACAACGCGGATCACGATGAGCAATACAACAAGTGCAATAACAAGAACGAACCAATTGTCTTTGAAAAACTGAATCCAGGTATCTGCATCATAATTAAAATCAAATCCCATTATTCTATCTCCCCCATTATACGCTCTCAAAAGCCCGAACACAAAATATTATACCTGATGGATAAATAAGCGTAAACCTCCGCTTCCGCCAATCCTATCCAGCAGCAGACATAAGACGGCTTATCCCTGCGTACAAGTAGTAACATGTCTCATTCACCCGCTTGAATCTGCTCTGTAGATTACGTGCATATATACAAAACCTTTTGAGGAGGGATATTGTTGAGAACCGCAGTGTGGCTTTATCTGTTTCTGTTTGTCGCGTTCTTTGATCTGCATGCCCAATATCCGATACTAACGCCCTTTGCCGTGTCGCTAGGCGCGGCGCCATCCTTTATCGGGCTAATGATGGGCTTGTATTCCATCACGCATCTGCCCGGCAATCTCATTGCCGGTTATGGCGTCGACCGTTATGGCAGCCGCCTGTTCATCGTCTTCAGCCTCGCGGCTGCCGGAATCATCCTCGTCCTGCAGGCCAAGGTTACTGATCCGTGGCAGCTGCTCGTGCTGCGCTCCATCAGCGGCTTTGTCCTTGCTTTTCTGTCACCTGCCTGCATGTCCATGCTGGCCCGAATTGCCAAGGATCGCATTCATCAAGGCAAGCTTATGGCAGGCAACGGATTGGTCCATACTGTGGCATCCGTCGTTTCCCCTGCCGTTGGCGCTTATATGGTGGCGCAAATCGGGTTTACTATGGCATTCCAAATTCTCGGGTGGGTGCTTATTGGAACAGCTGCCTGCGCACTGATCTTCATTCGAGAGCCTCGGAATATTGCGACAGCTATAGCCCCAGAGAACGATACTGGTGGAACGGCAGAGCTTCCTGATTCATCGGATGAACCCGCAGAATCCAGGGTTCCCTGGATTGTCTTTTCCCTTCCCGTCGCCATGAGCTGCGCGCAAGGCATTCTCTCCTTTGAGCTGCCACTTATGGCGAAGTCTCAAGAAGCGATGCTGGAGACAGGCTTGCTCTTCTCTGTTGTCAGCTTAGGCGCGCTGCTCACGCTGAGCATGCTGTTCTTGAACCGCTTGTCGCCCTATCTGCGAACGTTGTGGGGAGCCCTGCTGCTGGCGGTCACTTACTTCACCATTGCCGCCGATACGCCGCTGCCGCTCTATGCCCTCCTGCTCCTGCTCGGAATGGCGAAAGGCATTATTTTCCCCGCATTGTCCTCTCTGCTGATTGAACTTAGCGGCGGCGTGCGGTACGGTAGAACCTTCTCCGTTCTGTCCATTGCCTTCTCCATCGGCGCTTTTCTTGGGCCTATGCTGGCCGGCCAGCTGCGGAATGTCGTATCCCCCTATTACATCGCATTTCTCGCACTAATGATCGCCGTCTCAATCCTGCCCTACTATAATGCGCGATCCGGGCGCGGGAGCAGCAGCGCCCATTTTTCCCGAACTGGGTAATCGCACAGGGCTCCTGCCGCCTCCCGTCATAGTATGCATAAAGGCAAACGACCAGTGTGCGATTGCGGAAATACCAGAATTATCGCGCCGGCGGCTGCCATGGAGATGCATATTGGCGAAGAGGAGTGATCATACATGTCTCAAATGATAGAATCCAACGACCGATACGGCGGCCATATGAAGGGCATCATGACTTCTACCGGCACCATTCTCGTGCTGTTCATCCTGCTTATCATTGTACTCGGCGGATTAATGTGCTTCTAAATCTAAAGACGGCTTGCTGCGGCGAGCCGTCTTTGCGTTTCTTTCGCGATATTATACAATAGCGCTAAGAGGTGAATGACAATATGGACATTGCAATTATCGTCGAAGGGAAAAATGACCGCAGCCGCCTCCGGCAGGTGCTTCATGCGGAGGTTCCCATTTATTGCACGTATGGCACTCCAAGCAGCGGGCATCTGGATGCGCTGAGCAAGCAGGTCGGCGACAAGCAGCCCTATCTGTTTACCGACAATGACGCGTCAGGCAAACGAATCAGGGGAATGCTGCGCGATACCTTCCCCGATGCCATACATATGCATACCCGTAAAGGCTATCCCGGTGTCGAGAAGACGCCGACGGAATACTTGATCGAGCAATTAGAAAAAGCGGGTCTCGAGGGGTACATTCAGTACCCGAATCCCGATCCCGCTTCATGGTAATGGGCGCCAAGCTGCCCAATTCATTCTCTTCTACTCGTCTACAAGTGCGTCGACGACCGCTACAATGCGGTCAGCATTCATCGTTTCATCGATGGAGCCTGTCATATATTTGCGAATCTTGCCTTCCCGATCGATGAAGGTAATCGTGTCGGAATGGGTGTACAGCCCTGATTTCTCGTCCTTCAAAAGTCCAAGCCCAAAGTCCGTCATCAGCTTCTTCGTAGCCTCTTCACTGTCTCCGCGCAGAAACTTCCAGCCGCTCTGGTCGATATCACCTGGAATTTTGTCGATGAATTTGCGAATCGCTTCCGGTGTATCCCGTTCAGGATCGAAGGTGACAGACAGAAATTCCACATCGCTGCCGAACACCTTCTGATTCTTCAGCTCATCCTGCACTTGGCTGAGTAGATACGTTGTCGGCGGACATACATCCGGACAGTTCGCAAAGTAGAAATAGACCACCCGTACCTTGCCATTCGTATTCTCAAGGGATACTTCCTCCCCGTCTATGCTTGTCAGCTTGAAGGATGGAGCCGCCTTGTCCTGGTCCAGCTTAGGCGCTGCTTCCTTTGTTGAAGAGAGATATAAATAAAGCCCCATTGCCGCGCATAATGCCAGCACTGCGATCTTAAATCCATGCTTGCGTGTGAAATCCATGCTCTGTTCCCCCTCGATTCATTTGAAGCTTCAGCCTATGCCGTTCGTGTCTACGACCATAATAAAAAAGATCACCATCAAGTAATTAATCGATATGAAAAAGTTCGTTTTCGCCCACTTTTCCGTATCCACAGCAGCTTTCAAGCCCATCAACGTATGAACGAGCCACAGGACGCCTCCGAGCAAGGAGACTATAAGAAAGTAAATACCGACATAATCATAGGTGTACATCAATATCCCTGTCGGAATGAGCAGCACGATATAAGGAATCATCTGCAGCTTCGTGCGAGGTATTCCTTTAACTACCGGCAGCAAGGGATAACCCGCCGCACGGTATTCTTCCACCCGTCTAATGGCAAGCGACCAGAAATGCGCCGGCTGCCACAGGAACAACAGTGCAAACAGCAGCCATGCTCCCATATCAACCTCATTAATGGCGCAATAGCCAATAACAGGAGGCATTGCTCCGGATACACCGCCGATGGATGTGCTCCATGTCGAGGAGCGTTTCAGCCACATTGTATACACGACGATGTATACGAATAGTCCCAGCAGTCCAAGCCAGCCTGTCCGGGCGTTGACCAGCGTGAACAGAATCGTAATGCCGGCTATCCCCAATACAACGCCGTAAATGAGCACCGTTCTGGGATTCATCCGGTTCATAGGCAGAGCGCGATTCTTCGTCCGCTCCATCTTCTTGTCCAATTCCCGGTCCCAATAATTGTTGATGACGCAAGCAGAAGCCATCGTTAGAGCTGAACCGATCAGCATGTAGAGCAGCAGCCACCAATTAATATTCCATTTGGAAGCGACCCAGAATCCGCCAAAAGCAGCAATCGTATTCAAGCGAATGATGCCCGGTTTAGTCAGGGCCACATATTCTTTAAGCACAGCGAGCCTCCCCGTTCCATTACCGTACATGCGCAAAAGCGCCTATCATTGATTCAAATCGTTCTTAATCATACCGAAAAAAGCTGCGGTTGACAATGTTCCAGCCCTTTGTTCATCAATTTGACACTGCTTGGCTGGAACGGCTATTTATAACGATTTTGCGAAGCTAAGGAACCATTTCGCCCATAGGTCAATACAATGTCATTGTGGTTATAGCCCAACTGAGCGAAAGGAAGTGAAATCCTTCAGACATGGCAGTCATAAAATCAAATAGCGAAGAAGTCAAGGTGCTTGCAAGGCTGATGCGTGCGGAAGCAGAGGGCGAAGGCGACCTTGGCATGCTCATGGTCGGCAATGTAGGCGTGAATCGGGTCAAAAGCGATTGTCTCGATTTCAAAAATATTCGCAGCATTCCACAGATGGTCTACCAGCGTCCGGGCGGCTTCGAAGCGACTGTTAAAGGCTACTTTTACCAAGGAGCGCGGGATAGAGAGATTCGTCTGGCCAAGCGGATCATTAACGGCGAGCGGCAGCATCCAGCCTCCAACGCCCTATGGTTCTTCAAGCCTGCCGGAGGCTGCCCGGGCACGTGGTACGATCAACGAAATACAGGGCGGTATAAAGCCCATTGCTTCTTCGCGCCGTCAGGCGAGGACTGTCCTAAAGTTTATTAATCTGTTTCATGATACGAAAGCGAGGAATTGGAAATATGTCGAACGGGTACGGGTACAACACCGCGGTAAGTCCAGCAAGCATGGGAGGACAAGGAGGCACGCACTACGGGTATGGACACTTTTCCCATCAGCCTGTCGCTCAGACTCTCCCTGCAGCTCCCTTTATGCCGTCTCAAGTAGCAGGAGCGCAAGCAGCAATGCCTCCCGGTGTGCCGAGCGGCTCCTTCGTAACGCCGGCTGGCGGCAATATTGTAGCAGCACCGCCAGTGGAAGAATCCTATGTGGAGAACATTCTGCGCCTGAATCGCGGCAAGATCGGCACTTTCTACATGACCTATGAGAATAACCGGGAATGGAATGCCAAAATATTTCGCGGTGTTATTGAAGCAGCCGGACGGGATCATGTCATTATAAGCGACCCCTCTACCGGTATGCGCTATCTGCTGTTGATGCTCAATCTGGATTATGTAACATTCGATGGCCCGATTGCCTATGAATATCCGTTCCAGGGCGCAAGCATTTCCAATCAGACGCCGCTGGGCACTGCAACATTGGGGACAGTTACGAACAGCCGTTAACGGGACGGAACGTCCATGAGTGGATTTTGGGAGCACCCCCCTGCACCCAATCCGCCATGGCGTGCCAGGAGGAACGCTCACTGCAGCGTTCTTTTTTTATCGCATCGGCTGTGCTCTCATCCTCTGTCTCCCATATTTCAACAAACAGCAGCGGCTGATCGGTTCCTTCATATAATCGAAAGGACGGTCCTTCCGCTTGCCTAGCGGATATCCAGCTTCGGTATTCCGATTCAAATTCAGAGTCAATTCGGTACTCCACGAAACATATATACATAAAATATCATCTCCCCGTTATAAGAACGTACGATTCAGAAAATACTGAGACGTACATATTAAAAGTATACCATAGGAACTTAAAAGGAGGAGACGCGTCATGGATACCGGTACGCATTTGGTCATGGGGCTTGGTTTGGCGGGACTCGCTACCATTGATCCTATTGTGGCTGCCGATGGAACCGTTTATACCGCTGTTCTGATCGGTACAATTGTCGGTTCGCAAGCGCCGGACTTCGATGGCCTGCTGCGGTTGAAGAGCAATGCGGCATATATCCGCAACCATAGAGGGGCATCGCATTCCCTGCCCGCTATCGCCATCTGGACAGCGCTTATTACATTCCTGCTCCAGCTCGGCTTTGGCTTCACGCTGCCCTGGCTTCATCTGACCGGCTGGGTGCTGCTCGCTGTCGTTGTTCATGTTTTTACGGATTTATTCAACACGTATGGGACACAAGCGATGCGGCCGTTCACGGATAAATGGATCTCATGGAACATTATCCATATCTTCGATCCCATCATCTTTATCTCGCATGTAGTAGCCATCTTCATGTGGGCGTTTCATCTGCTCAGTCCGACGATCATATTCCCGACCCTCTATGCCGGGCTTATCGTTTATTACATCTGGCGAACCATCGCTCACCGGATGCAGCACAACAGAATTATGGCGCTGGATACAGACCGAGCGGACAACGACAAATATATCATTATTCCGACCATATCGCTGAAGGATTGGAACGTGGTCAAGCAACGTGAGGATGGCAGCTTCCTGATCGGTGATTTCCGGCAAGGAAAGCTGCGTTGGGTTGACCGGGCGCGCTGCGACGACCACCCCGTTGTAGAGATGTCCAAGAATGATCCCTCGATTCGTTCTTTCTTGTACTTCACCTCCTTCGCTTGCGCTGAGGTGCGGGAGCATCCTTGGGGGTACGAGGTGCGCTGGTCCGATGTCCGCTATCGGCATCGCAAGCAATATCCGTTCGTAGCTGTTCTTCTGCTCGACAGCGACTATAAGACGCTTGGCTCCTATGTAGGCTGGCTGAGCGATGACAGATTGCAGAAACGGCTGCGCATGAATACGTATTGACGTTCAAGGCTCCTTCTTGCACAATAGAAGGGGCCTTGCTTTTGCGCCCAGCTTGAGATTGCATACAGAAAAGCCCAAGGTTTCCCTTGAGCTAGCTGTCGATCCTCTTCTTAACCTGACACGCCGCGTATTAACGCTGCTGAGATTGACCCGAAAGTTGTTGCTCGGCGATCTGCACAAGCTTCCGTGTGATGTAGCCGCCAAGAGATCCGGCATCGCGGGTTGCCATGTTGCCATAGTAACCGTCCTGCGGGATTTGGATGCCTAGCTCTTGTGCTACCTCATATTTCATTTGATTCAAAGCTGCGCTTGCTTGAGGTACGACCAACGTATTGCTGCTGCGAGATTGTCCTGCCATGTGGGAATTCTCCTTCCATCCTATACGATGATAGTGTGTTGCAAGCTTGCAAGCTTATTATGATACTTTAGTCATTAGAATATGCTCGCATGTACAATGAATTTTAACGAAAGAAGGAGGAGCTACACATGTCCAAGCCTATGGCGATGGGTTTTGCTCTATTTTCCGTTCTGCTGATGATTCTGACTGGCGTGTTTATTAGCATCAACGGATGGCTGGCCGCACTATTCTTTGTCCTGACAATTGCCTTTATTGTGTTCGGCTTCATCGTTAGCGCCAAATTAAGACGGCGCAATCAAACACAATAATGATACGGAAACAGCAAACGCCGCTGACGAGGGAATCCTCGCTCGCGGCGTTTGCTGTTTATTGATATATACGCAATCTAGCGCGGCATTACGAAGCCCATCCGCTCCTTAACATCGCGGACCGTCCGATTGGCAACAACGGATACCTGCTCCGCCCCTTGCCTTAGGATGTCATGAAGCTCTCCCGAGCTGCGGATCTCGGCATACCTTGCTTGCAGCGGCTCAAGCGTGGCAACGACATGCTCCGCAAGCTCCTTCTTGAAGGCGCCATAGCCTTGCCCTTCATAGCGGTCCTCAATTTCCTGAAGCGTCAGTCCCGCACAATGGGAGTAGATGCTCATCAAATTGCTCACCTCCGGCTTCTCAGCCGGATTAAACTTCACCTCGCGGCCCGAATCTGTCGTCGCGCGGCTGATTTTCTTGCGAATCACATCCGGCGGGTCCAATAGCGCAATATAGCTGGCCGGATTCGGATTGCTCTTGCTCATTTTCTTCGAGGCATCGTCCAGCGACATGATGCGCGCTCCCACCTTCGGCGTATACCCCTCAGGAATGTTGAAGTAATCACCGAACCTGGCATTAAAGCGGTTCGCCAAATCCCGGGTCAGCTCCAAATGCTGCTTCTGATCGTCTCCCACCGGGACAAGATCGGCGTTGTAGAGCAGAATGTCTGCCGCCATCAGCGTCGGATAGACGAACAAGCCAGCGCCAATGGAGTCTTTTCCCGCAGATTTGTCCTTATACTGCGTCATTCGCTCCAGCTCGCCCATATAAGCCAACGTCGTAAACAACCAGCCCATCTCTGCGTGCGCCGGCACATGCGATTGTACGAACACGCTGGATTTCGCAGGATCTATGCCAGCCGCGATGAAGAGCGCGGCAACCGATTCCGTCTGCTCGCGAAGCGCCTCCGGCTCCTGTGGAACGGTAATGGCATGCATATCCACGACCATGAAGAAGCATTCATGAGATTCCTGCAGTTTAACAAAGTTCTGTATCGCACCGATGTAATTGCCCAGCGTCAATTGTCCGCTTGCTTGAATGCCTGATAATACACGTGACATCGTACAGCCCCCTTTAATAGTTGCCTTCCAGAACGCAAAAAGGCCCCTCGCCGCAAGGGACGAAGGACCGTGGTGCCACCCTAATATGCTCGCTAACGCGTCCCTGCCGGACGGCTAACAAGCCTTCAAGTCCCTTAACGCGGAACGATGCGTAGATATATACTTGCGGGCGCGGACGCTCGCTTTCCTCATCTCAGCTCCAGGATCCATTCAGCAGCGGATGCTTGCACCGGTTCACACCACCCACCGGCTCTCTGCCAAGCTTACATCCAGGCTTACTTGTTCCCTTCCTTGCATTTAGGCAAATTATACTCTCATGAGCCTAAATGTCAAGTGGGCGCTCCTGTTCGAGTTGCTTCATTACAAGGCGAATGCCGGATTGCAGCTCGGATTGTGAGGATGCTGCTCCGTCATGCCGCAGAACTCCGAGACTGGTCATTTTTTCACTTCCGCAAAAATAGTGCTGCAGGTTGTCCTGTGGACGCTGTTGCGCGCATAGTCTATACTAAAATGGTCGTCGATTGACAGAAAGGAGCCCCAACTTGCGTTTCATTTATCGATTAGGAACTCCCCTGCTTGCTGCAGGATGCCTCATCATGCTGGCTCGGATATTAAGCGGCGGCGGTGTAACGGATCTCTTGCTGGAAAGCCCTTCCCTGCAATCATTCAAAATTTTATTCATAAGCATTATACTGGAAGCTTTCCCCTTCATCCTCTTGGGCGTCCTTGCCTCAGCACTGCTCCAGGTGTTCGTATCCGATTCCCTGATTGCCAGGCTGACACCGCGAAATCCTATTGTCGGCGTATTGTTCGGAAGCTTGCTCGGCCTGCTGCTGCCGTTATGCGAATGCGGCATGATCCCGGTGGTCAGACGGTTAATACGTAAAGGGATGCCGGCATATATTGGTATTGTCTTTATTTTCGCTGGCCCGATTCTCAACCCTGTTGTCTTCACTTCAACCTATACCGCATTCAGAACCCAGCCATCGATGGCGTATTCTCGAATGGGTCTCGCGTTTGCCGTTTGCGTTGTGCTGGGATTGCTTCTCTATAAATATTTGAAGAAAAGCCCGCTCAGAGAGGCCAAGAAAGCATTCGCTCATCCACATACACACGATCATCATAGTCACAACCATAAGCACCACGATGATGGTCAGGTGCTTCACCATCGCTCTGATCGCCATCACGATCATGCTCATCATCATGATGGTCACGATCATCATCACGATGTCCATAGTGAGCGTACTCATGGCGATCATCACGATCTCTATAGCGAGCGTGCTCACGACCATCGTCACGATGTCCATAGTGAGCGTACTACTCACGACCATCATCACGATCTCCATAGTGAGCATGCTCACGACCATCGTCACGATGTCCATAGTGAGCATGCTCACGGCGATCATCATGGTCACGATCACACCCATGGCCCTGCTGACGACGATCGCGGTCACGGAGAGGCTGCCAGCAGGACTTGGCGCGGACGATTCGGCTCAACACTTGCTCATGCCTCAGACGAGTTTTTTGATATCGGCAAATATTTAATTCTCGGCGCTTTTATCACTGCATTCATACAAACTCTGCTCGACCGCAGTGTATTGACCGCGCTGAGCGATCAGCCCGTAATGGAAAACCTGTTCATGATGGCCTTTGCCTTCTCCGTCTCGCTATGCTCAACATCAGACGCATTCGTTGCGGCATCTTTTAACGGAATATTCGGCCCTGGAGCGCTGCTCGCTTTTCTCGTATTTGGTCCGATGGTCGATTTCAAGAGTACGCTCATGCTGCTTTCTGCATTTCGCACGAAAATTGTGCTCGCTTTGATCGCCTTTATTTTCACAGCCGTCCTTATCGGTTCCATTATTATTCAACAGTTTATATTATAGTTCGTGCATCATAATGTCCATGTTGTCACCCCTGAATGAAAATGGTCCTTTATGACACTATTGCCTATATTGTTCAGACTGTTGAAAAAGGGAACCCCGCCATTCGCTGTTAAGGTGGAAATAAACCTGCTTACAGCGTACCAATCGGCGGCAAACGAGCTCTAGTGGCAGTGTTAAGGCGGAAAAACCTGCTTACAGCACGAAAAGCAGCAACGTTCGAGTCTGTAACACGGAGAAACCTGCTTACAGCGTGCCGATCGGCGGCAAACGAGCTCTAGTGGCAGTGTTAAGGCGGAAAAACCTGCTTACAGCACGAAAAGCAGCAACGTTCGAGTCTGTAACACGGAAAAACCTTCTTACAGATGCAAAGCATCGTAGAATCCCCTCGGCTATCTCCGAAAAGCGGAAATACGCTGGAACATTCAAGCTCTGCCGTTTGATCGCACAAATTTCATTGAAAGGAGTGACAGCATGTCACCCGCTGACCGCAAACGAATCGTGCATCATCTTATCCGAGCTGTTATTTTGACCGGCTTTGCGATGTATATTGTCTTCCTTGTTCGATCCGATAACCTGACTCTCTATATTGCGCCGAGAATGACCATCTATGTCAAACTATCCGCGATCGGCCTCTATGCTACTGCCATCTATCAACTGTATGCCGCTCTTCAAGCATGGGCTGGACGCAAGACGGCAGCCTGCGAATGCAATCATGAGCCCCCCTCTTCCATCACGAAGAACATATTGATCTATGGCATGTTCGTTCTTCCGCTTGTGCTTGGCTTTACGCTGCCGGATGCCGCACTGGGCAGCTCGGCTGCTGCGAAGAAAGGGGTTAATTTTGCAGGCGCCGAAGTATTGAATTCCGGATCGTCCAGAGCGGCGACATTACCGCCTGCCGGCAGCGGGGTTCAGGATGAGCCAGTCAAAACGGCGGCGCCACTCCCTGGCGGTGTGAAAACCGACGAAGAACTCGACGTCATGTTTCCAGCCGATGAATATACGGAGGCACATGCCAGCTATGGCAAAAAACTTTACGCGCAGGAGGTTATCAGCGTCCCTGAGAAGCAATTCATCGAAACGCTCACGACTCTGGATTTGTTCAGACAAAACTATATAGGCAAAACTGTAGAAATTAGCGGATTCGTACATAGACAGGAGGGTATGACCAAGAACCAGTTCGCCCTCAGCCGGTTTGCAATGAACTGCTGTTCCGCCGACGCGCTTCCTTATGGTCTGATGATTTCATACCCGCGCGCCGCAACCTACAATAATGATGTATGGCTGAAAGTCCGCGGCGAGCTGACAGAGGAGCTGTTCGACGGCAACAAGATTATCGTTCTCAAGGCCAAACAGCTCCAGGCCATTGCTGCGCCCGAATCGCCGTATATTTATCCGGATTATGACTTCGGGCTGTAGACGCAACCAGCAGTTGCCTTCGCATGTGGTCGGGGCCGACCTCCGTCATGCAGCGAAACACCGCGCGCTGGGAGCGTGTTCATCATTTATCCGACCATCTTAAATTTGGAAAACATTGCTGTACCTTCCTTGCCCTCCTGTTCGCATAAAAGCTTCCATTGCGACCATACTAAGGGTACCACAAGGAGGTGAACACGATGGCAGGACAATCCCGCAGCAGCAACTCGCTGGTCGTACCTCAGGCCAGCGCAGCGCTGGATCAATTGAAATATGAAATCGCGCAAGAGCTCGGCATTCAAATTCCGCAGGACGGTTATTACGGTTATATGGCTACACGCGATACTGGCGCCATTGGCGGATACATTACCCGCAGGCTCGTTCAAATCGCGGAGCAGCAGCTCGCAGGCAAGTTCCACTGAGCTCTGATCAAGCAAAAAGAAATGCTGCCCTTAGCGGACAGCATTTTTTGTATGTCGATATTAAGGCGCATCACGCAATGCTTGCTGTGTATATTTGGGCTGATAGCGGAATAAACCATTTGCCAAGTTATAGTTGGATTCATAGGTGATGCTTGCCGCCCACACGCCAGATCCTGCCCGAACGCTAAAATCATAAATAATCTCGCCATGTGTCCAGCTTCTCTTCATTCTAAGCGAATCCACTGCCATTTTTCTGAATGCCTGGACTTGAGCTTCCGTCATTCCTTGAGCTGCAGCTTTGTCTCCGATCTGACCATTCTTACTCTCTATGGGATTATGACGAACCCCGTATTTCCCCACGACATTGTTGCGAATATGTATGGTCACAGTACCTGCTACTGCATGAACCAGTTCTTCCTCCAGCTGCTTGAATACGAACTCCACCTGACGGGCTAAAGGCATTGCATCCAAATTCATTAACTCTCCCCCTCGCATCCATAATTTTCATCTAGTATGCATATGATGCTATGGGCCCATTATATGACATAAAAATAGTTCCTTCAATATATAATTACAGAAAACTTACAAAATTCCGTCTCTTTTTTGGTGTAATTTCATAGATCTACCGACATGGTTCTATCGTATTAGACCTTTGTAGACAAACGGCATAGCGATGCTATAATAATGATATTCCAATTAAAGGGGAGCTTACCACTATGCAATGGTTACACAGTCTATCTACTCGCAATAAACTGCTAGTTGGCTGCTATTCTATCGTGCTCGTCTTCTCCATTGCCTTACTGCTAGGCTTGTTAATTACAAATGGAAGCCTGCTGCTTGGGTTGATCATCATTGCTTTGGCTGCAATCGCAACTTTTCCTCTTGTTCGAGTCATCGAGACAGCGCTTACATCATCCATCCAGGACATGTCGAGTATTGCATACAGCATTGCCAAGGGCGATTTCACTCAAAAGGTTGATGTAGCCTCGTCCGCAGCACTGGGTGATCTTGGCCATTCCTTTAACAGCATGGTGGACAAGCTGCGCGATATTTTGAAAGAAACCTCCAACATCTCCCGTGTCGTCAACGATACCAGCCGTGGGATTTTTGATAAGAACAATGACTTGAAGCAGGTTATGGAGCAGGTCGCAACCTCTGCTAATGAGCTGGCGGTTGGAGCCAATGCCATCTCCGAGGACGTCAGCGATATGGCGGAATCCATCCGCGAAATCGAGGATAAAGTCGCCTCCTACGCCCACTCGACCAAAGTAATGAACGAACGCTCTGAGCTGACACTATCTCTGGTCGAGAGGGGCCGACAATCTGTGGACAGCCAGTCGGCCGGCATGAAGCGGACCGTTGCGGCATCCTCGGATGTCGCAGCAACCATCGAGGATTTGGCGAAAAAGGCCGAGGGCATCTCGGCCATTACACGAACGATCTCCGATCTTGCGGAGCAGACCAATTTGCTATCCTTGAACGCATCCATCGAGGCCGCCAGAGCTGGCGAGCACGGCAGAGGCTTTGCCGTCGTCGCTCAAGAGGTCCGCAAGCTGGCGGAGGAGTCGACCGCTTCGACGAAGGAAGTGTTCCAGCTCGTCAGCAGCATCGATAATGGCGTGCAGAAAGCCATTCAGAATATTCATGTCAATGCCGAGGTCGTGAAGCTGCAAACAGGCATGCTGAAGGAATCGGAGCAGATTTTCGCCGAGATCGTAAACAGCGTTGAGTTTATATCGAAACAAATCGCGCAATTCTCCAATGAGAGCGATATTATGCTGGAGAGCGCCCAGAAGATATCTGGCGCGATTCAGAACATATCGGCGATTACACAGCAGTCAGCTGCTGGAACCGAGCAAGTATCCGCATCTATGAACGAGCAGATTTATTCTGTTCAAGCGGTCGTAGCGGAAACGGAAAAAATGCAGCAGGCCGCCATGCAGCTTCAACGTACGATTTCGATCTTCAAAATTTAATTCGGGTAGAAATTAAAATCAGCGATCGATGGCACGTGGAACAAGCCGCTGCGGGTTTGGAGGGTTCTTCCGATCGCTGTTAAAGCCCGATTTCTTAACTGTAGAATCATTATAGGTTGAAATCGGGCTTTAAAGGCGAACACTAACGTTTCTCCAGAATCCTCCAACCCTCCGCTCTCTTCGCACGTAAAGTCAAACTCTGATTGTGAAATTGAATCTTCATTCACTTAAAAGCGATTAAGTGGATTGCCACAGCAGCAGGATTGAATCGAATATTGTTCATGTAAAAGAGGCCGATAGGGAAATTCACCCTATCGGCCGCTTTTGATTTGCCACTGATGGCTCGATAATGTGGAGAGCGGCAACCTGTTCAAAGTTCATATATACAGTCCATGAGGCGTGCATGATCATGTGCCGTTGGGGAACAATTTATAAACCGGGTTTATTCTGGAATGAAGAATTAGACGGAGGAGTTGCAATGTTTACACTGCAAAGCTGTCGCAGAGCTGCCGCAGGAATCTTGATCGCTGTAGTTTCTTCTTCACTGCTGACGGCCCCGATCGACAGCGTCCACGCTGACAGTCACGGGCCGCTCCTGCCGCAGCCCCTGCCTGCTTCGAACGCTTCAGCCGCTTCTTCACGCATTGCGCCCTATTCATCTGATTCACTATATGAGGGGGCAGCAGCTGTCACTGTCGCCAAACCTAAGCGGCATAACCGGAAGCCGCGCAGACAGCAACGAAAAACCCGGACAACCATCTCTTGGAATACGCTCCAACAATGGTATCCGGGCTCTTTCGTAATCGGGGGTCCCCGCAATATTCGCAAGGTAGCGCTAACCTTCGACGACGTGCCTGATCCGCGCTATACACCTAAAGTGCTCGATATTCTTGCCCGCTACAAGGTTCGTGCGACCTTCTTCGTTGTCGGCTCCAGAGCTGCGAAATATCCAGCCATCGTCCGCCGCATGCAGAGAGAAGGACATATTATTGGCAATCATTCGTACGATCACGCTGTATTCTCACGCATTTCCCTCGCCTCGTTCCAGCGGCAAATTATGCGCACAGACGCCATTCTGCGCCCACTAGCCGGTTACAGTCCGCGACACGTTCGCCCGCCCTACGGCGAGATCCTTCCCGAACAAATCGAATGGCTGCGTTCACGAGGCTTCGTGGTCGTCAATTGGGATGTCGATTCAGTCGATTGGCGCGGCATTGACAGCAACTCCATACTGGTCAACATCAAAAAAACGCTTCAGCCCGGCTCTATTATTCTGCAGCACGCAGGCGGCGGCATCGGACAGAATCTGTCAGGAACAATAAAAGCGCTGCCCCGGCTAATCAAGCTTCTGCATGATAAAGGGTATGAGATCGTTCCCTTGCCAGAGCTGATTCATAAACCCGCCGCACGAGGTGCGGGTAAGAAATAGCCAGAGGCTGTACAGGTCTATTCAAGCACAAACACTTTAACATACTGGTAGCCGAACGTCCGCGCCTGCTTCTGTGAATCCGGAACAAAGATATCGATCCGATCGCCTTTGATCGCGCCACCCATGTCGGATGCGACCGCAATCATCCCGCCTTGCGGCAAGCCGTCATAATTGTAGCCGGTAACGTATACCTTGGTGCCCAAAGGTATTGTGTTGGGGTCGACTGCAATCGTCCCCACCTTCAGCGGATTGCCAAAGTAGTCAACAGCGCCCCAGCCTCCGTTCTCCGAAGCTGCTGCCGTGTACGCGCTAGCCTTTGCCTGTATAACCTCCGAGAAACTGAATTCCTTCTTGCCGACCTGAATGACATTCTCGTCACCCGCGCTGTCTGAAGCTGCGGCCATCATCAACTTGTTTTCTGATTTCGTGTCCGCTGCAGCTTTCTTGCTCTTGGCTGCGCTCGCTGCAGCAGGAATTGTAATTTTGAGACCTTCATAAATATTAAGCGGATCAATCTTCGGATTCGCGGCCATTAGCTTGCCCAGCTGCACGTTGAACGTTTTGGACAGCTTCCAGAAAGTGTCGCCATCCTTCGCTTTGTAAGCGCTTGCGGCACTTGCTGCTCCAGAATAAGCCAACAGTGCAACAGTTAGTGCTGCTGCTGCCGCACTTGTCTTCCATTTCATTTTGAACAATTGAATGTCCTCCTTTTATTTACGGAACATGGATCGCACAATGGTGCGGATGTTCCGTCATGGCTGCACAGATTGCCGGGTCAGCAACACGGACTTCTATCTGCTTAGCATGCGGCCTACGAGGTTAGTTGTCGGATTCGGACCAAGGAGTTCGGCCCTACGCAGCGGACAAGCCATCGCGATTCACCCCAAGCGCCTATTGCGCAAATCCCGTGCAATCCCCCATTATCAGGGCCTTTGATTGCCGGTGGGAAACAACATCCTATGTTTCCTAATAATCCCCCGTACTTAAAGTTTCGGCTCGCGTAAGAGAATATCACATTCCAGCCGCGACTCCAACCGGTAAATGTGCCCAGTTGCAATAACCGCGCGTACAAAAGCCGTTCCAGACTTGCTTGATAGACGAATACTATGTCAGTACATTTACGGGTATTCTCTATGGTTTCTTCCTGCTTGGAGGTGATTTCTTAACGTGAATATCGTGATTATGGCTGGAGGCAAAGGAACTCGCTTCTGGCCGCGCAGCGTCGAATCGACACCTAAGCAATTTCTTCCTTTTCATTCTGACCGAACGATGATCCAGGAAACGGTGGCGCGATTTCGCAAATTAGTATCAGACACCAGCCTATATATTGCAGTTCCTCAACGCTATTTATCTCTCTTGGAGCAGCAGCTTCCAGACTTCCCCCTGGGCCAGCTTATTATTGAGCCAGAGCAGAAGGATACAGCTCCATGCATGGCTTTGGCAGCGTTCAGCTTCCTCCAGTCCGGCGATAATCGCCCCCTGATATTCGTCCCCTCGGATCAATATGTATCGGATGAGAATGCCTTCCTCGCAGCCATTTCTCTCGCTGCAGAAACCGCGAGCAAGAAAGATGCGATTGTCACTCTTGGCATTCCGCCAATTCGTCCGGAAACAGGGTTCGGTTATATGTATACCACTGCCCCGGAGAGCAGCGAGCTGTTATCCACGGGCGTTCTGCGAGTCCGCCAATTTCTGGAGAAGCCGACAGCCGAGCGAGCCTCACAGCTTATCGTGGAGCCTGATATCTATTGGAACAGCGGTATTTTCGCTTGGCGTCCTTCGACGATTGCGCAATGCGTCGCAGCTCATCAGCCTGACATATGGAACAGCCTGCTGAAGCATTCCAGCAATCTAGCAGCTGCATATGCCGAAATGCCATCCCTGTCGATTGACTATGCGGTTATGGAGCAGGCTGATTCCATCTATTGCATCCCGGTTCAATGCGGCTGGGATGACCTGGGGTCATGGGCAGCGCTGCGGCGCCATATGGATGCAGATGCAGCAGGCAATGTGAGTCAAGGCTTTGCTGCGCTTCTTGAATCTACTGGCAATACAGTTATCGTCGACGACAAGCAGGCTATTATTATTGGCGTTCATGATCTCATTATCGTATCGACTTCAAACGGGCTGCTCATCTGCCCGAAGGCGGAAGAGCAGCGTCTCAAAACGTGGATAAACCAATTTTCGAGGTGATCTTTTTGAAAGCTTTGGTTACTGGCATTTCCGGATTTGTCGGCAGTCATATGGCAGAATATTTGCTCGCTAAGGGGATAGAGGTCGTCGGGACGATTCGCCAGCGCAGTATGAAGGATCATATTGCACATATCGAGAACGATATCAAGCTGGTGGAATGCGAGCTCAGGGACCCTATTTCTGTAGAGCAGCTGATCGATCGCGAGCGGCCGGAGCTCATCTTCCATCTTGCTGCGCAAAGCTTCGTTCCAACGTCGTGGAATTCACCGATTGATACGATTCACAATAATGTTGCGGGACAAATTCATCTGTTCGAAGCGATTCGCCGCTTCAAGCTGCCAACCAAGGTGCAAATTGCTTGCTCCAGCGAGGAGTATGGTCAGGTCGAGCCGAGCGAGGTCCCTATTCGTGAGGACAATCCGCTCCGCCCTCTCAGTCCTTATGCTGTGAGTAAAGTAGCGCAGGACTATTTGGGTTATCAATATTTTAGAAGCTACGGCATTCATGTCATACGTACCCGCACATTCAATCATACGGGACCAAGACGCGGGGAGGGCTTCGTCACCTCCAATTTCGCCAAGCAAATTGCCGAGATTGAAAAAGGGCTGCGCCCTCCTGTTATTCATGTCGGCAACCTGCAAGCCAAACGCGACTTTACCGACGTGCGCGATATTGTCCACGGCTATTGGCTGGCGCTTGAGAGAGGAACGCCAGGCGAATGCTATAACCTTGCGTCCGGCTCCTGCTGCACGATTGAATATATGCTTCAGCTATTGCTGACACTCACTGATATTGAAGTGGAGATTCAGGAAGACCCGCAGCGAATGCGCCCTTCTGATGTGGAAATTCTGCTCGGCAGCTCCGATAAATTTCATGCGGATACAGGCTGGAAGCCGGAAATTCCGTTCAAGCAGACGATGACCGACCTGCTCAACTATTGGCGCGCCAAGCTGTAAATATACACAAGGGAGGCAGGAGCAATGATGAAGATCGGCTCCAGCGTCAAGCGGAGCAGAATCAAGCCGCGCAAACGGGCTGCCGGCCGATCGGCCGCCGCCCGTAAAGGAATCGCCCGCCGCTCCCGCACCGCCGCCAAGCGGTTACGCGCTGCCAAGCTAACCCGCGGGCGGCTTAAAAGCACTTCGCTTCGCAGTAAGCGCCGCCGGGCTTCCACTCGCGGCCGCACTCGCTTGCAGGGACGCAAGCGGCGGCGAATCGGAATTGTAAAGGGGTATGCAAGCGACCCCGCCTACAGCGCCTTCGATCCGGGCACCGAGGATACGGACCGAGGAGCAGTTGGAACGGGAACGCTGCAGCGCCGCGTGTCGATCATCATTCTGACATGGAACGGGCTCGAATATACGAAGCGCTGTTTGGAAATGCTGTATCCAACATTGAACCTTGGCATGGTCGATGTCATTCTTTTCGATAACGGCAGCTCCGACGGCACAACTGAATATTTGCGTACGGTTCCTTGGGTTAGGCTAATTACAAGCCCGGACAATATCGGTTTTGTCGCTGGCAACAATACTGCACTTCCCCACTGCGACCCGTCGAGCGATATCGTTCTGCTGAACAATGATATTCTTACAGACCCGCTGGATTGGCTAGTCCGGCTGCAGGAAACCGCCCTGTCATCGCCGGATATCGGCATTGTCGGCAGCAGGCTGCGCGGTCCTGAAGGACAGCTTCATCATGCAGGGACTTACATTTTGCACGACAATCTTATGGGGCAGCAGATCGGCGGCATGGAGCATGATGTCCGTCAATATACGGCCGTTCGGGATGTACAGGGCATTGTGTTCGCATGCGCTTATATTAAGCGGGAGCTCATTAACCGAATCGGTCTGCTGGACGAAGATTATTTCTCTTATTTCGAGGATACGGATTACTGTCTCAAAGCGATATCTGCCGGATATCGCATCGTCTGTGACGGCCGTGTAACCTTAACCCATTTTCACAATACGTCCACTCGCGTCAACGGCGTTGATTTCTGGGAAATTTATAATAAGTCCAAGGAAGTATTTCGCGACAAATGGCAGGCCGCGCTAGAGGGGACTTACCAGCGAGGGGTCACCTGGCATTCGGTAGTCAATCTGCCCTTCTTCGGCTATACCGAATCGTCCAAGAACATGATGATTGCGCTGGATGATCAGCATGTGAAGGTCAAATATCGGTATGTATACGGCATTGGAACTCCTGTTCCTCTGGATGAGCCGAAGAAGAACAGCGACATGCGCATCAATCTGTTCCGCGAGCGGCCTGAAATGCCGGATGCAGTCCAGATCGTATATGGCCAGGGCGATGTCTTCCATAGAAATGACGGCCGGTTTAAGATTGGCTATACGATGCTGGAGGTAGACGGTTTGCCCGCCGATTGGGTCAATCAGTCCAATGGAATGAATGAGATATGGGTTCCCTCCGCATTCAATCTCGGCACCTTTACAAACAGCGGCGTACAGGTCCCTATTCGGATCATGCCTCTTGGGGTCGATACGAATTACTATCATCCCGGCATTCGCGGCAGGCGGTTCAGCGAGAAATTCACCTTCCTGTCTGTCTTCGAATGGGGAGAACGAAAAGCACCGGAAATGCTGCTTCAAACGTTCGCTAAAGTATTTCATCGCCGCAAGGATGCCGTGCTCGTTTGCAAAATCATCAATAATGACTCCACCATCGATGTGCCGACCGAAATTCGCAAGCTGGAGCTGGGGGCGGCAGCCAGCAATATGATCATTCTCCATAACGACAAAATACCGTCCTCATGGATGAGCAGCCTATACCGCTCTGCAGATTGCTTCGTACTTCCCACACGCGGTGAAGGCTGGGGGATGCCGATCATAGAAGCTATGGCATGCGGATTGCCGGTTATTGCAACGAACTGGAGCGCGCAAACGGAGTTTATCAATGAGGGCAACAGCTATCCGCTTCGTGTGAAGAAGCTCGTTCCTGCGCAGGCGCGCTGTCATTATTACAACGGATTCCGCTGGGCAGAGCCGGATACCGCCCATCTGGCGCACCTGATGCGTCACGTCGTTGACAATCAGTCCGAAGCGGCTGCCAAGGGAGCGCAAGCCGCGCGCGATGTTGCTTCCCGCTTCACATGGGGGCATGCTGCTCAGCGGATCAAGAGCCGGCTGATGGAGATTTGAAGCGAAAGCGCACGCGGGGGCTAGTTCGGAGGGGGCGGCCTCGGGCTCGGGCTCGGGAGCGCAAGGCGGGGCCGCGAAGCAGCCGCGATAGGAAACGGATGCAGACAACGAGGAAGCATCCGCTGAGACAGCTCAGAAGATCACGTGGCAATAAGCGGCTCCGCGGATTGCCACGTAATGGCGGGAGTCGGAGGCGTAGAGTCTCCGATCACGATCTTCCCTCTGTCATGATGAATCCAGCACTCGAACCGGGCATCCAGCTAATCGGTTTCAACAAGGCTGAATCCGGCCTTGGCGAGGCTTGCCGATTAACAGCAGCAGCCCTTCTGCAGACTGGAACCCCGTTTCATATTCTATCCTGTGATGCCTGGTCCCTTGCCAGACCGTCTGATGCGACCTGGAATGCTTACGAAACGACTGCAGCGCTCCATAAAGCGAATTTACTTCATTTCAATCCCGACATCGCCCCTCATATATGCGGCGGTCTTGGTGCGGATGCTTTCGCAGGCCGGTTGAATATCGGCTACTGGCATTGGGAACTGCCTGCCGTGCCGGAGGGATGGATCGAGCATTTCAAGCTCTTAAACGAAGTATGGACGCCTTCCCCCTATGTACGCGATGCTGTAGCGGCCAAATCACCAGTCCCCGTCCTGTCTATGCCGCCCGGCATAACAGAGGGCAGCGGATTCCGCCCAGGACGCGCTTATTTCAGCTTGCCGGAAGAGCCGCTGCTGTTCCTCACCATGTTCGATGCGCTAAGCTTCACAGAACGCAAAAACCCGCAGGCTGCTCTTGCCGCCTTCATACAAGCATTCGGAAAGCATTCGGAGGAGGCTGCACTCGTTATTAAGGTCAGCAACAGCTATGCCTCCGGCGGGAATATGGAGCGGCTGCGTGCTGGAATTGCCGACTGCAGCAACGTCTATCTTCTGGATATCGGGCTGACAGGAATAGAGACTCGCGCATTGCTGGATGCATGCGATATCTATATTTCCTTGCATCGCGCCGAAGGCTTCGGACTGACTCTGGCGGAAGCGATGGCGATGGGCAAGCCCGTGATCGCAACGAACTGGTCCGGCAATACGGCATATATGGATGCCGCCAACTCTTGTCCTGTGCAGTATCAGCTGATACCAATCGGCCAGCAGATTGGTCCCTATGAGGCTCATCAGCTGTGGGCTGATCCGGATTGCGAGCACGCCGCTCATTATATGCGAGCCTTGTATTACGATTATCAGCTGCGTTCGCGGATTGGAGCCTCCGGACGCGATACGATTTTGTCCCGTTTCTCTCCCGCTGCTGCCGGGATGCGAATGCGCGAACGGCTTCATCAGCTAGGCGCCCTATAGCCTTCGCAGGCGCCTTCGCGGAGAGCACGCTCCTGTGCTTTTCTCGAAGGACAGCGAGGGCTATTCGAATTAGCGCTGGTCCGCTGGCGCTAACTTCCACCAGACCTGCTTGTCTGCTGCAGCCCTGCGATAATCGTCAGGATTCCCTGCTTGTATATCGGCAATATACGCTCAAGCAGCTCATCAGCAGGTTCAGTATGATTCGTATAGGTGCTGACAAAGCCTTGTACATAATAGAATAGAATACGAGTCTGATTCAACGCCGTTTCAGCGCTGCTTGCAGTGCTGCTCTCCCCGCCCAAAGCATGGCCCAGCGCATTCATCATATGACCGAATAACCGATTGCGGATCACATTTACTTCCAGCTCCGGCTCTTGCTCATCCACTCTTACTGATGCGGAGGTAACCAGTATCGTCTGTATGCTCGCGTTAGTCAGACTGAACCTGGCATACGCCACACAAACCGCTAACAACGCTTGCAGCGGCTCAGCTTGCAGCTTGTTCATCTGCGTCAGCATCCTTTGCTCCAGCTCCTCCAGCGGCGGTATCGCGATCTGCTGCAGTAAGTCCACCTTGTTCTTATAGTACAAGTAAATGGCCGTATGCGAGCATCCTGCCGCCTTTGCTATCTCTCTCATCGTAACGGAATGATAGCCCTTCTCTGCGAACAGCAGCGCTGCTGAGGTGCGTATGCCTGCCTTAATTTCTTCCGTCAATTGCTTTCTTCTCGTAGTCAAAATAGCGACCCTCTCTTCCACTTATAACCAATGGTTATATTTTAACCGCCGGTTACAATAAGGTCAAGATGGCCGCAGCAGCGCAGCATTATTTTATTTATACGTGCCGTACAAATCGACGACCTCCCTTCCATCGCGAAAATAACTCATAAGCTGCTCGTACGAATGAAGCTGCACCACGGTGTAGTTAAAGTCAATAATATATAAGCTCGGATACAGCTCCTGCAGCTTCCGATAGAGCAAGGAAGGGTCCTCATGAAAAATTGTCTGCTGTGCTCCCGGGTTAAACTCTACGATGAGATCGGGTCTGAATCCGCGAATGATGCCCTCCGCGCCCTTCAACGCAGGCACCTCCGCACCTTCAACATCCAGCTTGATCAGATCGAGCCTTCTCAAGCCCCGCTCCACCGCCCAATCATCAAGCTTGACGCAGGTTACCGTCTCTTGGATCCCCCGCTCCGCATACTCTGTCGTCAAATGAGACCAACCGCCTCCGAAATCAATGAATGAGAAGGCCATCCGCTTGTTCTCCTCATAAACACCAAGCTTGAGCGGAATGATATTGCCAGCTTTATTTTGCCGGACATTCATAGAGAGGTATTGAAAATTTTCCGAGGAAGGCTCAAAAGCGAATACAGCGCCTCCACCAGAGGCAAGGAAGCTCATCGCAAGGGAAATCGCGCCGATATTGGCCCCGATATCCAAGCAGACCCAATCCGGTTTCACGATATGTGTCAGCACATTCATAATATGCGGCTCATAAAAGCCGCTGTTATACTCCACACCAGCCAGAATCTGATCACGATCACTTGAGCTTAGCGCGAATGATGTTAAATGCCCTGGATAATGCAGTGCTATCGTTTTCATCCCCACAAGACCCCTCCTCCTTCTTTTATCGCACAGTTCATTCATGTTTATTAAGTCTGAACAGCTTCTCTCCGGCTCACTTAACGCACGATCGCTATCAGCCTGATCGGCCCCGTCAAATAAGCTTTAGAATCCGCTGATCTCACCAGCAGCACGTAAGCTTCCGCTGCCGTTTCAGTTCCGGGCTCGGTATGCTCCAGCAGCGATACCGCGTTCTGATGGCACATTTCATAGGAACGAAAGATTTCCTGCCCCTGAGCAGTATGCTTGCGCAGCACAATCTCCATCTCGCCGAGATCGGCAATCATCGGCTTGCCCCAGCCAATCTCGATCTCAAACTCGATAGACTTGCCGGAACGAATTGCCCGCAGCTCGATTTGCGCAATCGGAAATTCAAATTCCGGGACCTGAAACGGAGTAAAAGAATGTATAGGCAGCTCGGTTATATATCGCTTGCTCACCGTATATGAACACCTCGTTCCCAGGGCAGCTCCTCCAGAAGCACTCCTGCGGATTTACCCCCTCTTTCTATTATCTTATGCAGCTGCTTCATAGCCAGGAAGGGCCAATCCCACTCGTTTTTCGCCGCTTTTCCGTCCAAACTCTTTCATTCCCGACTACATAAAATAGAGCACTGATAATGAATCATTAGGAGGGTTCCCGCCATGGAATTGGAGCAAATGAAAGGGAGCTATGATGCCATATTTAGTTTGGGACAAAACTGCCTGCCGGCTATACAATTGGAACGAAACGGCATTCGCCCCTATACGGGCGTCATCGATTGGATGGACTCTGTAAATCTGGAAGGCATTAATCGGCTGCTCCATAACCGATTCCAGCATTTCATGAAGCTTGACAACATGGTCTATGCCGGACAAGCGGGCAACTTCCAGCTTATAACCGACACGCTGTTCGGCGTCATCGTTGTCCATGACTTTCCGGCTGACCGCAATTCACCGGCGCACTGGCCTAGCTACCCGGAGTTCAGAGTTAAGGTTGACAGGCGCATCGAGCGATTCCTGCATAAAGTGGCAACCTGCAAGAAGCTTCTGTTCATCCGCACTGGCGGTGATATCGAGCAGGCCAAGGTGCTGCAGAACGTGCTTAGCGAGCTGGTTCAACATGACTTCCGTGTGCTGCTCGTCAATCACGAGCCTGTAGAAGGAATTGTAGAGCAGCATTGGCCGCTAAAAAAGCTGTGTGCCGTATCGATACCTGACAGACCGGAGATTTGGAACGGAAACGATCATCTATGGAGGAAGCTGTTAACAGGCATTAAGTTGGAGGGATGAGATAGCTGATGAGCATTTTGCGAGCTGTAACGCTGTATTTCCGCCTAATGGAGATCGCCGAGGAGCAGTCTGCGACACCCTGGCATCTGTAAGAAGGTTTTTCAGCGTTACAGCGTACAGCGTGCTACTTTTCCGTGCTGTAACGCGGTTTTTCCGCCTTATAGGGAAAGCCGAAGAGCATTCTGCGACACCCTGGCATCTGTAAGAAGGTTTTTCAGCGTTACAGCGCACCGCGCATTACTTTTCCTTGCTGTAACAAGGTTTTTCCGCCTTATAGGGAAAGCTGAAGAGCATTCTGCGACGATCATATACAGCGACTATCTGGACTAATTTTCTCTACAGCCTGACTTTATACGAAAATAGAAGGTAGCTTCCAACGCCCATTTCATTCTGGGGGCATGTATGTCTACGATGTCATGAGAGTTGTTGCAGCTTGAAACGGGACAGCCCAAAAAGGGTAACCCGATTGGAGTGAGTCCCATAAAATGGACAAAAGAACCTTCAACACCACTATAAAAGTGGAGCTGAAGGTTCTTTTTAACCTCATATTACGTACAAAGCGGGCGATAAAATCCTCAAAGATGACGACATTTCGGACAGCCCCGCTTCGTTACAATATCCGAATACGTATTAGGACGTGAATTCTTGTACCCAAACGCCATTGTGATAAGCAACGCCGATCTTGCCGAAGTTACCGCTCATAATGTTGGCCTTGTGACCCGGGCTGTTCATCCAAGCTTTCATAACCTCTGCTGGTGTACGCTGTCCCTTGGCAATATTCTCGCCAGCGTAGGAATATTTAACGCCATAAGCGCGCATCATATCAAATGGAGAGCCATGCGTTGGTGAAGTATGAGAAAAGTAATTGTTATCATACATGTCTTTTGCTTTGTCCAAGGCTACCTTAGTCAGAAGTGCATCCGATTTAAGCGCGGACAATCCTGCTTTAGCACGCTCTTGATTCACAAGCGTTACAACCTCAGCTGCAAAAGCGCTTTGCGCTACAGTACCGCTGCCGGTGTTGCCAGTATTACCTGTGTTACCTGTGTTACCTGTGTTACCTGTGTTACCTGTATTGCCGGTATTTCCAGTGTTGCCCGTATTGCCTGTGTTGCCTGTGTTGCCTGTGTTACCTGTATTTCCAGTGTTGCCCGTAGATGGCTTGCTGCCGCCTGGAACTGGAACTTTAACTGTCATGCCTGGCCAGATCCATTTGATGTTAGCCAACGATGGATTGGAAGCAAGCAGCTTCTGCAGGTCAATGCCGTATTGCTGAGCGATCTTGTACATCGAATCGGTGGACTTCACCTTGTACGTGATGGAAGCTCCTTTCATGGATGCTGCATCCGCTGTTTGAACAGCAGCTCCACCACCAAGTACGATCATACTTGCTGCAACTACGCTAGCGACTCCTACACGGATTGTTTGCATTTTCTTCATGAAAAAATCCCCCTTCAGGTTAGTTGTGTGTGCCGTTGTTCCCGACGCCACCCATGTTAACACAGGGAGATTTCACTTTTCATGCCTCAAAATCTTCCAACGGCTATGAAATCCGCTGCCCGCTTGCCTTTCGCAGCTCATTCGCAAGTCGGTGAATTTCGTCCTTCTCTTCCTTCGTCTTTGCTGTTCCCCATGCAGGCTGGAGCCATGTTGTGATGATTCTATTGGCATCCTTCTCGCTTAGTTTTCCCTTCTCGTTCGAAGTTACTAGACCGACAAACCATGACTTGTCTATTGCGCTGCCAGGGCATGTCTTGCTCGGCTGCATCTCACGATGAAACTTGATCGCTGCGGCTGGCAGCCTCCAGCGGTCGAGAATAGCTTTAGTTAAACCGACTGCGCTATCGAGCTGCGGCGGCCTCAACTGCTCAGCGCCAATATCAAAGTTCCCAATCATCTCGAACATGAATGGATGTCTGCCATCCTGATCCACATCATTAAAGCCCGTTGCTGAAGCCGGGGGCAATAGCAATGAACGTCCTTCCCATACATATCCGTCGGGGTCAATAGTCGCGTGTTGGGCAATATCATTGAATTTTCGGGTTCCCACATGGAATCGCCACATGCTCTGGATGAGACGCTCCTTGTCCGATGCTGCTCTATAATCGGCAATTGTCGGTTTCCATGTGCCATGCACATGAACGCCTGTGAACCCTACCTGACCGACGAAAGTTTCCAGCCATGCGATATACTCATGAAGCGTGTAGCGACGAAACCCCTTATGCTGTACGGGCATGTCCATCACTTCCCATCATTAGAATACTATAATGTATTCAGGTAGATGAGAGAATGCAAGAGGAACATGCCTATTTTCAAAGAAAAATAAATTATAAGGATGTAAAAACTAGCAATTAAATTAGGTCGTGTCTGAAAACTTATCACTGTTCAATTTGAAAATGGCAGCTACGTATACAAACGCCCAGAATGACTTGGCCAACTTGTCGTAACGAGTCGCTACACGGCGAAAGTGTTCACTATTTATCTCCTTTTATTAAATCCTCTAATAAAAAATAATATAAGAATCAAATAAACACCAAAAAGTATGTATCCCATCAATTCTAAATTATGATTAATTTTTGAGCCTATTATTATAAGAAGTAACAAGCCAAATATTATCGAAAAATTAGTAATCAACCAGATTTTATTGTTCAAATTAATATCTCCTTTCGGAATAATAAAAAACACCTCAATGATGGTTTAATTAATTGCAGCGCAACTTAACAACCATTAATCAAGGTGTTTTTAATAACGAAGGCAGAGTCTTCTAAGTAGGTATTCTTACTTTCCCCACCAGCCTACAGATTTTCCAAACGCATCCATACATTCTGCCCCGGAAGTAATAGCAGAGCCGGCTGCAACTGTAATTGCAGTTGCAATAGCCGCTTGAGGTGTTGAGGAGGACGCTCTTGAAACCGCATACCCCGCTGCACCAGACAAGGTTGATGTGCCTATTTGAAGGAGATCAAATAAGTGACAAAGCTGTATCCATTATCTTCAATGACCGAGGTTGAAGTCAGCAGCTTCTTCCCGGAAGGACTCCAGCGGAGCGCATCCGACGCATATTGCACGTCCACAGAAATCGGAGTTGTTTTGCCTGAGACAGTATCGGCCACATAGATGCCTTTCACGCCTCCAGCTTCGGAGATGACGTTGTAGGCCAGCTTGGAGCCGTCCGGCGACCAGCTAGTACCGTATACCTGTGTGCTCTTGGCAATGGATTGCTTGGGCTTCATCTCAGCGTCAAGCAAGGAAAGCTCCATCTCTGTCTCGGATGTCCGTTTTACGACCGCGTACTGCTGTCCATTAGGAGAAGGAATAAACCATATGACATCTTTCTCCAGCACCTTCGTATCTTTAGTCTCCGTATCATAAACATTCAACTGATTGTTCGTGCTTATATAATAGACCTTCGTCCCGACCTGCTTCACATTATAATTGATGCTCTTCTTCGTTTTTGCCAGCAATTGTGCCGCTCCAGTTACATCGGAGGAATAAATATTGCCAGTAATCGCCGGAAAAATAACACTTTCGTTATCTCGCCACTCTCCATCGCTGGTAAGCATAATGTGATCACCGATCGGAGCGGTTTCGCGAGTAGCCACATTCATGATGAAGCCGCGCGCCGTATTCTCCTCATGCTTTTTAAAGAACAGATGCTTCTTATCCGGCGACAGCAGTCCGAAGCCCTGATCATGCGATTCCTCCAGCAGCGCTTCATCCTTCTCTTCACCTGTGCTCAGATCACGTATATACAAGTTATGCGGGTAACGCTCTTCGCCTTCTATGGTGACCGGCTTCATATTTTTGTTTATTTTATCGATAATTAATTTGTCCTCGCCCAGCCAATCCATCCCGCGAATACCTTTCAGTTCATCGATTTTGACCACTTCCACTTCACTTGCGGCAGCAGCCGGTTCCGTATCGATGACTGTAATTGTTTTGCCCTGCTTCTCTATAACCTGTCGATTGTTGGTGTTGTTCGCAGTTGAGCCTGTACTTCCACAGGCTGTAACGACCATCATACAGACGATTCCAGCCGCAGCGGCAGCCGTTATTTTTTGATTTTTTATCATTTTTGATGACCTCCTGATGTTGATAATAGAAGCATACAAGGAGAACGTCTCATCCATATTTCGAATTGTTTCAAGCTTGTAAACTTTTAACAACAATCGGAAATGCAACGATAAAGGCTGTACCCTGCTCATTCGATGCCGGAGCGGCAATCGTTATACTACCCTGTTGAAGCTCCACCAGCCGTTTGACCAGCGACAGTCCGAGCCCCGTTCCGCCCGTTAATCTCGCGCGATCCTTGCTAACTGTGAAGAAGGGCTCAAACAGCTTGGCCCTCGCCTCCTGCGGAATGCCAATTCCAGTATCACGAAAGGAAATAATCGCCCTGTCGCCCTCCGTACGGCAAGCAACATGAACGGTTCCGCCAGGGACATTATATTTGATCCCATTATCAATCAAGTTAAGAAAGATATGCATCAGGCTTTCTCGGTCTGCTCTTATGATCGCGGGCTTGAAGTCTGTCTCAATCGACAAATCGAACGTAACCGCCTTTCCCCGAAGCCTGCTGCAGGCTTCCTCAAGCGGCTCTTGAACATCGATCCTCTCGGCATTCAGGTTGAATTCATACTGCTCCATTGCCGACAAATGAAGAACCTTCTCTACCATTTCAAGCAGCCGGTCAGCCTCTCTTCGAATATTCATCCGCGCCTCCTCCAGCAACTCTGGATCGTCGCGATACATATCAAGCAGGTCGGAGTATGCGATAATCGAGGTGAGAGGTGTCTTGAATTCGTGGCTTACATTGCCGATAAATTGCTTTTGTCTTGCGAAGCTCTGCTCAATTTCACGGCTCATATAGCTAATCCCTTCACTCAGCTCGCCCAGCTCATCGCGTCTTCGAACTGGTGATTCTTGAAGGAACTGTCCATCACGAATCTGATCTGCCGCCGCACGAAGCCTGCGAAGCGATGTAATAACACGCTGCACGTATATAAAACCGATCAGGAAGCTTAGCGCAAGCGCGCTCAATCCAATATTGCGAAGCAAATTTTTAATCGAGGAATAAAAGGCTTGGTCCGATTTAAGCGAATACTGAAATTGTACAATGCCCACTTGTCCTACCGACCATACAATTGGAGACAGGTATACAAGCGAGTCTCCCGACTGCTGATACACCGTTTTACCCTGTACCGCATATGCCATAATTTCATCGATATCCTGCGTTGTCGACAGCGGCAGCGAGTTGCCGATTTCGTCCCCATTCTTATCATAAAGCATCACCTGCGAGCCGCCTAATAAATTGCCAAGATCACCAGCCAGCTCAGGGCCTCTCCTGCGCAGGAAGCCGTCCACATCATCAATCAGTCCGCTGCTCAAATAGGACTGGCGCAAACGAAGGCTCGCAAGCTCGCTGCGCTGTTTCAGATCGCTCTCAACCCTGCTCTTCTGATTCTGCTCGATACCACGCAGAACGAACAGACTGAGCGTAAATACAATCAGGATCAGAATAGCTGCCAGCCCGATTGAAAATCGCCATCTCAGACTAAAGTGGACTCGCTTCCTGCGCGTCATGCCTGAAGCTCCTTAATGGCTTTGTAGCCGACTCCATACACCGTCTGAAGCAGGTTCTGATGCGGCTCGCCAAGCTTCTTGCGCAGACGCTGCATATGAATATCGACGGTTCGAGTCCCTCCCGCATAATCAATGCTCCACACAATATCAAGCAGCTCATCTCGTGTATACACTCTCTCCGGGTGTGCTGCGAGCAGCGCCAGAAGGTCAAATTCCTTAGGCGTCAGCTCAAGGATGTTCTCTTCCAGCAGCACGGTGCGATTCGGTATGTTGATCTGCACGGCCCCGATCTGGACATGCAGAAGCCCTTCTTCCGGCCTGTTCTCCAGTCGCCGGAATAGAGCCTTCACCCGCGCGACAAGCTCCCTGAGATCGAATGGCTTGGTCATATAGTCGTCTGCGCCAAGCTCCAGACCGATTATCTTGTCCACGATATCATTCTTTACCGTCAGCATAATAATGCCCATCGCTCCGCGATTGTCCAGCTTGCGGCAGACGTCGTAGCCATTCAGCTTCGGCATCATAACATCCAGAACCATGACAGACGGCTTGAAGGAAGCCGCCTTGCGCAGCGCTTCTTCACCATCATAAGCAATCTCAACCGTGTATCCTTCACGGCGGAATGCATAAGCAATAGCGCCCGCTATACTTTGCTCGTCGTCAACAACGAGAATTCTCTTCTCCATGGTGTGCTCACCCTAATATTCATCATAGTAGACAAAATCAAGACTGTCAGCCTTCTTCAAATTACAGTCTCCACAGGCACATACGCAATTGCCGGGGGAGGACAAGCCGCCCTTCGATTTGGGCTGCACATGATCGATCGTATCGCCATATCTCCCGCAGTAATGACAACGATAGGCGTCTCGCTGCAGAATGAGCAGGCGGAAATCTGTCTTTGTATAAAGCTTATGAATAAGACCGGGATGAATAATGCCTGCCGCTCCTTCTTCAACCATTCGAACGGCCATCTCGGCTGGTATCTCGGTTGACCAACGTTTGCCCGTTTCGCGGCGGCCGCGCAATCTAATCATTCCGGTTCCCTTATCATTGAGAATTCTCGTGTCATAAGTAAACCTGCCTTTGAACGGAATAATGATCTTATCCGGCGGCCTGACAGGTCGAGGATCATCCGCAGGCACAGCCGATAGCGGCTTGGCAAGAGCTGTAGAGCCGCCTCTTCTGCGACGGCGCTTTCTCTTTCGCTTTGGCTTTAGCTCGCCGGCTGTTTCCAGAACGACAGACGCTTCTCCCTGACTATGCGCTCCCAGATCATGCCGTTGCAGATCGTGCTCTTGCGCTCCCATCTCCTGCGGATCGCTCTTATCCCTGTCAGCAGCGGCAGCGTTTCCCTGCTGGGGCGCACTTTGCCCCCGGCCCCTTCTGCGGCGGCGGCGCTTTCGTGCTGGCTTCGTCTCAGAGGCCGCTGTTGGGAGCGGCATAACCGCCTCATCGATTACAGCAGGGGAGACCTCCGCTTCTCCCGATCCTTCATGGGACACTCGCACACCCGCAGCCTCCCGCAAGCGCCGGCGCAAGCAAGCCCGACAGGTTCCCCGTCTGCTGCTGCTTCCCGAACGCTTGGTATAAGCGGTTAACGGCTTCTCCTGACCGCATGCCGCACAGCTTTTTACATCCATTATTACCGTTCGCTCCGTTCATTATCTCTAGGTCTGTTAGTCCAGCTTTGTTCCTATTATCATGCCCTGCACGAGCAGACATTAACGACTCATCCTACAGCTAAAAGCATAGCATACATTGGAATATTATTCATATCCGGAGGAAGATATAAGGAGAACCCCCAATACCACACAAATGAGTGGTGTCAGAGGTTCGTCGCGTCTAGCTTGAATCAATTTCCCAAACCGCAATTTCAGCCCGTTCAGTAGGCCGCAACTCCCAGCTTGTTAATCGTTTCTTCAATGAAAAAAGGCTCGTCCTCAGGCGTACGAGAGGTGATCAAATTATTGTCCACGACGACCGCTTTATCGATAAATCGGCCGCCTGCGTCATTGATTTCGGCATGCAGCTGGGGATATGCAGTCAGATTACGTCCGTCCAGCAAGCCCGCTTTGACAAGCAACTGCGGACCATGGCAAATTGCAGCGATCGTCTTGCCATCCTTGTCCATCCCCGTTACGAATGCAATGACATCCTCGCTGTCCAACAGATGCGCTGGCGATTTGCCTCCTGGAATAATGACAGCATCATAATCACTGGGATCTGCTTCCCTTGCGGCAAGATGCGATTTGTACGTAATCGTGCCGTTCTTGCCCCTCAGGTCCACACCTCTCTCCAGGCTGATGATGATTGCTTCATGCCCATTTTTCGTGATCGCCTCATATGGATTCACCATTTCCGAATCTTCGAATTCATCCCCTAACAAGAAAGCCACCTTCTTCTTTCGAGGCTCAATCATGGGGTTCACTTCCCTTCGGATATCGTATCGCGCTGCCCAGCAGGCGTACCATACATTACCCGATCTGACGAGATGAAATCACCTTGTCATTCTATAATATTCGCTTCGTCGACTCCCGTTCCAGCAGGGCAGGCACAATCAGTCGATGACGCTGGGACCGCCGCTCGTCATTGATTCGGTCCATCAGCATTTCTCCAGCCGCTACGCCCAGCTCGAATGTATCCATATGCATCGCTGTAAGCGCAGGTGTCGTGTAAGGCGCGAGGGGGTAGTTATCAAAAGTCGCTACACCCATCTCCTTTGGAACTTGAATGCGGCGTTCGCGAAGCGCCCTCAACACTCCGAAAGCGATGGCATTATTCATGCATACAACTGCATCAGGGGCCTCCTCCAGCTCCAATAGCTCCAGCACAAGCTGAGAGCCGATCGTCGCGTTGACATAGCTGGGCTTAATCAGCCGTTGATCGATAGCAACGCCATGCTCCTCCAGCGATGCCGTATAGCCGGTCATCCGATTCATGAAGATGGGCTCATTCGTCTCCCCGCCGATAAAAGCAATGCGTTTGTAGCCCTGCGCGAACAAGTGGTCTGTCAGCATTTTCCCGCCCAGCCGGCTATCGATATCGACCTCATGGATATTCTCCACACCCGGCATTTCGCCAAGCGACACGAACGGAAATGACAGATCATTCAGCTGTGCGGCAATCTCTTTGGTCAGAATGGAATTGTCCATAATAAGTCCATCCACTTTTTTATTCAGGACGAGGCGGTTCATGAAATGCTCCTGTCCCATCGTATGAATATTGCTGATCGTAAGCTCATAATTCAGCGGTCCGATCGTGCTCTCCACGCCTCCGATGATATCGTAGAAGAAATGGTTCAAGAAATCATTTTTGCGTGACAAATCAATTAACAGCCCTATGTTGAAGCATCGCTGCTTAGCCAGATGAGTGGCCAGACTGCTCGGGATATAATTCAACTCCTTCATTATCTCCCGTATCTTCCGCTTCGTTGAGTCGGGTATTGAAGGAGCGTCGTTCAACACCTTGGATACCGTTGACTTGGACACATTTGCTGCTTTTGCTATATCATTTATCGTTACCTTCATGAAAACCCTTTCAACCTCCTATAGGAATGTTAAAAAAAAGAGTTGATTTAAAAAATTGGTTGTGCTATTTTGAGTTTAAGAAACCGGTTTCCTAAACTGTCCTGATCAGACATGTTTGACGCTACTTGCATCACTATAACACACCCGACGAAAAAATGAGAACAACATCGTTCTCCGCTTGCGCAGAAGCTGCTCAGACGTGTCACAGAAGACTAAGTTTACTCTTCCGACGCTGTTTTCTGCTTGCTGGAAGCTGCTCGGGGACGTACCACAGAAAACTAAGCTTACCCTTCCGATGCTGTTTTCTGCTTACTGGAAGCTGCTCGGGGACGTACCACAGAAAACTAAGCTTACCCTTCCGATGCTGTTTTCTGCTTGCTGGAAGCTGCTCGGGGACGTACCACAGAAAACTTAGCTTACCCTTCCGACGCTGTTTTCTGCTTGCTGGAAGCTGCTCGGGGACGTACCACAGAAAACTTAAGGGGATGAAGACATTGAAAAGAAAAGGATTGCTAATCTTATTGGCCGCACTGCTTACATTCACGCTTGCAGCATGCGGAGGCGCAAATGAGGATAAGGGCAACAAGAACGCAGAGAACAAACCAGCTAACACCAATACGAACAAGCCTAATGGAAACGCTTCAACTCCTCCACCCGCTGAAGAGCTTTTGCCTGAAGAAGGCGCGTCCTTGCTCGTATGGGAAGAGTCCACTGATTTCGAATTCCTGGAGTCTGTTGCGGCTGACTTCAAAACAAAATACAACGTTGATGTAAAATTCGAGCACGTGCCATCACCTGACCAAGCTGACCGTCTTGCGAATGACGCGCCTGCAGGTCTTGCTGCTGACGTCGTTATGTTCGCGCATGACAAGCTTGGAAACGCAGTAGAAGCTGGCTTGCTGTTCCCGAATGATCTGCTTGAAGAGGATACAAAATCCGCTCATCCAGATGCAGCGATTCAAGCTTCCAGCTACGGCGGTACGCTGTACGGATACCCGAAATCAGTTGAAACTTACGCTGTTTTCTACAACAAAGCACTTGTAAAGGATTTGCCTAAGACATGGGATGACGTTGTCGCTTTCTCCAAAACTTTCACTGACAACAATGCGAAGAAATACGGCATCATGTGGGAAGCACGCCTTCTGTACTTCAACTATCCGTTCTTCGTAAACAAAGGCGGATATATCTGGGGTAAAGACAATACCGATCCAACCGATATCGGTCTGAACAACGAAGGTGCAATCGAAGGCGCGAAATACATGCAAACGATGGCCGAAATTCTTCCTTTGAAAGCTGAAAATATCACTTGGGATGTTAAAACACAGCTCTTCTCAGAAGGCAAAGTCGCATTCAACATTGATGGTCCTTGGTCCATCAGCAGCTTCAAAGACAAAGTGGATTTCGGTGTAATTCCACTGCCTGACATGCCAGACGGCAGCAAATCCATCTCTTTGTCCGGCGTACGTTCGTACTATGTTAACTCGTACACCAAATATCCGAACGCTGCCAAACTGTTCGCAAGCTTCGTAACGAACAAAGAAAACGCACTCAAAGCTTACAACATGCTTGGCATTCTGCCTTCCAACAAAGAGGCTGCAGCAGATCCAGCCATTACGAATGATCCGATTCTAAGCGGATTCATCAAGCAGTTCGAGAATTCCGTACCAATGCCTTCGATTCCGGAAACAAACAATGTTTGGACACCAATTGAAGGTGCAATCACTAAAATTTGGAACAACAAAGACCAAGATGTGAAAGCTGCTCTTGATGAAGCAGTCAATACGATTAAAGAATCGCTTGCTTCTGGCAAGTAATACCGAAACCTCATATTGCGTTTTATAACAAATGCGTGGAATCATCAGCGGCTTCTTCCTGATGGTTCCATGATATTTTTAGAAGGGAGAATGAGGCACCGATATGCCAAACCATGCGAAAAGAGCCTCTTTGCTTTCTGTGCTGTTCATGGGTCTTGGTCAGCTGTACAATCGCCAAGTCATCAAAGGACTGATCCTGATGTTAATCGGCGCTGTCGGCCTTACTGCATCAATCATGTATTTATTCGAAAACATTCAAGGCCTGATTACGCTAGGCGATACTCCCAGAGTGCAGATCAGGGAGCCCGGAAAAGCCACTATTGCTATTGAAGGCGACAACTCCATCTACATGCTCGTGAATGGTCTCGTATCACTAATTGCCCTTCTACTGTACGTGATTCTTTATGTATTGAATATTAGAGATTCATATGTAGTAGGCAAACGCAGAATGAACGGCTTGAAGGTAAATACCTTCGAACAAACCATGCATTACGTTCTTGATCGGCATTTTGCTTATCTTATTCTATTCGTACCTTTCATAGTTGCTCTGTTCCTTAATATTTTGCCGCTCATATTCAATATCTCGCTTGCATTCACGAACTATGCTAGGCCTGTTCTTCCCCCGGGCAATCTACTGGATTGGGTCGGATTCGAAACCTTTAAGAACCTGGTCACGCTTAAAACATGGAGCCGGACCTTCTATGGAGTATTCACTTGGACTATAATATGGGCGGTTCTATCTACAGCAACCACCTTCATTGGCGGTATACTCGTAGCAGTTTTGATTAACCAGCGAGAAATAAAGCTAAAACGAGTCTGGCGTACCTTGCTCATTATACCTTTCGCTATACCGAATCTTGTATCCCTGCTTGTCTTCCGCAATATGCTCAATACAGAATTCGGTCCTATCAACCAATATCTGAGCTACTTTGGATTGGGACAGCTGCCTTGGCTCACGGATCCTACCATGGCAAGAATTACGGTTATAGGCGTTAATATGTGGCTTGGCATTCCTCTCATTATGATACTTGTTTCCGGTATCCTCACTACGATCCCGAGAGATATGTATGAATCAGCTGAGGTGGACGGAGCGACAAAATGGCAGCTATTCCGCCATCTTACGATGCCAATGGTTATGTTCTCGACTGCGCCGATCCTTATCATGCAGTTTGCTGGCAATATTAACAACTTCAATGTCATCTTCCTGCTGACAGACGGCAATCCGATCGTGACCGGCTATCAATATGCCGGAGCAACTGATTTGCTCGTCACCTGGTTGTATAAATTGACATTAACCAATCAGCAATATAATTTCTCTGCCGTTATCGGAATTATTATTTTCGTCATGGTTGCTACGCTCTCCATCTACAACTACCGCAAGACAAGATCCTACAGAGAGGATGATATCATCCAATGAAGCCACGGGTTCTGTTATCCTATGTCATCATTATCCTACTCGTATGCATGAGTGTGTATCCTGCTCTCTGGATCGTAATGTCTTCTTTCAAAGTTGGAAACAGCTTGTACAGCGAGAGCCTTATTCCAGATGCCTTGACCTTAGACCATTACAAAGATTTGTTCACCAGCAAGAAGCATTCCTATGCGAACTGGTACGGTAATACGCTGTTCATTGCTACCATGTCCACCATAATCGGCAGCTTCCTGACCCTGCTGGGCTCCTACGCAATGGCACGATTCCGTTTCTATGGACGTAAGCAAAGCTTGATGGTCATGCTTGTCCTGAATATGTTCCCGGGCTTCATGGCCATGATCGCACTCTTCATTCTGCTGTATCAACTTGACCTGCTCAACAATCATTGGGCGCTAATTCTCGTATACAGCTCCGGAGCTTTCGTCACGAACGTCTTTGTGGCCAAGGGCTTCTACGATACGATTCCGCGCAGCTTGGATGAAGCGGCGCGGATCGATGGCGCATCCCACTTTACCATATTCTATCGGATCATTCTTCCATTATCCACACCGATGCTGACCTATATCAGCCTGGTCGTATTCTCTGGAGCTTGGGTTGACTTCATCTTCGCTCGCCTGATTCTTCGCTCACAGGATAAGATCACGCTTGCAGTCGGCCTTTACAACATGGTTAACCAAAGGAATTCCACGGAATTCACGTTGTTCGCAGCAGGTGCAGTATTATTGTCCATTCCCGTATTCGTTCTTTACTTCTGGCTCCAGAAATATTTGGTCGAAGGACTTACGGCTGGAGCGTCAAAAGGATAAACTTGTTCCCGAAGGAGCTTGCATATGCATTTAGAAGCCATCTATCATTCCAATGACATCCCTTATGTATTCGCGGTGGATCGCAGCTCAATCAAGATAAGAATCCGCGTTAAGAAAAACGATATTGTCCGTTGTATACTGATGTGCTCGGATCGTTACGATTCACCAGGCAAGGAGCTGCCTATCGAGCTGACACATTGTGCTGCAACCCAGCTGTTCGATTATTATGAAGGACTGGTTACCGTACCGACCAAGCGTCTGCGGTATCAGTTCCTGCTAACCGATACGGCCGGCAAAGAACTTTGGTATGGGGAGAGAGCGTTGTCTGCCAGCCGAGTTGGCGCAGGATATTTTCAATTCCCTTATCTCTGCGATGCCGATCTTCATGTGCTGCCATCCTGGCTTGCAGACGCTGTCATCTATCAGATCTTTCCTGATCGATTCCGCAAGGGCGAGTGCATGGATGCCTCAGCTCGTGATACGAGAGAATTAAACGATTGGTCGGATGATAATCCGAAGGAGTATTCCATGTATGGCGGCAATCTGCAGGGTATTATCGAGAAGCTGCCTTATCTGGTTGATCTTGGCGTCAACACCATCTATATGACACCAATCTTTGCTTCCCATTCCAATCACAAATACGACACAATCGATTACTACAAGATTGATCCTGTATTCGGCACCAATGAAACGTTGAAGCAGCTTGTCGATCTTGCTCATGCTTGCGGCATTCGTGTTCTTCTCGACGCTGTGTTCAATCATACCGGCGACGATTTCTACGCTTTCCAGGAGGCACAGGAGCTCGGCGAGCAGTCCGCATATCGTAATTGGTATCATTTTAATGAAACGCCAGCTCTGGCTGACGACAATAATACCGGCTACGAAACATTCGGAACCAACGTAAGCACGATGCCCAAGCTCAGAACAGCGAACCCGGATGTCAGCGCATATTTCATCGATGTTGCTCTGTACTGGCTCAAGGAGTTCGGAATCGATGGCTGGCGGCTGGATGTTGCCAATGAGGTGGATCATCAATTCTGGCGCGCGCTGCGCCAAGCTGTAAAGCCTCTTTATCCGGAGGCGGCATTGATCGGGGAAATTATGCACTACTCGGGAGCCTGGCTGCGCGGTGACCAATTCGACGGAGTTATGAACTACTGGCTGCGTGATGTCATGCTCGATTTCTTCGCAGCGAAGTCCATAAGCGCCAGCACATTTGCCGGCCAATTGGATGAAATTCAAATGAGCTATACGGACCAAGCAAATACGGCGATGATGCAGCTGCTCGGCAGCCATGATACGTTAAGATTCCTGACCGCATGCTCGCGTGGAGGCTGGGGCTGGCAGAGCGGAGAGTCGACGCTTGAGCGTATGAAGCTCGCAGTCGGTTTCCAGCTTACCTACAGCGGCATGCCGATGATCTACTACGGTGACGAGGTCGGAATGACCGGCAAATCCGATCCTGAGTGCCGTAAGCCTATGGTCTGGCAAGAGGATAAACAAAACAAACCATTGCTCGCACATTATAAGAAGCTCATTCGTTTGCGGCATGAATATGCGCCTCTCCGCAGCGGAACAACCCGCGTATGGTTTGTGGACGAAATCCACAATACGGTCGGCTTCCTTCGCTCTCATGGCGATGTAACGATCGGAATTGTGCTGAACAACTCACCGACACCGTGGACAGTAGCTCAACCACTGCCTCAGCAATGGCAAGGAAGCACACTGCATGATTTATTGACCGACAAGCAATATCCAGAGTCGCCATCGCTTTCCATACCGCTTCAAGCGTATGGGATGGTAATTCTGACAAATCAACAATAGTGTAGAGAAGCTGTCCCATTAAGCAGTTAACTGCTTAATGGGACAGCTTCGTCGCTTAAGCGGACCAGTGCCGCTCGCCGCTGCTGCTTGCTGCTTGCTTGGTGAGAAAGTCCACAGCGACATTAATCAGCGGGGCAGGGTTCGCATCAGCCATTGCTTGCCTCTCGAATATCCAGCTCTCTTCTCTTCACTTTTCCGTGCTGTAACGAGGTGTTTCCGCCTTATGGAAGATGGCTGAAGAGCATTATGCGATGCCTTGTCATCTGTAAGCAGGTTTTTCAGCGTTACAGCGCGCCTCGCTCCACTTTTCCGTGCTGTAACGCGGTTTTTCCGCCTTATGGAGTTAGTCGAAGAGCATTCTACGGCACCTTGGCATCTGTAAGAGGGTTTTTCAGCGTTTCAGCGCTCCTCGCTCCACTTTTTCGTGCTGTAACGCGGTTTTTCCGCCTTATGGAGTTAGCCGAAGAGCATTCTGCGATCCCTTGGCATCTGTAAGCAGGTTTTTCAGCGTTACAGCGCGCCTCGCTCTACTTTTCCGTGCTGTAATGCGGTATTCTTCCCAATGTATCCCAAGTTCAGCAGCATGATTCGGCGGAGACGTTCAACATGGACGACGCGGGGACGATGTAACATACGCTATCGCTATTCCAGCAATTATTTAAATGTAACAAATGAATGAAGTGTTTTATCCTTAGGTGAAGAATCAAGATTATCCATATGTTCAATTCCGAGGAACAATAATGCTTCTTTCCATTTCGAAGCTTCCGCGCCTTCGCTGTGCTTGGCGTATCTATCGAATATATAGGCCAAATAGGGTAGACTTATTTTTGTCATCCCATCTTCTACAATAGCCCATTCTCTGGGCCAGAGCACCTCGTCTTCAGACGGTGCGTAGTTCTTGTTTTGCGTGATCACCAGTCGCTTGCCCTTTTTCTTTATTGTGGCAACCTTGGATGTATGACCCCAGTTTATATCGGCATCAACCTTAGCGAACAATACTCTTACTGGAACATGAATGCCTTTGAAAAAAACTTCAGGTTCTGTTTTCAATTTATAACGTATTGTCAGTCCAATTTGCTCTGTCCGAGACCCTGAGAAATCGTAAACCCTTCCGACCTTCTCTTCCATACCATCGGCTGCATATACAGGAGCCATTATCATAAGGCTCAGCATAACGATCACAAGCTTCCTCAAACTCATTATTGTTCACCTTCGTTTTTATTTTTCGGCGTTGTTAAACACTATGTTGATTATGGGGTTAAAAGTCAACCGCCTTCCGAGGAAGGCGGTTGTAATCCCTTTGTTTAACGAGACAGATACATATGAATCAACGTAATGGTTCGCCATGAAATATATGAAAATGAAGATGTTTGGAGTCTTGGTACTCCCCAAAATTAGTTAGTACCCTGCAAGCTCCATACTCAGAGTTCACTTGTGCTGCCACTTTTTTAACTACGTCCATCAACTCAATTAATAGTTCATTGTCACTTTGCTCCAATGTTAGAAGAGATGGAATGTGCTTCTTCGGAATCGTAACAATGTGAACAGGATAATAAGGGCGAGTGTGATGGTATGCAAGAACATTGCCAGTCTCAATTACTTTCTGTACTGAAGTACGACCACTTAAAACCTCATCGCAATAAAAATCCTCAGACATAACACTACCCCTTCATACAAATTTTCCTTGTTTTAACATTCGCTATAATTTGTGAATTTCCTCCTGATTGTTAAACAAGAAAAAGCCGACTTACGAAGTCGGCTGACTGCCCGATCGAAGTAGTCAGTACCTACTACTTTCGCGGGACAGTCTTTTTAACATTCAGATATATATAATATTGTAAAAAATGCTATAATCATCATAAATTAATGAGATGAAGATCTATCAATAAGAGCAAATAAAATCTATCGTTCGCTCATGGCAAGCCTTTACCGCATTCCCATGCACGTCATGGACAGCCCGGCTATTCTCGGTCTTTATCCTGGCTGATCCTCCTGCCTGGAGCATACATCTGATCCTCTTGGCGCTCGTTTTCCTTGGCTGTAATCGTATCCGGCTTCAGCCTCATTACAGCTGTTCTGCTGCCGAGCGAGGATCTGTATTTATCCAGGTGGCTGCGGGCAAGCGGCGTGTCGTAGTAGCCGGGAACGTATTTGTCCAGCATGTGCTGCATAGCTGCAGTCGCTTCATTCAAATCCGAGATGAGTTCTACAGAGCCGAATAGCATCACACTCATATATGCAGTATCTGTATGGGCTGGAATCGGGGAAGTGATGGAGCCGTATTCCTCGCTTATTGTGAAGCAGCACCTGGCATTCTGCTCCAGAATGTCCATCTTGCGTCCTTCTGATGCGCCATGAAAATAAATCGTATCCTTCCACCATACGAAATTCAATGGCACGACGTAAGGTAAATCACCATCGGTCAGCCCCAGAAAACCTGTACGGGCCTGTACAAGAAACTCATTAATTTTCGACTCATCGGTACATGCCCGTTTCTGCAATCGAACAGGGAACATAGCTGGAATCTCCTCTCCACTTATCAATTTTGTCTGTGATAAACTACATGTTAGATGAGTTTTGTCCTTTCTAAAAGCGACAGAAAATATAAATTTCATAGGGACAGTTGGTGTGACATGATAGCTTTAACCCCATGGCTGGACAAAGAAAGCAAAACCCCTATTTACATACAGCTCTACAGCTATATTAAGCTGGAAATTGAAGGCGGCGCGATTGCTGAGGGAAGCCGATTGCCTTCAATCCGGCAGCTCTCCGCTCATTTGAAGCTAAGCAAGAATACGATTGAGACCGCCTATCAGCAGCTCATAGCAGAAGGCTATGCAGAGAGCAAGCTGCGCAGCGGACTCCGTGTTCTGCCCTTGGAGCAGCCTCTTCCGACTGCGGCTTCTGCCCAATCCTCTCCTGTCGAACAGCCGTTGAGGAAAGAATGGAAAACCACAGCTATGCCTGTTCCCCGGTTTGATTTTCGCTACGGGCATATTGAGCAGGAGAAATTCCCGCATGCACTTTGGCGTAAAAGTCTGATGGATGCAATCCAAGCTGATGCGAAAGAGGTGTTTGGATACGGACACCCTCAGGGGGGGCCGGATCTCCGTGCGGAGATTGCCAACTATTTGTATGAATCACGGGGCGTTAATTGCTCTCCAGACCAAATCTTCCTGAGCTCGGGCACCCAGCAAGCGGTTAGCTTGCTTTGCCAGCTGCTCCCGTTAACTGGAAAGACGATTGCTATGGAGAATCCGGGCTATGATGGCGTTCGCACGATTTTTAACAATCACGGCTGTACTGTTCTGCCTGTATCGCTTGAGCATGACGGATTGTCTGTGAAGGAATTGAGCCGTCTGCAAGCATCCGCAGTTTATGTAACTCCGTCGCATCAATTTCCTCTTGGCATGGTGTTGCCCATTCAAAAAAGGAATCGACTGCTCCAATGGGCAAGCGGGCAGGACAGCTATATCATTGAGGATGATTACGACAGCGAGTTTCGTTATCAAGGGCAGCCCATCCCTCCGCTCAAAGCGTTGGATAATGAAGAGCGTGTGATCTATTTGGGATCCTTCTCCAAATCATTCATTCCGGCCATTCGATTGACCTATATCGTCATGCCTATGCCTCTGGTCGCCACGTTCCAGCAGCGCATCCAGCCCTACAGCCAATCTGTCTCTCCGCTGCTCGGCGCCGCCATGCTCATTTTTATGAGAGAGGGACATTTTGAACGCCATATTCGCAGAATGAGACGAATCTATCAAGCCAAGCATCGGGCACTGATAGCTGCCATTACACACCACATGGGCAGTCGAGTGGAGATTATCGGGCAAAAGGCCGGGCTTCATCTCATACTCGTCGTCCATCATCGCCAAAGAAACGAGCTCATTCAGCTGGCAGAGGGGGCTGGCATTGCGGTCTATTCCCCGGCGCATCACTGGGTGGATTCTTCCCAATGTCCCCCGACTTACATCATGCTCGGTTTCGGCGGCATGCAAGAAGGAAATATAGAAGAAGGCATCCGGCGGCTAGGCCAAGCATGGTTTGGCCCACATTAGCATTGAGGGACTGAAATAGCTGGGATGGCAGATGTATGGCGATAAATCTATGTATCGCCCGCCACACCAACATATAGAAAGCAGCAGGTGACTGTACATGAACAGTTGGAATAGGAAGCATCGGAATATACTGTACGCCCTCGTCGGAATTATCATAATCGGCATTGTCGCTTCGGGCATGCTATTATTCGGTGACGATGATGCGAGTACAATTACTAGTATTGAAAAAGAGGGCAATGAAACCAATGCGGCTATCGCGGCAAAGACCCAGCCTGTTGAGACGGCCAAGGAAACGAACGAATCAGAGCTTACTTTAGCCAAGCTGATCGAATTATATGGTAATCAGCCGCTCATCGACGCGCATAACCACGGTGCAAGCCGCCCGAATTATGATTCTCTGATCAAGCGATGGTCCGACTACGGTATTGACCGCATCGTCTTGTTCGGTGCTGTATCCGAGCCAAGCGCAGTAACTACCGATGAAACGGCATGGAAAGCGTATCAAGCCTATCCCGATGTGGTCATCCCCTTCTTCTCGGGGATCGATCTGCACGATTCTGGCAGTTTGGAGACTGTTCGCGAGAAGCTGGAGAGAGGTTATTTTGGAATCGGGGAAATCGCCGCTGCATCAAGCCACTCTCCCGTATTAGCCAATGTTCCATGGAAAACCGAGCATCCCATGGACGGATTTTTGCCTCAAATCTATGAATTATGCGCTGCGTATAAAGCCCCTCTACTTCTGCATATCGACCCTCCGAATGGGATGGTAATAGACAAGTTGGAGGAAGCGCTCACTGCGTATCCTGACACAACTTTTATTTTTGCGCATGCGAATGCGTTTAACTCTCCTGACAATGTTCGTCGCCTATTGGCAGACCACCCCAATCTGTATGCCGACTTTTATGCCGGGTTCACAGCCTTTAATGAAGGCAGCACGAATAGCCTTGAGGATTTCGTGGAGGTCATACGAGAATTTCCTGACCGCTTTCTGTTAAGCACCGATTCCGGATTCGGTCTGCGGAATGACAGGCTGGCTATTGAGGCGATGTATCGTCTCATCCATCTGCTGGATGACGAACAGCTGGCGCGTCAAATTGCGTATGACAATCTTGATGCCCTCATTAAAGAGCAGCCTGCAACGAAGACACAGCTCCAGCTAATTGAGAAGCTGGATCGGACAGACCTGCTTCCCGAGGACACCGCCCAGTTAACGAAAATTGAAGCTGGTCTGATATTGCTAGGACGATAGCGCAACCTTTTACAAGCATCCCTTGAGGAAGAAATTGGAGATTCCCATAGAGTCCCTGTCTACGCTTGCGTTATGAGGCGGTATGCGGAATGAATAGACGTTGTACGTTTCTACTCCTTATGCATTTATGCTAGAATATAGATTCGTCCTGTTTTCTATGAAATAAAAGCATTGAGGAGTAGATTCAAATGAATACAAGCTTCGAGACAGAGTCACAAAGCAATTACAACACAAGAAGGCGAAAAAGCAGAGCAACTCTTCCATTATTTCTATCGATCTGGATGCTGTTGATTGCGTCAGGCGTTGTTGGGGCGATCTGGTATACCGACCAAATAAAGAAGAACCTGACAGCTGCGATCAGCAATCAGACAGCCAAGCAAATTACGGACATGCAAACGAAATATGAAGCACGGCTGAAGGGAATGGAAACCAGTTTCTCTAATGAGATAACGAAGGTTCAGGGGAAGGTGGATGCGCTCAATCAGCTTCTCGAATTCTCGAAGGACAATGCGAGCAGCAAGACCGACAACAGCAACAAGCTGTACACGCAGCTCAATGATGTCAAGAAGCAATTGGCTCAGCTGAAGAAAGATCTGGATGTGCTGAAATGATTACGGTCAAGCAGCTCAACCGATTTTGTTTATTGGCTACCGCGCCTTTTGTCGGACTGATGATCTGGATGCTGGCGTCTACGATGACCATTTCCTTGCCCCAGCCTACATATCCTGATCCCGTCCCTAATAGCGAGATCAAATTAGTGAACGAGCTAAACGGCCTTCTGGGCAATCTGGACACTGCCAAGCAGCGGGCGACCATCACAGCCAAATCGATCAAGAAATCGATTGCTCTGTACCGTTCTACGAACGAAAGCATGATCCAAATCGTCAAGATCGCCTCTACCCAAGCAGGACGTCCCGCCAAAATTTATGATCGGCGCATCACAAGCAAGATCGGCACGCCGTACAGTCAGATTCAATCAGATAATATAACGGCTCAGCTGTTCAAGATAACGGCTCAGAATTTCAAAGGCTATGCGCTTAAAGTGAAGCTGAAGACGGACAAGAGCATGAAGATGGTGCTTGGCAAGGACAAGGTTGGAGAGGCTGAGACGACGCTCGCGGCAGTTAAGCGTTACAAAGCCATTGCCGGGGTGAATGCTGGAGGGTTCGCAGACAATCGCGGGCAGCGTTATCCGCTCAGCACTACGATGCTCAACGGCAAATATGTAAGCCAATTCGAAGCCTCTTATAAGGACCTGTTCTTCGTCGGAATGAATAAAAATATGAAGCTGATCGGCGGCAAGTACAGCTCGCAGAGTCAGCTTGACAAGCAGGAGCCGTTATTCGGCGCTTCCTTCGTTCCTGTTCTTATGAAGAGCGGCGTACCGCAGACCATTCCACAAAAGTGGCAGGTCAGCCCCAAGCGCGCTCCGCGTACTGTTGTTGCCAATTACAAGGACAATCAACTGCTGTTCATCGTGACAGACGGCTACAACGAGAACGGCAGCTCAGGAGCCACGCTGCAGGAAATGCAAATTTTGCTGTCGCGCTTCGGCGCCATTGACGGCTATAATCTGGATGGCGGCGGCTCGTCCTCGCTCATCTTCAACGGCCGTGTCGTCAACAAGCCTTCGGACGGACGGCTGCGTCCGCTGCCAACGCACTTCCTGTTCTTTAAATAATGGAGATGCCTTTCATCGGAGGAAGAATACATTTCGCTCCTCCTGTCGGTCCAAAAAAATATCCCATTCGTCAGCTAAATTGACGGATGGGATATTTCATTGCTAATAAAAACGAATATACAGAAGCAATTTAGTATCGGCTTGTAATCGATGCGCTGCCTGTAACACCGTTCGCAGCAGTTGCTGTTACAACTGCTGTTTCCGCTACTGGGTTGCCGAGTATAATAATGGCTTCACCATTGGCATTTGTAGCCGTAGAAAGTGGAACCGCCATATTTTTCGTAGCGGTTAATTTGAGCGTATGGCTTGGAATTCCATTGCCGAACCGATCCACCAAAGTTACTTTGACAAAGCTGACATCATCGACAATAATTTGCGGCAGCGGGGACTGGAATATAATTCTGGCTGGAGCATCAGGCGTAAATTGAATTCTAGCCGTTCCCGATGCTGAAGAGCCCGGCACAGCTGCAGTTATTACTGCCGTCCCTGCTCTCTCGCTCGTTACCGCAACGACTGCCTCGCCGCTGCTATTGGTCGTAACAGAAGCCGGAAGTGAAGCATTGCCAGTCGCCGTCAGACTGACAGCGGATTGAGTAACCGGATTGCCGAAGCGATCAGTTACCTTAATATGCACATTCCTGCTTGTACCGACAACAGCTGTCGCAAGCGGTGGCGTCAGCGTTACAATCGCCGGTTCTGCAGCTGTGAACGCTATGGTGAATGTTCCCGTAACCTGGGAGCCCTGCACAGCTGCTGTGACAACTACACTGCCTACTCCCTGACTTGTTACTGTCAATTGCGCCTCGCCATTCTCGTCCGTTGCAATTGAAGCCGGGATGGAGGTATTCCCTACAGCAGTCAGGTCAATCAGGCTGTTGCCAACTGGATTGCCGAATCTGTCTATCACCTGGAAATGAACGGCTACGTTAGTTCCCGCGGCAGCCGAACCCGTCGCTGGCGTTATCGTTACGCTGGCTGGATCAGCTGGCAGCCAAAGCACCTGAGCGGCAGCCTCAGCACCATTATAGACAGCTGTGATTCTGACCGTTCCTGCCTTTTCAGTCGTTACGGCAGCAACGGCCTCGCCATTGGCATTCGTCGTCACTGCGGCTGGAATAACAACATTATTCCCCTCTGCCGACAATTGAACAGCAGCGCCAGCAATCGGATTATTCAACTTGTCCGTCAATACAATGCGAAGCTCTGTGCTCGTTCCTGCCACAGCCATAGAGCTCTCAGGCGCAAGTGTCAGAATGACCGATTGATCATCAGGCAGGAATTGAATTTGGGCTGTGCCCGATACGGAAGAGCTGCCCACTCTTCCCGTTACAACAGCTGTACCTGCTTGCTGGCTTGTCACGGAAATGACAGCTTCGCCACTGGCATCAGTCGTTACTGTCGCTGGAAGAGTCGCTCCCCCTGTCGCTGTCAATTGAATGGCAGTGCTGGCAACCGGATTGTTGAACCGATCCTTCAGCGCAATCTTCACAACGACATTCGTACCAACAACGACCCTGTCATTGTCCGGTACAAGTGTTAGTGCTGCCGGCACATCAGCCGTAAACTCCACCCTTGCCGCACCAATTACGGATGACCGGTCAACAGTTGCATGAATAAGGACAATGCCTGCCTTCTCGCTCCTTACAGAAGCGACAGCCTCGCCATTGCCATCGGTCGTAATGGATGCTGGGACCTCGGCATTGCCAATTGTTCGGAGACTGATCGTACTGTTAGGTATCCGGTTATCAAACTTATCGAGCACAATAAAACGGATTGCCCGACTTGTTCCTGCAACTGCTTCTTGCGAATCCTGCAATATGGTCAATGATGCCGGTCCAGCAGGTACAATACGCACCTCCGTCGATACAGACTTCCCTTGGAATGTCCCGGTAATGATCAAGCTTCCGGCCTGCTGGCTCGTTGCAGTCACAATTGCCTCGCCATTCGAATTTGTCGTAGTCGCAGCTGGAATCACAGCTCCTCCTGTTGCACTCAAACCTACTGACGCTTGTCCGATAGGATTGTTGTATTTGTCTGTCAAACGGACACGAATTGCCGTTCCGTTCCCTGCGACAGCGGATTCTGACTCAGGAACCAATGTTAACACAGCCGAACCCCTATCTGGCGTAAACTCTATTTGTGTCGAAGCAGTTACGGAATAACCGCTCGCCTTCGCAGAAATATAAGCTATTCCCGTTTGAACGCCTCCCACCAGAAAAGCGCCTTCCCCATTGTTATCTGTCGTCAGCTCCGTTGGCACAAAGCCGCTGCCTGTTGCCGACATCGTAATCTTCACCTGCCGGACCGGATTGTTATACTTGTCCGTCAAGCGGACGCGCACTGTCGGTCTCGATCCTACAACTGCGGTCGTGCTTTGTGGTGTCAGCTTCAGCGTAACCGTGTTATCCGGTGTGAACTGAATTTGTGCTGTACTGGAAATGGAATAGCCATTCACTGTACCCGTCACCACTACGGTTCCCGCCTGCTGGCTCGTTACTGCAACATCAGCCTCGCCACTTGCGTTAGTCACAACACTAGACGGAAGCGATCCATTGCCTGTTGCTGCTAATTTGATCATTTGTCCCTTGATCGGATTATTGAATCGGTCCGTCAAGCGCAGACGTATATTCGCATTCGTTCCGGCAGCAGTCGATTGATTTTGCGGTGTCATCGTCAGCACAGATGTATGAATATCCGGCGCAAATGTGATCTGGGCTGTACCAGAAACGGAGTAACCATTCACTGTACCCGTCACCACAACGGTTCCAGCCTGCTGGCTCGTTACTGCAACATCAGCCTCGCCGCTTGCATTCGTCGTAACTGTGGGTGGAATGGATGCATTGCCCGATGCCGACAGGCTGATCGCCTGCCCGTTGACCGGATTATTGGAGCTGTCCGTCAAGCGAAGGCGTACAATCGCATTCGTGCCGACAACAGCAGTCTGTGATTGCGGGGTCAGCGTTAATGCAGCAGGCACAGGCTGCTTGGCCGTTAACTGATGATCCCTCTGGAAGTTATTATCCCAGTAGGTTACGCCATTCGCGACATAGCCGATAACATACTTTACTGCCTTCACATTGGGAGCGACATCGACGTTGAAGTCCCAATATTCAAGACTGTTGTTGCTTTTGGGCAGCGGACTTGTGTACACGGCGTCCTTTTCTTTGTATGTCGCCCAATTGTCGCTCGTATAGCGGATCGTCACTTTTTTGTGATGGGTAATATTTTTCAAATAAATCCGGCCTGAGAAAGCATTGGATGCTCCAAACTCGGCATTATCCAGCGACAGAAACGATTTCGCAAGAACACGGTCTGGCGCTGAGCTCCCTCCGATGCGGTAATTCTGATTGCCATTGTTGTCCCAATAGGTCTGCCCGTTAACGATATATTTGATCGCGAACTGGATCGGGTTGCCGGTATCGGCAACCGCAGCCTTGAAGCTCCACCCCTCTAAATTGCCTTCTGTCTTGCCTCCATAGGAAGCAGGGATATCACTCCATTGCCCATTGCCAGTCGTGTAATGAACATAGACCTCCTTCTGATAGCCAATATTGTTCACCTCGATGCCGCCGCTAAATTCATAGCAGCCGGAAGGGCAGCCCTTCTCAACCTTCGCAAACAGCAGCTTCACTGCAGCCGGACTGTTCGCATAGGCAGTCCCTTCGAATACATTCGGTGTCAGTGATGTCCATATTGCGCATACTAGCAACCACATAAAAACCTTCTTCATCATCTCGATTCCTCTCTTCTCTCGGGTAGTTTTCTCTACAAAACTGGAATAGTTTAGTAATTCCATTCAATAGTATAATAGAACCAATTCTAGTAAGGCTATCGCTAAAAATGTATGCTTTTGTCGATCTTTTATGTTTTTTACAGGTATTTTGGATGATAAACTCGAATAAAGGAGAAACAAAAATAAACCTTCAAAACTACGCCTGCTGAACCAGGTAGTTTTGAAGGTTTGTCGATCTCAAGATAGTAAGCTCCTTTGCAGGCAGCATGAGCTTGCGCCCTTGCACCGCGCGCAGCTCCCAGCGAGCGGTGCAAGGCTGCATAACGGTGAGCAGCCGGTCGCATAGCTGGCATTAGATTTCTGACACAAGCACCCGATATTCATAGGGTGTCAGCTCATCCGAATATGATCCGCCGGATACGCTGACGAGTTCGCCGGAGAAGCCATCCTTCCACTCGCCGGCAGGCAGCATTACCGGGACTGTCCGTGCTTCCTCTGACGGATTCATCATCACAATAATCCGCTCCTGTCCATCACTGCGCTCATAGGCAATCCGCCTGCCATTCTCCTCTGCCAGCAGGATGCGAAACGCGCCTGTTCGTAGTGCGGAATGCTTCTTCCGCAGCGCTATCACGCTTTGATGGTAGGCGAACAGCTCGCGATCCTGCCTGGATACATCCCACTCCATGCACTTGCGGTTGTCCGGATCGAATTCGCCATTCAGGCCGATCTCATCCCCGTAGTAAATACACGGAGCCCCCGCGAAGGTGAACTGGAACAGTACAGCCAGCTTCATCCTCCGCTTGTCATTGCCGCACAGCGTCAGCAGCCGCACCGTATCATGGCTTCCCAGCAGATTGAAGCACGCTTCGCTCGCCTGCTTGGGGTAACCTGCCAGCTGCCCGCTCACTGTATCGGCGAAGCTCACCGCATCCATATGACCGAATACGAAGAAATCAAGCGTTGCATTCGTAAGCGGATAATTCATAACGCCATCGAACTGATCGCCCAGCAGCCACATCAGGGAATCATGCCATACCTCGCCGAGAATGTATGCCTCCGGATTAGCCCGCTTCACTACTGCGCGGAATTCGCGCCAGAACTGGTGATCGACCTCGTTGGCTACATCCAGCCGCCATCCATCGATCCCGATTTCCTCAATCCAATACTTCGCAGCAGAGAGCAAATACGCCTTCACCTGTGGATTCTCCGTATTGAATTTCGGCATCGTCGCCTCGAAAGCGAACGTCTCGTATGTTGGAATTCCATCCTCGACCGCAAGCGGCCATTTGCGAATATGAAACCAGTCACTGTATTCGGAAGCCTCCCCTTTCTCCATAACATCCACAAAAGGAGCAAAGGTGACGCCGCAATGGTTGAAAACCGCATCCAGCATAACCCGAATGCCACGTGCATGACAGGCGTCAACAAGCGTCCTGAGCGTCTCATTCGTGCCAAAATGCGGATCAACCCGCATATAGTCCCCCGTGTCGTACTTATGGTTGGCAGGAGCTGCGAAGAGCGGATTGAAGTAGATCGCATTGATGCCGAGCTCGGTCAGATGATCCAGGTGATCGATAACACCCTGCAGATCACCGCCGAAGAAATTATCATATTCCGGCTTGCCGCCCCATGGCAGCACATTATCCGGGCTGATGGAGGGGTCGCCATTGGCGAATCGTTCCGTGAACAGCTGATAAAATATAGCATCCTTCACCCATGCAGGCGGTTTAAGAATATCAACGGAATGGAGGCACGGATATTCGAACAATCCTAAATGCACGGCAGGCGGAGCGGCGCTGAAGCCCTTCTCCGTGTACCATAGCTGCTGATCTCCAGCGGTTAGTATAAAGCCATAGCATAGACGTCTGTACAGCGGCTCGACAGCTGCTTCCCAGTAGTCGAACAGCTCATCACTGCCCATTATCCGCATCGCTTCGGTTTCCATAGCGCTCCACGGCATACATTTGTCACCGTGAATAACATCGACTCGCTCCACATCGCCGCGTTTCGTGCGAATCCGCACATGAACCGTTTCATTATCATATCCGTACGCCCAGTTCTGCTTGGGACGATGGTAGATGGCTTCCTTTAGCATGTCTGTTATCACTCCTGCTCTTTCTCTGTTGATCCTACTATGCGATCTATGCGAGCTGCTGCCTTCACCGCCGCTAGCCCTTCTCCGCTCCAGCTGTCAGTCCTTCGACCAAATACCGCTGCAGGAAGATAAACAAGGCAGTAATAGGAATCGCTACAAGCACGCAGCCTGCGGCGAATAAGGTGAATTCAGTGGCGAACTTGATCTTGACCATCTTGAACAAACCTACTGCAAGTGTAAGCTTGCTGTTGTCGCTCAGCACCATATTGGCAAATATAAAGTCTACGAACCCTCCGCTGAAGGAAGTCAACGCGACGAAGACGAGCATCGGCTTGGAGAGCGGCAGCATGATCCGCGAGAACACGATCCAATGGCTCGCGCCATCAATCTTGGCGGCATCCAACAGGCTTGCCGGAATGGTGTCGAAGAAGCTTTTGACATATAGAAAGCCCATCGAGGCTCCCGACGAATACACAAGAATAAGCGCAAGATGCGTATCCAGCAGCTTCAATTGAAGCAGCAAAATGTAGATGGCAATCATGCTCATGAAGCCTGGGAACATCCCGATGACAAGCAGGCCCAGCATGAGCTGCCGACGGCCGTAGAAGCGGAATTTGGAGAACACGTAGCCTGTAAGCGTGACGATAATGGTGGTGAGAACCATCGTGAAAAATGATATTTTCAACGTGTTGAGAAACCATTGTCCGTAGGGGTATCGCTCGAATAATTCTCGATAATGCTCCAGCGTGAACACGCTAGGGATGAGCGATTCGCTGTACAGCGCTGTCCCCTGCCGGAGGGACGACATCACGACCCACAGTGCTGGATAGATGCAGCCGGCAGCAATGATGAGCAGGCCCAGATAACCGAGCGTCAGCTTCGAGAATGTTCGAACTCGCTTGCTTTTCATCACCTTTCATCCTCCTCTCTGAACGCTTTCGTCCTTCTCAGATTCCAGATCGAGAATGATGCTATGAGGATAAAGATGAACAATCCGATAACGGAAGCGAAATTATATTTTCCATTCGTTAATGTCAGGTTGTACAGCCAGGTGATCAGAATATCTGTCTCTCCGGCGAACTTATAATCAGCATTAGCCGGCGCGCCGTTCGTGAGCAGATAAATCAGATTGAAGTTGTTGATATTGCCTGCGAACGACATGACCAGAAGCGGACCAAAGCCAACCATAATGGACGGAAACGTAATCGCCTTGAACTGCTGCCAGCCGTTGGCCCCATCAATCTCCGAGGCCTCGTACAAGTCCTTCGGTATCGTGGAGAGCAGACCGATTATCATGAGCATCGTGATCGGGAAGCCAATCCACATATTGACGATAATGACAGTGACCTTTGCCCAGAACGGGTCAGTCAGCCAAGGCAGACCGCTCAGGCCAAAATATTTCAAATATTGGTTGATCGGCCCGAATTGCCCATTAAACATATTTTTCATAATGAGCAGGGAAATAAATTGTGGAATGGCATAAGGAATAATGAAGATCGTGCGCCAAAATACTTTGAAGCGGATTCCCTTCATCTGAACCAGCAGCGCAACCGCAAACCCGCTGACAAATATCGTGACAGTCGCGCATACCGTCCATATGAACGTCCACAGTGTCACACCATACAATGTGCTGCTCCATGCCTTGACATTGAACATATCGAGGAATGACTTGAATCCCGTCCAATCAACCAGCTTCGCCGGAGGCAAATAATTCGGGAACGAGAAGTTCGTGAAGGCGAGCAGAATCATGAATAGAATGGGCATTACGGTGAAGAAAACAACCAGCAGCAGAGGCACGCTAAGCACGAGCTGGGGGAATCTCTCCGTCGTCATTCGCTTCAGCGTCTTCCCGATCCCATTGGCCTGTATTCCCTTCTCGCGAAGACGTCCTACGACAAACGCATCCCGAATATTAAGCAAATAGAGCAGCGCGATCACAAGGCTGGCCAGCAGAATGATAATCCCTTGAACCAAAAGAAAGATCGAGTGGTCGCCCCTTACATTGACATATACTCTTCCTACCTTCTCCAGATGATCAGGCTGCTCGCCAAGCGTTGTCAGTGCCCACATGCCGAAAGGAAGCGCAGTCATGATGAAGTAAATGCCGGTCATATAAAATAAAAGCATAACGATCCCTTTGAAATACTGACGGTTGTAAAGCTGACCTAATCCCATGCCAAGGACGGATAAGCTCATTGCCAGTTTACGATGCTGAGCCACGTTCCGATCAACCCCTATTGCCTATATTTATCACCATCGCCCGCCCGCTCGGACGGGCAATGGCATACCGCTTGCCAGCTGCTGATCCTGCTACTGGTCTTGTGTAGCAATGCCGGTCTTAATATCTTCGACCGCCTTATCCAGCGATGTCTTCACATCCTCGCCGTTCCAGATCAGCTCCAGCGCTTGCTCAACCGGCGTCCACACTTGACCCATCTCGATTATGGTAGGCATCGGCTGTGAATTCTCCAATTGCTTGAGCGCCGCCCTCACCATCTCATTGCTCTGGATCGCAGGCTCGCTGTCCATTCCAGTACGCGCCGGGATGAAGCCCGTGATCTCAAAGTTCTTCAGCAGCGCTTCCTTCGAGGTCGAATAGCGGGCAAACAGCTTCGCCGCATTCGGATATTTGGAATACGTGCTGACATAATACGCCTTCACGCCTGCCAATGTAATCGGGTCCTTATCGCTGCCTGGCATTTTGGGAAGAGGAATCATCGTTACTTTATGCTTCAGATTGGAATACGCACCAATATTCCATACACCGTCAAGGTTGATTGCCAGCTTCCCATCCTGGAACAGGGAACGCTTAATATCGTCGGTTGTATCCGCTGAGGCCATAGGAAGAATGTCGCGCAGACTTTGGAAGAATTTCAAGCCTTGCACCGAGCCTTCGTTGTTCAGTCCGATATCCGCTGCATCTGTTTCTTTATTGCCAAAAATATATCCGCCGTAGCCGGAGAAGAACGGATATGTCCAATAAAGGCTCGTCAATTGGCTCATGAAGCCGTATTTGTTTTCCTTCAAATCGTTAAAGCCTTTAGAGAAATTGACGATATCCTCCCATGAGTTAATCGGCGTATCGCCAACAAGATCCTGATTGATGAAGAGCGCGTAGGTTTCCATATTTCGCGGATAGCCGTACAGCATCCCCTCAACCGTCACTGCCTCTACAGCTGCGGGAAGAAATTCCGCCTTGGTCTGCTCCTCGTAGTAATCATTGGGCAGCACAAACCCGCTCTTCACCGCATTGCCAAGATCATTATGCGGCAGTGTAATGATGTCCGCAGCCAGCTCAGCCGGTCCGTCTGTTTTCATTTTCTCCAGCTGCTCTGGTGCGCCCTGATCCTCAACCTTGACAGGAATGCCGTATTTGGCGGTGAACTCCTTCGCAATCTCCTCCAGGAAGGGAAGCCCATCCTTGCCATCCCACACAAGCAGCGTCGCTCCTTCCTCTGGTACGATCTCTTCATCTGCCGCGCCTGTCGGTGCATTGCCGCTTCCTTTATTCTCCGCCTTGCTTTCATTCGCCTTGTTGCCGGAATTAGTGCTTTCGCCAGCGCCGCAAGCCGTTATAGCGATTGCAACCGTCAATGCGAGCAGTATAATGAATCCTTTTCTCATGATAGACACCCTCTCGAATAGTAATATATTGGTTTTGCAATTCGTGATTTTATGATCATCAAATAATGTAAGCGCTTTCATTATTGCCAGGGTTAGCGCGGTAAGCGCTGTTAATAAGAAGCCTACTAATGGAGATGCCTATTGTTTTTTATAATTGCGTAGTTTAATGAATCGGCGCTGTGCTTTGACGCACCTTCAAACTAACCGGCAGCACCACCTTTCTTGATTGTTGCCTGCTCTCTCCGACGATCTGATCAAGCAGCAGCCTGACGGTGATATTGCCTCTCTCGATGATGTCTTGATTGACAGTCGTTAGCGATGGAATCATGAAATCGGTATAGAACAAATCGTCGAACCCTACAATCGAAATGTCGCGCGGAACCTGAACCCCGAGCTCATACAGTCCTTTAATGAGGCCCATTGCGCCAACGTCGGAGAACACGAACACTGCTGTAATATTCATCCGAGGGTCCGTAATGTACTGCGAAGCCTGATAACCGCCTACTGTCGATACCGGCTCCTCCCTGATCAATTCGGGATCATAGGGCAGACCCGCTTCCTCCAATGCTCTGCGATACCCGAGCCAGCGCTTGTAATTAACGCCATCCTGCTGCAGCTTGCCTGAGAGAAGCGCAATTCGCTGATGTCCGAGTCCGATGAGATGCTTCGTTCCCAGATAGCCGCCCATTTCATCATCCAGCAGCACCTGATACAGGCTGGAATCCGACATGTAGCTGTCCATAAATACACAGGGCACATCAAGAGACAGAATTTGATTCAAAATCGGCGACCCCTCGAAAGTTCCCACCACGATCAAGCCGTCGAGATGCCGCTCGCTAACGAAGGAGAAGCTCTCTCCCTCATCCACGCCCAGAAGGATGACATGGAACTGATGGTTGCGCGCCCCCTCTTCGATGCCAAGCACAAGCTGCCAATAGAACGGATTGTCCTGCAGGCGGCCCTTCTCCAGAAAGGGAACAACAACAGCAATCAAATGTGAATTTTTATCCCGAAGATTGCGGGCTGAAGCGCTAGGAGAAAATTGCAGCTCCTCAATCACTTGCTTCACCTTTCTAATCGTATCGGGTGAGGTTCGGCCTGAGTTGTTAATCACATTGGAGACTGTCGTTACCGAGACATTCGCTTTCCTCGCTACATCCTTAATCGTTACTTTTCCCACAATTATTCACCTGTCCATATGTGATTTAACGTTTCACCAACCAAGCCGCAAAACTATAACGATAATAACAAACTTTGCGCTTGAAGTACATGTCTGCGAGTCTATTGTCCACGAGGTTATTTTTGATGTAACGTTTCATCAACATAATCATAATATAATAAAGAACTTTTATGTTGTCAATAACAATATTGATAAATCGTTACACCTTTTTATCCCATTCCTCTTTACTGGTGCAAATCGGATAGGAGGCTATCCATTAGTTGAGTAGCCGACCTTCCACACCACCGTGCATACCGTTCGGTACACGGCGGTTCCTAAGTTTACGTCTGTACAGTCTTGTAATGCTCCGAGAAAAATGTGTATCCGGCTTGTTT
>NZ_CAKMMF010000018.1 GCF_927798095.1 Paenibacillus plantiphilus | reverse complement strand
CGTTAAAAAGAGGTATTCTTCGTGATTATTTGGGCCATTCTCATTTGTCAAGATGATTTTGTGATAATAGCGTGCGATTTAGTGAAGTTTCTAGTATTTGGAGTCAACTGCATAAGTCATGAAAAAAATTAAGATTAATTCAATTTTCTACAATAAAATGAATGGGAGCGCAGTACCGTGAAAGTGCCTGTCGATCTGTGGTAAACTAGAAGAGCAGCAAAGGTTTTGAATGCTAGATTGGATGGCGGAGGAGTCGATCTCATGTCTTTTTTCGATAAAGTTAAACAAGGTGCGTCAGATGCGGCGAAGAAAGCGCAGCAAACGGTAGAAATTACGCGGCTGAAGTCGCAAATCTCCGGCAAGGAGAAAGAGATGGAGAAGCTATTTCTCTTGATGGGCGAGACGGTCTATCGAGCTCATGAAGGGGGAGATATCGATTCCTCTGATAATGAAATTGCAACTTTATGCGAGGGGCTCGACGCCCTGAAGCTGGAAATTCAAATGCTGGACGAGCGCATTAAGAACATTCGGTTTGAGAAAAGCTGCTCTTGCGGCAAGGTCGTCCCGCTGGATGCCAGATTTTGTCCGGGCTGTGGAACTGAGCTGATGGAGGAGCCTAAGCCTGAGACGACCTTCGGCGAGATTCGCATTATTTGTAGCGCTTGCTCCACGGAGAATGATCTGACAGCGAAGGCATGCTTCGCCTGCGGTCAGGCATTGTCCTCGGGGACGCCGGATGAATCAGGCTATCGATAGATGACTATACAAAAGCAGCTCCCTATGAAACGCTGGCCGTTTCATAGGGAGCTGCTTTTTTGATGTTCCTGCTGCTGCCAGAGCGGAGGGACGGAGGGTTTCTGGAGAAACGAAGTGTTCGCCTTTAAAGCCCGATTTCAACCTATTATTCTACAATATAAGAAATCGGGCTTTAACAGCGATTGGAAGAACCCTCCGAACCCGCAGCGGGCTCATCAACCGCTAATGTCAGCTCTGAGCCATAGGGATTTTGAACAGGGACAAACTTGTTGCGCGACCGCATAAAAGTGAGCCCATTGCCAACACTGTTTCTCTAGACCCACACGATTGTCATCGAGTATGATACGTAGGTAATGAACGGTAACCAATCGGAGGCAATCCGAATTTACATAAGGTAGAGAGGTGTAAAAAGCGGATGGACCAATATCAAGAGATCAAGCAAGGTGAAAAGGGAGCTATGGTGAGCATCGGCGCTTACATCATTCTGTCTGGCCTAAAGCTCGCCGCAGGCTACGGATTCGCTTCAGCTGCGCTCGTGGCGGACGGCTTCAACAATCTGACAGACATCGTGGCATCGACGGCCGTGCTTATCGGATTGCGAATATCGCAGAAGCCGCCGGATAATGACCATCCCTATGGACATTTTCGCGCGGAGACAATTGCAGCGCTCGTGGCGTCCTTCATTATGGCGACTGTTGGCATACAAGTGCTGATTAGCGCAGGCAGCTCCTTGTTCGCTGATCACAGGACAACGCCGAATCTGATTTCGGCCTGGGTAGCGCTCGGTGCGGCGGCTTGCATGGCTGCCGTGTATATGTACAACAGGAAGCTTGCCAGAAAGATAAATAATCAAGCGCTCATGGCGGCAGCCAAGGATAATCTGTCCGATGCGCTGGTCAGTGTTGGCGCTGCTGTAGGCATTATCGGCTCACAGCTTGGATTGCCTTGGCTTGATCCCGTGGCGGCGCTCGCTGTCGGGCTCATTATTTGCAAGACGGCCTGGGATATCTTTTACAGCTCGACACATGCGCTTACGGACGGATTCAATGAAAAGGAATTAATTACGCTGCGCGGGACGATTGAGAAAACGCATGGTGTTCGCTCCATTAAGGATATTAAAGCAAGAGTGCATGGCAGCAATGTTCTTATCGATGTTGTCGTTCAGGTGGACCCGCAATTAACGCTTGTCGAGAGCCACCAGATCAGCGATGAGATCGAGCGGCGAATGGAGCGCAAGCATAATATTATGAGCGTTCATGTTCATGTGGAGCCGCTGAGCCCCGAGCAGTCAGATGCTCTGCTGTCGGAGAAGCTTCGTCCGAATTGAGCGAGCTTGCTCGCATGTGGTCGACCGCCAACCGCCGTCATGCAGCTTTCGCACCGCACGTTTCGAGCTGGGAGTGGTGTGAGAGATGTATATAGGAGGTGCAAGAAGCCGGGTGCTCTCATCCGGCTTCTTATTTATGCATGGCTTTGTTAAACCTTAATGTTGATATTTGACATTACGAACGAATGTTCTATAATGGAGGTAACAATTCGGTGGACTCAAACGTGCTTTGCACGGATTCCTGGCGGGCATTCAGCTCCTATGCGAATGCAAAAGGCTGGGCTCATTACCGATTCAAGTCCGATGGAAAACAACGTGTCAAAGGCGTGTATCATATCCAGAATGTAAACAGCTATCATATCGGCTTGAAGAAATGGATGGACCGCTTCAATGGTGTTGCAACCCAATATTTGCAGCATTATTTGGATAAGAAAAATATGTTGATCAAATCGTGCCTGTTTACTGTAACCGACACGAATACCAAACTTAGGCTTTCTGCTTATTCTTGTTAAGCGAACGGTCAGGAATGCGTGATAATCTGAGGAATAGAATGTAACAAAGTAAAGGGGTTAATGATGAATAGAATTGTAGTCGTTACGGTAGGTAAAACACATAGTGGTAAGACGACATTCGCTAAACAATTAGAATTGCAGTTGAAAAATGCAATAATTATTGACCAAGACAATCACGCATCGTTCATTAACGCTTACTACAAGTCCTTACGCCCGAAAGAAGGTCCGAATACGCTAAAATATGCAGTTACTCAAACAATAGTCGATTATGCGGTAAATCAGACCGATTGTCACCTCGTTCTATGTAATTCTAATCTTGAACGAAAAGGTCGTATGGACTTACTGGGCTATTTTCGAAACAAAGGGTTTATAACCATTCTGGTCTATTTTGATATTCCAGATGACGAACTTTATTTACGGATAACAGAAAGCCAGCGTAGCAAAGACATTTTTCGGAGTGCTTCAACGTTTGAGGATGTGCTTGCTCGACAACAAAAGAGCGAAGCATCGGCTCCAAATATAAGCGAAGCCGACCACCTCTTTGTAGTCAGCCGTAACGAAGAAGATGTGCCGATGGTTATTAAGAAGATTACGGAAATCCCAGAACTTATGTAATACCCTCTTTGCTCAAGAAATTGTTCACTAAATCGAGGAACGATAGCTCAATAAACCGCCTTTTCAACAAGGCGGTTTTCTTGTGGTCAAATATCAACATTGGAATTTAACATAACCTTATGCATAAAAAAATTTGGCTCAAAGCGAAAGCGATCGGAAGAACCCTCTGCCCCGTAGCGTCCCCCCCCTCCGCGCTGGAAGTCAGGCACTGATTTCTGTTTTGAGCCAAAATTTTATAACGATATCTGTATATTGGTTGATCGGATTGAATATAAGGTTAATAAGGTTATAGGATGCTATGCCCGCTAATAAGGAGGGATTGTTAATGCTCGTACCAGTGGAATCCAAGCAAATTGCCTTTTGCTCGTATGACGAGAAGGAAGAAAAGCTGCATTTGTACTATCATACGGGTGAGGTGACCACGTTCTCCTCGATTGTGAGAGCCGAATTTCAGGCGGTGTTGGAGTCGAGCAACCGTTATGATGCGCTTATGCGGGTTGCCCGCAAATACGAGCCTGTGACCGTAGTGGATGAGACGCCGACCGAGGCTGAAATCCCGGTATGGAACAATTTGTAGAGCGGACAGCTGTGAATAAGGGAAATTGCGGCAATATGATGCCAATTGGAGCGGTTGGTTCTATTTACCAAGCGGTCTGCGATGGTTGTTCAGTTAGTTCGAAAGTCTTATGGATCGGAATGGTCTACAAGGAAATGTAAAGGGTCTCAAAGCAATATGTGCCAAGGGTTATAAAGGAAGGCGCCGATGCGGCGTCTTCTTATTTTTTTGGATAAAAAGTGTTGTTCGTGGTTCTTTCTGACCATAATGCACAATGCGAAATGAGACGATCGGACGATAGGTGACATGTCAGGTCATCCGTACAATGGTCATATACACCTTATGTTTCAGGGGCATGAAAGGAGCGATGCGTGCAAGCGTGATTCATTAATTATGACAATTGTGGAAGGTCAAACCTCTATTTGGCAAGCATCTACGAACAACCATCCTATTTGAAAATGGAGGAATTTTACCATGAAGAAAGTCTTGGCATCATTCATGACTTTAATTCTTGCTGCCCTGCTTGTTATCCCAGTCTCGCCTGCAGCTGCTAATACGGGTCTCGTAGGCGAGGTTCAAAGCAGTGTCAGCTTTCGCGACCGTCCTTCAACCTCATCTACGGTCATGAAATATTTGAAGAAGGGCAGCAAAGTTGCCATCCTGGAAGAGGTTAACAGCTATTGGTACAAGGTTCAAGATAATAGCGGACAGATCGGGTATATATCAACGTCCAGTAAATATATTGAAGTTGTTAGGAATTCAAACGGCAATTCCGGAAACTCCGGCAATACAGGAACTGCTGGGAATGCGGTGATCGTAGCATCTGTTTCCTTCCGTGAAGCGCCTTCGACGGATAGCAGAAGAATTCGTTATCTGAGCAAGGGAGAGAAGGTCACGGTAACAGCTCAGCCGAACAGCTACTGGTATGAGGCGAAGGATTCGAGCGGTGTTAAGGGATATATTAGCGCGCGGGCAGAGTACATACAGGTGAACGGCAGTCTGCCTGGCGGTGGCCAGCAGGGCGGCGGTCAACAGCAGCCTGGAGGTTCTGCACAGGTGGAGAAGATAATCACAGCAGGGATGAGCTTTCTTGGTACACCCTATGAATTCGGCTCAGATCGGAATTCAACTGCGACGTTCGACTGCTCGGATTTTGTTCGGACGGCTTTCATGGCGGGCATTGGAGTGAAGCTTCCAGCCGATTCCCGTCAACAAGGGAGTTATGTGAAGGACAAAGGCAATGTGAAGACGAACTGGAGCGGGCTGAAACGTGGCGATCTGATGTTCTTCATGTCTTATAAAGGAGCCTCGGCATCCTCATATGCCGGTGTTAACAAATCTACGGCCACCATTACGCATGTTGGCATCTACTTGGGCGACGGCCGTATTCTTCACACGTACTCCAAAGAATCCGGCGGCGTTCGCGTCAACGATATTGCAGGCACGCATTGGGAGCACCGCTTCTTGTTCGGGGGAAGCGCGCTTTAAGCTGAAATGAAAAACCTCCTCAACCAGAAGGAATACTGTGGTTGAGGAGGTTTTTATATTTAGCGCTGCACCTTACGGGCAGGAAGCTTCAGGGCCGTCGGCAGCATTTATGCTACTCTCGTGGCTGACGTCTTGCAACTCCGCTTTCGATTGCGGCGTGAATGACGCGACGACGAATTTCGTCGACAATGCGCTGGTTGAATACACTTGGAATAATGTAGAGCTGGCTAAGCTCCTCTTCACTGATAACAGAGGCGATCGCCTCTGCAGCCGCCAGCTTCATCGCCTCATTGATGCTGCTGGCACGACAATCCAGCGCGCCGCGAAATATGCCGGGAAAGCAGAGGACATTGTTGATCTGGTTGGGATAATCGGAACGTCCTGTGGCGATGACGCCAACGATGTCCTCAACCGTTTCTGGACGGATCTCCGGCTCTGGATTCGCCATCGCAAAGACGATCGGGCTGGCGCTCATCGTTTCCACATCCTCTCGCTTCAGAATGCCGCCAGCTGACAGACCGATAAACACATCGGCGCCATTCAGCGCCTCGGCGAGCCCTCCGCTAATCCGTTCTTCATTCGTATGCTCGGCATACCATTGCCACATGCCATTGGGATAATGGCGATCACGCGTCAGTATGCCTTCGCGGTCTACGCCGATAACATGTCTGGCGCCGCCGGCGAGCAGCATTTTGGTGCAGGCTGTACCGGCAGCCCCAATGCCGCAAACAACGATGCGCGCCTCTTCGATTCTGCGCCCGGTGAGCTTGAGTGCGTTGAGCAATCCAGCATAGAGGACGACAGCCGTTCCGTGCTGGTCATCATGGAAGACGGGAATATCCAGCTCTTCGCGCAGGCGCTGTTCGATCTCGAAGCAGCGGGGGGCAGCGATGTCCTCAAGATTTATGCCGCCGAATGCGGGAGCGATTGCTTTGACAGCAGCGATGATCCCCTCTGTATCCTGTGTGTCCAGACAGATAGGGAATGCATCCACATCGGCGAACTGCTTGAACAGCATTGCTTTGCCTTCCATGACCGGCATCGCCGCATAGGGTCCAATATTGCCTAGCCCGAGTACAGCGCTGCCGTCGGAGACAACAGCAACCATATTGCGTTTGACAGTCAACGTGAAAGCTTTGCTGGGGTCTTCATGGATCGCATTGCAGACACGCGCGACCTCCGGCGTATAGACTCGGGATAAGTCGTCGCGATTCACAATTGGAGTCTTGGGCTGAATGGCAATCTTGCCGCCAAGATGAAGAAGAAAGGTGCGGTCCGAGATGTTCACAAGTCGGATGCCTGGCAGCTCTTCGATGGCTTGGGCAATTCGCTGCGAGGTGTCCGAATGGGCAATCTTCACGGTAAGGTCGCGTGTCGTTCGTTCACGGCTTGTATGTATGACGTCAATCGCGATGATATCGCCGCCTGCACGTTCAATAGCTGTTGCCGCACTTCCGAATTGCGCTTTCCCCGTATCCAGCTCAAGACGCAATATGATCGTTTTTCCATCCAACGGTTGTTTTCTCATCTTCATCATGCCTCCTGTAGCCATCATAAGCATCTCACGTTTGTTTACCCTTCAGAAGAGCAGCCTATTCAGAATCATATAGAGAAAAAACATGCCGTCATTGCATAAGCTGCAAGACGGCACGGGAGCATTGCATCGGATTATATTGAAGATTGCGCTTGGATAGAAGGTCCCGTCTATGCTGAATTGAGGTATAGGGCTCTTGAATAAGCGAGAACCATTTGTCAATTGTGTCTGAAGAGATGAGCATTTCGCCAAAGCCGCTTTCTACGAAATATTCGCAATTGACCTCTTCCTGACCGGGAATCGGCTCATAGAACAGCATCGGAATCCCTTTGCTCAGCCCTTCTGTACAGGTCATGCCGCCAGGCTTGGTAATAAGCAGGTCGGACACGTCCATCAGCTTGCTGACCTCACGGGTAAAACCGAGCACTTTAATGTTGGGATGCTGGTAAATGGGGTCGGCAAGCATCTTCTCTCTGGCCTTCTCGTTGCTGCCAACGCAGTAGATCAACTGGATCGAGTCCCGCCATCCCGCCATATATTTAAGCAGATTGTCACTGTACATGATTCCCCAGCCTCCGCCCATAATAAGGACTGTTGGCATTGGCTTCAAGTCGAATTGGGGCTGAATCTCCGACTTGTCATTCGTGCGCCAGAAGTTCGGGTGGACAGGAATGCCGGTTACTTCTACTCGACTGGAAGGAATGCCGCGATCCGTCAGCTTCTTCTTGACTAGTGAAGTAGAAACCAGATATTTGGTGACCTCAGGACTGGTCCAGGTTCCGTGGGCATCGTAATCTGTAATGAGCGTATATAAGGGAACATCCAATCCAAGCCGCTTCAATCGGCATACGACCGCATTCGGAACAGGGTGCGTACAGACGATGAGATCAGGTTTGAGCTGGGAGATGACTTGTGCTGTTTGGGTATAAAATATGCGATGAAGAGCAAGTTGAGTGAATCGATTCAACGATTTCTTGTATTGTCTCCGATATACAATTCCGACGAGCTTAGGCTGCTTGCTGACGGTCTTCTTATAGGCGGAAATAATTAATGGACCGATAACCGGGTTCAGGAAATTACCCAGTTCAATAACTCGCGTAACAATATTAGGATTCAGTTCCCTAATTCCGACAGCAAGTGCATAGGCTGCCTGGGTATGTCCGGAACCGAAACCTTCAGAGAGCAGAAGCACTCTTTTTTTACGCATCTTCTCACCTACTTTTCCTTATACTCATTTTACGATGCAACATGACCTGAATACAAGACATGAAATTAGGTTTGCTTGCTATTTGTACATTAATTTATGTTAAAATTTATTTGTAAATTAAGTTTTGCGGCGGGACGTATTATCGTAATCTCGCTATCCTATACGACGAAAGGAGATACGGAAAAGATGCACAACGATGATAAATTTCTGCCGGAGGCGGGATCAACCGTTTTCATAAGCGTGAAATCAGGCGAATATATAGGTGAGGTAGTGGAGGAGGGCACGCCTCGCGCGCTTGTAAAGGTGCTTGCTGTATTGAAGCATCCCGAACAGGGGGATTTGCACAATCCGTATAATCCGGATGTTCCGATGTTCCACGAACGGCGCGCGCTCAGCTACACAGAGAAGACCAATGTGCCGCTAAGCGACATCCGTCCTTATTATGGAGCAGTGCCGGAATATAAGGCGTCGCTGCTGCAGGCTGTGGAGAAGGAAATTGCGGCGCTTGATCGTTTGAAGCGCTGGGCTGATCGTGGATTGGAGCAGCTTGAAGGACTCGCTCAAGAATATCGCAAGTAGGAGAGGGGCTGGGATGAATGAATAGAATAAGTCTTTCGATGGCGAGGGATATTTACGCCCGAATTACAGACATCTCAAAAAATCCTGTAGGTGAAGTCACGGATGGCCCGCAATTTGACAAATATTTGCTGATGTCCAATCCCCGCTTGCTTGGGAGCATCTCGGCCGAGCTGGCGACACGGATTCCGGTGGGGACCGAGGTGCTTGCCGGCATAGAGCTGGGCGGCATTCCGCTCGTGACAGTGCTATCGATGGAAACGAATATTCCAGCGGCATTCATTCGCAAGCAGGCCAATGATGCATTGAATTGCAAGCTCACTGAAGGAACCAATACGATCGGGAAGCGCGTATGTATTGTGCATGATGTGGTCGTAACCGGCAGCCACATCGTACGGAGCGTGAATGCATTGCGAGAGGGCGGCGCCATCGTCCGTGATGTTATATGCATCATCGACAGCATCCCTGAGGCACGCGCGAAGTTTGAAGCAGAAGGGCTGCGCTACAACGCGCTGTTCACAATGGAGCAGCTCGTCCTGGCCGGTGAATCGGAGTGAGTGTTGGAATGCTACGTGCTGGCTGGTGAATGGAGTGAGAGTCGGATTGTATCGAGTTGGCTGGTAAATGGAGCGAGAGTTGGATTGCTACGTGCTGGCTGGTGATTACGAGTATAGGGAGAGACTAACAGTGGTGGAGCATTCGAAAAAAACAGTTGATCGCAAAACGCTAATCGTGGATGCGGCTGCCCAGTCGTTTGCTACGTTCGGCTATAAGGCAACAACTATGGACCTTGTTTCTAGAATTGCAGCTGTAGGCAAAGGAACAATATATACCTTTTTCGATACGAAGGAGGATTTGTTCGGGGCAATTATGGATCAGCTGGTAGCACAGCTAGGATCGCTGGCCCAGAGAACGCTTGATCACGATAAATCGTTTTTCGGTAATTTGGCGGCAATTCTGCATGAGCTGCTTCAGTTTAGGGAAAAGCATGCGCTAATCGTCAAGCTGTCGCATGAAGTGCGGGATATCGGTACGCCAATGGCGAGGGAAGGGCTGGAGAAGCTGGAGAATGCTATTATCGGGTTTATTCAACAGGAGGTTGTCCTTGCAATTGAGAAGGGGGAGCTGCGTGAGGTTGACCCGGCTTTGACTGCATTTCTGATGCTGCGGATGTATGTGGCTCTCACTACTGAATGGAGTCAGCGCCATGAACCGTTAAGCAAGGATGAAATTGCGGAATATTTCGTAGCCGTAATGAAATCCGGAGTAGCCTCTTAAAGAAGACGGCTGCTCGCTCGAATTTGTTCATCTGAATGATGGGATCAAGCTCAAGCTTCGCGTGTACTCCTACTGCCATCATCAGGCCATTCAATGGCTATTGAACAAACAAGTTAACCGTGCTTGCATACCTGAAAAACCAGCTAATTGATACAAGTGTCGCAGAATCGGCTTCATCTGCAGCTGTAAGACTGAAAAACCGCCTAACAGCACGGAAAAGTGGAGCGAGTTGCGCTGTAAGCTTGAAGAAACATCTTACATACAATAAAACGCTGTAGAATCGGCTTCATACGTCGCTGTAAGACTGAAAAACCGCCTAACAGCACGGAAAAGTAGAGCCAGCTGCGCTGTAAGCTTGAAAAACCCTCTTACAGAGATAATAAGACGCTGTAGAATCGGAATCAACTGCCGCTGTAAGACTGAAAACCGCATTATAGCACGGAAAAGTGGAGCCAACTGTGTTCTACGCCGCTGATTAATAATGCGGGGGGCGCTTATGATGCGAAAATGCAAGTTAGCGGATGGTTGTACAGAGAAAGAGCAGCGATCGCATCCAAAAGGCGATCACTGCTCGGCTGGTGTGGAGCTGCTGATGGGATCTATTCCGGTGTGGAGCTGCTGAAGTTATCTGTCCCGAGGGGGTGCAGATGATGTTATTTATTAATGAACACTGTGCCAATTGGTTTGCGGTACTCGACTTGATAGCCTAGCCCTTTGGAAAGTGCGGCGAGCGGCAGATAGGTGACGGCGTTGTTCCCTGACTTCGCAAGATATGCGGGCACGGCGAGCGGGACCTCTTGACCGTTTACTTTCATCGAGGGTGCGCCAATGCGGAATGCGACCTCTTTATTGCCTGCTTTGATCGTAGCGGTCTGAGTCTTGCTGTCCCATGTCAATGCTGCATTCATGGCGTTAGCCAGATCCCGCATCGGAAGGAAGGTTGTATTGCTTTTGAGCACCGGCTTGTTGGCGCCAGTCAGCTTCTTGCCATCAATGATGACATGCAGCGGTTCGCCTGCCGCGAGCTTCTCAGGCTGTCTGTACTCGCCCCAAATTTCCTCCGCGAACACTTGGCCCATGACTTGATAGCCAGCCTGCTGAGGGTGAATATCGCCTTTGACGATGCCAGTGTAGATCAATTCTTTGCCCGCGAATGGCTCCGATACGTTTACTGTATCAATCTTCGTTCCTTCATTCCTCAACGTGTCTGCAAGTGACTCCACGCTCTCCTTCAGCTTGGCGACCCCTCCGAGAAGTACAGCATATTGCTCCTCAGTTATGGCCTTGTTGACAACAGAAGGCTTTGGCACAGGCAAATACTGATCCGAAATAATGATGCGAGCTGTCGGATTGATGGCGATGATGGAACGAAGGGATGCTTCAAGCGATGTCTCGTAGGCTGCCAGCACCTCGTCAAAACGATTTGTAAGCTGCTCGGTTGTCAGCGGGCCCTGCCTGACCGCTTCGATGATAGAAGTAAAGTCATTGCCGCCGATTGTCATGACGATCAGGTCGGCTCCCTGTAGCGCGGTCTTGAGCGCCGCGGATTTGGCTATGGTTGCGGAGGCTAGCGGATAGCTGGATAAATTGTTCTGCGCTTCCTCTGCGGTGATTGCGTTGCCTTGTGCTGTCGCATTCAGCCAGGCCTGTAATCCGGCAGACTTCAATCCCATTACTCCGAAGTTCTGGATCGATACTCTTCCGTGATAGAGAGCTTGCTCATAAACCCGATCCACATAGCCGTAAGGCACGGAGCTCTCCGTCATGCCAGGCTCATAGCCAACTGTGAGCGAATCTCCAACTGCGACGATATCGAGTGCTTCAATCGCTACTGCACCAGCGGCGTCAGACGCAAAGGCTTGCGCGCCCACATTGCCGACTGTACTCGCATTGACTATCGTACCGACAACGTCAGCAAAGGCTTGCGCGCGTGCCTCCATGCTGCTGTAATTCGCGCTCATGCTGGCAGCCTTCATGCCTGCCAGCGCATTCGTTTTCGTTTCGACATTCGCTTCGGCATAAATTGCGCTGCTCACGCTTGTAGTTCCGACGATCAGGGAAGCTGTCAGAATGGCAGCCGGGAGCGCCTTTTTCCTCAATTTTCTATACAACGAACACACATCCTTTTGATATAGTAAGAAGGCAAGTAAGACAAAATCCGTTAAAGAACTCTTATCACAACCATAAAAATATTAAATTGATATCGCTATGGGGTGATGATAAAATAATACAATACCGAAAATCCGATTGTGCAGCAATTTATCAACCTCTGGATGCTGGCGGTAATGGCATGCTGACATGCCGTGAACAGCGTCTTTTTTTGTCAGCAATACTTGTTCATTATTCGACGGTTTGTTATATTGTAACCTTCTATTGCTTTCTATTCTAAGCGATAATGTGTCGAAAATGAAGCCGGACCTTATGAATGTTATCACAAAAATTTATGGATAGAAGGGTGTACGCAATGAAAGAGAATCGTTTGGGTTTGCCGCCGAAGCAAGGCCTCTACGATCCGCAGTTTGAGAAAGACGCTTGCGGTATGGGCTTTGTAGCTAACATTAAAGGAATTAAATCACACACCATCATTCAGCAGGCGCTGACGGTACTTGAGAATATGGAGCACCGGGGCGGCCAAGGCAGCGAGCCGAATACTGGCGATGGCGCAGGCATTATGCTGCAAATCCCACATGCCTTTTTCGCCCGTGAAATGAAGGGTCAGGGCATTGAACTGCCGGCAAACGGAGACTATGCGGTAGGCATGTTGTTCTTGTCGCAGGATGACAATGTCCGTGCAAGCCATGAGAGCCAACTGGAGCGCATTATTCGTGAGGAAGGCCAGACGCTGCTTGGCTGGCGGACGGTTCCGACGAACGATGCGAAGCTTGGCGATTCCGCTAAAGCGGTGAAGCCGTATGTGCGCCAAGTATTTATCGGCAAGAATGAAGGGCTCAAAGACGAGCTGTCGTTCGAGCGCAAAATCTATGTGATCCGCAAACGCGCAGAGCAAGTGATTCGCTACTCTGGCGAGGAAGGCGCGGATACGTTCTACTTCTCCAGCATGTCGAGCAAGAAGGTCGTTTACAAAGGAATGCTTACGACAGAGCAGGTTCGTTCCTTCTACACGGATATGAACGATGAGACGATGGAGACGGCAATCGCGCTTGTTCACTCCCGTTTCTCGACAAACACATTCCCAAGCTGGGAGCGCGCGCATCCATACCGCTACCTGATTCACAACGGAGAGATTAATACGCTCCGCGGCAATGTCAACTGGATGCATGCCCGCCAAACGATGTGCGAGAGCGAATTGTTCGGCGCGGATATGGACAAAATCAAACCGATCATTAACCCTGACGGCTCTGATACAGCAATGTTTGATAATACACTGGAGTTTCTATACCTCTCTGGCCGGTCCCTGCCTTATGTGGCCATGATGATGGTTCCTGAGCCATGGTCCAACCACGAAAGCATGAACGATGACAGAAAAGCATTCTACGAATACCACAGCTGCCTGATGGAGCCTTGGGATGGACCTGCCGCAATGGCATTCACCGATGGCACTCAAATCGGCGCAATCCTCGATCGCAATGGTCTTCGCCCTGCTCGTTACTACGTAACGAAGGACGACGTTATTATACTTGGCTCCGAAGCGGGCACGGTTCCTATTGACCCTGAGAATATTCTATACAAAGATCGTCTTCGTCCAGGCCGCATGCTGCTTGTTGACACGAAGGAAGGCCGCATTATTTCTGACGAAGAGGTTAAAGCCGGGGTTGCAGCCGAGAACCCTTATCGCGAATGGCTGGATGAGCATCTGGTTGGATTGGATGATCTGCCGGAAGCGCCGGAATTGCCTGAACCGAACCATGCTACGGTGCAGCAGCGCCAGCAAGCATTCGGCTATACATTTGAGGATCTGCGGAAGGTGCTTGAGCCTATGGCTGGAAGCGGCGTAGAACCAATTGCTTCGATGGGCTATGATGCTCCGCTCGCTATTCTGTCCGAGCGTCCGCAGCGACTGTTCAACTATTTCAAGCAAATGTTTGCACAAGTCACGAATCCGCCTATCGACGCGATTCGCGAGGAGATTATTACAGCCACAGGCACAACGATCGGACCAGAGCGCAATTTGCTTAATCCGGAGCCTGAGAGCTGCCGCCATATTCGTCTTGCATCGCCGGTGCTTTCGAACGAGGAGTTTGCTAAGCTGCGTCATGTGCGTCGTCCAGGCTTCAAAGCAATTACAATACCGACTCACTTCACAGCGTCTGAAGGCGAAGCTGGAATACGCGCTGCAATTGCGCAAATGTATGAGGCTGCAGATCGGGTTATTGCCAAAGGACATAACATTCTTATTCTGTCCGACCGTGGAATAGACCGTGAGAATGCCGCTATTCCATCCCTGCTAGCCGTCTCATCACTGCATCACCATCTGATTCGCCAAGGCACGCGCACCAAAGTAAGTATCCTGCTGGAATCCGGCGAGCCGCGCGAGGTGCATCACTTTGCACTGCTGCTCGGTTACGGAGTCAGTGCGGTGAATCCATACCTGGCGTTTGAATCGCTTGATGACATGATTCGCCAAGGCATGCTTAGAGGGGTTACGCACGAGAAAGCAGTCAAAAACTTCATCAAAGCAGCGACCAAGGGCATCGTGAAGATTTTGTCCAAAATGGGTATCTCCACAATCCAATCGTATCGCGGAGCGCAAATTTTCGAAGCGGTAGGTTTGAAGGAAGAGCTTGTCGACGAGTACTTCACTTGGACGCCGTCACGTATCGGCGGTATCGGTCTGGACGTTATCGCGTCTGAGACGCTGTCGCATCACAATCGCGCCTTCACAGAGCAAGAGGGCGGCGAGAAGGAACTGGATTCCGGCGGTGATTACCAATGGCGCAAGGATGGCGAAGACCATCTGTTCAGCCCGCAGACGATTCATACGCTGCAGATGGCGTCACGCTCCAATGACTATAAGCTGTACAAGAAGTTCTCTGAGCTTGTGCAGGGTGAGAATAAGAAGCATCTGACGCTTCGTTCGCTTCTTGAATTCAATTACAATGCCGATCCTGTGCCATTGGATGAGGTTGAATCGGTGGAATCGATCGTCAAACGCTTCAAAACCGGCGCCATGTCTTACGGTTCGATCAGCAAGGAAGCGCATGAAGCGCTGGCGATCGCAATGAACCGCATTGGCGGCAAATCCAATACAGGTGAGGGCGGCGAGCATCCAGCGCGCTTCATCCCGGATGAGAATGGCGATTCCCGCCGCAGCGCAATCAAACAGGTTGCTTCCGGCCGTTTCGGTGTAACGAGCAACTATTTGGTCAATGCGGATGAAATTCAAATCAAGATGGCGCAAGGAGCGAAGCCTGGTGAAGGCGGACAGCTGCCAGGACGCAAGGTGTATCCTTGGGTTGCCGAGGTTCGCGGATCGACTCCAGGTGTTGGATTGATCTCGCCGCCGCCTCATCATGATATCTACTCGATCGAGGATTTGGCAGAGCTGATTCACGATTTGAAGAATGCGAACCCGCGTGCTCGTATTAACGTGAAGCTCGTTTCTGAGGTGGGCGTCGGCACAATTGCTGCCGGTGTTGCCAAAGGCCGTGCAGATATTATTCTCGTGAGCGGCTACGATGGAGGTACTGGCGCATCGCCGCTGGCATCTATCCGTCACGCAGGTATGCCGTGGGAGCTTGGTCTTGCCGAGACGCACCAGACGCTTATGCTCAACAATCTTCGTGACCGCGTAGTTGTGGAGACAGACGGTAAAATTATGAACGGACGCGACTTGGCTATTGCAGCCCTGCTCGGCGCCGAGGAATATGGCTTCTCAACAGCTCCGCTTATCGTTCTTGGCTGTATCATGATGCGTGTATGTCATCTGGATACTTGTCCGGTTGGCGTTGCGACTCAGAATCCGGAGCTTCGCAAGAAGTTCACGGGCGATCCGGCCCATCTGGCGAACTACATGCTGTTCATTGCACGCGAGCTTCGCGAGATTATGGCAGAGCTCGGATTCCGTACCATTACTGAGATGGTTGGACGTGTAGATCGTCTGGAGACGAAGTCTTTAATCAATCATTACAAATTAAAAGGTCTTGATCTGTCTCCGCTGCTGCATCAGCCTGAGCTGCCGCAGGACGCTGCACGCTATTGTGTACAGGAGCAGAATCACCTTCTGGAAGAGTCGCTTGATATGCAGACTCTGCTTCCGCTGGCGAAGCCGGCATTGGAGAATGGGGAACAGGTTCGGGCAGCGCTGCCAATCACGAATACGAATCGCGTAGTCGGTACGATTGTCGGCAGCGAGGTTACTCGGAAGTACGGCGCTCAAGGCTTGCCGGAGGATACAATTTCATTCCATTTCACCGGTTCTGCTGGTCAGAGCTTCGGAGCATTCGTACCGAAGGGTATTACGTTGACTCTGGAAGGCGATTCCAATGACTATGTGGGCAAGGGACTTTCCGGCGGCAAGATTATCGTAGCGCCATCGTCGAAAGCAACCTTCGTCGCAGAAGAAAATGTCATTATCGGGAATACAGCACTCTATGGCGGAACGAGCGGCGAGGCTTATATTCGCGGTATTGCAGGCGAGCGCTTCGCAGTGCGCAACTCCGGCGTGAAGGTTGTCGTTGAAGGTGTCGGTGATCATGGCTGCGAATATATGACTGGCGGACGCGTTGTTGTTCTTGGCGGCACTGGCCGCAACTTCGCCGCAGGTATGTCGGGCGGCGTCGCATATGTCCTGGATGAGAAGGGCGACTTCTATAAGCAATGCAATCTGGAGATGGTGTTGCTGGAGCGTCTGGAGAATCCGAAGGAAATGGAAGAGCTTCAAGACATGGTTCGTCGTCATGTTCAATATACAGGCAGTGCTGTTGGTGATCGACTGCTGTCCAGTTGGGATGCGGCATTGGCGAAGTTCGTCAAAGTTATTCCTAAGGATTACAAGCGGATGCTGGAGCAAATTGAGAAGATTGAGGAAACCGGTCTGACTGGTGATGCAGCACTTCTTGCAGCATTCGAAGCGAATATGAAAGAACTGGCGCGTGCAGGCGGCAACTAAAGTGGATTGTACTTGTACATGAGCGTTACTTGATTGTCTACCTGCAAAGGTAAAGTGGATCATACATGAGTGTCATGTGATAGAATGCCTGCAAAAGTAAAAGTAAAAGTAAAAAGTACAAAGTAAAAAGTACAAATTCAGGCATTCGCTGTGTAAGGCGTGAAAACCGTGTTACAGCAGGGAAAAGTGGAGCGAAGCACGCTGTAAGCATGAAAAAACCTCTTACAGATGACAAGGCGATGCAAAATCGCCTTCGGCATTCGCTGTAAGGCGGGAAAACCGCGTTACAGCAAGGAAAAATGGAGCGAAGCACGCTGTAAGCGTGAAAAACCCTCTTACAGATGACAAAGCGATGCAAAATCGCCTTCGGCATTCGCTGTAAGGCGGGAAAACAGCGTTACAGCAGGGGAAAATGGAGCGAAGCACGCTGTAAGCGTGAAAAACCCTCTTACAGATGACAAGGCGATGCAAAATCGCCTTCGGCATTCGCTGTAAGGCGTGAATGCCGCGTTACAGCAAGAAATAGTATACGAGGAGCGCTGGTTATTCGAGAAGTAAGTGACGGCTGATGCAGCCCACCGAGAAATGTCTCTTGTGGGACGTCATCGATGTCATGAGTTTTTGCAACAATTGTGCGCTCCTTGCCCCCTTAGGTCTTTAGGAAGAGGCTGTCCCATAAGTCATCAAATGATGACACTAGGGGGCAGCCTCTTCTTCCATTAATCGAACAGCAGCTGGCCATACACGGAGTGTTGCTTATACCTCTCTGCTTCTACCTCTCTGCATTCTATTTCTTGCGTTCATCAGCTCTTTGATGTACGGTAACGGGGCTGTAATTTGTTAAAACGTTTACATATATATTAGAAAATCCTCATTATGTTTAGATGAAAAGCCTTACATTCTAATGTTTCGGTTGATTCGACAAATAGAACAAAAAGATTTCAGTTTCCGACTTCCATATACCGACACCATCTTTCGGACATGTTAGCTATAATTACACTGTTCTTAGATGAAGAAGGGAGAGGGAAATCGCAATGATGCTCATTGTTGAGACGACTGAATACGAGCCATTAATGGAGATAGATATTCGCATATTGCTGGAGCAGGTCTGTATTCCAGAGGAGAGATGGCGGCAAGAGCTCATCTCGTTGGAGTTGGTGGAATGTTGACGTCACGCTGAATCGGCCATTGCTGTAATAAATAACATCTGATTTCATTGACCGACAGATTCTATCAAGCTTCCTAACTTCAATAGCGGAACGCCGCTATTCGTGAATAATAGGAGAGTAGGAGTCGGAGTGTTTATGAAACTTAATAATCTCGACAAGAAAAAGGAGCTAACGATTTCCCCTCAAGATTCCAGCATCGTTGAGCTGGATGTCACAACTATTCTTGAGCAGTTGGGCATCGATTCCTCGAACTGGTCTCGAATGTCTCTTCAACCTAATAACAGCACGCAAAATAAAACAAAACCATAGAAGGCCTATACGGCATCCTATGGTTTTGTTTGTAAGCGGCAATAGGTGCAGATACGGCTAATTGCTGGCACATATCGTCCTGCTGGCCTGTTGATGATGCTGCATGATGCTGTTGCAGATGCTGCTGCAGATGCTGTTGCATGATGCTGTTGCATGCCGCTGCATGATGCTGTTGCAGATGCTGTTGCATGATACTGCTGCATGCTGCTGCATGATGCTGTTGCAGATGATGCTGCATGATGCTGTTGCAGATGATGCTGCATGATGCTGTTGCAGATGATGCTGTTGCAGATGATGCTGCATGATGCTGTTGCAGATGCTGCCGCATGATGCTGTTTCATGATGCTGTTGCAGATGCTGCCGCATGATGCTGTTTCATGATACTGCTGCATGATGCTGTTGCAGATGCTACTGCTGCATGCTGCTGTTTCATGATGCTGTTGCATGCCGCTGCAAGCTGCAAGCTGTGCAACGGCTATATGGTAACTTCACTTCATCATTCTCTCCGCACGAACGAAGGCTATGAATCGGCGAGCTTCCTCAGCTGATAATTTGCGGCCATCTATAGTAAGCGCGAATTTCTGCAGCAATTCCTCATCGGCTAATTCCAACTGGTCAACGAATTCACGTATAGGTTCATCAAGAACGGAATGAGGAGTATTGGTTCGTCCGACAAGGTAGTCAACAGTTACGTGGAACAAATCGGCAAATTTCGATAACGTATCGGTGTCCGGTTCTCTGCGATTCTTCTCATAATGAGACAATGCAGCGCGCGAAATCCCAAGAAATCCTGCTGTCTGTTCTTGAGTCCACCCCCGATCCTCTCTCAATTTAGCAATTACGTTACCCAAGTTCATATGACTCCTCCTTACTAACTATACCAACATATTAATACGAAACGCTTTCAATTGCATGTTATGAAACAAAATGTCGCAATCTTGAAAAAACCATGAAAAAACTATTGACATGTTACGTTCTGTATCGTAAAGTTAACCTAGAAATAGATACAGATTGTATCAATACGCAACATTATCATTGCCGCATTGATCGGATTTTAAACGTATTTCTTCAAATTATGCAGACCCCAGTAATAATACTCCTTGTTCCAGGATGTTGCAAACGATATCTCATATTTATCTTCAATAACTTTCCATATCGGAGGATTACTAGATGGAACTGAAACAATATTATAAAGTCATCAAAAAAAAGCTCTGGCTAATCGCTCTCATTGCCCTCGTTGCATGTGTCTTCACAGCAATAAAAAGCTACTATCTCGTTACTCCTATCTACCAAGCGAATGCCAAACTGATCGCGAATCATTTTCCCCAATCGGATGATGGCGCAACTGTTCAAAGTGTCGGTTCCATACAGTTCACGCTTATGCTTATTAATTCCTATAAGGAAGTTATTCGAACAACAGCCATTATGAATAAGGTTGCAGAGCAATATCCGGAGCTTGAGGTGACGCCAAGACAATTGATCGCAAGCGTCCAGGTAACCTCCGCCAATGATTCGCAAATTATGAATTTAGTCTATAGCGATGTCTCTTATGAACGAGCTGCCACAATCCTTAATGCGATATGCAAAGTATTCAAGCAGGAAGTTCCTCATATTTTCAACGTTGATAATGTGACGATATTAAATGAAGCCATTGTTGAGGAGCCCTCGGGGCCGATCAATATGAACCCTACGAATGACATTCTGATTAGCTTCTTCGTTGCAGTCATGCTCGCGATTGGTCTTATCTTCCTCCTTGATTATTTGGACAATTCTTATAAGACCGAAGCTGAGCTGCAGGAAGAGCTGGACCTGCCGATCCTGGCCGTCATTACAAAAATCAATAATGAGGATCGGAAGAAGACGACGCCTTCAATAACTCAAAAAGCAGGTGATGGCAATTATGCGGCGATCAATCAATGACAACAACTTAATTACGCTCATCAACCCGAAATCCAAAATTTCAGAAGCCTTTCGCTCCTTGCGGACCAATATTCAATACTCAGCGATGGATTCACAGTTGAAGGTCATTATGGTCACCTCCGCCCAGAAGGAGGAAGGGAAAACGACAACGGTCAGCAATCTGGCTGTAGCCTATGCGCAGGAAGGGAAGAAGGTGCTGTTAATAGATACGGATTTGCGCAGGCCGTCTCTCCATCAGGTCTTCATGCAGAGCAATCGCGTCGGATTGACGAGTTTATTAGCGTATCAGCTCAAGTGGCAGGAAGTAGTGAAGGATACGATGCAGGATAATCTATCGATTATTACATCGGGACCGATTCCTCCGAACCCTTCCGAGATGCTCGGAAACCAGCGCATGCAGCTGCTTGTAGAGGAGCTTAGAGAGCATTACGACATTATTCTTATTGATACACCGCCGATTCTGGCTGTTACAGACGGTCTGGTCATCAATTCACTTTGCGATGGCGTCATTCTCGTTGTTATTGCAGGCAAGGTTGAGAAGGAATTGGTCAAAAAAGCGAAAGCGAATCTGGACTATGTGAATGCGCGGATTATCGGCATCGTGTTCAATAAGATCAATCGCAAGGATGTAAAGGCAACACTCAATTATGAATATGGAGTAAGAGACTAGTAACCCGTAAGGCATCACCCGGTTCTCTTAGGTAATGTCTACTGTACCTCTATCACTGTAGGCACTCGGTCATGCTGTGGGTCAACGGACCTTAGACATTATTGTCGGTGGTGTGATGTGAGGACTGGTTAAATGCCATATTACTAAAAATCCGAGCTATCGGTTCTTCTGCCAAAGCGGAATCAATAGCTCGTATTTTTAGCATCAAGAGATGACATCACAAATAATATAGAAGGATAGGGTGAGGAGCATGAGTAAAGTACGCAAAGCCATCATTCCAGCTGCAGGTTTAGGGACCAGGTTTCTTCCAGCAACAAAAGCGATGCCGAAGGAAATGCTTCCGATTGTTGATAAGCCGACTATCCAGTATATCGTTGAAGAAGCCATCGCTTCAGGGATAGAAGATATTATCATCGTCACAGGCAAAGGGAAGCGCGCGATCGAGGATCATTTCGATATCGCTTTCGAGCTGGAGCAGAATTTGATGGAGAAGGGCAAATATCATCTGCTGGAGGCGGTTCAGAAGTCATCCGGGGTTGATATTCATTATATTCGCCAAAAGGAAGCGAAGGGACTTGGCCATGCGGTCTGGTGCGCCCGCAATTTCATCGGCAATGAGCCGTTCGCGGTTCTGCTCGGCGATGATATTGTCGTCTCGGACACTCCTTGCACGAAGCAATTGATAGACCAATATCAAGCTACACAGCGGTCCGTAATCGGGGTGCAGGCTGTATCGTTCGAGCAGACGGAGCGTTACGGCATTGTCGATCCGTTCGACGGCAGCGGCAATTTGTATCAGGTGAACCGGTTTGTCGAGAAGCCGAAGCTCGGGACGGCTCCTTCCAATCTGGCGATTATGGGGCGTTATGTACTGACCCCTGAAATATTCAATTTTCTGGAGCATCAGGAGGCGGGCGCCGGCGGAGAGATTCAGCTTACAGATGCGATTCAGAGGCTTAATGAGCTGCAGGGCGTATATGCCTATGATTTTGACGGAATTCGGTTTGATGTGGGAGAGAAGCTTGGATTTATTACGACGACACTTCATTTTGCGCTCAATAATAAAGAACTGCGAACTCCGCTGCTGGCGTCACTGGAAGAAATCATTAAACGTGAACACGCGCAAAAGATTATTCAAAAATGAGGTGATTTACGATGGCTCCTACCCCGCAAAGGTCCGATGCAGAAGTTGTAGTAGAAGGCCGTCCCTTATACAAGGGCTATGAGGCTGAACGCAAAAGATCGATTCGGCTGTATCTGATGATCAAACGAGCGACAGATATTATTTTGGCATTCCTTGGACTCGTGCTTCTACTTCCTTTGTTTCTGGTCATCGGAATTCTCATTAAGCTTGAAGACCCGCGCGGGTCCGTGTTTTTCCATCAGATTAGAATCGGCAAGCATGAAAGGCCGTTTCGGATGTACAAATTCCGGTCCATGGTATCCAATGCGGAGGAGCTGCTGGATAATCTGCTGGATCAGAATGAGATTGATGGAGCCATGTTCAAGATGAAGGATGATCCGCGCATTACGAGAATAGGCAAATTCATCCGCAAGACGAGCGTGGATGAGCTGCCGCAGCTCTGGAATGTGATCAAGGGCGATATGTCGCTTGTCGGTCCACGGCCTCCGCTTGGCAGAGAGGTGGAGGATTACACGAAATACGACAAGCTCCGGCTTAAAGTGCAGCCAGGCTGCACGGGGTTATGGCAGGTAAGCGGACGCAATGAGCTGAGCTTCGAGCAGATGGTTGAGCTGGATTTGCAATATATTAAACAACGAAGTCTCCTGTTTGACCTGACGATTATACTGAAGACGATTAAAGTGCTTTTCGGCTCCAAGGACGCGTTCTAGTCCAATCATAGGGGATTGAGGTTGTTCATATGAATCTGAATTCAAAAATATATGTAGCTGGACACAGAGGTTTGGTAGGATCGGCGATTCTACGGACACTGGTGACTAGGGGCTATACCAATATCGTATATCGCACGAGTGGCGAATTGGATCTGAGGAAGCGGGAGGATGTTCTGCGTTTCTTCGAGGCGGAGAAGGTCGATTATGTGTTTTTGGCAGCAGCGAAGGTGGGCGGCATTGCTGCCAACAATGATTATCCGGCGGATTTCATCCGAGACAATCTGCTCATTCAGACGAATGTCATTGATGCGGCTTTCCAGTGCCAGGTAAGGAAGCTGTTGTTCCTTGGCTCAACTTGCATCTATCCGAAATTCGCCCCGCAGCCCATCAAGGAAGAATATCTGCTCTCCGGCGTATTAGAACCGACCAATGAGCCTTATGCGATTGCGAAGATTGCCGGTATTAGTATGTGCCAGTCGTATAACCGTCAATATGGAACGAGGTTTATTGCGGCTATGCCTACTAATATGTATGGACCGAACGATAATTTCGACTTGAAATCCTCCCATGTCCTTCCGGCGCTCATAAGAAAGTTCCATGAGGCGAAGGAAAGCCGGTCCCCTCAGGTAGAGGTATGGGGGACAGGGACTCCACGGCGGGAATTTCTCCACTCGGATGACTTGGCTGAAGCATGCCTGTATTTGATGGAGCATTATGAGGACAATGAAATTATTAATATCGGCGTTGGCAAGGATATAGCCATTAGAGAGCTGGCTGAATTGATCAAGGAGCTTGTCGGCTATGAGGGCGACATTGTATTCAATGCTTCCATACCTGATGGAACGCCGAGGAAACTGGTGGATGTAACGAAGATCAACCAATTAGGCTGGAAGGCTGGCATTTCTTTGGAAGAAGGGCTGCGAGCTGTCTATTCTTCCTTCTATCAAGGCGATCCTATTAAACTATAATCGATTGTGGAGGAATAGCTATGAAGAGAGCTTTGATTACGGGAGTAACCGGACAAGACGGCTCCTATCTCGCGGAGCTGCTGCTTGAGAAGGGCTACAAGGTGTACGGCATGCGCAGACGCACAAGTACGCCGAACTATGAGAATGTGCAGCATATTAGGGACCGCATTCACTGGATCTCCGGTGATCTGAACGATCTGGCTTCTCTTATTGAAGCGGTTCGGCAATCCGACCCGGATGAGGTGTACAATCTGGCTGCTCAATCGTTCGTTGCCGCCTCTTGGCCGCAGCCGATTGCTACTGCGCAGATGACGGCGATATCGGTTACGCATATGCTCGAAGCGGTTCGAATCGTAAAGCCGACGGCAAGGTTCTATCAAGCATCCAGCAGCGAAATGTTCGGCAAAGTCGTGGAGACGCCGCAGAAGGAGTCGACACCCTTCTATCCTCGCAGTCCCTATGGAGTTGCCAAGGTGTACGGGCATTGGATAACGGTCAACTATCGAGAGAGCTTCAACATGTTCGCATGCTCCGGCATTCTGTTCAATCATGAATCGCCGCGGCGAGGACTCGAATTTGTAACGCGGAAAGTGACAGACGGCGTAGCGAGAATTAAGCTCGGCTTGCAGCAGGAGCTGCGAATGGGGAATTTGGATTCGCTGCGTGATTGGGGCTTCGCAGGCGATTATGTGAAGGCGATGTGGCTGATGCTGCAGCAGGATGAGCCGGATGATTATGTGATCTCGACAGGCGAGATGCACTCTGTTATGGAGCTGCTGGAGACGGCCTTCTCTTATGTCGGCTTGAATTATAAGGATTATGTCGTGCTGGACCCGGAATTTGTAAGGCCGGCTGAAGTGGATCTGCTGCTCGGCGATTGCACGAAAGCGAAGGAGAAGCTCGGCTGGGAGCTGGAGGTAGGCTTCAAGCAATTGGTTCATATGATGGTGGATGAAGATATGAAGAGGGTGCAGTCGGAGACGCGGTATTATGAATTAATGAACACCTAGACAGTTCAGTCGGGAGAAAATCATATGAATTTTTTAATTTATATCGCTGCTTTTTTATTGCCGCTAGACAATTTCCCTATTATGTTCGGAGGAGCTTACAAACCGGTATCACTGGTTTTTATAGCTCTTTTTTTTGCCGTTAATTTTCATCATGTATTGCGGATGAAGTATAAGAAGGCGGAAATTTGCATCGGAATGATCGTGATCGGCGCCATCATCGTTACAGCGTTTCAGAATATAAGCCTGCACTATTCCTTCTTAGGCTTGAAGGATGCGGCCTCTTCGTTGGCTGCGGGACTGGTCATTTATTTGAGCTTCAAAATCTTCGTGGCGCAAAATGGGCAGCGTGATTCTTATGTGAAGCTGTTCAAATGGATGCTTCGCGGTTATGGCATCGCCCTGGCGGTCGGCGTGCTGCAAATTGTGTATATGTATATATCGAGCAGCGGCGTTATCAGCAGCTTTATCGGGCTTTTCATTGAAAGAAAGGCCTATATTCAGGCGCATCGGCTGCAGTTCACCTTCTCGGAGCCTTCTTACATCGGCCTGCATACCAATCTGTTCATCTTTCCAGCTTATCTGGTGCTGAAGCATACGAACAATCTGTCCCGCTATGACAGGATGATCGTACTGCTGTTCATACCGATGTCGATTCTTTCATTGTCGATTCGCTATTTTCTAGATCTGGTTATTCTCTATCTGGTCTACACCTTCGTTACGTCCAGATCGAAGGAGTTCGTGAACCTATGTCTGAAGCTGGGGGCTGCCGTCGGGATCGGCTTGCTGCTCATTCACGTCGTACTTGTGAATAATGTGTTTAACTTGGACTCCTCTCACTATTATCGCATTCTGCACATCTATAATGATCCGGATAAATTGATGAAGGATGACTCCTTCAGTATAAGAGCCACTTATTCCAAAATTGGATGGCATGCTTTTCTGGATAAGCCAATATTGGGCTATGGGGTGGGGAATTATCACTACGGGTATATCAATCATCTGGATAAAATACCGCCCAAGGATTTTAAAGATGGCAGTGAGCTAAGCGATGCGACGAATCAGCTAAGCCTGCCTCAATACAATATGTATACGCGCCTGCTGTCTGAATTCGGCCTGATGGGGATTGCGCTGTTCTTGCTGTGCGGGTTCTTGCTGTTATCTGCCAAGGGCCGCAATTTCTCTACGATGATCATTCTGCTGCTCGTGTTTGCTCTCTTGCAGTTTGATTCCTTTGCTTTCATTCAGCTCGTATTCTGGATTGCCCTGCTGCAAAGCAAATTTATATCGGAGCTTGTCGTATTGAAGCTGCCGGGATCAGCCGTGGCTGCGAGGCAGGAAGTCGGCGGGAGCCGCCTGGTACGGCCCAATGTCGGGCTTCCGCTCCGAACTACAACGATATTAGGTGAGAAACTATGAAGCGAATATGCTTGATTGAACAATCAAGGATGTTAGGTGGGATAACATGAAGCGAATATGCTTGATTGAACAATCAAGGATGTTAGGTGGGAAACTATGAAGCGAATATGCTTGATTGGACAATTCCCTCCCCCGATACACGGGCTGTCCATTGCGCTGCGAACGATTATGAATTCGAGGCTCTTCAACGATAAGTATCAGCTTTCCTGCGTGGACATTAAGGACAATAAGAGGATTGCCGCCCATCTGAATCAAGTGGGAACCATGGAAGCGGATATTTATTACTTTACAATATCCCAGACCAAGCTTGGCAATCTGAGAGATATGTTCATTTTGTGGAGACTGCTGAAGAAGAGGAAGAAGATCGTTATTCATTATCATGGCGGATACTACAAGGAGCTGTACAGGCAGTTCAATCCCCTTCAACGCTGGCTGAACAAGAAGATGCTCTCCCGGATCGATATTATGATCGTCCTGAGCAGCGGTCTCCGGCATCTGTTCGCCGATGTCATAAGCGCCGACAAGATTAGAATTTGCGAGAATTGCGTAGAAGATCAGGTGCTGCTTAGCGACCATGAATTTGCCCATAAGGTCGAGCGGCTAACGGAGGGCAAGGAGAAGCTTGAGATCGTCTACATGAGCAATTTTATCAAGAGTAAAGGCTATTACGACCTGCTTGAGGCGGCGAGCTTGCTGAGAACGAAGCGGGTTATGATTCATTTTGCCGGCAAATTCTTCAATGATGGGGACAAGGACGAGTTCTTCGGCTATGTACGGGATAACGGGCTGGAAGGGATCGTTCATTATCATGGCGTTGTTATGGGAGAGGAGAAGAAGCGGCTTCTCTCGCAATGCGATGTGTTCGTTCTGCCTACGTATTATCCGAATGAAGGCCAGCCGATCTCGATTATTGAGGCGATGGGGAATGGGCTTGCGATTATATCGACCAGCCACGCAGGCATACCTGACATCGTCACGTCAAGCAATGGTTCTCTGGTAAGGCCCCGTTGTCCGCAGGATATCGCAGATGCCATTGAGGCGTTGGATCAGGAGCGTACGAGGCTGATTGCGTATGCGAATGAGAATAGACGAACAACGCTGATCAAGTTCAAAGAGAACGATTACTTGAAGAGGCTGGAAACCATAATGGATGAGGTCTGACGAGATGAATATGAATATTGACTTGACCAAATACGATCAATCCTGGTACTCCCGAGGAAGAAGCGGCATAGCCGTGCTGTTATGGTGGTTCGTACAGGGGACGCTGTTCCGGTTCTCGCTGCATCCGATGTACAATTTCCGCAATGCGCTGCTTCGGCGGTTCGGGGCTGCAATTGGCAAGGGTGTGAGGATCAGACCGTCTGCCAGGTTCACTTATCCGTGGAAGGTTCGCATTGACGAGCACTCATGGATTGGCGATCATGTGGAGTTCTACAGTCTTGATGTGATCGTCGTCGGCAAGCATTGTGTCATATCGCAGCATTCTTATCTGTGTACGGGCAGTCATAAGCTGAATGATCCCAGCTTCGGGCTGATCGTGAAGCCGATTGTTATTAAGGATGGCGCATGGATAGCCAGCGATGTGTTCGTCTGCCCCGGTGTTACGGTTCATGAGCTGGGAGTGGCCGGGGCGAGAAGCACGGTCATGAAGGACATTCCGGCAGGCGAGATTCATGTCGGATATCCCGCAAAGTTTCTTAAAGAGCGAAAGATGGAAGAGGGATAGGGATGAAGCATAATATTGTGTTTGTTATTAATTATTTTCATCCGGACTTTGCATCGACGAGCCAGCTGCTGACAGAGCTGTGTCTGCATCTGCAGCATGACTTCAACATTACGGTTATCGCTGAGCTGCATCCTGATGCTGATGAGTGGAAAGACAAGCGCAAGCGGATTGTTTATGACCGGCTGGAGAATATCAATATTATACGAATCCGGCTTCCTAAAGTGGATAAGGGGAACAAGCTCAGTAGGCTGCGTTATATTGCAGCTTACTTTTTTTATGCCAATGTGATGGTGCTTCGGCAGAAGAAGCTCAGCTTCATCTATACGATCTCGCAGCCTCCGATATTGGGCGGCCTCATCGGGACAATCGGCAAGCTGTTCAAGCGAGCCAAGCATATTTACAATATTCAGGATTTCAATCCCGAGCAAGCGGAGGCAGTCGGGTATACGAAGCGGAAGCTGCTCTTCCGCGCTGCAAGGTGGATGGATACGCTTAATTGCAGGTGGGCGGATCACATCATTACAGTGGGTCAGGATATGCAGCAGACGCTGCTGCACAGATTCGCCAATCTGCCTGTGACGGATAATTCGGTCATCAACAATTGGACCAATGAGCAGGATATTGTCCCGCTAACGAAGCAGCATCCGAAGGTAGCGGAATTTATCGAGCGCAACGGCTGGAAGGATAAGTTCATTGTTATGTATTCGGGCAATGTGGGGCTGTATTATGATTTGGAAAATTTAATCCGAATTACGAAGCAGCTAAGCGATATTAAGGATCTTGTCTTTGTGTTCATCGGCGAAGGGGCTGTGAAGAGGCAAATGCAGACGTTCGTAGATGAGAATGAGCTGTCACAGGTGTACTTCCTGCCGTTTCAGCCCTTTGACCAATTGAAATATTCCTTGAATGCAGCTGACGTGCATCTGGTCGTTAATCAGAAGGGCATTAAAGGGGTATCGGTTCCAAGCAAGATCTATGGCGTGATGGCTGCCGGCAAAGCGGTCATGGGCGTTCTGGAGAGCGGAAGCGAGGCAGAGCGTCTGATTGAGGAAAGTCAGTGCGGGGTATTGGCTGAGCCGCAGCAGTATGAGGCCATCGAGCGACAGCTCCGTTATTTGCACAATCTGAGCAGCAGCGAGATTACAGCTTACGGAGCGAGAGGACGGGCGTATCTGGAGAAGCATTTGCGCCGCGAGCAATCACTGGAGAAGTACAGGGAGCTGCTCTTGTCCATGTAGCAGAGGCGGAAATGATATACACTATATACAAAAAAAGGATAGGAGTGGTCATGATGACGGCAACGTTAACGGGCACGAAAACATTTGTAGTAACTGGCGGCAATCAATTAACGGGTACGATCAAGCTATCAGGCGCCAAAAATGCAGCTCTTCCGATGATTGCGGCAGCATGCTTGGGAGAAGAGCCGACCTTGCTGGACAACGTTCCGGTGGAATTGCGCGACGTTAAGATTCTCATTCAAATTTTGCAGGAGTCCGGGGCTGCGATTGAAGTAAACGGCAGTACAGTATCATGCGCCAGAGGCAGCTTCCCGAATGGGAGCATCAATCCGATTGCAAGCGAGATTCGGTATTCGCTGCTGCTGCTTGGATTAGCAGCAGCACTGCAGTCCGAGCTGCTGCTGCCAATGCCAGGCGGCTGCAAGATCGGGGACCGCAAATATGATCTTCATCTGATGGGACTGAGCAAGCTTGGCGCGACGATTGATGAAACAGAGGAAGGGATTCATATTTCCTCCAAGGGAAGCGTTGGATCAGAGATTGAATTTTACCTGCCAACGACGTCCGGTACTGAGAATATTATGATAGCTGCCGCCATTGCTGAGGGAACGACGACGATACTCAATGCCAACACGCGGCCGGAAATTATGGAGCTGGCCAAGCTGCTGAATTTGATGGGGGCAGAGGTGGAATGCTCGAATCGTATCGTTCAGATCAAAGGCGTGAAGTCGATTAGAGGCGGAGTTCGCTACGCGGTTATGCCGGGGTGGGATGAAGCGGTCACCTATATTGTGGCATCTACGATGACGGGAGGGGAAATATGCATCCCGGATTTCTCTCTGGACTTCATCAAGGAGGATGCGCGTCTGTTGAAGGAAATCGGCATTGATGTGTTCGAGTGGGGAGGAGCTGTGTATGCCTCGGGGAAAAAGGAGAAACGCGCTTTTGACCTGTTCACAGCCCCCTATCCCGGTATTAATTCCGACATGCAGCCGATCTTTGCGGCGCTGGCCTTTGTCGCTAATGGCAAGAGCACCATTACGGATCTGCGGTTCACGGAACGGTTCAAATATATTGACGAGCTGAAAAAGTACGGCGGCAGCGTCCATGCCTTCGGCAATACAGCGATTATCGAAGGAGGCAGAAGGCTGCAGGGCGCGGAGGTAAAAGCAACTGATCTTCGCGGCGGCGCCTCTTGCATATTGACAGGACTTGTATCAGAAGGTGTAACGATCATTAGCAACGTCAGCCAGATTGAGCGCGGCTATGAGAATATCGTCAGCAAGCTGCAGCAGCTCGGCGCCAATATTGAAAGCCGTATTTCCTAAAGAGCACCGGCTAAAATTTATGATAAAAAGAGTTGATTACCTTGGCTGAAATCGCAGCGGCACGTCCCAGAGCATCCAAAACGGCAAAAGATCTCGCAGTTACAGTCGTAACAAAAGGGGTTACGCTATTCGGCGCTTTTATTATTTCCGCCATGCTTGCCAGAATGCTCGGAGCGGAAGGCAGAGGCATTGTGACGGTCATCTTCATGGTCCCTACGCTGATGGCTACAATAACCGATCTGGGCATCCGTCAGGCAACGGCTTTCTACATCGGGCAGAAGGTGTATCCGATCAACGATATTATGAAGACGACGTATCTGCTCTGGGTTCTATCATCACTACTGTCGGTGATATTCATTGCTGTCTACTTCGGAATATTCTATTACGGCAAGTATAGCAGCACGCTGCTGCTGATTGCGCTGCTGAGCGTTCCGTTCACGTTGTTCGCCAGATATTCCAATGGTGTGCTGCAGGGATGTGACCAGCTCGGCAAAATCAATAAGCTGGACCTGTGGAATATCGCGCTTAACTTCGCCAGCGTCGTCATCCTTGTCTGGCTGCTGCAGCTTGGCGTGCTTGGCGCGACAATCGTCAACTTGCTGATTGCCGCCATGCTTGCCGTACAGTCCTGTCTTATCGTCATGAGGCTTGCGCCGTTCCGTATAGGTCATGTGAATGGACTGCCTCTGAAGTTTCTAAAGAAAGGAATTTCCTATGCGATTGCGCTGTTTATTCTGCAGCTGAACTACCGGATCAACATTCTCATGCTGGAGCAGCTCTCGGATTTGAGATCGATCGGGAACTTCGCTGTCGGCGTCATTCTGGCTGAATTGATCTGGCAATTGCCCGCTGCGGCCGGCATGGTGCTGTTCGCGAAGAGCGCTAACAGCCGGACACAGGAAGAGGCGATCAACAGGGCAGCCAAGCTGCTCAGGATGATGCTGCCGGTCGCGCTGGTCAGTTGTCTTGTCATCGCTGTATTCGCGCCGATTATTGTAGGTGTTCTGTACGGCGAACAATTTACCGATGCGGCTAATGTCATTCGTCTTCTGATGCCCGGCATTTTTATTATGTTCTTCTATAAAGTGTTGAACGCGGATTTGGCAGGAAGAGGGAAGCCGCTGTTCGCGCTGGCTGTGTATATCATTCCGCTCATTCTCAATATTGTGTTGAATTTGATTCTGATCCCGCTTTATAACATTAACGGGACAGCTATCGCTTCCTCCATCAGTTATATTATTGGCGGCATTCTGTTCTTGATTGTCTATTCCCGTCAAACAAAGGTTTCGATCAGAGATCTGCTTATTATGAAGCGAAGCGATCTCAGGAGATAAATCGGTATAGAAAGCAGGTTGATTCAGTGGCAAATATACTCGTTACCGGGGCGGCTGGTTTTATTGGATTTCATCTCGCGAATAAGCTGCTTCAAGAAGGCTGCGAGGTGCTTGGCTTGGACAGCATGAACGATTATTATGATCCGGGTCTGAAGCAGTCGCGCCTGGAGCTGCTGAAGGAGCACCGAAATTTCAAGTTCTTCTTATGCCAGTTGGAGAAGCAGGAGCAGGTTGATGAGATTTTTGAACAGCATAACATTGCAGTTGTTGTACACCTTGCCGCGCAAGCGGGTGTGCGGTACAGCATTACGAATCCAAGGGCATATGTCGATTCAAACCTTGCCGGATTCATGAACATTCTGGAGGCCTGCCGTCATTATAAGGCCGAGCATTTGATCTATGCATCCTCCAGCTCGGTATATGGCGCGAATACGCAGATGCCTTTCTCTGTGACGCATAATGTCGATCATCCTGTCAGTCTGTACGCAGCGACGAAAAAAGCCAATGAGCTGATGGCGCACACTTACAGCCACCTGTATCGGCTGCCAACGACCGGCCTTCGCTTCTTTACGGTATATGGTCCATGGGGCCGGCCGGATATGGCGTACTTCTCTTTTACCAAAGCAATCATGAATAACGAGCCGATTAAAGTTTTCAACCACGGCAACATGAAGCGCGATTTCACTTACATTGACGATATCGTAGAGGGAATCGTGAAGCTGATCGGCAAAAAGGCCGAGCCCAACCCGCACTGGCAGGGCGACGATCCAGATCCAAGCACGAGCACCGCACCCTATCGGATCTATAATATCGGGAACAATCAGCCAGTAGAGCTTGGCCACTTCATCTCGATCATCGAGAAGAAGCTGAGCAAGACGGCGATAAAGGAGTATCTCCCGATGCAGGCTGGCGATGTTCCCGCTACTTTTGCGAATGTGGATGATTTGGTCCGTGACATTGATTTCAAGCCTTCAACTTCCATTGAAGAGGGACTGGGCAAATTTCTGGATTGGTATGTGCAGTATTATGCGTCCATTCCGAATCCAGTGTCTAATCCAATAACTTGAGGTGAATGGCAATCATGGTATCTATCGTGACTGTGTACTATAATCGTGAAAATTATGTGGTGGATTCCATCGAAAGCTTGCTGAAACAAACGTATTCGGATATTGAAGTCATTGCGATAGATGATGGATCAACGGACGGTACGCTCGTTAGACTGCGCTCCATTCAAGATCCCCGTTTAAGGGTGATCACCCATAGCAATAGGGGGTTCGTCCAATCGATCCGAAGCGCGATCATGCAGACGAGCAGTGAAATTGTTGCTATTCATGGCTCTGGGGATATTTCGTCCGAAACCCGGATCGAACGTCAGCTGGAGCTGCTGCAATCACATCCCGACATTGGCGTTGTCGGCTGCTATGTTGAGAATTACTTCGAGAATACCGGTACATCGTTTATTAATAAGCCTGTAATCGACGAGTCCATCTCATTGACGAAGCAAATTATAAAAGAGAATCCTTTTACGCATGGGGAGGTCATGTTTCGGAAGAAGGTCTATGAGCAGGCTGGCGGATACCGGGAGTTTTTCAAGTTTTGCCAGGATTATGATCTCTGGCTGCGAATGAGCATGCTGACTTCCTTTGCGATCGTTCCTGAGGTGCTGTACAGAAGATATTTTCTATCCGATGGTGTTAGCGCCTCGCTCGATAAAATGTTGATGCAGAAGTATTTTGATGAGATGGGCATCCAGTGCATCGAGCTGAGAATGCGCAATGAGCCGGACTTCATTGATCGATACGGGATATATGGCGCATTCTATCGGGCTCGGACACGAAGGCTGTCGAAGATTATTGGGCGGCATGCGATGACCGCCTTGTACCGGGGAAAGACCTCGGAGGCGCTTTATTTTAACCGCAAAAGTATGGAGGAGAAGCTGGGGCTGTCTAATGCTTGCCTGCACCTCTTTCTATTCCTTCTGAATCGAAGCAAGCTGCTGCAGCGAATGACAGCGAAAGGCTTGTCGATCGTTAAAGCAAGAAGAAGCGGTGCTGGCAAGCCGCTTGCCAGTGAGCAGCAGGAAGGAACGCTGGAGCATATGTAAAAGGAGGTGCAGCATGAAAGTCTCGGTTGTCATACCGGCCTACAATAGCGAGCACTTGATTATTGAAGCGATCGAAAGCGTCTATAATCAGACTGCTGATCCGTGCTATCAATTGCATGAGGTTATCGTTGTAGACGATGGCTCCAGCGATCGCACAGAGGAGGTCATTGGAGCCTATAAGGAAACTGGGCAGCGGGACTCGCTTCACTATATCAAGCAAAGCAACGGCGGACCCTCGGCAGCAAGGAACGCAGGCCTGCTGCGGGCAACCGGCGAGCTTATTGCACTGCTCGATGCGGATGATCTGTGGATGCCGGATAAGCTCAAGCTGCAGGTTGCTGGGTTCCAGACGAACCTTGGAGCGGGAATTGTGTATGGACAATTCATAAACAGGGTGTACAAGAAGAATGGCGAGTTCTTCGAATACCCGGTTGTAAAATGTTTCTATAAAGGAGATATCAAGAAGGAGCTGCTGCGATGCAATTTCATCGGAACCTCGACGGTCATGATCAAGCGGGAGGTCGTAGCACGCATCGGCTTATTTAATACTGAGCTGCGTCTTGCAGAGGATTATGATTATTGGCTGAGAATCGCGGACTGTTATTCGGCTGCTTATTGCGAAATCCCGATATTAATGAAGCGATACTACGGGGATCAGAACGTCAGTGGGGGAAGAAGCCTGAAGATGCTGATGAGTACGAGAGATGTTGTCTCCAGTCATCTCCATTCTCTGAATCAGGCGGAGCGCAGCGATGTCTTGAAGGCGCAGGATATCTCGGAAATTCAAACCTATATCCTGCTTGGGGATCGAGCCAAGGCATTCCGGAAGATTGCGGCCAGCAAAACAAGCGGATTATCGAAGCTGAAGTATGGCTTGCTTGCACTCGTTCCAATGAAATGGATCAATTACTTGATCTTCAGAAGAAACATGCGGATCATAACAAAGATAAGCAGGTGATGGATATGTTTGGAGAGCTGGCATGCAGGGTAGAGAGTAATTACTCTTTGAAATCGATCACGACGATGGCGGTTGGTGGAAGGTGCAGCTATTATGTCGCCCCGCAGAGCGTAGAGGACCTTCAGACTGTTGTGAGAATATGCCGGGATCGCGATGCCCGCATGGTGCTTATCGGCAACGGGTCGAACATTATCGTTGATGATGAGGGCTTGGACGGAATTGTTGTACATATCGGCAAAGGGCTGAGCCGGATGAGGCTTGACCAGCAGCTCCTATATGCTGAGGCAGGCGCAACGCTGCCCAATATGGCTTTTAAGATGGCAAAAGAAGGTGTGAAGGGGTTTGAATTTATGGTCAGCATCCCTGGAACTGTCGGCGGAGCAGTGATGATGAATGCAGGCAGCTCAGGCAAGGAGCTGTCGGATGTGCTGCATTCCGTCACGTATCTCGATGAGAATGGCGACTGCCGGACGAAGCTGGCAGAGGAATGCGGGCTGTCTTTTCGCCACAGCGGATTTACTGGAACCCGAAATATTATACTGAGCGCTGTATTCCACGCCCCTTATGACGATGATAAAAATAAGCCGATGCTGGCGACCAGAGAAATTGCTAATGTGAGGAAGAAGAAGTTTCCGATGAATGTGGCGACTGTCGGCAGTACGTTCAAAAGCCCGGCCAATGGGCCCCATCCGGGAAAATGCATTGAGGCAGTCGGACTGAAGGGATATCAGATCGGGAATGCGGAGATTAGTCCGGTCCACGGGAATTGGATCATTAACCGGGGCAATGCCGCCTCGCAGGATGTGAAGGACTTGATTCAATTAATGCAAAGCACGGTAGCCGCGCAGCTGGGAATAGAGATGGAGCAGGAAGTTATTTACGTATAGGCTTGCGGCAAGCCGAGAATCGATAGGGAAGCTAGGAGGGGTATTAGATGAAACTAGTGCTGCTATCCGGAGGCTCAGGCAAACGATTGTGGCCGCTGTCCAATGATTCGCGGTCGAAGCAGTTTCTTAAAGTGCTTGGGAATGATGGCAATGAGCTCGAATCGATGGTTCAGCGTGTATGGAAGCAGATTGCTGCAAATGGATTGGGTGAGGAGAGCTATATTGCGACGAGCAAATCGCAAGTGGAAATGATGCAAAGCCAGATAGGCTTGAACGTTCCGTTAATCGTTGAGCCGTCAAGAAGGGATACGTTCGCGGCGATTGCGCTGGCGGCAGCCTATCTGTATTCCTTCAAGGTGATCGGACTGAGCGAGGTCGTATGCATACTGCCGGTGGACCCTTATGTAGAGGATCATTTCTTCGATGCGGTCCGGAAGCTTGAGCAAGTGCTGCAGGAGGATGATGATTGCGATCTGGCGTTAATTGGCGTGAAGCCGACTTATCCTTCCTCGAAGTACGGTTATATTATTCCTGTCGCTGAGGAGCGGGACGCTTCCTTGAATCAGAAGGTCAGCTATTTCCAGGAGAAGCCTTCGGAGGAGCAGGCGCAAGCGCTAATCGATCAGAATGCGTTGTGGAATTGCGGTGTGTTTGCGTTCAGGCTCGGCTATATGATTGGGCTGCTTCAAGACAAGGGACTCCCTATTCAATATGAAGAGCTGGTCAAACAATATCATAAAATCCCTCAGATCAGCTTTGATTACGAGGTGGTGGAGAAGGCAGAGCGCATAACGGTACTGCCATATGAAGGATATTGGAAGGACCTGGGAACCTGGAATACGCTGACAGAGGAAATGGAGCATCAGCAAATTGGCAAGGGAACGATCAGCGGTGATTGCCAGAATACGCATTTAATCAATGAAATCGATATTCCTGTCTCGATTCTCGGCCTGTCGAATGTCGTAGTCGCAGTAAGCCCTGACGGCATACTAGTGACGGATAAGAGCGCCAGTCCAAGAATTAAGGACTTCATTAACTATGATCAAGGACCGATGTACGAGGAACGGCAGTGGGGATGGGTACGCATTCTCGATGACCAGCATTATGATGACGGACGCTGTGTAGTTACGAAGCGAGTGGGCATTCAGGAGGGCAAGAACCTGAGCTATCAGCTGCACTCCAATCGTGAAGAGGTGTGGACGCTTGTAAAGGGCGAAGGCGAGTTCATTCAGAACGGTAATTTCATGAGGGTCAAAGCAGGTAATGTTCTGCATATTCCGATGAAGACATTGCACAGCATTCGGGCGATAACGGAGCTTGAGGTGATTGTTGTACAGAGCGGGGTTCAGCGGGATGTGAACCAGGTGGTGGAGCTGTACAGCACTTGGAATGAAGTTGCCGAGCATTGCATGAAGATGTAGATGCAGATGCAGATGGAGATGGAGAAGCAAAGCACGATTTGTTATTATATCTCGGATTATGGTTATGGGCATGCAGCGCGGGGAATCGCGCTTATTCGTCGTTTACTGGAAACGTCTCCGAGACCGTTTCGGTTCATCGTTTGCTGCTCCAGACCGCTTTCATTTGTACGGGAATCGTTGCGGGCAGCTGCACAGAAGGGTCTGGAATTTCGCGACGCTGCGACGGATTTGGGTTATTTCGTGCAGGAGAATAGTATGGAGCCTGATCTTGACCGTCTACAGGTTGAGTATCGCAGCTATATGTCTGTATTCCCGGACTTGATAGCACGGGAGAGAGACTATCTGCTTCAGAACAAGGTGGATATGGTGCTGTCCGATATTTCCCCGGTTCCGATCAAAGCGGCCAGTCAGGCCGGTATAACCTCCATCGGCATGTCCAATTTTACGTGGTACACGGCATACGAGAAGATGCTGGATAGCGGGCTGCTTGCACCGTTGTATGATGCTTATCTTCATATGGACTATTTCATAAGTCTGGCAGGCTCGGAAGAGCCTCCCTGGGGCCGTCGCGGATATGTCAAGGCGGGCTTTTTTTGTCGTGCGCCGGAGAAGAGGGAATGGAGCAGGTTGCAGTCGTTGCATGGGAAGGGCAAGGGCAAGGATGACGGAGCGTTAACGGTGTTCGTCGCATTAGGAATGGATATTCATGCTCGCGATATGAAGGATATGGCGATGTGGAAGGATGAGGACTGCACATTTATCGTCTCCAGCCATATGGATGCAAGCGGCCCTAATGTTGTTCGAATTCCGCCAAGCTATACAGAATCGCAAAATTATTTGGCCCTCGCAGATATCGTCATTACGAAGCCTGGCTGGGGGGTTATAAGTGAAGCCGTCCATTGCAATAAGCCGCTGCTGATGGTGAAGCGGGACTTATTCATGGAGGACCTTCATACAACGAATGCCCTGACAGGGCGGCATCCTTACAGAATGATCGGGTGGGATGAGCTGAAGGGGAGCGCGATAACAAGGCAATTTGTAGATGCCATCTATGCGGCTCCCACAGGAGATGCTGCTTCTGACAGTGACGAGCAATTGCAGCGGATATGCGCATTTCTCCATGAATGGGTGTAGGTAGGTTCAGGCTTCTCATGATATGAGGAAGGAATGATAAGGATGAAACTGGCTGTTATTGGCACTGGTTATGTGGGGCTCGTATCAGGGGTCTGTTTCTCTGACCTTGGCAATGATGTCACATGCGTCGATCATGCAGCAGGTAAAATTCATATGCTTCAGCAGGGAGAGGTCCCGATCTATGAGCCGGGCCTCAAGGAATTGATCAAGAAGAGCACAGATGCCGGCCGACTGCGATTCACGACTGATTTGGCAGCGGCAGTAAGGAATGCCGATGTCGTCATACTCGCAGTCGGCACACCGTCGCTGCCGAATGGGGAAGCGAACCTCAGCTACATTATGGAGGCCGCCAGGGAAATAGCGGGCGCCATGAACGGCTTTAAGGTGATCGCAACCAAGAGCACAGTTCCCGTAGGAACGAACGAGAAGCTGGAAAGCTTGATACGCCAGCATAGCTCGCACTCTTTTGCCATCGCATCGGTTCCCGAGTTTCTAAGAGAAGGCTCCGCCATACGGGATACGATGAATCCCGACCGCATTGTTATCGGGACCGAGAGCCAGCAAGCCAGAGAGCTGCTCACAGCGCTGCATCAGCCATTGACAGATCGCATTCTCCTTACGGATGTAAGAAGCGCCGAGATGATCAAGTATGCCTCGAATGCATTCCTGGCGACGAAGATATCGTTTATTAACGAGATTGCCAACATTTGCGAGAAGGTGGGGGCAGATGTGACGAGAGTTGCGGAAGGCATGGGCTATGACAAGCGAATCGGCTCATCCTTCCTCAAAGCCGGAATCGGCTATGGCGGCTCCTGCTTTCCGAAGGATACCGAGGCGCTTATTCAGATTGCCGGACATGTGGACTATGATTTCAAGCTGTTGAAGTCAGTTGTCGAGGTGAATCGCGATCAACGCTTCAATGTTATTCGCAAGCTGGAGACGATTCTTGGCGACTTGAGCGGTACGACGATTGCGATATGGGGGCTGGCCTTTAAGCCGGAGACAGATGATGTCCGCGATGCGCCTGCATATGAGATTATGGCCTCTTTAATAGAGCGGGGCGCAAAGATCAAAGCTTATGATCCTGTAGCAGCTGATAATTTCCAGAGTAACTTGAAGCATTCCCGAATCTCCTATTGTCTGTCTGCGCAAGAAGCGGCACTAGGGGCTGACGCCTTATGTGTGCTGACAGAATGGAGAGAGTTCCAGCTCATTCCACTGGCTGCAATTCAGACCTGGCTGAAGAAGCCCAATCTGATTGATGGCCGGAATATTTATAGTGAGGAAGAGCTGGCAGGCACTGAATTCGTTTATTACTCAGTCGGCCGTCCCAACATGAGCAAGGGCGTCAGGGAGCAGATTCCCTTTCTTTCCTTCTAATGCTGAGAAGCCGTCTCCCATGCGGCATAGGCACTATCTCCTTCTACTTTTCCTTTGTAAGCAGGAAATACCGCGTTAAAGCAAGAACTGGCAGCACGAAGGGGTGCTGTAAGCAGGAAAAATCGTGTTATAGGCTTAATAAAGCCACTCCGATCGCGCTCCCTGCCACTTTTAAACGGAAAAACCTGCTTACAGCGTACGAAATGAGCATTTCGCCAGCGTTAAGCCGGAAAAAACGTCTTAATGACGGCATCGCGGACAGCTTCAATCGCGTGGTTTAGCGCTGTATTGTATGACGGGACTGCGGACAGCTTCAATCGCGCGTTTAGCGCTGTGCATGACATGACGGCGGCAGGCTTTTTTGAGCAGAATGAGGGTTGGAAGCGGTTCAGCGCTGGTTTTGGCACAGAGTCAATTATTAATGGTAAATTTTTAAAAATTTTTGTGCGAAGCAATAAAAATAATGATACAAAACGGATTAAGTGTGATATACTTGATACAGTTAGTATCATAGAGGGTTGCAAGGAGGGGTCAAGCTGGTAGACAACCATGGTAATAATTTGACATTTCTGCTCTGCGTACCGCGAAGCGGAAGCTCTCTGGCAACATTAATGCTGCAGAATCATAGCCAAGTATTCGCTACCCAGGAGATGTGGTTTCTGATGAGCTTGCTGGATTTGAAGCTGACTCCGCAGAGGCCGTATGGGGGCACAGGCATCCTCAAGCAATTTTATAACGGCATACTTCCTGATGAAGTATTCAAGCAAGCCTGCCGATCCTATGCGCTCCAGGTTTATAACGGACTGCTGCAGAGCAGCGGCGCCAAGATCGTCATCGACAAGTCTCCCCGCTATTATTATGCGCTGGAGTTTATCGATTCGCTCTTCCCGCACGCAAGGAGAATTGGGCTCATCCGCAATCCATTGTCGATAATCGCTTCTTACAAGAAGGTGAATGATCGAGGTGGCGAGCCGTCCGATTTGGCGGCAGATTTATGGGACCCAAGGTTCAATATTAAGATAGCGGATATAACCGTCGGTTTGTTCCGATATCTCAATTATTTCAAAGGTGACAGTCCTTATGCGTACCGGCTGTATTATGAAAGGCTCGTAACTGCTCCCAGGGATGAAATGATGAAGCTGTGCCGATTCCTTGGCATTGCTTATGAAGAAGGTCTGGAGCGCTACGGGAATTATATGGATACGGCTAAGGCGGGCTTGTACTTCAGTATGGGAGTTGGCGACCCTTACGTGAACGGACATAAGGAGGCGCATCAGGACTCCGTTGACAGCTGGAGGGAAACGCTGAGCAAGGAAGAGATTGAAGGCTACTGCCGCGTCATTGGCGCGCAAGTCTTCCATGATCTGGGCTACGGCGAGCAGCTTCAAGAGGCGGAGCGATTGACAGGGGTCCAATTCGAGCTGGAGCCGAATCGGGAGCTCATGCAGCTTCGAACGAGACAATTGGAGGAAGCGACTGGCTGCAAGTGGGAGGACAGCTACGGGCTATGCTCGGATGCTCCCTCCGGGCTGCCAAGCGAGCCGGCCGAAGACGGGCTCGGCCAAGGTATTGATCCGCACGTGCTGCAGCTGCAAATTACGCTGCGGTCACTGGAGATGAGGCTGGAGAAAAGCTACGCCTCGCAGGCGCAGCTGCGTTCCCAACTAGACAATATGAAGGCCAAAATTAATCGGGTGAAATCCATGATTCCATTTGGCAATCGATTATCGCATTGGGCAACCCATTATTTGATAGGTGGGAAGAAGTAATGAGCGCAATAGCGGGAATTTATTACTCGAATGGAATGAATGTCGAGATTGAGGAATACGGCCAATTGATGCAAGGGCTGCAAAGATACCATGCCGATGCTGTTCATACCTGGCATGATCGCTCCGTGTTTCTAGGCTGCCACGCGCAATGGATTACGCCGGAGTCGAGGAATGAAGTGTTGCCCTATTACGATGCGCTGAACAAGCTGGCGATTACTGCGGATGTCATCCTCGATAATCGGGATGATTTATTTCATCGGCTGCAGGTGGACCCTTCGCGGCGCAGCGGGATGACAGACAGCGAACTGCTCCTGCTTGCCTATCGCAAATGGGGGCAGGATGCGCCGAACTACTTGATCGGCGACTACGCCTTTATCATCTGGGATGAAGAGCGGCAGCTGCTCTTCGGAGCCCGTGATCTGTTTGGCAATCGCACACTCTACTACCATCAGAGCTGGCATCGGCTTGCATTCTGCACGACAATTATGCCCCTGCTGTCATTGCCCGGTGTGAAGAAAGAGCTTAACGAGATGTGGCTGGCATCCTTCATGGCCATTCCGGTCATGGTTGAATCGGGTGATATTGAATCAACGGTCTACAAGGGAATCTGCCAGATACCACCCGCCCATTCGTTCACTGCTGCAGCGGGCAAGCTTACACTGTCCAAATATGGTTCCATTATTCCTGCCCAGCCGCTTCGATTGAAATCGAATGAGGAATATGAGGAAGCGTTCCGCGCAGTGTTCCAGGAAGCGGTGCAATCGGGTCTGCGCACAGATCGTCAGGTAGGCGTCTTCCTAAGCGGGGGGCTGGATTCCGGCTCGGTTGCCAGCTTTGCAGCCCGAACGCTGCAATCGCAAGGGAAGAAGCTGAATTCGTACAGCTATGTGCCTGTTAATCAATTTGTCGATTGGACGAATCGTCATGTGGTTGCCGATGAATCGCCTTATATTAAGGCGACGGCGCAGTATGCAGGCAATATAAACGACCACTATATGGATTGTCCTGACAGGAGTCCGTTGTCGGTTGTGGACGATTGGCTTGATCTGCTGGAAATGCCTTATAAATTTTTTGAGAACTCGTTCTGGATTAAAGGCATTAACGAGCAGGCGGAGCGGGATGGAGTGGGAATGCTCCTGACAGGAGCAAGAGGCAATCAGACGATATCCTGGGGCTCGGCCGTTCAATACTATGCGGTGCTGCTCAAGAAGCTGAGATGGGTTCAGTTCTATCGAGAGGTGCAGTCCTTCAGTAGAGGAATGGGGATAGGGCGATCAAGGCTGCTGTCGCTGATCTGCAAGCAGGCGATGCCCTTCATGCCTCAGGCTTCATTGCTGAGAGGCGAGCCGGATGTGCCGCGCATGATTCATCCCGAGTTCGCAAGAAAGACCAATGTGATGGAGCTGCTGCAGGAGCAGGATGCCGAGCTGAGCGGATTTCTAAGAAGCAACCCGGTGGAGGCGAGAGTGAGCCAACTGCAAAGTCTGGTTATTGCCAACCTGCGGGGAACGAAAGGGACGAAGCTGTCCCTGCAGCACCGGCTTTGGGAGCGTGATGTAACCTGTGATCCCAGAGTGGTCCGCTTCTGTCTGTCCGTACCGCTGGAGCAGTATGTTCAGCAGGGGGTGGATCGTTCGCTCATTCGACGCGCTACGAAGGGGTACCTGCCTGACATGGTCAGACTGAATCAGCGCATACGCGGCATTCAAGGCGCGGATTGGGTGCATCGCATCCTTCCGGCTTGGCCGGCGATAGTCGATGAGCTTCAACAGCTGCGCAGGGACGACAGCGTGAATGAAATGATAGACGTTAATCGGATTGAAGCTGCATTGGCCGACATTGGAGAAGTGCCGACGCCGGACAGCGCATTCAGCCCTCAAATCAGATTTCTCATGCGCAGCCTGATTCTTTACCGGTTCCTCAAGCAATTCTAAATAAGATGAAAGTGAAAGAACAAGGAGCGGAGCGAGGGGGAATGATTCTGAAGAAGCGTCAGCGCTCGCCTTTGTTCCCGGAATTCCACCAGCAACAACTAAATTCAGAAATTCCGGGAACAACAGCGATCGTAAGAACATTCCCCCTGCACAGCGGCGTAATTGTTCATTTCAATCATTCAATCTATTTGGCAACAATCCCCCTTTAAATAGATAGACTGGGACAACATGAAAGGAGGTGAAAAGTATGAATAACGTGAAAAAAGAGTGGAACCAGCCTGCATTGGAAACGCTGGAAGTTGCTTCGACAATGGAGGGCAAAGGAACAAAGATCATTGACTTTGTTTCCGTACATGACTTCGACATCACTTCCTAGTTAGAAAGTAGTTGCGTGCCTTCATATCTGCTTGCAGGAGGTGATCAAGAATGGTAAAGAAAAGCTGGAATCAGCCAGTGTTGGATGCGCTGCATGTGAATAGGACATTGGAAGGCACAGGCACTCTTTATGTAGATCTGGTTACCCCGGCCGATTTTGATGTCACCAACACACCTCCGCCTTCTTAGATCGTCATTACTTAAGAGAAAGCGTCTATCGGCCCTTGTACAATGCACATTGTTGTATAAGGGTCTTTTCTTTCAATCTCTGCATAACAAAGGGTGAGGACATGATACTTACAAGGAAGAAAATGATCTACAGAGCCTTTGGGCTGCGCGTGTTGAGCGAATTTCCGCTTCCCGAGCTCGTGCAGGTGGACGATTGCGAGGGGCAAGCCGATGTTGTTATCGAAAGGGCGGATTTGTCCGGGCTGTGGAATGGGCTGGAGGTTCATCATCAATTTTTTGCAGTCAAGGACAAGGGAATCATTCACCATATCCCTGACACGGCAATCCTATGCATTCAGGAGGGCAAGCGCATACTTGTCTCGCCAATGGCGGGGGCAGAAGAGAACAAGATCCGGCTCTATCTGCTTGGAACCTGCATGGGCACGATATTAATGCAGCGCGGCATTCTTCCCCTGCATGGGAGCGCTGTCGCAATTAATGGCAAGGCATATGCGTTTGTCGGAAATTCAGGAGCAGGCAAGTCAACGCTTGCGGCTGCTTTACTGAGCAAGGGCTATTCGCTTCTAAGCGATGATGTCATCGCGGTATCGCAGGGCGCTGACGGCATTCCGATTGTAACGCCTTCCTATCCACAGCAGAAGCTGTGGCAGGCGAGCATTGAGCAGCTGGGATTGGGAAGCCATGAATACAAGCCGATTTACGAGGAAATTAACAAGTATGCCATTCCTGTTCGGGCTGAATTCTGCTCTGATCCGATACCGCTTGGCGGGGTGTTCGAGCTGGTGAGAACTGAGGAGGGCGAGGTTCATGTGGAAGAGGTGCAGAGCCTGCAGCGCTTCCCTCTCATTCATGCGCATACGTACCGCAACTTTCTCATTCCGCTGCTGGAATGCGAGCAGTGGCATTTCTCTTCCTCGGCGAGTACATTGAGCCGCATCGATGTGTATCAATTAAGAAGGCCGCTGCAGGGATTTACCGCGTATGAGCTAGTTGAACTAATCGAGCGCATTGTGAACAAAGGAGCGTGAATGGAATGACGAACAAGGAGCGAATCTCGCTGTCCTTGCATGATTCGGTTGTTCAGGCTAAAGGGAATCTGGTTAGCGATATGAATGGCGAGAAGGTCATGATGAGCATCGGCAGCGGCAAATATTATAATCTTGGCCAGATCGGCGGCAGAATATGGGAGCTGATTGAAGTCCAGATTTCGGTGGAGCAATTAGTGTCCTTGCTTGTCGCGGAATACGATATTGAACAGGCGCTGTGCGAGGCTCAGACCAAGAGCTTTCTGGAGCAGATGATTCAAGAAGGGCTGATCGAGATTCGGGATACGGCGAAGATCATTTCATAATTGGAGAGGACGTCGGAGCCGTGTGGAAATATGTGCGAACGTTCCTGTCACTGCGTCCATCCATGATGCTGCTCATTATTGAAGCTTTCCTGTACCTTGGCTGGGCGCGCATTCTGAAGGCAAGGCCCTTCGCAAAGGTTGCACCCGGACTGGGCGTCCAGATGGAAGAAACGCCGCTGTCGAGAGATCGAGCCAATGAACAGCTGCTGCTTCGAATTTCAAAGGCGCTTCATATGGTGAGCCGTCATACCTGGTGGGAAAGCAAATGTATGGTGATGGCAATGGCAGGCATGAAAATGCTGGAGCGCCGCCGGATCGAAAGCACGCTCTATATGGGGACGGGCAAGGATGACAACGGTCGAATGATTGCGCATGCCTGGCTGAGAAGCGGCATTATCTATCTGACCGGGGCTGACGAGATTCCCAAGTATACCGTAGTAGCGAAATTCAGAAAAACGATTGTTAATAACGAGAATCAAAGGAGTACTTCCAATGGATAACGAGAGGACGCTCGATGTGAGCCTGTTCCCCAAGGAGCTCAAGCTGCTGCTGGCGCTCATTGGCCCAATATCGCCGCCGACAAGCGCTGCGCTGAAGGAGCGTATGACTGGAGGAGGGGATCTGAGCGGTATCGACTGGGACCACTTTGTCAGACTAGCGCTGCATCACCGCGTTTATCCGACCGTCTATACCAATCTGTTGAGATGGGATAGCAGTCCCATTCCGGAAGCAGTGATGAAGGCGCTTTACGCAGCATACGGGAAAAATACGTTTCAAATGATGCATCTCACTGCGACTATGGATAAAGTAAGCCGGCTGTTCGATGAGAACGGCGTCCGCTCTCTTATGCTTAAAGGGCCGATTCTCGCAGAGGAGCTCTACGGCGAGCTGTCGCTTCGAACATGCAAGGATCTGGATATTCTGGTTTCGGCAGATGAGGTGGAGCTGGCGGAGACCATTCTGCTGGGCGCTGGATATGAGCTGGATGAAGGCGAGGTCCGCATACTGAATGATTGGAAGTGGCGCGTCCATCATATTTCCTATACGAATCCGCAGACGGGTGTACAGATCGAGCTTCATTGGAGACTGAATCCGGACAAGGGCAAAGAGCCGTCCTTTGAGGAGATGTGGGCACGGCGAAGAACCAGTGTGCTGACAGAGCATCCGCTGTATTATCTGGGCAGCGAGGATATGTTTCTCTTCCTTGTGCAGCATGGCGCGCGTCATGGATGGTTTCGTCTGCGCTGGCTGCTCGACATTGACCGCATGCTGGAGAAGCAATTGAACAGCAGCGATATTGCTGCGCATTTGAAGCGATACCACAGCTTGGCTATCGGAGGACAAGCGCTGCTGTTGGCCTCGCAATTGTTAGGCACGCCCATTGGACCTGAGATGAAGCCCATTGCTGCCGGCAATCATGCGCATCGCCTGGCCAGAAGCGCGATCATTTTCCTGAATGAGATGATTACTTTATCGCCGGTTCCGCAGCATCTGACGATCTACTATCGGCGTTACCTCTTCTCCTTGCGATCTGCTTCTCAGAAGCTCCTTTTCATCGTTAGCCTGCTCTATCCGAACAATAGAGATATTGAGACATTGCGGCTGCCCAAAAAATTGTATGTGCTGTATTTCCCGCTAAGGCCGTTCTTATGGATCTGGAGACGAAGAAAGCAGCAGGCATCATCATAAGACTGACAAGGGGATGAACGTAATGGCTCAAATAGGGTTCTTCTTGAGGAGGCTTCATCTTTTTGCCGGGAGGAAGCTGTACCTCAATATGCTGGCGATGATCGTGATGAGTGCGTTCGAAGGCATCGGCATTTATCTCATCGTTCCCCTGCTGGGTTTGATTGGCATCTTTAGTCTGGACCTGAATCAAATCGCGATTCTGGCCTGGATGACCGACGGGTTGAACCGATTGCCGGAGGGCTGGAAGCTGCCCCTTATTCTTGCCTTATATGCGGCCATTGTTGTAGGCCAGGCGTTTCTGCAGCGGAGCCAATCGATTCAGAATGTCAGCATCCATCAAGGCTTCGTCCGTTCTCTGCGAACAGAGAGCTATCGCGGGCTGCTCCAAGCCAATTGGCTGTTTTTTCTGAGCAAAAGAAGATCGGATTTCATTCACATCCTTACTTCAGAGATCGCTCGTGTCAGTCAGGGCATTCAATTAACGCTGCGGTTGGCAACCTCCTTTGTTTTCATGTCGATCCAAATTGTATTTGCATTAATCGTATCCGTAGAGCTTACAGTTCTTGTTATCGTCAGTGGACTTGTGCTTGCTTACGTCTCCCGCAAGTTTATCCGAACTGCCAAGTCGATCGGAGATCGAACATCCGAATTGTCGCAGACTTATTATGCCGGAGTAACCGAGCATTTCAATGGGATTAAAGATATTAAGAGCAACAGATTGGAGCAGCTTCATTACAGGTGGTTTCGTGAGCTATGCTCACAAATGGAGAACAACCTGGTGCAGTTCACCAGGCTGCAGTCAACGACACAGTTCTCTTACCGGGCAGCATCGGTCGTACTCATCGTTTTATTCGTATATACGTCCATCAAGCTATTCCGTGTAGAGCCTTCACAGCTCATGATTATTGTCATTATATTCTCTCGTCTATGGCCGCGCTTCACCGATATTCAGAGCAGCTCAGAGCAGATTGTAACGAATCTGCCCGCATTCAAGAATGTCATTGCGATGCAGCGGGAATGCGAGGAATCCAGGGAATGGCAATCAACAGCTTCATCTTCCCGTGAGAATTCGCTTCGCATAGAGCATGGCATGGAATGCCGCCATATCGACTTCCGGTATGACAGCAAGCAATCCGCTTATGCGATTCATAATATAAATTTGCGCATACCTGCCAATAGTATGACTGCCATTGTAGGCAAGTCGGGCGCAGGCAAAAGCACGTTGATCGACATTCTGATCGGTCTTATTCAACCCGAGAGGGGGGAGCTCCTCATTGATGGCGCCCCTCTGCGCAAGGATCACATAGCTGCGTTAAGAGGCGCTGTCAGCTATGTCTCGCAGGAGCCATTCTTGTTCCATGCCTCGATTAGAGAGAATCTCTTGCTGGTCGAGCCGGATGCGACCGACGAAGAGCTGTGGGAAGCGCTCGAAATTACAGCGTCTCATGAGTTCGTTAGCCGGCTGCCGCAAGGGCTGGATACGGTCATCGGCGACCGTGGCGCAAGGCTGTCGGGAGGAGAGCGGCAGCGTATCGTGCTGGCCAGAGCCATTCTGCGCAGACCTGCTATTCTGGTGCTGGATGAGGCGACCAGCGCATTGGACAATAAGAATGAAGCTACCATTCAAGCTGCGATCGACAAGCTGAAGAGCAGGATGATCATTATTGTAGTCGCCCATCGCTTGTCAACGATTCGGAATGCGGATCAAGTCATCGTTCTGGAGCAGGGGGAGATCATTCAGCAAGGGGGATATACGCAGCTCTCTAGGGAAACAAAAGGAACATTCAGTCAATTATTGTCCTATCAAATGGAATCAAATGGGTAATAATAGACGGGAGTGCAAGATGGAGGGTAACGAAATGGGCAAACGGCAATCGATTGGATTTGTATTATTATGGCTTGTATTCCTATTGGCGATGACGGCAGCTTCCAATTCGGGAGTTACAGAAGCGACGGATCGATATAACACGCTGAACAGCAAGCTGGCAGCTGCAGCAGTCAGCAGCTATCAGACCAGCGCTCCGAACAACTATTCCGTTACATTGAATGTGAAGAGCAGCAGCTTCAAGGCTGTGGGGGATGGAAAGACGGATGATACGGCAGCCATTCAGAAAGCGATGAATAAAGCGAAGTCGCTAGGCGGAGGCGTTGTCTATCTGCCTGAGGGGACCTATAAGACGTCGAATAATATTTATGTCTACTCCGATACGAAGGTGCTCGGAGACCGTGCCAGAATTGTAAGATCCAACGTCAATAAGGATAATGCGGTGCTGGTTATATCCGCTTCACAGCAGGATGTCGTCGTTGAGGGGCTCATACTGTCGAATACGAAGACAAGCAACGGCATTGGAATCGATCTGCATGCAAATGTGAAAAATGTGTGGATTACGAATAATCTTTTTACAGGCATCAGGTCTCAGGCGATCAATATTAACTCAGTCGGCATCAAACATGTGCAGGTGAGCGGGAATCATTTCGAGAAGGTGACGTACGGGGTGCTGACGAACAATGGCGCCAAGGATGTTACCGATGTGCGTGTCGTCAACAATCAGTTCATTGATATTTATGGCGATGCAATCGAGCTGAATCATTCGGGCGTGGCTTATCAATCAGGCTCTCAATTCGTCATTGCCAACAATTATATTTCCGTACCGAAAGGGGTAGGGAAATCGGCTAATTCCGGCTTCGGCGTCGGTATTTCCGGTGCGACGAATGTGACCATTATCGGGAATGTATTCGAGAAAGCCCGCTATGAGGCGATTCATATTGAGGACGAGGCGAAGCATATCACGATTGTAGGCAACATTATTAACGGTGTGCAAAATGATCCGGACACGGGCCTCAATTCGGGCATATACGTGATTGATGGCGATTATATTACGATAGCTGACAATTCGATCTACCGCGCTCATGATTTCGGCATTCAGCTGGAGTATGCGATAGACAAGCAGGCGACCAATGTTGTCATTACCGGCAATACCGTTACAGACAACTCTAGCGGCGGCATTCGGGTAGCAAGCTATTCCGGTGAATCGAACATTATTGTCTCTCACAATATCGTTACGAGGAATAAGGGAGACGGAATCAGAATCGATGGAGAGGTTCGCAATCTCAAACTGACGGACAATATTGTGAGCGATAATACAGGGTATGGCCTGTTTTTGAGGAGATCAGGTTTAGGCTGGTATATATCTGGGAATTCCTTCTATGGCAATAAATCGGGAGACATCGGTTATGGCGCTGAATACAAATACCCTGTGCCGATTCGCAATCAGAATAAGGTGGCCATCGTAGATTTGAAGGACACAAAGACCGACTGGATCAATGCTTTTTCACTAGGGTCCAGCTCGGAAGGCATACTCTATGCAACTGCGAAGCAAGGGACGTCCTACTCTACCAAGCTGTATAAGCTCAGCTGGAATGGCTCCAAGCTGACGATTGCGCAAGCGGCTCATGACAGATCAGGCACTATCGAGGTGCTGGAGCCGCGAATGAATGGACGAACGCTGCAGGTTCAAGCTACCAGCGCAACGGCAGGCAAGATCGCCATCGATATCCAATTCGAAGGATTGACCCTACTAAAATAAAGGGATGAGACATCCCCTGCATGATACGGTGGATGTTTGGAGGGGGCCTGCAAGAGGGGCCTCCTTCTTGCAGTTCATATTATGAAGCAGGGGAATGTTTCTGGAGAAGCGTCAGCGCTCGCCTTTGTTCCCGGAATTCCACCATAACAACCACAATTCAAGAATTCCGGGAACAACAGCGATCGTAAGAACATTCCCCCAGCGCAGCGACCCCTTGTTCCTTTCAATCTTTCAACTTATAAAATATAAACGCTTTCATCATTTTCGGGAATCAGTTCCTCTGGAGTGAACACTCAATGAAAACCCTTAATATACTAAGAGGGGGTGAGAATTCGGTGACAACTGACAACATGGGCATGAAGGAATGGACGAATTCGGAAGTTGTACAACCTGAGGCATTGAGTGAGAATTTTCGCGATATTGATAAAGAATTCACACAGAGAGGATTTAACATTCAGTGGAAGGGAGCTGACCCAACGGGAGTGCGCAGCAGCTCGGAGGCCCTTGTCGCAGCGCTTGCTGAAGATACGGACACGATCCTTATTCCGCAGGGCGTCTACTTGTTGAGGACTAGTGTTACGATTCCGGCCAATAAAGAGCTCATCTTTGGACATCATGCACGATTGAAGCCTGCACTGAATAGAACGATAGAGATAAACGGTTCAATAACCGCAAGCCCGGATGATTGGCTGTTTGATACAACAGCTGGCGGCACAGTCAGCGGCAATATGAAATGTGCGATGCTGTATCCCCGTTGGTTCGGAGAGGACGATACGGCTGCTATGCAAAAGGCGCTGGGCAGCGCTTCTTCAACAAAAATTCCACTGCAGCTGAATGAGAATGTAACCATCACGAAGACGCTTACTTTAGGAAGCGGTGTCAAAGTTCTAGCTTTTGGCAACAGGAAGATTACGAATACGAATGCAAGTATATCCGGCGAGGTTAGAATCAACGATTCGGATATTGATATCGACCAGGTTGAACTTGACGGGGGCTCCGTGCAATGCGTATTTTTTACTGGCAATCCGAAGCGTGTGAGACTGGCCAGAATCAAGATTCAGACCGCAGGGCATGGCGTACAGCTGAATACCGCCAACGCGGAGAACATCGTCCTCATAGATAGTGATATTGCTGCAAATCAGTATGGGGTCCTAATCAATAGCGGCGCCAAGACCGGCAAAAATATGAAAATTCTATTCAACAACATCTACTCCAGGACAGCGGATGCGATAGAACTGAACACCCCGACTGCAAATGCGGGACTGCAGTATGATAATTTCAAGCAGGTGTTTATTATAGGCAACCGACTCTGCGCGGATGAGCAGGGATCAAGCAGCAGCTCGGGATTCGCAATCGGCATCGCGAATACGCATGATGTCATTATGACAGGCAACATAAGCGAGAAGTCCCGTTTGGAAGCAGTGCACATTGAAGGGAATCAAGAGAACATTATTATTACAGGGAATGTGTTCAACGATTGCATCGGTGACGGCGCCCGCATTCAGAACAGCTCCTGGGCAAGGCCGCCGCTGGTGACGAATAATATATTCATTCAGCAAAATATGTCTCAGAACGGAAATGGTATTCATCGATTGTACGACCCTAAGGGGCATCTTGAATGCAATTTCGCCAACAATTATATTCGCGGCTTTAATAAAGGATACTGGATTGACGGCAGCAGCTCCTGCAACGTTCAAGGCTCCTTCGTTGAGGATTGCAAAGTCGGCGTGTATGCAGGGGTAAGCGGAAAGGTGCATGGCAGCTTGTTTGTAAAGAATTGCCCCACGCTCGCTTCTGCCCAGAGCGGGGCTTTGATCGAGCGGATTGTATCGCTGAGCGTCCCGACCAACGTTCTGACCTATAGCGGGACTAGCGGATATTTGGGCGCTACCTTGCAGAGCTTGACCGCATTTACTGCTCCGATATCGACGAGCATAAACAGCTTTAAACAAATTGATCTGTTCCCGATGCCAAGCTTGCTGAGTGTGAAATTGACCTGCCGGGTTAGATCAGGGGGCTCCAAGCTTATGCTGACAGCTGATGTTTCGTGGGATGGCAGCCAATTGAATGTTGCGAATCTATTAGTGAGGCAGGCAGGCAGCATCTTGATCGGATATGCAGGGGAACCGCCTTTCGTTCATAACAATGGCCAACTGGCATTGAATATCTATACGGTGCGGTCGCTGTCTCAGGTGATGACCAACTACGATTTTACAGGCACCTATTATGTCGATTAAGTAACAGGGGCATACGCTCCGCATATCCGCACGCAACGTAAAGCCGGAAGCAACTGACTCATGCATGAGAGCCCGCTATCATTGTGAAATGAGCGTGTATTCGTGCATGAGTTGTTTATATAGATTGCAATACATAGTTTTCATCTAGAACAAGATAGCAGCCTGATACAAAAAAGTCATGGGTAGGGTGAGTGAGATCATATGATGCTGTAGGTAGTATTGGATGGAGGTTGTTGAATATGTTCAAGCGTACAAGAACGCAGTTCAGCCGTAGCCTGATTCTTACTGTCATTTCAACGATTGTTGTCTCATTGTTCATTCAGCCTATACTAATGGAAACTGCGCATGCATCATTATCATTGCCTGGGAAGCTTTCACTAGAATTATCCGAATACAGCCTGGAGGAAAACGAAGATGGGAGCGCGAGCATGTTCATCCGCGTTGATCGCGCCGGAGGAGCAGATGGTGAAGTTGAGGTCGATTATACGACGACAGACGGAACCGCAACCGCCGGAGAAGACTATGAACAGGCACAGGGAACACTAGTCTTCGAGCATCATCAATTGTACCAGTACATCCCGATTAAAAGCCGTGGGGATTCCTATCTGGAGGGCGATGAATGGTTTGCGATTACACTTAGCAACCCCACTAACGGCGCTGTTCTGGATACCATCTCCAGTGCCGAAATCGTCATTCATGATGACGAAAATACGGATAATGGCCTCGTGCAGTTCAGCTCACCTGCCTATACCGTCGAAGAAGGCGAGTATAAAGCAACCTTTACAGTAGTCCGTACTGGAGCAAGCAGCAGATATGCTTCCTTCAATTATCATGTCTATACCGGGACTGCTACTCCGTACATGGATTATGACATGCCGCAGCCGACCTACGCACATTTTGAACCAGGCGCAACAGAAAGTGAAGTCAGTATCATCTTGTACGACGATGAAGAATATGAGGGGGATGAAACGATTGTTATTGAGCTGGAGGGCGCCGATGGTGCTGCGATTGGCGCTCAGCATCGGGCGACGATTACGATTCTGGACAACGATGCTCCGCCCTCTCCCGGTCAATTCAACTTCAGCAGCGAATCAGCCGGGCTGCAAGAGGATTATGGTTATACGTATGTCAATGTCATTCGAGACGGCACGTTGGAGCCTGCAACTGTTGACTACTTTACTATTGACGGAACGGCTGTCAGCGGCGAAGACTTTCGGCCTCTCTCCGGAACGTTAAGGTTCAGCGAAGGGCAATCGCAGCAGGGATTTCCTGTTTATGTGATGCGTGATACGAAGGTGGAAGGCCGTATTCCGGAGACGTTCACGATTCAGTTAAGCAATCCAACCGGCGGCACAACAATTGGCGATTCGGACAGTCTGGAAGTAACCATTGCGGATAATGATTATGGGCAGCCAGGTCAGTTTCAATTGAAGCTGGAGGAGGCTGTCAATGAGGATGGTGGATTCGCACTCGTCACTGTACTGCGGAAATATGGGTCAATCGGCGATGCCGCCGTCAACTATGCGACTGTGGAAGGCAATGCCTTGGCATCTGCTGATTATGTGCCAGTCAGCGGAACATTGCTGTTCGCTGAGCATGAAGTGAGCAAGACGATAGCGATTCCGATCATCGACGATTCTGATGAGGAGGACGGCGAAGATTTCTCCATTGTATTAAGCAGCCCGACGGGAGGTGCTGTGCTTGGCACGCCCCATAAGGCGCTTATTTGGATTGCGGACAATGATCTGAATACTGCTCCTGGTGTTCTTGAGTGGGGCACCGATACATTGGAGGTTGAAGAAAGCAGTCTTGTCGATCTGCTGGAGATTGTGCGTAGCGGAGGCACTTATGGCGATGTAGCTGTTGATGTGAATGTGTACAGTGGTTCTGCAACGAAGGGCGTTGATTTCAAGAGTCTATCCACGACCGTGGAGTTCGGACCGGGGTGGGATAAGAAGCGGTTATATCTGGATCTGGCCATTAATGATTACAATCACGAGGAAAATGAGACCTTCACAGTTGTTCTAAGCAACCCGCAAGGCGGTGCAACGCTTGGCGCGAGGAGCACGATGACCGTGATTCTATTGGATGATGATCCTAATCATTCAGGATCGCTTGGTTTGGACGCCTCTATTATCGCTGCGGAGAGTGATGGTGCGGTTCAGGTGACGGTCCATCGATTGGACGGTGTGACAGGAGAGGTTTCGGTCGATTACTCAACAAGTGACGGGACAGGTACAGGCGGCAGTGATTACGGGGCGGTCTCAGGCACTATGGTGTTTGAGGCTGGCGAGTATAGGAAGACGTTTGCAGTGCCGATCTATGACGATTCTATTATCGAAGAAGCAGAAACGTTCATTGTAACGTTGAGCAATCCGACAGGAGGCGCGAGTATCGGCTCTTCGGAGGCAATTGTTACGATCAGCGACAATGACCTCAAGCCAAGCAGGCTGACCTTCGATGCACCGACTTACAGACTGGTGGAGGAGTCAGGGGATGTCCGGTTGAAGGTGCTGCGGCAAGGGGGATTGAAGGGCGCAGTTGCCGTTGATTATTATGCAGTCGCCCAGTCGGCGGACAGCGCTGATTATGTGCTGGCTTCGGGGACGCTGACGTTTCAGGAGGGAGAGATGTTCAAGTATATAGAAGTGTTCATTGAGGATGATGCCATCCCCGAATACAATGAAAACTTCCTTGTGCAGCTCGCCAATCCAACGGGCAATGCTTCACTCGGCAAAAATCCTACACGCACAATTACGATTTTCGACATGGATCATTTGAATTGAAGTATCAGGCTTGGGATGGGTCTACCCCATGCAAACTGCAGTGATGAATAGGTCGAGTGGAGGGGAATCTGCCCCTTGCTCGGCCTTTTCATTGGCACTTTATAGTAGTTGAACTTAAGAAAGAACAACAGAGCGGAGCAGGGGAATGTTTCTGGAGAAGCGTCAGCGCTCGCCTTTGTTCCCGGAATTCCACCATGAATCAATTAAATTGAAGAATTCCGGGAACAACAGCGATCGTAAGAACATTCCCCAGCGCAGCGGCCTATTTGTTCATTTCAATCTTGCAGTGTATATCGAAAGCAAGCGGATGATAAAATTATAGGAGGTTTTCGAATGAATACATGGTGTCTTCAAAAATTGAATCGCGGGTTGGCAATTCTGCTTGTGGCTGCTGTTCTCCAGCTCTTGGTATTGCCCGGCTTTGGTCAAACGGCAAATGCGTCAGGGACACCTGCAGGGGTAATCGGTTTTCAATATGGGGCTGCATCTGTCTATGAGCGTGATCTGGAAAGCTTGGAATCGAACCCATATTATAATGTTTGGATTATACTTAATCTGGAGACAACAGATGGCGAAATACATATTCCGACTGTTGATTTCACGGTGACAAGCGGAACGGCAATCGAAGGGGTCGATTTTGAGTTTGATTCGTATCAACTGCAATTCGATACTATCGGACGCGCTTATTTGAATTTCAAAGTACTGGACAACAGCAATTATGAGGGAGATAAAACCTTCACGGTAACGCTGACTAATCCGACAGAAGGCTATATTCTCGGAGCGATTACGACATTAGAGGTAACCATTGTTGAGGATGATCCGGCCCCATCTCCGGGCACTTTCTCCTTCAAGAAGAATGCGGTATATGAAGTCAGCGAATCGGAGAGCGTTGTTACAGTTGCTGTTTACCGCGCTGGCAATCCGAATTGGGAGCATGATGTGACGGTTGATTATTATACAGCACCAACAGGAGTGGCCGGAGATGCGACGGCAGGAGTGGATTATACGGCCGTTAGCGGAACGCTGACCTTCGGAACAGGCGAAGCTGTGAAAACGATCACGATTCCAATTCTGGAGGATAGCGCGGCAGAGGGAATCGAGCGCTTCGATGTGAAGCTGACCAATGCTACTGGCGGCGCCTACATTGACGGAACAGCCTCCTCCAAGAGAGTTGGCATTCTGGATAATGATGCCGGTAATATTAAAGCGAAGCTGTCCTATGTATTTGCTGAAGAAGAAGTGCCTGAGAATTACGATTACGTAGAGGGCGGACCCTATTATATTTCCATTGCACGAACTGGAAGTCTATCTGGACAAGTAACAGTAGACTACGCGACAGTTAACGGGACGGCAATTGCTGGACTTGACTACACAGCCAAGAGCGGGACGCTGACGTTCCAGCCGGGAGAGACGATGAAGCAGGTCGGCATTGTACTGCTTGATGATTCTTTAAGCGAAGGCGAAGAAGATTTCAGTATTGTGCTTAGCAACCCATCCAGCGGCGCCGAGCTGGGGGCCATTCCATCCTTCAAGGTTAAGCTGCAGGATAATGAGAATGTTCAAGCTGGAACCTTTCAATTTGAACAATCCAGTTATTCTGTTGATGAGGATTCAGGCAAGGTCTCATTCAAGATTATACGCACAGGCGGCTCCAGCGGCGAGGTGACTGTATACGTTAAAGATCAATCAGGCAGCGCAGTAGAGACTAACGATTATTTTTTCGGCTACATGACAGGCAGCATCCTGTTTGGCGATGGACAGACTGAGGCTGCGATAACGGTTGATATTTATGAGGATCCTTTTGTGGAAGGCAACGAAACCTTCACACTTGAGCTTGCGATTGGGGACTCTAGCGGAGCGGGCACGAATGCGAGCAGTACTGTGCCGGTAACGATCGTTGATTCTCCAACAGGGCCTACTCCGGGCAAGTTCCACTTTGCGAGCGCTTCTTCAGAGATCAATGAGGGAGCTGGGCAGATCTATGTAACGGTTAGCCGTGACAGCGCCTATAGGGATGTTAGCGGTGTTGCGTCGGTCGTTTATTCTGTCTATGACGGCACAGCCACTGGAGGCAGCGATTTTGTAAGCTCGACGGGGACTCTGACCTTCGCCGAGAACGAATTGGAGCGCACGATCGCGATACCGATTATCGATGACAGTGCTGTCGAGGGGAATGAGAAGTTTACCGTCCAGCTGAGCAGCCCAACAGGCGGGGCGGCGCTCGGATATCCGGTCACGACCCAAATTACAATCAAGGATAACGATGGCCTAGCGGGCAAGCTGTCCTTTGAAACAGCCAACTATTATGCCATTGAGGAAACCGGACCTATCAAAGTGAAGGTGTTGCGCGGAAACGGATCAAGCGGCACGGTAACAGTTCAATACAATCTCGTCGCCAAAACAGCGACCGCAGGACAGGATTACGTGGCAGCCTCCGGCACGCTGACCTTCAATGCGGGAGAGACGGTGAAGTCGTTTGTTGTAACAATTCTAGACGATGCAATCGTCGATAATCTGGAATCGTTCACGATCAAGCTGTCCAACCCGACAGGCGGGGCAACATTGGGTCCGGTTTCGAATCAGAAAGTTGTTATCTATGATACGGATCATTTGTTTTAAATAGCAGCTCGGCTCCTGCTGCGCTGCTGTCATAGCGTGAGTGTGAAGAAGAAGCCTCTGGGACCACATCGCAGTGGGACCGGGGGCTTCTTTGTCGGGGCAGATGGGGAGTGTGTGGGGGCTCTAGGCGATATCGTGCCTCAGCTTCAAATAATCGAGGACAAGCTGTACAGCCTGTTCGACGGAAAGCTGTTCAGTATCGATGGTAATAGCGGGGTTTACAGGAACATCATAAGGAGCCGAGATGCCGGTAAAATTAGGGATGCTTCCGTTCCTTGCTTGTCGGTACAGACCTTTGGGATCTCTTCGCTCGCATTCTTCCAACGAGCATTTGATATAAATTTCAATAAAATCATGGGGCAAGAACAGCTCTTTAACTGTAGCCCGGTCGCCCTCGTTAGGTGAGATGAAGGCGGCGATGACGACCATTCCTGCATCAACGAACAGCTTGGATACCTCGCCGATTCTACGGATATTCTCAGCGCGATCCTCCTCCGTAAACGCTAGATCCCGATTCAATCCATGCCGAATATTATCCCCATCAAGTACATAAGAGTTAATATGATGCCGATACAGCTCCTTCTCAATTGCGAAGGCGATTGTGGACTTGCCGGAGCCTGATAATCCGGTCAGCCAGAGCGCACAGCTTCCATGCTTGTTAAGCGCGCAACGCTCCTCTCTTGTAACAATAGAATTAGACCACGTAATATTGCTGCTCTTATGCGGCTTCGTTTCTCGGGCCGAGCTTGTTTTCATAGCGTGTTCCTCCTATCTCAATCGTTCTTATCCATACTTTATGATACAAATAGTAGCATGTCAATCCTGTATTTTGCTTGCATACCGCTAAAATTCAGCATAAACGAAAGGTTATCGAGTGATATGAGCAGGGAAGGCGTTTTTACGACATCAATGATACAAAATGTATCATAAAGGAGACATTACTAATGAACCGTACATGGAAAAAAATCATCGTTTGGTCAGGTTCCATCTTTCTTTTCTCCCTGCTATTGACGGGTGGCTATGTCTGGTATTTATATGCTTCGGTCGAGAAGGTTGCCGCCCAAATCTATGAGGAAGCAGCTAAACCTGTTTATCAAAGCAAGGACCCCGAGGTCAAGCTTCGGGTGAAGCCTGTCCAGCTAGAGAACAGAGATTCCTTCACCGTGCTGGTTCTCGGCGTTGACGAGCGGAAGAATGACCGGGGACGCTCCGATACTATGATTGTGCTGTCTGTTAATCCAACCAGGAAGTCGATGCTAATGTTCAACATCCCGAGGGATACAAGGACGGAAATTGTCGGCCGCTCCGGAGAGGACAAAATTAATCATGCGTACGCATTCGGCGGTATTGAGATGTCAATCCACACGGTAGAGCATTTCCTCGATTATCCCATCGATTATTATATGAAGGTTAATATGGAGGGTTTTGCAAGATTGATTGATTTGATCGGCGGCGTGAAGGTCGATAATCCGCTCTCTTTTACAATCAATGGACATCAGTTCAAGAAGGGCGATCTGTCTCTGAATGGCTCAGAAGCTCTGCTGTACTCTCGCATGCGCTATGATGATCCTAAAGGAGATCTTGGCCGCAATGGCCGGCAGCGCGAAATTCTTCAACAAATTATGCGCAGCTCAATGAGCCTGTCTACTCTGACCCGTGTGCAGGATTTGTTGAATGAAGTCGGAGACAGCATTAAGACCAATCTATCATTCGAGGATTTGAAAACATTTATAAGTGATTACAGCTCGAACATTCAAGAGATCAAGACGGTTGAGATTAAAGGCAAGGGGCAAATGATTCATAGCATTTGGTATTACATCGTAGACGCGGCGGAGCGGGACCGCATTCACAGCCAGCTTAAGAAGCATTTGAATGCGGGACAATAATCAGGCCGCGGTATAAATTCAGGCCTTGTCTCATAGAGTGTAATAGCGTCAGGGTAAGGAGGTCGCATTATGCTGAGAAGAAGGCGACGTGCAGGTCCGCTGAGATTAAAGCTGCTTGTCGGTCTAATGGTTGCCGTTATTGGATGGATGATGTGGCATAATGCAGTCTCGCTGTTCACTGCAAGCGAAAGCGATGATCCTGAAGCGCTGCAGCTTGTGAAGAAGTTCTATGCATTCGAGCAAGCAGGTGATTTCGGAAGCTCGTGGGAGCTGTTTCATCCGCTGATGGAAGCTTATTTCAATAAGTCGGCCTATATTCAACGTCGCGCCCACATTACAATGCAGGATTATGGGGTGAAGACCTTTCAATTCAGCACCAGCGAGCCGAAGCTGCTCATCGACTGGCGAATGAATAAGGAGGCAGCTCCTTTCGCCGAGGCGTACGAGATTATCGTCACCCAAGCCTTTCAAACTCCATTCGGGAACTTTGAGCTTGTTCAGCCCTGCTATGCGGTATGGGAATCAGGGGAATGGCGAATGCTATGGTCATATGTGGAGAAGGCAGAGGGCGATTGAAAGGATATGAAAATATAAAATAACGCTTGACATGATACGTTATGTATCATAAATTATAAAGGAAATGAAAATCATTGGAGTAGGCATTCATGTCTGCTCCTATGGTATATCTATTGAGGAAGTTACGGATGCTTGTCCAGTTAAATAGCTGTTATTTCAGTAGAGAGGCGGAATTCGATAGAGGGAAAATAGAAGGGGATTCATAATCAACCAGCTGAGGGGACGCAATTGCGAGAGGGTTATATGCTTATTATGAAGCAGTGTTTTATTATATTCGATACGTAATGTATCTGGAAAATTCGTGTTGAAATAATAGGGATAGAGGCTGAGCAAGCATGAATAAGAAGGACAATGGAAGCGCAGTGAAGGGGACGCATATGCGCATTCGAATTCGCAGCGGAGCAGAGGCTTCCATATCGATTATCGATGTGCTGGGCAATAGCTCGGAGTCGAGTGCAACGCGAGTGTTGCTTCACGATCTGGGACCTTATGGCATGCAGTTTCAAACCCATCTGCGGTTCCCTGTCAGCAATGACTATGCTATCCGTGCGATCATCACATTGGGGGACTGGCAGTTCAGTGTGATCGGGAATGTCAAATGGCGGCGCGTGGAGGAGAACCAGTACGTGTACGGCTGTGAATTCATCCCTGACCGCCGCCTTAGTCTCGCGATCATACATGCATTGGGTGAGAAGCTTCGTGAGATGTCGCCCCGTCAATTGCGAATCCATGCTCTATATCGGCGCATGTCTGAGCAGATTAAGGAAGTCGGGCATCATCTGGATATGAAGCGTTGAAATGCAATCGCTTACTTAGCCCGGCTGTATGACAGGCGTATATGGCATCCCTGTACAGCAGAAGCCTATTGGGGTCAGGATAAGTTTCAGGGAGGCGCAAGACGTGGAGATGGCGGTTATCGGGACGGGGCATGTTGGGTTAGCGACGGGCATCTGCTTCGCACAGCTCGGTCATCGCGTAGTGTGTATCGATCGGGATGATGAGAAGATCAATGAATTGTCAGCAGGCCGCTTAACCATATATGAGGAAGGGCTTGCTGATCTGCTGCTGCAGCAGACTGCCGAGCAGCGCTTGTTTTTCACTACCTCAATGACTGCAGTTGCTGCGGCGGATGTCGTCATACTGGCAGTAGGAACAGCGCAACTGCCTCATGGGGAAAGCGATTTAAAAGATTTGGAGGCGGCGGTTCGCTCATTCGCCATCTATTTGTCCGGCCATACCTACGTGATGACCAAGAGCACTGTACCTATCGGGACGAATGAAAGGATCAACAAGTGGATTGCTGAGACAACAACAGAATCATTCGATGTGGTGTCCGTTCCAGCGTTTATGCGGGAGGGCTCTGCGGCAAGCGATACGATGAGGCCGGAGCGCATCGTAATCGGAGCAAGCAATCCCAATGCGGCTGAGGTTATAGCCGGTCTGCACCGGCCGTTGACCGAACAGGTCGTTCAGACCGATTGGCGCACAGCAGAAATGATCAAGCATGCTTGCAATGCTTTTCTGGCGACGAGGATTTCGTTCATGAATGAAATGGCCAATCTCTGTGATGGCGTCGGGGCAGACATTGTGACTGTCGCGCATGCGATGGGATTGGACAGGCGGATCGGCTCTCCGTATCTGAGGGCAGGTATTGGCTATGGGGGCGCGTGCTTCCCAAACAAGGATGCGAATGGGCTTCTGCAGATTGCAGGGAACGTCGGCCACGGCTTCAAACTTCTTAAAGCCGTTATCGAAGTGAATAAGAGCCAACGAGAGCATATCAGAGGTCTGCTTACGGAGGAGCTGGGAGAGCTTGCAGGCAGAAGAATAGCGCTCTGGGGAGCTTCGTTTAAGCCGCATACCGATGATGTCCGTTGTTCACCGTCTCTGGATATTGCTGGCGACCTGCTGAATGAAGGCGCTTTCTTGCATCTGACCGATCCAGCAGGGGAGCTTAATTTCCGCAAACATCTGGAGCATCCTGCGCTGAGCTGGTTTTCTGATCCGCTCGCAGCCGCTCAAGGGACAGAAGCGGTATGTCTCATTACGGAGTGGCCGCAATTTGCCTCCGTTGATCTGCAAGAGCTTGCTCGCTGCATGAAGCGTCCGGTTCTGATTGATGGCCGCAACGTATTCCAGTCCAGCCAGCTTGCAGGAACAGGCATCCACTATGTTGGGATAGGCAGACCGAATATGCGGGGCGTTCACAGCTAATATGGGTAGCAGCGAACACTATTTTCAAATCACGCGTTGTAAGCGTATTCACGACAAAATAAGCCAGCAATCTGCTGATCTCTATTGACAAACCTCGATATTTGTCATATTGTAATTGAGTAACGATACAAAGTGTAACATATTCAAGTTTTATGATACATATAGTAGAATAAATGGGTGAAAAGGAGAGGACAGAGATGCAAGATAAGGATCGGTTTTGTTGTGTTAGCTGCGGCAGCATGTGTATTCTTCATGAAGCGGATCTATTGTTTAGAACCGGATTTTTCCGAGGAATTCATCCGCTGGGCTGTTGTAAAGCCTGCAGTGGTACATTGTCAAGGGAAGATATGCTAGAGTGCGCCGAAACAATGAGCGGACAAGGAAAACGAAATGTCCTGCACATCCCGACCAATACCCAGTACAACGATTCTGCTGCAGTACCTGAGGTTCTGTACACAACAAATTATTTGCCAGCCTATTCTTGATCCTGATGCCTGTCTCAAGCAGTGTAAGCACACTGCAGAGGCGGGTATTAATTTTCTCTAAAGGAACTTCCAATCGTTTCCTCCGTTCTGTATAATAAATAAGATTGGATGGGAAACGAAGCCGGTGGCGCGGCAGGATCGTTGTTGAACAGGAGGAATTCGGGTGGAATTGAAGAAAAGTAACGAGCCCATTGTACAATTAAAGAATGTAACCAAAACCATGAATAAGAGAAAGATTATAGACAATCTTTCCATTGATCTGAATGAAGGGGAAGTATTTGGATTTCTAGGACCGAACGGAGCGGGCAAGACGACGACGATTCGGATGATGGTCGGACTCATCTCCATGACTGAAGGCGATGTTATCATCCGGGGGAATAGCATTCGGCAAGATTTTGAGAAGGCGATTCGGCACGTTGGAGCGATTGTTGAGAATCCGGAGATGTACAAATATTTGACCGGCTATCAGAATTTGCTTCATTACTCCAGAATGGTTCCGGGCATTACCCGTCAGCGTATAGACGAAGTGGTGGAATTAATCGGATTGAAGGGTCGAATTCACGATAAAGTGAAGACGTATTCATTAGGGATGCGTCAGCGTCTGGGCATCGCGCAGGCTGTCATGCACAAGCCATCGCTGCTCATACTGGATGAGCCGACAAACGGGCTTGATCCCCAAGGCATACGCGAGCTGCGCGACTATCTGCGCAAGCTTGCCAAGGATGAGGGCATTACCGTATTTGTCTCCAGCCACTTGCTGAGCGAGATGGAGCTTATGTGCGACCGTGTCGTTATTATACAGGGCGGCAAGTTGATTGACACCCGCTCTATCGGACATACCGCCATACCAGAGACGGAATCTCAGCGCGTATTGTTCGAGGTGGATCGTGCCCATGATGCGCTGGAGCTGCTTCAAGGCCAGGAAGCGGGTATTGATAACGGCTTGATATGGATCAACTCTGATCGCGAGGGCATCGCTGCTGCTAATGCAAGGCTGGTAGCCGCCGGCTTCAAGGTATATGCGATTCGCGTCCAGAACATATCGCTGGAGGATCAATTCCTCGAAATGACTGGAGGCGGACGAATTGTATAATTTCCTGCAGCTTGTACGTAATGAGAATATGAAAATATACAGTCGCGTGCAGACATGGATCATGATCGGTTTAATCGTTTTATTCCAGCTTGGTTTAAGCTTGTTATTCCTGTTTGCTTCCGAGGATGTTAAGATTGACAGCTGGTCGGCCATGTATGATGAGACGTATATTATTTTCTTTTTCGTTGCTCTCTTCACAGTAGTCGTCGCATCCAATAGTGTGGCGAACGAATTTTCCAGCGGGACGATCAAGCTGCTGCTAATCAGACCGTGGAGCAGATCCAAAATTCTGCTCTCCAAGTATATTAGCATTCTGTTGTTCGGGCTGCTGCTGGGCGTCATCATGTTCGTGCTTACTTGGGGTGTCAATCTGCTGCTGTTCCAACTGGACAATAGCCAGTCGATCGTTGAGAATAAGTTCGGGTCAACGAAGGATATAACACCACTGCAATACATGCTGCTATATTATGCCAACAAATTTATTGAGCTTGTTATGCTGATTACCATTTCCTTTATGATCTCAGCAGTATTCCGCAGCAGCATGCTTGCTATCATTATCTCGTTATTGATTCTTACATCGGGCGTTTTGATTTCGCGGGCGCTGTTCGCGTTTGGGTTCGAGTGGGTTGATTATGTGTTGTTCTTGCATATGAATTTCATTCGCTATCTGGACGAAAACCCGCTTAAGGAAGAGTTCACACTTGCCTACTCCGTAGCCGTGTACGGTGTATACTATGTTATTTTTATGGCAACGACATGGTTTGTATTCAACAAGAGAGATGTCTCCAACTAAAACAGCAAGTGGCTATACAGGGACCTGAGCCCTGTATAGCCACTTTTCTTTTCTGCTATAGGACAGCCTCGAACGGTTAGTTATCCGGCTTGCCGGGCTTTCTCATTATTAGCTCCGTCCTTGCTCTGCTGGGTCTCTGTGGAAGATACAGCGGCGGATTTGGCTTCTGGTATGGGTGCCCGCTCCATCCGGCAATTGCCGGTGAACACGCCCCCGTCTTGAATGAGCAGCGTGCCGGCGGTTATGTTGCCGTGCAGCTGTCCGGTTGCTGTAACGGTCAGACGGCCTTTTGTTGTAATGTCTCCGAAGATTTTGCCGGCCACGGTCACATCTCTGGCAGTAATATTGGACCTGGCTATGCCGCATTCCCCGATGATGACATCGCCTTTGCATTCGATATCGCCCCGATATTCACCTTCAATGCGCAGTCCGGCTTCGCTGATAAGCGTACCATCGACATGCGTCCCCTGACCAATTAGAGTGTCGGTGGAGTCATATCTCTTCTTATCCTTGAACATGGGCATTAATCCTCCTTCACCAAGCGCAAATATTTGAGCGGATTGACAGGCTCGTCATTCTGCATGATTTGAAAATGAAGATGGGGCGCGGTGCTTCGTCCTGTCGTTCCGAGCAGCCCGATCTTCTCGCCTTTAACGACCGTATCGTTTCGTTTGGCATCAGCGCGCTTTAAATGATAATAGACCGTCTTAAGCTTGTTGTGATGTGTAATTACGATATAATTACCTTTACTGGCATTGGAGCCTGTCTCCGTCACAGTGCCATCAGCTGCAGCGAAAACAGGATCACCCTCCTGACCGCCGATATCGACACCTGCATGAAAGGTTGAGCGACCCGTGAAGGGGTCCTTCCGATAGCCGAAGCTGGACGTTAGCTTGTGTGATTGGGTTGGCCAGCCTGACGGCAGGGCAGCCAGCTCGGCTTGACGGAGCTTTGTCTTGCGAAGCGAATCCGCCATCGTTACTTCCATCGTATCAACCAAGTTTGCAATCGCGCGAAAATCCAGATCGGAATCTGTTGCCAGCTTCGCCAATGCGCGCGCTTCATCTGCCGCAGAATAGCTGCTCGTCGATACCTCCTTCTTTCGGGCGTTCACGGATTTGGACGGGCGGACTGTGCTGCCGTATGTTTCGGTGAACTGCTGCAGCTTGGCCTCCAGCTGCTTCAGATCGGTGAGCTTTGTCTTCATCTCCGTCGTTTGTTTCCTGAGGCGTTCAACCTCGTGTTGGAGTGAGACTACACTCTCGTCTTTCTCATTGATCGTATGGACATAAGTATTCACTTGGGCCGCCATGACATCCTCTACGCTGCCTAGCTGGTAGGCAGAGCGTAGCTGAAGCAGGGCGATACAGCCCGAAACCGCAAGTACAGCAGCGGCTGGTGCAGCGACGACCGATCGTTTCGACACACGGAATTGTTTCACATTCTGATCCGCGTCGCGCAAGATCAATAGCGACCACTTACTTTTCCGAGCTCGTTTCAATAGGCGTTCTCCTTCCGGCCGGCAATGAGTTTCGAACGTTCTATAGCTATTTATTCCTGAAAAGCTGGAAACATGCCTAATAATCAGCGAATATGTCAGGGATGCGGAGCCAAAACTATATAAACATGTCAAGATTGACAGGGGCGGAAATATGATCTGGTTAGCGCTGGCACTGCTTATTTTTATTTTCCAAATTGCTACGATTCTTATTCTGGAGTTTCGTCATCCTTCCAAGACGGTAGCTTGGCTGCTTATTTTATTTATTTTCCCAATCATCGGGTTCGTCATGTATTATTTTCTGGCAAAAGAATATCAACGCCGGCGGACTGTTCGCAAGAGCCGTGTAGTAGCGGAGGAAATTCGGCTGCAGGCGCTGCTTCGCTGCAAGCTGGTCAACCGGCCGACCGATATCAACAGCGGGCAGTTCGCTCATCAGGAGCGGCTGTACCGGATGCTGCAGAGCATGGCGCTGTCTCCCATAACAAGCTGCAATGAGACGCGGGTGCTGACCAATGGGGAGGAAACCTTCAGCGCGATATTGGAAGCGATCGATAGTGCGAAGCATCATATCCATTTGGAGTATTACACGATTCGGGATGACGGCATAGGCCGGAAGTTCAAGGATGCGTTAATACGCAAGGCGCATGAAGGCGTCGAGGTGAGAGTTATTTATGATGGAGTAGGCAGTCTGGAGCTTAGCTATCAATATTTGCGGGATTTGCATGATGCGGGCATTGAGACGACCTGCTTCCTGACGCCGCGCCTGGCGTTCTTCGATAAACGAATGAATTATCGCAATCATCGTAAAATCGTCGTCGTTGACGGTCTGATCGGCTTTGTGGGCGGCATTAACATTGGGGACGAATATTTGGGCGGGAACAAGAAGCTTGGCTTCTGGCGGGATACGCATCTGCAGGTAAAGGGGGATTCTGTATATTTTCTGCAGGATATCTTCATGCGGGACTGGTGGTTTACGACTAAGAAGCGATTGAGTGATTCTGCCTATTTGCCGGAGCATGCGTGTACATCCAACGAACAGGTGCAAATCATCTCCAGCGGACCGAACAGCATCGCAGACTCTATTCTGGAGGTTGTGTTCGCGGCTGTGTCCGTAGCGAAAACGAGAATATACATAACGACCCCTTATTTTATCCCCGATGCCAGTGTGTTGATGGGATTGCGGACAGCGGCGCTCAGCGGAGTGGATGTGCGGCTCATTATTCCTTATGTGGCAGATTCGAATTTGGTGCTGTACGCCTCCTTGTCCTATGTGGAGGACATGCTCGCGGCGGGTGTGCGCATTTATCGGTACAAAAAAGGCTTTGTCCATTCCAAAGTGCTGATTATTGACGATTTGATCGCTTCTGTAGGTACGGCGAATATGGATATGCGCAGCTTCTTCAGCAATTTCGAATTGAATGCGCTGCTGTTCGACCAATCGGCGATCGACAAGCTGGTACATGATTTCAATGCAGACATGAGAGACAGCGAGGAAATTCATCTGCATGTATTCAAGCAGAGGCCGCGATGGCAGCGTGCGAGCGAGGTGATTGCGAGGATGCTGTCTCCCCTGCTATAGCCCGCCGTAGGCAGATGAAATGCTGCAGAGCTGAGATGTTAAAAGCTAAAGGGCTGAAAAGCTGAAAAGCTGAAAAGCTGAAAAGCTGAAAAGCTGAAAGCCCTCGTCATCGCAAAGCGCGAGGCGAAGGCTTTTTTTTACTGGGAAGAAGGGGACTGATCTTATACTCGATTGAGCTGGGTGGTGCGGTCAAGCTTTACAATATGGGCGAGCTGATGGTCGTCCCCTCGTATAAGGTCGCGAAGCAGGCAAGAGGCGATCATGCTGTAAACAGAGCCATTGCCTCCGTACCCCAGACAATAGTAAACACCGGGCCATGCTGGATCTTTGCCGATGAAGGGGAGGTTGTCCCGCGACTCCCCGAATGAAGCTGTCCAATCATATGCGATTGGAGCAGTGAAGGCTGGGAACAGGTTCTGCAGCTGCTGAAGCAGCTTATCTGTTCTTGCATGCCGCTGCTGATCATTATGGAGGGGCTCAGAATTATTCTCATCCAAACCGCCAACGATAACGCGCCCATCGCCGGTTGTTCGCATGTAGATGTAGGGGCGTGCGGATTCCCAGATGAGATATTGCTCATGCCAGGGGGCGATATCTCTTTGCGGCTCGGTTACGATGGCATAAGTGCGGTTAATATCCGCTTTAATCAACTGGCCGCGCAGCTCTTCCGGCTCATAGCCGATAGCATAGATCACATGGTCTGCTTCAATGACTGCGCCTGTGGCGGCCGTTAACCGGTGCAAGCCGAAATCTTGTGTATCATGAGTAGTTATATCTGTATGCTCATATATAACAAGGCCAAGGCTGGTAGAAGCCTCTGCAAGAGCATGAACGAACAGTAGCGGGTTAATCTCAGCATCTCCGTGTGTGACAATAGCTCCGGGCTTGCGGAATGGAAAATGCCGTTCAATTGTATCCGGCTCCCAATACTCCACTGGAAAACCATTTGCAAGCAGCGTTTCATATTCACGTTTCAGCTTGGGAACTTCTTCCTCGGTGCTTGCATAATAGAGGCTGCTTCTTCTCGCAAACCCATCACCGATGTTGAGCTCATCGACAATTTCGCCAAACTGCTCCACTGCTTTCTGGCAGGCTTTATAGAATTGAACAGCATCGGCCTCGCCAATTTCTTCAATGAGATCGGTGAGCATAATATCATTGCAGAATTGAAGCAGCCCCGTGTTGGCGGAGGTACTGCCTCCGGCAACCTCGCCGCGCTCCAAAATGACAGTGTTGATCCCGCTTTTGGCTAATACATATCCGCATAGCAAACCGGAAATTCCCCCTCCGACAATAGCGACACGATAGCGCGCGTTCAATTGAAGCGGTGGATAGGAGCAATTATTGCTCAGCGTTGTGGGCCAATACAGATTTCCATTATGTAGATCCTTCATTGGATTAAACCTCCCCATCATATCGTGCCCAATTGCGCCAATATATTAAGCGTATCATGCATATTTGCTGCTGCACGGGTCTTCAGTTCTTTACAATGGGTAGAAAAACAGAGGGGTTTCCCCCTCTGCATGATCCAGCGTTATTCTTGTATGGGATCAGGAATCCATCCATCCTCTTGAAGCTGGGAGTTGGTCTTCATCCCTTTCATATCATTGCCAAGCCGCTTCATATCCTGCTCATCTTGAACCATGGAGCCGTTCCTAGCTTGCTCAATCGGTTCTGTTTTGCGTCCCGCTTGGCCTGAGGCTGGCTGAGAGTTAGGGTTGAGACCTTTCAATTGCCGCTCCGTTCGATGATCCATTGGGACTCACTCCTTCTTCATTGCGCTTCATATTCTGGAAGACAGTAGCTGTTTGCTCAGCAGCTGATGCTACTTTAGTGGCCGCTGCTCTACCGATTTCATTTACTCGGGTGCTGACATCACTGGCTTTGTCTTTTGCCTGGGACGCTAGTGTGCCGGCACGGTCACGGGCTGCTGTGGACAGCTCGGAGGATTTGCGGCGAATCGTTTCCCGCATATCCTTGCCTGATTTAGGCGTCATCAGCAGTGCAGCTGTTGCGCCCACCGCGCTGCCAATAATGAGGCCTTTCAACAATTTACTGCCACCTGCTTGTCGATTATTCACGTTTTCCATGATCGTCAACTCCTTATATTTTGAATGGTGAGAGAATTGGCTTAGAAGCAGTGCTTCCGCCTTGATGTTTTGCCTTCATGTTTCTTTTATACCCCCGTCCTACGACAATTGAAACGAACCGCTCCAGGAACGAATAGGTTGAATGCAATGGAGGAAACGTAGTCGAAAGGTGAAAAGTTCACGCTATACCAGCCATTTGCGGCAGGAAGGAGAGACAGGGCAATGTCGAAAGAGAAGGGATTGCGAGCTGTGAAGGTGTGGGAAGGAGAATCGGGATGTGGTGGAGAGATCGGACGGGAGGGCAGGGACGTGATGGCGATGTCGGACGGGAGGTAGAGACGTGATGGAGATGTCGGATGACGGACTGCGGGATGTGGCTGTAGAGATCGGAAGAAGGACAGGGGTTGCTGAGATGTCGGACGGATGGTAGGGACGTGATGGAGATGTTGGATGACGGACTGCGGGATGTGGCTGTAGAGATCGGAAGAAAGATAGGGGTTGCTGAGATGTTGGATGACGGGCAGAGGGATAGGATGGAGGCTTTGAATAGAGAGCAGTTGGATATGGTGGAGGCTTCGGCTGGAGAGCAGGGGGGCAAGATGTCGATGTCGGTTGATGGGCAGATGGACGGGATAGAGGCTTTGAACGGAGGACAGGGGGATCAGGTGGAGATGCGGAATAACCGCCTGTGGGCTTCCGTTGAGAGTGTATCTGGTGCAGCTTTGGTCTATACGACTAGGGGGGACTTGGTGGAAAATGTTCATCGGGGCCATGTCGCTGTCGTGCGGGCAGATGGAGAGCTTGCCGCAGAGGCCGGGGATGCCAATGTGTGGACTTATATGCGATCTGCAGCCAAGCCTATTCAGGCGATGGTTGCTTTAATGTCCGGTGCTGTGGATGCGCTCGGTCTGGATGATGAGGCGTTGGCACTCATGTGCGCCTCTCATCAGGGCGGGACAGCGCATATTAAGGTTCTAGAAAGAATGCTGGCCCAGACGGGCGTAATGGAAGACGAGTTGTCATTCCATCGAACGCTTCCTAGCGGATTAGTGGAGCGAGAGACTTTCCTTCGCAGCGGAGGCGAGCGACGCAAGCTGTATCATGTTTGTGCGGGCAAGCATATTGCGATGCTTGCCGTGAGCAAGCATCAGGGCTGGTCGCCAGCTTCCTACACCGAGCCAGATCACCCGCTGCAGCAAAAGGTGCTGCACAGCCTGAGCTTGTTTGCAGGCTTGCCGCCGGAGGAGCTTAGGCTCGCTGTCGACGGCTGCGGCCTGCCTGTTGCTGCGCTGCCGCTATGGCGGCTCGCGCTAGCCTATGCGCGCCTTTCCGTCCAGCCGGAGGCTTGGGCGGACGCGGCGCTGAGAGCCGCGGCTGCGCGTATCGCCGCGGCAATGAACCGCCACCCGGCCCTCGTCGAGGGCTCCGGGCGGCTGGCAACAGCCATGCTTGGCGACAGCAATGTCGTCGCAAAGAGCGGCGCGCAGGGCATCTTCGTCTTCGCCCTGCGTCAAGAGCAATTAGCCGTCGCCATCAAGCTGGACGACGGCGGAGAATCGGCTTGGCCGCAAGCTGCCTGCGCCGTGTTGGAGCAGCTCCGCGTTGGCGGCGACCTCGCCGATCGCATCCGCAGCCAGTTCCCGCCGACGATCGTCAACGACGTCGGCGAAACCGTCGGCAGCCGCGTACCATGTCTGCGGCTGCGACTATTATAGAGCGGCTCGCGGCAGCAGAGAGCCGCGCGTTGCTATTCCGCGTACAGCAGGGAATAGTAACGCGCGGTGTTCAGTAACAATGAAAAATCCATTTTACAGTTGGCAACTTGGAACTCCACCCATTGCATGCAATCTCCGTTACTGCGAAAATACAGTTAATAATGGGCAGAATGGACCGTTTTAAGCAATCGCCTGCAAAAGTGCAGCAAAATCGAAGAAAGCACCATTTATATGGGCTTCTGGGTCATATCTGATGTATTTTTGCAGTTACTCTGTCTGTTAGCGGCACTATTTGATGCAGGAGATGTATTTTTGCAGGTATGTGCGATTGATAGCACGCATAGTTGGGGGTTGCAACTCATTTTGGTTTCTCAACAGCCTGAAATCCCGCAGTTACCTAAAATCCATATCCCCGTTCAGCGTAGCTCTATATTCCGTCATATAGCCAAACTCCAAATCCCGTAGCATTCTAGCCTCATATCTCGTCATAATCCAGCTCGATCCCCGCTCAGCGTAGCTTCATATTCCGTCATAGACAAACTCCAAATCCCGCAGCATTCTAGCCTCATATCCCGTCATAATCCATCTCTATATCAGCGTAGCTTTATATCCCGTCATAGCCTGGCTCCATACCCCGCCCAAATCCGGCCCTTCTGCCCAATAAATTGCTTGTTTTCGAAAAGCACTGGCATTGCAATTTTCGCTCTCTTACTTTTTCGGCCAGCGTTTCACCGTTGCGGACAATGGTGTATATGCAACATAGAACGTTGTAAGACGATTCCACAAAGGAAGGGTGAAAGTCTATGTTAGGATGGGCGCTACTATTTTTCATTGTTGCAATTGTAGCCGGTGTGCTGGGATTTTTCACACTTGCTTCAGCAGCGGCGGGCATCGCAAAAATCTTGTTCTTCGTATTCTTGATCTTATTCGTTGTCTCCCTTATTTTCGGCAGAAGACGAGTCTGACCCCGCACATAAGACTAAAAGACAGAATATAAGCTCTAACGCGAAGCTCCCAAGCTAACGCGAAGCTCCCAAGCTATGGGTATCTCCCTAGTTAACGCGAAGCTCCCAAGCTATCGGTAGCTCCCAAGCTATCGCAAAGCTTGCAAACCATCGCAGAACGTACAAGCTATTGACAAGCAGTATGGAAACTGGATAAGGCGGGATCAACCTGCACCTATGATGAGGAGGAATAAAATATGGCTATTACAACTAAAGTGACAAGTGTACATGCAGTGAGCACCATTCAAGAGGCAAGAGAGCAACTGGATCGCTATATACTGCAAGGCTACAGTAGAGACCAACTGTTCGTACTGGCACACGAAAAAGATCGAACAGAGCGAATTGCCGAGCAGACCCATGCCGAGGAGATCGGCATGAATGAGGAGGGACTCGGCACAGCTATCGCGAACATATTCCGCTCTCGCGGTGCGGAGCTGCGTGCCAAGATGAGGTCGGTCGGCATAAGCGAGGTAGAAGCCGAGCGGCTGGAATCAGAGATGGACCGTGATCGAATCGTGGTCATCGCTTGGGGCGGGAAGCCTTACGAGGACGATAACTACGATCCAAACATCATATACTACCCGCCGATTATTTAATCAATTCGCCGATTATTTAATCAATGATTAGTGGTCAACCGACCGGCTGTCATGCAGCTATTCTGCCACCGCAGCCGCTCCTGTTCCAATCGTTCGTCCATTGAGTTAAGCAGCAAGTAGACCGTTCATCCGCGAACGGTCTACTTTTCTATAGAAGAGGAGGGGGAGCTAATGCCGCAAAGCCGTTTGTTCCGTGTATCAATAACGATAGTAGCCATGCTGCTTATTATTTATTTACTGGCTAAAGTCAGCTTCCTGTTCCAGCCGATCATGGCGATGTTTCATCTCCTGATTGTTCCATTCATGCTGGCTGGCTTCTTCTATTATTTGATGCGGCCAATTGTCCAATATCTTATTCTTCGCAAAGTGAACCGAACAGCGGCAATTCTGCTGATCTATTTGGCGATGGCCGCTGTTGTTGCCATTTTTGCTATCGTCGTTTGGCCGACTCTAATGAAACAACTGGATACATTCGTCAAAGAAGCCCCGGCCTTCATAGAGAGCTTCAAAGGGCAGGTAGAGAAACTTCAGCACAATCGCCTTGTCGCAATGTTCAGCTTGGAGCAGGCGGATATCTCGACCAAGCTGTCAGAATATCTGGATCAGGCGATTACGACGGCTTCTGATTACGTGTCCAATGTCATTGCGGCCATCACGAGCTTCTTCATCGTCGTCGCGACAGCGCCGATTATTTTGTACTACATGCTCAAGGAAGGCGAGACCATCCCGAAATCAGCGCTGCATCTTATACCGAAGCGGTACAACAAGGATGGACAAGAGGTGCTGGAAGAGATTGATGCTGCGCTAAGCGGATTCATTATAGGGAGGGTCATTATCACATTTCTGCTGGGCGTTATGATGTATGTAGGTTTCATACTCATTGATCTGCCATACGCGCTTCTGGTTACGGTCATTGCAACCGTATTGAACATCATCCCTTATATCGGGTCGATCCTTGGCGCAATACCGTGTATTCTCGTCGCTTTTATCGATTCGCCGTCCATGGTGCTCTGGGTTATTATCGTCACAATTGTAACGCAGCAGATCGAAGGCAATTTGCTGTCCCCTCATATTTATGGCAAACGTCTGGACATCCACCCGCTCACAACGATCGTTCTGTTGCTTATTGCGGGCGAGCTATGGGGAATAGTTGGTGTTATTCTCGCGATCCCGATCTATATGGTGCTCAAAATCATTACAGTCCGGCTATATCGGCTATTTTTGGCCGAGAAGGTGGAGGAGCTCGTCGAATAGAACAGCAGTACTTCGCTTCTATTGCTTATCCATAAATTGCAGCCGCTGCATGGCTTCCCGATAACCGCTTGGAGAGTAGTCGTAGAATCGGCGAAACTGCTTGGAGAAATAGAGCGGGTCTTGAAAGCCGACAGAGGAAGCGATCTGTTCAATCGTCAGCTCGGTTCTTTCCCGCAGCAGCAGCCGTGCTTTGTCAAGACGGAGCTGAAGCAGGAAGGCTACAGGGGTAATACCTGTCCGCTGCTTGAACAATCTGGAAAGATATGCGCGGTTGTAGCCGAGCGTGCTTGCCATTCTCTCGATAGATACCGGCTCGGCATACTGTGATGACAAGTACCGAATCACCTGTTGAAAAAGCGCCTCGCCATTATCCGGGGCCACAATGGAAGGGTCGCTATTGTCGGCCGGCAGCGAGCTGAACTCCGCGAACAGCAGCTGCAAATAACCGGCTGAGCGCAGCTGGACAGCAGCTGCGGAGCCGCCTTGTCTGAATGTTCGCTCCATGCTGCGGAATAGGGCGCCGATACGCCGATTGGCGCCAGTATCGATAATCGGCTGCTCGGTCGACAAGCCTGCTGAAGCAATCAGCTCCTCGGCTTGCCTGCCTTCGAAAGCGATCCAACGATAGTGCCATGGAGCTTCAACGTGAGATTCATAGCTGATAAGCTGATCTGGCTGGATGAGAAAGGATTGCCCGGCATGCAGCGTGTAGGTTTGATCCGCACAGGTGAAAGTACCCGAGCCTGCAAGGACATGGTGCAGCAGATAGAAACCATATACTTTGGGGCCAATCCGATGGTTTGGTTTCGTTTGACTCTCACCAGTGAATAATACATATAAATCACCATGCAATGCAGGTACGGGATTGGATACGACGGTATAGCCTGCCTGTTTGCCCATTATGAGAACCCCCCTTGCATAATCCAGCTTTCAGGTTGCAGATATCATATCACATTGACTGCTGTCTATTCGACAAAAAGTCATATTAGTCCATGTGCGGCACACATCGCACCATTTCGCTGCCCTTGAATATCCGCTATACTATGGCTAGATAATGAAAACGATCCTTTAGAGAAAGCGAGAACTGTCATGGCTAACATCCAAGAGCTAATACGGCGTTTCGAGGAGCTATACGGCAAGTCCTTGTCAGCAGAACAGATCCGCGTTTTTCATGCGCCGGGCAGAGTGAATTTGATCGGTGAGCATACGGACTATAATGGCGGGTATGTTTTGCCAGCCGCGCTAACATTCGGAACAACACTGCTCATTCGCAAGCGGGAAGATAACCAGCTTGGAATGGCTTCGACGAACTTTGCCCTTCATAAACAGATTTCAATGGATGCCATCACGTATGATGAAGCAGACGAGTGGATGAATTATCCCAAAGGAATCGTCAAGGAGCTGCAGAAGAGCGGCTGCCGCTTCGAGAGCGGCTTTGACCTGCTGTTTCATGGCGAAATACCGAATGGCTCAGGACTTTCCTCCTCGGCTTCTATTGAAGTTGTGACCGCCTTTGCGCTGCATGCCCTGAGCGGCTGCTTCGAGATGGACACCATCGACATTGCGAAGCTTTGCCAGAGGTCGGAGAACGAATTCAACGGGGTGCAATGCGGCATCATGGACCAATTCGCGGTAGCGAACGGCAGGAAGGACCATGCGATACTGCTCATGTGCGACACGCTGGAATATGATTTGATCCCGTTCAACACCGGCAGCTACCAGCTAGTCATTGGCAACACGAACAAACGCCGCGGTCTTCTCGATTCCAAATACAACGAGCGGCGAAGCCAGTGCGAGCAGGCGGTTAGGGAGCTTCGTGCTGCCTTTCCAGACTTGACGCTGCTGGGCCAGCTTACGCTGGCGGAGTACAATGCGAACCAGCACCTCATAAGCGACGAAATCATTCGCAGTCGTGCTAAGCATGTCATTGAAGAGATTGACAGGGTCCATCGGTCTATTGAGGTGCTGCGGGTCAATGATCTGGAGGCATTCGGCAAGCTGATGAATGAATCACATGATTCTTTGCGCGATTTATACGAGGTAACAGGCGCCGAGCTGGATGCTATGGTCAATGCGGCTCGAAGTGTGCCGGGTGTGCTCGGTTCGCGAATGACCGGGGCGGGGTTCGGCGGCTGTACGGTATCGCTTGTGCATGAGGATCATATTGAATGGTTCAAATTAGAGGTAGGACGCAAATATACGGAGCTGACAGGTCTAAATGCTGAATTTTATACTTGCAAGATCGGCAACGGTGTGGAACAGTTGATATAGCAAAACAGATTACAGTAGTTAATAGGAGGTACTAATAATGGCAGTTCTGGTTACTGGTGGAGCAGGCTACATCGGCTCACACACCGTTGCTGCTCTTCTGGAGCGCGGGGAAGACATCGTTGTGGTGGACAATCTGCAGCAGGGGCATAAGGATGCGGTGCTGGGCGGCAAAATGTATGTTGGCGATCTGCGCGACAGCGATCTGATGGACCGGGTTTTTGAAGAGAATTCAATCGAGGCCGTCATCCATTTTGCTGCGAATTCTCTGGTCGGCGAGAGCATGAGCAATCCGGCCAAATATTATCATAACAATGTGTACGGAACATTATGTCTGCTTGAAAAAATGACACAATACAACGTCGGCCGTATCGTATTCTCATCAACAGCGGCAACTTACGGAGAGCCAGAGAGCGTGCCCATTCACGAGCATGATCGAACGATGCCGACGAACACATACGGCGAGACGAAGCTTGCGATGGAGCGGATGATGCATTGGTTCGATGTTGCACATGGCTTGAAATACGTTTCTCTGCGCTATTTCAATGCAGCGGGCGCTCACGCTAGCGGCGCCATCGGCGAGGATCATACGCCTGAGACGCATCTGCTGCCGCTTATTTTGCAGACGGCGCTGGGCAAGCGCAGCCATATATCCGTATTTGGCGAGGATTACCCGACAGAGGACGGGACATGCATCCGCGATTATATTCACGTTAGCGATCTGGCTGACGCTCATGTGCTTGCGGTTGAAAGACTGCGGCAAGGCGGTGATAGCGCGATCTATAATTTGGGCATCGGACAAGGCTTCTCTGTCAAGCAGATGATTGACATCGCAAGGCAGGTGACCGGTCGCGAAATACCCGCTAAGGCAGAACCAAGACGTGCGGGAGATCCGGCTGTGCTGATTGCCTCTTCCAGCCGCGCACGCGAAGAGCTCGGCTGGAATCCGACCAGAAGCAGACTAGAGGACATTATTAGCAGCGCATGGGGATGGCATTCTGCTAATCCTGACGGCTACAGCACCAAGAAGCAATAACAAGGCGCATCACCAAGAAGCACTACCAAGAAGCACTACCAAGAAGCACTACCAAGAAGCACTACCAAGAAGCACTACCAAGAAGCATTAGCAAGCAGCCGGCAATTAATAGCCATGTGCCCGCGCAATAGCCGAGAGGAGTACAATCATGACAGCAGAGCATCAGAATCACGGTAGTGAGGAAGCACGCATACTTATCGAACGGCTTATTCAGTTTGCGCTTCAACGGGATATGATTCAGCCACTGGACAGGTACGCCTCCCGCAACGGACTGCTGGATTTGTTCCGATTTACTGAGGGGTATGAAGGGGCAGTGCCTCAAGAAGAGCTCAGTAGCGCGGAGGAGCTGCTTGAGCCGCTGCTTGATTATGGAGCGGCGATTGGTCTGATTCCTCATAACACGACGATATACCGTGATCTTCTTGATGCGCGAATTATGGGATATCTCATCCCCAGACCGTCAGAAGCGGCTGCGAGCTTTTACAATACGGCGAAGCTAGAGGGTGTTGCCAAGGCCACCGATAAATTTTATCGGCTCAGCATCGATTCCAATTATATTCGGATGGGCCGCATTCGCAGCAATCTGTATTGGGAGCAGCCAACTCCCTACGGCAATCTGGAGATTACAATTAACCTGTCGAGGCCGGAGCAGGACCCGAGAGAGATTGCTTTATTAAGAACAATGACGCCAAGCCATTATCCGAAGTGTCTGCTCTGCGCGGACAATATTGGATATGCAGGTCGTCCCAACCATCCTGCTCGCCAGAATCTTCGTGTAGTGCCGCTTGAGCTGCTTCATGAGCCATGGTATTTTCAATATTCTCCTTATGTTTATTATAATGAGCATTGCATTGTCTTCCGCAGCGAGCATGTGCCCATGCGTATTTCGCATGATACATTCACAAGATTGCTGCAGTTTATTGATCAATTCCCGCATTATTTCATCGGCTCGAATGCAGATTTGCCGATTGTCGGCGGCTCCATTCTAGGGCATGACCACTTTCAGGGAGGTCGTCATGTATTCCCGATGGAGAAGGCGGATATCGAGGCATCGTTCATCGACCCGTCTGAGCCGGGTGTAAGCTATGGCATCGTGAAATGGCCGTTATCGGTGCTGCGAGTAAGCGGGATAAGCCAGGAGGCTGTGCAAAGAGCTGCTTCTCGGGTATTGGATGGATGGCGGGAGTATAGCGACCCTTCGGCGGATATTTATGCTTATTCGGACAAGGACGGGGAGCGTATACCGCATAACACGATCTCGCCGATTGCAAGGTTTCGCGACAGCCATGTCTATGAGCTGGATCTTGTGCTGAGAAACAATCGGACCAGTAGTGCTCATCCCTACGGGATTTTCCACCCTCACGAGCATCTGCATCCGATCAAAAAAGAGAATATCGGCTTAATTGAGGTCATGGGCTTGGCTGTACTGCCTGGCAGGCTTCAGACTGAGCTGGAAGCCATATCGCGGCTGCTTGTTGGAACGGTTTCGCTGGATAGCTTAACGACGACAGGTGAGGGCGATTCCGAGCATTCCGATAATTCGCTTCATAAGCACAGGGCATGGATAGAAGCAATGATCGATCATTACGGCACAGGACTGTCCCCAGCCGAGGCTGAAGAGGTGCTGCGTGATGAGGTCGGTCGCAAATTCATGGAGGTGCTGGAGGCTTCAGGCGTGTTCAAACGGACGCCAGAGGGCAGTGAGGCGTTTAGAAGGTTGATGTCTTCGCTAGGTTTGACTGCCTGCTGAAGCTCAAGCCCAGCCTGTTTATGAATAACCGCTGAGGAAATAGACGATGTCTATTCTACAGCGGTTTTTAATTTCTATATTTTCAAAAAATTCATTCTGAATACTCACATGGGGACGATTTCGCCAGCAGAGGAAATAAAATTAGTAGTCCAAAAAGCATGAATATTCACCATCTTACAGGACTTTTTGATCAGGCTTCTTACAAAATAACCGACGAGTCAACAAAATATTCACTCTGCAACCTCGCATTTATACCTAGATTGTAGATTATTATCGATATTACTGATTTGCATAGAATGAATGATTATGGTATTTTTTATAAAAAAGATAATGATTATTTATTTATGAATGGGTGTAATAAAATGAATGAAGCAAGTATTCTAGGAGGACCGATCATGCCTTTAGCAATAATGCCGCTTGAAGATTTTTTGAAACTGACTACAGATGAACAGGTTGAGAAGTTAAAACAATGGAAAATGGACTACACACTTAAGGACATCCGTGACGCTTGGGGCTTCAAGCATTCCGCGCAGTATTATATGCTGCTGAAGAAGCTTCGTATTTATGAGCGCGTCGTCAATAAATCGGATAAGTTTTTTCCAGAGCAGCTGCTCTCCGCACGCAATGGATCGGATGCTTATGGCATTCATAATTATTCGATGCATGAGCGCAAGGCGCCCGCGGATCAATTCGGCTATGAGCTGAATGTGACGCTGAATGGCCCGGAACTAGCGGACAAGCTGGAACGGCTTGCTCACTTCCTCAAGGGAGAGAACAAGAGCGTCACAATCAAAATGTCTATTACTGCGGCAGCGCCGCCGGTAGAGGCTAATCAGAATGAGGGCGAAATCGTCTAATTGCAGTCCTTGCAGCATCGATGGTTAATAAAGAAACCGGAGCCCTGTATAAGCAGCTCCGGTTTCTTATTAGCAATGATTGCTGATTAATGTAACATCTTGTAAGTTACTGTATTTAAATTTCATTTATTTCTCAGTTTGCCAAGCTCGGATACAAGCGCCTCTACTTCGCTGATGCTGAATTTCTCCTTGCTTGAAACAACCTCATACAAATCTTTAATGTCTTCATATTTCTCCACATTGAAGTGAGAGGCTTGCATCGCTGCGCCTGTGGCCATTCTCAGCTTGGTTTTAATCGTTTCTATCATAAACTCGACATTCTCCTGCGTCGCATCGTTCAAGTTTTTCACCGTTTTTCCTCCTTCATCGGTCGGCTGGACTGTCCGTATTGTATCATGACGAACAGTCTGCCGCCACCGTTCCCTTCTGCAGCGGAGCATTAGTTTGTAGCCAGAGCCTTAATTCGGTACAATTAAAGGGCCGCCACTGCGGTCTATTGAGCAACAGATATAGTGTGCTGCTCGCGCTGCGATTCACGTGCAGCTTTTAACCTGGAGTGACAGGTTTCACGCTACTGTCGGAAGGAAGCATCTTTTAATGGGCAACAGGTCCAAAAAACGCAAACCCCCAGCTCTGGAAGGGATCAACCCCAGATGGGCGGATAATAACGGTCTTGAACGATTTTTTCTGAATATTGCTGCCGAGGTTCCGCGAATAGAGGAGCTGGCTTTCGTGTGCATTGGCACAGACCGGTCTACCGGAGACTCATTCGGGCCTTGGGTAGGGACGCTGATTCATGAGCGGGGAATGCCCAATGTTATCGGTACGATACGACAGCCTTGCGATGCGGATCGCTATGATGGGATGACGAGGGACATCCCCGATTCCATGAAGGTGGTCGCGATAGACGCTTGCTTGGGACAGCGGGACCGCCAGGGAAGTTATCTGATTGATGAAGGCCCGCTATATCCGGCGAGGGCAACAGGAAGAGGTTTGGCGTCAATTGGACACTATAGTATAGCTGGTGTGGTTGGCCCATTAAGCATCAAGCCTTATTGGAGCTTGCAGCGGGCGTCCTTGTACGACGTAATGGGTATGGCGCGTTCAGTCGCCGATGCGATATGCATCGCATGGTCCATCCCTGTCAAAGATTCAGTTTCGCTGCGCTTAGGTGAATAGTGAAATACACACAATTGATGAAAGGGTGAGGTTGCTATGACGATTCATTCTCTGGCAAACAATCAAATGAAACTACGCGACGGGCTCCAAATATCGTACTATGATACAGGTGAGGCCAGCGGTGTTCTTGCCGAACAATCGGCAATTGTGCTGCTGCATGGCTATTGCGGAAGTTCAAGCTATTGGCAGAATATCATTCCGGGAATTACAGGCTTGGGACGTATTCTAGCTCCTGATCTTCGTGGTCATGGAGGAAGCTCGGCTCCTGATGATGATGTTTACGGGATGGATATTCTAGCAGAGGATCTGCTGCAATTTATCGATGCTCTCCAAGTGGAGTCGGTCTATCTGTTCGGTCATTCGCTTGGCGGCTATGTATCGCTGGCATTCGCTGAGAAGCATCCAGAGAAGGTGAGATCATTAAGTCTGGTTCACTCGACTGCGATGGCGGATAGCGAAGAAGCGAAGCAGAATCGGGACAAGGCTGCGGCAGCGATTCTAGCTGATGGCATCGAGCCGTTCGTAGACGGTCTCATACCCAAGCTGTTTGCTCCTGGCCATCGAGAGACGATGGCTGACAAGGTGAAGGAGATCGTTGCGATTGGTTATGGAACATCCGCCGCTGGCGCAGCAGCAACTGCGCGCGGCATGAAGGCTCGTCCTGATCGCAGAGAGGTGCTGGACAAGTTGGAGGTTCCAAGATTGCTCATTGCCGGCTCAGAGGATGCCGTCATTCCATCGGAGAAGACATTTACTGCGGAGGGGCCGAATGTTTCCCATGTTGTGCTCGATGGAGTCGGGCATATGGGCATGGTAGAGTCGCCCGCCGCTGTGGGAGAAAGAGTTGCCGCTTTTATTCGCTTTCTATCGACGATCAGGGAGTAGGATGAACGATGTTTCAACGGGATTACTTCATGCGAATGATCCAGCAGATGACGGAGGTCGTCGGGCAAATGATGGCTCTGCGTCAAGAGAAGAAGCAGGAGGAAGCGCTCCTTGCCATCGACGAGCTGCTTAGTCGGCAGTTTCGGCTTAACGGAAAATTGCTTCGTTCCTTGTCAGATGAGGATATTATTCGGATGATGACGGTAAGGGGTGTCGTGGAAACGACTAACTTGCACGCCATCGCTCTTCTTATGAAAGAGGAAGCCCAACTGCTGGAAGAGCTGGATGAGACGGATCAGAGCTATCTCGTCAGAGTAAAAGCGCTGCATCTTTTCATCAGGCTGGCGCTGCTTGAAGCCGAGCCGCTGCTGCGCACCCCTTCAGAGGAAGCGGGAGAGCTTGCCGCCAAGCTGGGCGAATATGAATTGCCGCAGGCAACGAAGGCGCTTTTGCTGCTGTGGCATGAAGCAGAGGGGCGCTACGATCAGGCAGAGAATGTGCTTGACGAGCTGCTTATGGATGGCTTAATGGCGCCGGAGCAAGCGGATGAGTTCTATGGCAGGCTGCTGCTGCTGACGGATGAGAAGCTGTTTGCTGGCGGCCTGCCAAGGGATGAGGTCATAGAAGGACAGCGAAGATTAGTGGGAAATGCTGCGATCAAGCAGCAGACGGAATTATTCCGAGCCGAATAATCGTCTCGGGACATGCTATTTTAGGAGTGAAGGAAGCTACATGGAACAATGGCAGGCGGATTTGCAGCATTGGGTGGATAACGGGGAACTGCGGCAAGCGGTCTTTAGCCAGCTTCGTCGCAAGGATGAAGGAATTCCGCCTAAAACGACGATCAGGGCAATTGAGCTGCGAGGCAGCCTTCATTATCAATTCGAATACCATAGCAATAACAAAGTAACACATGACAATGTTCCTCAAGCGGAAGCGGCGAATCGGCTGGCGCAATGGCTGGAGGGACACTACAGACAGGCGCTGTTCAAGACTGCGGGCGCTGATGTGCAAATTCTGTTCAATAAGAAGGGCAAGGCGACAGTGCTCCGCAAACCGCCGACCTCCAAGGCGCAGGAGGAGCCGCAGCAGCATAATCGGCTGAAGCAGCGCATTGTGCAAGAGGGTGAAGCAGCGCCATTCATGGTGGAGCTTGGCATTATGACGAAGAGCGGTCAGGTCATTGCCAAGAAACAGGATAAATTCAAACAGATCAACCGGTTTCTTGAGATGGTCGCAGATGTGCTGCCAAGTCTTCCGAGTGACCGGGAGATTAGAATCGTTGATTTTGGCTGCGGCAAATCCTATTTGACCTTTGCGCTCTATCATTTGCTGGCCATCAAGCAGAAGAGAAGGATCTCAATCGTGGGGCTGGATTTGAAGGAGGATGTCATTGCCTTCTGCTCGGAGCTTGCACGCAAGCTCGGATACGATCGCTTAAGCTTCCAGGTCGGAGATATAGCTCAGTACAAGGAGCATTCATCGGTGGATATGGTTGTCACACTGCATGCTTGCGATACAGCGACAGATGCGGCGCTTGTTCAGGCGGTGGATTGGGGAGCAGCCGTTATTTTATCCGTTCCCTGCTGCCAGCATGAGCTGTTCCGTCAGGTTGCCAATGACGATCTCCGGCCTCTGCTGTCCCATGGCTTGTTGAAGGAAAGATTCTCAGCGCTTGCAACGGATGCGGTTCGTGCCCAACTGTTGGAGGTGCTAGGTTATAAAGTGCAAATGCTTGAGTTTATAGATCCCGATCATACGCCGAAAAACATGCTGATCCGCGCTGCATTAGGTGTTGCGAATGAGCCGGAGCGCAAGTGGAAGGAGTATGTCGCTTTTCGCGATGCTTTGCAGCTTTCGCCTTATCTGGAGCGAGCTCTGTCCCACAAGCTCAGCGAGGCGTTGGAAAGTAAGGTTTTTGTTAAAGAAGGTTACACAACCGTTGTCGAATAAATACGTACTGTGATAGAATGAGAGGGTAGTAGGTCCCAGGAAGTAGTGCATATGAATAAGGTGAATTGGGTGGATCGGTTTGGGTCTGTTGACATGGCTTGATCTTTGTATCTTTTCTGTACTCATGGCATTGTTTCTGTACGTTTTTGTATATAACACAGTTACATTGCTGCATAAAGTATATTTGATCTTCCACTTCCTGATTATGATTTGGCCGTTTGGCCAATTTGCAGTCGGCATGACAGACAATCCCCACTTCCAGATGATATACACCAATGTCTCGTTTGTCTTCTTATCCCTTGTTGGATTTGGATGGCTGCTGTTTCTTAGATTCTTGATTAACCCTGCATATGTGCTCAGATTGGGATCGTTTCTGAATATGCTTCTTCCCGCTCTTATTATTGCGATCGGAATCGCCATAAATCCAGGAGGGGTATATATACCCGAACTTAATGGTCCATACACTACGTACGGTCCAATTTTCTGGTTTCTGGTCGCTACGCATCTAATATATTGTACCTACTCGGTTATCCTAATAAATCGCGCATATCGTTCGGAAGCCAATCCTCACTATAAGACGAAGATTGCCTATGCGCTTATCGGTTTGATTGTACTTGCCGCATTCGGACTATTCGATGTGATTTGGAATACGCTGCTTGCGAGTGTGCTGCCAGCAATACCCGGCGTATTCTCAATTGGAATCGCTATCGCGATTGTTTGTTTTGTAATCTCTGTTCACAAGCAGCGCTCTTACGACATTGTGGGGATCGCGAAGCAGGATGTGATTCATACCATTGCGGCAGGAATTATCGTGCTGGATGGACAAGAGCGAGTTGTAGAAATGAACCGTCTGCCTAGTCCGCGACTTCGAGTCAAGCTAGGCAAGCGACTGGACATGGAGCGGTATCTCCATTCTATAAGTGGAACGAAGGATGAGGAGTCCTTTCTTAGCGCCTATCGCAGCAATCCGCCGGAGCGAGCAGCGATGGAGATAGCGATTGAACAGGATGACAGCATCCTATATCTATCTTTACATGCAGCGCCGATTATGGGCGACCATAATCGAATCATTGGAAGGGTGATCACCTTCCAGGATGTAACAGAGCTTAGACTGCTTGTTGATCAGTCAAACGAGCAGTACGAGGCTATGCAAGAGAGGAATCGCGAACTCATTCAAATGCAGGATAAATTGTTTCAGGCCAATCAGAAGCTTGAGCAGATGGCTGTTACAGACAGCTTGACCGGCTGCTTCAATCGGCGATATTTGATGGGCCGGCTGGAGTATGAAATCAAGCGAAACCAGAGATATCGATTTCCCTTTTCTATCATGTTGTTTGATATTGATTTCTTCAAGTCAGTCAATGACTCCTACGGCCATCTCATTGGAGACGATGTTATTCGTCAAACGGCAGGAGTCGTTCGGGATTCATTAAGAGGGACAGATCTATTGGCCAGATACGGCGGCGAAGAGTTTGCAGTCTATTTGCCGCAGACGGATCGAGAGCAGGCCGATATGCTGGCAGAACGAATTTGCCAGGCAGTTGCTTGTAATCAGGTGCCGATCGGCAAGGACGATGCCTCTGTTTCGGTTACAATTAGTATAGGTGTCCTATCTGTAGAAGGACAAGCAGAGCATGATGGCGACAGCACGGAAGCCTATTTGCATGAATTATTCGCCAACGTAGATGAGGCGCTTTATGAAGCGAAGAAAGGCGGCCGCAATCGAATTGTACATTTTCCATGAATAGAGGGAGGTGGGCAGCATGGCTTTCGGGGGGCGCATAGCAGCTGGGGCAGTCGCAGTCGGCACAATATTGTTTACAGCTGGCTTCGGATTTTGGGCAGGAGGCAGTAATGGATGGTTGACGGCATTGTCCGGTGGTGCAGCAGCCTCAATCCTCTCCCTGCCTCTAGCGTGGATTCTGGGGAGCAAGTACGATCGGATCAAGTTGGAATCTACAACGGATTGCTTGACTGCTATATTCAATCGGGGATTTATTGAATCCAGCTTTCCCAAGCTGGTGCGGCAGGCGCAGCGCAAACGGAAGAAATTCTCGGTTCTGATGATCGATGTCAATGATTTCAAGGATGTCAATGACCGCTTTGGACATGACCATGGCGATACAGTGCTGAGGCTCATCGCACAATCACTGAAGGCTTGCTCGCATCGAGGTGAAATTGCAGCAAGATGGGGCGGCGACGAATTTATTGTAATCTGTCCATACAGCGATGAGAAACAGATCCAAGCATGGATAAAGGAATATCATGAGCAGCTTCAACAGCTTACCGGGCGAATGGGTCTAAAGCTGTCCGTATCAGTAGGAAGTGCGTGCTACCCTGAGCATGGAAGCGACTTGTTGCATCTGATCCGTTCTGCGGACAAGAGGATGTATGCGCATAAACATGTGCGTCGCCTGCATGCCAAATCTCATGAAGCGCTGCAAGCGTGACAAACAAGCACATTGTTAAAAAGGCGGAATCAGACAGATGAGAAAAGTGCATATTCTCTCGGTTAAGCCGGGGGAGAAGTTGGCTCGCCCAGTACTTCAAGAGAACGGGAATATTTTGCTTGGTGCCGGAGTGGAGCTCAATGACAGATTCATTGACCGATTAAAGAAGCTCGGTATCGATATGCTGTTTATCGATGATCCGATGACAGCGGATCTTGCCCCGAGTACTGCGATTAGAGACGATACGCGCAAGAAGGCGACAGATACGATTTTCAAGACGATGAATACGCTAATGGACCAGCCGAATATTAAAGGACGGGCCATTGCTCCGGAGATGGGGCGAGAGTTCCGCAAAGTATTCGGGGAGATTATGCAGGACTTGATTTCCAGAGAAGAGGTCATGGTTAATCTGACCAGCATACAGGTTGCGGACGGCTATTTATTCCAGCATTCCGTTAACGTCGCCATTCTAGCTGGCATTATGGGCTTGGCCAAGGGCTATAATCGCAATCAGCTGGAAGAGCTCGGCATGGGTGCATTGTTGTTCGATGTGGGAATGACACGGCTGCCCAAGGAACTGCTGAACAAAACTTCGCCGCTTACCGTTGAAGAACGGATTGCGATGGAGAAGCATACCGAGGAAGGGTTCAACATTATTCGCGCCCAGCATGACATATCGCTGCTCTCCGCTCATTGCGCGCTTCAGCATCATGAACGGTATGACGGCTCTGGATATCCCAGAAGGCTGAGCGGGAAAGCGATCCATGAATACGCCCAAATTGTTGCACTGGCAGATGTGTTCGATGCACTCACATCTCCACGGCCGCATCGCAGGCGCTATACGCCAACAGAAGCAATCGAGTATTTATTCGCTGCCGGGAATACGGTGTTTGATTTGGAGTTGATCAAGACATTCTGCAAGCATATTTCGATCTACCCTGTAGCGACTACGATATTGCTAAGCTCAGGCCAGGTAGGAGTAGTTGCGGCGAATAACCCGCTCGCTGTACATCGGCCAACGGTTCGCATCATACGGGAAGCAGACGGCTCCATGCCGGCAATGGCTTATGAGATAGATCTGAAGGATGAACACAATGTCATGATTATCAAAGAGATGTAAAGAACGGCATGGGGACTGACAACAGCATACATCGTAAAGGCAAACTTGTCGAAAGGCAAGGACGCAAAGCTATAGGGTCTAATGTTCGCAACGCGAACGAATGACAGCCTGGCTGCCGAAATGACATCCAATCCTGGGTGGTAGAAGCGGCTTGAGGCAAGCGGCTTTTTCTTTTTATATCACACATGAGTGAGGATGATAGTATGAATAGTAATTTTCCTGGCAGGGATGCATATGGCACAGAAAAACAGATGGTCTCAACAAAAGTGCTCGTTCATAGCCGGACCGTAGTCGAGAAGGACGGATATGTATCGACAGGCGTGCTGTCTCATGTGGAGGGCGAGATGATCGAGATTGAGATGTCCGAGTTCAAATCATTCGATCTTGGTGATCCCGTTAGTCTGACCATCTATTCGCCGGTTGGCATACATCGATTGCAATCGACAGTGATCGGCAAGGCTGATGGCTCGCTTGCAGTTATTTTTCCGCCCAGATCATTAATAGGATTGGAAGAGAAGCGGGAGATGCCTCGTATTGAGGTCTACCATGACGGCTCGTTCAAACGAGTAGTGGACAAGAAGGGCGAGGCGCTGCTGCAAGAGGCGATCGACGAGGCAGAGGTGGATGCCTATATCATCGACACTGAGCTGACCGTTCGCAACATCAGCTACTCTGGTGTTGGATTTCAGGTAATGGGCGCGTCTATGCTGCAGCCTGACGATAGAGTGGAGGCAACGATCAAGATCGGGTTTGAGCTTAGCTGTACGCTCGAAATCATCCGCAAGGAGTCCGATGGCGATCAATTCTTTTATGGAGCAAGATTTCATAATTTGGACGAGCTGCAGCAGCGCGCTTTGCGAGCATTCCTGCTCCGCGAGCAGGTGGCAGCCTACTATAAGAAGAAGCAAGAGAAAGCGAAGCCGCGTTCCTTCTAAACTATGACTCGGCACCCGCGACGCATCTCCTCGCGGGATGCTGCTAGCCGCGTCCGCGCAAGCGTGCGTCTCGCGTAAGCCGCGTCCCGCGTAAACCGCGTCCCGCGTAAACCGCGTCTCGCGCAAGCCGCGTCCCGCGCAAGCCGCGTCCCGCGCAAGCTGCGTCCCGCGCAAGCCGCGTCCCGCGCAAGCTGCGTCCCGCGCAAGCTGCGTCCCGCGCAAGCTGCGTCCCGCGCAAGCTGCGTCCCGCGCAAGCTGCGTCCCGCGCAAGCTGCGTCCCGCGCAAGCTGCGTCCCGCGCAAGCCGCGTCCCGGCGTAAACCGCGTACATTTCTCGGCGTAGGTTATATCTGCCGCTTAACGCTTATTCGTTGCTGCAAAAATACAGTTAACTTGGCCCGAAGGGTCCATTTCAAGCCATTTAACTGCAAAAATACAGCAAAAAGAAAGAAAAGTGCCGTATACGCTGGGTTATGGAGATATTAGATGTATTTTTGCAGGTACTCCGGCTGCGAGCAGCTATTATTGATTCAGAAGATGTATTTATGCAGTAATGGCTTTTGAAGTAACTGCGCGCAGCTCCCAGCTCCCAGCTCCCAGTGGACGATGGGGCGACACAGTGTTGGCAGTCGACCACATTTCTAATTGGGATGTAACGAGCAAACAAATAAACGAACCGGTCTAAAGGAGTTCCTCTAGCGGTTCGTTTATTGTTGTAGCAGCATTGAAGCTTGAGAAGGACTGTTTGAATCGGTGCTCCGGCTATTATAAATGGGCAGCTCTACTGCTATAGATATAGACTAGATATCACGGCGCAATGCGCGAAGCACATCTATGCGAGTAGCTCTAGCTGCAGGCCTCATGCCTGACAGGACAGCAACCCCCAAGCTAATGCCTGCGCTAACTAGTGTCAGCGTAATTGGAATTGAAGAGAACATAAAGTTCTCGGGAGGCTTGCCGTCCAGCACATTTGCCAGAATAGGCGGCACGGCAGCGTTGATCAGGGCGCTTAATCCGTAGGAGACGATCGTGCCGATCATGACGCCAAGCAGGCCGATCCCGAAGCTTTCCAGAAGGAAGATGCTGCGGATTGTACGCGGATTGGCGCCAATCGCTTTCATAATGCCAATATCCTGCGAGCGCTCGGTTACAGCCATCGTCATCGTGTTGTAAATACCGATGGAGGCGATTAGAACAGCAATCGTTCCGACGAAAATGAGCCCGATCTTCATGACGAGAAAGACGAGGTCCATCTCCTTAATCGTGTCGGCAACGGAATAGACCGAGTAATTTTTTTCGCGGAGCTCATTGGATACTTTAACGACGTTATCCGCGCCATCGGCTATGACTTTAACATTCGCTTGAGGCAATTCTTCCCCGAATAATTTGTCATTATAGTTGTCTGACAGGTAGAGCAAAGCGCTCTCCATCCACTCTCTGTCAGGCTTCTCCAATATACCGACTATGGTGAGCTTGAACTCCCCGACCACGACCTCCTTGTTCGTATCCGGATTGAATTCCGTAGCTTTAAAAACAATCGTTTCACCAATAAGTTTGCCGTTATATATTTCATTAGCTAGAGCCACATTGTTTGCATCGCGTTTGGTCAAGCTTTTGGCAAAATGATACCCAACCACTGTTTCGTTGTCATTGGCTGGCGCTCTTCCTTCCTCCAGTTCAAGCCCGGCTTTCATTTCCTGTTGAAAATTGGACACGATAGCCTGCGTATTATTGAGGCTTTGGTATTCGCCTAAGCTTGTGGTTCCTTGAGACATGCGCTGCACGCTCATGGCTTTGATATGCTCGATATTCTGAATGGCATCGATATCCGCTTGCTTCAGATTATCATAGGTGTCCCCATTTTTGAGGGCGTGAACCTGAATTTCGGTAATGTTCCGATCCTGCAGCAGATCGTCGATTAGACTTTGTTGAAGTCCAAATGCTACGGAAGCGATCATGATGAGGAAGGAGCAGCCCATCGCTGTGGCGAGGATGGTCATGAAGACCCGTGACTTGTTTTTGCTCATATTTTGTCTGACGAATTTAAGCTTGTCTTTGAATTTCAAGGTTGAAGCACCTCCAGCTTGGATTGTTCGGCCGGTTGAAGCAAGAGGCCATCTTCGATGCGCATTGTGCGGTTGCCGATGGAGGCAACCTTGTCATCATGGGTAATAATGAGTAAAGTAATGTTCCGCTCGCGATTGAGGGATTGAAGCAGCTGTAGAAACTGTGCTTCATTCTCGCTGTCGAGACTGCCTGTCGGCTCATCGGCCAGCAGTATGGGCGGGTTTAAAATAAGCGATCTTGCGATCCCTACACGCTGCTGCTGTCCGCCGGAGAGCTCGCTTGGATAGTGGTCGGCATAAGAGGCGATGCCGAGCTGCTCTAGCAGTGTCAGTGTTTGGCGACGCCTTTCATTCGGTGCAATGCCTTGCAGGACAAGGGGCAGTTCAGTGTTCTCATAAGCGGTCATGCTGGGAATAAGCTGAAAGTTTTGAAAAACGACCCCCATATGATTTCTGCGGAAGTCTGCCCATTGGGTTTCGGAATAGCTGGTAACATCCTGATCGGCAATGCGGACTTTTCCGCTGGTAGGACGCAAGAACCCGCCGACGATATGAAGCAAGGTGGATTTGCCGGAGCCACTTCGACCAATGAGAGTAACAATTTCACCTTTATTAACTGTCAAATCGATGCCTTTAAGTACAGGAACGAGCCGTTCGTTCCCCTTACGGCCGAGCTTGAACGCATGTTCAATTTGCTGCAAGTGTATCATGTTTGTACCTCCTAAAATTTTCTGCGCGGCTTCTTGATGAGCTTCTGTGTAAGCAGAAAATCGCATCGGAAGCGTGGGCATAATTTTCTGCGCGGCTTCCTGAATGTTAGCTGTGTTGTTAACGAGCAGTGTGAGAAAAAAGTTTTGGCGTGCGTGGTGATTTGCTGGAAAAGGATATGTCTATGTTACAATCTTGTAATAGGAAAGTGGTGTCATAAACGCGATTGTCGCTTTGAAATGGGGTAAGGGGATGCGTACCGTAGTCGTCGGAATAGCTGCTTTGTTGTTTGCAATAGTGCTGGCTTTCTCGACTTATCGATATGGCATGTTTTTTGATGTTAATTTCTACAAGCTGGAATGGATTGTTATTGTCGCAGCGCTGCTAAGCCCCGCGTTATTTGGGTTTGTCCACAGAGGAGGAGACGATCAGTACAAAAATGGATTGCGCGTCGGGAAGGGGAATAGCTTGCTGGCCTTCACGAGAAGCAGGGGGCTCCGCGCTGTGCCGCTCGCTGCCTATAGCCCGTTGGCGCTCGCTTTATTGTATTGTGTCGCAATGTTCAACCAGCCTGCATCCATGCTGGGCACGATTGAGCAAGCGCTGCGCTGGTCCGCATACAGCGCTTTTCTGATTATTTCTTATATTTGGTTTGGTGAGGAGCGGAATCGGGGCTGGTTGTCTGCATCTATTCAGGCTGCAGGTGCTTTTATCGTATGGGGCTCCCTGGCTTGTTGGATGGGGTGGACTTATTTCCCAGAGATGATTATGACAACAGGAGATGCGAGATTGTCTGCGGTTGGCGCACGGCTTGCCGGATTTGTGCAATATCCGAATGCTTTTGCCGCAATTGCAGCCGCTTATCTGGTATGGTGCTGGCTGCTGCTTATTCGGGCCCGGACATTGTTGTCGTTCGTTCTGATCGGACTTCAAGTGACTCCTATTGCGCTTGTGCTGCTGCTGACAGAGTCAAGGGCGGCATGGCTGTCTGCCGGGATTGGCTGGCTTGCTGGCCTGCTTGTCATAGGTCGTGCGGAACGCATGCAGTGGCTACTATACAGTGGCTGTACGCTTGCTGCGGCAGGAGCCGCTTACAGGTTTGTTTATGGGGCAGGGCTGCGGAACGGGCGTCTTGACGCTTTAGAAGCGCCACCTCAAGCTGTATTCTCTGAGGGGGCATTGCTACTGGCTATTGTGCTTGCCGGCGGCATTGGCTGCATCATGATTCGCAGCTTCGCTGCTCGCAGCAGCGGCAGATGGAGAGAGTTTGTGGCGTGGGGAGGCTGGGCCGCCGCAATAGCGGCAATGGCGATGTTGCTGCCTGCGGTTATTCAGGGCAGGCTGAGCGGATATTTTGAAACGCTGGGTGCGCGCTCGATGTTCTACGAGGATGCTTTCATACTGATCCGTGAAGCGCCGCTGCTGGGTCGTGGCGGAGATACCTGGCGGTCACTGTTCACGCAAATCCAGACCTATCCCTATATCGGCAACGAAGTGCACAGCGGGTATTTGGATGTGACGCTGGACCTGGGCATTGCAGGTCTGATTGTGTTCATTCTTGTTGTCGGAGCACTATTGCGAAGAGTGGCCTTGCATGATCGAACAGGTCTGGTGCCGATTGGTGTTCTGCTGCTGCACGCAGCAGTAGATTTCGACATGTCTTACGGCTGCTATTGGCTGCTGCTCTTCGGCTGGATCGTCCTCCATAGCAAACCTGCATATGAGGTGAAGAACGAGCCGATGGGAGCGAATGAGCTGGACAAGGGGAATGGGCTGGATACAAGTACTGGCGCGAATGCAGAAGCAGAAGTGATTGCAGTGACTGTCGTGAATGCAGAAGCAGAAGTGATTGCAGTGACTAGGGTGAATGCAGAAACCGAAGTGACTGGTGTGAATGCAGAAGCAGAAGCGATTGCAGTGACTAGGGTGAATGCAGAAACCGAAGTGACTGCAGTGACTGGTGTGAATGCAGAAACCGAAGTGATCAGAGTTAATGACATGAATGCAGAAACTGTAGTAAATACAGTGCTTGGTGTGAATACGCCAACTGCAGTGAACGCAGCGAGTGCAGTTAGAGGAGCGGCTGCATTGCTAGCCGCTGTCATATTGGTCACAGCCGCCATCTATAGCTGGCGGTTTGACGAGGGGGTGGCGCAGCGCGAGGCGGCGGTTGACGCGGTCGGCGCCGAGCAGCTTGCGGCGCTTCGCGCCGCGCTCGATGCGAATCCGTATTGGACACGGATTCGCATCGAGCTGGCAGAGCTTGCGCCGCCGCCGGAACGGGCGGCGCTGCTCGCGGCCGGACTGCGCTATGAGCCGCAGTCCGTGCCGCTCATGCGGGCGCTCGGCCGTGTATACGCCGAGCGCAGAGACGTGCCGCAGGCGACGGCGCATCTGCGCCTCGCACTGCGGTACGACCGATACGACCGCGAGAATCAGACGGACGCGGTCGTAATCATGGCGCAGCTCGCGCAGCGCATGCGCGCGAGCGGCAAAGAGCGCGAGGCGCGCGAAGCCGCGAAGACCGCGCTGAGCTTCTTTGAAGCGTTCGAGGCGCAGGGGATTGACGCGGAGGCGGCTGGCCGCGACTTTGAGGTCACGCCCGAATCGCTGGAGGCGGCGAATGCAGCTTACATGCTTCTTCGCCAGCTCGGTCCCGGCACATCATATTGATAATTCTCCTAGATCAAGCTGCTCTGGTTCCGATATACTGACCATTCACAATCTCAGTTTAATTTCGTGAGAGTCGTTTTCATCAATAATTGTGATTTTTCCACAGATTACGATCCAACCCGATATATACTTTCAGCATCGCGTGTGATTATACGGCGAGTGTGGGGTATTGGCGGAGATTATAAGCGGACAAAACCCGCTTACAGCTACTGAAAGGTGCGCGATCTGTCGTGTAAGCAGGAAAAATCGTCTTATCTCCTGAGCGAGTGTGTGAAAGGGGTAACGGCGGAGATTATAAGCGGACAAAACCCGCTTACAGCTACTGAAAGGTGCGCGATCTGTCGTGTAAGCAGGAAAAATCGTCTTATCTCCTGAGCGAGTGTGTGAAAGGGGCAACGGCAGAGATTATAAGCGGACAAAACCCGCTTACAGCTACTGAAAGGTGCGCGATCGGTCGTGTAAGCAGGAAAAATCGTCTTATCGCCTGAGCGAGTGTGTGAAAGGGACAACGGCGGAGATTATAAGCGGACAAAACCCGCTTACAGCTACCGAAAGGTACGCGATCTGTCGTGTAAGCAGGAAAAATCGTCTTATCGCCTGAGCGAGTGTATGAAAGGGGCGACGGCGGAGATTATAAGCGGACAAAACCCGCTTACAGCTACCGAAAGGTGCACGATCTGTCGTGTAAGCAGGAAAAATCGTCTTATCCCCTGAGCGAGTGTGTGAAAGGGGCGACGGCGGAGATTATAAGCGGACAAAACCCGCTTACAGCAACCGAAAGGTGCGCGATCGGTCGTGTAAGCAGGAAAAATCGTCTTATCGCCTGAGCGATCGGAGGTCGTGCATTTCACAGGTGTACTGACTAGGATATGGAGTATGGAGTATGGAGCGTAAGGGGGAATTTTCCTGATGATTTTAGCGGGTAGCTTTTTAGCGGCGGATAGTGATGTTGGATCGTGTGATAGTAATCAGGTTGTGAGGAGAGGAGCGGATGCGAGGCTTGTCTTTGCGTGGTTCGTGAGAGGATGTGAAGCGGTTTGACAGCATGATGCGTTTCGTGAAAGCTGATGTCGTCGTGTCAAGCCATTATGCTCTGATTTTGAGATAGAGTCCAAAAATAGAAAATAGGTAGCGACAGCGTAGGTTTGTCCAATCCTCCTCATAGAAACTAGCATATGCTGATATAAACCTGAGAGGAGTGATATTGATGGCATATACACGCATCAAACCTAAGCTGTATTCGACCAGCAGCAACGGGAAAGTCATTCGTACTTCAAAGCCCCAAGGACTGTACCAGCAGACAGGGCCAATCTTCAATCGACTGACGGTTGTTTGGGTTCAACGGAACGGCGTACCGTTTAATACGTCGGGCTTCTTTGCCCTATTGATTCGCAATGGTCGAGTCGTTTCATCATCAAGCTTTGACCGCTTCGGTGTCGTTCGTTTCAACAACATTGGAACGTTAACGAATGTTTCGTACACGATTCGCACTTTCTCTTCCAGCGGCGTATTGTTCCGCAGCAGAACAATACCAGCAGGCGTAGAAACCTTTGCAATTATCGGATGATGTGCCAACAACGAATCGGCATAGGAAAGGCAGCCAGCACGGCTCTCCAAGAGCTGCACTGGCTGCCTTTCGTTTAAAAAACTTTAGTGTAGCTTTTCGTTTAAAATGCTTTAGTATTGCTTGCCTTGCCTTGCCTTGCCTTGCTTTGCCTTGCTTTACTTTACGTTTCCTTGTCCTGCTTTACGCTGCATTAATGCAGCGTTACATTTTCGTTCTACGTCACTGCGCCACTCTTATGCTGTTCAAAATGGAAGAGGGACCGCCCCATCCAGGCGGTCCCTCTTTATGAAATTCTAACCGCCGAAAGCCTCACGGAACGCCGCACAGAGCTTGCTCTGCTCAACCTTCCACAGCTCGGAAATTTCCTCGCTAACATTCTCGTCCCACCAATCGGACAGCTTCTTGCGGTGGCTGGCATTCTCTGTTACCCATTGGATATTCAATAGGACCTTGTTTACATACAGCTTCTCGGCTTGCTCGACCTGTTCCTTGGGGATCCAAACGCCGAGCCGCTTGATTGTTCGATACAGCTCATTTTGACAGGCGCGCCTGACTTTGCGGGCGGTAGGGTAGACGGTTTGATGTCTTTGGGGGGAAGGCTTCATGGCGAACGACTCCTCTCTACCCCCTTTATATGCGCGCTGCCGTCCTCTGGTCACAGCAATTACTGGACGACGATATAACCTACCATCGGGCCGCTATTCTCCATCGTATCGTGTGTGAGACAGAGGATCGGATAGGTTCCTTTACGCTCTGCTGTGAAGCGAACGACCGTCGTCTTGCCCTTGACCACCTCACCCTTAACATCTAATCCCTCGATGACAAAAGGATGCGATTGTCCATTGACTCCAGCTATTCGAAGCTCGACAGGATCTCCTGCATTCACGACAATGGTCCCCGGGTCCCAGCGGTAAACTTCAAACTGCCTGCCTTCTTTAGTCGTTGTTTTGAATTCTCCTGTCACAAGATGAAAGACGCGAGGCTCTTGCGATGCGCCGATCGCTTCCCTGGATTGATTCCATTTCAGACAGGCGGCAGCAATAAGGACGATGAGAATGATGGCGGCGAATAACCGGATTTGCTTTTTCGTTACAACAAAAATTTTGGACATGAAACATTCCACCTCTTCCATACGTATGAATTACAGCTAGTCTATGCGGAGGCTTGTCAGCACATGCCAGCTGTGGAGGCATCTATTGAAATGTGCTAGAATACCGTAGAGAGACGAGCATACAAATTTTGTTTGAAACGGACAGCCTTCCAGCCTTCGACAAAAAGGCATGGGCGAAAGGCTGCAGTGAGAGGAGAGACAGATGGATTGGATTCGGGAAGTGTTGCATGATTTGTTATTGTGGGTTGAAAGCTTGGGTTATTATGGGATTTTAATTGGTCTGTTAATTGAGGTTATTCCGAGTGAAATTGTACTTTCCTTTGGCGGTTATTTGGTTCACAAAGGCGAGGTAACGTTCTGGGGAGCGGTGCTGTTCGGCACATTGGGCGCCATTGGCCAGCAATGGATTCTTTACGCCATCGGCCGCTATGCAGGCAGACCCTTCTTTGATAAATATGGAAAATATATTAAGCTCAAGCCGAAGCATCTTGACCTCTCGGAGAAGTGGTTCCAGAAGTACGGGGCGGGCATCGTATTCACGGCCAGATTCGTGCCTGTCATGCGTCAAGCCATTTCGATTCCGGCTGGCATTGCCAAAATGAATTTCTGGCTATTTACGCTGCTGACGGCAATTGCCTCCGTGCCTTGGTCCATTATGTTCGTTTATTTGGGTTATACCTTGGGCGACAAATGGGAGACGATAGATCAGGAAGCGGCAAAATACGTGCAGCCGGCCATTCTGATTGCTGTTGCTCTTCTTATTGGCTATGTGCTGTTCAAATATTTGAAAAGCCGTGGCAAATCCGTCTAATTTGTCGGAGCGCTCATTGGTTTGGTACAATATAGAGGATCGGTTTCATCCAAATTGAAGGAGGCATACATATATGGCAAGCAGTGTAGCGGAGAAGCTTAACAAGGGAATCAGCCCGCAGCAATTTATCGATTCCATCGAGAAGAATAAAGAAGCGTTTATGAACTGGTACAACGGGTTCCAGTGGCCTAGCGAGGATGACCGCGAGTTTTTCGAATCGATGAACAATCGCGATGATTTGCGCTGTGTGATTCTGGCGGCGGAATGGTGCGGCGATGTTGTGCGCAATGTGCCGGTCGTCCTGAAGGCGCTTGATGTAACAGGCATTCCAACAGAGATTCTTATCATTGAAGAGCATCTTGATACGATGGATCAATTTCTGACGATGGGCGGACGAGCTATTCCAATCGTAATTTTCTCCGATACCGGCGGGCATGTGCTTGGACAGTGGGGACCGCGTCCGGCGCATGTGCAGGAGGCAATGATTGCGTTCAAGCAAGCGAATCCGGACCGTGAAGCGGCTGATTATCAAGAGAAGCTGGGAGCAGCAAGACAAGAGATGGGACGCCGTTACGGCGAAGGCACGGAATACCAGCAAGTCATTCTGGAAGAGCTGCGCAAGCTGCTGTCCTCCTTCTAATTTTATGCTGAGAATAGAGACATTTACTTTAGGTCCCTTGCAGACGAATGCTTATTTGATTACGGAGGAAACCGGCAGTCGAGGCATCGTCATTGATCCCGGTATGAATCCCAAGCGATTGATTGAGCGGATTCGCGATCTCACGATTGAAGCGATTGTGCTGACACATGCGCATTTCGATCATATGGGCGGGGTGGATGAGGTTCGCAAGGCAGCTGGCTGTCCGGTCTACCTGCATGATCTCGAAGCTGACTGGCTGACCGATGCCGGCAAGAACGGCTCGCTTCGCTGGTCTGAGGTTACAGCGCCGCTTACTACCGAGCCAGCAGAATATGCGCTGGACGAGGGACAGAAGCTGGAGCTGATCGGACATACGTTCAAAGTGATGCATACACCCGGTCACTCGCCAGGAAGCGTGAGCTTGCTGTGCGGCGAGCATTTGATCAGCGGCGATGTGCTGTTCCGCATGTCTGTTGGCCGCTCGGATTTGCCTGGCGGACGCGAGCGGGATTTGTACGATTCCATACGCAATAAGCTGTACAAGCTCGATGCGGGCACGCGTGTTTATCCGGGTCATGGGCCTCAGACAACGATTGGATTTGAAATGGCGAACAACCCTTACGTACCGGCTTAGGCTGGTGGTAAGGGTTTTTACCTCGTTTACGTGATGGAGGAATGGATATGGCTGAGATGAAACAGCAAGTGAAGGAAGAAGAGCTGGAGGGTGGCTCCGGCGGCAAGGTGGAGCTGACCCCTGAGGAGCGAAAGGCGGAGCAGGAGCGCATTGTGAAACGGATCAGCGTCGAGCTGAGCATACCGCTAACAAAGGTGAAAGCTGCGGTCAGCCTGCTTGATGAGGGGAACACGATTCCTTTCATCGCCCGTTACCGCAAAGAGATGACAGGCGAGCTTGACGAGAACGATCTGCGTTCCATTGAGGACAAGCTTCAATACATGCGAGGACTGGAGACGCGCAAGCGCGAGGTCATCCGGCTCATCGCTGAACAGGGCAAGCTGACAGACGAACTGCAAGCAGCCATTGAGGCTTCGGTGAAGCTGCAGGAGATTGAGGATCTGTACCGGCCTTACCGGCAGAAGCGGAAGACTCGCGCCAGCGTGGCGAAGGAGCGGGGGCTGGAGCCGCTTGCTGCATGGCTGCTGTCGCAGCCCCGCCAGGGCGAGCCGCTGCGCGAAGCCGAGCGCTATGTGGATGCCGATAAAGGTGTAACGACGGCTGAGGAGGCGCTTCAGGGCGCGATGGACATTATCGCAGAAGGGATTGCAGATGACGCCAAAATCCGCGCGTGGGTGCGCAGGCATACGTTCGAGCAGGGTGTGGTCAGAACGGAAGCGAAGGATGCGAAGCAGGAAACCGTCTACGAAATGTATTATGCCTATCAGGAGCCTGTCAAAAAACTGCCGCCGCACCGGACACTCGCCATCAATCGCGCGGAGCGCGAGGATGTGCTTCGCGTAGCGTTGGATGTGCCAAATGAGCGAATCCATGACTATATCGATCGTCAGATTGTTCGCGGCGGGACAACCGCGCCTATTCGCGACCTGCTCGTGCAGACGATCGAGGATGCCTATAAACGGCTTATCGCTCCCTCAATCGAGCGCGAGGTGCGCGGCGAGCTGACGGAGAAGGCTGAGGAGCACGCGATTGGCATCTTCTCTGCGAACCTGCGGAACCTGCTGCTGCAGCCGCCTGTAAGAGGGCATGTTGTGCTTAGCGTCGATCCTGCGTTCCGAACGGGTTGCAAGCTGGCAGTCGTGGATGAGACCGGCAAGCTGCTGGATGTTGCCGTTTGTTACCCGACTGCCCCGCATAACAAAGTAGCCGAAGCAGAGAAGCTGATCGGCGGACTGATTGACAAGCATGGGGCAGAGCTTATCGTAATCGGCAACGGGACGGCCTCGCGTGAGACGGAGCAGTTCATCGCCACGCTCATCAGCAAGAGAAAAGCGGCTGGCGCGGATCAGGAGCGGGAGCTCAAGTACATTATCGTCAACGAGGCGGGCGCGAGCGTCTATTCCGCATCGAAGCTTGCGCAGAGCGAGTTTCCATCGCTTGATGTCGCAGAGCGCAGCGCTGTATCCATTGCGCGAAGGCTGCAGGACCCGCTTGCCGAGCTGGTTAAGATCGAGCCCAAGGCGATTGGAGTCGGTCAATATCAGCATGATGTCAGTCAGAAGCGGCTGGAGGAAAGCTTGAGCGGCGTCGTGGAGTCTGCGGTCAACCATGTTGGCGTAGATGTCAACACAGCATCGCCTTCCCTGCTTTCTTACGTGGCGGGCATTAATGCGACGACCTCCAAGAATATCGTGAAATATCGTGAGGAGAACGGCAAATTCAACGACCGCAAGGCGCTTCAAAGCGTGCCTCGGCTAGGAGCCAAAACGTATGAGCAGTGCATCGGCTTCATTCGGGTGCTGGAGAGTCCCAATCCGCTGGACCGTACGCCGATTCATCCGGAGTCATACGGTGTTGTAGACAAGCTTTGCAAGGAGCTGGGGCTGAAGCTTGCTGAGCTTGGCTCAGAGGCGTTCAGAGCGGCGCTGGAAGCGGTCGACACGGAAGATGTAGCTCCGAAGCTTGGGGTCGGCGTACCGACGCTGCGGGACATTCTGGACAGCCTGCTTCGCCCGGGACGTGACCCCCGCGAGGAGCTGCCGCCGCCAATATTCCACACCGAGGTGCTGGATATTGACGATCTGAAGGCGGGCATGGAGCTGCACGGCACAGTGCGCAACGTCATTGATTTCGGCGCATTTGTCGATATCGGGATCAAGAACGATGGTCTCGTCCATATTTCGCAGATGAGCACAAAGTTCATTAAGCATCCTATGGATGTGGTGTCCGTAGGCGATACCGTGACTGTCTGGGTGCTCAGCGTCGATACCAAAAAGGGCAGAGTGAGCCTGACGATGCGCAAGCCGGATTAGGGAGAATTGCCGGCTGGCATCTGTATCGCCCTGCCGCGCGCTGTGCACCGCTTTCATGGGATGGGAGCGCGCTGCTGTGCTCGTGAGCATCAGGGTCTTTTTCCGCACCGCACGCGCCTCCCGGCGCGCGGTGCCATCGCGGCACGCGGTGCTCGGTCACACGTCGGCGGTCAAACCTCGTCCAATGCGTGCAGCTTGGCGCTGTGAGGCTCTGAGGGACAGCTAGCGAATTCATACAAGTGCAAATGGGGTGTTATCCCGAAGCAGCTAGACTGCCGACAGATAACACCCCATTTTTCGTCGTTCCGCAAAACATGTCACAGAACGGATACATTAGCATTAGCCGCAAAGTAGCTTTGGGCCCTTCTGTGTCACGGTATCCTGATCGCGCACCTGTCCTGTAAACGATCTTTTGAGACAGTCGATTAACTGTTTACATTTCAAACCATTCACTGAAATCGATTGAAATTCGCCTTTCAAAAGCGTATATATCGACTTTTTGGGGTGAAAAGCGGAGTTTTTCTCACCAAAAATCGATTTTTGAAGCTCAACTATTTTTGTGAACGAATTAATCGACAGTCTCAAAAACCTGCTTACAGCGTGCCGATCGGCGGCCACGAGCTGTAGTGGCAGTGTTAAGGCGGAAAAACCTGCTTACAGCACGAAAAGCAGCAACGTTCGAGTCTGTAACACGGAAAAACCTGCTTACAGCATACCAATCGGCGGCAAACGAGCTGTAGTGGCAGTGTTAAGGCGGAAAAACCTGCTTACAGCACGAAAAGGAGCAACGTTCGAGTCTGTAACACGGAAAAGCCTGCTTACAGCATACCAATCGGCGGCAAACGAGCTGTAGTGGCAGTGTTAAGGCGGAAAAACCTGCTTACAGCACGAAAAGCAGCAACGTTCGAGTCTGTAAGGGGAATATAGAGACTGTCGATTGACTGTTTTCAATTCAAAACTTTCACTGAAATCGATTGAAATTTACCTGTAAAAAGCGTTATATCGACTTTTTAGGGTGAAAAGCGAAGTTTTTCTCACCAAAAATCGATTTTTGAAGCTCAACTATTTTTGTAAACGAATTAATCGACAGTCTCTTTTTCCATCTTACAGTGATTATGCAGCCAACAGCCACCCTCGAACAAGTATCCTAAGAGCTGCGAATTATTTTCCTATAAGCTTGCGGTATCTCCGTCCGGGTGCTGCTTCGTACGGTAGAAATACCAGCAATCGTTAAGCAGACGAATCTGCCGGCGATCTTTTTTTAAGAAAGCGCTCATCAACTGATTGCACAGCCACTGCGGCACATTCATCGCCCTCCTTCCGCTGTCGCTTGTTGTAATAACTAGCTTATGGGGATAGGCGAATGTCCGTGCAGGTCCACTGGAATTTAGCTTTTGAAGCCCTCTGTGGCGCAATAACAGGTGCAGTGCCACTTTGTTAGCGTAGGCCAATAGCAAGCGGCCACAACGCGCCTAGCGGCACTACACTGCAGTCCTGCAGACATTTGTGGTAACTTCGAACCGATAGGTGTGCTTCGTTAATGTTTACGCGTCCATTTCCTCTTCGTACCATTGCTCTAATTGAGCTTGCAGAGCGCGAATTTCTGTTAACAGAGCGATAAGGGGATAGGCTTGCTCCTGAATGGAAGCAAAGTCCTTCTCCAGTTCATTCATATAATCAAGGCCGGATTGGATCGTTATCGATTTGTCGTGCAGCTCCAGGTCAGCACACTCCGCGATCGCATATGGAAGTGACGGAACGTTGCTTGCGGTCAGCTTGTCGATCTCCTTATGCAGCCGCAGATTGAGCGCGCTAAGCTGGTACGCATGCGATTCAGGCATCTCTACAAACGAAAGTTGTTGCTTGTCCTTCATAACAATATAACGCATCAGTGCCATAGTTAAGTACACTCTCCCTTGGAATCCAACAGGTAAATACTACTTGACAGTGTAGCGTATTCATCCTTTAAAATTCAAGTAGGAGTCCGTTTCTTATCCACAATTATAGGTTGCAATAACCTTTAGGGAGAATGACAATGGAAGATACAATGCTTCAAGCATGGATAGAACGAGTATCGCTGCAAAGCTTCGGACTGCCGTTCCGACACAAGGCATCCTTTAACAGTCGGCTTACAGCGACAGGGGGACGTTATTTTACAAAATCGCATAATATCGAAATTTCCCCGCATCAGCTTGCCAACTATGGACCAGAAGAGACAGAGAAAATTATCAAGCATGAATTATGCCATTATCATTTGCACATTATGAAGCGGGGATACCGGCATCGGGATGCCGACTTCAAGCAATTGTTGGCGAAGGTCGGCGGAACGCGCTTCTGCAAATCACTTCCTGGCCGTGAAGAACGCCGGGTGCAGCCATATCGGTACAAGCTTGTTTGCCGGAGCTGCAGCGCAGAGTACTTGCGAAAACGAAGAATTGACCCTGATCGATTCGCCTGCGGAAAATGCCGCGGAAATTTATTGTTATATACGCTTGACTTAAAAGTTCAAACATGATACATTATTTCTTGTCACTAAATTATATTCCCTGATAGCTCAGTTGGTAGAGCACTCGACTGTTAATCGAGTTGTCACAGGTTCGAGTCCTGTTCGGGGAGCCAATTCTTTTTTTGGAGAGATACCCAAGTGGCTCAAGGGGACCCTCTGCTAAGGGGTTAGACTGCGCAAGTGGTGCGAGGGTTCGAATCCCTCTCTCTCCGCCACATAAAGTTAAACGAGTGGGCCGGTCATCGTGGTCCTTTTTGTTTGCCTGAATGAGGCTTGTCTGATTGGTTTATAAGAAAAAGCTTGCACTTGTTAACGTAATTGGTTATAATAATACCTGTCGTCTTTTAAGCTGGGTGACTAATTACATTCATTGCGGCCCGTTGGTCAAGGGGTTAAGACACCTCCCTTTCACGGAGGTAACAGGGGTTCGAATCCCCTACGGGTCACCATCACATGAGTCATTAGCTCAGTTGGTAGAGCACCTGACTTTTAATCAGGGTGTCGTAGGTTCGAATCCTACATGACTCACCATTTGCTTTACCTCAAGAGCAAATGTATACTTTAGAAGCAACAACTGAATATGCGGTCGTGGTGGAACGGCAGACACACCATCTTGAGGGGGTGGCGTCCTATGGACGTGAGGGTTCAAATCCCTCCGACCGCATCCCTAGAAGAACCTGGAATTCCTTGTTGTAGAAGGATTTCAGGTTTTTTTGTTCTTGATATGTATGTGGAGTAAATTAATGTGGAACTTTATAGATATCTCCACCTTTTCGTTGGCGTATGGAACTCAACATTAGATATCTCGCCCATGGTGGAAGCACCGCTTTGGGCGAATGTAAAGAGGTCTGGGAGCAAGAAGTATATGCTGCCGCCTAATTCGGCTGAAGCAAAAGAGAATTCGATAGGGGCAAGGGAATTTTCAAGAAGTAGTCTACCCATTTCTAATTTTACGGAATTCCTTAGGAGTACGGTTACAATGTTTTTTGAAAGACTGGATAAAATGATTGACATGATTGAAACCAATTCTCCGAGCAATTTCAGTTATCGTATATTCAGTGGATTCTAACAACTCGCAGCTCCTTTTAATACGATATTTAACCAAGTAGTCATAAGGAGTCATATGAATGCTTTTTTTAAAGCTGCGCGTGCACTCCGAAACGCTCAAATGGGCTGCGTCAGCAATTTCTTTCAACGTTACAGGATCACTATAGTTTTGATGTATAAAGCTAAGCATTACTTGCAGCCTCTCTTGTTGGCGTCTGTTGTGTTTGGAGGACTCCTCTGAAGAAAGAGATATATTTGATATTAGAATCAACCATAACTGAACCGTTTTGATCGAAACCTTATACTGCCATCCCCAAGCTTTTTTCTTTTCAAATTCCTCTCTCATATCCCAAAGGATTTGCAAAACTTGATTTTGCCACTCCTCATCTCCTTTGATTTCCAGCGAAAGAATAAACGAATTCGTATAAGGAAGTACAAAGCTTTTTTCCATGATACTGTCTGAATAGAAGGCGAGCAACTTCTCCGGAAAATTAAAGCTGACATATTCTCCGTCATGAGTGAGGTGTGAAACAATGTGCAGAACACTCTTATTGATAAAAATGGCTTGTCCGGCTTTTAAATCATAATCGATTCCGTTGATTTGTATCGTTAGTTTCCCTTTGGTCACTAAAGTCATTTGCAATTCTTCGTGCCAATGCAGATCGTTAACGCCTCTGCCTTTGGGAGTCGACCCTTGATTCGTATGTGTGTGCATAATGTATGGGAAAGCCTCGTCAGGATATTGAATGGTTTCAAATAATTGTTTTTCCAAGGGACAGACTCCTTTATTAGACGATATTTCAATATAATTGAATGATATATTTGCACAAAATAGACGTTGGTGATGATATTATTATATCCATCTTAGTACTAACCTACAATTCTGTGCACAGGTAATTGTCTAATGCTTGGAGGATCTATGGTTAAATTCAATAAATCTTCGTTATTTTCTCATCCGTTTATTTTACTATTCATCAGTATATTGTCTGTTTCGATCTCTTCCATCATGATCAAGTTTTCAGATACGCCGACTTCTGTAGCTGGGATGTACAGATTGTTTATCTCAGTCATCATCATGCTTGCTTTGGTGCCTTGGAGAAGGCTTCGCTCCATAGATATGAATAAAAAGGATTGGAGTATCGTTCTGTTAGCCGGCCTTTTACTAGGGTTACACTTTCTATTCTGGATGGAATCCTTGAGCTATACCTCTGTCGCAAGCTCCATGGTCATCTTGGCGTTGCAGCCATTATTTGTGATGACTGGTTCATATTTTTTATTCAAGGAACAAGCTAAATTGCCAACTGTTCTGTGCTTGATCGTTGCTGTTGTGGGATCAATCCTTATCGCTTGGGGAGACATAGGAGTGTCCAAAGAAGCGCTAATTGGAGATGGTTTATCGTTAATAGGGACATTCTTCGTTTCCGCATATTTGTTGGCGGGGCAGAAGGTAAGCCATAAAATCGATGTCAATATATACAGCATCATCGTCTTTTTTATTGGCGGCGCTGTCATGCTCGTCTACAATTTGATTTATAACTACTCATTAATTGAATACGACTCATCAGAATGGACCTACTTTTTGTTGCTTGCGATAATCCCGACTATCTTTGGACAATATATTTTCAATCTATTATTGAAATCAATTGGGGCTACGACTGTCTCTGTAGGTATTATCGGAGAACCTGTACTTGCCATCATTCTTGCGTATCTGTTATTAGGAGAAACCATTTCGTTATTTCAGTTCTTAGGCGGTATGCTGACTTTATTCGGTATGGGCATGTATTTTTGGTCAAAATCATTAAGCTACAATGTGGATGGAGGAATAAAAAATGGCAACAATCGATGATTTCTTGAAGCTCGATATTCGTGTTGGAACAATTACAAACTCGGAGTTTTTTTCGGAAGCAAAAGTACCCGCTATTAAACTTGAAATTGACTTTGGAGCAGAGATCGGAATTAAAACATCGAGTGCACAAATTGCGAAGCGGTATAAGGCTGAGGAAATGGTAGGGAAACAAATAGTAGGTGTCGTTAACTTTCCTGCTAGGCGTATAGCTGGTTTTAAATCAGAAGTATTAATTCTTGGAGGAATACCGGAAAAGGGGGACGTGGTTCTCTTGAAACCAGACATTACACTACCGAATGGAACACTCATTGGGTAATTTAAATGGGCAAGACTATAATAGGAATAAAGACGAGGAGAATGTATAGTGGAAACAAAACGTTGTAGCATTGAAATTACAAATCAAGCTGACTATATTGATTTAAAAAAATTATATAATGATACTAAAGTATGGGATTATTTGGGGGGTCATAGAAATTTAGAGCAAATTGAAGATAGAATTACTGAATGGATAAATCCTCAGGAAAATTGCCAATACTGGACAGTGAGAGAATTAGGTTCTGGTGCATTTTTAGGAAGCATCTTATTAACACCACACTATGATGGAGAATATACTCAAATTTCATATATGTTTTTATCAAGTGTTTGGGGTAATGGTTTAGCATTTGAGGCGGTTAGTGAGGTGTTGTATCATTCCTTCAAAGATAAAGCATTTAATAAGCTTATTGCTGAAGCACAATCAGCAAACACTTCTTCATGTGCCTTATTAAAAAGACTTGGCTTTTATGAAGTAAAGAGAGTTAATCGCTTTGATGCAGAGCAAGTAATTTTTGCTATAGACCAGACAGGTATATAATCATTGAATAATCGTCGAAACGATAGCGGCCGAGCAAGAGTTGCCCCTTGTTCAGCCGCTTTAAACGCACATTATCCGCATCTGTATCTACCGTATTCGCATCCAAATGCTTCATTAGCGTATACGGTGTATCCATATCCCGTTGCTATGTTCACCTACAGCTTGCTGTTCATTGCGGCAAACTGTTCGAAGTTGATCATTTTTGATTCCTCTGTAAGCAACCATTCGCCCGATTCGGATTTTCCGAGAATAACAACGAGGTCGAGGCGGTATCCGGCGCCGGTGCTGTCTTGGGTTGTCTGGGAAACACGAACGGCAGCCTCTGTTCCGGTAAAGTGGACGATCTGTGTTTTTTCGACGATCGCCGTAAGATTCTGCTGCTCGAAGGTTTGCTTCAACAGCTCCATTACTACGTCAAGTCCGGGAAATTGAGGGTCCATCGTGGAGCGATAGGCTGCAATGTCCTCATCATTAATTGCCTGGATCTGTTTGTCGATGACCGCTAACAGACTTTTTTTGTCTTCTTCGGGAACGGTTGGTTCCTTGCCCAATACTTCTTCTGTATTCAAATATTGAATAGCTCCGGCAGGCTCAAGCAAATATACCTTCCAATTCTGGGCTGCATCCTGTGTCAACGTCAGCTTATAGTCAACGGAGTTGTCCAGGTAGAAGCTGTCGCCGCTAATTTTTTTGGTAACCATGTTCATTGTAATTATGGCTTGGCCGGGTTTCCAGTCGAGAATGCTGACCAGCTTTGATTGTGACTCGGTTTTTACATCCAAGACGTCCTCGGGCATATTCTTAATCGCTTCATAAATGGGTGAGGCGGGGTCGAAATATTGAAGTCTGTCCACATACTCTGACTTGCTTAATTGATCAAGAAAGGCTTGAAGCTTGGCGCGGTCCTTGTCAGTTGGACTGCTGTTGCTGCTGGCGCCCTTGCTATTGATTTTGATCGTTTGCGCGGCTGCATTCCAATCTACGAGCATTCCTGTCGCTTCCCCTACAAATCGGAGGGGAACCAATGTCCGTCCTTCTTTCACGATTAGCTGAACAGCTTTAGAAGATACCTTCCCGTCGATTACAGGTCTGTCTGATCCGATGCGGAACTGAATCGTTTTGCCTGGCGCTGTGCCTGCGATGACCTTTTCTTTTGCGTTATAATCGATTGTGTAGCCAAGAGCAGTGAACAGTCCTTTGAACTCGACATAGGTAGTGCCTTCCTCGATTAATGGCGGTACATCAAATTCGATTTTTCGGTCATTCACCCAGACCCCGATGTCTTTCTTTGACGCGGCTCCAGCCGATGCGGCCCCTGAGAATGCAAGAATTAGTGCTAGCGCTGCCAGAATAAAAACATACCCTCTTTTCAATATTGCTGCTCCTCTCATTCACTCATAATTATGGTAACATGACCCACTACTGGGAACTATACAATAATACCAATTGTAAAACCAATCTTGCAATGATATAAATGACCTAGAAAAGTTTTGCAAACGACACAATACTCCCTTTGTCTGGGAGCATTGTTTGCGCAGGAGGTGTTGTTGTGACTAGAAAATATATTAATTTAACGATAGGCATTATTATGCTTATATTTTCCGTGGTTCAAGTGATAGACGGGAACTCAATCTTTTATTTCATTGGGTGTATTAGCTTGATCGCTGTTGGAATTAACGTATTCCTGTGGAAAAAGAAGGTCTAGCCGGGGGCTATTCTTGACAAAAAACCTTATTCAGCGCCCTCTTGGGGGTGGTTTGAAGCTGCGGTTTCGTCGCCGGGATGACTTTCCTTCTTATATGCGACGAGGATGATGGCATCGCCTGTTGAGTTGGACAAATCACGTTCCATCTCGTTGAGCTGCTGGATTGCTGCTGTTGAGAGTCGGGCTGTCGTGTAATTCATTCTTGCTCCTCCTTCTTGTTCAATTATTAGGCTATTATGTCCTGATTAAGACCTTGCTAATCGGGATGTTTACGTAAGCGGTAGCGGCAATGACCCATAGACTATTCGCAAATATATGCTATCATTACAGGAAGGCTCCGTGCAGGAGCCTATTTTGTTATAGGGAGGAAAACATATGTGCAGATGTATTGCATATCTCATGCCAGGAGAGAGGACGCGAATCGGAGGTGAATCGTTCTATGAACCGTAGTCTGTCCGATCCCATCACAGCCAGCTTGGTAGAGCAGCTTGTGTTCTTCGATGAGCAAAAAACATCGCTTCTAGAAAGACACTTCCCCGAGCATCATCGTGATCGCAGAGGTATGGAGTTATTGATAAACAGGTACAGGGAGCGTCTAGAAGCAATCGTTGCTGAGAATAATAGGGACGTACTGAGTCAAACGGTTCTCATCGGCAGCAACGTGACCGTGCGAAGCGACGAGGACGGTACGGTGGAGTCCTACACCATTGTGATGCCGGAGGCTGCGAATATAGAGGAATGCTGTATCTCATTCTTATCTCCATTGGGCCAGGAGCTGCTCTTGTCAGAGAAAGGCCAGATCATTACGGTACAAACGCCGGCTGGAAGCTATGAGCTTACAGTAGTTGATATTACAAGCGGGTTGCCGGCCTGAATGAGACGCAGGCGGCTTGTCGGGCCACGCTTCGCGTGTGGTGCGACTTGCCATTTTGCAGCTAAATGGAAGGTACAATAATTGGGAAAGGGTGACTATGCATGATACAAATTAAAGAATTTATCGACTCCGATATTTATTACGCCGAGCGGAAAGCGAATGAGTTTCTAGCGACGATTACGGAAGAGCAATTCGTGGATATCCGCTATGGAACGTTAGTGAAGACGAATCCTCAGCGGACAGAGTATCAGAGAAGCACGATACTGGTTATTTATAAAACAAGCGGCTAGCTGGCTACCCATTAGGCGAAATGTGCGCGGGAGGGATATAGATGCAGCTGGAGAAGACTGATAAGGAACGGGGCTCGGAACGCCTTTATAAGGTTTTTCTTGGGATTTCCATATCATCGGCAGTCGCATTTGTACTAGTTATTGCTGGCTATCTCATCTATAAGTTTGTGTAAGTCTTCGATATCGGTTGACAATGTGAATAATTATGTCATAATGATAATATCAATATGACATAATTATTTTTTTGTTGTCATTTATCGGCTGGGAGGCGGTTAAAGCAGGATGGAGAATGAGCATACCTATTCGGCAAGCAGTTATCGAACGCCCGATGGAGCGCCTACCGATATCGTTATTTTCACCATAACAGCCCAGGATCGGGAATCAGGGAAGAAGTCGCTGCCGCTGCGGGAGCTGCAGTTGTTATTGATTGAGCGGAAGATATGGCCGTTTCAGGGGGTGTGGGCATTGCCTGGCGGGTTTACGCAGGAGACAGAGACGGTTGCGGAGTGCGCGCAGCGGGAGCTGAAGGAGGAAACGGGCATTTCGGATGTGCGCATCGAGTATTTCAATGTATACAGCGCACCCGGGCGCGATCCCCGTGGATGGATGATCTCGCACGCCTTCCTCGCGCTTGTGAAGGAGGACCTGCTCAGAGAGCGCAAAGCCTCGATTGATGCGGCGGATGTACGGCTGTTTCCAGTGAGCGAGGCGATGAATATGAAGCTTGCCTTTGACCATCATGACATTATTAGGGACGCTTTGGACAAGATTCGGGAGAAGATGCTGACCACGACGATAGCGAAGGAATTTCTTCCTGAGGAGTTTACGATTGGCGAGCTGTATCAGGTGATACAGACCGTTGTTCCCGCGTTCGAGGAGAAGAATTTCATCCGCAAGGTGACTTCGACTCAGATAAGGAAGGGCATTATTGAGGAGGTCAGGGACGAAGCGGGCAAGCTGAAATCCTCGAATAAATATTCGCAGAGGGCGGCACAGCTGTACCGGTTCACGGATTATGAGCCGCAGCTGTCCATCTATAGTTAGCGAGGCTGCCGAGGCGGCGAGCTGTTATGCGGCAATACAGCACATGACTATGGCGCAAAAAACCTTCAGGAGAGTGATCCATGTGATTTGGCTGAATGAAACGAAGCTGGAGAACAAGCTTTTTCCCAATGGGGAGACGTTAGTGAATGGAGAGCAAATGCTTCAAGCGGCAGTGGATGGTCCCAACACCGTTGCGTTCAAATACAGGCATGACGGTGATCTGATCGGACTGATGTTTGTGAAAAGATTTCTGGATGATCATGGCTTCCGCGCACGCCTCGTCATTTATTATATGCCTTACAGCCGCATGGACCGGGTGGAGGGCTCATCGGTATTCACGCTGAAATATGTGGCTGATTTCATCAATACGCTGCAGTTCGATACGGTTACGGTTATTGAGCCGCATTCGGATGTTACGCTGGCTCTGCTGAACAAGAGCCGCGCTGTGTATCCATCGGTCGAGCTGCTGGAAAGAGTCGCTGCGGAAGTGAATTTCAACTTGGAGGAGGACTATCTGTTCTTCCCGGATGCAGGCGCACAGAAGCGCTATAGCAAGGTCAAGGGCTATAAGGGGCTTGTTGGCTTTAAGGTGCGGGACTTCCAGACCGGGCAGATCATGCAGCTTGATATTGTCGGCAAGGTGGATGACAGCAAGAAGGGCTTCAAGGCAATCATTGTTGATGATCTATGCTCGTATGGCGGAACGTTCTTGATGAGCGCTGAGAAGCTGAAGGAGATCGGAGCAGCACAGATTTACTTGCTGGTCGGCCATTGCGAGAACTCGATATATGAAGGAAAGCTGCTGAATGCCGATTTCATTGATAGAGTATTTACGACGGATTCGATTCTGGAGCAGCCGGAGCCTGGGACTGAGTCGGAGCATGACGTTATAAAAGTGTTTCCATTAGGAGGTTATTAATATGACAACGCGCAATTTTGTTTATCCTGCGACACTGCTATGTGATTTCTATAAGGTGAGCCATAAGAATCAATATCCGAAGGGAACGGAGACGGTCTACTCGACCTGGACGGCTAGAACGAGCCGGCTTGAGAATATGAACGAGGTTGTAGCCTTTGGCTTCCAAGCTTTTATTAAGGAATATTTGATCGATTACTTTAACGAGCATTTCTTCAGCAGGACGCGGGAGGAGGTTGCGGCAGAATATCGAAGAGTGCTTCAATACGCGCTGGGCGTCCAGTCGCCTGATGCTTCGCACATTGAGGAGCTGCATGATCTGGGCTATATGCCGATCAGAATTAAAGCGATCAGGGAAGGCACGCTCGTCCCCGTCAAGGTGCCGATGCTGACCATTGAGAATACGCGGCCGGAGTTCTTCTGGCTGACGAATTATTTGGAGACGTTGATGTCGTGCCAGCTGTGGATGCCTGCTACGAGTGCAACGCTAGCTTTTGAATATCGCAAAATTCTTGAGCAATATGGCAGAGAGACGAATGGCGATACGTCGGGCGTTCCCTTCCAGGGACATGACTTCTCGATGCGCGGCATGAGCTCGCTGGAAGCGGCCAAGAGCAGCGGCGGAGGGCATCTGCTGTCGTTCACAGGAACGGATACGATTCCGGCTATTCTATATTTGGAAGATTACTATGGCGCGAATATGGAGAAGGAATTGGTAGGGACATCGATTCCGGCGACCGAGCATAGTGTTATGTGCGCGCATGGCAAGGACGAGATGGCATCGTACAAATATTTGATCAACGAGGTTTATCCGAGCGGATTCGTATCGATCGTCTCGGACACATGGGATTTGTGGAGCGTGCTGAACGTTGTTATTCGGGGGCTCAAAGAGGATATTCTGGCCCGTGACGGCAGAGTTGTCATCCGCCCGGATAGCGGCGACCCTGTGAGAATCATTTGCGGTGATCCAGAATCGGACAACGAATCGGCGCGCAAAGGCGTCATTGAAATTCTGTGGGAGATTTTCGGTGGGACGATGACGGAGAAGGGCTACAAGCAGCTGGACAGCCATATCGGCGCGATCTACGGGGACGCCATTACGCTGAGCCGCTGCCGGGAAATTTGCGAGAAGCTGGCGGCCAAAGGCTTCGCTTCGACGAACATGGTCTACGGCATCGGCTCGTACACGTATCAGTATAATACCCGCGATACATTCGGCTTCGCGCTGAAATCGACGTTCACGATCGTGAATGGAGAGGAACGCAAGATCTATAAGGACCCTGTAACGGACAGCGGCAACTTCAAGAAGTCGCAAACCGGATTGGTGTTGGTTACGGAGGAGAATGGCCGGATCGATTATATCGACAATCTTAGCGTTGCGGAGTATCAAAGCAAGGAAGCGGCAGATTTGCTGGAAATCGTATTCGAGGACGGCAAGCTTCTGCGTGACCAGACGTTGGCCGAGATTCGGGCGAATGTGCTGGGGAATTTGTAAATCGGATTGATCCTGCATCCTGATTCGACTGCCAAACATGGTTTGGCAGTTAGAATCAGGATTTTTTTGCTCAGTGAGAGCGTAATAAAATAATCTTACATTCACACCTGCCTTCAAATTATGACATATTATGTGTATTTTTTAGTATAGTATGATTATGAACAAACAAAGAATGGGGCTATAGATAGCAAGGGGAACTTGCGAGGTTATGCCTCTTCCCCCTATTCTAAATTTGGAGGGCGTCAAATGTCAGCATTTATTTTTGTTGCTACAGCGGCAATCATATTTTTCTTACTCACTGTTTTTCTCAAGGATAGGAAAAAAAAGCCGTATCATTTGATTGTTTTTAACCTAATTGTCGCTTTTATTAGTGCGACACTAGGAATTATTATGCCGAATGAGATGAGTTTGAACGGTTTTTTAGTTTTTATTTTATATATTATTGTATCATTTGGTTACATTCTACATGGCATGAAAATGAATAATCGGGTTAAAAGTTAAAGTCAAACGATTGAGCAAGGGTCAAAATATGAGATTCTGCTTCAAATCAGGAAAGCGGCATCTAATAAACACGCCTTCATTCAAGCCGGCGACCACAAGCTGCGTTATTCGCGCAAGCAAGCGTGGTCCGCTTGAATAGGACGTGTTTATTTTTTATGCCAATCTTATTTCTCCTGCTCCCTGTAAACCGCTGGCGATACGCCATATTTGCCCCGGAAGATGCGGAAAAAATACGAGTAGCTGCCGAAGCCGCAAGTCTCGGCAATATTCTCCAGCGACATCGTGCTGTATTTCATCCGTTCGATAGCCATTGATAAACGGACATTTTGGGTATATTGAATAATGGTTATGCCGAAGCAATCCTTAAACAGGTGAACCGTTCTGGAGACGCTGAGTCCGACATGATCGGCGATATCCTGCAAGGAGAAGGATGTGCCTGCCTGTTCATCGATAAAGTTCTTCATTCGCGTTGCGACGAAGGATCTGCCCTTTAGTGCGGATTGCGTATTGATGGAGCGGTCCACGGCCAGACATAGTGAGCGGAGTAGATAATCGGCAAGCTCCGGGTCCTCTTCCTCAAACCGGCGTTTCTCCAGGATCAACGCCCGCCAGATGGACAGCAGCCGCTCATCAGGGACGACCTTGACCTTCTGGGACCGCTCTCTGCGGCGCCACCACTCGTCCAGCCACGGACCATTGCAGATTACATAATAATCGCCGCTGGATACGGTCGCGCTGCCGTCCGTGCTGACAACATTAAGATGATAGGGGTCGCCGGGCTTGTACAGCAGCAAATCGCCGGTTTCAATTAGGGTCATTCTTCCATCGACCAGCGCTTGGCATGAACCCTCTGTTTGGAGGCGCAACAAATAGGTAGACAATGCTTCCTCATACCCTATCTGGAAAGGAGTGGAATGATAGGAGAAGCTGCAGCTCAGAATTTCTGTGGACATCGCTCTGACTCCTTTATTGATAGCAATATTGTTCATGTCATTATTATATTATACATCCACATATAAAGCCATTTCCATTAAAATTAGTATCAGATCGGTAAAGTGAAAACGGAGGGTGATCAGGATGAAACTCGGGCTGCAAATGTACACGCTGCGCGACGATACGGAAAGAGATTTTGAAGGGACGCTTCGTCAGGTTGCGGAAATGGGCTATGAAGGAATTGAATTCGCGGGGTATGGCGATGCGTCAGCGGAGGCCATGCGTGATTTGCTGCAGGATCTGGGTTTGGAGGCTTTCGGAAGTCATGTGAGCTTTCAACGACTGCAAGAAAATATGGAGGAAGAAATCGCTTATTTGAAAACCGTTGGAGCCCGCTATGTTGTCTGTCCGTATTTTACAGAAGAGCAGCATAGTGGCGGGGAACCGTTCTGGCGCGATATTTTCAAGCAATTCACGGAATTTGGAGAGCGGCTGCGTAAGGAAGGGCTGCAATTCGCTTATCATAATCATGATTTTGAATTTGCCAGCCGAATGGATGGAGAATATATTTTTGATGCGATGTATAGTCAAGTTGCTGCGGATTTGCTAAAAGTGGAAATGGATATCGGCTGGGTGCAATATTCGGGGCAGGACCCGCTCGCTTATATTGCCAAGTACAAGGGACGTCTGCCGCTGCTGCATCTGAAGGATTTCCGCAAGGGCGAGCCTGGCGCCGAGATTGACACTGTTGAACTTGGTCAAGGGGACCTGGCGTTGAATGATATTATCGCTGCGGCTCGGCAGGCAGATGTGGAATGGCTGATCGTGGAACAGGATCATTGCGCGAATCCTCCTCTTGACTCGGTCAGAACAAGTATTGAATGGTTGAAAGCGAACGGCCATACAGGTTAAGATAGTGTTATCAAATAAACTATCATATTAAGAGGAGCCATATTTTACAATGAATAAAATTAAAGTTGCAGTTATCGGCTGCGGAGCGATTGCCGAAAGAAGACATATTCCGGAATATGCATCGAACCCGAATGTGGAGTTAATCGCTTTCTGCGATCCGAATCTGGAGCGCGCTCAGAACTATGCGAATCGATTCGGCGCTCAAGCATTCGCTAATTATGAAGATATGCTCAGCGAGCTGAAGCCCGATGCCGTCAGCGTATGTACGCCGAACTACCTGCATGCGCCTGCTTCAATTGCGGCAGCGAACAAGGGCGCTCATGTGCTCGTTGAGAAGCCGATGGCAGTTAGCGATGAGGAAGCAGTGGCGATGATTGATGCTGCTGCCAACAATGGCGTTAATTTGATGGTTGGCCACAACCAGCGCATGATGCCGCCGCATGTGAAGGCCAAGGAAATTTTGCAGAGCGGCGTGCTGGGCAAGGTGCTGACATTCCGTACGACCTTCGGACATCCGGGGCCGGAGGGCTGGAGCCTTGACGGAGCTGGAAGCTGGTTCTTCCGCAAAGAGGAAGCTATTATGGGCGCTATGGGCGATCTTGGCGTGCATAAGTCTGATTTGATTCGGTATTTGCTCGAAGATGAGGTAGCGCAAGTAACTGGATTTATCGGCACGCTGGACAAGAAGGATACTGAGGTGGATGATAACTCTTCCTGCCTTCTCCGCATGAAGAGCGGTGCGATCGGCACGCTGGTAGCGAGCTGGACGTATTACAAGGGCGAAGATAACAGCACGATTCTCTGGTGCGAGAATGGTGTTATGAAGATCGGAACGGATCCGCATGATCAGGTTATTGTTGAGCTTCGCAACGGCGAGGTCAACCGTTACAATGTTGGCGCTATCGCTACCAATGAAAGACAAGAAACAAGCGGAATTATCGACGCCTTCGTTGACAGCATCCTGACGAATACGACGCCAAGCATCTCTGGCGAAGAAGGCCGCAAATCGCTGGCGGTCATTCTGGCTGCATTCGAATCGCAAGAGACAGGCAGAATTATTAATCTGTAAGCAGGGATTTTTATATATTTACAGATCAAGGCTGTCCGAAAGTAGTTGCAACTACTTTCGGACAGCCTTTTTGACTGATATCGTTAGGGGAGCGCTCTATTTGCTGCTGTGCGCCTTGCGCCTGCTTGTGTTTGTTTGTGCTAGTTTGTGCTAGTTTGTGTGCCGACCAGTGCCTGAGTGTGCCCGTCAGTGAGCCATAGCGTGCCCGCCAGTGGCTGCGCTGGCGCGATTAAGGAGAATGGTCAGATGCCGTTCAGCGCTGCTGAGAGTACGGCAGGTGGTTGTTGCAAACCGTTCGTCATTACTGCAAAAGTGAAAGTGCAGCAAAAAAGCTGGAAGTGGCTAAAATTACGCCTTGTAGCTGCAAAAATACAGCAACTAAACCCAAAAAGCGTTGATTACTTGGGCAACGGAGATATTTGAGTGATTATTGCAGCAACTTTTATGGAATGGAGCTATATGGGGTACAAGAACTGTATTTTCGCAGTTGTGCACTTATGCGCTACTCCAGTCTGCGCTCTGTCTGAGAGCTCGGTCTGTTCTCGTCAGTGCTAGCCTGCGCTCTGTCTGAGCTGGGTCTGTCCTCGTCAGCGATAGCCTGCGCTCGTCTGTGCTCGTACTGTACTTCGCTCTGTCCTCGCTCTGTCCTCGTTCTGTCCTCGGTCTGTACTCGCTCTGAGCTCGTCTGAGCTCGGTCTGTCCTCGGTCTGTACTTCGCTCTGTCCTCGTTCTGTCCTCGCTCTGCGCTCTGTCTGAGCTCGATCTACACTCATTAGCGCTCGTCTGCTCCAGCTTGTGTCCATCGGCGGCTGTTCTTGTTCCCGCTTTCGCACCGCGCGCAGCTCCCAGCGCGCGGTGTTTCGCTGCATGACGGCGGTCGGTCGACCACAGCGCCCGTGCCTGTCAGGGCGTTACATTGATCGATTGCAGCTGCAATGTTACAATTTGAGGGAATAGGAGGGTGCGCTAATGAAGGCTATATACGCGGGAAGCTTCGATCCCATCACACTAGGCCATGTCTCTGTTATTGAACGGGCATTCAAGCTATTTCAGCAGGTGCACATCGTAGTGGCTAATAACCGCTCGAAGAATCATTTGTTCACACTGGAGCAGCGGACTGAGCTGGTAGAACGCTCCATACCGAGTCTATATGCTAATCGCACTGTTATTATGCCTTTCGAAGGCATCGTCGCAGATTATATCAATGAGAACCGTATTGATGCAGTCATTCGGGGCATTCGCAATGCAACGGATTTGGAATACGAGCTCCAGTTGGAGCAATATATTCGTAATACAACAGCGGCAGAAACGGTTTACCTGTCTCCCTATACGCAGCACATGCAGACCAATAGCTCGCTCGTACGGATGTTTTTCCAGTCGGGCAAGCATGAGCTGGCTAGTCATTACATGAGTCCAGATGCCTATCAGCTGGCGCTGCTCTATGAATTGGGGGCGCGTTAGGACGATGAGAATGACGGTGCTTGGACCTTGGGGTGCTTATCCGAAGGCTGGGGAAGCGACTGCCGGCTATCTGATTGAACACGAAGGCCACAACATACTCATTGACTGCGGCAGCGGCGTACTGGCCAAGCTGCAGCAATATAAAACATTGGATGAGCTGGATTACGTCTTTATTTCGCATAGCCACTATGACCATATCGCTGATCTTGGTTGTTTGCAATATGCGTGCCTCATTGATATGGATCTGGGACGACGTTCGGAACTGCTGCCCATCTTTATGGCTGGGGAGAAGGCGGAACAGATTTCGTTCAAATCGATGAGCGGCTCGGAAATCCGGCGTATAGAGGCGGGGCAACGTGTTGACTGCGCAGGTTTGCAAATGACGTTCTTCAAGACGTTCCACGGCGCGTATTGTCTGGGGATGGATATTCGAGTGAACGGCCTGAAGATTGTCTATACGGCGGATACTTACTATGATGATTCCCTAATACAATATTGTGCCGATGCCGATGTGCTCATTGCGGAAACCTCCTTCTACAGCGATATACGCGACGCGAGGAAATACGGTCATATGAATGCAGAGGAAGTCGGTCTGTTGGCGCGTGAGGCCGGTGTGAGAAAAGTGGTTCTGACGCATTTGCCGCACTTCGGCAAAGTCGAGCAGCTTGCTGAGGAAGTGGCAGCGATCTATCAGGGAGAGATTGAAGTCGCATATTGCGGAATGGTTATCGAGCTCTGAATTCTGAGCTTGACTTGATGAACAATAGCATTAACACGGATGCATGAAGAGGCTGTTCCTGTGAAGTAGAATATTTGCTTCGTGGGAGCAGTCTGTTTGTATGTGAATTGTTCAATTATTGTCCATATTTGTAAAAGCATTTGAATTATTTTAATTGACACTGATAATCATTATCAATTAAAATGAATCTATGCTGCTTAAAGCTGCAAATTTATATGGACGAGGACGTGTTGCGCTAGTGGGTGTTTTATTTGAGATTGTGACAGGCTCCAAAATGGATACAGCTAAAATCATTCATGATTCCATGGATGTTTCGAATAGTGATCATCAGCAATGTGATAACAAGCAGGAGGAGCTAGGCGCTGTGGATCTGCAAGAAGACAGCGGTGGGTCACCGAATTATGCAGTGTCCCGGCCAGTTCAAGAAACGATTCCTGTACATGCTTGATGTTAAGTGCAGGCAAGCCCTGCATGCAGTTACATAGCTTGTAATCGCCTGGCGGCAGCTGCCGTCAGGCGATTTTATTGTGCGCCACGCATGGCGCGTAGCTAGGCGGTGAAAGTCCGCTATGGGGGCTGGCAGTTGCCAACCATTAGCCAAGAGCAAGGGTGTCCATCGTGAGGTGGAATCTGAAGGAAGCT
>NZ_CAKMMF010000017.1 GCF_927798095.1 Paenibacillus plantiphilus | reverse complement strand
AAACAGAAGCATTTTCGAGGAAACATGATGTTTTATTCAAAAAACAAACCATTTTGAATGAATATAAAGAAACCCCACATTAGATAACATGGGGTTTGTAAACGAATTAATCGACAGTCTCAAATATCGTTTTACAGCACGAAAAAATGGAGCGAGGCGCGCTGTAAGGCTGAAAAATCCTCTTCCAGATGACAAGGCTTCGTACAATCTCCTGCGGCTATCGCACGAAGCGATGAAATACCTGGTACTAAGGTGGAAATCTCATCCTGCATTTAGAAAAATCCATAATTGTTTCACGACCAACAAGAATAGTCTGCTCGAATCAACAAAAAAAGCGCTCCGAATCGGAGCGCTTTGCTATAAATTACTCTGCTTCGACAGGAAGCAGCAGAGTGAAGGTTGTTCCTGATCCTAAATCGCTTTGTGCTTGAATATGGCCGCGATGGGCCTCTACAATGCTTTTCACAATGGCCAGTCCAAGTCCTGTTCCGCCTGATGCTACTCCGCGAGTTCGCGCTTTGTCCGCTTTGTAGAACCGTTCGAAAATATAAGGCAAGTCTTCATCCGGAATACCTTGACCCTCATCCTTGACCTGAATTTCAATATAAGGCTTCCGTTTGAATGTCATCTGCTTGGCTGACAAAATGATCTGAGCATCGCCAGGCGTATGGCGCAGTGCGTTATCAAGCAGATTGGTCAGCACCTGCTCCAGACGATCCTCATCCACCGCTTCAATTCGAAGCGGCGCTTCGGGAAATGAGCTCAGGAGACGGATTCCTCTCTCCTTGGCATAGACGAGAAACTTCCGATGAACCCGTTTGAGCAGTCCTTGCAGATCAGCCTCGATGAAGTGCATCTCCATATGTCCAGCTTCCATTCGCGCCAGATCAAGCAGATCCATCACAAGCCGGCTCATGCGAAGCGACTCATCATGAATGACCTGTACCAGCTCCTGCCGCTCCTCCGGGGAGGCAGCTATATCGTCGAGCAGCGCTTCGCTATAGCCTTGCAGCATCGATAAGGGTGTGCGAATCTCATGAGAAACATTGGCGACAAAGTCACGTCTGAGCTTCTCCAGCTTCGTTTCCTCCGATACATCCCGAATAACGGCTACAGCGCCGCGAACGGTGTCATTGGACTTGAGCGGTGCCATAACAACCGACCATACGCCGCTCTGCACATGCACCTTATCCGTCATATCCCGTCCAACCCTCAGAACGGTGCGATACAGCTCAAACAGCGGTCCTGGCACTTGACTATGCATGCTGCCCCTGCTGTTATTCTCCTGCTCCTCTGCCAACCATTCCAGCTCATTCCATCGATCTACCAGCTGCTGCCCATGCGGATTTGCAAGGATAAGCTTTCCCTCGGCATCAAAGGTAACGACAGCGTCTGCCATGCTTCGATGCACGCTGGCCAGATGATCCTTCTCATGGTTCAGATCGCGAATAAGCGTATCCAGCTCTTCAGCCATATGGTTGAACGTGTTGGCAAGATCTCCGATCTCATCATTAGAACGAATCGGGACTCTCGTCCGATATTCACCCTGTGAAATAAGATCTGCCGCTTTTTTCAATTGCAGGAGCGGCTGCGTAATCTTCGTCGACAAGAAAAAAGCAAAGAACGTGGACAGCAGGAAGCCGATGACAGCTGTATAGACAAACAGTACCTTCACATCACCAGAATTCGTAAACTCGCTATCAATATATTGCAGCAGGAACATGCCCAATATGATCAGCACAACTGCTACGAGCAGCATGATTGTCATCCACAGCTTACCGACTACACTTCTCCATACCATCGTTTATTTAGGCACCTCTAGCTTATATCCGACGCCCCAAACCGTTGTAATCATGGCAGCCGCCTCCGGAGAAACTTTGTTCAGCTTCTCGCGGAGTCTCTTCACATGAGTATCAACAGTACGCAGGTCGCCAAAAAATTCATAATTCCAAACATCCTTCAACAGCTCTTCCCGCGAGAAAACTTTATCCGGAGATATCGCCAAATAATGCAGCAGCTCGTATTCCTTCGGTGTCAGGCTGACCTCCTGCCCACCTGCCATGACGCGATGGGCATCATGCTCGATAATAAGATGCGGAAATACGATGTTGTTGTTCGTTAATGTTTCTTTGGTCAGATAGGCCGTTGCCGAGGAACGGCGAAGGATCGCTTTGACCCGATAGATCACTTCTCGCGGACTGAAGGGCTTGACGACATAATCGTCAGCGCCTACCTCGAAGCCCTGCACACGGTTCATCTCCTCACCTTTAGCGGTAAGCATAATAACCGGTGTCGCCTTCACTTGACGCAGCCTTGTACATACCTCTATGCCATCAATTCCGGGAAGCATGACATCCAGCAGAATGAGGTCGAAATCACTGCCTGTCGCCAGTCGCAGCGCCGTTTCGCCATCCTCCGCTTCCTCGATCTCATAACCTTCCTTCTCCAGATACATCTTCAGCAGCCTGCGAATTCGTTCTTCGTCATCGACGACCAGAATGCGGTGCAATTGCTCGGACATTCGGACCAGACCCCTCTCCATCCATCATTAACGCTCTACATTAAACGCCCGCATAAGAATGAAGGCCGACTAGTACAAGGTTGACGCCTATCAGAGTAAACATGACAACAACGAACCCAATTACGGCAAGCCATGCCGATTTGGCGCCATGCCAGCCGCGCGATAGACGCAAATGCAGGTAAGCTGTGTAATACAACCAGGTAATAAGCGCCCATACCTCCTTGGGATCCCAGCCCCAGAAGCGCGACCAGGCAATATAAGCCCAGATCATGGCGAATATTAATGCTCCCAATGTGAAGATAGGGTAGCCGATAGCGATAGCGCGATAGCTGATCTCATCCAGATCCTCTTGATCAATGCCATCCATAATCGGATGAATCGCTGCTCCGAGTCGTCTGCGAAGCGCCAGACGAATCAATCCATACAGGATGGAGCCCGTCAGCACCGACCAGACGATGGTGTTCAGCTTGCGCGCGGCATTAACGCCATGCATCCATGAAGGCGTTTCGAAGAGCGGCTCCTTCATGCCAAGGAATGAATCGACCTGTATATTCTCACTGTTGTACGGCTTGAAGATTGGCGGCATCGTATACTCGACTGTCTCCGTTGTCGTACTCTCAATGCCCTTGCTGTCAATCGTAACCATTTCCTGCCGGAAGGAAGCTTTATAGTCCGCTCCGCGGAATGCGAACACGGTTCCGATGAAAGCGATAATAATAACGATGACGAACAGCGTAAATTCAATCCAGCGCTGATCGCGCCGCGATTTGGCATCCGTTTTCTTGAAATCGACGGTACGCAGCAAATACATAAGTCCTGCCGCAAAACCAACTGCGAAGAAGGCTTCACCAAGCGCAGCCGTCGTTACATGAATTTTAAGCCAGTAGTGATTTAGGGCGGGAATAAGCGGCTGAACCTCCTGAGGAAAAACAGCAGCGTATGCCACGATTATTACCGTTAACGGGAGAGTAAACATCCCTAGCAGCGGACTACGGTATATGGCATTGACGATAATAAATGCGAACATAATCGCCATGGCCAGGAAAGTCATAAACTCATACATATTGCTGGTCGGAATATGCCCTCCGCCAATCCAGCGCGTAATGAAGAACGCTAGATGGGAGATAAAGCCGAGCAAGGACACGATAAAGGCAATACGGCCCCAGCGCCGCAGATGATCCTCCGGCTTTCGCTTGCTCCATTTGCGGCCTGCTACGGCAACAGCATAGAACAGAAAACCAAAGCAGTAAAGAAAGAAGGCGACCAGAAAAGCATCGCTGCTGAAATCAAGCCAACTCACGATTTGTTCCCTCCGTTATCAAGCGACTTCGGCTCTACGACGATACCGATACCACGCAAGGCGGAAGCGACGTCGGCACGCATGCCGTAATTGTTCTTGTTCGTATGTGCGCCTAGCAATAGACGGCCTTCGTCAATGCGAATCCAGATGCGTCGATGCTGCCAGTAAGTTCCGATCAGAACACCGAACATAAAGATTCCGGCCCCGACCCAAATATATGGCATCGCATTATCGGTGCGAATGTTCAGTGAGGAGACAACACCCATGAAGGTCACGCCCTCCATCGAGGGAACCTTGATCTCGAACCGCTGTCCAACCTCGCCATTGATAAGATCCTGACTGAAGCGCTCCTTGTCATTCTGTTTCGGGAAATACATATACGGCACGCCCTCTGGCTGCAAATCCCCGCCCTTCAGCAGGAATATAAACGCCGGAGCGTTCGGCTCGCGTGACTTTGTCGTCGGATTTCCCTCCGCATCCAAAGTGAAATCCATATACTTCTGTCTCAGCTCCAGCGTATACTCGCCGAGCGTGTAGACGAGCTTCGGATTGCGCATGTCCAGTTCAAACGGGCCGTAAGTCTTGCCCGTCTCTTTATCAACGAGGACAGGCTCGACTGTCTTCAGTCTTGGTGTATCGTCAAAACCAAATTGATACGCTTTGAGCCCCTTATAGGATAGAGGATGGTTCACAATAATGTTGTGACGCGTGACCTCCTCCAGCTCAGCTCTGGGATAGGGCTCATCGCAGTTTGCTGTACACGTATACAGAACGGCCCGAGTTTCATAAAGCTTGGCACGCGGTATCCCTTTAAGCTCAGGAGGAAGCTCCTCATCCTTGTAGTAATCCACCGTAAATTTCTCATTCTTAATATAATAAGAAGTGTCCGGAACTTGTACAATCTCCCCTTCGGGAATGGAAACATAATTGTCCATCGACCAGCCTGGTATCGTGCGAAGCAGCACGGCCAGCAGGAATATTATTAAACCGATATGGTTAATATACGGTCCCCAGCGGCTGAAGCGGTTCTTCTCTGCCAGCATAGCCGAGCCATCGATTGTCACACGATAGCGTTTGCGCTTTAGCTGATCTGCAAACTGTGCGATCCATGCTGCTTCATCGCCCTTGATATCATCGGCATAAACCGTTTTTTGCCTGGAAAGAAACTCGATGTGCTTGCGGGTTTGCTGCCGGCTCAGAGCGCGGTACAAGGGCAATACCCGATCAAGACTGCATATAACGAGCGACGTTCCGATCATAACGAGCAGTCCGATAAACCACCATGATTCATACGTATTGGACAGTCCGAGCTCATAGTAGACCTTGCCGATCCAGCCGTACTTCTCCTCGTAATAAGTAGTAGGATCGAACGATACAAATGCATTTTCCTGTGTAAAAATAGTTCCGATAATAGCTGCAAGCAGCGTGATGACAATCAGTCGAACTGCAATTTTGACGGAAGAGAAAAAATTCCATATCCGGTCGATTACACTTGGGTTGCTCTTCTGCGAACGGCGGGCAATACCGTCATAACGCATCTCAAGCGGTGTATCCTTACCAGCTTCCTCTTCCTCCTCAATCGGTTTGCCGCAGTTCTCGCACAGCACAGTACCGATCGGGTTCTGATGGCCGCATTCGCATTTCGTATTCTCAAAAGACAGCAAAGTAGAATAGACCTCCCTTGACTAGGACTTCAGCAGCTCTGTGACACGCTCATCGATGTCCTTTTCCGTCATAGGCCCGACATAGATGTCCATAATCGTTCCGTCAGGTCTGACAAAAAACGTTGTCGGATACGATCTTAAACCGTATTTTCGCTCCACGCTGCGATTCGTATCATACACAATCGGGTAGCTCACATTGTACTGCTTGACAAACTGTTTAACTGTAAATTCATCTTCACCTAAATTAATGCCTACGATTTCAAAGGGCTTGTCCTTATGCTTCTCATACTGGCTCTGAAGATCAGGTGTTTCGTATACACAACCCGGACAGAAAGTTCCCCAGAAGTTGATTATAAGCGCTTTTCCTTTATAATCTGCAAGCCGGTGCGTACTGCCATCAAGCCCCACGAGGGCAAAATCCGGCGGCGGCGAGCCTTTCTGCGGCAGCCCATCGTTAGATGAGAACAACGCATTGCCGATCGCATACCCGCCAAGAAGCACAACACCGATCAAGATAATAATTTGAATCGTTCTGCGGTTCTTCTTCACTGCCTTAACGTCACCGCCCCTTTATGCTGCTGCACGAGTGAATAGTATCATTATAACGAAAATCGGGCGGCATTAAAGCTTGCCGCCACGTGTTATTTTTGAATTTTATGTGTCTTGAGCGCTTTATCTGTCAGCTCTTTGACTTCTTTGGGCGTCAAATGGCGAAACTTGCCGCGCTGCAGATTCTCCAGATGCAGCTCGCCGAACCGTACACGCTTCAGACGGATGACGGGATGGGAGATCGCTTCGAACATTCTCCGCACCTGACGGTTGCGTCCCTCGTAAATCGTAATCGTAATGGTCGCCTGCTTCTTCTCAGGATCGACATCCTGATATTCCACTTCCGCAGGAGCTGTCATGCCGTCCTTCAGCTTGATTCCTCTCTGCAGCTTCTCAAGCTCCGAGCCATGCGGCACGCCTTTTACGGTTGCGAGATACGTCTTCGGCACATGATGACTGGGATGAGTCAGCAGATTGGCAAACTCCCCGTCATTCGTCAACAGAAGCAGCCCTTCCGTATCGTAATCCAGTCGGCCGACGGGATACAGCCGTTCCTTAATGCCATGCAGGAAATCCGATACAATCTTGCGTCCTTGAGGATCGCTGGCGCTTGTAATGACGCCTTTCGGTTTATTCAGCATCACATAAAGCTTGTTCTCGCTCTTGATTGGCCTGCCCTTGACGGTTATGACGTCAACAGCAGGGTCCGCCTTCGCCCCTAGAGTCGATACGGTTTCGCCATTGACCTCCACTTGCCCGGACGTAATAAGTTCCTCGCATTTGCGGCGTGATGCCACTCCCGCTTGCGCTAATATTTTCTGTAAACGTTCCAATGCTTTCACCTCACCCCTCATCATACCCTAAAAGCAGCAGTGAAGGGAAGTTCGACATAAAGAAGCCTGCTGCTGCGTGGTCCGGATCAGACCTCCCGCTTCAACAGGCTTGCTCAGCCAAATACGAATAAACAAATTATAATAGCCGCTATAAAGCCTACAAGATCCGAGAACAATCCAACCTTCAGCGCATACCGGCTTCGCCTGATGCCTACAGCGCCGAAATAAACCGTCAACACATAAAGCGTCGTATCTGTGCTGCCCTGTATGGTGGAAGCGATTCTGCCTATCATGGAATCCGGGCCAAAGGTCTTGATCAACTCCGTCGTAAAGGCGAGCGAGCCCGCGCCAGTGAGCGGCCTGAGCATGCCCAGCGGCAGCACTTCGCTCGGAATGCTGAATTGATCGAAGAGCGGCTTTATAAGCGAGGCCAGCATGTCCATCGCGCCGGATGCCCGAAACATGCTGATCGCCACCATCATGCCTACGAGATGCGGAATGATATTAATCGCCGTTCCGAAGCCTTCCTGAGCCCCGCTAAGAAACGTCTCGTATACAGGGACTTTGCGGAAAGCCGCATACAAGGGAATAAAAACGATCATTAAAGGTATGATCCATGCGGATAAGGCCGTTATCCATTCATACAACGACCTCACCCTTTCCGCCAACGCTTCCTATAGTGCTTCTGTCATTCGCGATTGCCGCATATTCCTCTGCATTTCCGCTTTGTCGCTTGGAACCGGGGCCGCTGCTTCCACGGTCCTTCCATTGCGGAGGCTTGCCGGATCGATGCCTGTACCAGCGATCGGCGGCAATAGCGGCTGCGGTTGCGACTAAGGTTGCGGCCAGCGTCGTTCCCACGATCTCGGCAGGGTGAGCAGAGCTGTATGTCATGCGGATCGCAATCAGCGTTGTCGGCACGAGCGTAATGCTGGACGTATTGAGCGCAAGCAGCGTACACATGGCCGGTGTTGCCGTGTCTTTGTCCGGGTTGAGCTTCTGCAGCTCCTGCATCGCTTTAATTCCCATAGGCGTTGCCGCATTGCCCAGTCCGAGAATGTTGGCGCTCATATTGCTCATGATATACCCTATTGCGGGATGATTACGGGGCACATCGGGAAACAGGAACCTTACAATAGGCTGAAGCAGCACAGCGATTTTGCGGAGAAGTCCGGCATCCTCCCCGATGCGCATCAGTCCGAGCCAGAATACCATGACGCTAATAAGCCCGAAGCTTACTGTAACGCCGCTCTTTGCGCCCTCGAACGCCGCCTCTGTCAATGCCTCCATTCTGCCCGTTGCCGCTGCAGCGACAAAGCTAAGGACAATGAAAAACAACCAAATCCAATTCACCATCCCGCCGCCTCCTCTCCTCCAAACAACGTATGAAGCACGGCTCTCATCGCGCTTTTGAAGGAAAGCAACCATGGCTTGTTCAGAAATCTATCCGTCGTCCCTGATGACCAGGCTTCCCGCTCAGGCAGCGATATCCGCGCCCCTTTCGGCTCAAAGACTGGCGCAGAGCCGATCTCCGTATCGTCGATGTACCAATTCACCTTACCGCGTTCACCTAGTGCATACGCTGTGGATCCCGTCGGGATCAGCACCATCTTAGAACGGAGCTTCTCTTTCTCTCCCTTTGCGAAGGGATACAGGAAGGTTCGCCCGATAGCCAGCTGATACCCGTTCACTGGCTGCCCCTTATGCGCCACCTCTTCCAAAGGATAATGGTTGAAGCCCCAGTTGAGCAGCTTCTGGTGGTCGACCCAATCATCGCCATCATTAAGCGTCACAACAGCCAGCTGTTGATTGCCGCGGGTTGCCGAGCTGACAAGACAGCGGAATGCCTGCTTCGTGAAGCCGGTCTTCACACCGTCTGCACCTTCGAACATGGTAAGCATTTTGTTTTTATTTTTCCACTTATAATCCCATTCCTCGTTCGGATTCGGCGCTGTTTTCACCTTTGTTTTGACGATTTCTTTGAAAATAGGATTCCGCAGCGCATACGCTGTCAGCTTAGCCAGATCATTCGCCGACGAATAATGACCCTTCGCATCAAGACCGTGCGGATTCTGAAATTGCGAGTTCGCGAGTCCCAGCATGCGCGCCTTCTCGTTCATGAGATGGACAAAGCCTTCCTCTGATCCGCCAACATGCTCGGCGATCGCAGTCGCCGCATCATTGCCGGATCGCAGCATAAGTCCGTACAGCATATTGTGCAGGCTCATCTCCTCATTAAGCTTCAAATAAATGGAGGAGCCTTCTTTACCGGCGGCACGCTTGCTTGTCTTCACCTTATCGGACAGCTTGCCATGCTCGATTGCAACGATAGCCGTCATAATTTTGGTCAGACTGGCTATCTTCATCGGTTTGTCGCCTTCCGTGCTATACAGCAGCCTGCCGGATTCCACATCGATAAGAGCGGCGGCTTTGGCATGTGTTGTGACAGGCTCAGGCTCAGCATGAACGGCAATCGGGGAAAAAAGTCCAATTGATGCGCACCACATCAACGCGAGCACCCCCATGAGACAAATGGATTTACGGACGAGCCTCATACATTTCCTCCTCCAAGTTTTCTGCGCTGCTTCTTGCATAGCTTCTGCATAAGCAGAAAACTGCTTCGAAAGCATACGCTTCGTTTTCTTCGTTGCGTTGAATTGGCAACGGTCTTGTCCGTCTGGCTGGCAGGTCTTGTACAAGTATATGAACAGAGGGCGGCTCATATGTCCGCATATGTTGTCCCAAGCTGGCTGACAGCATAAAAAAAGGCTGCCTTCATCGCCGCAAGAACGGGAGAAGACTGCCTTTTTTGAGAATATCTTAAACGGGGTTGGACGCGGGCGTATCGATAACGATTGAAACATCGTTGCCGGCTTGTGTTTGACCGCTGCTTTTGAACATGCTTTGAATCTTGTCAAACACTTGCGGTGCGGAATCGATAACCTTCTCCATCAGATGCGTTTGTCCATCGAGAGGCACAATTTTAACACCTTGCGTGCCAACGACTAGAAACGCGATTGGCGTAATGGACACACCCCCGCCGCTGCCGCCGCCGAAGGGCAGCGCTACCGAGGCATTATGGGCATCGCCGGATTTCGTTGATGCGCTGTCGGCCTGGCTATTGTCAAACCGGATATCGCTGCCGCCTGCGACAAAGCCGAATCCAACCTTGGAGATCGGCATAATAACGCTGCCGTCCGGGGTCTGCACCGGGTCGCCAACGATTGTGTTCACATCGACCATTTCCTTAATATTTTCCATCGCTGTCTGCATCAGGCCTTGAATCGGATGATTATTCACTTGGACTCCTCCTATGTGTGTTGAAAGCTCATTGATTCTGTCCATTAAGAGTATGTCCGAAGGCATTAATCCGTATCCGTCTTTAATTTCAATAATAAATTATTGATTATCTCGTTCAGCTTGCCCCTTCTTCATGAATACCACCTGAAAAGCTAGAATTGTTTGCAACTATGCGGCTGAACATCTCAACATTCCCTTGAACATTGGTATTGCTGAGGCTGTGCCACCAACGATGCTCAAGCTTTTAGCAATATTTTTTGCCAGCCGAGTATGCCCTTTTCTGTGCCGTTAACCTTCTTCAATCGGCGCATCAGCTGTATTCCGGCATAAATGGCATAACCGAATCTGATTTTTGCTGTGAATTGTCCGTCTGTCGTAAATTGGGTTTCACTAAAATTCGGATTCACCGACACCGCGGGCTGTCCCTGCAGTCGCACCAGTTGGGAGAGAACGCCGATTGCAGTCGTTTTGACCGACCACACCATTCCCGTCAGCATCGCAGTCCATACCGCATCGCCAGTCCCTACTGCTGTCCTCCACTGCCACTCCACCAGCCTGACATGCCCTAATAATGTCCTTACCCAGCCAAGCAAATCATCCGTATGCTTCAAAAGGAGCTGCGCTTTCTCCAATGATTCCATCATTTTCTCCGCATTCAGATTCATAATCGACATGTCGTTTTGTTTGCCGCCTATATTCTCAGCCGAAGACTCCCGCTTCAGCTCCATCTCGAAGCCCTTGATCCGTATGACGGGAAGCTGCCAATGATAATTGATCAAACCAAGCAGCCCCTTGATTCGCAGCTCCGCGTTATCATTGTCACCGACACGCCTGGCACTTCCATGAATAACCACCGTCGACATCGCCACTGAAAAAATGAGCAAAAAAAAGAGAATTGCCGCAATCATCCATCCGAGCGGGTAACCCAACATGGGCGCTTATCCCCCGTTTCCCTATTATTGGTTCGGACTTAGTATGACCCTATGGGCAAATCTCATGCATTGCCTTATTCATTTTCATTTAAGAAGCTATCTATCCTAATCAACTCATCAATTTCCATATCATCATTCACTGTATCATTCCCGCTGCCATCATTCACTGTATCATTCCCGCTGTCATTCCCTAGCTCTTTAGACTGCATATCATCAGCCGGCATTTCCTCCAGCGTCATCTGACGGCCCTCCAGCTTCTCGAACAAGAGCTGTGTCTGCTCGTCCAGTGTGTCGTCATCCACGATCGCCGGTTCAGGGAGCGCATCCAATCCAGCTAATCCGAAATAGTCGAGGAACGACTTCGTCGTTCCATACAGAATCGGCCTTCCGATCGCCTCAGCGCGACCGACCTCTTCAATTAAATCCTTCGTCACAAGCGAATAGATTGGACGATCGCTCTTAACTCCACGAATCTCCTCAATTTCAACACGGGTTATTGGCTGCCGGTAAGCGACAATCGACAACGTCTCCAGCGCAGCCTGGGACAGGCTGGAGCGGGTTGGCGTATAAGCCATCCGTTCAAAATAAGCCGCATGGTTCGGATTGGTCGTCAAGCGAAAGCAGCCGGCAACGAGCGAGATTTGAATCCCGCGGCCTTTACGCTTATATTCCTTCTTCAAATCATTCGTAATGTCCACTGCAACTGCAGCATCAAGCTCCAATATATCGGATAATTGCTTTGCGCTCAAACCTTCGTCTCCCGCCATGAAAAGCAGGCCTTCAATAATCGACTTCAACTTCGAGTAATCCATCTGCAGGCGCTTCTCCTTTCCTATGAATGACGATATCGTCAAATAATTGATGCTGATAACAACGAATATGCTTCATCTTCATCAGCTCAAGCAGCGCAAGAAAGGTTACAACGATTTCATGCCTGCTCATATCGTCACGAATCAGCTTCGAGAAACGAACCGTTTCATAGTCCCGGAGAATAACGATAATATCGTTGATCCGATCTTTAACCGATATTTCATCCCTATGAATCGTGGTGACAATGTTGCGGCGCGTCGCTCTGCGCAGCGCCTTCTGGAATGCCTTGATCAGGTCATCCACATGCAGCCCCTTCACAGGATTGACCGGAATAGCCTTCATATAAGGCGATAGATCCTCCGGTTCCTTCGTAAAAACAAGACTGCGTTCAAATTCCTGTTCCCGAAGCTGTTCCGCGATCCCCTTGTACTTCCGATATTCAATCAGCTTGGCAATCAGCTCGTCGCGCGGATCAAGTCCGTCATCCTCCCACATCTCGTAATCGTCTTCGATTACCGGAGGCTTCGGCAGAAGCTGCTTGCTCTTGATGGATAGAAGCGTTGCTGCCATGACGAGAAATTCGCTCGTAACTTCAAGCTCCAACTCCTGCATCGCATTCAAATATTCCATGTACTGATCCGTAACTTCACTTATGGATATTTCATGAATGTCGATTTCCGCTTTGTCGATCAAATGCAGAAGCAGATCGAGCGGGCCTTCGAACGATTCCAGTTTGTATGTCACCGCCATAGTGCCGGCCTCCTAAACTCCTAAACGTCATGCAGACAACCGGTCCTCCCCTGCTCGGGAGTGTCCGGTTGTCTGTCAGCACTTATCACATACGTTCCTTAAATGGTTGCTTAGCCTTGAATAACTTTAGTCAAATTCGCCATTTCGATAGCTGTTACTGCTGCTTCCCAGCCTTTGTTGCCTGCCTTCGTACCGGCGCGTTCCACAGCTTGTTCGATGGAATCGGTCGTCAATACGCCAAATATGACGGGAATGCCGGTTTTAAGACTAGCGGCCGCTACACCCTTAGCCGCTTCACTGCATACATAGTCAAAATGCGGTGTTGATCCCCGAATGACAGCTCCAAGCGTAATAACAGCATCATACTTGCCGCTCTCCGCCATCTTGAGCGCGATTAACGGAATTTCGAAAGCGCCCGGTACCCATGCGATCTCTACCTCGGAGTCCTCTGCGCCATGACGCTTGAACGCATCAAGCGCCCCTCCCAGCAGCTTGCTGGAAATAAATTCATTGAATCGTCCAACGACGACTCCATAACGCAAGCCTTGCGAAATCAGGTGACCTTCGTATACATGATGTGCCATATTGTTTATCATCCTTCCACTTTTTCAATAGTATCATCAAAACGGAGCATATGTCCGAGTTTGGATTGTTTGGTGTGCAGGTAATTCGAATTGTCTTCATTCTCTTCCATCTGCAGAGGAACTCGTTCTATAACCTCGATCCCATAACCTTCAAGACCGCGGATTTTCCGGGGATTATTCGTCAGAAGGCGCATCTTGCGCACGCCCAGATCCTTCAGAATCTGAGCCCCGATGCCATAATCCCGAAGATCAGGAGCAAACCCTAGTTTAATATTCGCGTCGACCGTGTCGAATCCCTGCTCCTGCAGCGCATAGGCCTTCAATTTGTTAATGAGGCCGATTCCGCGCCCCTCCTGCCGCATATACAGCAGCACGCCGCTTCCCGCCTCATCAATCTGGCGGAGAGCTGCTGCCAGCTGCGGCCCGCAATCACAGCGGTGAGAGTGGAATACATCGCCGGTCAGACACTCGGAATGGACGCGGACAAGTACGGGACGATCAGGATCAAGCTGCCCCTTCACCAGCGCAACATGCTCCTTGTTGTCCACCTCGTTCGTGTAGGCAATAGCGCGGAATATACCGAAATCTGTCGGCATCTTCACATCTACCGCGCGTTCCACCAGCTTCTCCTTCTCGTTGCGGTAATGAATTAAATTCTGAATCGTTATCAGCTTCAAGCCATGCTTTTCCTTGAATTCCAGCAGGTCTGGAAGCCTTGCCATAGAGCCGTCTTCCTTAATAATCTCGCAGATGACTGCGGCTGGCGCAGAGCCGCACATACGAGCCAGATCAATAGCCGCCTCCGTATGTCCAGCCCGACGAAGCACGCCGCCCTTCTTGGCAATCAGCGGAAAAATATGTCCTGGTCTGCGGAAATCCCTCGCTTTGGTGTTCGGATTGATTAGCGCTTTGACCGTCTCCGAGCGTTCATGGGCGGAGATCCCCGTCGAGGTCGAGATATAGTCAACAGATACTGTGAAGGCCGTACCGTGATAGTCCGTATTATGCGTCACCATTGGCGGCAGATCCAGCTCTTCCGCTCGTTCAGCGGTTATCGGCACACAAACGAGACCGCGAGCCTCCGATATCATGAAATTAATCACTTCCGGTGTTGCCTTGTCAGCCAAAGCGATCAGATCGCCTTCATTCTCCCGGTCTTCATCATCCACGACAATTATCGGCTTGCCAAGAATCAGATCGTAAATCGCCTCTTCAATGGCATCGAAGCTCTCGACATCCGTTACATTCGCATTTACTTGCTGTTGTTCGTCATGCATGGTCAGAACCACCCCTCTTGCTAGTCTGATTGCGTTACATAAAACCGTTATCTGCTAGAAAAGCTGCCGACAGACCGCCAGAACGAGCAGCTTGCCGTCCAGAGCTCCCTTTGTCAGCCGATTCTGCCCCATTGCCACGATAGTGAAGCAGATGATCGACATATTTGCCAAGAACATCACATTCAATATTGATGATGCCGCCAGTCCCTTTCACCTGCAGAGCTGTCTCGCGGAGCGTGTGGGGAATAATAGACACCGTGAACGTTCCGTTATCCGTTGAAACAACCGTAAGACTAATGCCATCCAGCGTGATTGAGCCTTGTGGAATGATGTATCGCAATAGAGCAGGGTCATGCGGCCTGATCGTGAACACAACCGCATTCGCATCCGGCGTCCGCGTGACGATAACGCCAGTGCCATCGACATGACCTTGTACGATGTGACCGCCGAAGCGTCCTCCGGCCTTCATCGCTCGTTCCAGGTTCACACGCTCGCCTGCCCGGACATCCTTGATGTTCGTATGACGGAAGGTTTGCGGCATAACATCCACCGTGAAGGCAGAGCCGCTAAATTCCACAACCGTCAAGCAAATGCCATTAATTGCAATGCTGTCTCCGATTGCCACATCCTCCAAAACACGCGATGCTTCAATTGTCAGCAGCATGGCTTCCCCCTGTTTATAGGAGCGCCTTAGTGTGCCGATCTCTTCAATAAGACCTGTGAACAACAAAAATCACCCCTTTGGCATGCTGCCAACGGGGTGATGGATATGAATACAGACGCTTGGAAGACACATTTAAACAAGCCCTCATGCTTTGTGAAAAAAGATACAAAGTGAGTGATTAGAAAAAATGGAATTCGCCAACGTCTCCTTCTCCCATCCAGACTATACTGTCGGTCCCGGAATTTCACCAGGTCCACCGCTTCGCAATGCTTCTTCGTTAGTCGAACAGAAGCTGCGAATCGGGTCACGGACTGACAAAACAGCTTTACGCTAGTCATTGGACGAGTGTTATGCGCTGCTCTGATCACCGCCGGTTGGGAATTGCACCCGACCCCGAAGGAAACTGCAAATACTTTGAGGAAATGTTACCACTTCGTCTTGAAAAATGCAACCTATTTTCTCGGAATAAATTTCGGGACGAACGAATAAGAGCAGCTCTACGGGTAGAGGCTGCTCTGTTCACGGTTCATTCCACTAGTTATAGCCCGGATAATGGCTGTTCTGATTCGTCAGCTTGGGCAGAATATTCATCGCTTCGATATGCTCTCTCGTCCTTGGCGTGCCCAGCCTGTAAATGTAAGCATACAGATCAAGCAGGTCATCGCTGTACGCCTCCTGAGCAGGATCGCGTTCAGCAGACTTGTACGGAATCGCTGCGCGAAGCGAGGTGGATTCCGTTATCTTCTCCTCATGCTCCAGCTTTCGCCGGAGAATCTCTAGCTCCTCCTTCGTTGCTTGGACAGCAAGCTGAGCCGTGCGTGAAGACTGGGATTCAATCGTGCCTGAGGATATCGATACATAGTAAGTTTGAGGCGTCATCATGCCCACTCCTTTCCTGATATACCTCTATAACGCGAACCGCTCCATTATGAAACAACGATGCACAGCAAATAACCCCTGCAGCTGTTGTCTGCTGCAGAGGCTATAGAGGAATAGCGCGGTTAGAGCTTGTTATTAAACGTCTACAACCTCGACCTTTTCCATTTTGTCGCGGCCTTGGAACGCATCGACATGCTCCATGCCCTTCGTTACTTTGCCGAATACCGTGTGCCCTCCGTCCAAATGCGGCTGCGGCTGGTAGCCGATGTAGAACTGGCTTCCGCCCGTATTGCGGCCAGCATGCGCCATAGCGAGCGATCCGCGCTCATGCTTGTTTGGATTGATCTCGCAATCGATTTCGTAGCCGGGACCCCCGTTGCCGATTCCGTTCGGACAGCCGCCCTGTGCGACGAAGCCCGGAATGACGCGGTGAAACGTCAAGCCATTGTAAAAACCGGAGTTAGCCAGCTTCTCGAAGTTTGCTACCGTGTTCGGCGCGTCCTGATCGAACAGATCAAGAACGATTTCTCCGCCATTTGCCATCGTAATTTTCGCTTGTTTTGCCATTGTTTGTTACCCTCCTACAATAATGGGATGCGTATCTTGTGTTTATGGGCTCGTTTGCTCCATATTTACCCTTTGCTCCATACAAAATAAAGCTTACACTCTCCGAGCCGCTGACGCAAGCGTCCACGTCTCAGAGAGGCAAGCTTTTGCCTGTTATCGATGGGATTTAAATGCGCAGGCCAGGCCGAAGACTGGCCTGATCCAATCCCCGATCGCTTACTTCGATGCGCTTGCCTGCTTCATCCTTGCAGGAATAACATCATTGCCGATAATATCGTCCAATGATTCGCGCTTGACCGCTATGTCAGCTTGGCCGTCTTTGACAAACACGACTGCCGGACGGCGAATCCGGTTGTAATTGCTTGCCATCGCATAGTTGTAAGCGCCTGTGCAGAACACAGCCAGCAGATCGCCGCTGTTCACTTTAGGCAGCTCCAAATCCCAGATCAGCATGTCGCCGCTCTCACAGCATTTGCCGGCAATAGATACGGTCTCTTCAAGCGCTTCATTCGCACGGTTTGCCAGAATAGCTTCATACTTGGACTCATACAGCGCCGGACGCGGGTTGTCTGTCATACCGCCGTCAACGGCCACATATTTGCGTACGCCGGGAATATCCTTGCTTGTCCCAACTGTATACAGCGTTGTACCTGCATCGCCCACCATGCTCCGGCCCGGCTCAACCCAAATCTCAGGCAGTGTATAGCCGGCATTGGAAAAGTTGGTTTTGATGGAATCCGTAATAGCCTTCACATATTGGGATACTGGCAGCGGCGTATCGCCTTCTGTGTAGCGGATGCCGAAGCCGCCGCCAAGGTTGATAACGCTGAACATGATGTTAAGCTCATCACGTACTTTAACCGCGAATCCAGCCACTTTGTCTACTGCCATCTGGAAGCCTTCCACTTCGAAAATTTGCGAGCCGATATGGGAATGCACGCCCAGCAGCTCCAGATGAGGAAGAGAGCCAGCCTCCTTAACCGCTGAATAAGCGGAGCCGTTGCCAAGGTCGAAGCCGAACTTGGAATCGGTTTGGCCTGTCGAAATATATTCATGCGTATGCGCTTCAACGCCAGGCGTAATCCGCAGCAAAACTTTGACCCGCTTGCTCTTCTGACCGGCAAGCGCATTCAACAGCTGCAGCTCGTTGAAGTTGTCTACGACGAAGCAGCCAATGTTCGCATCAAGCGCCATATTGATCTCGTCCGGGGTCTTATTGTTGCCGTGAAAATGAATGCGATGCGCCGGGAAGCCAGCCTTCATCGCGGTGTACAGCTCGCCGTCTGACACGACGTCAAGCGAAAGATCCTCTTGCTCTGCTATAGCGCACATCGCCATAACACTGAACGCCTTGCTTGCATATGCGACTTGAAACTTCAAGCCCGATGCGCGGAATGACTCCACATATTCGCGAGCGCGCTGGCGTACAAGCGCTTCATCAACAATATAAAGCGGCGTACCGAACTGTTCCGCTAATTCTGCGACGTCGCAGCCGCCGATTTCCAAATGACCTTGTGCATTAATTTTGCTAGTGCCGTGAAAATACATAGGTTCCCCTCCGCTGTCTCCATAAATTACCATTGATGAACTTGTATCAACTACCAATAGTATAACGCATTCATCCCGTTGCCGAAATGGATAATTTCGCAATTCCTTTGTATTTTTTACGAATCCATTACTTTTTGCCGCTCTCCGGCATCTTGTCTCGCTGCTGCGGCTTGAGATAGTTCGGACGTGTCCGATTCTGCAGAATAGGCGGCCTGACGATGACGCTCCACATCCCTTTCATATCGAACGGTATGAACGGCCACATATACGGATGATTAAATGAGCGTCCAAATACGAGCATAATAAACAAAATCGTTGTGGCGATCACAAAGCCTGGCACCTTGAACGAGGCCACTGCGATGATGAGCACCAGCCGGACGATCCGATTGGCCAGGCCAAGCTCATAGCTTGGCGTTGCAAACATGCCGATGGCCGCTACGGCCATATACAGGATGACCTCATTGACGAACAGCCCTGTTTTCACCGCTATATCTCCAATGAGTATCGCCGCAATGAGCGACATGGCCGTAGCTAGCGGAGTGGGTGTATGTACAGATGCCATCCTGAGCAAATCGACCCCTAGCTCCGCAATGAGAAACTGGGCTACCAGCGGCAAGCTGCCTGCCTTTTGAGCGCCTATGAAATCAAACACAGCGGGCCTGAGCCCGGGCTCAAGCGTAAACAGAAACCACATGGGGAGCAGGAACAGCGAGGCGAATATGCCCATAAATCGAACCCAGCGCAGATAGGTTCCGATAAACGGCGTCTGGCGATTCTCCTCTGCATGCTGAACCAGATCAAAGTAGGTCGTCGGCAAAATCATAACACTCGGCGTCGTATCCACGAAGATAGCCACATGCCCTTCCATGAGATGAACCGCCACCACATCTGGCCGTTCAGAGTAACGAACAAGCGGAAACGGATTCCATCCCCGCTTCACTGTCGCCTCTTCAAGCTGCTTGTCAGCAAGCGGCAGTCCATCGAGCTTGACTGCTTTTATTTTATCCCGAATCGATTCGAGCAGGCTCTTGTCAACAATATCGTCGATATAGGCAATACATACATCCGTCTGCGTCCGCTCGCCCACCTGCATCACCTCATACCGCAGCTGCTTGTCGCGAAGCCTTCTGCGCACGAGCGTCACATTGACGAGCATCGTTTCCACGAATCCGTCACGGCTCCCGCGGACGACACGCTCCAGAGAGGGCTCTTCCGGTCCGCGAGCCGGGAAGCTCTTGGCATCGATCAGTAGCAGCTCCCTCTCACCATCTATGTAGAGCGCACTGCCTCCCGAGAGCACATTAGTCATCATTTTATGCCAATCGCCCTGCCGCTCGACCTGGATGCCCGGCACAAACTGATGGAAGAACGACTCAAAGGCATGGGACGACAGATCGCTGGGATCGAGGTAGGTTAGCCGGGTCAGAATATCTGTCAGAACCTCGTCCTTGGCAAATCCATTCATGAAAAACAACGCTGTCCGCCTGTTGCCGAATGTCATTTGCCGCACGACAACATCAAAGCTTTTCTTATACCCCACCTCCTGCTCCAGCTTCTGAATGAAGGCCTCTATGCTGTCAGGTATTATTGCAGCTTCCTGCTTCTCTTGACCGTCCGATGACTTTCCCTGATGCACACGTATGGGATCGGCATGCTGCTGCTCCCCCTTGTCGCCGTCCTCTTTCCAATGGGCAATGATTGGCGCTTCTCCCGCCTTGTCCAGATGCTCTTCATTGCCTTGACCATGTTCGTTCATCTATAGTTGCCCCCTTATTCCACACTATTTATCCATCCATTGAAAAACGAGCCAATCGAACAGCGATCCCGTTACTTTGCCCAGCATCATCGCCATTACGAGACTGACCATGTACTGGCCAAGACGAAGGCGCTTGGCGAGAAGCGGCAGCAGGTTCATCACTTCAGTAAGAGCCGCCGCAAGCATGCCGATAAAGATCCCATTGAACAGTCCTATCCCTAACAATATAGGGGGACCGGGCAGCCAGAAGCGCCATTCCATGAAATCAGCCAATGACCAGAAAACCGCACCGCTTATAAGCGCCGTCTCGAACCAGATCGATTTGCGGAAGGCATTCGCAAGCTGCGCCAGCCTCGGAATTAAGTCAAGGACGATGAGCAGAGCTATGAGTCCGCTGCCTACTGACAGCCCCCCGGCGAAACCAAGCAGCGCCACAAATCCTTTTGCCGCCCACGCTATGCTATCCATCTTCAATCCCTGCCCCGGAGCTGCTGTTGTTGTTGTTGGAGCTGCTGTTGCTGGAGCCGCGTTCGCCTGATTGGCTTTGGCTGTCATAGTCGTTCTTCTTGCTCATCTCATCGGCGATTACGTAGGCATTCATATTCTCCTCGTACATATACAGCTCGACCTCAAGCGGATTGGGCTCCTCATTAAGCTTCTTGCGGAAGATATGATTGAAGAATACAATCATGCCCAGACCGATTCCGAGCGAATACGGAATTTGAAACCATAGCGGATGCTCCCTCTTCTGCCCTGTCACCAGCTCGGTAATTCGCTGATGAACCTCCTTCATACTGACATCTGTATGAAAGTTCATAATGGCAAGTCCCGAGCCGAAGAACAGCAGCAGCCAAGCTAGAATCAATACAAGGACTCTTGGCTTCGGCGGCTTATCGGCTACAAGCACCAGCACCTGCGGATCACCGAACGTCTCCACGGTGAGCGCTGGCTCCGCCTGCTGCACAATTTGCACAATTTGCAATAAATCGATGACAACACGGTTGCCCTCATACGGCTTATGGCGATGCAGAATAAAGGTTTGAAGCCGCAGCTCTATATCAGCATCTGCGCAGAAAATACGCGCCGCATGACCAAGTGTGACGATGCCTCCCGGCTTAATGCCAATACGTTTGCGCAGCCGCAAATACAGAATGGATGAATGGGTAGAGCTCAAGCGCTTGACCTCCCATCATTAGATCGTGGTGCTTCACTCTTCCCATTTAGTATGATTAAAGGTCCCCGTGGATAATCGGATCAATTGCGGAAAGTTCCACCATCTCTTCATAAGCACAGCAAAAAGACCCCGCCACCGTTCCCGGCAATGGGGTCTCCATACATGCTCATTGCGCAATCTGATCGCGGATCAGCTGCAATATTTTCTTCTCCAGCCTCGATACCTGCACCTGAGAGATGCCCAGCCTTGCCGCTACCTCGGACTGTGTCTGGTCCCGATAATACCGCAGAAATACGATGAGCCTCTCCCGCTCGGACAAGCCGCTGATCGCTTCGTTGAGCGCCAGCTTGTCGAACCACTTCTCCTGCGACTCGTCAGCGATCTGATCCATCAGTGTGATGGGATCGCCGTCGTTCTCAAACACCGTCTCATGTATAGAGGTTGGCGGCTTGTTCGCCTCTTGAGCGAATACGACATCCTCCGGGCTGATTTCGAGCCGCTGGGCGACTTCCTTGATCGTGGGCAGCCGTCCGAGCACCTTGGACAGCTCATCCTTCGCCTTGCGCACCTTATTGGCTGTTTCCTTGAGCGACCTGCTTACCTTCAGCGTTCCATCGTCCCTTAAAAACCGCTGAATCTCCCCGATTATCATCGGAACCGCGTAGGTTGAGAATTTCACGTCATACGACAGATCAAATTTATCGACCGACTTCAACAGACCGATGCAGCCGATTTGAAACAAATCCTCCGGCTCGTAGCCACGGCCCATAAACCGCTGCACGACAGACCAGACGAGCCGAATATTGCATTGTACGAGTGTATCACGCGCTACTGTTTCACCAGATTGGCTAAGCGCGATCAGCCGCTTCACTTCTGAATCGTCCAAGTATGGTCCCGCTGTTTGTTTCACACCGACTTCCATGAGGTTCAACCCCTACGCGCTTAATTAAATAGCGCTTTTTTCGATTCAATGCGCTTGGTCATCGCAATTGATGTTCCGGTTCCCGGCTCGCTTGACACCTCGAAGCCATCCATGAAATTTTCCATAATTGTAAAGCCCATTCCCGACCGCTCCAGCTCGGGCTTCGACGTATACAGCGGCTGGCGCGCCAGGTCCAGGTCTTCAATTCCGTTGCCATTATCCTTGATAAGCAGCTTCACAACATCACCTTTAATCGACGCTTCAATCGTCACCTTGCCGTCCGGATCATTGTCGTAGCCATGAATAATGGCATTCGTAACCGCCTCGGAGATAACGGTCTTCAAATCGTTCAGCTCCTCCATGGTCGGATCGAGCTGGGAGACGAATGCGGCTACAGCAATGCGCGCGAACGCTTCATTCTCCGAACGCGCGGAAAAAGTAAGCGTCATCTCATTCGCTTCGTTCATGAAACGACCTCCAGACTTGTGAGCGCTAATCGCTCATTCTCGTGAATCGGCAATATTTTGAACAGCCCTGACAGCTCGAACAATCGGTACACGCCCTGATTGACATCGCAGACGACCATTTGGCCGCCTTTGGCTTTAAGCTGCTTATATCTGCCCAGAATAACTCCCAGACCAGAGCTGTCCATAAATTGGAGCTGCTTCAAACTGAGAATGACATGGTCGCTGCTGCCGTGCAGAATCGCATCCTCCATCTTGAAGCGCACAATATCGGCTGTATGATGATCCAGCTCGCCGTGCAGCCTGACGATGAGCACATTGCGGTAATGCTCCAATTCCACCTGCAAACTCATACTCTTGTTCACTCCTCCCCGTGCTGAACAAGCATTTCTACAATTGCAGTTCCATTTCCTGCCTCACGACAAAACTAGAAGCAGAGCCCTATGAGCTGACAAAAAACGCGAGCTCCGCCGACGGTAAATGCCATGTATAGCTAAGTGAACAGACCGCCGAAGCTTCGTTTAAGCAGCTTCCACCAGCCGGCTCTCTCCACCGATACGGGTGCATCCACCGCAAATTCAGTCAGCACCTGATCTCCCTGGTACACAACAAGCTTGCCGATCGGAGCGTTCACAGTAACAGGCGCCTTCAGCGGCTCCAGCTTCAGCTCATAACGGATATCCTTGACGGAGCTGCCCTTCTTGAGCAGGACGCTGTAGCTATGCTTGGCCGTCAATTGAAGCTCCGGCTGAATGCCCTTCTCTACCTTGACCGTACCCATAGGGTCGCCCTTCTTGAAGATAGAGTGGTTCATATACTGCGCAAATGAGAAATCGAACATTTGCGACACTTCCGCATTCCGTGTCTTCGTATTCGGCTCACCCATAACAACTGCGATAACACGCAAATTATCACGACGTGCAGTCGCTGTGAGGCAGAATTTAGCCTCGGACGTAAATCCGGTTTTGAGGCCGTCTGCACCTGTATAGAAACGGACAAGCTTGTTCGTATTGACCAGCCAGAACGGCTTCTCGCTCGATTTGCGCAGATAGTCCTGATACATGCCCGTATATTTAGTTATTTCATTATGCTTGAGCAGCTCGCGGGACATGACAGCTATATCATGAGCGGAAGAGTAGTGGTTCTCCGCCGGCAAGCCGTTGCAGTTGGCAAAATGGGTGTTTTTCAACCCGAGCTCTTCAGCGCGCTTGTTCATCATGTTCACAAACTCCGCTTCTGTCCCCGCTATCTTCTCCGCCATAGCCACTGACGCGTCGTTGCCTGAGGCTAATGCGATGCCCTTCAGCATCTCATCCACGCTCATCTGCTCACCCGGCTCCAGAAAAATTTGCGAGCCTCCCATTGAAGCCGCATAGTCGCTCGTCGATACGGGATCAGTCAGCTTAATGCGTCCTTCGTCAAGAGCCTCCATAATGAGCAGCATCGTCATCACCTTCGTAATGCTCGCAGGCGGAAGACGGTCATGGCTGCTCTTCTCGTAAATAATCGTTCCGCTGTCTGCATCCATTAGAATGGCCGAACGGGAAGATGGCGCTAATTCCGATTGATTATTCGGCGCCTTCTGCGCCGGCTGCTCTTCCCCAGCCCATGCTGCAGACGGAGCCATTATCAGGAATATCGCGGCCAAGGACGTAACCGCCAATTGTTTACACATGTTCTTCATACGTACCGATCCCCTCCTAAATGATGCCAACGACCGCATGCGGCCGCAGTTCGGCTAAAATCTCATTCTTAGTGTCGACCGATACGCGTTAAATTATTCCAGATTTTATAAAATGCATCGAAGTTTTAATGGCTGGAGCTTCGAATAAGGTTGAAGGCGTATGTACCCAGCAAGTGGGAAGCAGATTTCGAATAGACCAGCTATTTAACATTGTTTTCCCGTCTTACAGACTAATGTCGAATCCAATAGCGTTCCGTAAGAGGATATTTCCTTTTTACAGCTTTGGATTCGGCTGTTTGGCTGCTGGAACGAGTCTTTTAAGCGGGAATATACCTCTTACAACTACTCATTACGATCAAATTTGAGCTGTAAGCTGGATTTATCCTCTTATGCACACTCGTCCTCTCGAACCGGGCTCTGACCAAGTCCACCATGTTGCGCGATATGCGCAACGGTGTTTCAGCGCAACGCGCGTTAGGAGCTTGCGCGCGTTGCGAAAAAGCAAGACCTATAAAAAAAGCAGCCGCAGATCATCCGTTTCCGGATACTGCAGCCGCTTCTTGTCTGTTAGCTATACCTGTTGACGCCGTCCGCTGTCACGACCGATAGCAGCAGAGGAGACAGATGCGGTCTCTCCTCGCCAATCGTGTAAGCATCCTGAACATGTTCCGCTATGAGCCCGTTCACCTCATCATTCCTGCTTGCATGCAGCAGCGCAATTGTCTCGCCAACCGCCACATGATCGCCAACCTTGCGGCGGAGAACGAGTCCGACAGCATGATCGATAACCGCATCCTTCGTTGCGCGTCCTGCTCCAAGCTGCATCGCGGCAATGCCAAGCTGCTCAGCATCGATGCGTTGTATATACCCTTCCTGTCGGGACGTCACCTCGATCATGACGGGCGCCTGCGGCAGCAGGCCCGGGTTATCCACAACAGCGGGATCACCGCCTTGCGCCTCGATAAAGGCGCGGAATTTATCCAGCGCCGCCCCGGAATCCAGCTGTTGACGAAGCAGCTTCTCTGCGGCTTCGATATCGTCAGCCTGCCCGCTTAACACGACCATTTGCGCGCTAAGGGCCAGACAAAGCGCCGTAAGATCGCCAGGTCCCTGGCCGCGCAGCGTATCGATCGCTTCCTGCACCTCCAGCGCATTGCCAATCGCATAGCCGAGCGGCTGATCCATGTCGCTTATAATGGCGGCTGTCTGACGGCCTACCTGCGCACCGATGTCCACCATCGCTTTTGCAAGCGCCTCAGCCTCATCCACCGTTTTCATAAAAGCGCCGCTGCCCACCTTCACATCCAGCACGATCGCATCCGCGCCCGCAGCAATTTTCTTGCTCATGACAGAGCTTGCGATCAGCGGAATGGATTCCACTGTAGCAGTCACATCGCGCAGCGCATAAAGCTTCTTATCAGCGGGCGTAATGTTCCCGCTCTGGCCGATGACCGCCAGGCCGATATCGTTGACCTGAGCGAAGAAGCGTTCCCTTGACAGCTCCGTCTTCAAGCCTTGAATCGATTCCAGCTTGTCTATCGTTCCACCCGTGTGTCCAAGCCCTCTTCCCGACATCTTCGCCACAGGAACACCGCAGGCGGCAACGAGAGGTCCTATGATGAGCGTCGTTTTGTCGCCTACCCCGCCTGTGCTGTGCTTGTCGGTTTTGATCCCGCGAATGGGAGAGAGATCGACTTGATCACCGGATTTGGCCATCGTTAAAGTGAGAGCAGCTGTTTCCTCCGCATTCATGCCGCGAAAAAAAACAGCCATTGCCCATGCGGACATCTGATAGTCAGGTATGTCGCCACGGCAATAGCCCTCTACCAAAAAAGCGATCTCCCCTGCGGACAGTGGCTCGCCATTCTTTTTCTTATGTATAAGATCAACTGCGCGCATCAGAAAGAGCCTCCTCTATGATGTATAAAGCTGCTGATTCAGTTTGCATTGGGCTCATTGAGCGATTTGCGCTTGTCCGTTTGCGCTTTAACAATCAATTGGTCAAGGGTCTGGCTGAGCAGCAGCACTTCGCGGTGCATAAACGTCTGCTTCCGCATTGCCGCTGCCACCAATTGACCACGCAGCCGTTCAAGTCGACGATTCGTTAGATTGTCCATAATAATCACCACTTTATTTGTTATCACGGACATTATACGACGATCATCGAACAAAGAATGTCACAATCAGTCGAGCCAATTGTTACAATTGTGTGACAAAGGCTGATTGGAGGGAGCGAAGCAGGAAGAAGGAAGCTGTAGAAGCGTAAGCGTTCGCCTTTGTTCCCGGATTTCTACCTTGACCCTTATCATCAGGAAATCCGGGAACAACAGCGATCGGAAGATCCTTCTTGCCTGCGCAGCGGCTCTGTTCCTATCTTTTGACGTTACATTCAGCCTACAGCAAGGCAATCAGGCCGTTAACAAGGCTAAGGAAGCGTGTTTTGACCCGCTCCGTTGTTTCCATCACTTCCGCATGGGACAGCGGCTGGTTCAAAATACCCGATGCCATGTTGCTGATACAGGAAATACCGAGCACCTCAATGCCGGAATGCCGCGCCGCAATGACTTCCGCAACCGTTGACATGCCGACTGCATCTGCGCCCATCGTGCGCATCATGCGGATTTCCGCAGGTGTCTCATAGGAAGGTCCAAGGATGCCGACATACACGCCTTCGCGAAGTGTGAACCCTTGCGCCTCTGCCGTTTGGCGGGCCAGGCCGCGCAATCTGCTGCTGTATGCTTCCGACATATCGGGGAATCGCACGCCAAGCTCATCATCATTGGGCCCAATCAGCGGATTGCGGCCAGTCAGGTTAATATGATCGCTTATAAGCATCAGATCTCCCGGATCATAGCCCTGATTAATTCCGCCAGCGGCATTCGTGACGACGAGCGTTGCAACACCGATGGCTTTCATCACGCGAACAGGGAAGGCTGTCAGCTCAGGTCCATAGCCTTCATACATATGGAACCGGCCGCGCATGAGCACAACCGTCCGTCCTGACAGTGTACCGATCAACAGCTCACCGGCATGTCCCTCAACAGTTGATAGTGGAAAATGCGGAATATCCTCATAGTTGATCGTTACCGCTTCTTCAATATAATCACCCAGAATGCCAAGACCAGAACCCATGATAAGTCCAATCTCAGGCTTTACTTTGATGCGTGAAGTTATGTATTCGGCAGCTTCCCGAATGTGCGATCCTGTTAATACGTTCATTATTAAATGCCTCCCATGTTATCAATGCTTCATTATTCGCTCTTCAAAACAATCTCGTTCCCCTTACCTCAGCTCGCTCAGGAATGAACTGCCATTCTCCGGCGGATTGACACCGAAATTATGCGCAATCGTCGCAGCAATATCGGCAAAGGTTGAGCGTACGCCAAGCGATCCCTGTGCTGTAAAAGAAGGGCTGTACACCAGCAGGGGCACATACTCCCGCGTATGGTCAGTCCCCCTATGTATCGGATCGTTGCCATGATCTGCTGTAATGATCAGCAAATCCCGCTCGCCAATCAGCCGCTCCAGCTCCGGCATAGCCCTGTCGAACTCCTCCAGAGCCTCACCGTAGCCTATCGGATCGCGGCGGTGGCCATAAAGAGAATCGAAATCGACCAGATTCGTAAAGAGCAGACCTTTGAACGGACGGGCAAGCGCCTGCGCAGTTTGCTCGATGCCATCGGCATTGCTCTTGGTCGGAAGCGATTCTGTAATGCCTTCCATGCTGAAAATATCCCCGATCTTGCCGACAGCAATCACATCGAACCCGCCATTCTGAAGCGAATTCAGCACCGTGGGCTGTGGCGGCGATACAGCATAATCATGACGATTTGGCGTCCGCTTGAACCCGCCAGGCGCGCCTATGTAAGGTCTTGCTATGACGCGGCCAACCGCATAGCGGTCATCAAGCGTCAATTCGCGGGCAACCCGGCACGCCTCATAAAGCTCCTCAAGCGGAATAACCTCTTCATGCGCAGCAATCTGAAACACGCTGTCTGCTGACGTGTAGACAATCCATTTGCCCGTGCGGATCTGTTCCTCGCCCAGCTCATCGAGAATTTCTGTTCCGCTCGCCGGCTTGTTGCCAAGAACACCGCGGCCTGTCCGCGCCTCGAACGCAGCCAGCAGCTCCTGCGGGAATCCGTCCGGGAAGGTGCGGAAGGGGACGGACACCTTCAGCCCGGCAATTTCCCAGTGGCCCGTCATCGTATCCTTGCCAACGGAAGCCTCCGCCATTTTGCCATAGTGTGCTGCAGCACTGTTCTGGCCTGGCATCCAGTTCCCTAGCGGGGCGATGCGGTCAATGCCCCAGCGTCTTAAATTCGGCAATTGAAGGGTGGGCACACGCTTCAGAATGTGGCCGATCGTATGGGACCCTGCATCTCCGAATGAAGCGGCATCCGGCATTTCGCCGATTCCAACACTATCCAGCACAATAACAGCAATCCGGTCAAACGACATCTCTTCACTCCTTTTCTTCATTCTCCATCTCCACCTATCGGACTATATAAATGAACTTAAGAAACGGACAAGGAAGCGGAGCAGGGGAATGTTTCTGGAGAAGCGTCAGCGCTCGCCTTTGTTCCCGAAATTCCACCATGAACCACTTCAATTCTAGAATTCCGGGAACAACAGCGATCGTAAGAACATTCCCCCGCGCAGCGGCCCCTTTGTTCATTTCAATCGTTCAACTTATAGATACGATTATTTCACCTTCGCCCTTGGATGCGCAAGGTTATAAACATCCTTGATGCGCGTCTTTGTCACTTGTGTATAAATTTGTGTCGTAGAAATATCAGCATGGCCGAGCATTTCCTGGACAGATCGCAAATCCGCGCCATTCTCCAGCAGATGGGCAGCGAAGGAATGCCTGAGCGTATGCGGCGTAATTTCATTAACAATGCCTGCTTCCAGAGCATGTTTTTTAATAATTTTCCAGAAGCCCTGCCTCGTCATTCGAGTACCTAATTGATTCAGAAATAATGCCTGCTCGCTGTCATCCCTCTTCACCAGCTTGCAGCGCATCGTGTGAATGTAAGCGGATAAGGCTTCGCATGCTACGCCTCCAAGCGGAACGATCCGTTCCTTGGCGTTCGCGCCGACACAGCGAATAAATCCCATTCCTACATCAACATGCTCGACATTAAGCGTAATGAGCTCCGTCACTCTAATTCCTGTTGCGTACAGCACTTCCAGCATGGCATGGTCTCGAACGCCTGCCGCTGTCGTCATTGGAGGAACGCTCAGAATACGCTCCACCTCTTCCACCGTGAGCACCTTGGGCAGACGTTTCTCCTGCTTCGGCGTCTCCAGCTCAGTGGATGGATCGTACGAAATAAGCCGCTCTCTCGTCAAATATTGAAAGAACGAACGAATCGACACCGTGTATCTGGAAACAGTCGCAACCGCTCTTCCCAACTGCCGAAGCTCAAGGAGATATCGTGAAATATGATGCTTCTGTACATCGGCAACCGTAGACAGGCTCTGCTGCTCTAGATAATCAATAAAAAAATTCAAATCGCGCTCATACGATTCGAGCGTGTTCGGAGAGAGTCTGCGTTCGGACGACAGAAACTGGATAAATGATTGTAGTTGTGCTTTCATGGGTCGTTCCTTTCCCTGAAATCGTTCCGATTGTCATGTTTCTCACTAATCTATTCCACAATGAACATGGGATTTCCTGCCCATCCAACGCAATTCATGTCGAATGAATGATGAGCTGCATTCCATGACTGCCTCACTCTCCGTACCAATAGAACAATCGTAGCCTGTCGGACAAAGCAGCATCCTCCATCAGCATCAGCTGAGACTGAAATACCTTATGCGCACTGCCCTGCGGTATTCGATATGGATCTTCAGGGGTGATCCATACTGCAATAAACCGGCACCCGCCATACATCGCGATAGTGAGCAGCGTCAGCAGCACAAGAAAGAGCAGCCGCCTTGCCCATCTTCGCACCGATAGAACCATAGCCTTAATCCCCTTTCATATGCTGAACGGACAATGGTTGTCCCTTACACCACCATATGACAGAAGGAAAACGTTCATGACTTGTCTACACGCTAGTCAAAGGGTTTATTCCCGATTAGCTGCTCCAGCGACATATAGGGGATTCCGACCGCCTCCGCAACACCGCAATGCGTGACATGGCCCTTGTATGTATTGACACCCTTGCCCAGAGATTCATTGTGCAGCACCGCTTGCTCCAGCCCTTTGCTCGCCAGCTCAAGCGCATAGGGCATCGTGACATTCGTCAAAGCAAAGGTCGATGTGCGAGGCACTGCCCCAGGCATATTGGCTACCGCATAATGGAGAACGCCATGCTTCTCGTAGATGGGATTGCTATGTGTCGTCACACGATCAATCGTCGCAATTGAGCCGCCTTGATCAACTGCAACGTCAACGATGACAGCGCCCTTCTTCATCGTCTGCACCATCTCATCGGACACAAGCTGTGGAGCGCGGGAGCCTGGAATCAATACTGCACCTATGAGCAGGTCAGCCTTGCGCACCGCATTGGCGATATTGTAGGGGTTGGACATCAACGTTCGGATGCGCCCGCTGAACGTTTCATCAATATGCCGCATGCGATCCGCGCTTTTCTCCAGAATGACCACACTGGCGCCCATGCCCAGCGCAATTCTTGCGGCGTGGATACCGACGGTTCCTCCTCCAATGATAATAACCTCTGCAGGAGGCACTCCGGGAACGCCGCCCAGCAGTATTCCTCGTCCGCCATAGAAAGCCTCCAGAAATTGCGAGCCTACCTGAACCGCCATTCTTCCGGCAACCTCGCTCATCGGCGTAAGCAGCGGCAAGCTGCCGTTCTTGAGCTGAATCGTTTCATAGGCAATACCCGCGACACCCTTTTGCACCAGCGCTTTCGTCAGATCATGAGCAGCAGCCAGATGCAAATAAGTAAACAAGAGCAGTCCTTGGCGAAAATATTGAAACTCCTCCGGCAGCGGCTCCTTTACCTTCATAATCATCGCAGACCTGGCCCAGACCTCTGCAGCTTCAGCAATGATCACAGCGCCTTCCGCCTCATAGCACTCGTTATCGAAGCCGCTTCCTGCGCCCGCATTGCTTTCGATCAGCACCTCATGTCCAGCCGCCTTGAGCATGCTGGCCCCTGCTGGCGTGAGCGCTACACGAAACTCGCTGGCCTTGATCTCTTTGGGTACACCGATAATCATCACTATTCCTCCTCCAAAGTGCATGCCTGCCCGCTTCTCAATCGCACTGCTGACTCTATCCCACTCGCTGCTATTGTCAACGCGCCTCAAAATCCGAGCTGCTGGGGCTGCTATACGCGCTGCCATCTCTCTATGAAGATTCCAGCGCTTCTGTTTCTCTATTGAACTTTCTAGGCTGCACTGGCATATTCCTCCTGAAGCTTTGAACCTCATGCCTCCACCTTTGTCTCCATGACGATACGGTTTCCCCAGATGCCATAAATTATGTGCCGGGAGGACAGACGCCCATGCCTGTCATTGTATGTCTCCATACACTGGATTAATGGCTGTAGAACTTCGATGCCAATCAACGGCTTAGCCGGCAGCAGGAATGATTAAGGAGGATTTTTCATTGAGAAGAGTAGAACGATTGCTTATACATTGCTCCAGCAGCACCGTATCTGGACATACCGTTCGTCAAATCATCGGCTTCAAAAACCAGGCCATTTACAAGCGATGTATCAGGGAGCTGTCGAGGAATGGCATCCGTCCTGTAAAAAGCATACGCAGAAGCCGCGTCATCTCTTGCCTGCTGGATGGCCGTCGCACAGAACAGCTGCAGTCGCTCAAAAATCACCCGCATGTTAAATACGTCGAGCCTGATTTCAAAATCAGCTCTCATCGTATTGCCCCTCCCTCAAGCGAAGCCTCCTTAGCCGTCCGTTCAAAGCAGTGCAAGCCCTCCATACAAAACTCTGCCTCCTTAGGCATTAAAGGTAGAACCGCTGCCAGGAATCTCCCTGCAGCCAAAGCTGTACCCGTCCTCAGCCGACCTTCGCGCCCGCTTCTGCTCCCGCCCAAATTCTCCAATTCAGCAACCATTCGCAAAGAAATAACGTGGAACATCGCCCGCATTCAAGCGCCAGACGTCTGGTCGTCAACAAGCGGAGAAGGCGTCAAAATCGCAATTATCGATACCGGCATCGCGGCGCATCCTGATCTGCATATTGCCGGGGGCATCAATACTGTCGACGGCTCCTCCTATCAGGACGATAACGGACACGGGACCCATGTCGCAGGAACAGCAGCTGCGCTGGGCACTAACGGCAATATCACCGGAACCGCCCCCAAAGCTGAGCTCTACGCAGTGAAAGCGCTGGATGCCGACGGCTCCGGTTACGTATCCGATATTATCGCAGGGATCGACTGGTGCATCAAAAACAAAATCCAAATCATTAATATGAGCCTGGGCTTGCAGGGCAGTTCAAGCACTGCGCTTCGCGATGCCATTAAACGAGCCAGCAAGCAGGGCATCGTTATTGTCGCCTCTGCCGGCAATTCTGGTCCCCGCTCAGGCGGTATCGACGAGCCGGCCAGCTATCCGGAGACCATTGCCGTTGCCGCCTCCACGATCTCCAACGGGATCGCAGATTTCAGCAGCCGCGGCGACGGGATTGATGTAGCAGCGCCAGGCAGCATTATCCGGTCCACCTGGCTTCGGGGCGGTTACCAGATTCTATCAGGAACGAGCATGGCATGCCCTCATGCTGCCGGCAGCGCGGCTCTCATTCTAGCCAAGGAACCCCATCTGACGCCATCGCAGGTCGCTGAACGGCTTCGTTCATCCGCCCGCTCCCTGACGGGCTTCGCTGCCCAGTCGCAAGGCTCCGGCTTGCTCCAAATTGCCGATGCGCTGCAAGCCGGGAATAGCGGGACTGCTGCTCGCTATAAACGCATTCTGCAGCGCAGAAGCCGCATCCGCAGAAGCAGCAAAAGCAGAATGCCCAGAACCCGTTGAAGGGACAAAAAAACTCCCCGTGCGATAGCTGCGTTGTTAACGTAGCTTATCGCACAAAGGGAGTTATTCCGGTTGCTGCTGATCGTTCTTACTGCGACATCGACTGCAGATGCCTTGAAAATCAAGCCGATGATCAAGAACAGTGAAACCAAATTCCAGCTCAAGCCTCTCTTCCAAAGGGCCAAGCCAATCTTCTAATATTTCGTCCATGGCACCGCATTGAACACAAATCAAGTGGTGATGGTGGTGTTTGTTGTTGTCGGTACGCAGATCGTAACGGGCAACACCGTCGCCGAAGTTCATCTTCTCCACGACGTGAAGCTCGGTTAGAAGCTCTAATGTTCGATACACGGTAGCAAGCCCGATCTCGGGAGCCTTGTCCTTAACAAGCATAAAGACATCTTCCGCGCTCAAATGATCTTCTTCATTCTCTAAAAGCACTCGTAGTGTCGCTTCGCGTTGCGGGGTCAGTTTGTACCCTTGCGACTGCAGCTGCTGTTTTATCTTATCAATCCGGGATTCCATGGTTTCCCCCCTCGCACTGCCTTACGCCCATCGCCGGAAAACGTTTGCTTTCATTATAGGGGCACATTGCGAATAAAGTCAAACCCTATTTTAGAATCATTACAATCCTTCAGGGACATCTGCCAGCAGCGGCACGACCCATTTCAACATGACAGGGGATAGAAAGATCTCAACGAACGAAGCACCGGCTATAATGACAAGCATGAGGGCAAAGGTTGTCGTATGTGAAACAAAGGGTTTGCCCAACGTGCCGTACCGATTCAAGAACCTGCTTCGAATAATATAGAGGGAGAAGGAGACCGCTGACACACTGGCAATGAGCAGCGCAGGCACAACGAGCAGATTGGGCGGTGCAACAGAAACAAGCGAGAACAGAAGCCCTTTCCACGAGTATTGGCTAACAAGCGTTCCGACCGCAAATCCGACAAGGACGCCCTTCAAGAAATCAAGCGCCAACACCAAAGGCATGCCGATTACTGTAAGTCCCAGCACCCAGATTAGAATAAGCCACTTGCCATGAAATAAGACGCGGTCCCAAAAGGATAAAGCGCCCTCCGGCAGCATGCCGTTCCCGGCGCGTTCTGCAAACTTCTGCACATAAACCGCCAGATCCTGCTGCTGGTCAAAGGTCAGCGCATTGACCAGCAGTGCTCCGAAGACGATTCCAACAACAAAGATGACCGTAACAAATATGTATATTGTGAGCTGATCCTTCATCAGCAGACTGCTCGACGACGATGCCCGCATGACCCGCATGACATTCACTCCCCATTTCGAATGGTTAAGTGTATGTCCAAGCCCCTCTTCCTATGCCGTTAACTTGGACAAGGAATGGGACATGTGGTCGACCGATTGCCGTCGTGCAGCGAAGCACCACGCTCTGGGAGCTGCGCTCGGTACGAGCTTCGTGCGCCGTTCTTCGCTGCCTCTTTGCAGCGAAACATCGCGCACTTGGAGCTGCGCTCGGCGCGAACTTCGTGCGCCCTCCTCGCTACTCCTGATTACCCGACACTCTGCCGTAGCGCCCTCCCCCGCCTGTATCAAGCTGCAGCGTTCCGGCTCTGGCGCTGCCAATAACACTTGCGGTAGATGAGCCGACAACCTCGGCGATTTCTTCCAGGGAAGCATCATGCAGCACCGCCATCTCGGTTCCGAAACGCTCCAGCAGCTTTTCCAGCGTACGTTTGCCAATCCCCGGAACAAATTCCAGCGGAACCTGATAAATATAGGGTGGTCTGCCCCCTCCGTCATAGGATCGCTCTCTTCCCGCATACTGCGCTAGCTGCTCGATTCGATCCATAACGCCTCGTACCAGCTTTGGACTGCCGCACAGCGGACATCGCTCGGAGGCGGCTTCCTCATCCGCCAATGATCCGCAGTTCAGACAATAGGTCCGGTGGTACTTGCCAAGCAGCGGATTGAGGCCATAATTCGCAAGTATAGCCCGTCCGCTTCCGCCCCGCAGAGCAAGCGCCAGCTCGTCGAATGAAGGCTCAGCCATGCGCATGACATTATATTCGCGTCCGATCTTGGCGATAGAATGCGCATCGGAATTTGTGACAAAGGGAAGTCTGTCCAGATCAGGAATCCAGCCGGCCATCGTACTGTCTGAGCTAAGACCCAGCTCGACCGCATCTACCATGTCGGGATTTAATGTTTCCTCCAGCGTGTCCGAGCAGCTGCCGAACAGGCTCTTGTGCGGTGTGAATATATGAGCTGGAATGAATAACCCGCCCCGGCCCTTCACTTCCTCCTGCAGCTCTCGTGCAGGTACATAAATACGCTGCGAGCTGAGTCCGATATTGCGCATATGCCGGCTCATCCAGCTTGAGAATGACTGCATAGATGCCAGTGTCGGCAAATACGCCAGATGATGCGCTGGGCCGCAGCCAGGGTCCCTCACCTCAATCTCCGCACCGAGCAGTATCGTCGTTGCTTTATAACGAATCCCGCCGCCCTCAGCTTCAGCCATCTCGCCTGCATGGAGCAGATCCATGATATCCTGCTGCACACCGGGCGAATGACAATCGATCACGCCAAGCAGCCCAATCCCTTTCCGAACGGCAGCTTCATGAGCAATATTGCGAAAGGTCAGGTCGCGGCTGGCGCTTATCTTCACTGGAGCCCCGCTCTCTGTTCGGCCGATATGGATATGCAGATCAGCGAAAACCCGCTTCATATCCGCGCTATTCATACTGCTGGATTTTCCCTGTCAGCCGGTAAATTTGCCACGCGTATACGGCAAGAATTGTCTTCGCATCGCTGATCCGTTCCTCGCGAATATAGGTTTGCGCCTGCTCGAACGTTATAGCGTCCACAGCGAGAAATTCGTCCTCGTCCGGTCTGCTGTCACCCTTCACGAGATCCTCTGCCAAGAAGAGAAACAGCTTCTCATCGGCGAATCCCGGCGAGGTGTAGAAGGCATTGATGGGCCGAAGGCGGCCGGCTCGGTAGCCCGTCTCTTCCTCAAGCTCGCGGGCTGCGGCTGCTATAGGCTCCTCGCCCGCATCGAGCTTGCCTGCTGGTATCTCAATCTGGAATTTCTCCATCGGCTTCCGGTATTGCTCTACCACCAGCATTTTGCCGTCTATTAATGCAAGCACAGCTGCCGCTCCGGGATGCTTCACGATTTCGCGCGTAGCTGTTCCTCCGTTCGGAAGTTGTACCGTATCCACCTGCAGCGAGATGACCTTGCCTTGGAATATCGGCTCTGTCTTCATCGTGATTTCGCGAAATTCATCTGTTTTTTTCAACATAATTACGAACACTCCTTATCCGCTCATAGACGCGAGATGAATGCTGCCCGACTGCAGCCGCTTTTAAGAATAAGCTTCAGTCATAAGTTGTCCCCTATCTTCATATGCTGATCATGCAGGGAGCGCAGCCCAATTGCAAAGCTCTTCAAATAAAATAGTTCGACGTGCTTACTATAATGACATTTGTGATTAATAACCAATTAAGGGGGTATGTTTCATGAAACAATATTCCGTTACAAGCAAGCTCATGCTTGTTGGCAAGGCCTGGGAAATCCGTCATCAGCTCCGGCTAATGATGAAGCAAGGCGCTGTCCGCAGCAAGGAAGATCAGCGCGCGTCCACATTAAGCGACTATTTGGAACACCGGCGTCCCTTGCAGTATAAGCAAGCCAGAAAGCGGCTGCTGTAGCCACTGCTTACACGTATATAGAATGTCAGATAGGGAAGAGTCGCGGCCGCCTGCTGTCCGCTTCTCTTCCCTATTGCCTATTGCCCCTTGCCTATGCCGTTTCTTATGCTTGTTTTTTGGCCGCCTGTGAAATAATTTCAACAACTAGCCCAGCCGTCTTAACCAAATCGGCGACTTTAATCTGTTCCTTCGTCGTATGGATATGCTCGTAGCCAACAGCAAGATTAACGGTCGGCACACCTAATCCATTGAAAATATTAGCATCGCTGCCGCCGCCTGAATGGAAGGTCCGCGGTTCAGCGCCAATCGCCGTAATGGCTGATTTGGCCAGCTCGACTACCGCATCACCATCACTGTACGAGTAAGCAGGATAGATAAGATCGCTTTCAAACTCTGCACGGGCTCCATATTCCGCTGCGACCGAATGAACAGCTTCGCGCATCGCAGCAACCTGCTTATCCAGCTTATCCTGCACAATGCTTCTCGCCTCAGCATCCAGCTTCACATAATCGCATACAATATTCGTTGCGCCGCCGCCTTCGAAACGACCAATATTAGCAGTCGTCTCATGATCGATGCGTCCAAGCGACATGCGGGCTATTGCCTTGCCCGCTACTTGAATCGCGCTGATGCCGTCTTCGGGATTAACACCCGCATGCGCCGATTTCCCGAATATTTTGATCGTTATCTTCGCTTGCGTTGGCGCTGCAACAGCAATATCGCCTATAGCGCCGTTGGAATCAAGCGCATACCCGAATGCAGCCTGCAGATGCTCCCTGTCCAGGGCGCCAGCCCCGAGCAGTCCCGATTCCTCGCCAACCGTAATGACGAACTGCACAGGACCGTGCTTGATTCCCTGCTCCTTCAAAACCTTAATGCCTTCCAGCATGGCAGCCAGGCCCGCCTTATCATCGCTTCCGAGAATGGTCGTGCCGTCGCTGCGGATATAACCGTCATCATCGAGCTGCGGCTTAATTCCGTTGCCAGGCATTACGGTATCCATATGCGAGGTGAAGAAAATCGTCGGAGCAGCCTCCTCTTGTGTAGCGCCCAGATTGGCGATCAGATTGCCAGCGCCATGTCCTGTTTTCGCTGCGGCATCATCCTCCTGCACATCCAGCCCAAGCGAAGCGAACTTTTGCTTCAGCACATCGCAAATCTGCCTTTCATTCCCCGTCTCGCTATCGACCCGTACAAGCTCCATAAATTCATCCACAATGCGTTGTTCGTTAATCATCAGCCTTCCACCATCCTTCTCAATCGTTTACAATAGTCCTATACGCACTTATTCTGTACGAAAGGAGTATGCTGACATGCGCCCCAATCGAATGATGAGAGTTTTTATCTGGTTATTAATTATATCCTTGCTGCTGTCAACGCTGCTCATCGGCATCGGCTGGATGTTCGAATAGCTCTGTCCCGCCGGCAGTCGCATAGCCGAACTGCCGGCAAAAATGCGGCAGGATCTCCTTCGCAACCTGTTCAACGGTCAAATGTATGCCCGCTGCATCCGCGAATGAGGTCACTTCGTAATCCTGAATCCCGCAAGGAACGATGCCTCTGAAGCCATCCTCCGCAATTCCTGCCTTCACATTGAGCGCGAATCCGTGACTGGTCACGAACCCCCTGCGAGTGCGAGCCTTGTTGAATTTCACTCCGATTGCAGCGATCTTCTTATCGCCAATCCATACGCCCGTATATTCCGGCTTCCGGCCGCCTTCTAATCCATACTCCCCAAGCCAGTCAATAATAACCTGTTCCAGCTGGCGCAAATAACCATGCAGATCAAGGCCCGGCGCCTCCAGATAGAGAAGCGGATAACCGACGAGCTGACCGGGACCATGGTAGGTAATATCGCCTCCCCGGTCTATCTGGAACACGCCAATTCCTTGCTCCGCAAGCTGCTCCTCTGATAAAAGCAGGTGCTCGGGATGCTTCTGGGAGCCTATCGTATAAGTCGGCGGATGCTGAAGCAGGAGAAGCGTCTCTCGTCGCTCCTCCTTGTCAATTTGTTTCACATATGTTCTCTGAAGATCCCACGCTTCGGCGTAGCCTATCAGGTTCGTATAGCTGACGTCGAGCGTCTTGACATTCGTTGTTGTCATCGCTCTCTAGCCTCGTTTCAGTACAGTTTAGTGTCCAAATCGAAACCTTCCAGATTATCCTTCACACGCTGCAGGAACCGTCCGCATATGACGCCGTCGAGAATCCGGTGATCCAGCGACAGACAGAGGTTGGCCATGGAACGTACAGCTATCATATCATTAATGACGACAGGACGCTTCACGATAGACTCGAAGGTCAGAATCGCCGCTTGCGGGTAATTGATGATCGGATAGGAGAGAATGGAGCCGAATGAGCCCGTATTGTTAATGGTGAATGTTCCACCCTGCATATCGGACATGGTGAGCTTGCCTTCGCGCGTCTTCCGAGCCAGCTCGTCAACCTCGCGTGCCAGACCGGCAATATTTTTCTGATCCGCATGCTTGATAACAGGCGTCCAGACACCTTCCTCCGTACCGACCGCCAGCGAAAGATTAATATCCCGCTTCACAATGATTTTATCCACTGCCCAAACCGAATTCATGATCGGGTAATCCTTAATCGCATTCACAACCGCCTTGAGCAGGAAAGCCAAATAAGTCAGGTTAACGCCTTCGCGTTTCATGAACTCGTCCTTAAGCTTGTTCCTCAGCACGACGAGATTCGTAACATCAACCTCGATCGTTGTCCATGCATGTGGAATTTCAGTAACGCTCTGCCGCATATTTCGGGCTATCGTATTGCGAAGCGGCGTCACGTCGATCATGTATTCACTTCGTCCCTGCTGCAGATTCTCTACTTCAATAGCAGGAAACGGCGGTGATTCCGTCAGATGAAGACCGGACGTACGAACAGTCTCTTTCGTGTCCATATTGATCGACTGCGCCGGAGCAGCGCCAGCAGGCGTTCCCGTATTGCCTGAGGCTGCATACGCCAAAACATCCTTGCGCGTAATACGGCCGCCAAGACCTGTACCCTTAACCGATGCAAGAACGATGCCATGCTGGGCAGCCAGCTGCTGAACAGCAGGTGAATAGCGATGACGCATGCTGGTGTCGCCTTCTTCTTCTTGAACAGAGCCTTGCCCATTAGCGACCGAAGTCTCTGCTGCAAAGCGAGCGGTTCCCGTTCCCGCATCACCTGAATCCCCGCTCTCGCTACTGCCGAGCACTTCTGATTCTATGATGCATATCGGTGTGCCTACCGGCACATTTTCACCTTCGCCTACCAATATCTTCCTTAATGTTCCGCGAATTGTTGACGGCAGCTCGGCATTTACTTTATCGGTCAGTACTTCACATATCGGCTCATACATATCAATTGTATCACCGGGCTTCTTCAGCCATTTGTCAATTGTCGCAGATACGAGTGACTCCGCAAGCTGCGGCATGACGATTTCGGTCAAGGTCGTCTTCATCCCATTCAACTCCTAAAAGTCTTCTAAGCTACACTGTTCAAGCTTCCTTGGCTGTAGATATCAGCTTCGGCAGCCTCCATCCAGCCATGCTAAGAACACTTCATGCAGCATTTATTCTAATACAATGCCAACTGCCTCATCGCTTCCTTAACCTTATCCTTATTCAGCATAAAAAATTTCTCGCCCGGCGGATTGATCGGCATAGCCGGAACATCCGGTCCGCACAAGCGCATAATTGGCGCATCCAGCTCGAACAGCATCTCTTCCGCGATAATAGCAGACACCTCGCCGCCGATACCGCCGAATTTATTATCTTCATGTATAATGAGTACTTTGCCAGTCCGACGCGCTGCGGCAAGTATGCTCTCTTTATCAAGCGGCTGCAGCGTTCGCAAATCCAGAACATGCGAGGTTATGCCCTCTTCCTCCAGCTCTTCTGCCGCCTCCAAAATAAAATGCAGCGGCAGGCTATAGCTGATAACCGTTATATCATCGCCTTCGCGCAGCACATTGGCTTCGCCGATCGGCACTGTGTAGTCATCCTCCGGCACATCTCCAACAATAAGCTTATAGCACTTTTTATTCTCGAAGAACAAGACCGGATCAGGATCGCGCACGGCAGCCTTCAGAAGGCCTTTGGCATCATAAGCGCGGAAGGGAGCCACAATCTTCAAGCCTGGCGTGCCGAAGAAAACGGATTCTGGACATTGCGAATGATACAGTCCGCCGAATACGCCTCCGCCGATTGGCGCGCGTATGACGATCGGACAGGACCAATCATTATTGGAACGGTAACGGATCTTCGCCGCTTCGCTTATGATCTGATTCGTAGCCGGAAACATAAAATCCGAATACTGCATTTCTGCGATAGGCTTCATCCCGTACATGGCCGCGCCGATAGCTACACCAGCGATCGCCGACTCAGCGAGTGGCGTATCCATGACCCGGTCTTCCCCAAATTGTTCCAGGAGCCCCTTCGTCGTTGAGAATACACCGCCTTTATAGCCGACGTCCTCACCCAGCACGAACACATCCTCATCGCGCTCCATCTCTTCTTTCATCGCAAGGCGGATCGCATCAATATATTCCATCACCGGCATCTTAACGTCCCCCTTGGCTTTGATCGCCATCATAGACGTGCAGAAGAATATCCTCTGGCTTAGGGAAAGGAGCTTTATCGCCGTATTCAGTAGCATCGTCCAGCATCGCACGAATCTTCACCATCAGCTCGGCATCCTTCTCCTCATCCCAAATTCCGCACTCGATCAAATATTGCTTATATTTCACAACCCCGTCCTTGCCGCGATGCTCGTCTACCTCTTCCTTAGTCCGATAGGCGAGGTCATTATCCGAGGTGGAATGCGGCGAGATCCGGTACATCATTGCTTCGATCAAGGTTGCTCCTTCGCCGGCAATAGCTCTTGCGCGCGCTTCCTTCACGACCTTGAATACCTCTAGCGGATCATTGCCATCCACGCGAACGCCGGGAAACCCGTATCCGGCGGCACGGTCGCATATGCGCCCTCCAAGCTGCTTATGCATCGGAACCGATATGGCATACTGATTGTTCTCGCACATAAGAATTACCGGAAGCTTATGCACGCCGGCAAAATTGCAGCCCTCGTGAAAATCCCCCTGATTGCTGGAGCCCTCGCCGAACGTAACGAAGGTGACAAGCTCCTTCTTCTTCATCTTCGCCGCCAGCGCAATACCTACCGCATGCGGGACCTGTGTCGTAACCGGACTGGAGCCCGTAACAATTCGCAGACGTTTGTGCCCGAAGTGACCCGGCATCTGTCTACCGCCGCTGTTAGGGTCCTCGGCCTTAGCGAACAGGGACAGCATCAGCTCCCTGAGCGTCATGCCCAGCGTCAGCACGAGCGCATAGTCGCGATAATACGGCAGGAAATAATCAACCTCCCGATTAAGCGCGAACGCCGCGCCAACCTGAGCAGCCTCCTGGCCGATACCGGATACATGGAAATTAATTTTGCCAGCGCGCTGCAGCAGCAGACAACGCTCATCATAACGCCGTGAAGTGATCATAGTGACATACATTTCAATCGCTTGCTCATCTGTAAGGCCAAGCTCTGCATGCTTGGTTTCATTCTTAATCGACTGTGATTGCTTCATGAAGGGATGCCCTCCTTATACTTGCTATTATAACCTGGTACTAAGACTTGGTTACACCTATTATAACTGACTTCGGGGCAAAAAGAAATGTTGCCTATTACCCATGCTGCACCCGTCTATAATTAAAAGGAAATCGCTTTGCCGTCAACCGCAAGCATGGCCTCGCCAATGACTTCGGAGAGTGTCGGATGCGGATGAATAACATGCCCGACCTCCCATGGAGCGGCATCCAGCAGCATGGCAAGCGAAGCCTCCGATATCAGATCAGTCGCATGAGGCCCGATCAGATGGACGCCAAGAACATCATTCGTCGTCTTGTCGGCAATAACTTTGGCGAATCCTTCCGCTTCGCCAATGACAAGCGCTTTTCCAATGGCTTGGAAGGGGATTTTCCCGACCTTCACATCATGCCCCCCTCTGCGGGCTTCATCTTCCGTCAATCCGATTGAAGCAATTTCAGGGCGCGAATAGATGCAGTGCGGAATTCTCGTCGGGCTCGGCGCTTGCTCTTTGCCGCCCAGCAAATGATCAATAGCAATGATGCCCTCATGTGCAGCCGCATGCGCCAGCTGCAGTCCGCCGTTCACATCGCCCACGGCATAAATATGAGGCTCAGTCGTTTGGAAGAAAGCATTTACTCGGATGGCATTGTTCTCGACACGAATATCTGTATTCTCCAGACCGATGCCCTCAACATTTGCCTGACGGCCGACAGAAATGAGCATCCGCTCGGCATCAAGCTTGACGACGCCTTCCTCTGTCTTCGCTTCAATAGAGACTCGTCCATCCTCTGATTGGTACGTGTCCGTCATTAATTCAATGCCTGTGAGAATGCGAACGCCTCTACGGCGCAGCTGCTTCGCAAGCTCAAGTGATGCATCAGCATCTTCGCCGGGAAGCAGTCTGGCTGCTGTCTCGACAAGTGTAACCTCCACACCGAAGTCGACCAGCATCGACGCCCACTCCACGCCGATAACGCCGCCGCCGACGATCAGAATCGATTGGGGCAGCTGCTCCATGACAAGAGCCTCGTCGCTTGTCATAATATGCTGTCCGTCAGGCTCAAGACCTGGCAGTGTGCGTGGACGCGACCCTGTTGCGATTAATAGATTGGTTGGAACAATCGTCTCCATCTCGCCATCCGCAAGCTCAACGGCAACACTGCCGCTGCGCGGTGAGAAGATGGAAGGTCCGATAACTCGCCCGCTTCCATTCATAATCGTAATGTCATGCTTGCGCATCAGATGTTGAAGCCCCTTGTGCAGCTGCTCAACCGTCCCCTCCTTGCGCTGCTGCACCCCTTCGAAATCAAGCGTGACCGCACCCTCTGCTACTTTAATACCGTATGTATTTGCTTTAAGCATCGTTGAATAGACTTCAGCACTGCGCAGGAGCGCTTTGCTGGGAATGCAGCCTTTATGCAAACAAGTGCCCCCAAGCTTCTCCTTCTCTACGATAATGACCTTCTTCCCTGCTTGCGCCGCTCTTATTGCAGCCGTATATCCTGCAATGCCTCCGCCAATTATGGCAATGTCGCATTGAATCGTCATTGATTTTCCCCTCTCACAACAGATAGTATGACAGGCTTCATGATTAGGCTATGAAGCCTCTGCTTGACAGATTTGAATACATCTCCTTTCTATTGTACATTTTTTCGTCGTCTGGATAAACATCTCCTCCAAGCAATTAGACAGCGCAATGACAAAAAGGTATGATAAATAAGTATCTGTTCTTGCCACACAGGAGGATCTGCCAACATGAAACAAATCATCGCACGCTTCATTGCTATTCTACTTCTTGTCATACCTGGCCTTGGGGCTACCTATGGATTTCTTCTAATGAAGGATGCCGTCTTCCATTACTATGCTGCACACGGAGACGAGTTGATCAAGCCTCAATTCGAATGGGGAATGATGATAGGCGGTCTAGTCTTATTTCTGATCGGTGTCGGTTTTATCGGCGGCTGGACCTTCTTCCGGGATCGCAAGCGCAATTATCTGTCGTCACGCTTCCGCGAGAAGAAGCCGCGCCCGCCTCGTCCCGGCGCCCAATAGTCCAGCATATAGCTTGTTAGTTCCGTTCAGCTGGAGGAACACAAGAAGAGGCTGTCTCAACAGCCGATTGCTGCAAGGGGATGCTTGCGACGGCACAAGCACGAAAATCGACAGCTGTCCCCAATACAACACAGGCACAGCCTATTACTTCTACTGCTACGCTGTAAGCAGGAAAAATCGTGTTAACGCAAGAAATGGCAGCACGAAGGACGTTGTAAGCAGGAAAAATCGTGTTATAGCAGCGGATAAGGCTCTCCGGTCGTTTTCTCTGCCACTTTAAACCGAAAAAATCTGCTTACAGCACTCCAAATGAACATCTCGCCAGCGTTAAGCAGAAAAAAACGTCTTAATGCGGACATCGCGCACAATCCCAGGCCGTTTAGCGCTGCATGAAAGTGACCCGATTCAGCTTCATAAGAAAAAGAGGCTTTCCCTCTGTAGTTGGTTGAAACTACTACTGGGACGGCCTCTTCTCATATATCCGAATATCTGCGAATCCCGCTAATTAACGAGTAATAATTTTGTCCACAAGCCCGTAATCCACCGCATCTTGAGCACTCATGAACCGATCACGATCCGAATCCTTTTCAATACGATCCTCCGTTTGGCCGGTATGATGCGCGAGCAGCCGATTAATCTTCTCCCTTGTCTTCAATATCCAGTTGGCGTGGATTTGAATATCGGCAGCTTGCCCCCGCGCTCCGCCCAGCGGCTGATGAATCATCACCTCGCTGCTTGGCAGCGCGAATCTCTTCCCCTTCGTCCCTCCTGCAAGCAGAATGGCCCCGAAGCTGGCGGCTAGGCCCATACAGATCGTTGACACGTCAGAGCGTATGAACTGCATCGTATCATAAATCGCGAACCCTGCAGTAACCGAGCCGCCCGGACTATTGATATAGAGTTGAATGTCCTTCTCCGACTGATCCGCTTCCAGGAAGAGCAATTGCGCAACAATCGAATTCGCCATGTTATCTTCAATTTCACCGTTCACCATAATGATGCGGTCCTTGAGAAGCCTGGAGTAAATATCATAGCTTCGTTCGCCGCGATTCGTCGTTTCGATGACATAAGGAGTCAAATTCATTTTGTAGTCCACCTTTCTCATTACGATGCAAACAGCATCACTGTATGGTGGCAGAAGGCTTCCGTTACCTGCTGCCTGCTGCGACCGGAGGATGATTGCCCCTCGCTTCTACCGATTGCCTGGACCGTGGTCACGCTATCATTCTGAGCCATCGCCAGCTTTATGATTGCCAGAGGGTCATGCTGCCGCAAAGCGCTGAGATAGGCATGGAACAGGCTGGCATCCAGCTCCGCCCTATCTTCGTCCCCTTTATGCAATTGATTACCTTTGCAGGCATCCAGCGCCGCTCTTGCTCGGTTAAGTGCCGCTTTGACCGCACCCTCCGTAGTTTGCAGCCATTCTGCGACCTCAGAGCCTCTATAGCAGCACACATCCCGCAGTAAAAATACCGTTCGCTGCAGCGGCGACAGCTGCTTCGTAATGAGACAGAGCGCTTCCTCCAGTTCAAATCGGTCATAGTTGTCAATTGAAACCGTTTCATCGACAAGCTTGACCGTCACCCGCTCCTTCATACGGCTGTGCCGAATGCCATCCACCCATAAATTTTTGGCGATGCGAAGCACATAAGCTGTTGGATTCGGATGGGGACAGCTACCACTGATTACGGGTAATGCCCGCAAAAAAGCCTCCTGTACAAGGTCCTCAGCATCCCAGATTGATTCCGTCAGCGTGAGGCAAAATTTATACAGAGCCGCTCTAATCATCTCTGTGCCTTCACCATTGCTTATCAAAGCGTCCACCTCCAAGCTGCAGCCTGCTTGCTGCATATAGTAAACGAATCATACGATGCAAAGGATACGCTTTGCTGCGCTCCATTCCTTCACACGTGGTATTTTACATTATATTGTAATATTTCGTTAAAGGATGATAAAATTAAAAAATCATTATAATTTCGAAACTATGCAGCATGAAAGGATTTTTTATATGAAACTCATCATAGCTGTTGCTTTGGCTGCTTCACTTCTTACGAGCTGCTCCCAAACGGACGAAACAGACAATCGAGATCAGAATTATTTCCACATTATGCAGTTGATCGATCAAGGGCAATTGAAGCAGGCACAACCGAAATTAATTGAGCTGCCGGATGATTATAAAGAATCCCGCATATTGAAAATATATGTGGATACAAAGCTGGCGTTCGAAGCAGCAGCTTCCGCCAACTATGCCAATTATGCTCCGACATTGACGTTATTCAAGGCACTGCCAAGTAATTATGAAGGCACGTATCAGGATTTAATTAGCCAGCTCTACATAGATTTGCAAGCGACGATCGGCGAGCTGGAGCTGCAGCAGATTGCCGCCTACGTTAAAGAACGCAAATTTCTGGAAGCAAAAAACGTCATCAATTCCTCCATTTTCGAGGATGCCGCATATCCTATCATCTCGCAATATCTCGAAATAGCAGGGTATAAGCCTGATTATGCAAACCGCATAAAAATTAATAAAGCGCTGTTTGTAAATATCCCCGAGGATTACAAAGGAGTATTTTCCAAAGAAATAAACGAATTGCGTCAAAAGGCTATAGACTATATTGTTCAAACGATAAAAGATAAAAAGTATATAAAAGTGAGGGAAGACACCATAATTATCGGGGCTTCCAAGGACATTACAAACCCAACCTACAACGCCCTTCAAAACTATGCAGCGGCAAAATATTTTGAAGAGGAGCAGTCGGAAGAAGCAATAATACTATCAATTGCACGAATTGAAGCAAATTATGACGGGCCATTTGCTGCCGAAATTAAAAGCATTCAAAAGAAATATCGTTCCGATGTGAATAAAATCAGGGAACAAGAGAATCGCTTCCGCAATATGGAGATCATTAAGAAAGATGATCCTCAAATCGGCATGACAGCCCAAGAAGTTGAGAACTCCACATGGGGCGCTCCTGATCGTATTCATACAACGGAGAGCAAATATGGAACAAGGGAGCAATGGGCTTACGATAATCGAGGATATATCTACTTTGAAGACGGTGTTGTATCGACAATACGTTCTCGAACGAAATGAGTACAATGACAATTCTAAAAACACCACTCCCTACTGGTCATTATGCAACCAATATACGAGTGGTGTTTTCTATTTGAAACTGAAAAGCGTTATTGACTAATCTCACTTCGCTTGAAATTGTAGCGCGTGTTATTGATTATTATTACGGAAATCTAATTTTGTCTGAACAACCCCGCCCGCAGCTTATCCGCAACCATCGCTAAGAATTCGCTATTCGTCGGTTTCGACTTGCTACTTGACGTAGGCACTTCGAATCGCTCACGTCTGTATCTATCGTTGATTATCGTCGTCTATCGCTCGTGAAAACACGTTGTCGATCCGACTAAGTCTTGTCTACTGATACGGTAAACAATTCCTCTACGTTAATACCGAGGGCACGCGCTATAGCGAACATATGGGCGGCTTCGTGGCGCGAATTACTATCAAAACGCGATATTGAGCCTTGTGGAACGCCGGACAGCGCTGATAACGTCATTTGCGTCATGGCACGTTCTTTTAAGATTTCGCTTAAACGCGGATTAACCGATATCTTCACATAAAACACCTCCGAAAAAATTATACGATATTGCATGTTTTGTTGTCTAAAAAAGAACCATTTTAATAAACGAGTCTTCCCTATTTTTCATTTTTATTTACTGCGTTCGCTCACGCCTAAATGCGACTTCAATCCGTCCTGCAACACGCGAGAGAAGTTAACGTTATTTTCGACAGCCAGCTCATCAAGCCATTTAGGAATCGTCAGCGTTTTCTTAACGGCCCTTTCCGCCATGTCATCACGGAAGGGCGGCATCCAAACTTCGAAGAGTACGACGGTCTGATTGGCGGCTGCTTCAACGTCTAGGGATCGCGTAGGCTGCGGTATCTCATCGCCGTCACGTTCCATGCCGTAATTTATTCCTCGATGAGAGTCGAACGGGTCATAAATTTCAAGAATATTGTGCCATAAAGAGCGTGAAAAACCGCTACACATAACGAAAAGCCCCGTACAGAACCGTAATGGTTCCGTAAAGGGCTTTCATATAGTCTCTGTTGCCAATCTATCTTACACACTGTCTATTCATACTACGCAAATATCCGATAAATGCATGCATAGAAACGGAGGTGAAGACGTAAAAACCCTTCGCAATGGCAATGTAAAAGTTTATCGGAACGGTGACGCGACCCTAACCGTAAATTCACCGTTTCAACGACCGTGCAGGAGCCGAAAACCTGCGTCCCGCTACTTTCAGCTCACCTTATGCTCAATTCTCAGCTTATCCGCCACCATCGCGATAAATTCGCTATTCGTCGGCTTCGACTTGCTAATATTGATCGTATAGCCAAACAAGTGCGAGATGCTGTCAATGTTACCACGTGTCCAGGCGACTTCGATTGCGTGGCGAATGGCGCGTTCGACGCGGGATGGTGTTGTCTTGAACTTCTCAGCGATTGCAGGATAAAGCGTCTTCGTAATCGCCCCGAGAATTTCGATGTTGTTATACACCATCGTAATCGCTTCGCGCAAGTACTGGTAGCCCTTAATATGGGCCGGCACGCCAATTTCATGTATGATACTTGTAATATTCGCATCCAGATTCTTGCCCTTCACAATAGGCACTACATTCGATTTAATAATAGACGACGATGTCGAGGAATAAGAAGATGAAGAGGATGACAGCACATTGGAATTCCCTACCAACTGGCGAATGCGATTAGCCAAAATCTCCATATCAAACGGCTTCAATATGTAGTAAGACGCACCGAGCTGAACCGCTTTTTGTGTAATATTCTCTTGACCGAATGCTGTAAGCATAATAATCTTCGGCATCGGAGACAAATTCATTTCGCGCAAACGCTCCAGAACTCCAAGACCATCCAAATGCGGCATAATAATATCCAGAATAAGAACGTCAGGCATGTCGCTCGTCTCTTCGAGCAAACGGAGTACTTCTTCACCATTGTAAGCTACGCCGGTTACTACCATATCGTTTTGTTCTGAAATGTACTCCGACAACAGATTCGTGAACTCCCTGTTATCATCCGCTAATAAAACTTCAATTCTTTGCAAAGTCTTATCCTCCTTAGTAAAAATCCATTTCATTCTTATATCGCATTCCGTCTATCCTTCATGTCTAACATACATTTTCGACATCCCAAACCAAATTCCTTCTGTCGAATAATATTTTTCTTTATTTTTTTATCCATTTGTTTTATAATGAATATTTTACTACATGTAACCTCATTTTTCGTACTCATTCGACAAAATACCTTCATAATGCCTTCATAAAAAAGAAAAATCCGAAGGAGGCATTATGCCGCCTTTGGATTCAATCCTGCTGATTTTAGAAGCACACCTGCATCCTGCAGCATCCATTCAATGAAACATCCATAACCCGATGTGGGATCATTGACGAATACATGGGTCACCGCTCCAATTAGTTTCCCGTTCTGAATTATTGGACTGCCAGACATACCTTGTACAATTCCGCCTGTCTGTTCTATTAATCTGGAATCGGTGATTTTGATTACCATTCCTTTAGTTGCTGGTGAGGATTGTCTCGTAACATGGACGATCTCTACATTGAATCGCTCCACCTTCTGTCCATTAACGACAGTTAACAGCTGTGCAGGGCCTTCCTTCACTTCTTCTGCAAATGCCACTGGAACAGATTGTTCATTGTAGCTATGGTTGGGCAGCTCCTTCATTTTACCGAAAATGCCGAAGGGCGTGTTCTTCTCGATATTGCCAAGAACTTTGCTCTCCTTGATGAAATGTGCTCGTTTCTCGCCTGGTTCCCCGCTTTGGCTCTTATTGATGGAGGTTACATTGGATTGTAAAATTTGCCCCTCGCCCACTTCGATCGGTGTTTGTGTATCCATGTCAGTGATGACATGTCCTAAAGCACCGTAAACGCCTTGATCCGGGGCATAGAAGGTCAACGTACCAACACCCGCCGCAGAGTCGCGAATATAGAGTCCAAGCCTCCACGCGCGATCTTCCACATCATAAACAGGACTAAGCTTCGTCTCGAATAAATGAGAGCCGCGCTTAACAGTTAGATGAAGGGGCTGCTTCGTTCCTCCAGCGCTTTCAGCCAATTCTGCCACCTTTTGAACCTCATTGATGTGATTTCCATTAATACGAACGATCAAATCGCCTAATTGCAGCTTCGCACTCTCGCCTGGTGATACCTTCAACCCTTTTCCATTAACGACCTGATGATGACCTACAATCATAATACCGGCTGATTTCACCTTTACCCCGATTGTCTGTCCGCCAGGAATGACGCGCAGATCGGGAACGACGTTTACCTTAACCGTCTTGAAAGGGATAGCACCGAATAATTTCAACTTCATCGTCGTTTCACCGCTATGACTGGATTGGAGAGATAGCGGTTTATTCAAATTGACTGAGAAGGAACGATCGTTTGAACCATTAACACTTAACATCTGTGGATCAACTGTCACCTGCGCATGAACAGGCATGCCGTAGTCTAATTGCTTCAACTGCCCGGTGAACAAACGAAGCTCGTTTGGAAAGGAGGCATAATGTTGAAAGGGGGAGGACAGACCGAGCATGCAAACGATGATTACGAGAAGAAGACCAAGCCACCGCTTTCGCTGATTGGCATTCAATGACTTCACACTCCCTGTTAACAATCGCTTGACGAGATGTGTTGTTCGCCAATTGCGTACCTTTAAGGTATCCCTGCCCCCGCAGTTTTATGTCGCCAAAAACATTCCCTGAAACCCTTACATTACGCCCCCTTCAGTCTGAAAGCCAAGTCAAGCATTTCCTGTGCATGATGGCGAGTTTTTTCCGTTACTTCGACACCGCCAAGCATTCGAGCCAATTCCTCGATACGCGAGACGTCCGCAAGCTCAGTTACATGTGTAGAGGTCCGTTCAGCGACAATCGTCTTGTTAATCTCATAATGATGATCAGCCATGCAGGCCACCTGCGGCAAATGAGTAATCGAGAATACTTGGCATTGTCTGGAAAGTCGGGACATCTTCTCAGCTATCGCCTGAGCGGCTCGTCCGCTTACACCTGTATCGACTTCATCGAAAACAAGCACAGGCACCCGATCGATGGAAGCAAATATCGCTTTGAGCGCCAGCATAATTCGTGACATCTCACCACCTGATGCAATCTTGTTCAATGGCTTCAGCGGTTCCCCAGGATTAGGCGCCAGCATGAATGCTGCTTCATCAATTCCATTCTGCAGAAGCCGATGCCGCTCATTCTCGGCTTGCTGACGCAGCTCAACACGGAACGTCGTGCGCTCCATCCCAAGCTGTCTCAGCTCCGCTTCAATTGCGATTGCAAGCCGATCACCAGCCTCACGTCGAAGATGGGACAGCTGCCCGCCTATGCTGATGGCCTGCTCATACAATTCAGCACCTTGTTCACGCAACCTGCCAACATGCTCGTCTCGATTCTCGATCCGATCTGCTTCTGTTTCAATCCTGTTCAAATAGGACAAAATATCGGGTATCGTCTCGCCATACTTTCGCTTCAAGCTGTGCATTAAGTCTAATCTATCCTCTATTATTGCCAGGCGCTCGGGATCAGACTCCACGCCATCACGATAATCCCTTATCTGAAATGCTGCATCCTCAAGACCGTAGTAAGCCGTTTGAAGCTGCTCCAGAACGGGACCGATGACAGCCGGGTCGAATTCCCGTATATCTTCAATTCGGGATATCGCGCGGCTGACCGCATCCAACCCTTTGCCGCCGAACAGCTGAGAATAAGCCTCTGACGCACTGTCGCGACGCTTAACAGCATACATAAGCTTCTGCTTCTCCTCGGCCAATGCCTCATCCTCATCAGGAACAAGCTTTGCAGCAGCGATCTCTTCAATCTGAAAACGGTACAGGTCCAGCATCTGCATATTCTGCCGCGATGTATCCTCCAGCTCTCTAAGCTGCTGGCGAACCTGCTCGTAGCGGCTATATACCGATTTATATTGCTCCAGCACTTCAGAAACTTGAGCGCCTGCGTAAAGATCAAGCCATTCCAGATGCTTCTCTGTTCGGAATAACGATTGATGTTCATGCTGCCCATGTATATTCACGAGGCATTCGCCTGCTTCACGAAGCATGGACATCGTAACGATATGGCCGTTAACACGACTTACGCTCTTGCCCTGCGCAGATAGCTCGCGTCTGATAACCAATCCCTCTTCGGGCATCGCTTCGATACCGAATGCATGTAATGTAGCCCAGACCGGATGATTAGAAGGGAGCTCGAACATCGCTTCGATTTCCGCTTTGACGCATCCGTAGCGAACCATATCAGATGATCCTCTGCCGCCGACAACAAGACTAAGCGCATCGATTAATATCGATTTACCGGCTCCAGTCTCACCCGTCAGAACATGGAAGCCTTCGTGGAAACGGACGGTAACCGATTCAATAACAGCCAAATTGCGAATAGACAACTCCCGAAGCATGAACGTAATCCCCCTTTATATTTTGCATCCAGTCATACGATTAATTCATAAACGCAAGCAATCGATCAACCAGCTGTCCACTCTGCGTCTTCGTCCGGCAAATAATAAGAATCGTGTCATCGCCGCAGATCGTCCCCATCACTTCGCTCCATTCCATATTATCAATCATCGCGCCAATCGCATTGGCCGTTCCCGGCAAGCTCTTCAGGACGACTAAATTATCCGTGTAGTCAATATGTACGAAATGATCGGCTAATGTGCGGCGCAGCTTATGAATCGGATTCGTGCGTACCTCCTGCGGCAAGGAATATTTGTACCGGCCATCCTCCACCGTTACTTTAATAAGCTGAAGCTCCTTGATATCACGAGATATCGTCGCCTGCGTAACCTGAAATCCGGCTAAACGCAGCGCATCAACAAGCTCGTCCTGAGTTTCTACAATTTGACCGGATATTATTTCTCGAATTTTCATATGACGAACGCTCTTCATGTTATCCTCCTCGAATCATTGCCAGCTATCTATCCTAAACGAAATGTAATCGTACGAATTGTCCGTTCCTTCCCATCAACAAACAGTATTCCTTCGCTCTCCGGCATAAGCAATGCGTACACCAGCAGACGGTCGCGAACACCGCTTCCGGTCCAATCCATCGGCATTCGGTCGCGTGCCGTCTTCACGATATAATGCTTGCCGCCCTTCTCAGCTATAAGATCAATAAATAATCGACTTTGCAGCGTCTGTCCATCCAGCTTGATCGTAATGGGAAGTCGGTACTTGCCATATGTCACTTCATACCCTCTTTGCTCCAAAAATCTGACGTTCTCATCATCCTCGCGTACTTCTTCCGCATTGCTAAGCAACACTCTGGAATTCATACTCGGCGGTTCATGCAGCCAGCGGTAGAAAAGTCTATACAACCAGTAGACAATTAGGCTCCCAGCAACGAACATAACAAGCCAGTCACCATACTTTCCCATTCAATCCCCCCTCACCGACGAATACATATATCCCTATTCATTCGCGACGAAGGCGGAGTTTTCCTCTATCTCGATACCGAACGTTTGTTTGGTTTTTTATAGTTTATCAAATTTTCTCGAATCTGCAAAGGGGAACAACATATTCATTTCTGCCAACCATTGAAATCAGCAATCGCCCTCCGACTGGACTAGCCTCAAGCTATACTATCACCATCAGCATGGAAAAATAATGAGAAAACGCAAAAAACCTTCATGCCAGCTCACGCCGCCATAAAAGGCTTCTTCTGTACCCTAGTTCTATACCCTGTTCTATACCCTATTCTATACCGCGTTCAAATATGATGCTTTAAATGGGGTTCCATCCTCTAAGCTTGCTCACGGACAAATGTCTGGCTGGCTTCCTGAACCAGCTGGACCAGCTCTTCATCTGAGGGTGCTGTACCCGATGAGCCTGGCTGCCATAACCAATGAGCAAGAAACTCGATATTGCCTTCTCCGCCCGTAATCGGCGAGAACGTAACGCCTTGAAGAGCGAACCCCTGTTCAGCGGCAAAGGTAAGTACGGTCTTCAACACGTCCCTATGAACCTTACCGTCTCTGACAACGCCTGATTTGCCTACCTTCTCACGTCCGGCTTCGAATTGAGGCTTGATCAGCGCCACGACCCGTGCGCCTTCCGAGAGCAGCGTTCCAAGCGGCGGCAGAATAAGCTTCAGAGATATAAAGGACACATCGATTGTTGCAAAGGTCGGCGGCGGACCGACGAGGTCTGAAGGCACGGTATAACGAAAATTCGTCCGCTCCATCACATGGACGCGTTCATCCTGTCTCAGCGACCAGTCCAATTGGTTATAGCCGACATCGATGGCGTATACGTATGAAGCGCCATTCTGCAGCGCACAGTCTGTAAACCCTCCGGTGGATGCCCCAATATCCAGCATGACTACACCGTCCAGAGACAGCTGAAACTCTCGAATAGCCTTCTCCAGCTTCAGTCCGCCGCGGCTGACATAAGGGTGCGGAGCACCCTTAACTGTAATTGCCGCAGCTCGCGGCACTTTCGTTCCGCTCTTCTCAATTCTTTCTCCGTCGACGATGACGAGTCCCGCCATTAGAGCAGCCTTCGCCTTCTCCCGACTTTCGTAATACCCCTGCTCAACCAAGAGCACATCAATTCGTTCTTTACCTGTCGACATCTTATCTCCCGTTCTTATGCCGGACCATTGACGCGTTTGCGTACCCGGGGCAGCATCGCTCTCAGCTCTGCAGCAACACTGTCGGAGGTAAGTCCGATTTCATGGCGCTGCTCTTTAATTGAACCATGCTCCACAAACACATCAGGAATCCCTTTAATACGTACAGAAACATCTTGTCTATTCAATGAATAAAATTCAAGCACTGCGCTTCCCAATCCGCCTTCCTGGCAGCCTTCCTCCAGAACAAGCACATTCATGCCCTCATCAGCAAATTGCCGCAGCATCGTTTCGTCAAGCGGTTTAATGAAACGGGCATTCACAATGCGAATATTCAGCCCTTCCCGCTTAAGCAGCTCTGCCGCTTCTTCCGCAACTTCAACCATTGGACCGATGGCCACTATAACGGCTGAATCGCCTTCACGGACCGTCTCCCACTTGCCGATTGGGATTGGCGTCATAACAGGATCTATCGCAACACCCCGCCCGTTAATTCGCGAATAACGAATTCCAATCGGTCCATCATTATATTCGATCGCCGTCTTCATCATCTGGCGAAGCTCATTCTCATCCTTAGGCATCATCAGCACCATATTTGGAATATGGCGAAGAAAAGCAATATCATAGACGCCTTGATGCGTCTCACCGTCCGGACCAACAAAGCCTGCGCGGTCGATCGCGAACACAACATTTAAGTTCTGCCGGCATATATCATGCACAACTTGATCGTAAGCACGCTGCAGGAAAGTGGAATAAACCGCATAGACCGGCTTCAAGCCTTCCATTGCAAGCGCCGCACACATCGTTGCCGCATGCTGCTCGGCAATGCCTACGTCGATCATACGGTCAGGATAACGCTCCCCAAACTTCAACAATCCCGATCCCCCAGGCATAGCTGGCGTAACCGCGACTATCCGATTATCCTCTTCAGCCAGCTCCATTAGCGCATCGCTAAACACCTCCGTATACATCGGCGGTCCAACTGCCTTCAGCACCTGACCGGACTCGATCTTATACGGCGATATGCCATGCCATTTGAAAGAATCTGCTTCAGCCGGGGAATATCCTTTCCCTTTGACCGTAATGATATGAATGAGAACAGGACCGGAGACGTTGCCCGCCTGCTCTATAACCTCAATCAGCCCATTAAGATCATGGCCGTCTACAGGACCGAAATAGGTGAATCCGAACTGTTCGAACAGAATGCCGCCGTTAACCAGCAAGTACTTCACGCTGTCCTTGAAACGCTCCGCAGTCTTGGCGAGCTTGCCGCCAATCGCGGGTATCTTGTTCAGCAGCTGCTGCAGCTCGTCCTTAGCCTTTTGATAATGGCGGTCAGTTCGGATTTTGCCGAGATAGTGATGCAGCGCCCCGACATTCGGAGCAATGGACATCTCATTGTCATTGAGAATAACCATCAGATTCTTCTTCTCATGGCCGATATGGTTCAGCGCTTCCAGCGCCATCCCGCCAGTTAGAGAGCCATCTCCAATGACAGCGACAACTTTGTTGTTCTCGCCTTTGAGATCGCGCGCCAGCGCCATTCCCATTGCAGCGGACAGCGATGTGCTGCTGTGGCCCGCTTCCCATACATCATGCTGGCTCTCAGATCTTTTGACAAATCCGCATAACCCCTTGTACTTGCGAAGCGTATCGAATTGGTCTTTGCGACCGGTCAATATTTTATGAACGTAAGATTGGTGGCCTACGTCGAAAATAAACTTATCCTTAGGGCTGTCAAATAGATAATGAAGCGCAAGCGTCAGCTCCACCACACCCAAATTCGGAGCGAGATGTCCGCCGGTAGACGATAGCTTCTCGATAAGAAACTCACGAATTTCCTCGGCAACCTGTTCCAGCTGCGCTATAGACAGATCCTTGATATCCTCAGGCGCGTTAATTTGTTCGAGCAACACGATATTTCCTCGCTTTCCAAGACAACGAAATTTCATTGTCCAATGAAGGTCAATCATTCTTTAATTATACCACAGATAAAGCATATTCCAACAAAGTCCCTTAATGGTCCCTGCTCATCAAATATTCCGCGATGGCAAACAACCATTCCGGCTTATCCAGTTCCGCTCTTGTGAGCGCCTGTGCAGCTTCCTTCGTCAATCGTTCCACAAGCGCCTTACTCTCTTCCAGACCGACCAAATAAGGATATGTTACTTTCTGCTGCTGGACATCGCTTTGTGTTGGTTTGCCGAGCTTCTCTTCATCGCCGACCAGATCCAGAATATCGTCCTGAACCTGAAAGGCAAGACCCAGCTTATGAGCAAACTCCATCAATGCTTCAAGCTGCTCGGCCTTCGCACCGCCAATTCTGGCGCCTGCTGTTACTGAGAACACGATCAGATCGCTCGTCTTGCGCGAGTGGATATATTCTAGCTCAGCAAGAGTCGTTATCCCCTGTTCTCCCAGAATGTCTGCCGCTTGGCCGCCTACCATGCCGGAAGCGCCCGCTAATCTCGCCAGATCAGATACAACCTCAAGTACTGTTGCCGCTGGAACTCCGCGCTGAGCAGCCTGACTCGCTGAATAGAAGGCATGCGTCAGAAGTCCGTCTCCAGCCAGAATAGCGACAGCTTCTCCATACACCTTGTGGTTCGTCGGCTTGCCGCGTCTGAAATCATCGTCATCCATTGCAGGCAAGTCATCATGGATAAGTGAGTACGTATGGATCATCTCAATCGCACAGGCGACCGGCATTGCAGCATGCCACGCCCGGGAATCGCCTTTTACCGCTTCAGCAGCCGCAAGAACAAGAATTGGACGCAGTCGTTTCCCGCCTGCTTCAACTGAATACATCATAGCTTCGCGCAATTGGGAGGGAAACTTCCACTCCGCCGGAATGGATTCGGCTAGCGCTTGCTCAACTTCAATAGCTGATCGACTTAGGAAGTCAGCTGTAGTAACCAATGCGTTCAACCCTATTCCCCTCTATCTTCATTTGCCGCAGCAAACGGTTTTTTATGAATGGCGCCTTCGGATTCAATCAACACTTCAATCTTGCGTTCTACCTGCTCAAGCTTTGTGCCGCATAGCTGCGAAAGCCTCATCCCTTCCTGGAACAGTTCAATCGCTGTCTCCAGCGGCACATCGCCGCTTTCCAGACGACTCACGATATCTTCTAACCGCTCCATTGCTTCCTCGAAGCTTAGCGGCTGTCCTTCCTCGCTCGTCATTGTACTCATGCCTCCTCTTCCATCCCCCATACATGACATTCCAGATCGCCATCAGACAGCTTAACCTTCACCATGTCACCTAGCTGAACATCACTTATCGATTTGATCAGTTTATCCGTTGAATTATCGTAAACGAGGCTGTAGCCGCGTGCCATAACTTTAAGCGGACTCAGCGCATCCAACTGTCTGATGGAAGCACCCAGTTGCATCCGGCGTTCCTTCATCCCTGCAGACATTGCCGCCTCCATCCGATCTGAAGCAATCGACAGCCGTCTGGCCGCCTGAGCTGTCTTCTCCCCTGGATGTGATGCAGCAAGAGCCGCTCTCAGACGATTAAGCCGATCATGTCCGCGTTCAGTTGTCCGCGATGTCCGCTGCTGAAGCCGCTCTGTCAGCCGGTCAAGCCTTTCCGCCTGCTGCAGTAAATATCTGCGTGGATGGAGGAAAACTGGAGACCTTTGTATCCGCATTAACCGTTCCTTCCGGAATTGAACCGTACCTTGCAACGACTGTGTCAGCCGCTTTCTCAAGCTGGACAATTGAGATTGAAGCTCTTGCACGTTTGAAACCGCAAGCTCTGCAGCCGCTGTCGGTGTAGCTGCCCGCAGATCAGCAACAAAATCGGATATCGTGAAATCCGTCTCATGTCCAACTGCTGATATGACCGGAATAACGGAAGCCGCAATGCTGCGAGCGACGCTCTCTTCGTTGAACGCCCACAGCTCTTCGAGAGATCCTCCGCCTCGCCCAACAATTAATACGTCGACTTCGGCGATTTGGTTCATTTTTTCTATCGCCTTCACAATAGAGGGCGCCGCCGCCGCACCTTGCACGACAACGGGAAAAAGCAGCACCGGCACGGAGGGGTGACGACGCTGCAGTGTAATTAGAATATCTCGTACTGCCGCACCCGTCGGAGAGGTGATTATTCCTATCGCCTTGGGGTGCTTTGGGATCGGCCGTTTGCGAGAAGCATCAAATAGCCCTTCGGCCTCCAGCTTGCGCTTCAACTGCTCAAAAGCGAGAAATAAGCTGCCAATTCCATCAGGCTGCATAGCAGTAACATAGAACTGATAATTGCCATCCCGTTCGTAAACCGAGATATTGCCCCGGGCCAGAACTTTAGTGCCTTCCTTAGGCATGAATGGCAGCTTCACATTATGAGATGCGAACATGATGCTTTTCAGCCGGCTATCCTTGTCCTTTAAGGTAAAATACATATGTCCGCTGGAATGATGAGTGAAGTTGGATATTTCGCCTCGCAGCCAAATATCTCCAAGCAGCACATCAGACTCAAGCTTCATCCGAATATATTTGTTAATATCTTTTATGGAGAAAATACGCGCTTGGTCAGCCATATCGGATTAATCACTCCCCGATTCCATTTGCTTGCTTAGCCGCCTTCAACGTATTCAGCATTAACATCGTAATCGTCATAGGTCCAACTCCGCCTGGAACAGGAGTCACATAAGCTGCCGTATCCAGCACATCGTCGTAATCCACATCGCCAGCAAGCTTGCCGTCCGGCAGTCTGTTGATTCCGACATCAATTACGATTGCACCTGGCTTCACAAAAGCTCGTCCGATCGCTTTCGGCTTGCCAATCGCTACGACAAGAATGTCCGCAGTCTTCGCTATCGCTTCCATATCAGCTGTGCGGGAATGGCAAATCGTTACTGTAGCATGCTCGCGAAGAAGGAGCATCGCAACCGGCTTGCCAACGATATTGCTGCGGCCAATGACCACGGCATGCTTGCCGGCAATTTCCAGACCGGTCCGTTTGATAAGCTCGATGACACCTGATGGTGTGCAAGGGAGCAGGCTTTCGTCACCAATCGTTAAATTGCCGACACTGATTGGATGAAATCCATCTACGTCTTTGGCCACGCTAATAGCGTCGATAACTGCCTTCTCTTCGATATGCTTGGGAAGCGGAAGCTGCACTAGAATACCGTTAATGCTGCTCTGATTGTTAAGCTTGTCTATAATGACAAGAAGCTCCTCTTGCGTCGTCGACGCCGGGAGCCTGTGTACCTCGGAATAAAACCCCAGCTGCTGACATGCCTTCTCCTTGCTGCCGACGTATACTTTGGATGCAGGGTCTTCCCCCACTAATACAACAGCAAGCCCTGGTACGATGCCGCGCTGAGCCAGCTTAGCTGTTTCTTCTCCAATTTCAATTCGAATGGCATCTGATATTTGCTTGCCTTCAATTCGTTGTGCAGACATTTATGGAAGCCTCCCTTTGATGATTGATCCCCCTAAATCCCCCTTAGAAAGGGGGACCCCAAGGGCTTCGCCCTCTGGACACCCAGCCGAATAACGTTTTTTGATGCTGAGATGCTCGGGTTGCTATGTTCGAGTAACTACTCGCTTTCGTCCCTACGGGACACGCTTAACTTAAGGCTGCTTGACCAGTCATTACTTTGACGGTCTATTTTGGAAAGTACGCTTCGACCACTTCGTGGTCTTGTCCCTGCGGGACTTTTCAGTGCATTTTAGTGCGCTTCGACCACTTCGTGGTCTTGTCCCTGCGGGACTCTTTTAATTGCTTGAATATGCTGTTATGCTATGCGTTTGGTTTAAGCTCGTCTACTGCTTGCAGGAGACGGCCCAGTACGCCATTGACGAATTTGCCGGATTCATCTGTACCGAAGTGCTTGGCCAGATCAATCGCTTCATTAATCGCAGCTTTTGGCGGCACATCGTCACGATATATCATCTCGTAGCATGCCAGACGCAGAATCTGCCTGTCTACTCGGGATAATCGGTCCACCTGCCAGCCTGTCAAATATCCCTGCAGCATGTCGTCAATGGCCGACTTGTTCTCCGTTACGCCATTAACAAGCCCGCGAACATGGTCGTCAATTGCGCTGACATCCGTTGAATCGATGCCCAACTCGTTCTCTTCGTTCACTTCATCGAACAGCATGTTGACCGCGTCCACCGCTGCCACTTCATTCATTTCCATCTGGTACAGACTTTGTACCGCTATTTCCCGTGCAAGCCTTCGTTTCATGGGGCCTCCTGACAATATACGTTCTGATCTATTCAAAAAATATGATCTCCTCCCTGCCCCGATCAGAACGTTATGTCCGGGGTACGGAGGAGACCATAGCACTATTTAAACGGACGCCATCTCTCCATCAACCACTCGGTTACCCGATGCCATGGAAAAATTGGACCGCTCTGTTCGTCCTTCGACTTGCCTATCGTATACCCAATCCAAAGCAGCAATGCAAAAAACAACATATCCCAGAAGCCGACTATAAAATATATAATGCCAAGTACGACTCCCGCAGCGACACCGGCAATCCGTCCTCCATAGGTTGTCCAGATTTCCCTCATTGGTAACACCCCTATTCCACTCGACTTTTGAAGTTTGTCGACTGGATGATGTTCGCCACGAATACCGCTACATTCGCTACCGGTATACCCGTTATCTCTTCAACATGTGTCTTCACCGCGCGTTGAATATCTTCCGTCAAGACAGGTATCGAACTCTCGCCATCTGCTATAGCACGCAAGGATATGTCAATGCCAGCCTCGCTAATGCGAATACGTGCACGCAAATCTTTGACACCGCGCTGGCGCCCTGCCGCTTTCAACGCCAAATTTTCTACCGTTTCCAATGAAATGCGGATATCTCCGAACTCGGTCCGCTGATCAATGGATGGCGCAGAGGAATTGCTGCGGCGAAGCGATACATAGAAGAATCGCAGCGCGATCAAAAACATAAAGAGCGATGCTCCAGCAACTGTCCACTGCAGCCACTCCACATGGCCACTGTAAAGATCGCCGATAACTTCACTTGTCCATTCCTCAGGTATCCAGTTAATACCGATGCTGAATGCCAGTACTGACAATGCACCGATTACAATGCTTAACAGAAATAACAGCAGCTTGTCCATTACTCTAATCAACGAGTGGCTCCTCCTTGGGGCGGACTAGATAAAACCCCCAAGCGCCGAGCGGCAAGCCCATCCACAAGGGGGTATCTTTATCCTGCTTATTCGCCAAGCTTGAATTACTTCACGCGAAGCGCTTCATCATCATCCGTTTTATCATTCGACTTGAAATGGACATCATGGATATGAACGTTGACTTCAACAACCTGCAAACCTGTCATCGTTTCGATGGACCGCTTTACATTCCGCTGAATGTCGGAGGCAATCTCCGGAATTCGGTTTCCATACTCCACAATAATAGAGACATCTACAGCCGCTTCCCTCTGTCCAACTTCAACCTTCACGCCTTTTGACAGGTTTTTGCGTCCTAGCAGTTCAGCTATGCCTCCAGCTAATCCTCCGCTCATTCCGGCAACACCTTGAACCTCAACAGTCGCAAGTCCTGCAATGATCTCTATGACTTCGGGTGCGATCTGAATGGTGCCCATGTCCGTCTTCTCATAGTCCGCTGCCAGCGTACTCATGGTTATCATACACCTCCCGTAAAAGTAGCGTAGCTACAGCCTCTAGCCGATAGCTCATCCGCTTCTTATTTCTATACTATAGCATTCAGAGAGAAATATGACAAACAACTATATACCTGTTATTTATGATGATTGATCCCTCGCGCACAAGCAATGTCACGATTTCCAAATCCTATAAATAGAAGGCCGTCGAAATGTCAAATGGTAAAATTGCCGCTTCCGCCGTCCCGTCCCTTTTCCGGATCATTCACATCATATTCCTCAAGGAACTTAATGTCGAAATCGCCATCCACAAACTTGGGATGGTTTAGCAGCTTCATATGGAAAGGAATCGTCGTGCGAATGCCGTCGATTGCAAATTCTGCAAGCGCCCGCTTCATTCGCGAGATCGCGTCCTCACGCGTAGCTCCCCATACGATAAGCTTCGCAATCATGGAATCATAATGCGGCGATATGGTGTAACCAGGGTAAGCGCCGCTATCAACTCGAACGCCTAATCCACCCGGAGGCAGATAGAATTGTATCTGGCCCGGAGCCGGCATGAAATTGCGGTCCGGGTCTTCTGCATTAATCCGGCATTCAATCGACCAGCCATTAATAACGATGTCCTCTTGCTTGAATGACAGCGGATTGCCCTCGGCAACCGAGATCATCTCTTTGATCAAGTCAACGCCTGTTATCATCTCTGTAACGGGATGCTCAACCTGAATCCGTGTGTTCATCTCCATAAAATAGAAGTTGCCGTCTGGTCCCAGCAGGAATTCCAGCGTCCCTGCACCGGAATATTGAACAGCAAGCGCTGCGCGAACTGCAGCTTGCCCCATCCGTTCTCTGAGCGTCTGGCTCAATACTATGCAAGGCGCTTCCTCTACCAGCTTCTGGCGGCGGCGCTGAACGGAACAATCTCTTTCGAACAGATGAACGGCATTGCCGTGCTTGTCCGCCATAATCTGAATTTCAACATGCTTCATGCCAGTGAGGAATTTCTCCAGATAGACGCCGGCATTGCCGAATGCCTTCTGAGCTTCCTGCTGCGCCGTTGTAATCTGCGTGACGAGAGAATCCTCATCCTCCGCGATCCGAATGCCTTTGCCGCCGCCGCCTGCCGTCGCTTTAATAATGACGGGGTAACCGATCTCGCGGGCAATACGAAGCGCGTCATCCATATCTTCAACAAGCCCGTCCGATCCAGGAATAACGGGAACGTCCGCAGCCTTCATCGTATTCTTGGCAACTGCCTTGTCACCCATTTTGCTGATTGCCTGCGGAGAAGGACCGATGAAGGTCACATTGCAGGACTCGCAAATTTCCGCGAAATTCGCATTCTCAGCAAGAAATCCGTAGCCCGGGTGAATAGCGTCGCATTCCGTTAATGTCGCGACACTCATAATATTCGTTAAGTTCAGGTAACTATCCTTGGACGCCGTTGGCCCGATACAGTAAGCCTCGTCGGCAAGACGGACGTGGAGCGAGTCCCGATCTGCCTCGGAGTATACAGCAACGGTGCCGATGCCAAGCTCGCGGCAGGCACGAATGATCCGGACTGCAATTTCACCCCGATTGGCAATCAATACTTTATTAAATTTCAAGGTCTTACCCCTTTCGATCGCTGACGTTCATTGCCGATATGCAACGCTGCCCCTTACTCCGGTTTAACAAGGAATAGCGGCTGTCCGAATTCAATAAGCTGCCCGTTCTCTACGAGTACATCAACGATTTCGCCGCGAACTTCCGCTTCGAGCTCATTCATCAATTTCATCGCCTCAAGAATACAGACAACGGACTTCTCATTGACACGGTCGCCAACACTTACAAACGGCGCAGCATCTGGTGAAGATGAACGATAGAACGTTCCGACCATTGGAGATAGGATTTGATGCAGATTGGCATTGACCGGTGCTGCCTGAGTCGCCTCAGGAGCGCTTGGAGCAGGGGCTGCCGCAGGGGCATGTTGCGCATGTTGTACGGGTGCGGGAACGCCTTGCGTATATGTAGGAACGAGCGACGCGGTTTGAACGTTCACCACTTCTGTTTTGCCTGGCTTGCGAATGAGCAGGCGGGCGCCTTCGTTTTCAATCTCAAGCTCATGAACAGACGTTTGATCAACCAGCTTGATCAGTTCTTTAATCTCGCTTAGCTTGAACATTATTTCACTCCTAATAAAGCATACTTTGATTTGTATTCCATCGTTACTGTACGCCGGCATACGATTACATGTTTTCTTAATGTGCAAATGCCAAAACTTGTACATAACATTCCTATTATAGCACAAACACTCCCGAACACGAACCCATTTTTTAAACCAGCCCGCGAAAAAAACCTTGGTAAAAAATAAGCCTCAGGCTCTGTTTTGGAGTGCAATGGTTCGCGCTCACACCAAACAGTCAGCACGGGCTTCAGCAGACAGAGAAAAATTGCGCTCCTGGAGACAGGAGTGTGGCGACACCCGTTCCCACCACGCGCCGGGAGCTGCGCGCGGTTCAGAAGATCACCTCGTTGGCAGTTGAAATTGAACATAATGAACAATCGTTCTATAATAACACTAACAAAACAGATCCATTTAAAGGGAGAATATAATGAAAATTTACAGCCAGGAATATTCCTTCAATGGGATAAGCTACATTGTTAGATCTGCAATGGACGAGGATGCTGCGGAATTATCTGCTTTGCGATTGCAGATTGATGGCGAGACTGAATATCTGGATAGAGAAAAAGGAGAGTCATTTATCGACGCATCAGGTTTTGAACAGCTCATTAAAACGGATGCTGAAAATCCGAAAAACCTGTTTTTAGTTGCAGAAGCTACTAATAGAATAGTCGGATTTTCAAGATGCGAGGGAAATCACTTGAATAGATTGTCTCATAAAGTTGAATTTGGGGTATGCGTGCTAAAAGATTATTGGGGATATCGGATTGGCAAAAATCTTCTGAGAGAATCTATTGCTTGGGCGGACTCCAACGAAATTAAAAAAATGACTTTACATGTTTTGCAAATAAACGACAAAGCTGTTCGGCTTTATGAAAATCTCGGATTTGAAATAGAAGGGGTATTAAAACAAGATAAAGTTCTTTCAGACGGCAACTATTACAACACCATTATTATGGGGAGATTTAAAGAATGATCTCATAATTCCTTGTAACATAATCTTTTAACAGAAACAAAATGCACAATGACAAGCCAATTCTATTGCAATTGGCTTGTCATTGTTAATCTCTTCTGGAGTGTTGTGCTGCAGTCCAAAAACGGAACCCGTTACAGTAATAAGCTGCAAGGCTACAATTGCTGAGGTTATGGTGCTATGAATTGGACAGATACTTGGTCCGCGCTAACTGCCAGCTCTTTCATCACCATCATCACGATGCTGTCCGCCTGGCTCCGTTCGAGCTTCTCGCTCTCTACGACGACCTTGTACTTGTTATTGTTCTCCTCTACGACAATCGCATTGCTGAACTGCTTCGTAAGCTCCTCTTCAATTCCGGTTTTCTTGGAGCTCTTGTCTTCAAGCTGGTTGATTTGCTCTGCCGCTTTAGTGGCTTCCTTCGCATCCTGCGACGCATCGGAAATGATGCTGTACAGTCGATTGTTCTCCTCCGCGAATTTCTGGTCCCGATTGTACTGCAGCTCGTCGAACATGCTGCCCTTCGTGCCGGCCGCTTCGAGCTTGCGCAGCACCTCCTGATCCGCCTTCTCCGAAGAAGCGATGTCCGGCGCTGCTTCCAATGTTTTGCCGGTGGCCGCATTTGCCGCTGCTTCTTCGGCGACGGATTCTTCAACTTCCGTTACTGTTAAGCCATCCAGCTTATCTGTATTGTCCGTCGCTGCTTCTGTCGCGCTCATCTGAAGCTTTTCTTCCTGGTTCGCCTCGGTCAGCATATCATTGGTTGGATCAACATCCTCTGTAAACAGGTAGTAAGCGGATAGAATTACCATTAAGCTTAACATGGATACCAGCCAAATCGTTTGTCGTTTCGTATTCATTCGTGAACAGCCTCCTATAAATGTTTTATTATTTTTTATGAATGCTTTCTCGGCACGATCGAAATCCGGTTAACCGGAACGCTGATCCCTTTCTCAACTGCATCCATAATCAGACTTCTGACCGTTCCATTCTCGGCCCCCTTGGCTACGATAAGAACCCCTCGAATTCGCGGCTTTATCCGTTTCGTTACGAAAGGAGTCTCGTCGCCCGATGCTTCGTACATCACTACCTGACCGTCCTTGGAGATTGAGGTGATATGGCGCTTGCCGCCGTTCTTGTCATTCTCGCTTGTCACCTGCTGGGTCTCCTTCTCGTTGCGCTGCACGACAATCTCCTCTGTCGAATCGATCGTGACCAGCACATCCACAGCGCCTACACCTACAATTTTTTCCAAAATATCTTTAATCCGCGTTTCAAGCGGCTGCTCAATCGATTCGAAGCTTTCCTCCGCTCCTGAGCCCCCGCCCATAAAAGCCGCCTGATCAGATACAGCCGACGGATCGGTTTGCGGCTCGGGTTCTGCAGTCTCAAAGGACAGGAACGAATTAACGATCATCAGCAATGCCCCGATTCCGCCAATCAAGAGCAGAATGCGCAGAGACTTTACTCTTTTCGGACCTCCTGGCCCCCCGCCAACTGCCGACTCCAGCCCTTCCAGCCATTTGGCCACCGTCGTCTCTCCTCTCAGGCTTGCCGCCCCAACAAGCCCCGTCATGCATTGTCTGGTTAATCGCCGTCATACTGTGCCACTTCTCGTACCAAGGGTTAATTGCTTGCAGCTAATGCTCATCCAACCGCTTCTTTTCTCTTATCAGCACGGTCGCAGGGACGACGAACCATCCGTCCTGCAGCGTCTCTCTAATGGCATCTGCGACCTCGCCTTCAACCTTGACATAACGTTCCGATAAACCTTCATCTAGTGCGGCTTCTGTTTCTGAATCTGTTTCTGAATCTGTTTCTGAATCTGTTTCTGAATCTGTTTCTGAATCTGTTTCCGTTTCCGCTTCTGCATCTGTTGCTAGTGCAGATCCAGCTTCCGAGTCGAGCTCCTGCGGCATCTCGCCTAGCTGCACGGACACAGTAACCGGTTCAACCGCAGCCGGGACCGCTTCCCTCTCAGACTCCGAGCTCCTTGACCCGCTCCCCCGCTTCTCCTTCGCAGCAAGCGTCACAGTTACCTTGGCAATATGCGCAGCCTCCATGTGATCGGCATCCCCGCCTCCCTGTCTCGCCAGCACTACAGCCACGTCCAAAACCTCCACGCCTGCAAGGCGCCGAATTTGCAAGGTCATCGCCTCCGCAAGCTTTCGTTCCGTCAATGCCGCTGCTGCTGCTTGCTGCTTGCGCCGCAATTCCTCCGCATCATGCTGTATATCCTGAAGCGTTGGCATGCGCACAGCTTTCGTTTGCGCGGGGTTGAGCCAGCTTGCAAATCGCTCATCCAGCCGTGCATCGAAATCCCCTTTCAAGAAGGAAATGATCGGTGACAGAATCGTCAGCAGAATGATCAGACTGGCAACCAGTCGGACATAGCGCTGCATCGACCGGTTGGGCAGAAGAAGATCAATGAAGCTCGCAAGCAGCACGACTGCAATAATACCCTTCAGCCAATCAGCGAGCCATCCGAGCATGCTGCCGCCTCCTCCCCCGCCCTAGCGAATCATAACCGTTGCATTGCCTGCCGTCAGAATAATCGTCACAGCAAGGAAGAACATCAAGCCCACAGCCGCTAATGCGGCAAACACGTAGATGAGCGTCTTGCCGATCGTTTGCAGACAGCCGACAATCGGACTGTCGCCAAGCGGCTGCATGATGGCTCCGGCTACATTGTAGATAAGCGCCAAAGTTAATATTTTGATAGCCGGAAATGCACATAAGAAGATTAGAATGATAACTCCGGCGATTCCGATCGCATTTTTAACGAGCAAGGAAGCGGACATCACCGTATCTGCAGCGTCAGAGAAGGTTCGACCGATGACCGGTACAAAGTTGCCGGCAACAAATTTTGCAGTCCGCAGCGTCACGCCATCGCTTACAGAGCCCGTCGCTCCCTGCACCGAGATGACACCCAGAAATATCGTCAGCATAACGCCCATGACCCCCACACCGACATTGCGCAGGACGTTCGCAAGCTGTGTCACCTTGAACTTGTCCGTCAGCGAGCTGACAATATACAGCACTGCCGAGAAGAAGAGCAGCGGAAAAACCAATGTATAAATCACTGTGCCTACAGCGTGGATCATGAAAATAATTAAAGGATGCAGCACCGAAACTGTAATGACATTCCCCATCGTTGCCAGCAATGTCAGCAGCAGAGGAATCATTGCCATCATGAATTGAATCATTCCGGTGATGGCGTCCTTGGCGTAGCCGATGGCAACATTGAAGCTGTTCACAGCGAGAACGAGCATCACCATGTACGTAATGCTGTACGCCACTTTGCTGACTGCATTGCGCTCGAAGGCCGTTTGCAGCGTCTCCAGAATCATGCTGAATACGGTCAAAATGACGATGGTGACGAGCAGCCTGCCATTATACAGCACCTCATGCAGCACATAACGGAACAATCCGCTCAATACAGTACCAAGCTTCAGCCCTTCACCGCCCGGCATGATCATCTCCATAAAGCTGGGCACTTCGCCGTCAGGGAAAAATCCGCCGTACTCCTTCGTCAACCGGTCCCAATAATTCTCCACCGCTTTCATATCCATACCCTGCAATTGCTCGTCCGCCAGTGAGCGGGACAGCTTGGAAGACTCCGCCTCCCCTGGTGCGCCGTTCCCCTCCATGCCGGTAACTTGTCCGCCGTTTGCAGAGACTTCTGCTGTTGCGACAGCAGCCTGCAGCCAGAGCAGATGGAAAAGCAGCAAAATGACCAGCACAGTGATTCGGAGCAATCGCAGCTTCAGCCCGGTGATTCCGAGCAATCGCAGCTTCAGCATAACGCTTTACCCTCCCGCAGGCAGTAGGCCGAGCACAGTTTCAATGATGACACTTATAATAGGAATCGCCATCACGAGAATGAGCACCTTGCCGGCGAACTCGATTTTGGAGGCGATGCTTTCCTGGCCGGCGTCCCGTACGATCTGAGCGCCAAACTCTGCGATGTATGCGATGCCGATTATTTTCAGAATCGTCTTGAGATAGATGGTCGGAATGCCCGATCGATCCGCAAGACCTTCCAGAACGGTTATAACCGCTTCGATCTTGCCGATCATGAACAGAAAGATGAACAGTCCGGTAAAAGCAGCGAGCAAAAATGCGAACATCGGCTTTTGCTCCCGAATAACCAGGATCAGCACCGTTGCCATTAATCCAAGGCCGACGATCTGAATCATTTCCACGCTACTTTCACCCGCCCTGTACTGCACTCTCGTTATTGAAACAGGAAGATCGTCTTAATTTCTTGAAACAGATCATTCAACAGCCTGACAACCATAAACAGGACAATAACAAAACCGATTAATGTTACCCAATGAGCCATGTCTTCCTTGCCCATCTGCTTCAGTACTGTATGGATCATGGCAACGATAATGCCGATGCCTGCAATCTGGAATATCGCGCTAACATCTAAGTTCATTCATCCGGCACCCCACTAAACGATCAAAATGACGACAAGCGCCGCGATGAGGACGCCGAGGCTCTTCCACATCTTCTCGTAGCGGGCTTGATCATCCCGCGCCGCGTCTTCTTCCGTTTTCAACTGCCCCATCGCCAGCTTGAGATGCTTGATTTGATCGTCGCGGTCGCTGATGCCAAGAGCGGAGCCTAGTCTGATATAGGCCGCCTGCTCTGCTCCTTTCATCGCGGTTCCCGGCCAATGCTCAGTGACGGAGCGCTCCCAGCATTCACGGAAAGTGAAGCCGTCTGCTTCATCCAGCCGTTCCTTCGTTCCTCTTAGCAGCGAGCTGATCGGCTCGGGCAAATGGGCCGCCGACCGTGCAAGCGCCTCCGGCAGCGGCGTATAGCCGTAGCCAATCTCCGTCTCAAGACGCTGAAGCGCTTGTATCATATGGCGAATCTGCCGTGGTCTCGCCGCAAACCGCGCAGCCTGCTGAAATCCAATCATCGTCCCTGCAAACAGAATGAGCATCGCACCGACAAGCTTAACCATGCGCTCCGCCTCCCGCAGCGGCTGTCGGCTCCCGTGCCGTCGGCGCTCTGCCGGCTGCAGCTGCAGCAACTGGCACGACACGACTCGTCAAGCCTTCAGCCGTCCGCTTCAGCTCGACGCAAACCGCGAAAGCTTCGGCTTCAAGCAGCCTGCGCAGCACCGGCCTGCCGCGAGCATCATCCAGATCGCGGGCATGTGCAGTCGCTATAACGGCAATTCCCGCGTGGCTGGCATCAAGGATCGCATCCGCATCCTCTTCTCTGCCGATCTCATCCACGATCAAGATCTCAGGCGACATCGAACGGATCATCATCATCATTCCTTCCGCTTTGGGACAAGCATCCATCACATCGGTTCTCGGACCGACATTGAACGTCGGCACACCGCGAATGCAAGCAGCGATTTCGGAGCGCTCATCGACAATGCCGACCTTTCTCCCCTGCCAGCCCGCTGCTCTGGGATGACCCCATGCCCCGCTGCTGACCGCTCTGGCCAAATCACGCACAAGCGTCGTCTTGCCCTGCTGCGGCGGACCGATGATCAATGCAGGCAGCACCGATCTCCGGCCAATGTCCAGCAGCTTGGGCAGAACGCCCGCCGCAGCGCCGACAACCTCACGGGCGATTCTAACGTTGAACGCCGCAACATCGCGAATGCCTCTTACAGCGCCGTCCTCCAGCACGGTACGACCGGCGATGCCGATTCGATGTCCGCCCTCTGCTGTAATATAGCCCCGGCGCAGCTCCTCTTCCATGGCATACAGCGAATGGTTTGTAACCCGCTCCAGCAGTTTGCGGCAAAGCTCTGACGTAGGCTTGTACGCCTCAGCCGGCCCTGCCATTAGCGAACCGTTCGGAGCGATGAATCGGAATCCGTCACAGAAGCCGACTTCAAGAGGGCGTCCTTCACGAATCCGTATCTCTTCAAGCTTGTCTCTCAACTGTTCAGGCATCCCCTGCAGGACGGCGATTAGCTCGGCTGGCAGCAGATGCACGACGCGTTGAAGCATATGCATTCCTCCCGAATCGGCTTGATGAAGCGGCTTTCGCGCTTTCGTAGTTTCATAGAGCCTGTTTGTCCATCGTTGCTTCCAAGTTTATGCCGGTTGCAGGTCAATTATGACAAACGGTTTAACGCTTCTCTCTCCTAATCCTTGAAAACTACTTTTTCAAGATGCCGATAAGAAGACAAGCGACTCCTGCGACCACCCAGATGAATTTCCCCATGGACAGCTTATCCGACAGGCCGACAAGACCGATGGTCGTCGTCGTTATGAGAACAAGCGGCCCAACAAGCGCAAGCGTTGAATTTACGGCTAGCGCTTTGTCAATCTCATTCAACCGAAGCATTAGAAGTGCTGCGAATATCTCAATCGTTCCGGACATTAAGCGAAGGGAAGACATCGTCAGCACGATTTTATTAAACACACTTCTCTCCTCCTCTTTCATTTGACATAACCGGTCTATAGGAAAGCATATGCTGGCTTGTCTATCATTCAGACCGGCAAATCCATCGATTGGCACGCTTAATTGGGCACACGCCCCCGCATGGTTGCATATATTGCACTCGAATATGAAAAGTAGTTCTTCACGTAAACGTGAGAATAAGCGAGGAGATTAATTCATGAGATCCGATACCCGTACAGCTTGGCCCGCTTCGCTGCTTGATCCGAGCAGCATGCGAGAGATGTTCTGCCGCACTGCGTGCAGACAGCCTCAACAGAAGATGGCCGGACGAGGACAAACCATGGTGATAGACAAAGGCTTGGGCATGCATGCATTCACAGATTTGTTAGAGACCGCTGGCAGCTATATCGATTGCCTGAAGCTCGGCTTTGGCACAGCTCCACTGTATCCCATAGACCTTCTGCTTAATAAAATCGAGCTTGCCAAACGCCATGGCCTCATTGTCATGCCAGGCGGCACTCTGCTTGAAGCTGCTGTTCAGCAGGAGGCGGTTCCTGCATTCTTCGAAACGGTATGCCGACTAGGCTTTAACGGTATCGAGGTTTCAGACGGAACGATTGAGCTATCGCGGCAGCAACGCTCCGCGCTTATTCGTGAAGGTGTGAGAAGCGGTCTGCGCGTCGTGTCCGAATATGGCAAGAAGCTGTCCGGCTCCATCATTGAGGCCGATGAGCTCGCGTTCACAGCAGATGCAGACTGGAACGCAGGCGCGGAGCTTGTAACGATTGAAGCGCGTGAATCTGGAAAGGGTGTCGGATTATTCGATGAGGATGGAGAATGCCGCGAGGACGTGCTGGATTCGATCTGTCGCATCATCCCTGATTTCAGCCGCATCATGTGGGAAGCCCCTCTGAAGAATCAGCAGGTGCTGCTGCTGTGCATGCTCGGCGCCAATGTTCATCTCGGCAATATTCCGCCTAGTGATACACTGACGCTGGAAACGATGCGGCGCGGACTGCGATCAGATACGTTTAGCTTGGGCAAACAGCAGGAAGAGCTGCTGCATTACATGATCTGACAGAGTTAATAAGAGCTACAATGGAAGGCGGATTATTAAGCGATGCGTATTGAAGTCATATCAAGCGTCAACGAGGCGAGGGCAGACCGTTTCACACATCGGACAGCGATTGTTATCGATGTTCTTCGAGCAACCAGTACGATGGTGACCGCATTGGGCGCTGGTGCAGCCAGCATCTACCCTGTTGAAACCGTGCTTGAGGCACGGACGCTTCAGCGGCAGGGATACACACTTGCCGGAGAACGATTTTGCCGCAAAATTCCAGGGTTCGAGCTAGGCAACTCGCCCGAGGACTTCACACCGGAGATCGTAGAGGGGCGTCGCCTTGTCTTGACCACAACGAATGGAACTCGTGCGATCCATAAGGCGATGAGGGCTGATTTTGTGTTATCCGCAGCACTGCTCAATGCATCTGCTTGTGCGCGATCAGCTATGGAATTGCGTCGGGACGTTGTACTGCTATGTGCAGGCTGCCACGATGATTTCGCCCTTGAAGACGGCTTGTGCGCCGGGATGATCATTGATCGAATGCAAGCTCTATCCTCCACTTCTATTGATGTAGACGATTTCGGTACAGCGATGCAGGGATTCTATCAGAGCTCGAAGGAGCGCATCACGGAAATTCTTAAGGGGAGCTCTTCTGGCAAACGCCTGATCAAGATGGGGTTCAGCCGGGACATCGACAGCTGCGCCCAAATCGACACCAGCAGCATCGTCCCCAAATTGCAAGGCGATATGATTATTATCGGCTGACATATCGTGAGGGCTTGTTCCATACAATGAATGATATACGCCCTGAGCGCAGCAGCGGGCGAAGTTCAGAAGCTGGAGGAGCATTCCCTTATGAGCGGGCAAATCATACTCGTTATTCTCATCATTATTGGATTAGTCGGCCGGTCGCCGATCATCTCGACGGCAGCATGCGTATTGCTGATCGTGAAATTAATCCATCTGGAACGATACCTGCCGACGATTGAACGGCGAGGCATGGAGCTCGGTCTGCTCTTCCTCACCTTCAGCGTGCTCGTCCCGTTCGCTTCTGAACGCATTCAGAGCAAAGAGATTATTAGCGCCCTCACTTCTTGGCCGGGCATTCTCGCTCTGACAGGCGGCGCTGCCGCGACATATATTAATGGCAAAGGATTGGAGATGCTCAAGTTTGATCCCCAGATCATCGTCGGACTTGTGGTCGGCTCCATAATCGGCATCGTCTTCTTTCGCGGCATTCCCGTTGGACCGCTTATGGCCGCCGGTATTACGGCGATCCTGTTCAAGCTCTTCAGTCTTGTCTCCGACCGGCTCTAGCTCCAAATAAAAAGGCCAACCAGCAAATCTATGGTTGGCCTACTATTATGAGATAACTGTCTTCATCTAGCGGCGATCCTGCGGTCCGCCTACGAAGGCTTGCTCAGCGGCATCCAATCCGTAAGCAGTATGCAGGGCCCGCACTACGTCTTGAACCGGCTCGGCTGCAATGATGCAGGATAGGCGGATTTCCGATGTGCTGACCATTTTGATGCTAACGCCAAGGTTGTAGATCGCTTCGAACATTTTGGCTGCGACACCTGGATTGCTCACCATACCCGCGCCAACGATCGATACTTTCACCAGATTGTCCTCCGACGTCACTTCACGGTAAGGAACCTCGCTGCTGATGCTCTCTACGACGCCAATTGCACGATCCTTATCGTCAAGCGATACCGTAAACGCAAAATCGGCTTTGCCGTCCTGCACACCGCTTTGTACGATAATATCCACGTCGATGCCGCTGGATGCAAGCGCTCCGAATACTTTAGCGAGCACACCCGGCACATCTCCCACGCCCAAAATGCTAATTCTTGCCACGTTCTTGTCAAAAGCAATGCCGCGTACGACAACTCCCTGCTCCATGACCGCTTCCTCCTTCACACTCGTCCCTTCATTTTGCGTAAAGCTTGAACGTACGACCAGACGCACGTTGTTGTGCTTGGCATACTCAACCGCACGCGGATGCAGCACTGCTGCGCCCAGATTGGCAAGCTCCAGCATCTCGTCATACGAAATCTCATTCAGCTTGCGCGCGCACTTGACGACACGCGGATCTGTTGAATAAATGCCATCGACATCGGTATAAATTTCGCATACATCAGCCTTGATCGCTGCCGCAAGAGCAACAGCCGTCGTATCCGAGCCTCCCCGACCCAATGTCGTAATCTCGCCATCCTCCGTCATGCCCTGGAAACCGGCAACGATGACCGCATTCCCTTCATCCAGCGCTTTAAACAGCCGGTCCGGCTGAATATCGGTAATGCGCGCTTTGCTGTGAACCGCTTCCGTCCGGAATCCCGCTTGCCAGCCCGTGAAGGACATCGCTTGATGTCCGATGCTGTGAATCGCCATCGATAGCAGCGCAACAGAAATTTGTTCCCCTGTTGTGAGCAGCATATCCATCTCGCGTGCTGGAGGATTAGCGTTCAGTTCCTTCGACTTATCAATCAAATCGTCAGTCGTATCTCCCATAGCTGAAACGACTACAACCACCTTGTGGCCGGCTTCTTTATAATCGGCAATCCGTCTTGCGACCCTTTGCATCCGTTCTGTCGAACCGACGGAGCTGCCGCCGAACTTCATTACTATCAACGACAACGCTGATCCACTCCCAACGTATTCATATCACAATCATCAAATAAAGATTATAGCATAAGGACACCCTGTTGGGCACTGACAAAACCGCCCGGGCTTTCGCCCGAGCGGTTGAATAATGTCAAGCAAGGAAGAAACTACGCCCGAGAGATATATTTGCCTTCCCGCGTATCGATGAGAAGAACATCGCCTTCGTTAATGAAGAGCGGCACTTGCACATTCAGTCCTGTTTCGACTGTTGCATTCTTTGTTGCGCCCGTTGCCGTGTTGCCCTTAATGCCTGGCTCCGTCTCAACAACCTTCAAATCTACACTGTTAGGCATCGTAATTCCGAGAATCTCCGTATGGTAGCTGGAGATGTTAACTGTCATGTTCTCTTTCAGAAAATTAATTTCCCATTCCAGCTGCTTCTTATCCAGCGTGAATTGGTCATACGTTTCATTGTCCATGAACGTATATTCGCTTCCGGAGTTGTACAAATATTGTACGGCACGGTTCTCGACATGCGCGCGTCCAATGTTCTCGCCTGCACGGAATGTCCGCTCAACCGTATTGCCGTTGCGCAGGTTTTTGAGCTTGGAACGAACAAAAGCCGCTCCTTTACCCGGTTTAACATGCTGAAAATCAAGAACTGTAAAAATATCGCCGTCCACTTCAACGGTCAGACCTGTCTTAAAATCGTTAACTGATATCACTGCTGACAACCTCCTAAATTATGTTAAGCACTCAACCCAGAATGAATAGCTCCTTCGGAGAAGAGGTTAATAACGAATTTCCTGTTTCTGTAATGACGATATCATCCTCGATTCTGACACCGCCGAATCCCGGAATATAAATACCAGGCTCAACGGTAACTGTCATGCCAGGTGCCAGAACGATGTCTCCTGTCTTCGACAGGCGTGGAGATTCATGAATTTCCATCCCAAGACCGTGTCCCGTACCATGTCCAAAATGATCGCCGTATCCGTATTTAGTGATGACATCTCTTGCCAGAGCATCCGCATCGCGTCCCGTCATGCCAGGCTTGATGCCCGCGAGTGCAGTCAGCTGCGCCTCCAGCACGATGGCGTAAATTTCTTTGTGCCGTTCTGTCGGTGCGCCAACGACAATTGTCCGTGTCAGGTCAGAGCAATAACCGCCGTAATAAGCGCCAAAATCAAGCTTTACAAATTCATTCATTCCGATAATTCGGTCACTGGCAACGCCATGCGGCAGCGCAGATCGTTCGCCTGAAGCGACGATCGTCTCGAACGAGCTCGAAGTTGCGCCCTTGCCCCGCATATACATCTCCATCTCCAGTGCAACCGCCCGCTCGCTGATCCCCGGTCTGATGAAGCCCAGAATATGCCGGAATGTATCGTCTGCCAGAGCAGCCGCATCCCGCATAACTGCAAGCTCTGCATCATCCTTGATCATGCGCAGGCCTTCAACAACGCCAGAGACAGGAACAAGTTCAATGCTGCCAAGAGCCTCCTGCCAGGCCAAATACTCGCTGTAAACGACATGATCCTGCTCAAACCCGAGTCTTGCGATACCCGCAGCAGCCGCTAATTGAGCGACCGTTGCAATGATTGAAGACGCTTGCTCAACAACGTTAAAGCTGGCCGCCTGCTGCGGCGCCTGTGTCATATAACGAAAATCGGTAATGAGCCAGTTATTTGACGGAGAAAGCAGAAGCGCTCCCGAGGTTCCGGTAAATCCACTTACATAACGGCGGTTTATCGAATTCGTAACAAGAATGGCGTCCAGTTGGCGTTCATTCAGCTTCTTCCTTACACCTTCAACTCGACTGTTCGTCATAATCCACCCTTTCATCATGCCAAGACTAATGGACGAGTAGCTAGACCGTTTCCTGATCCACGTCCTGCGGATTCAAGTGCTGCACAAGCGCAGTAAGTCCCAGCACATAGCTGTGTGCTCCGAAACCGGCGATTTGTCCAAGAGCGACAGGCGCTGTAACAGACACATGCCGGAATGCTTCTCTTTTATGAATATTGGACAGATGAACTTCGACAAAAGGAATGGCTACAGCCCCCAAAGCATCACGCAGGGCATAGCTGTAATGCGTCAGCGCGCCGGGATTAATCAGAATCCCGGCCATCTTGCCGTAAGACTCATGAATGCGATCAATGAGAAAGCCCTCATGGTTGGATTGATAGAATGACGTCTCCACGCCAAGCGCAGCAGCGGACTCCCTAATGAGCGTCTCGATACTAGAAAGCGTTGTTGTTCCGTACACCCCGGGCTCGCGAATTCCAAGCATGTTCAAGTTCGGTCCGTTTAATACAAGTATCTTAATCATGTTAGGTCCTCCCGGCGCTTAGATCATTAGACATTTTACCACAAAGCACCATGATTTGAGAAGAGCTTCCGCCAGGCGATGGAACGGGCGTTATTTTGCCCCTTGCGCATCCATCGGCTCCCTTGACATTTCATCCGTAAATTCGAATGCAATCGTAAAGCCGATGAACAGTCCCCATACTAAAAAAAGGCAAAATTCCGATATGACCGTATCCAAGCCCAGCTTGTTAAGCGGAGCCATCATTTTCAATAAAGGACCGATGCCGACGAACAGCACTGCCCACCAGAGCATGCCGTATGCAATACCCGCCCGTGGTCCGGTCATCCGCCCCAGCAGCAGCTTGTAGAGCAGCGCTGCCGCCATCGAGAAGATGATAAAGAAGACAATGCCGATGACATGTCCCCATGCCGTAACCAGAAAATTGGTGCGGAAGAACGGCTCTGCCAAAAAAGCCGGAATGACCTTCGTGAAATGGATCACATACATCAGCCATCGGAATGAACCCCAGAACAGCCCTGCAAAAAAACCTAATCGAACACAGTACAGGAATGCGTTGGTGCGATGGGAACGTTTCTTTTGACGCGGCAATTTCTGTTTTAAACGCATATGCAAGCCTCCAATTTGACATCTATTGCGGTCATAGAATGGTCTTTGAAGGATAGTATGCGCTAATGACTCTTTCGTAAACGGATAGATGGACTTGAATAGGCAAATCCAGTTGCTCGCATTCCCTCTGAGAATCAAGTACAATAGGATATAAATGATCAATTCATACAGAAGCAGCTAAAAAGGATGGTGATTCGCCCTTGTCGCAGGATTCTCGAAACATTTATGGCGGACAGGCCGTCATTGAAGGCGTCATGTTTGCGGGCAAACACGTTAACGTCACAGCCGTTCGCCGCAAGAATGACGAAATCGCATTTTACGAAGTGCCCCGTACGTCAAAGTCATGGGTGCAGAAGCTCAAAAAAATACCGCTGCTGCGAGGCGTTGTAGCCATTCTGGAATCAAGCGCCAAAGGCTCGCAGCACTTGAATTTTTCGATGGAAGCTTATGCAGAGGACGAGCTGACGGATGAGAAGGATCAAGCCAAAGCGTCCGAGAAGGAAAAGGAAGGCAAGAGCGGCTGGAGCCTGAGCATGATCGTAGGCGTAGCAGTTGCCGGTATTATTTCATTCGTCGTTGGCAAGATCGCCTTTACCGTTGTTCCCGCAGCGATTGAGGAGCTGCTGTTCGGCGGAAGCAATCTGAATATCGTCATACACAACCTGATCGAAGGCCTTATCAAAATTGTTTTCCTGTTAGGATACTTATATGTCATCTCATTGACGCCGCTAATCAAAAGACTGTTCCAATATCATGGCGCGGAGCATAAAGTGATAAGTGCCTATGAAGCCGGTGTTGATCTCACAGTTGCGAATGTCCAACGATATACCCGTTTGCATTACCGCTGCGGAAGCAGCTTTATCGTATTCTCCGTATTGGTTGGCGTTATCGTATACTCCTTCTTCCATTGGGATTCCATGTGGGAAAGAATTTACTTGCGCATCCTGCTGCTGCCGGTCGTTCTAGGCGCATCCTATGAGACGCTTCGCTTCACGAATGCTCTTCGTGATTTGCCGGTATTGCGTTATCTCGGGTATCCAGGATTATGGCTCCAGAAGCTTACGACGAAGGAACCGACTGACGAGCAGGTAGCTGTCTCTATCGCTTCATTCAACCGGATGCTGGAGCTTGATCGGCAAATGGGCAAAGCATAAACCTTAATGAACCGTTCGGGTAGAAAGGATGAGTGGAATGCCTCGAAAGTGGAGTCCGTTGTTAATCGTTATTCTGACACTCATTGTCATTGGTCTGATTGCGCAGACGGTCGGTAATCCTGTACAACTCATAATTCCCGTTGTCATTCTCGGTGTCATCTTCCTGCTGTATAAGTTCCCGCCTCGGCCATCAAGCGCCAAGCCTTACAGCAAATCGTCTACACGGCGCGAAGCACAGCAGACCAAGCCCAAAACACGCAAAAACATGCCGTTTCGCGTCATTGAAGGCGGCAAGGATGACGACAACTTGCCCAAATATCATTAACAGCTTCTTAGGGAGGCTGCCCCGTAGCATATCAAGTAGCCAGACTGCTGCGGGACACTCTCCTTCGTATTAAAGGGCAACCAGAGACTGCTGGTTGCCCTTTATTCATACTTCTCTCTCCCATTTGCACCAACCTCGCAGCTCCCAGCACGGTATTGCATGGCAGCACAAAGGCTGTCCATCACGTGGACTCGTACCATCACATATTCCCCCCCTCATGACGTCTACGATGTTAACGATGTTACCCTCTACAATGGCCGTTCCCTTCATATTCTAATTAGGTCCTGCATCACATGCAGTCTAACCACCAAATACTGCTCCCAGTCTGTTGTGCGGCAATATGTGATGGCAGCAGGCAGCCGCTGTAAGCTTGAAAAAACATCTTACAGATGACAGGACATCGTAGATCCTCTTTGGCTGTCTCCGTAAGACGGAAATTCCGCGTTACAGCACGAAAAAGTCGAGCGAGGCACACTGTAAGCTTGAAAAAACATCTTACAGATGACAAAATGCAGTAGAATCCTCTTTGGCTGTCTCCGTAAGACGGAAATTCCGCGTTACAGCACGAAAAAGTCGAGCGAGGCACGCTGTAAGCTTGAAAAAACATCTTACAGATGACAAGGTGTTGAAGAATCCTCATCGGCTATCGCGGCAGCTTCAAATACCGTGTTACAGCGCGGAAAGGCGACACGAGGAACGATGGGACGATGAAACGATGAAACGATGGACAGCTTGAAGCTCGATAAACGCAAAATGACATTCTGACTGGAGGTCCAGTTGAATGTCATTCTCATTTGGCGCTATGGCGATGCTTTGTCCAATGAAGTTTAATGGGCTAAGCAGACTATTCGCTGTTATCGAGCTCTGTTCGAATGCTGAGAAGCTCCTGTGTACGATTGGGGTCTCTGCGGAAATATTCCACAAGCGTCTCAATACAAGTTATGGAATCCCAGCTTAGATGATGCTCTATACCTTCAACATCCTGATAGATGTTCTCTTCCTGCACACCGATTATGGTTAAGAACGACTCCAGCAATTCATGGCGATCCATGAGTCGTTTGCCCATCTTCTTCCCTTTATTGGTCAATACTAATCCACGGTACTTCTCATAGATGAGATAATTGTCCTTGTCCAGCTTTTGGATCATTTTTGTGACAGATGAAGGATGCACTTCAAGGCCTTCTGCTATGTCTGAAACTCGTGCGTACCCTTTTTCGTCAATTAGTTTGTATATCCGCTCCAAATAATCTTCCATACTGGGCGTAGGCATTAACTGAACCTCCGTTCTCCTTATTACTCATTAAGTATCATACACTGCTCAGTCACCTGCTGCAACCTGCGACACGGAACTTTCCATGTTTGGTGCGCAGCCCGCCTGTGCAACCAACCTGAAATGGGATCAAACAGAGAGACCATGAGACCATTCATTCATTTGTATGTCATGTCTTTCCCAATGAACAAGCAGATGCGCTCCGCATGTTCATTACGGAGCGCATCTTCCTTCATTGTCCCGATGCTGTAATCGATTATTTCATTTAACTTTAGAACTTCAGCCATTCCGGTGTAATGGAATTCAGCCATATCGTGATCTTCGTCATTTGATCGGTAAAGAGCAGAATACCCATCAACAGCATAATCGCTCCGCCGATCTTCATCATAATATTGGAGTAGCGCACAATCCATTTCGTCGAGCCTATGAAGAAGGCCAATACGAAGAATGGAATAGCAAAGCCTAAAGAATACGCAGTCGTCAACTGGAACCATGTACCCGGCTCTGAAGCCGCATAGAGAATAATCGCTGTAAGAATCGGACCGACACATGGCGACCAGCCAGCCGAGAAGCCGATGCCGAACACGAAAGATCCGAGATACCCCGACTTCAGCTTAATCGGCAGCTTGCGTTCCTTCATCAGCAGCTTAGGTTGAATGAGTCCCATCAGAAACAGCCCCATTGCAATAATGAGCACGGCAGACAACTGGCGTATAAGTCCCTGGTATTCTGAGAAAGTCTCGGCAAACGCATTCGTTCCATAACCAAGCGTGTAATAAACGATGGAGAAGCCTAGTATAAAGAACAGCGTATGGCTCATTGTCCGCATTCGAACTTCTTTGCCTGGATTCTCGCTCTTCAAGTCGGTAACGGACACACCGCTTATGTAAGAGAGATACGAAGGATATAACGGCAGACAGCAAGGTGATATGAACGATGCGATACCGGCGCCAAATGCAGCCCAAACCGTAACTTCGGTCATTGTGTGAGTCCCCCTAACCTGTTGACGAATTTCATAACATGGATGTTAAGCGCTGAATTTGCGCCTTATGGATAAAAGCAGCAGAAGTATCGCAATGAGCAGTAGAACGATCGTGCCGCCTGGAGCGAGATTCCACACCCCGGCAATAATAAGGCCCCCAATAACCGCAAGCTCTGCGATAATGACAACAGTAATGACAGAGCGCTTGAAGCTTCTGGCAATAACGAGACTGCAGGCAGCAGGTATCGTCAGCAGCGCCGAAACGAGCAGCGCACCGACAATTTTGATCGACACACTGATGACAAGGGCTGTCAGAATGCTAATCAGAAAGTTGAAATAGCGTGTTGGCAGACCGCTTACCGCAGCGGCGTCTTCATCAAAGCTGAGCAGAAACAGCTCCTTGGCATGCAGAAAAACAGCAACCAGTACAATAATCGTAACGATCCCGATCAGCAGAAGATCTGTATCGTCGAGTGTGTAAATGCTTCCGAACAGATAGCCGCTGACGCTGACGTTGAACCCTTTGCCCATAGAGAACAGCAAGGAGGCAAGCGCTACTCCTCCTGACATAATAATAGCAATCGATAGCTCCGCATAGGACTTGTACGCCTTGCGCAGCTTCTCGATTGCGAATGTCGCGGCTAGCGCGAATACGAGACCGACACCTATTGGATATACGCCAATAAGAAAACCTAATGCTACACCTGCAATGGACACATGCGCCAATGTGTCTCCGATCATCGCCAGTCGGCGAAGCACAAGAAAAAGGCCCATAAGCGGCGCGGTAATGCCGATAAGAACGCCGCCAATAAGCGCTCTTTGAAAAAACTCGCTAGTTATGATTTCCAAGCCCTGCGCCCACTTTCTCTCTTTCCATGGAATGACGCAGATCCTTCAGGCTATGCGTCAAGTTCGTTTCCACACAATCCTCAATTTCATGCGAATGCTTAACATAGAATTTAAGCTTGCCGCTCTGTCCCTTAGGCTCTTCACCCAAATAAGAACGAATCATGTCAAGATCATGGGAAACCATTAGAAACGTAATATTATGATGCTGGTGCATATGTTTGATCAGATGAAAGAAATCCTGCTGCGTCTCCGCATCTATGCCGACTGTAGGCTCATCCAGAATTAGAAGCGCCGGATTGTTGATCATGGCGCGCGCCAGAAAGGCTCGCTGCTGCTGGCCTCCGGACAACTGCCCAATCCTCTTGCCTGCCAGATCCTCTATATTCATAGCATGAAGCGCTTCATCGCATTTGATCCCATCGGCCTTGGTTACCCTTCTGAACAGCTTATTGCGGCTGTACAGCCCAGACATGACGACCTCGCGGACGGTAGCAGGGAAGAGCGGATTGAAAGCATTCTTCTGCGGCACATAACCGATCCGATTCCAATCGCGGAACTGTCCGATCGGCTGACCGAATAGATTAACCGTGCCGCTGTCAGGCTTCAGCAGCCCGACAATAATGCGCAGCAGCGTTGTTTTTCCCGCGCCATTAGAACCGATTAATCCGACGAAATCCCGCTCCCGCAGGGCAAATTGAACATTCTCAAGTACAGGCTTCTGCTGATAAGAGAATGATATGTTCGACAACTCAATAACATTCTGATGACATACCGTTTGCTGCTGATCAGCACGCATTAAGAATCACTCCCATTTCCGCGCCTTCTAAATGTTCCAGCTGCGTGATTGCTATAACCTTGTCTCTCTATTGTAATGCCTTCAGCAGATTTTGCAAATTGGCCTCCATGAGTGTGAAATAGTCGTCGCCATTCTTCTCTTGATCCGGAGTTAATCCTTCGAGCGGATTCAGTACTAGCGTATCGACGTCTGCTTCTCTCGCCAATGTCTTGGCAAGCTCGTCCGCTACCAGCTCCTCGAAGAAAATAAATTTCACCTCATGCTCCTTAACAAAATTAGCAATCTCCAGCAAATCCTGTGCTTTCGGCTCGGCCTCCGGCGATAAGCCCATTATAGCCACTTGATGAAGACCGTAATCCCGCGCCAAGTAACCGAAGGCTTGATGGGAAACGACGATATCCTTATTCGGCGCTGCTGCCAGCTCCGACTTGTAGCGCTCATGAAGCGCGGTAAGCTTAGTCGCTAATTTCTCATAATTTGCTTCATAATCAGCCTTGTGCGCCGCATCTACCTGAATGAAGCTATCCCGCACATTTTTAGCCATAATCAGCATCGATTGCGGGCTGACCCACGTATGCGGATCGACATCATGATGATGCCCCTCTTCACCTTCATGTGCAGCTTCGTCTTTATGAGCAGCTTCGTCCTCATGCGCCGCTTCATCTGCATGCCCAGCTTCATCCTCATGTGCTGCCTCGTCTTTATGAGCTGCTTCATCGGAATGCGCCGCTTCGTCCTCATGCGTTGCTTCATCCTCATGCGCTGCCTCGTCTTTATGAGCCGCTTCATCGGAATGCCCAGCTTCGTCCTCATGACCGTGCTCTGCCTCTTCATTGCCTTTAATTAACGTGATATTGCTGCTAATCTCCGAGGTAATCAGCTTGCTGTCTTTGGGCAGCCCCTCCAGAAAATCATCTACCCAGCCTTCCAATCCAGCGCCATTATAAAGAAACAGCTGCGCTTTGGCCGCCGTATCCAAATCTCTGCTCTTGGGACTCCAATCATGCGGCTCCACGCCGGCTGGAATCATATTCACAACATTGACCTGATCTCCGCCAATTTCCTTGGCCAAATAATAGATCGGATAAATGCTTGTCACAATATTCGTCTTGCCTTCCACAAGCTTGCTGCCCGAATCACCGCATCCTGCTAATGCTATAACAGATAGGATCACCATTATTAATATTGCTGCTTTCATTCTAGCCAATCGTTTGTTCATCACCGTTGACAGCCTCCACTTCTAAAATCGTAAACTTTACTATTAAATTGTATCAGCGGCTAACTGGGCTGTCAATGAGAAACCGCCGAAGCAATGTGCTCCGGCGGGCTATGTTCTTATTTATTTCACAATCGCGCCATTAGGCATATGATCTGGAACCGTTGCCAGTGTAAGCTGATCGCCATGCGAGGCTGCCAGAATCATCCCTTGCGACATTTCGCCGCGCAGCTTCACCGGCTTGAGGTTCGTCACACAGATGACTTTGCGTCCAACAAGCTCCTCAGGCGTGTAGAACTTGGCAATGCCCGAGACAACTTGACGCTGCTCGTAGCCAAGATCCAGCTGCAGCTTAAGCAGCTTGTCTGCTTTCTTAACCGGCTCAGCGGCGATGACTTGCGCAACACGAAGCTCAACCTTGGCGAAATCGTCGATCGCTATCTCCGCCTTCGGCTCCGGCAATTCTTCTGCCACTGCTTCCGAAGAAGCCGACTCCACTGCGGCCGGCACTGCCCCGGCATTCATCGACGAAGCGATGTAAGCTGCTTCCTCCGCTGCCTCCAAGCGCGGGAATATCGGCTCCGCTTTCGTAACCGTCGTACCCGCCGGCAGCGCTCCGAACGTCTTCGCGCTGTCCCATGAAGAAGGTGCAGACCCTTCTTCAATACCAAGCTGCCCCCGTATTTCCTTCGGCGCGTTGGTCAGGAACGGTTGAAGCAGGATTGAAATGACTCGCAGCGATTCTGCCAGATGATACATGACAGACGCCAGCGCCCCCCTGTTCTCCTCATCCTTGGCAAGCGTCCAAGGCTGGGTTTCATCAATATATTTGTTCGTCCGGCTAACAAGGGTCCAGATTGCAGCCAGCGCGACGGAGAACTCCATCTTGTCCATCGCAGCCTCCACCGCATCCACAGTACTGAGCGCCAGCTTGGAGAGGGACTCATCGAATGCCGTTACATGGCCGTTGTAGGCTGGAATTTCACCGCCAAAATATTTATCAACCATAGCAATCGTCCGATTCAGCAGATTGCCCAGATCATTCGCCAGATCGAAGTTAATACGCTCCACGAATCCTTCAGGCGTGAACGTTCCATCTGAACCGAAGGGCACTTCTCTTAGCAGGAAGTATCGCAGCGCATCCAAGCCATAGCGGTCAATCAGAACAACAGGATCAACTACGCCGCCTTTGGACTTGGACATCTTCCCTTCCTTCGTCAGCCACCAGCCATGCGCGAACACCTTCTTAGGAAGCGGCAGTCCCAGCGCCATCAGCATAATCGGCCAGTAGATCGTATGAAACCGCACAATTTCCTTGCCGACTACATGCACATCGGCCGGCCAGAACTTGTTGAACTTCGCGGGATCGGAGGTTCCGTAACCGAGAGCTGTAATATAGTTGGACAAGGCGTCAATCCAGACATAGACCACATGCTTGGGATCGCCCTTCACTTTAATGCCCCAGTCAAAAGTCGTTCGAGAGACTGCCAGATCTTCAAGACCCGGCTTAATAAAATTGTTGATCATTTCATTCTTCCGCGACTCCGGCTGAATGAAATCGGGGTTCTCTTCATAATATTGAAGCAATCTGTCCGCATATTTGCTCATCCGGAAGAAATAGCTCTCTTCCTTCACCAGCTCCACAGGGCGGCCGCAATCCGGGCAATTGCCGCCCACGAGCTGGCGCTCAAGGAAAAATGATTCACACGGCGTACAATAGAGTCCTTCATAGTTGCCCTTGTAAATATCGTCCTGCTGAAGCAGCTGGTCAAAGATTTGCTCAACGACGATTTTGTGCCGCTCCTGCGTAGTGCGGATAAAGTCATCATTGGTAATATCGAGCTTTGTCCACAGCTCCTTAATCGTCAATACGATGCCGTCAACGAAGCTCTGCGGCGTTGTTCCCCGCTCCTGCGCTTTCCGTTCGATCTTCTGACCATGCTCATCCGTTCCGGTCAAATACCAGACATCGTAACCGCGCAGCCGCTTGTATCGCGCCATCGCATCGCACGCCACCGTAGTATAGGCATGACCAATGTGGAGCTTATCACTGGGGTAGTAAATCGGTGATGTAATATAGAACGATTTGTTGTCTGCGCTCATGAATAGAGCCTCCTCTTCAATGGTTCATACATGCTTTTTTCTGCACAAAAAAAGCTCCCGCCCTCTATGGGACGAAAGCTTGTCGCTCACGTGGTACCACCCAAATTTCTTCCGCCGGAGCAGGTAGCATCCGGAGAAAGCTTCATTAGCGCTGCCTCTGGGACAGCATCATGACCGATAACGCGGCCTCGCGTCACACCCTTGCCATGCAGCCAATGCTGACGGTTCGAATGCGAATTCTCCCGGACCATTTTCCACAAGATGCGCCTTGCCGGTTTCCAGCTTCTCCGGCTCTCTGGTAAGGGCATAACTTACGTACTTATCCGTTCATCGAAGGTGAAGCATATAGAAAAGCCGTTCTTGCTTCAAACTATACCGAATCGGCAGCGCCGCTGTCAAGAGCGGCGGCAAGCTCCTCGCGGGTAGGCGGCACATGATCAACACCGCCGGGATGAAAGGGATGGCAGCGGCATATTCTTCGGGCAGCGAGCCAGCTTCCGCGCAGCGGTCCATGCTTCTCAATTGCTTGCAGCGCATATTCGGAGCAAGTGGGATAGAAGCGGCATGTCGGCGGCTTAATCGGCGAAATAACCTTCCGGTATACGTGAATAGGCGCCTGTAAAATTCTACGCATGACCATGACTTCCTCCCCCAATTGTTCCGTCATTCTAATTTCATCATGCCCGATATTCAAGCAAGAGTCAAACGGACGGACTCATCCGTTGTGACACTGCATTAGAGCATTCGAACGACCAGACTGATGTTTCTTTCCAAGCATCCATTAGACAAACAGGGACCCCTCTTGTTTGCATAGAAGCGCAATAAGAGAGGTCCCTGTTCCAATACGTATACGATATAATTACTTGTTACCAGCGCAATTCAGGAAGCGGTAAGAACAACATCGCAACAGGCAGATTGCTTCCTCCTGTCGGTGTGAAGACAATCTCCACCGATTCTTCCTTGTCTCCGGTACGATAGATGACGCCAGCCTCGTTATTGTTCTTGAGCGTACTGATATTCGTAACTTTGATGACTTGGCCGTTAACCATAAAGGCTCCCGTATATTCGCCGCCGCGTCCATTCAACGCGATAAGCGTATTCGGCGCCACACGATTCAGCCTCAGTGTATAGTGAACGCCGTAGTTGCCGAAGTTCATCTGCAGCTCGCCATTCGTGTAGTCAATGCCATCCAGATAGGTGTCGAGTTTGCCATCGCCAAGCGTCATGTACTGCGGCTCCAGGCCGAGCGTCTCGTTCGTTTCAATCACACGGTTCCCACCGTTGAAGGTTCCTCTCGTATGGAGATTATCCCTCGGCATGACCTTCAGCGTTGGAAGCTCATCCAGCGGCTTCTTGCTCTGTTCAACAACAACAATACTGTATTGCAGCTCCGCATCAGAGAACACATCCGCATAAGCTGAGAATACTTGATTATCCTTGATCGCCATCTTGTTAATTTCCGGCAAAATAATGACCGATTGCTTAGGACCCACCGTCGTCCATTTCGGTGAATTGTTGGCAATCAATGATTCCAAATAACGAAATACGGAGAGTTTCCCTGTATTCGCGACAGATGGATCTGGTCCGGCAATTCCGATCGAGCTCGTATTGACATTGACCGTCGAATTGCTCAAATTCGTTGCGATCAGATACATTTTGACCGGATAACCGATCTTGTTCTTATTATGGAACATGAACCGAACTTGCCCCGTAATCTGGTCCTGATACGCAATCCCTTCCTCAATAAGCGTCTCCGGACTGTTGCTGCGCACGACCTGCGCGGTATCGGATTGAATCGTAAACGGTACAAGCTTGTGGTCTCGGAGGGAAGAGCCTACGAAACTAATTTTCTCACCGACTGACGTAAACAGCCTTTCATATTGCTCACGCGTATACAATACTTCCGTCGTAACTGTAATTGTCTTCGTTATGAAGCTCGTAAGACCATGACGGTCTCTTACTTCCAGCGTCACAGTCTTGTCGCCGGCTTCAAAGAATACATCCTCATTCCCTGTCCAAACCGTGCTGACGATCTCGTTCTCATCATCATAGCTGGTGTTGGTGTACAGAATTTTCTCACCGATGCGGTATTCTGATTTCTCGGTTGTAAAATCAGCTACAGGAGCCTGATTCGGCGGACGAACTTCAATCGTTACCGAGTACGGCTCACTCCAAACGCCGTTTATATCCTGTACCTGTCTAGTAATCGTACGAGTTCCTGGCTCGTAGAAGATTTCCATTCTCCCGTCCCACCGTTCGTCAATAAACGGCTGTCCGCTAGGATTCGTCGATTTATCCACATAGCTCACGATCGTTTGCTCCGCATAAATTTCCGCAGGAGCAATTTCGAAATTAGCGGTTGGCATTTGCTTCACATTCCAGGACAGGGTCATGTTGCCGCCGGATACGACCAGCTTGCTGTCGGTCACCTGCGACCAGGCCCGCAGCGGAATCATCAATGAGCCGTTCAATACATAAGGCGCGTTCGAGGCTTTGACCGATGACGCTCCATCCTTCGTAACATTAACATTGCCGATTTTGAAACGGATGACATTCTTGCTGCTCGTCGCAATCGACTCTTTCTTCTTGGCATCATAGGAAATTGTATACCCATAGCGCTGCGCGATTGAGCTGAACGCTACAAATGTAGTGCCTTGCGTCAACGTAAGCGGCTGTGCAGACTTGAATGAAGCGCCATTATGGACCATCACATTGCTCTTAAGCTTCAATACAAGCTCATCGGCCGCAATGCCTGTCGCCGACGCTTTCTCTTCAGACAGACTGGCAATAGGAATAAATAATAACGAAAAGATCAACAACCATTTCAACGATTTCATGCTCCGTCTCCTTTATCTCTCGACTGTCTACTGTCTCTAAACTCAATGACCTCTGTCATTCGCTCATGACCAATTAAACGCCATTGTACAGTAAAAAGTTGCGGGAGATTGGGAGACGGACATCATTTGTCCACATTTACCTCTACTTCCAGCGCGCTTTGCTTCGTCCCCTGCGGGTTCACCTTCATGTGATAAACGAAGCTGGATACCATGGCTACAAAGGCAACAATAGTAAGAATTCCGAAGATCAGCCGGACCTTCGATTTGCGGCGTACACGCTCCGCATCCTTCTCCAGCCGGGCCATCGTTACAGCACGATGCGTGAATAAGAAAATAATAAGCAAGGTTACGAAAACGACGTTAATAGCAAACCATATTTGTAGCTCTGGCATGACAATCCCTCCTGCAATTCTGCATCTATTCACAGACTCAACTAGACAAGACTGTAACCGATCCAACAGAGGATTGCAACAGTGTTCATGGGGCAGTGTTCATGAGACGGCTAAGCCGTTTTCTTGCTTGGCTGCAAAATAAAAGCCCCGAAGGCCAGCAGCACAGCAGCAAACAGCAGCAAAATTCCTACAGGCAGCAGCACTTCATGCCAGACATTGCCGAACGCAAGCCTGCTAATCGCCTCCAGCGCCCATTTCTGCGGCACGAAGCTGGCGAGCTTCTGGATGTAATCGGGCATCATCCCGATCGGGACAAAGCAGCCGCCCAGCAGGCAGCTCGGCGCCACGATCAGATTCTGGAACTGCGACAGCTGATTCACGTTGCGGACAAGTCCGGCAATCGCTGTCGCAATGCCGACCACGGCAAGCAAAAAGCATTCCAGTACAACGAAATAAGGAACAAAATCAACGCCATAGTCATAGTTAAACATCCATCTCGTCACGATCATCACAAGCAGCAGTTGAAACGTCCCCAGCAGCAAGCTGCCGAGAAAATTTCCGATGGCAATGGAATAACCCCGTACCGGCGCTGTGAACATGCGGGCCATCGTCCGCTGCTCGCGATCCTCCATCACAATTTGGATCGACCCGTTGATAGTCAGCATCAGAAACATTAGAATGACGCCTGTAATAAGCAGGCTTCTGCCGCCCCCCGCTGTTCCATCCGCATTGACCGGGGTTATTTGCAGGTTCACGGCGTTCTGATCCCCTTCCACCAACAGCTTCTCAAGAATGGCGATACGTTCGGCCCGCTCCTCTGATTGAGCGGCAGACAGCGCTGCATATTTGGCGGCTTGCGCCGTCCAGGATAATAACTGCTGCTCCAAAGCCGCATTCCAGAGCTGTTCACTTGCCCGGAACAATCTCACCTGCTTCGGTTGTCCTTCCAGCAGCGATTCCGTATAGCCCTCAGGGATATAGACGGCGATATCCGCCAAATTCTCGGTCACCGCGGCGCGCAGCTCCTTGGCGTTGTCGCCAAGATCTGTTTGCAGGGTATAGCCTTCCATCTCTGCAATTGTTGTCAGAAGTAATGCGCCACCATGCCCGTTGTCCGCATTCCATAGCGCAATGACTCTAGGCCGCTCTACGGATGAGCCGAACAATAAGACGATGACAGACAGGACTAGCACGGGCAGCAGCATATGCATAATAAAGCCTTTGCGCTGGCCTATCGTGCGCTTCAATATGTTGGCCGCAATGATCAAGCTATGCATGAAGTTTCACCACTTTCTTCAGCCTCGCAAAGGCAATAATAAGAAGCGCTGCGGCAATCATGGCGAGAACCCCCATGCTCTGCCAAATAAGTGCGGTATCGCTCTCATCCATAATCCGTTTAATCGTAACGACGGCCCAGTGATTAATCGTATATTTTCCCATCTCCAGCACATTCGGGCTCAAATCTGCAATCATTCCGCCGGTTACAAAAGTCATCAGAACCGTAAGCGAAGAGAATATCGATTGCGTCGCCTTGCTGGTCCCGGCGAATGAGGCGATGATCAGACTGATGCCAATGGCGCATAGCGATGTCAGCATACAGACCAGTACAAGCAGCCAGGGGCGGCTGCCCCAGCTTACGCCGAATACCTGCCAAGTGAACACAATAATAGTGATCGCCTGCACAATAGCAAACAGTCCCGTTCCCGCAAACTTGCCCAGCACAATCATCCAGAAGGGCTGCGGCACGGCATACAAGCGGCCCAGCGTTCCCTTCTCCTTTTCCTCAAGCAGCGACAATGCGGCAGGCATGCCTGAGTACAGCAGAAACATGATGAGATAAGCGCCGCCATAATATTGAATGGCAGACACACTGCCGAAGACCGCCTTCCCTTCCCCTGTAAGCTCTGCGCTTACGAGTGGCGGCATCCCGCCGCTGCCAGCCAGCTGCTCCGCGCTGCCTGCTTCTAACCCGGCAATTACCGCCATCCGTCCGGTCTGCAGCTCATTCAGAAAAAATTTCATTGTCGACTCGGCCATCAAATTTTCATAATCCTGACGTCCGGGATAGGCGATCCAGCTCGCCTTCTGCCCGCTCATGAAGCGCGCGGAGAAGTCCTCCGGCACGACGATGCCGTAATCGGCGCTTCCCTCACGAAGCTGCTCCAGCACTTCCTTGCCGGAAGAAGCAAAGGAGACAATCGCATACCGCTCTGTTCTTTCATCCTTCAGAAAAGCTTCGATATCCTTGCTTATCGGCCCCTGATCAGCGATATGAACCGAGATATTGACCGGCTTCATCTGATTGTCGAACACCGTTCCGAGCAGAAAGATGAGAAAAAGCGGTAAAATGAACATAATGATTACGACAGAGCGCAGTCTCAGAAATTGAATCAGCTCATACCAGGCCACCGTCATCCAAGTTTGCATATTCGGTCCCCCTCTCTCCTATGCCTGATCCCGCAGCGTGCGGCCAGTAATCTGGAGGAATAGCGATTCCAGATCCGTCTCTACACGAGCCAGCTTCAGCAGCGCCGCGCCATGCTTGTGCAGAATGAACAGCAGATCCTGCAGCGCAGACGTAGATTCCGCCAGGATGACTTCCAGCGTGAGCGGCCCGATTTCCATGACCGATTTCAATCGTGGATGCTCTCGCATCTCCATCAGCATCGCTTCATCGATCCGATCCAGCTCCAGCACAAGCGTCTCCTCTTGTCCGGATTGCCGCAGCAGCTCCTCCTTCGTGCCGAGTGCAATCAGACGTCCGCGATCCATAATGCCGACCCGTGAGCTGATCGCCTCCACTTCCTCCATATAATGACTCGTATAAATGATGGTCGAGCCCATTTTATTTAATGTTTTTACGGATTCCAGAATATGATTGCGGGACTGCGGATCGATGCCGACGGTCGGCTCATCCATAATAATAAGCTTGGGCCGGTGCATGATTGCGCAGGCGATATTAAGCCTTCTTTTCATCCCGCCGGAGAAGGTGGCCGGCTTCGCTTTGACCCGATCCGACAGGCCGACGAATTCCAGCGCTTCCGCGACCCGTTCCCTAAGAAGCTTGCCCCTAAGACCGTACAGCCGCGCAAAAAAGGTGACATTCTCCTCCGCAGTCAACGTTTCATAGATGGCAAGCTCCTGCGGCACAAGGCCGATAAGCGATTTCACCGCCAGCGGCTCCTTGCGGACGGAATGCCCGCCAACTTTCACATCGCCGCTGTCTGCGCCCAGCAGTCCGGCCAATATATGAATCGAGGTGCTTTTGCCTGCCCCGTTCGGGCCAAGAAGACCGAATATTTCCCCTTCTTCAATGGCTAGCGATAGATGATTGACGGACAGTACAGAATCATATTTTTTCACAACCTCGTCGAAGACGACCATGCTCATCGTTGTTATCCCCTCTCGTATTTCTACCTGTACTTATTGTAAGCCCCGCAATGATGCTGCACATGTCCGAATGGTCATTCCGCCGACATGACAAAAGTCATTTTATACTTATTCTTGTCCGGCCCCTTCTGACGCAGCGCCGGTGTGCTATAATAAGATCACTTATGGATTGGCCGGAGGGCATACATGTCATTGCTTCATAACTGGTTGCGTCATCTCCTGCTGCTCGTCCCTTCGATAGGGACCTTATTGACGGGCACGATAGAGTCGCAAGGATGGTTTATTTGTCAGGTGCTTATCGGATTGCTGCTCATTAAAGCCGGTGAAATAAAGCGGGATATTGGAGCCTGGCTGCTGCTTGTTGAGCTGATCTGGTTCAGTTATCTCGGCTATCAGGAGGGCGGCCTGATCTATCTGCTGCTCTATTCCAGCCTCGTGGCGGCCTTCAACTATTACAACAGGCCCAGAGCGATAGGCGCGTTCGTTATTTTCGGCGGAATATTGCTTAATCTCGTCCTTGCCAGTCGCGATATCCAGCTTGTTTGGTCGGCCAATGTGCTATGGCTCGCGATGTCCGCCGTACTCTATAGTACGAAGCGCATAACTGCAAAGCAGCTTTATGTGGAGTCCTTATATGACGAGCTTGCGTATAGTCATGAACAGCTGGAGCAAGCGAGAATGCGGATTCAGGAATATACAGTCCAGATCGAACAATACGCCCAGTCCGAAGAACGCAGCCGAATCGCCAAAGATATTCACGATGATCTCGGTCACCGCCTTATTCGGCAAAAAATGATGATGGAAGCCGCGCTGCAGCTGCTGGTTATACAGCCGGAGCGAGCGCATGCGATGCTTGCCCAAATCCGCGATCAGATGGAGGAGGGCATGGAACGGATGAGAAGAACAGTCCGCCGCCTATCCCCGATTGAAGGCATGCATGAACGCCAATATGCACTCGACAGATTGATTGCGAACTCTGGGCATGAGCTGGGACTTCAGGTTTCCTTCACCGTTGAAGGAAACCCTCAGCTGCTGTATCCCAGCATCGAATATGTTCTATTCCGCAACGCGCAAGAAGCGATAACGAATGCGGTCCGTCATGGCGGTGCCCAGCGGGTTGATATTATCCTCGACTATCGCCCCTACGAGCTGGCGCTGACAGTGAGCAATGATGGAGAGCTGCCAGAGGGACCTGTCAAGCAGGGGCTTGGCATGCGTGGGATGAAGGAGAGAATCGCGATGCTCGGCGGCAAGCTGGAAATCTCATTGATGCCAGCGTTCGCCATAACGACAATACTTCCAATAAAGAAAAGGGGCGTCTAATCTTGATTCGCATACTAATCGCCGACGATGATCCCTACATACGCGAAAGCTTGCAGGTTCTGCTCGGTCTCGATCCCGAGCTGGATGTCGTTGGAACCTGCGGGGACGGAGAGGCTGCCTATCAATTCGTGCAGGGCCACACTGTAGATATTGTACTGATGGATATACGGATGCCCGACTGCAATGGCGTGGAAGGAACGAAGAAGCTAAAGTCATTGCCGAATCCGCCAGCTGTTCTTATTCTGACTACCTTCGACGATGATGAATATATTATCGAGGCTCTGCGAAGCGGGGCCAACGGTTACCTGCTCAAAAATGTACCCCCCAGCCGCATCATCTCCGGCATTAAGACAGTGAATGACGGCTCCATGCTTGTACATCCCGATATCGCTCGCAAGCTGGCCGGATTAGTGTCTTCCGGCCCACAGCCTGCCGATCTCACATCAAGCGAAGCTGAAGAGAGGCGCCGGCTGCTGCTGACCGGGCAAGGCTTGACACAAGCCGAATGGCATGTTGTGCAGCTCATTGCCGATGGGAAATCCAATAAAGAGATTGCATCGGCATTATTTCTGAGCGAAGGAACGATCAAGAACTACATATCAGCCATTCTTGACAAGCTGAGCCTGAGAGATCGAACTCAGCTGGCCATCTATTATTTGAAAATGTAAAGCAGGCTTCCACCCGCTGCTTTCTGCTAATATCCGAATGCCATCGTTCATTTACTAATGTTTACTGCCACAGTGAACAAGCTATTGTTCACTTACTATTGATCTAGAAAGGAATGACTAAACAAATATGACACAGCAAACCACCCAACTATTCAGCGGATTCACAGCCCATGATTTCGATGTATTCGAGGTGCCGGGTCTGGAGGCCCGCATGTCCGTACTAATCGAGCGTATCCGTCCCAAGCTGGAGTGGCTTGGAGAACGGCTCACTCCTTTTCTGAGCGAGCTATGCGGAGAAACGATGTATCCCCATGTTGCCAAGCATGCAAGACGCACGGTTAACCCGCCAGTTGATACATGGATTGCTTACGCTGCAAACAAGCGTGGCTACAAGGCTCATCCCCATTTTCAGATTGGCATGTTTGGCTCGCATCTGTTCGTGCAATTCGCAATTATTTATGAATCCAACAACAAATCCGTGTTTGCCGAGCATGCACTCAGGCAGCTCAACGAGCTGGATCAACATATCCCCTCGCATTATGTATGGTCCGGCGACCATATGGTTCCCGGCGGCGACACGCAGGCTCAGCTCGGACACGAAGGGCTTCGCAAGCTGCTGGAACGTCTGCGCACGGTCAAAGCCTCCGAAGCGCTATGCGGTATTATTATCGACCGCAATGATCCCCTTCTTCTTGACGGAGAAGCATTCATCGCCAAAGCAGAAGAAACATTCACCACGCTCCTGCCATTGTATCGGATGGCATTCTGACCCGGCGAATGGTGGGCGACACGCCGCGACCAATATTCTAGTGGTGACACCCGTACCGTCCCATCGCGCGCTGGGAGCTGCGCGCGGTGCAGAAGACTGGGATCGCATGCTGAGCGTAGGTGGAGTATGAACCTCTCCCTCAGTCCCAGAATTTCCAGATGGCTGTCTCCTCCCCTTTCGCATCCCCCGATGAAGTCAGCTTCATAGGAGTTTTGCAGGGTGTTGAGAAAGTCCACAGAGACATAATTCAGCGGTGCGGGTCCGCATCAGCCATTGCTTGTATCTCGAATATCCAGTGCGCTTCGCGCTACTTTTTCGTGCTGTAATGCGGCTTTTCCGCCTCATGGAGATAGCCAAAGAGCATTCTGAGGCGCCTTGTCATCTGTAAGAAGGTTTTTCAGTGTTACAGCGCTCCTCTCTTCACTTTTTCGTGCTGTAACGGGTTATTTCCGTCTTATGGAGATAGCCGACAAGCATTCTGCGACGCATCGGCATCTGTAAGAAGGTTTTTCAGTGTTACAGCGCTCCTCCCTTCACTTTTTCGTGCTGTAACGGGGTATTTCCGTCTTATGGAGATAGCCGAAGAGCATTCTGCTACACCTTGCCATCTGTAAGAAGGTTTTTCAGTGTTACAGCGCTCCTCTCTTCACTTTTTCGTGCTGTAACGGGTTATTTCCGTCTTATGGAGATAGCCGACAAGCATTCTGCGACGCTTCGGCATCTGTAAAAAGGTTTTTCAGCGTTACCGCTCTCCTCGATCCACTTTCCGTGCTGCTTCATGTTATTTCCTCCATTACAGCGAAATATCTGGGCTTACCTTCTATACAAGCTGGTTAACCCCATTTTCATTTCTGGGAGGTGACACCATCGACGTCATGAGAGTTTTGCAGGATTCTCCCTGATTAGGTGAGAGAAATTTAGAGTGAGAAATTTGGAGAGAGAAATTAGGAGAGAGCGGTTCGTGAACAAACTGTGTTTTCGAAGTTGTGTCGGTGGAGAACAAAAAATATGAAAAGCGGCTGAACCGGGCACCCCCCTGTTCAGCCGCTTTTCAAATAGCCTAAGCTTCAAATTGTTGTGGTTCGTTCAACGCCGCCTGAATCCGCTGGCGGGCCGCCTTGCGGAAGAAGAACAGCTCATAAATGCATGGAACGATGACCAGTGTAAGCAATGTGGCTACAGCCAAACCGCCAATGACAACAATGGCCAGACTTTGCGAGACGATGCTGCCGCTTGCCGATGTGCCGAATACGAGCGGCAGCATCGCTGAAATCGTTGCAACAGCAGTCATAATAATCGGACGCATCCGGGTTGCTGAAGCTTCGATAAGCGCTTCGCGAATGGACATATGCTCTTCGTTTTGTTTTACACGGTCGATAAGCACGATGGCATTCGTCACGACGATTCCAATTAGCATGAGCCCGCCGAACATCGCTGTGTAATCAGGCGTAACGCCAGATACGAGCAGTCCGAGAATCGCTCCAATTGCAGCAAGCGGCAGTGAGAACATAATCGCCAGCGGCGCGCGGATCGTCTTGAAGGTGATCACCATGATAAGATACACGACACCGATGGATATCAACATCGTAATGCCCAGATCTGCAAAATCGCTAGCTTGCTGCTGGGATGCGCCGCCTATCAAATAGGTTACGCCTTCGGGCGCTTTAAGCTCGGCTACTTTCGTGCTGATTGCAGTTCCGACGATGGACAGCTGGCTCGGCTCCACATCTGCGGTTACTCGAATATAAAGCTTGCCGTCTTTGTGGTAGAAGACGCTCGCTTCCTCGCTCCTCACAAGCTTGGCCACTGATGATACGGCTACCGGTCCTTGATCGCTCATGACCATCAGACCGTTCAGATCAGCCTCTGACTTCGGATCGATGGAAGGCAGCAGCATCACGGCTGTATCGCGCTCCTCAATCGTCACCATGCCAAGCGGTATCGGGTTCAGCATCCCCTGCAGCTGCATCGCTACATCTTGTCCCTTTGCCTTGGCGGGATCAATCTCGAACGTATAGACCGGCTTCTTCTGATCCTGATTCGATTTCACCTTAATGACATCTTTAATTGGCTTGATCGCAGCCATAACTTGCTCTGCGCCCTTAGCCAGCTGCTCGGGGTCATCTCCTGTGATGTCAACGACAACCTGAGTCGAGCTGCCTCCAGACATGATATTAGCTGCTCCGGCATTCAGCTCCGCGCCTTTATAGTTTACGCGTTCAGCCTTTACCGCTTCTAATAACTTCTCCGCGTCAGCGCCTTCCTTCATGTCCACCATATAGGTCACGATTGAGGCAGATGATACTTCGCCATACTTGGCATTGTCCGAGCTGTTGCCGTTCATCATCATAACCCAATCAATATCGCTGCGCGCATTCAGAAATGTCTCCAGCTTACGGCCGGATGCTACGACTGAATCATGCGGCGTATCATCTGGATATTCCAACGATATATTCAAGGTAGCAGCATTCGACGAATCGATAGCTCCCTTCGGCATGGACATGTAAGCGCCAATGGAGCCGAACAGCAGCAGCAAGGATACGAGAAGCGGCACCCATTTGAATTTCAAGTTCCAGGTCAGGAACTTCGTGAACCATTGCGAGGATTCATGCTCCACCAGCTTCGTATTGCGCAGGAAGACTGCGCTAAGCAGCGGCACGACCGTGAGCGCAACAAGCAAGGAAGCCAACAGTGAGTATGATACGGTCAAAGCGAATGGCAGCAGGAAGTCCTGAAGCGAGCCGCTAAGCAGTCCCATTGGCAAGAAGACCGCAACAGTAACGAGCGTCGATGAGGTAATCGCCGTTGCGACTTCTTTCGTCGCCTCCAAAATAAGTGTGACAGAGAAGGCTTCCTTCTGCAGGCGTCGGTATATATTCTCAATCACAACGATACTGTCATCGACCAGTCGGCCCACAGCAACGGCCACACCGCCCAGTGTAATTACATTTAGCGATATGCCGGACACATCAAGCAAATACAATGTAATAGCCAGCGACAATGGGATGGATACAATCGTAACTACAGTCGCTCTGAAATTGCGCATGAACAACAGAATGACAATGGTTGCGAATAAGGCTCCTAACAGCACCTCGCGAAGCATGGAATTAACCGAGTGGACGACTTGCTCCGCCGTGCTGATCAATACTTTAGCTTCATCTATCCCTTGAAAATCCTTTGACAGCCGTTCTACTATAGCAGCTGCTTCATCTCCTACAGCTACTGCATTCGCATTCGATTTCTTGGAGATCGTCAGCATGATGACATTCTTGCCGTCCACACTGCTTATCGTTTCCTGATCATTCGTCAGCTTAACCTCCGCAACATCGCTAAGCTTGACGCCAGGAGCTACCGGGAGCTTGCTCAACGTCCCGATATCATTAATGTTTGCTCTCACCGTCAGGTTGCCTGACGTCCCGTCAATCACCTTCTCGCCTACCGACGAAGCTGTGCCGCGTCCTTGCAGGACGCCCATCAACGCTTGGAACGGGATGCCCTTCTCAACCAGCTTTGCATTGTTTGGAATAATCGATACGGAAGGCATCGATCTGCCGCTTAATGCAACTTCACCCGCACCATCGATTTTCTTGAACGCATTGACCACTTCATTCTCCAAACGCTCCCGATCAGCCTCGCTCAAATTCTCTTCGAATCCGACTGTTACCCATGAGATCGGAATCATCGAGGTGTTGAACTGAACGACGAACGGAGGCAATACGCGCTCTGGCAGCTGAACCGCGCTTACGGCGCGCTCTACCTCGGCCTTCGCTTCCTTCATATCTGTCTTGGAATCGAAGCTCATATCAATCTTGGCATATCCGTTGCCAGAGGATGAGACCATGCTACTTTTTCCTTTTATGAACTGAAGGGATTCCTCCAGCTTCTCTGTCACTTGCTTCTCCATCGATTTGGCATCATAGCCAGGTCCCATCGCAGCGACCGTTACCATCGGATTATCCGCTTCCGGCAGAAATTCCATCGGCAGCTTGTAATAGCTGATTACCCCCATTACGAGCGCCATTAATACGATAATCTTCACTGCGGCTTTATTGTTAAAAGCCCATTTTGTAATTCCTTGCATGACCGTTTCTCCCCTCAGAATTTCATCTCTTAATAACCCTTGCTACAGCTTACCTGTTCCGCTTCATCACTTGAAACGTCTGGAGACTAGTCTTTCTCCCCGTCTTAAGACCGAGAGGAATATACGACCACAGTACAGCTGCATACATGTCCCCTTAAAAATAATGAGTGATTACTCACTATACAAAATAACATTTCCTGTTGTATATTAATGGTGAGTGATTACTCACTACTAAATTGAAACAGAAGGAGCTGGCCTTTCGATGAATCCAACCCTATCCACCTCAAGCCAGACAGTCATTGCGTTAAAAGGCATCGTCCGCCAATTCGGCAGCCGCATTGTCCTGGATAACATCACGCTGAATATTGAACGCGGCGAGCTATTCGGCCTTCTCGGACCTTCCGGCTCTGGCAAAACGACAATGGTCAAGCTGATCACCGGCATTGACAGCGCCGATAGCGGAACTGTCCATATGCTCGGGCAGCGAATGCCCAAGCTGAGCATGCTCCAGCGATTCGGCTATATGTCACAATCCGATGCGCTGTACAACGATCTGACTGCGAAGCAGAATCTCGCTTTCTTCGCGGCGCTCTACGGATTGAATGGCAAACAAGCCAGCGAGCGGATTAACCATGCGATGGCAATCGTTCGTTTGCTGCCGGATTTGGATAAGCCCGTTGCCGCTTATTCGGGAGGAATGAAACGGCGGCTGTCACTGGCAATCGCCCTGCTCCATGAGCCTGAGCTGCTCGTGCTGGATGAACCAACGGTAGGAATAGACCCTGTTCTTCGACAATCGATTTGGAAGGAGCTTGGGGCGATGAGAGAAAGGGGCACAACAATTTTGCTCACTACCCATGTCATGGACGAAGCGGAGAAATGTGACCGGCTCGCGCTCATCCGCGGGGGCAAACTGACAGCGGTCGATACGCCCGAAGCGTTGAAGGTCAGCAGCGGCAGCGGCACGATTGAAGAAGCCTTTATTAAACTTGGAGGAGGAGAATAAGATGAGAGTACGCGCCTTGGCCATTCGGATTATTCATCAGTTCATTCGGGACAAACGCACGCTTGCACTGCTCTTCATCGCTCCACTGCTCGTACTGGGGCTTGTGAAGCTTGTTTTCAGCGGTCAGGATGTTCAAGTAGAGATTGGCACCGTTCAGCTTCCTCCCCCCATTGTCGAACGGCTTGCCGAGAGCGAAGCAGTCTTGACTGCGTATCCCAATACTTCTGAAGCGGAGCTCGCTCTCAAGGAAGGGAAGCTCGACGCTGTCCTGCAGCTTCATAATGGCGCGCCATCTATTCTGCTTGAGGGCAGCGATCCCGCTGTCACTAAAGCCGTTCAGTTTCTGATCCAGCGTGCATTCCAAGCGGAAGCGCAGACACTTCAACCGAACCTCGCCTATATGCATGGGAGCCAGGAGATGGACGCCTTTGATTCCTTCGGTCCGGTATTAGTCGGCTTCTTCTCCTTCTTCTTCGTCTTCATGCTGGCAGGTGTTTCTTTTCTCCGCGAACGGACTGGCGGAACGTTGGAACGACTGCTTGCAACACCGATACGCAGATGGGAGGTCGTCGTTGGATATTTGACTGGCTTTGGTCTGTTCACCTTGATACAAGCAGCTCTAATCGCATGGTTCTCAATAGATGTATTAGGTCTCTATATGGATGGCTCCATCTGGCTGGTGCTGCTGTTGAATCTGCTGCTGTCACTGACTGCTCTCACTTTAGGAACGCTATTATCATCGTTCGCCAGCAATGAATTTCAAATTATTCAATTCATCCCGCTGGTCATCGTCCCGCAGGTGTTCTTCTCCGGCCTGTTCAATCTGGATGCTATGGCGCCATGGCTTCAGAAGCTCAGTTATTTCATGCCGCTGTACTATGGAGCTGATGCAATGCGAGGCGTTATGATACGCGGCGAGGGCTGGGCGGATATCAGCTGGAATGTTGGCATTCTGCTCGGGTTATCCTTGCTGTTCGCACTTCTTAATATTCTGGCCTTGCGCAAACATCGGGCGATTTAACAAATCATTCCCGCTATGATATGATCGTGTCTAATATAGTAGCCGACCATATCCGTATTTCATGCGGGAATGCGGAAAGGAGTCATCACAGATGCCTGATACGATAGAGCTATGGTTCGAGGAGATGCTGAAGCAGGATGCCGAAGGCAATAAAATGACAGAGAAGCAGTCAAAAATATTGCAGTCAGCTATCGATGTGTTCGCAGAGAAGGGCTATGCAGCTTCATCTACAAGCGAAATTGCACAGCGGGCAGGCGTAGCTGAAGGAACGATTTTCCGTCATTATAAGACGAAGAAGGATCTGCTCCTGTCTATCGTCGCACCAGTTATGGCAAAGCTGATCGCCCCGTTCGTGCTCCGGGATTTCAACAAAGTGCTGGATGCCGAGTACGACAGCTATGAGGGCTTCCTCCGAGCACTCATCGATAACCGTATCGAATTTATGAAGAAAAATTTGAATGTCCTTCGCATTATGCTGCAGGAGATTCCGTTCCACCCCGAATTGAAGCAGCAGTTCCAGAACATCGTCGTCACCAAGGTGCTGGAGCGAATCCGGAAGGTCGTACAGAAATTCCAGATCGATGGCAATATGGTCGAGCTGCCATCAGAAACGATCATCCGTCTAACCGCCTCAACAGTTATGGGCTACGTCCTTATTCGCACCTTATATGGCGAACGTGAGGACGCAGTGTGGGATGACCATCTGGAACGCGAGGCAACCATTGATTTCATTATCCGCGGTCTTGGCATGAAACGATAAAGAAGCTGCGCCCCTGACGAATCAATCGGGGGGCGCAGCTTCTTTTAAATACGACATTGATTAAGAGGCTGACTCTTGTGTTTGCCGGCTGCGGTCAATGAAGCGGAACCGCAGGAGCAGCAGGAGCGCAACAAGCGATAATAGTCCGCCGATCAAATATGGCAGCTCAAGATTAATTGTCAGCAGGTAGGCTCCGAACAGCGGCCCGATAATCCGGCCAAGACTGTCCATCGAAGAGCTGAGACCTGAGGCGACGCCTTGTCCGACCGTTGTTTTCTGCGTTATAAGCGAGGTGACGCAAGGCCTGATAAGCGCATTGCCGATTCCGAATATAGCCAGATACAAGGTTGCTGTCCATAACGAATGAGCTGTCAGCAGCAGGAAGAAGCCGATTGCCGAAATGACGAGACCTGCAGCTATGTATTGCGGCTCCTGCCCCTTGCGAATTCGGCGGCGAACAACGCCGCCCTGAATCAGCGCGCCGACAAGTCCACAGATAAGAAACATAACACCGACCTCAAGCGGACTAACGTCGAACCGTTGCATCCCGAACAGCTGAAGCGTTGCCTCCAAGCCGGCCAAAGTCAACGATACAAACAGCGCGAGCACATACAAATATTTGACAGAGCCCGTAAATGCACGCCATCTGGAAGTTTTGCGCTCCTTGGAAGCTCTTCGTTTGTCCGGATCAAGCGATTCCTTGAGCTTCGAGAACGCCATAATAAACGTAATCATAGCAAGTCCAGACGACGCATAGAACGGCGCATTATGCGAGATCAGACTGAGCAGGCCGCCGAATCCAGGCCCGATTGTAAAGCCAAGGCCGATCGACATGCCGACAAGCCCCATCCCCTTCGTGCGCTGCTCAGGCGGCGTAATATCCGCGACATAGGCTACGATTACAGAAGCTACAGCTCCAGAGAACAACCCGCCCAACACACGCGAAGCGTACATAAGCGGCAGACTGCCGTCCGCGATCCCGAACAGCAGGAAGCTGGCAGCGAAGCCAAGTACACCGACCAATATGACCGGCCGTCGTCCGATCCGGTCGGACAGGCCGCCCCAGAACGGAGACATGATAAAGGCAACTGCAGAATAGATCGACAGCATCATTGCAGTATGAAACTCAACAGAGCCTGGACTCGCTTCCTTAATAAGCTCCGGCATGACCGGAATAATAATCCCGAATCCAATAAATGTCGTCAATAATATAATCATTACTACTAATAGTCGTTTGTCCTTCATCCCATTGTTCCCTCCACCCCATTATCGTACCACAACTTTCGGGCGTCTTGTTATGAACAAATGAAGAACAAACAGGAGCGTCAGCACCGCTCCACTCAGCAGAAAAGGCGCATGAGGGCCGAACGTATCCCACAGCTTGCCTGACAGAACACTGCCAATGACCATGCCAAGGCCTTCTATTGTGAGGAAGAAGCCCCATACCGCTCCGCGCTCTGACTTTGGAATCGCCTTGGCGATCAATGCATTCCACGCCGGTATGATGAGCGCGTAGCCCAAGCCGACAAGAGCAACTATGACCATTACCATCGGCAAGGAGCGTGTATATCCGAGCACCGGCAGTGCAACTGCAGCAATAATAAATCCGGCATGGAGAAACCATGTTGTTCCATACCGATCCACCCATTTGCCGACAGGAATTAAACCAAGCACGGTTACTGCCCCTCCGGCAATCAGATACATACTATATTGCTGAGGCGTCAGATGAAGGACTGTCCGGGCATACAGAGTCAGAATCGGCGTCAACAGGCCCAGCGCGAAATTCTGTGTAAACATAGCCGGGTACAACAGCCAGCTGGCATGCAGGGAACGACTTACTTTGGCAAAATAGTCCCTAATCCTGTTCATCAATGTTGCAGACCCTATCCTCTGATCCGTCGGCACAGCGCCGAGCTGGCCTTCAATTTCTCTGGATTTCTTCCTTCCCGGCAGAAACAGCGCCACTGCGACGACGATAACCATCATGACAATGAGTATTCGGAATGCTGGCGCATAGGAGGTTTGAGTGATGAAGAAATTGATGACTATCGGACCGGCGCCTACACCAGTCAGCCAGGCCATATAAACAACGCTCATTATTGTGCCGCTTGAAGCGTCTCCCCCGACAGCTGTTGCGCCTGTAATGACACACGGCCAGAGCGGCGACGTGCCTACACCGAGCAGCACACACGCCAGCACAATCCAGCCGAACTCCGTTGTAAGCGACACAATGCCGACGGACAGAGATGTCAGAATGACCCCGAACAGCATCACATTTCTGTAGCCGATCCGGTCGATAATCCATCCCAGAGGGCTGCGGAAGGCGTTATCGCCAATATATTGCAGCGCCAGCGCCCAACCAACGGCGTACGCAGTTAATCCCAACGTTCCCATATAGACAGGGAGGATTGAAATGAGCAGCGCCCCTTTAACAAATTCAACGAGAAACATAATAATAAGGAGCTGAATGACAAATGGTGAAGAAAGCACTTTGCGGCCTGGCCAGCTCATTCGAGTTTCCATATGACGCTCTCCTTTCCAAATGCTAATCGTTCATTCCTTAGTCTCAACAAAAATGTTACTTGCAATCCCCCCCGTTTTTGCTATACTCAACCTTGTTTGTACGAATATCATGTGGAAAGGCGGGATAAAGCACAATGGATCATACCCGGACCCCGCTGTTCTCCGCTCTGCGGAATCATGCGGCTAATAATCCTGTACAATTTCATATTCCCGGACATAAAAAAGGGGCGGGAAGCGACCCTGAATTCCGTGAATATATTGGAGATAACGCGTTTTCGATCGACCTCATTAATATTGCGCCGCTGGATGATCTTCATCAGCCTACCGGTGTCATTATGGAGGCCCAGAATTTGGCGGCGGACGCCTTTGGAGCCGACTACACCCTATTTTCCGTGCAGGGTACAAGCGGAGCCATCATGACAATGATTCTGTCCGTATGCGCGCCTGGCGATAAAATTATCGTGCCGCGCAATGTGCACAAATCCATCATGTCCGCCATAATTTTCGCAGGTGCACGGCCTGTCTTTATATCGCCGGCACGCGACTCCAATCTCGGAATCGACCACGGGATAACGACACGTTCTGTCAAAAGAGCACTGGAGCGTCATCCGGATGCGAAAGGCGTACTCGTTATTAACCCAACTTACTACGGAATATGCGCGGACCTTAAAGAAATTGTGGAGCTCGTGCACAGCTACGATATTCCCGTCCTCGTTGATGAAGCGCATGGCGTGCTCATTCACTTCCATGAGAAGCTGCCGATGTCAGCGATGCAAGCTGGCGCGGATATGGCTGCAACCAGCGTTCACAAGCTTGGCGGCTCGATGACACAGAGCTCCGTCCTGAACGTTCGCAAGGGACGTGTCAATCCGTTCCGCGTGCAGACCATTATAAGCATGCTTACCTCAACATCAACTTCGTATATTTTATTGGCGTCACTGGATACCTCACGCCGCAATCTGGCGCTTAACGGCCATCGGATAGCAGAACAGGCGATTGAGCTCGCTCAATATGCCCGCCGTGAGATTAACAATATTGAAGGACTGTATTGCCTCGGCGAAGAGATTCTTGGCGGGGAAGCAACCTATGACTATGATCCGACCAAGGTGACCGTTCACGTCAGACATCTAGGTATAACCGGATACGAAACGGAGAATTGGCTGCGTGATCATTATAACATCGAGGTTGAGCTAAGTGACATGTACAACATCCTTGCCTTGATTACACCAGGCGACACAAGGGAAACAGTAGAATCGCTGCTGACAGGTCTTCGCGCCCTTGCGAAATCCCACTACAGACTTAATGATGTGAAAGAGCTTGTGGTAAAAATACCGGAAATACCGCAGCTCTCCCTCTCTCCGCGCGATGCCTTCTATGCGCAGACGGAGGTTGTGCCGTTCAAGGAATCAGCAGGCCGGATTATTGCTGAATTCATCTATGTCTATCCGCCGGGCATTCCGATCCTTCTGCCTGGGGAGGTCATCTCTCAGATCAACATCGACTATATTGTCGATCATGTCGAGGTCGGTCTGCCGGTCAAAGGACCTGAGGATCGCAGCATCCAGTTCGTTAAGGTCATCGTCGAGGAAACAGCCATCTCATAAGCTCGCATTCGAATAGAGAGAAGCCGGGGCCGGTGCTCCGGCTTCTCCACTTATTCAGCTGTAATTCTCCGTTATTGTCAATGTTCGGATGGAATGCTATGATGTTGTTGGGGGTGGGCGAGAAGTGAGTCAAAGCGCTTACATCAAGTTTGTGGAAGGTTCCACTGTAGAACGGCTTAACCTGGGCGAGGTGAAGGAACAGCTCCAGCGATATCGCGAGCAAACCGCGCTAACCGGCCAGCAGCTGAGCTGGGATTATACAGAGGCGGCGTTCCCTTATACGATTGAATCCAAGCAAGGCGAGGAGCATCTCTGGTTCTACTTGAAGGGGACGAGTCCCCAGTACAATTATATTCTGTTCGGCGTCGGCTCCAATAGCGATGGCGAGAAGGAAACCTCCTATGTGCAGGTCGTGCTGCCTGACAGCGCCACTCATGGGGATAAGGCGAAGGGCAATGAGCTTTGCAAATATTTTGCCAAGCGTATGAAAGCAGAGTTAACGATGTTTAATGGACGAACCATATATTATAATCCGCGCAAATAAGAAGCAGCCATCTGTGCCGCCCCTCTCTTGCGGCGGTTCATCTGCTAAATTAAAAACTCCGAGCTCTAGGGCTCGGAGTTTTTGCTCCAGCAGTCTTCCTATTCTTAGTTTTCTTGATTTTCACGTTGAGCAATTTCCTCGTAAATGCGCGTTACGCGCTCCCACTCAGCATCCTCTTCGATTCCAACAAGAAACGCTTCGCCATTCTCTTCTTCAATACGGAAGATGACACCGTCTGATTCTGGATCATTACGATCCAGCAGAACAGCATAAACCTGCTCTTCCGATTCAAACGTGTATACCATTACCATCTCACGTTCCTTGCCTTCCTCATCCGTTACGAGAAAAACATGCTCTTCGTGCTCATGGTCATGACCGCATCCACATCCGTCGCCACAATTCTCTTCATTCTTATGCTCATGTTCGCTCACGATTATAACCTCATTTCAATTCATGAATAGTTTTCCTCGCTATCGTAACACGGAACATGTTGCTGGTCAAACAGAACGCCCCTGCTGAATCCAGCAAGGGCGTTACATGATTATGAGCTTTTTGCTGTCACAGTTTTCTCAGATATCTGCTTCCAATCATCCGATGCATTGACCTTCATATAGAAACGGATCGTATATTTGCCTGCCGAGCTAAACGTATAGGTGAAATCATCTGTTCGGTACCAGAAATTATCATTCTTGTTCACCTTTTCGGATTGAATGACCTCTTCCTTGCCGTCCGGGTCCACTATCGATACCTTAACTGCAGAAACATCCGTTAACAAATTATCGATTTGCGCGAAAACCTTGAACGTGATGCGATTGCCTTTCGTAACATTGCCGAAAATCGTATTATCCTGGAAGAGGAACATGTGGACATTCGGTTTGTGTACGGTTACTTTCTTTGCACTTTCATCCCACGAAATAAATGCCTGCATCGTTGCAGCTATTTGACGTATGGGCAAATAGGTTTTGCCTTCGGTGAATAGGCCGGCATCGTCTAACTCAGATCCGTTAACGATCACTCGAACTTTCTGTACCGCCGCGTCGGCGAACAGCATTGTACCGCCCCATAATGACATCACCAGCAGCAAGATGAGAAGCTTTCTGAACTTCATGGCTGTCAACCCTCCATCCTGTATGCTTGGATGTTTGGTTATACTCACCAAGTCGTCCAAAGTTGCGCAGCCTGCCAAAAAAATTCACGACCTCTTTATATGTCGGAATCTGTTGAATGCTGCGCTTGCCCGGGAAATAGAAGAGTTTACTGAACTACACATATTTGAGTGTCAGAATACACGGAACGCCCTTTCCAACAGCACCGGGCTGCCTCATTCCGTCCAGATACCTTAAGCCTCTCGCGCAGGGCGTTGGGCATACCGCACATGTATCCGATAGAACGAGCTTCGTAACTTTCTGTTTGCGATCAGATGCGGACTTCTTTTTTTTGATCCCTTTCCCTTTTGCCATCTGCAAGCACCTGCCTCATTGTCTCAGTCGGTTTATTGCTATCCTATGAGCATAGAGACACATGTGCAGCGGCGTTTATCACGATTGTTTACATTTACCAATAAATCTCTTTCCATTTGCTGTTGGAAATGATAAATTTGAAATAATGATCACATAGGGGGATGCCCGATTGAACATACAAATGCTCGGGACAGGCAGTGCTTTTGCCAAACAATATTACAACACTAATGCGATCTGCTTCTCACAAGGCCATATTTTGATGATGGACTGCGGGATGACAGCACCCTTATCCTTGCACCAGCTCGGTTATAAGTTCAGCGATATCGATGCGCTCCTAATAAGCCATATCCATTCCGATCATATCGGCGGGATCGAGGAATTTGCATTTCAGATGAAGTATGTATTCAAGAAAAAGGCCAAATTGTTCATTCCTTCACCCATCGTAGACACGCTCTGGGAAGGGTCCCTTAGCGGCGGGTTAAAGACAGATGAATTCCCCACACTTGATGATTACTTTGACGTGCATCTAATAGAAGTAGGCCAGCAGCATGAGCTGATTCCTGGACTATCTGTAGAGGCTATTTTAACAAGTCACATCCCGAAGAAGCCGAGCTATTCCTACTTTATTAACGGCAGCTTCTTTTACTCTGCTGATATGAAGTTTGATCCCGGGTTGCTGGAGCGGCTCTATCAGCGCGGATGTACAACGATTTTTCACGATTGCCAGTTCATTCCTCCCGGGCTTGTCCACACGACGTTGGAGGAGCTTCAATCATTGCCTGACCATCTGCAGGAGATGATCTGGCTCATGCATTATGAAGATAACAAGCCCGAATATGAAGGCCGTACTGGCCCAATGAGATTCGTAGAGCAGCATCAGCTCTATAATTTCTGAATGGCTCTCACATAGAAAAGACTGCCGATGAATGACATCGACAGCCCATCGCCCGCTTAATGCGGGTTTTTCTTCGTGTGAAAGCGACCTGAACTAGAAGTTCGGAAGTTGATCGAGATTGTTGGTCGGATCGCCATCAGCGTCTCCCCGAATATAGGTTTCGCCATCTCTTCCTTTAAAGGCGTTTACACCTGCAATATGCCCGCCTTGGACCTCCTGCAAAGCCTGACTATAATCCAGCACTCGCCCGCTTGAGGTTTTGAAGGCCGTTAGATCGCCATCCCCGTTCTTCTGTACGGCAACGAAAGTTTCGCGGTTTTGCTGCGATTGTTCACGTTCTGACGTATCCATAATACCTATCATCTCCTTGTAAAAAACTGAACATCAGCCACACCATCACACTGTACAGATATAGCTTGTCCCAGCAGTGACCGCTCTTATTCCTCGGGGCTCACATTCTTCAGTCCAGTACCCTTTGGCGAGAATGGTGTTCTATCAGAACGCTTCAGCTCGTATACCTCTTTGGACACGGAACCGCTTAGCGGGTAGACATTCGCAGATACACCCTCGTGAAGGGAATCGCCTCTCTCCGTGAAATTCGGCGCCAGCTCCAGCTCACACCCCGTACATAACAATAGACATAGCAGCACCGCAGCACAAATTCTCATCGCCATCCCCCTATCACCGTGAATCTAATCAATGGGTATAGTATGCTCCAACAATTGGATGACCAAACACAGCCATGTTGAAGATATCGCTTAAATAGACAAGGAGAGCTAATACTATTGTAGTCATGCACGATGGCATGATTACTATTAATGGAGGTTCTTCATTTGCTGAATCAACTGGAAAGCAGCTATCCCGCTTCCATGAAATAAACAAACAAAAAAACCCTTGATTATCAAGGGTTTTAACATTTAAATATGGTGATCTGTAGTGGGCTCGAACCACTGACCCCCACCCTGTCAAGATGGTGCTCTCCCAGCTGAGCTAACAGATCAAAAGGATTGTTTCAATTAGTGACAAGAAATAATATATCAAATCAATGCAATGAAGTCAATCACTTTCTCGGATTTTTTTGACGCCCATTCCTCAAGGTAGGCAGCTGCATATGATGGAAACGAAGCTAAGCTAAGGAGTGAATAATTTGTATCAACCAAGCCAGACCAGTCCAGCGCAGTTAAATCCAAGTCAAGTACAAACGGTATCGTCGATTGACCCTTACGTAGTAGCCGCCCTTTGCCGATTAACTGGCCGCTGTGTACTGCTCGAAACAACACGTGGAGCAATTGAAGGAACGATCATTGATGTGAAACCTGATCATGTGCTCCTGCAATTACACAGCCCAGCCCACAGCAGGCAAGCTTGTGTACGGATCGCCGAGATTGTATGGACAATGCCACTATAATTGCGGTTGAGTGAGTTGGAACCAGTGATCTGGAACCAAATCTGAATAAAGAGATCCCAACGGAACTAACCTGAACTGGGATCTCTTTATTTTTTTACTGTCTGTTAATTAGAAACCATTGTAACAAGGTGTTGACGTGAAGGAAGTTATCGTAAAGGTTTCAGAAGGAATAGGGAGCGAAACCGTATGATAAGGCGAGTTGTTCATCGTTACATGCGCAGTCAGATAAGCTTTATAAGTTCCCGGAGCAAGACCGCATGGACGGGATCCCGTAACAGAAGAAGTCGTGCCTGGATTGACATGTCCGATATTAATCAATCGGTCATGAACCTCAGAGCCGCCTACGATTTTATAGATATTAATTGTTCCAGTTCCATTCGTAGAACCTGAAGAGCCCGATGGGAAGTTAGGATATACTGTCCAATAGAAGTAATCATAAGCATACGTAAGAGTAGCAGTTCCCGTCGGGCCGGTATTCGAGCCTGCTTGAGCAGAGATTGGAGCAAACACCATACATAACACCAGTGAGGCCATAATAAAAGATTTAAATTTTTTAGTTAACATTAATTCACATCCCTCTCGATTTTGGTTTAATCATTGCCTTTCATTGTCCACACTACATACTGGTCATACTTGTGCACATCTGAATAGCAATCCCACATTGTTTGACGGCCACCTCGTTTCATAAACGATTTGAATACAGCAACAATATAACATACGCCTCAATATCCATATATGGTATTAAGTGATTATTTTTGTGAAAAAATATAAACATAAATTGGTTCTTATTTCTCCATGTCAATAAGTCTAAAGGAACTTGTAAATCAATAAATCGCCTTAAATTTCTTTTATTCATTCTTAGACTGTAATTTATCTGTAATAAATAGCTGCCAATCAAAGCTACCCCAACTTTCACTCTAAATACCTCCTCATTCCGAAAAGCTGCAACATAACGAAATAACGACTCGTCATTAAAAGTAGCAGTTCAAAAGTTCAACCACACTATTAATTGAGGTGATTGAAATGAAAAAGACTTTTTTGATTAGTGCAGTCGTTATGCTGCTGCTAGTTGTTGTCGGACAATCCGTCATGGCATACTCTGATACGAAAGGAGACCCAAACGAGGCAAAAATCGCTGAATTGCAGAAGCAAGGCATCATTTCGACAAGCAAAGACAATAAGTTCAAGCCTAAGGATAAACTAACCTATGCCGAAGGTGTTACACTCATTGTCAAAGGATTGGGCATTAATATTGACAACATGCGGTTCATCAAACAGCCTCTGGCAAGCGATTATTTTACGGGGGTGAGGGATAATGCTTGGTATGCGGATGCTTTTATTATCGCTCATCTGAACGGCCTGGATATCCCAAAGGATGTTAACCCAGCAGCCCCGCTAACTCGTGAGGAGTATGCCCACATTCTCTTTCGCGCTATGATGACAAAAGGGGAATTTGCCTTTATTGAAATATACGTGCAAATCAAGGATGAAGCTGATGTTGCACCAGTATACATGGAAAGCATACAGAAGCTGTTGATCAGCAAGATCGCCCAGCTTGATAGCAAGCAAAATTTCAATCCGCAATCCATTATGACCCGGGGTGAAGGAGCTGGCTGGCTCCATGATGCGATTCGTTTTGTAAAGGAGAATATAGTGAAACCAGAACCCGGCGAGGGCGCTCAACCTTTCCCTCTCTACGATCCAGCTATCACAATTGATGCAGTCAATGAAGAAGTGAACAAAGTGACCATTACCGCCCAGGCTCCTCACCCAGGATATGGGATGCGCATCTCGTCCATTACCTTTGACGGGGATCAAGCCATTCTGAACATCGAACCCCTCTATCCCCAAAAAGATATGATGTATCCGCAGGTTCTGACTGAAGTGAAGGTAGTTACCTTTGTTGCAAAAAGCTATAAGCCGGTTCTGAACGAAGCAGCCGCTTCAATGAATGACACGACAAGCTCAGACGATAGCGCGGCAGTCAGCCAATAAAGTCTATTAATAAAAGAGCAGTCCTTTCCATGAATGATGAACAGGGCCTGGAAGCGGCCGGTATTCACAGCTCATGATGGAGGACTGCTCTTTTGTTTATTTCCTATTCTCTATCTGCCGCTGACTCCAGCTCTGCAAGAGCGGGTACACACCAATCGATCTCCGGGCTGCCGATACTCTTCAGGAAGTCATTAACCTTGGAGAAGGGACGGCTGCCGAAGAAGCCCCGATGTGCAGCAAATGGACTTGGATGCGGTGACGCAATGATATAATGCCGATTCGTATCTATGGATGCCGCTTTCTCCTGCGCGTGCTTACCCCATAGTATAAAGGCCACAGGCCGCTTACGCTGGTTTAAAGAGGCTACAACCGCATCTGTGAACTGCTCCCATCCCATACCTTGATGCGAAGCAGGCTGACCAGCTTGAACAGTCAGAACATTGTTCAGGAGCAGCACGCCTTGCTTGGCCCACGATACCAGATAGCCGTGATCGGGGATCGGGCATCCAAGGTCTTCCCGAAGCTCTTTGTATATATTTTGCAGGGAAGGCGGCACCTTCACACCGGGCTGTACAGAGAAGCTCAGCCCATGTGCTTGTCCTGCCCCATGATAGGGATCCTGTCCCAAAATAACGACTCTGACGCCCTCATAGGAGGTATAATGAAGCGCATTGAAGATGTCGTGCATACTCGGATATACTGTACTGGTCCGATACTCATTAGCAAGCCTCTGCCGCATGTCCCTGTAATAGGGCCGTTCCATCTCTTGATCCAAAATGGATGCCCAATCATTCTTAAAAATAATTGTCATATGTACCTCCAGCAATATTGAATCAATAAACCTCTTGTTAGCCTATCAGACCCATTCGCACACCATGCCTGCCTCTATTATATTGTATTCAGCCGTTCAATTAAACAGGAGAATAGGTTCGCAGCAGAAACAAAAACCTCCAGCTCATAACCTGAGGATAGTCTCAGTTTCTGAACAGGAGGCTTTATGCGTAATTCTTCGTATGTAAGTTCATGCATCGGCTAAAAGCCATAAAAAACAATGGTGCCGAGGACGGGAATCGAACCCGTACGGTGGTCACCCACCGCAGGATTTTAAGTCCTGTGCGTCTGCCAGTTCCGCCACCCCGGCATGTGTTCATGCAGTGACTATAATGGTGGGCCCTGAGGGACTCGAACCCCCGACCAATCGGTTATGAGCCGACCGCTCTAACCAACTGAGCTAAGGGCCCTAAAGAAATAACCATTAAAAGGTTGGTTGCGGGGGCAGGATTTGAACCTGCGGCCTTCGGGTTATGAGCCCGACGAGCTACCGGGCTGCTCCACCCCGCGACATTACCATTTCACTAGCATCATTGAATGGCGACAAGAATTAATATACTATATATTATGGATTAAAGTCAATATTTATTTTTTATCAGGGCATATATCGAACACCAAATCTGCCCTTTCTCGAACGGAACACCTCAATCTCCTGCGGGCAATTATATCCATATACCCACCAATCATTCTCCATTCTGCTGACAAGACAGCCTGCTTGAAATTTGGTCTCATACAATCGCACCCAGTACACCCAACGCATGACGCATCCCCCCATCATTATTTCCATTAGATTACCCTATTTGCACCAAATACAAGCATTCCCTTCTTAAGCGCAAAAAAAATCCGCAGCCTGAGTAGCCAGGTGCGGATTCATTCTAATCTACATTATCTATATACACCCACTGATGATACTCCGCCGCCTTCCATCGTATGAATGGATGCCTGCGGATCTTTTTTCATCTTTTGCAGGAGCGCATCGCCTTTCGTCTGCCATTCCTTGAGCGCTTCCTCGACACCCTTCTTGCCCTCGATTACTTCCAGGAAGAGCTGAGAGCCATACTGGTTGACTTCCCAAATATTCGGAAGCTTCTGGTAAAGCGTACTGATATCCGTGTCAGAAGGCGGTACTGGCTTCAAGGTGTAGAAAGCTTTAATATTGAAGTTTGTGCCTTCTTTAGGCTTCAGGAATGAAATGCGAGATACCATTTCGTACGTGCTGCGTGATTTGAGCTTCGCCCATTCCTTGCTATTGTTGAATTCAATAAATTTCCAGGCATCATCACTATTAGATGCTTTCGCATTGATCGTCATCAGATTGTTGATGTAGATGCTGCCGCCCACGTTAGGCTCTTCCGGGAAAGTTGGAACTGTTACGACATCCCAGTCGATAGCCGTAACATTTTTATTCTTCTCCGCAGCACCCTTCGCTCTTTCCAGCTCCTGAATATAATCGTATCCGCCAATCGTCATCGCCAATCGGCCGCTAAGGAACATGTCTCCCTGGAATGGATTAAATGATCGTTTGCCATCTTCCATCGCCGATTCTTCTGGATACATATCCTTCTGTGTTGGCATAATTTTCTCTTTATACAGAGGAAGGATGTCCTTCCATACTTTTGCCCATTGCGGGGTATCTACTGTCATCTTCTCGCCTTTGTCATCCCATGTTTTGAGGCGAAGCGGAGCAGCATAGTTTTGCGTGTCGTAGAATGGATCACCGCCATAGCGGCTTAAGGCCAGACCGAATTTGCGCTCTTGTCCTTCTCCTTTCGTAACGCGCTTGGCAAGGGTGAACAGATCGTTCCACTGCATGCCGTCAGTCGGGAATGGAACTCCCGCTTCCGTGAAGAGCGCCTTGTTATAGTACAGGGCAGACGAGCTGAAAGTCGGGGCAAGTCCGTACAGACTGCCTTCGCCTGCGTCTTTGATGCCATCAATAACAGTCGGAACAATATCAGTAATATCGAACTCGCTGTTCTGAATATACGGGTCCAACTGCTTCAGCATATTGTCCTTGACAAGCCGCTTCATATTGCCAAGATCAATCATGAGCACGTCAACCGGATTTTTACCTGTAAGCATCTCTTTCAGCTTTTCGTAAGGATCTGGCTGTTCCTTCTTAGGATCGTATTCCTCATACCGTTGATCATCATAATTGATTGCCCCGACAATTTGAATCTCGACATCGGGATTCAATAGCTCGAAGGAGTCTGTATACTGCTGACGAAGATATTGCTCGTTATCGGGACTGGAGTACAGGAATCCGATTCGCAGCACACGATTGTCAGCACCGCTGCCGTTGTCATCCCCTTTACTGCACGCTGCAAGCAATGATGTCAGGAGTATGAATACGAGAACGATAGCAGTAGACCTGCTAAAAACGCGACCCTTACCTGATAGTGATTTGTTTTCCGGCATTTATTACCCCTCCAATGATTTGGGCGTTGAAATAATAATTTTCTCGCCATCGAATTCCATAGATGCTTTATCTGTAATTTGCAAGGCTGTTAAATAGGCTTTAGGAATTTGCAGGCGGCCTACCCGATCAACGACAACATATTCTTCATGCGCATCCTGTATCCCGCCATGCTGAAGATTAATGCTTTCTCCGCCTTCAGCATCCAAATTCGGATTCCGCTTAATAAATTCGGTGCTCGTCAATCCGTCACGAATCGCAACGACCCGGTCCACCTTGCCTGCAAGCGACAAATCGTGAGTAACGATTACGATTGTAATCCCTATTTCCTTGTTAAGCCTGCGAAAAATATCCATAATTAAATCAGAAGTTCGTGTATCTACAGATCCTGTCGGCTCGTCAGCAAGCAGAAGCTTCGGACGATTGGATAATGATATCGCAATCGCTACCCGCTGCTGCTCACCGCCTGAGAGCTGATGCAGCTTGTTATGCATCCGCTCCTTCAGACCAACCCAATCCAGAAGCTGTTTGGCATAGGCGCGATCAAGCTTGGAGGAGAGCATCATGGGCATCTCCACATTCTCCAGTGCTGTCAAATAAGGCAGCAGGTTTCGCGCATTGTTCTGCCATATAAAGCCTACAGTGTCGCGCTTGTATTCCACAAGCTGGTCATCTGTAATCTTCAGCAGGTCCCAAGGTCCTACCCGCACCTGACCGGCCGAAGGCCGATCAAGTCCGCCCAGAATGTTCAGCAATGTTGATTTGCCGCTGCCGCTGTTCCCGATTATGGCCATCATCTCGCCGACACGAACATGCAAGTTCAAGCCTTGCAGCGCGACGACCTCAAGATCGTCGGATTTGTAAATTTTGACCAGACCCTCGCATTCTATCATCGTCTAACGCTCCTCTCCCATCTTGACTGCTTGATGCACCCGCAGTCTACGGATGTGAATGAGCAGCAATGTCGCACCCATCAGCATCATGCAGCCAACGACAATGTACAGCTGCGTCGTATCCTTCGAATCAAACACGACTCGAAATGGCGGTACAGAATTCGCGACATTGTCTGTCGTCTGAAGGAACGGCAGAAACAGTATACTAGCGATTTTGCCGATAGCAACTCCCAATCCAATCGATAGGCCGGCAGTAAATAATTGCTCTAGCAGAAGCATGCCTGTAAGCTGTCTTCGCGATAACCCCATCGCCCGAAGGACGCCGAATTGCACGATACGTCCAGACAGGTTAAAGAACCAGAATAGCACATAACCGGTCAAGGAGACGATGATGGAGACAAGGAAGCCAAGACTCAATATTCCGAATACCCCGCCTCTGGTTGGATGCTTCGCTTGCGTCGCAAGCTCAATGCGGACATCCTTGACATCTGCAAGCTCTATTCCTTTGTCCTGCAATTGCTTCATGATCGGTCCCGTCAAGGCGCCCGGCTTCATCTTAAGCCATACATCATAACGGATAATAGGCACCTGATCATAGATATAATCAAGGTTGGCAATTACAAACGGAGACTGGTCAGGATATTGGCTCGGCCAGTAAGGCACGATGCCGACGATGACGAAATCAATCATGCCATCCTGCAAGCCGACTGACACGACATCGCCAGGCTTCAACTGATATTTCTGAGCAACCTTCGACGGCACAATTGCCGCTTGCTCATACACACCTAGATTGTTCAAGTAATTGAATGGATGCGCCTCGAACAAATCGTTGCGGAACCATCCCACCTTGGAGAAATCGACGTTGTCGATGCCCATTAAGGTCCCCTGTCCTACGGAACGTCCGGAAACAATAACATTTCCCTTGGTCTGCATCACTCTTGCAGCCGCCTCAACACCTTCCAGCGTGCGGAAAATCTCAAAAGGAGGCTCCGTGTAGGTCGTACGGGTCGGTCCTTGCGGCGCAGCGCCGCCTTGGCCGCCGCCTCCACCTTGACCGCCGCCCTGGCCGCCCTGGCCGCCTTGACCGCCTTGATTCTCCTTGTCGATCAGCTCGGTCTCGCCTTCCCATACCGTCTGCATGACTACATCCGTACCGTATTTGTACAGCGTGCGTTCGGTCGAGTTCAAATCAATCGTTCGAGCTGCAGAGGCGTTGTAGACGCCCAGACCCAAAGTAAGAATGAGCAGGATCATGAGCGGATAATACCCTTTGGACGAACGTGACAGCTGTGTAAGCGTCAAGAACACAGGAACAGGCAGCAGCCTGCGGCCCAACCAGCTGAACAGCTTAAGCAGCCACGGAAACACACGCAAGAAGAACAATCCCATTGCGAAGATGGCTAGCGCCGGAACGAAGAACAGAAACGGCTGAACATTGAGCTGGTCTGTTGTCATTCCGCTCTTGAACGAGATCATTTGACGCTCGTTGAAGAGATACCAGCCATAAGCCGCGACCCCGAGCATCAGAACATCGAGGAACCAACGCTGCCAGAAAGGCTTGCTGTCAGAGCGCGCAAGCTGCTGCTTGTAATTAACGATAGAAGCGCGCGCATACATAACAGCCGGTATAACGGTTGCCAGCACAGCCAGCAATACCGCTGCCAGCCCGGCAATAATAGCTTCTGTCGAGAAGCCTACCGGAATCGACTTCCGGTTAACAAATTCCAGGAACCCGTTGGCAGAACCTATACTCTTGGCCATATACCAGCCAATGAATGGTCCGATGACCATAGCAACGGTCCCCAGCAGCAATCCTTCAAGCAAGAACATCCATATAATTTGCCTTGTACCAGCTCCCCTGCTTCGAAGAACCGCTATATCGCTGCGCTGCTTGTCGAGCGATTGACGCGCATTCATCGCAATGAAATAAAAGACCATTGCAAGCATCGGCGCGGCCAATGTGAACAAGAGCATTTGCAATTGAAGGCTTTGGGTACGGAATTTGCTGAGAAGAGAATCGAATGAAAGCTCAACCTTCGTATCCTTCAGCTTCTGGTACAGCTCAACATCGAGCCGGCTTAACGTCTGACTAAGCGGAGACAATTGACTTGTCTGAATCTCCTTCAGATCGAAAGCATAATACCAGTTAACGGTATGTACAGGTATCTTCTTCTGTTCCAGCAATCCCTTCTCGAATGCCGTGCCGCTAACCTGCAGCGTATTCATCAGGCCCTCAAGACCTTGATACCAGTAAGGATCATTCTCGTTGAGCGGCTTGTAAGCCCCAACGATCTTAACCCGAAGCGTGATGTCGAGCCCGCTGTAAATCGGATATTCAAAAATATCCCCGATATGAACATCGCTGCGATACATAGCCTCTTCCATCAGAACAACCTCGACCAGGCCATCTTCAGCAACCCCATCGCTGTACCAGCGTCCTTGCGTAAGCTCAACCATCTTATCCAGACCAGACAACGTGTTAAGCGACATCTGACGAACACGGCTTGCGTCTACCTTGGTTGGATCTTCAGGAGAAATCTCCGTGCTGCGGATCGCCATATTCCGCACAAACGTACTGAATGGAAAATCGATTTCCTTGGGTATGTCATCCTTGATGTAGCGAGATACCTCTGCCAAAGCCGGAAAGTCCGTCTTATTGCTAGTGGATTGATATCGCATGAGAAGCGACCCAGCAGGCAATCCGCTGCTTTCCTCCTTTAGCGTCTCTGCAACGACCCGTTTGAGCGCGCCGTCCGCATACATCGGGATGCTTGTCGCGAACGCTACGGCAATAATCAAGCCTGCAAGCGAACTGAGCGTCATCCAACGCGTGTTCCACATTTTGCGGAACAGAAAGCGAAATAACGGCATCCCCATCGGTTATCGACCTACTACTTTCTGTCCTGGCGTCAATCCTTTGAGAATTTCAATTTCAGTGGATGTTTGCTCGCCTACCTCTACATCAACCTCGCGCTTGCCTTCAGCATCGACAACCTGTACATAAGTACGCGATCCGATGGTACGCAATGCGGATGGAGGAATAACAACTGCATTTTCTTTTCGTTTCAGAATGATATTAATCGATAATGGCGTTCCGCGCGAAAGATCCTTAGGCGTCTTATCCAGTTCAACCATCAAGAAATCCTCCGGTCGTTCGGGGCGTTGAGTGCCGCCTGGGTTGCCGCCATTCTCGCCGCCTTCATTCTCTTGCGGAACTGGCAGCTGCTTAATCTTGCCGTTTACTTTACCGACATTGTTAATATCGACGACGACAGGCATGCCGACAGAGATGCCCTTTAATTCATCCTTCGTCAGCTTGGCAGCTGGCGTTAGTCTACTCGTATCCGCAATGATGCAGATAGGATCATAGGCGTTAATCTGATCGCCCTTCACCTTGCTGACCGATACAATCGTTCCCGAGAACGGCGCCGTGATCGTCGCCTTATCGATTTCTTCCTGCTGATCAGCGAGTGCCTGACGTCCTTCTTCGAACAAAATCATCGCTTCTTCAAATTCGAGCGGCGGCATTTCGTCGCGTTTGCGAAGTGTTTCTCTCATATCAGCTTCTTTTCTCTTGAATGCCAGACGAGCAGAACGAAGATCCTTGATCTCCTTCTCCATATCGAGTACGGCTATGACCTGACCGGCCTTCACCTTATCGCCAACCTTCACATTCAGGTCGCTCAATCGCTTGCCTGTTAAAGTGAAGTATAACGTCTCCTCCTCCAGTGAGATGAGCTTGCCGATAGCTGTTTTTTTCGTCTCCAGCGTCGTTGTAGTCACTTCATACTCAGGCTTCTTGGAAATTTGTGGAGGTGTAATCGTCGGCAGCACCTCTTCCTTCTCCTCATCCGGCAGCAGCGAGCAGCCGCTTGTAAAAATGAGCGAAGCAGCAAGAACAACAGCGGCGGTTCGCTTAAATGAATTTCCCGTCAACCATTTCGTAAACATGATCGGCAACCTCCAAAATCGTAGGATCGTGCGTTGTCATACAAATCGTAACCTGTTCAGTGGCAATAATATTTTGAAAGACCGACATAATTTGCGCGGACATTTGCGAATCCAGCTCTGCCGTCGGTTCATCCGCCAGCAGCAGACGCGGCCGATGGGCAATCGCCTTGGCAATCGCAACCCGCTGCTGCTCACCGCCAGACAGCTCGAAAGGACGATGATGCATTCGTTTGCTCAGCCCCACCAGTTCCATGCAATGGACAATGCGTTCCTTCCATTCACTGCCCGGAATCCCCGCCATTCTGAGCGACAGCTCGACATTCTCATAGGCTGATAGCAGCGGCATAAGCGCAAACGCCTGGAAAATAAATCCCATTTGCTTGCGGCGAACCGTCGTTCGTTGATCATCGCTCATCTTGTGAAAAGGCTTATCCTGAAAAAAAATGTGCCCCTTCGATGGCTGATCCAGTCCGCCAATCAGGTTAAGCAGCGTTGTCTTCCCTGAGCCTGAGCGACCTCGCAGCATGACTAGCTGACCGTGCTTAAGCTCCATATTAATGCTCTTGAGAACATGAAGCGGCTGACCGCCGACCTGAAATGTCCTTTCGACAGATTCCACGGTCAATAACGGCTTGCCGGTATCCGCTGGCGCCTCTCTTTGAACTGCTTTCAGAACGGTTTTATTGTCTTCTTCCTTCGCTGGTTCGTCCTGAACTGCCGGTGCTTCCCCTTGTTTGCGTCTCCACAGTGCCATAGATAGTAAACGAGACCCCCTTTCCCATGAAAACCATTATCTCAGTATATCGTATAGACGGTGTATAAGGACAAAAAGTTACGTAATATTATAGAAGATATCCTTAAAATTTTGTTAAAAAAAGCTCTTGCACACGCTTTGGCAGACTGATCCATGGCGTATCCAAGAGCCTTTGAAAATATTATCGAATTTTGAACGTTGCTACCGAGCGTTCCAACTCGTCAACAATGTCCTTCAAGTGATCGGAAGCATAAGCGATTTCATCCATCACCGCAAGCTGTTCCTGAGTCGCTGAAGCTACATTTTGCGTATTGCTCATATTCGTGCGAGCCGTACTCGCAGATTGCTCCATCGTGGCGCTAACTTCCTCGGAGCTCGCCGACATTTGTTCCGTAATCGCCGAATTATCGTGAATTTGCGCAGCGATGCCCTGAATCGAATTGCGAATATGGGTGAAGCTGGCATAGACCTGCGTCATCAACTGGCTGCCTGCAGACACCTCGCCAAGCGTTGTCGTCATTACATTCGAGGCGTTCACCATCTCCCCCTGTGTGACCGTTACGAGCTGATTAATAACATCTGCCGAGTGCAGCGATTGCGCCGCCAGCTTGCGAATCTCATCAGCCACAACGGAAAAGCCGCGGCCATGCTCGCCTGCACGGGCTGCTTCGATCGAAGCGTTAAGCGACAAAATATTCGTCTGATTGGAGAAGGTCGTAATATTCTCGGCAATGAGTCCGATTTCATTGGAGCGCTCATTCAAATTCGTGATAATGTCCGAGAGCTGCATAATGACAGATTTGATTCCGTCCATTTGCTTATTAAGCTGCTCAAGCTGTACTTGACCATGCTCAGTATCATCGGAGGTACGCATTGCGGCATCGGATATAACGGATGTATTTTCCGCAATCTTGCCGATTCCGACCGCCATCTCGTCAATGGCGCGCGACGTTTCCTCTGCGCCCCTTGTTTGAACCTCCATCCCCTCATTCACTTCCTGAATCTCTTCTGCAACATGCGCCGCCGCTGCAGCCGATTGCTTGGCAGATGTATTCATCTGTGCCGAAGCCGTGCTGACTCCCGCCGCATTATCCGATATGGTGGCGATAAGGCCGCGGACTTTGCTGATCATGGCTTCAACCGCATGCGCAATCGCCCCGATCTCATCGCCGCTGTGCTTTATCGAAGGTTGTTCTCTAAGATCTCCCTCTGAAACTGCGCTCATCAATTTATTCACATATCTGATCATTCTCGCTATATTGCGGATGATAACATAACCTACAGCGACAATAGCGAGCAGGAAAATCATGAGACCAATACCACTCGCTGACTTGATTTCCGCTGTTTCACTATCTGTTATGGCAATTTGATTCGCAGCATGCTCATCTAATATTTCGCCAATGATATTGATGCCTTCCCGAGTCTCCTCGAATATGGCCATCAGCTCTGGATTGAACACCTTGCTTTGTCCATCTTCTGCCGCGCTCTTGGCCTCATTGAACCAATTCGAGTAATTGGCATGAAATCCATCCGCTATCATTCGAATCGACAGATCGCCGTCCTTCTTCTTCAGATCAAACAGCCCTTCCTTTTGGAGAATGCCGAATGCCTCATCTATTCGTGCTTGCGCTTGCTCGGCATTGACGACAAACTCATCCATCACCTGCTGCGCTTTCGCTGCATCGGACAGCTTGGATTCCAACAATTGAAGTGCTGTCAAGGATTGATAGAAGTCGCGATCAGCATTCAGAACCAGCGTATTGACCTTGTTCGTCGTCTCGAACAGAGAGTGGGTCAGCTTAGCCATATCTGTATCGTATCGATCCATCCAATACAGCGTACTGAACACATAAAGCACAATGGGAAAACCGATTAATAACACAAGCTTGACGCGCAATGATAAAGCAAACCGACCACGTTTCATTGTATAATTCATCCCCTTTATCGAATCTATTTCTGTCGAATTCATGTTGCTTCATGCACTATATCGACATTTTGTTTGGTAGATATAAGAGAAGGATGAAGGATGTATTTAATTAAACAAAATAATGACGTAAAGTGTTAGGTTGGCATAATCGAGTAGGAGGGGGCGGCTAGCCCCCGACCTCTCACACCACCGTACGTACCGTTCGGTATACGGCGGTTCATGTCATATTCCGCAATGATTTGTATC